>NZ_JACHFD010000004.1 GCF_014201715.1 Haloferula luteola
CAAATACAAGTCACCAACCCAATACCACCAAGCACAATGCAACACCGCAGCCTGAATAAAAACCAAGGCTGTCCAACTTCCAAGGGAGCACTACAGGCGGGCGATACAATCACGGCTTATCCAGTTTCCGGGCTGACGCCATGAGAAAAGAGCCGTGCCCCAGATGTGGACAAAGCGGCCTGCAGGACGCCTTGTTGAAGAACCTCGAAAACCTTAGAGTTGTCTTGTGCCAAGAATGCGAAGCTCTCAGGGTAGGTGAGTCCACTGAAGACTTTTATAGCTACGTGCAGTTCGAAGAGTTCATGGAATCGAAGCACGCGGAAGCGGATTGGAAGCAAGTCGAATTTTTGGACTGATTGCCCGCAACGCTGGCGCAAAGGCGGAGGCCACCCGGTCAATCTGCAAACGACCACTGCGGCCCGCCCCGTGCGGCTATCGCCGGTTGCAAAAAATGGGCACCTCGCACGGGCCGTGCCTCCGCTCGAGCGCTGGTGGTTCGTGGGGAGGTCGCTGGGCTTGCGGCCTTCCTCAGCGGCTCGTTCCTCGCCACATCGTGCAGGCCTCCAGCCGCTCCCTTCGTCGTGTTGGCGGCCGGTCGTCGGCTGCGCCCGCTGCCGCTATCGCGTCAGACGCAGCCGCAGACCTGCCAGCCCCGGCCCTGCGGTCGCTTGAAGCTCCCTTGGTCCGGGTCTGTCAGGCGCCCTCGATCCGCTGCGGCGGGAGCGGGCGTGTGCCGGCACTCTTGCGCCTTGCGGCGATGTGTTTTGAAGGGGTGCCCACTCCCGCCTCCGCTTCCCCGGTTTTTTGGGGTGGCTGGCGAAGGTTCGGAAACTCCAGAGCGATCGACGCTCCAGACAAAAAGTTAGCTGCCATAGGTAGGGGCAAGGAAGCTCCGGCCTCCGTGCATGGCACCAGGCTCCGGGGTGTTGCGCTCCTAAAGTCGCTCCACAGTGCGCCTCCCCGCACTCTGAAGATCATAAAAAATCGAACGGATCGCCGTCCTCCTCGCGGTTTTCGCGAGCTTCGTCTTGCCCGCATCTGCGCAGAACACGTCGCAGTGCGTCGCCGTCGACACGGGCTGCGTGAGTCCCCACGAAAGCACCTTGGTTGAGCTCCTCTTCGATTTCATGGCGACGGTGGATGTCCCGGATCCGCTCATTGGCGACAAGGCTTGCGACTCCGACAAGCTCGATACGAGGATGGAAGAACTTGGGGTGGATCTCATCGCTCCTCACCGCTCAACGTACCCCCTTATTCCCCCCCGCGACATCAGAAGACGGATCGTCGACGAGAGTAGCTCCTTTGTTAGAGTTTAGTGAGTGGGTCCGTTCGTTACTTCGCAAGAGCTTCATGTCGCATGCATTCGTCGCTCGCATCGCCAGAGGCCGGAGCTGAGGAACATGGCCGTTCACGGGCATCCCGCGCCCCTTGGGTCGTTGGAACCGATCAGCTGGCCAACTTACCAAGGGGCTTTCAAGTTGCTGGAGGGGTTCAATGACCCGAGAGCTTCGTCGGGCGCGAAGCGCGTGGAGTTGGGACCGGTTCTTCAGCCGAGGTTGGGATGCTTGCAACGGTGGCTGCGGCGGCGAGTCCGAGCCCGAGACATGAGATCCAGAGGACTTCCGGGGAGTGTTCGAAGAGTGCCAGGCCCGCGGCGGGGCCAATCATGGTGGCGCTGCTCCAGGCAACTCCAAGGATGCCCATGAATCGTCCCCGCATCGCATTGGGAGCCAGTTGGGCAATGAAGCTGTGAGAGACGGGAAGAGCGATCATCTCTCCAAGGGTGAAGAGAACCATGATGGTGGTCAGGAGTGGCAGCGAGCCTCCCAAGAGGCTGAGCCCGATGGCAACGCCGACGCCGACATAGCCCAGGGCGATGATTTTAGGAGCCGGGTAGCGCCTGGTGACGGAGGTCAGGGGAAGCTCAAGCGCGACAATCATCAGGCCGTTGATGGCCATGAGAAGACCATAGGTCTTTTCGCTATGGCCTCCGATTTCGGTGACGTGGAGTCCCCAGGAACTGCTGAGCTGCCAAAAGACCATCGCGATGCAGAACGAGGCGAAGACGGCCCGAAGGTAGGCGGGATGCCTCTGCATGGCGTGCAGGGCGATGCCCCATCCAGCGCTATCCCGGGAAGGAGCCTGGCCCCCCGGCAGACCCATGAGGACCAGCAATCCGAGCACGGCAGTGGTCGCGGCATCGACGATGAAAAGCCACAGAAAGGAATGCGCGGCGAGAGCGCCTGCCGTCATCATCCCCAGAGCGAAGCCGAGGTTGACGGCGAGCCGCTGGCATCCGAAGGCGCGAATCCGCAGTGGCTCGGGAACGAGGTCGGCGAGGAGAGCGCTGGAGGCAGGGAAATACATGGAGCTGGCCAGCCCGACCATCGCGCTGCAGGTGATGATGGCATTTGCCGTATGGGCCTGCGAGAGGGCCAACATCGCCAAGGCGGCGCTGCAGCAGGAGAAGAGAATGGTCGGTTTGCGCCCCAGTCGGTCGGCACAGTAGCCGCCGGTGATGTTGGCGATGAGGCCTCCAGCACCATAGGCGGCGAGGCTGGCTCCGGTCACCCATGCGGGATGTCCTTCACGCTTCAGGTAGAGAGCGAGGAAGGGCATCACGAAGTGGCCGAAACGGTTGATGAGAGTGCCACTGAAGAGGATCCAATAGCACCGGGGTAGCTGCCGGAGGTCACTCCAGAGACTCGATGGGGTTGGGGCATGGGCATTCATGAGGAGACAAAAAAAGCCCCGCGCACCGGAGAGGTGGGCGGGGCTGGTGAAAGCGTTGGGAAATGAAAAAATTTTCAGGGCTCACCGGGCCCGCCCGGGCCCATCAGGGGAAAGGAATTATCGAGACGATCGGTCTTTTCTTTCGTGACGAGGGAAATCACCGAGACCCATGCCCAAGCAGCTGCCATCCCGACGGGAAGACAGTTGTGAAGCTGATGATGGTACGGTGCGTTCATGTGAGCGGAAGCTTCCTCTATCAAAATTTCTGGAGGTGCCAAGAGTAGAATTTCGCGGGCGAGGAAGCTCCGGTTTCTGGTTCAACTAGGACGTGCGCAGCGACCGGGGTTTCAGGTCGGACTCATCGTCGAAGCTTTCTCTGGGGTGGTCTATTTCAGCTCGATGGGAAGGTTCGCAGGCGGGAGGCCATCGGCTTCGACGGTGAGGGTGGCGGTGCCCGGGGCTCGACCTTGAAGGATGATGAGGGCCCGACCTCGGCGGGTGGTTCGGTGATCAGAACGGGGGGATGTGGGGTCGTTTTGATCGCCGTTTTCCAAGGCCGCGAGCTTCAGGGGCCCCGTGACGGTGACTTTGACGTCGCGATCGTCGCGGGCAACGCGACGACCTGCATCATCGAGCAGTTCCACGATGATGTGGAGGGCGTCGCGTTGATCGCCGCGGAGTTCGAGGCGTTCGGCGTGAAGTTTCAGGGCGGTGGCTCGGCCGGTGGTGGCGAGGGTGGCGCGATGAACCTGGCCTTGAGGGTCGGTGCCGGTGGCGATGAGTTCTCCCTTTTCCCAAGGCAGTTCCCAGCGGGCGATCCCGTTCTGAGGACTGGAGGTGCCGATGGACCGACCATTGAGGCTGAGGGTGATTTTGGGCAGGTTGGTGAGAGCGAGGACTTGAACGGGTTCGTTCGGGCGACGTGGCTCGTTCCAATCGCTTTCTCGCCATCCGCGGCGGCCTTGGGAGACGGAAAGGTGAAGGACGGGTTTTTCCGACCAGAGGGCTTCGCGCCACAGGGCATCCCGTTTGGGAAATCCAGCGATGTCAAAGATTCCGGCTTCGCTGCCGTGATTGGGCCATTCGTTGGCTTCGCCGAGGAAGTCGAAGCCCGTCCAGAGAAACTGACCAGAGATGTAGGGAAGGTCGCGGACTGCCGCCCAAGCCTCAGGGGAATCGCCATTTTCGCTGCCGATCAGGATGCGGTCTGGAAAGGCGGCGTGGTCATCCGGATAGGCGGCTTCTTGGTAGTTGTAGCCGGCGACGTCGAGCATGTTTGCCAAGCCGATGGCGTTGGCAGCGGAAGCGTTCGATAGGGCCATGGTGACGGGACGAGTGGGATCGTGGCGCTTCACGGCAGCAATGAGCGAAGGGGCGACGGCGGCAAGGCGGGTCATGGACGGCTGGCCGGGAGAGTCTTTGAAGATTTCGACCTGACGGGATTTGGGGTGAACATAGGGGTCGGTCGGGTAGTCGATTTCATTGCCGATGCTGTAGAGGATCACGCAGGGATGCTGGCGAGCGCGACGGACCATCGCTTCGGTGTCACGCACCGCCCATTCGGCGAAGTCCTCGCTGTAGCCGAAGCGTTCGGCTGTGCCGGCATTGCGGCCCTGAACCCATTTCCGTTTGCCGATTTCCCATTCGTCGAAGGCTTCGTCCATGACGAGGAACCCGAGTTCATCGCAGATTTCGTAGAGGTCGTCCTGCATGGGGTTGTGAGAGCAGCGGAATGCATTGACCCCGATGTTTTTGAGGAGGCGCATGCGGCGTTCGAGGACGGCGCGGGGGACAGCGGCACCGAGGAAGCCCGCGTCGTGATGATTGCAGACTCCTTGGATGAGGAGGGGCTTGCCATTGAGGAAGAAGCCATGGTCCGCATCGAAGTGAAAGGCGCGGATGCCGAGGGGTGTGGTGACTTCATCCACCTGCTTTCCATCAACCTCGATCCGGTGGGTGACTTGGTAGAGGTAGGGATCGGAAGGGCTCCACAGGTGGGGATGCTCGATCGGGTGGTAGAGGGGAAATGCCCAGGTCTCCCCAGCGGCGAGAGTGCGGGTGGTGGTGGCGCGGGAGAGGGATTGCGGGTTTCCTTGGGGAGAATCGTGGATCTCGGCGGAGACGGTCAGGGTGCGAGATTCGGTGGAGGTGTTGGTGACTTCGCAGGTGCTGTTCACCTCAGCAAAGGCTTCGGTGACGTGGGGTGTGGTGAGGAAGACACCATGACGGACGATGTGAATGGGATCGACTATCGTGAGCCAAACATCGCGATAGATCCCGGTGCCAGGATACCAGCGGGAGTCGGCAATGTTCGCGCGTTCAACTTTAACGGCGATGACGTTGGTTCCGCCGGCTACGAGGGCCTCGGTGAGGTCGTATTCAAAGTCGATATAGCCATGAGGGCGGTGTCCGAGGAGCTGGCCATTGATCCAAACGGTACTGTTCCGGTAGACTCCTTCGAAGCGGAGAAGGACTCTCTTTCCGTGGGCTTCGGGGGAAAGAGTGAAGGATTTGCGGTACCAGCCGATGCCGCCTGGGAGGAAGCCGGTGGCACTGGCATGGTCGGGTGAGAACTCTCCTTCGATGGACCAGTCGTGGGGAAGGGTCACCGGGCGCCATTGCTGGTCAGCGAACTCGGGAGTTTCGGCCCCAGCGAGGTCACCAAGGTGAAACTTCCAGTCGTCGGTGAAGAGGGTCTCGCGGGGAAGGCCGAAGGCGACCGAGGCGAGTAGGAGGAACCAGCACAAGAAAGGTTTCATGCTGCTTTAGCTCTGGCAGGATGGCTCTCAGGTCAACCTTCGTTATGGGGGGAAGTGGAGGAGATTAGCATCGAGGAATGGAAGGGGCCGAGTAGGTGATCGATGAGGTTCAGGAGTTTGTAGAAAGATGACAGAATCGTTGCGCAATGCCTGACGAATGGGGGTTTTGGAACCCGTAGGGTTCCCTGCGCCCCTTCCGGAAAGAGTTCTGGAGGGACCCGTTCCGGGTGGAGCTCGCAGGTGCGGTCTCCGGTGGCTTCAACCCTGTATCAACCCATGAATCTGAATTCCCTGTCGCTCCCGGGAAGGGAGCGTCTTCTGCAGGCGGCTGTACGCATGTTTCCCGCCACTTCCTGCCTCCTTGCTGGGGCTGCCATGACTTTTCCGCAAAGTGCCCAGGCCTCGGATTGGACCGGTGCCACGGATGCCAACTGGGCCACGGCAACTAACTGGTCGGCAGGAGTGCCGGCGAGTCCTGAGCAGGCCGTCGTCAATCTCACGACTCCTTTCGTCGCCACTATTTCTTCCGTCATCTCTGAGGCTCCCCAGGTGCTTTATGTGGGTTCGGAGTCCGGGGCGACAGGCCAGGTCGACATGACTGGCGGATCGATTTCGGTGGTGGATGAGTCGCTGATTGGTACCCAATCGGGGACGGGTTCGTTGAATCTTTCTGCGGGTGCGATCACATCGACTGGGCGGATGTTGTTCGGTTTCGAAGGGGGCAATGGTCGCTTGGAGATGAGCGGCGGTTCGATCCACACGAGTGGTGGAGGCCGATTGATTTTCGGCTACAACGGGGCATCCGATTCCGTGGTCAGCGGAGGTTCGATTCAGGCGCTCAAGGAGGTTTGGATTGGCGAAGGAGCTTCGAGTCTCGGCAAGTTGGAGTTGACTGGATCGGGGGAAATCACGACGGACAACTGGGTGGCGATCGGTCGCACGGACGGCAACGGAACGCTGAACATGTCGGGCGGAAGCTTTTCGAAGACGGGCTCGGCGGATACTCACTTCATCATCGCGGCTGGTGGAACTGGCGTTCTGAATCAATCGGGCGGGGAACTTTCTGCCGTTGGCACGGTATGGGTCGGGGAGAACGGTGCCGCCACGTATGATTTGTCGGGAACGGCGGTACTGGAGGCTCCCGACGGGGTGACGATCGCGGTGAATCAGGCGTCGTCGAGTACGCTGAGCCTTACTGGCACGGCGGAGATGAATACGTCGTTCCTGCGTGGTGGAGGGGGATATGCGGTCGCCACCTTTGAGGGGGGTCAGGTGATCGCGACTGCCGACAATGATGATTTCATGTCGGGTCTGGATACGGTGGAGTTGGTGGGAGCCGGTCTTCAGATAGATACTGCCGGGCATTCGTTGGAAATTGGCCAGGTGCTGGAAGGCAGCGGTGGATTGGTGAAATCAGGTGAAGGTCGGCTGCGTCTCGGCGGCTACAATTTGTATTCCGGCGCAACCACGGTGGAAGCTGGGACTTTGGTGATGCTGGCGGATGATCCTTTCACTTTGGATACGTCGGGAAATCTGGAGGTGCAGGATGGTGCTTCGTTGCAGATCGAAACGGAGCTGATCAATGACTTCCTGCAACCGTCTCAAATGACCTTGGGCGATTGCCATTTCGGCGTCGAGTTGGGGGATGCGAGCGAGGTTTTGCCAACGCAGGCCGTCGTTGAAGTGACGGATACTCTCACCGTGAACGGGGAGGTGAAGATCGACCTGAGCGGAGAGAATTTGGTGACGGGTGAGGTGGTGATGCTGACCTTCGATTCGGCGAAGCGGACGGGCAGCGGGAGCTTTGTGCTCGGCAGCATTCCGCAGGGGCTGACGGCTCAGGTGGTCGAATCTCCCAACAAGTTTGGCACGGGCAAGGGTGCGGTGGTGCTGGAAATTCAAAGCATCGCCCCTCATCTTCTATGGGCCGGTTCGGAGGGAAGCGATTGGATGGCCACCCACAACTGGGATCTCGAATCGGACTTCTCTGATGCCAGCTACGAAGAGATGGCGTGGCTGACTTTCGATGACTACGCGGACTTGATGGACGTTGAGTTGAATGCCGTGGTGGCGCCGAGTTCGGTCCGATTCACGCCATCGAAAGGGATCGATTACCACTTGAGCGGCAGCGGATCGATCGATGGTTCGACAGGCCTGGTCAAAGAGGGTGCGGGCTCGCTGACCATCGACGCGATGGCCCACACCTACACCGGGACGACCCGCATCGCTGGAGGCACCCTTGAGGTGCCGTCGCTCGGTGCGGGCGGCGAGGCTTCGCCCCTGGGGGCGGCCTCTGCGGCGCCGGAGAATTTGGTGTTGGATGGCGGCACACTGGCCTTCAGTAGCACGGAAGCCTTTTCGACGAACCGCGGTCTAACGATCGCCGCGGCTGGGGGTGGGCTGAGCCACACGGCGGATCTGACCCTGACGGGTGAGTTTCTTGGCCAGGGGGGAGTGCTTTCGAAGACCGGATCCGGGAAGCTGGAGTTCGCTACGAACATGAATGGGGTCGGAGCCTTGCATATCGGTGGCGGCACCGTGGTGCCGAGCGGTGGTGAGGGCCAGGAGTTGCACCTCACCGGCGATTTGTGGGTTTCCCACCTCGAAGGGATTTCCGCGAGCTTGGAGGCCACCGGGACGACTGTGGAGATCGGCGGATGGTTCGCGATGGGCCGTGGCAACGGCAGTGGACAGACCGGTCGCGCGACTTTTGTGGATGCCACGGTGAGCAGCTTCGCGATGAGCCTTGGCTACAACAACAATCTCGCTGACAACGATAGCGTGCAAGAACTCACGTTGGAGGGGAGCACCGTGTGGAATGTCACGACGGACGACATGATCATTGGCGAAAACGTCGGAGCGAATGCCATCGTGACCCTGCGAGATACGGCCCAGCTGAAGGCAGCTGACACGGTGCACTTTGGGCGCAATGGCTCCGGGACACTCTACGTGGAAGATGATGCCGTGTTCACGCCGCAGCGGTGGTTCACCTTGGGTCGCTATGTCGACAGTAAGGGGACGGCCTATGTGGAGGGCGGAACCTTGAATCTGACCAGTGCGGATCAGTATTTGATCGTGGGTGAAAATGGTACGGGCGAGATCTTCATTTCGAATGGAGGTCGGGTGGCTGTGAATGGCGCTCGCACGGCCCTGGCTCCGACGGCCGAAGGTGTCGGCACGATCCATCTGCAAACCGGCGGAACGCTGGAGACGCGGGTGGTGGATGAGGGCACCGGTACGGGCGGCAGCAGTACCGTGGAATTCGATGGCGGAACCTTGGTGGCGCTGGGCGACAGCTCCGAGTTCATGAAGGTCGACACCGCCACGATCTCCGCGCAAGGCGGGACGATCGATTCCGGGGGATTCATTGTTGCCACCACCCAGGTGTTTTCAGGAGCCGGCGGTATCACCAAGCGAGGCAGCGGGATGCTGACGTTGAAATCGACGCAGACCTATACCGGGACGACTCGTGTGGAAGCCGGCACGCTCATCACGCAGAGTGCCGAGACGCTCGTGGATACGGCTTCCGTCGAGATCTCCCTGGGAGCTCAGTGGAATCTCAACTTCACGGGTGAGGAAACGGTGGCTTCGCTCACGTTGAATGGCGTGGCGCTGCCAGCTGGTGTTTACAATTCGACGCATGTTTCGGGAGCACTTACCGGTACGGGATCGATCCGGGTGGGTGAGGCGACGGCGGATGCGTTTGCAACGTGGATTGCTGGATACTTCTCCGATGTGGAGGACTTGCTTCCGACGGCGGATCCGGATGGCGATGGCCAATCGAATCTCGTCGAATTCCTGCTGGGTGGAAATCCGGCCGATGGGGGTGACGGAGCGAAAATCGTCGTTTCGACGGTGGATACCGATGGAGATGAGATGGACGAGCTGGTGTTGACGGTGGCGGTACCGACCGCGACCCCTGCGTTTACGGCGGCGACGGCGCCATTTGCGATCTACGAGGGTGCTCGGATTGAGATTCAGGGCGGCCCGGATTTGAGCAGCTTCGACTCCCCGGTCACCGAGGTGTCTCCACAGGTGGACGGCCTGGAAGACGCGCCAGCGGGCTACGAGTATCGTAGTTTCCGATTGGACGCATCGGAAGGTCTGACGGACCGTGGCTTCCTCCGCGTGGGAATTGGCGAATCCTGATTTTCTTGGAAATCCTTCGACCCCGTCCACCTCAGGTGGACGGGGTTTTTCGTGGAAGGGGATCTCAGGCGGGATCGGGCTGACGACGGTCGCGTCGGAATGCCCAAACCTTGGAGAGCAGGAAGCTGTTGGCGGCGACGATGCCGAGGACACATGCCAAGGAGGGAGCAGTCGGGAGTCCATGACGAACGGCCAAGGTGAACAAGCCATGGTTGAGCGCGAAGCCTAGGGCGGCGACGACTGCATAGCGCGTGAGTGACCGAGTCAGTCCGGCACGTTGTTCGCGAAAGCTCCACCCAAAGTGCCCGGAAAATCCGACGCTGAAGCCGACTGCAAATCCGACGGCATTGGAGGCCAGAGGATCGATGCCACTACTGACGGCAGCCATGGCGCTGCCGTAGTGAACGGCAGTGGCGAATGCACCAACGATCCCGAAGCGAACCATGGGGCCGATCCAGGATTTCAGAAGCTCGAGCGGGGTGGACGTCACGGGCATGAGGGCGGCAAGCAAAGCCCGGACCAAACTCGGGGTCGAGCCTTGATGGGGCTGGATTCAACTGGTGACTGCGGTGCGCAGGCGTCCGGCCTTTTTGAGGATACGCGCGATGACGTAGCCGAGAATGCCGATGGCGAGGATGGCAACGGCGGCCGTCGCCACGGGGCCGTCGAGGTCGTCGGCATGATGAGCGTTTTGGAGGACGCCCAATGAGGCAGCGAGGATCCAAATGAAGGCCGAGTTGTATTCCGCGCTGATGAGCCGGCGCCAGTTGAAGCGCATTGATTGGAGGGTCTCGCCGAGGCCCTTTGGGTTGAAGGTGAAACGCCCAACTTTGGAGCAATAGTCATCAAAGGTGGCGCCGAATTTCCCGCGCAGGAAGTTCTCTTCGGCAGCGACGATGCAGGAGTAGGCGATGAAGAAGAACAGCAATCCTGCGGTCATGAAGAGAAGCGAGTTGGATGCGACTCCGGTGCCGATGAGAATGGTGACGTTGCCAACGTAGAGAGGATTGCGGCAGTGGCTGAAGAGCCCCCCGGTGACGAGGTCGTCGGCGTAGGGCATGCGATTTTTACCTCCGCGCTTGATGTAATCGAGCCCGACGGTAGCGCCTCGCAGTAACTGACCGGAAAGGGCGATGAGAAACCCGGCGACAGCCGCCATGCGGTAGTCCGGAAGAAGAGTGGGGCCCTTGATGAAGAGAAGGGAGTAGACCAACGGGAATAGGATGTTCCGATAGTGATAGAGGAAGTTGCCAAGACGAACTTTCATGATCGGGAGGGGAGGGGTTCACTTGACGGCGATCATGCCGGTGAAGTTGTACCATTTGAAGAAGGTGTCGCAGTAGCGGAAGCCGGCACGCAGTAGCATCTCGCGGTTTTCGAGAAGCTTGTAGGGGATGAGAACGTTTTCGAGAGCCTCACGTTTCTGGGAGATTTCCAGTTCGCTGTACCCGTGTCGGCGTTTCATCTCATAGTAGTATTTGATGAATTGACGGTTGAAGAGCGAGTCCTCGCCGATGACCTTTTCGACGAGGATGAGAGCTCCATTTTCGTGCATGCCGCCGAGAATGTCGGCAATCAGTTGATCCCGGTAGAGGGGACGGACGAATTGCAGGGTGAGGACCAGCAGGACCACTGAGGCATTCTCAATTTTCACGCCGGCATTGAGGTCGCCGAACTGGAGTTCGACTTCGTGGGCCATGGGCTTTTCGGCGAGTTTTGAGCGACAGCGGTCGAGCATTTCATGGGAGTTATCGATGCCGATGAATTTCACGCCCGGCGCCACCTCTCCGTCGATGCCCAGAAAGGTGGTGCCGGTCGAGCAACCGAGATCGTAAACATGGGTGCCGGTTACGGCATAATCGGCGACCATTTCCGCAACCATGCGTTGGACCTCCCCATAGAATGGGACCGAGCGACTGACCATGTCGTCGAAAACCGAGGCGACCTTTTTGCCGAATTTGAAGTCAGCGACACTCGCATCCGGAGCCTCGAAAACACGGTCGATGGGAGGGTCGATGGGACCCTCGGCTAGCGTTTGTGGAAAATTGGGGGCATCCGATTTCATGAGAACGCCACGGATTCTCTTCATGGAACATGAGAGAATGATGAGACGGGGCGGAATCGTGCAAAATGGTGGGCCGCGACCGGGAGAATCAGGAGAGTGACCACGGTGGAAAGTGTCAGTCCACCGAGAATCACGATGGCCATGGGGCCCTCGACTTCGCGTCCCGCGGTGGTGGGGTGGAGGGCTAGGGGAAGCAGCGCCAATCCGGTGACGGCGGTGGTCATGAGGACGGGGACCAAGCGCTCGCGGGCGCCTTGAATGGCCGTGGTGAGATTCCATTCATGGCCTTCGTGGAGTACGAGGTGTTCGTAGTGACTCATCAGCATGATGGAATTGCGAACTCCTAGTCCAAACAAGGTGACGAGGCCGATCAGGGCACCGAGCGAGAGAGGGATGCCGGTGAGAGCGGCGGCGGTGATTCCGCCAGCTGCTGAAATGGGAAGGATGGAGATGACGAGAAGGAAGTTCGGCAACTGCCGGAATGCCATCGCGAGGAACACCCCGATAACGAGTAGGGTGATGGCGGTGGCGGCTTGCAGTTCTCGATGGGCGCGGGTTTCGGCTTCGGCGGCTCCGCTCACAGTGAGGTAGACGCCCTCCGGCAGGAGGTGAGCATCCTGGATGCGTTGGCGGGCCTCAGCGACGAATTCGGTGACGGGTCTGCCTTCAACATTGGCGGTGACGACCTGACGCCGTCGACCATCCTGATGCCGAATTTGAGCCCGCTGCTCGGTGAGTTGAAGATTGCCAAGTTCGGAGAGAGGCACGAGACCGCCGACGGGGGTGTCGATCGGGAGGCGCGCGAGGGAGGAAAGGTCCTGGCGGGTGGCGTGGTCGAAGCGGACTTGGATGGGCACGATGCGGTTGGCATCAACGATCTGGCCGACCTCCGTTCCTTGCATGGCGGTCTCAATGGATTCCTGGACAGCGACAGGGCGCAGCCCATGCGGTTCGAGTCGTGCGTTCTCCAGCGTGACATCCCAAGCTGGGGCCCGATCGCTGCCGAGCGATTGCACGCCATGGGCGCCTGGGGTTTCCCGCAGAAGCTGAGCCACTTGCTGGGTCGGAGCTTCGAGCACATCGAGGTCTTTTCCGTAGAGGCTGACGACGACGGAGGCGGTTTCGCCACTTAGTGATTCGCTGATTCGATCGCCAAGGAAGGTGAGCGTCTCGGTCTGCATGTTTCCATAGGCTTCGAAGAGGGTGCGGATGCGTTGTTGGACATGGGCTTCATCGATGTTGGGGTCGTGGTGCAGTTCGATGTGGAATTCGCAACGCTCCGGGCCCCAGGTGTCGACGCCGCGTTCTGAGCGACCAGCCTGCATTTCGACGGAGGCCACCTCGGGCATGGCGAGGAGTTGCTGGCTGGCTTTTTCTCCAAAGCGCATCGTTTCCTCCAGAGAGCTTCCCGGCAGACCGATCGCTTGGACAACAAAGTGTCCTTCGCGAAATGGTGGCAGAAGTTCGGTTGGGAGGCGCTTGGCCAGGATTCCTGCGGCCACCATGCCGATGGCAGCGATGCCGATTACTGCCCAAGGAGCCCGGCATAAAGGCCGCAGCAACGCTTCGTGAAGGGATGCCAGAGCCCTCAGGTGAATGGGCTCACGGCGGGGGCGAGCGCGGCCGATGAGGAACAGGCAGAGGGCGGGTGTGACCGTCATGGCGATGACGAGGGAGGTGACCACCGCGAGCATGAAGGAGATCGCCAGGGGCTGGAAAAATCGGGCTTGCAGTCCGCTGAGGGCAAACACCGGAACGAACATCGCCAGCACAATGAGGGTGGCGTGGAGGACGGCCCCGCGGACTTCGATGGAGGCTTCGAGAACGACGCCAAGGGGCGGGCGTGGCGCCGGCAGCGAGGCGTTCTCACGCAGGCGGCGGAGGATGTTTTCGACGTCGATGATGGCATCGTCGACGACCACGCCGACGGCGACTGCCAGGCCTCCCAGGGTCATGGTGTTGAGAGGAACGCCCAGAAAATGCATTTCCGCGATGGCACCGAGAAGCGACAGCGGAATGGAGATGAACGAGATGAACGCGGTGCGCAGGTCGAGGAGGAATAGCAGAAGGACGACAGCGACGAGAACTGCACCCCACAGTAAGGAGGAAGTGAGATGGGACAGAGCGACTTCGATGAAGTTGGCGGGACGATGGAGCCCGTCCATGAGTTCGATTCCTTGCGAGGTAAGGAGGGGCCGAAGTTCATCGAGGGCTTGCTCGACGGCTCGAGTGGTCTCCAGGGTGTTGGCTCCTGCTTGGCTGGTGAGGGCGAGGAGGACTCCGCGGCGGCCGTTGATCAAGGCATCGCCAAATTTGGGCATGGCCCCCCAGCGGATCTCGGCAAGGTCGCTCAAACGGATCGCATCGGCCCCCTGGCCGCGAACGATCAACTGGGAGAGGTGGTCCACGTCGGGGGTGGGGCCGTGGACGTGGATGGTGAGCCGTTGGTTGCGGGTTTCGATCGAGCCGGAACCCCGAACGTCGACGGCTTGGCGGGCAGCGGCGGTCAGTTCGGTGAGACCGACGCCCAAAGCAGCCATTTTTGCTGGTTGGGGAAGGATTTCGAGTTCTTCGACTTCTCCTCCGACGACGGTGACCTCGGCGACGCCTGGAACGGCCTTGAGTCGGGGCAAGACGGTCCAATCGGCGAGGGTTCGCAGGTCTCTGCCTGATTTTTGATCGGAGACCAGTCCGATTTTCAAAAGGTCCATGGTGGAGGAGACCATGGGGGAGGGCGTGGGCACTCCGACTTGACGAGGAAGAGTTCCCGCGAGTTCGGTGAGGCGCTCGGCAAGCAGTTGGCGATCGGTGAGTTCGTCACTGCCGTCTTGAAAGATGAGGTCGACGACTGAGAGGCCCTGGATGGATTCGGAACGTGTGGTTTCCAAGCCAGGAATGCCTCCGATGGCGGATTCGATCGGGAAGGTGACGAGGGCCTCCACCTGTTCGGGTGAAAATCCAGGCGCTTCGGTTTGAACGGTGATTTGAGGCGGCACGAACTCGGGGAAGACGTCGAGCCGGGCATGCATCGCGACGAAGGCTCCGTAGGCGAGAAGCACAACGGCGCTGAGCAACACGAGCGTGCGGAAGCGCAACGCGGTGGAGAGGAGATTTCGCAGCATGTCAGTCAGAGACTTTTGGGCCGGAAGAAGCTTGGATCTTCTGGCTTAGAAGGCCCTGGGCCCCTCGGATGACCAGAGGCTGATGGGCGTCGAGAGCGTTGGCTTCGACAAACCAGCCATGTCGCGTGGCGTGGCGAGTGGAGATCGGCCTTAGTTCAAAGTGATCGCTTTCTCCTTCCTGGAAGACCCAAGCCCGCCCTTGGGTGATGAGGATCGCATCGGCTGGGAGGTTGAATCCCTGGAGAGTTTTATCTGAGGTTTGGACGGTGCCTTGGAGAGGCGTGCCGATGGGCCATCCAGAGGACTCAGGGTGGACGAGAAGGTAGTAGCCGGGTTGGCGACTGGCGTTGACCCGTGGATCGGACCAGTGCGTTAGTGCCGGAAATTCCTGCATTTCCAGGGATTCGTCGAAGGCCAGTGGGGAGACCGAAGCGGTCTTCGCGTGATCCGGGAATTGGGTGCCCGCCGGCAATGAGAGTCGGATCAGGACGGATTTTCCGAGGCGGAGGTCGTTCTCCCAGGATTGGGATTTGAGTCCCTGGAGAGCTTCCGCGCCCCAGGTGGCGCTGAGACTCAGTTCCGCTTGACGGACGGCTTCATCGGCGGTGGCTGCGCGTTGCCGGGCATCCTCCATGGCACGGTCGGAGGCGAGTTGTCCTTCGCGATTGAGGGTCTCGGTTCGAGTGGCCTCGGTGTGAGCGACCTCGGCTGCGAGTTGAGCCATGGTGAGGGCGCTCCATTGTTGGAGGAGGGGCAGCGGATCGATCACCTCAGCTCGACCTTTCACGGAGGGGGTGATCTCTGCGGGTTGGAGGGAGGCGGTCTCGACGCCGTAAAGTTTCTGTTGTGCCGCATCGACTCTCACCCCCTGCCCGGCTGCGGGGAAGGTGGCGAGGAAGACACAGCTCAGGACAGGGAGGGCGGATTGGAGCATGGCAGCATCAGAGGAGATTTCCCGCGATGGGTCCGCGGGTGGCATCGAGGAGGTCGACCCATGCTCGCCAGGCATCGAATCGGGCGGCGATCTCGGCGGCGCGGTCCTGACAGGTGGAGTATTGGGCTTGCAGAAGGGGTAGGCGGTCACCTGCCCCGGCGCGGGTGATTTGAGTTTGGGCTCGATGGATGGCTTCCGATTTCACGACCAGTTCTGTGGCTTGGCGCCATTGTTGGAGGCATCCCGAGTAGGCTTCGAGGGCCGCGGCGGAGTTACCGAGGGCGGTGTTTTGGGTTTCGACAAAAACCGCAGCGGCGGCGGTGCGATCGGCTTCGGCGCGACGAATGGTTGCGGCGTTGATATCGCTCGGGATTGCGAGCGAAGCGGCGAGCTGCCATTTCTGCTGTCCTTGATCGTAGCTGTAGCCCGGACCGAGGTGGAGATCTGGATATTGCTGAGAGACCTCGATTCGCAAGGCCGCTTCGGCGATGGCATAGGCCGCGAGGGGATCGAGGACCTCCGGTTTGGACAGGGCTGTGGTGTTTTGAATGGCCGATCGCGACGGGACGGCGGGCAGGGATTCGGGGAGGGGGGCGAGCGGAAGGTGAGCCACTTCGCTGAAGGGAATTCCCAAAGCGCGAGCCAGAGCGGCGTCGGCGACCCGGGATTGCTTGCGCGTGGTGGCCATTTCCCGCTCCAGCAGAGACCGCTCGCGTTCGAGAGTGTAGCTCTGCAGACGATCGGTTTCCCCCAGCTTGGCGAGTTGGGTGCTCGCTTGTTCCCAGGCATCGAGGTCGCGCGAACTTTCTTCGAGGGCTGCGAGTTGGGCGGCGGCGGCGTGGTGGTCGATGAACGCGCGGGCGACGGCGCTGTGGATGTCGCCTCGTGCCTGAGTGATGGCGATGGCGGCCCGGTCGGCTTCGGCTCGGGCTTTGACGATGCGTGCGGCGCGCTTGCCACCGGTCTCAAGGGTGTAGTCGAGCATCAACCCACAGGTCCACGGACTCGCTCCTTGAAGGGCCCGCTGAAGGTCGAGGGAGATTCCGACGGGCGGGTGGGTGCCGGCAACATCGATGCCCGCCTGGGCGGCATGGAGTTGGGCGCGCGCCCGTGACAAGGAGGGATGGGTGGTCTCGACGGCGGCCACCATTTTCCTCACCGTCCAGGTGCCACCCGGGGATTCGCCAGCCTTCCTCAGGCTGGCGATGGCCTCCGGCGAATGCAGGGAACTGCGCCGGTAGGCGGCGAGAGTGGCTGTGGGATCGAGGATCTCTTCGCGGGGTGCCTGGCACGAAACGAACAGCGCCATCACCATGGGAACTCCCCCTAGGGTGCGGATCACCATTCCTGGCCTCCTTTCATGGAAATCCGAAAGGCCCAGTATTTGGAAACGACAAAACCCAAACCGAACTCCAGCAGAATCCAGCCAATCCGAGTAGCATCGTAGGTTTCCTCAAGCAGTCCGGGAAAGGCTCCAAATGCTCCCGGGCGAAGGGCGAACCGGGCAAAGGCAACGGCTGCATAGCGAGTGAGAGCGGGAGCAAATTCGGCATCCTGACCCCGGAACGTCCACCGAAAGTTTCCCGCGAAGCGGAGAGCGAAGCCAGCGGCAAAAGCCAACATGCTGGCGACGGGAAGTGGGCATCCTTGTTCGTGAAGCGTTGCCGACAGGGCGTAATCGAAGAGCATGCCAACTCCTTCGACGGTGCTGAAGATAAGAAGTTGGTGCCCGGTCGGTTTCATGAGCGGACTCCGATAGCACTGCCCTGGATTTCTTCCGCCACGATGTGGCTCGGACGACCCTTCACCTCGACAAAGATCTTTCCGAGGTATTCGCCTAGGACGCCAATCGAGAAAATCTGGATGCCGCCAAGGAAGAATACTGCGACGACCAAGGTGGCCCAGCCGGGGACATCGGCGCCGAAGAGAAGAGTCCGGAGTGCGATCCATCCGGCGTAGAACATGGCCACCGCTGAAATCGCTAGACCAACCCCGGTCCACATGCGCAGGGGCCAATCGGAGAAGGAGGTGAGTCCGCTCAGAGCCAGGCTGGCCAGGCGGCGATAGTTGAACTTCGATTTTCCAAGATGGCGGGGCTCAATCTTTACCGGTACCGGGAGCGAGCGGAATCCCACCCAGCTGTAGAGGCCCTTCATGAATCGGTCGCGTTCCGGCAGGGAGAGCAGGGCGTCGACCACCCTGCGGTCCATCAACCGGAAGTCCCGGACATGAGCCGGAATGCGGACGGCAGCGTGGCGATTGAGGAGCTGGTAGAAGAGATGGGAGCCGAGACGCTTGAGCGCGGATTCATCGTCGCGATCAGCACGCACCCCATAGACCATTTCGTAGCCAGCGTCCCATTGGCGCAGGAAGACCTCGAGGTAGCTGACGGGTTCCTGCATGTCGGCATCGATGACGATGACGGCTTGGCCCTTGGCGCGTTCGAGCCCGGCCGTCATGGCGTTTTCCTTGCCGAAGTTTCGCGAGAGGCGCAGGACCCGCACGGGGAATTCATCGATCATGGAGGCGGCTTCGGCCCCGCAGCCATCGGTGCTGCCATCGTCGACGACGATGATTTCGAAGTGGCGGCCAAGGCGTTGAAGTTCGAGGGCGACGGCCTCGATGGCCTTGGTGATGTTTCCCGATTCATTGAATGCGGGGATGATGCAGGAGACCTCTGGATCGCACTCTCTGGGGGAAGCGAGTGGGGGAGGCTCAGGCAGGGGAATGGGGACGATGTTTCTGGCGTGTGGGCGCGGACAGGAATCAGTGAGCACTGGCGACCTCCTTTCGGATCTCGGGTTTTTCGATGAACACGAGGTCATCGCCCACTTCGGTGCGCTTTTCGAAGTGGGAGAGCACTTCTGGGGGAATCAGTGGGAGGAGCTCGCGCCGGATTTCGAGAACGTCCGGCTGACCATTGGTGGTCAGTGAGCGCAGGGCCGCGAAATCGCGCAGCTGGTGAGCACTGCCAGCGGAGTAGAACTCAGCGGAAAAACTGCGTTTTCCGTAGTAATTGAAGTCGTAGCCTGGCACATCGCTCCACGCGACTGCGAGTTTCTGGGAGCCTTTGGTGAGAGTGCTATCCCCGGCGCCGATGAGGACGATTCCTACGGTGAAGATCGCAAGGGAAGCCCAGCAGGTACCCATAAAGGCACGGGGAAAGGCGCGGCCGCGATGCCAGCCGACGAGAACCCAAGCTTCCAGGCCGAGAATCACGGCAGCCGGCACTCCTGACAGGACGTAGGTGGGGATGATATTGGTGGCGAGGGTGAAAAAGATCATGGGGGTAACGGCCCACAACAGGAGGTAAGTTCGCCATGATCCGGCGTCACCGCGGAAGCCTTGAAGGACCTGCTTCCACCGGGCCAGAGGAGCGAGAAGCAGGGGAGTCCAGGGTAGCATGGCAATCACCCAGAAGGCCCAAATCATACCACGTGGCTTGGCGTGGCCTGAGCCGTAGAGGTCACCTTTCCAACCGCTGACGAGGAAGCGTTGGAAATGCTCACCGATGATGAAGTAGCGAAGAAATCCCGGAGTTTTGATCTCCGCAGCCGCATACCAAGGAACGGTGAGGAGGAGCATCAAAGCGGTGCCAGAAAGCCAGGGAAGGCGTTGCCAGGTATCGCGCCAACGGCGATGGAGGAGGACCCACAGGGCAAGGGGAAGTACGGTAAGCACCATGGCCACCGGTCCCTTGGCAAGGAGGCCGATTGCCTGGCCGACAAAGAACCCGTATCCCCACCGCTGCGAGTGCTTTCCGCCCTGCAACGCATTCCAGAACCCGACCATGCTCAGTGCGGTGCCGGCGAGCATGGCGAGGTCGGTCATCACGGTGGCCATCGACACGAAAAACAGAGCGCAGCCGGTGAGGAGAGTGGTGGAGAGCCAAGCGGTGTCGCGGCCGCGCTCCTTCTTGACCCAGTGGTGGAGAAGGGCGAGGAGTCCGCAAGCGGTGAAGAAAATCAGAATCCGGCCTCCAAATTCATTCACACCGAAGAGCTCCATGCCGGCGGCGGCGAGCCAGGTGTGGAGAGGAGGCTTTCCCCAAAAGGGAACGCCGTAATCGAACTGGGGGGTGATCCAGTTGTTGGTCTCGACCATTTTTCGGGCGATCTCGGCGTAGCGGGCTTCGGTGGTGTCGGTAAAGGGCACGGCGAAGATCGCGAGGACGCGAAGCAGGAGCAGCAGGCCGAAGCTCGAGATGACGGCGACCCGTTGGCGGGAGTTCAGAGAGAATCCGGAAGGGGAGCGGTGGGGAGGAGTCATGATGAACGCCACCTGCCTAGCGAAGCGAAGATGAAAGAATGATGAGAGGCGACGATCTCGGGGGATTTTCGGAAAGAGTTTTTGAGCTCTCAGACCGGCCATTCAGCGTGGGGGACGCCCCCGTGACGTTTTGCTGAAGGATCATCAAGCAATCCGGTGCCTTTCGTCATTGTGCTCACGGACGGAGCTGGGCTTGATGGGAACCCTACCCAACCCAACCCGCAAACATCTCCGATGAAATCCCTGATTTGGTCCACTTTGGTCTCCGCTTGGTTCCTCACTCACGCTGCTTCCGCCGCGACGATGATTTTCACCGCCACTCTCGAGGGGAGCCAAGAGGTGCCGCCGAATGCTTCCCCGGGAAGCGGATCGGCAACATTGTCACTCGATGATGTGACGGGGGCATGGACCTTGAACGGTACTTATGCAGGCTTGGTGGGCAACGTGACGGCTTCTCACATCCACCTCGGACCGGCAGGTGTGAATGGAGGCGTGATCACGGCCCTTACGGTGACGGGGACGACTTCCGGCACTTTGAGTGGTTCGGGGACGTTCACGTTGACGCAGATGTCCGATCTCCAGAGCGAGTCGTACTACGTGAATGTCCACTCAGCCAGTTTCCCGGGCGGCGAGATTCGCGGTCAACTGGTGCCGGAGCCGAGCAGCTTTGCGCTCGGCGCTCTCGCGGGGGTGGCTTTGTTCAGGCGTCGGCGTGGCGACCGTGGCGAGGCAGTGTGAGGGCGACGGTGAATTGGCCGTGTTGAAGCTTTAGGGTGATCGCTCCGCCGAGCAGGCGGACGATTTCCCGAGCCAAACTGAGGCCGAGACCGGAGCCTTCGGAGGCGGCAACTTGCTGTCCGCGCTGGAAGGGCTCGAAGAGATCCACCAGCTCGTGATGGATGAGCTGAGGTGCGGAGTTGGTGAGCTGGAGGGAGAAGCCCTCGGAGTTCTCTTCGATGACGATGGAGACGTCGGAGTCGCTGGGAGCGTGGCGGAGGATGTTGTCCATCAGGGTGGCGAGGACGACACGGAGGAGTTCGGGGTCGCTGTTGAGCAACGGTCCGCTCATAGGTCCTTCGATTTGGAGGAGCAGGCTGCGTGCTGAAAACCGGTCGGCACCTTCCTGGAAGAGGGCATGTACCAGAGCGGCGGGATCGAAGGATTCGGCGACGGGCATCTCGAGGCCTCCGCGCAGTCGCGCGAGCCGCATGAGGGTGTGGATGGTGGCGCCCATGTCGTGGGCAAGGTTGAGGGCAGAGTGGATACGGGTTTGAAGTTCTTCGCTGCTACGCTGGCGGCTGACTGCCTGTTCCAAAGTGGCTTGAATGCCCGCGATGGGAGTGCGCAGTTCGTGCGCGGCGTGGAGGGCAAACTGGCGCTCGCGTTCGCGAGCGGCCTCGACACGCTCGAGGGTGCGATTGAAGGCATTGGCGAGTCCGGTGAGTTCGCGGGGAAGATCTTCAGGTGTGGGTGGAATGGGGCCGCCGTCCTGGAGCGAGCGCGCGTCGAGTCGACGCGTCAACGAGTGAATGGGTCGTAGGTTGCGACGAATGATGAAGGCGGTGGAAATGGCGATGGCGAGCAGGGTCGCGGATCCTGCGCGGATGAGGTGCCACTGGATTCTTCGTAGTTTGGCATCGAGAGATTCCGTTTCGCGGGCACAGACGAGGACCTGGGGGAAATCGGAGGGGGTGAGCACCTGTCCGCGTTGTTTCATTTCCTCGATGCCCTCGGCATCCAGGAAGGGGAGGTGGAGGAGCCCGGCGGCCATGGCAGGGCGGCCATCGGGCAGCTTGACCGGGCGGACGACGATCTCGTCCAGCTCGCCGTGAAACGGTTTGAGGCTGGCGCCCTTGAGGGCTGGGGAAGAAAGGGTGGTGCCTTGGTTCAAGTTCCAAAACTGAAACAAGCCTGGGACGCCGATGGACGATCCGGATTCCAGCGCCTCATGCCATTCGTAGACGACGCCTTCGGGCTCGAGTTCGGCGGATTTCGCGAGCAGGGCGGCGCTTTCGACCAGCTGCATGCGGATCTCTTTGCGCAAGATGCGGGCGAACGACTGGTAGATGATCACCATCGAAACCAGCAGAACGAGGGTGACGATGAGCGCCGTTCCGGCGAGTAGCCGGTTGCGCATGGAAGGGTGGCTCATGGGACAGGGGGGGCAAGGAGGTAGCCAAAGCCACGGCGGGTGTGGATGAGCTCGGGCAGGCCCTCAAGGTGGAGTTTTTTTCGGAGGTAGCCAATGTAGACATCGACGGTGTTGCTGGAGCCCCCCTCGTGGTCTTCGTACACGTGTTCCCAGATGTCAGTGCGACTGACGGGTTGACCAGCCCGATAGGCGAGGTATTCCAGCAAGGCGTACTCCCGTGGGGTGAGGGTAATTTCGGTGGAGCCGCGACGGACCGAGCGGGTGATCGTATCAATGGTGAGGTCGGCCACCTGCAGGCCTGCGGTTTCGCGGTCGTAGAGACGTCGGACCAAGGCCCGAACGCGGGCGACCATCTCCGAGAGGGCGAAGGGTTTGACGAGGTAGTCGTCGGCACCGGCATCAAGGCCCTCGATGCGTTGGTGGATGGAGTCGCGGGCGCTGATAATCAGGACCGGAGTTTTGTCCTGAAGGTCGCGGAGCTGGCGCAGGATGGTGAGTCCATCGACTGCGGGCAGCATGATGTCGAGAATGAGGACGTCGTAGGGATGATTGCGGGCGTACCACAGTCCTTCGTCGCCAGTGGCGCTGGAGTCGACCGCATAGCCTTCTTCGCGGAGACATTCAGCAATGTTTTCGCGAAGGGGAGGGTAGTCTTCGATGATGAGGCAGCGCATGGGCCGATCATTTCATGCTGCGGAGGATGAGAAAAGGATGAGAGAGCCGGAGCGGAGGGGGGGATTCATGCCGATAAATGATGCACTCCGGTCTTCCGTCTTCGATCTCAGGTCCGCAAGGTAGGGGGATCATGATTCAAAAGGTCCTGGTCGTTGGCTCCGGAAGTGCTGGCCTCATTGCAGCACTCTCGTTGAAGAAGAAAATCCCTCGTTTGGAGGTGAAGATCGTTCGTGATCCCGACTTGGGCGTGATCGGTGTGGGGGAGGGGACCACCCCGAATTTTCCGACCCATCTGTTTGATTATCTGGGGATTTCCCGTGGGGAGTTTTATCGCCGTGCCGAGCCGACATGGAAGCTTGGGATTCGATTCGATTGGGGTCCGCGCGGGCGCTTTGATTACACGTTCGGGCGGCAGCTCGATTCGCATTGGCCGGGGTTGGAGCGCCCCGTGGGATTCTATTGCGACGACGAGTTCAGCCACGTGGATTTGCCGGCTGCGTTGATGCGTGAGGACAAGGTGTTTTTACGGCAGGCGAATGGCTGTCCGGACATTCAGCCATGGCATGCCTTTCACATTGAAAACGAGAAGTTTGTCGAAGTGTTAGAGAGCTACGCGGCGGAGTGGGGGGTGGAGATCACGGATGGCAAGTTGGTATCGACGGAACAGGATGCCACGGGCATCACCGCCTTGGTATTGGGGGATGGCCGACGTTTGGAGGCGGACTTTTTTGTGGATGCCTCGGGCTTCCGTTCGGAGTTGATGGGAAGGGCGCTTGAGGAACCTTTCGAGCCGTTCGACAAAACCTTGTTTTGCGATCGTGCCGTGGTTGGGGGTTGGGAGCGAACCCGTGAGCCGATCTTGCCATACACGACGGCCGAGCAAATGGATGTGGGTTGGTGCTGGCGCATTGAGCATGAGCACCGGATCAACCGCGGCTATGTCTACTGTTCGGACATGATTTCCGACGAGGAGGCAGCGGCGGAGTTTCGCCGGAAGAATCCGAAAGCACCGGAGAGTCCACGGGTGGTTCGATTCCGGAGTGGCGCCTACCAGCGGATGTGGGTGAAGAATGTGGTGGCGATTGGAAATGCCGCGGGCTTTGTCGAACCGCTGGAGGCGACGGCCCTGATGGTGGTGTGCTCCCATTCGCGGACTTTGATCGATTTTCTCCTGCACTGTGAGTTGGAGCCGACTCCGAGCATGGTGGCGCTGTACAATGAACAAGCCAGTGAGGGGTGGAAGGACATCCGAGATTTTCTCGGTCTGCACTATCAGCTGAACACGGCAGGGAAGACGGACTTCTGGCGTCGCTGCCGCGAGGAAACCGATTTGTCGGGGATTGCCTCGCTGCTCGAGTTTTATCGTGAAAATGGCCCCACAGGATTCTGTCGTTATCGGACCGGTCGAACCAACAGTGATTTTGGGATCGAGGGCTATTTGGTGATGCTGGTAGGCCAGCAGGCGCCGTACGAAAAACGTCACCCCGCCACGCCGGAAGAGACCACCCTGTGGCGCCAACGACGGGAGCAGTTAGCCAAAGCCGCGTCCGGAGGGCTGACTGTCGCCGAGGCCTTGGCTTACATCAGGCATCCGGCCTGGGAGTGGCATGGTGATTCTCGCCGCAAGGCGGGATGAAACCTCTCAATTCGCTGCCCCAGTTCGGGTGGGAGTGGAGATGCGAGCGACAATTTTCTCTCGAGCTGCAGCGTCGGTAAGGCGGCTTGCCCAGTGGAGGATTTCGGTCCTTTGGGTCTCCGGTGCTTGCAGCAGGAAAGAGGTGAGTGTCGGCTGAGTGGGGTCGTGGGCATCGTAGCGCAGCGCGGCCTCGGACATCTCCGCAAAATCCCTCCATTCAAGCATTTGGGCGAGAGTGGTGCCGGTGAGCGCGGCGGCCTGCTCGGGAGATTGGGTCATGATCCACTCCCGAGCCTCAGGAAGGTTGATGCGCAATTCATGGGTATCCTGAATCCGCACCCGCAGGGCTTCTGAGACCATGGCGGCGCGTTCCTCCGCTGATGGAGCAAGGAGGTCGAGAAATCCGTGGAGGTCGTTCAGATCACCTTGACGGAGTCTCAGGCTGGCGGCGGTCGCAAGGAGATCTGGATCGTGATCGGACTGTTCTCGAAGGAAGTTTGCGATGGCGACTTGGTGATCGGGTGAAACTCGCGAAAACCAATCGTCCTTCAGGCAGGTCGCCTGATCGGCTTGGCTCATGGACGACCAGAGCTCGATCGCCGTGGTTGGATCTTCAGCGGCGAATCTCTGGACGAGGATGCTTTTCAGTACGGTGGTGCAATCGACCGTCGTCGTCTCGTCGCTGAGGAGGACGGAACCCTCGGCTTGTTTTGCCTGAAACCATTCCAAGGCCGCTTGGGGATCACGTTGGGACCAGGAACGAAGGCAGATTGCCATTCGGTGTTGATGGGCTTTCGCGCTGGGGTGCTTCCGGCCCTGATAGGTATTGAGAGCGAGCGCGGGATCCCGTCGGCTAAGGGAACCGAAGATGAAATCGATGAGTTGTTGATGATGTTGACTCGGTAAGCCTTTTGAATCCAACCGATCCAGCAATGCGAGAAGCTGATCGATCGGGATTTCATCCAAAGCGGCCTGAAGGTCCCTGGCTACCGGTAGGCGGAACTCTCCTTGTTCTCGGATCGATCCGACAATGGACAGGAGCCGAAATAAATTGCGGTCGAGATCCCTGTCCCGTGATGCGGTCGAGAGCCGTTTGACGACTTTTGAATCATCAGTCTCGGTCGAATTTGGCCGGGTGTTGGATGAGTCGAGGAGTTCGTTGTTGGAGCGAAGGGAAGTGATCCAACGTCCGAGCATCCCGCAGGTGGCAAGAACGAAGAGAAGAACGAGGGAGGGGATGAGTTTGCTTTTCGCAGGCTTCATCGCGTCAGGATCTCCAGCTTCGCCTCCTCGTCCCACGGGTTGTCAAATGCTTCTCCCATTTTTCGGCCGAAGATCGGTCGTGGACGGGATAGGGACTGCGCTGACGGGGTGGCTCCCACGCAAAGTTGGCGGGTGGGAACCCTTCTGCTCTCAGCTCTTTTTCTCGGCTTCCTTCTTCTCGCGGGCGGCTTTCATGGCTGCCTGCATCCAGGCGGTGAACTCCGCATGGCTGGGCATTGTTCCTGTTTTCATGGACTCTGCGAATTTCTGATAAGGTTCGCTCGGCAGGTAGTTGGAGGGATCGTTGGCCAGCTCACCGGCTCGGGCGGCGTCTTCTTTCGCGGCATCCTCGTCGCCAGCTTTCCATTTCAGTCGTGCCAGCAACATCGAGTGGTTGGCGGAGTTTCCTTGCTCGGAAACCATCGCTTCATAGGCGGCGATGAGCTTGGTTGAGGTGCTCTCCGGCAGGTCTTCCACCTGTTCGATGGAGCGGGCAAGCGAGGTCAGGATCAGGGGGCGAAGCGAATCTTCGGGCCCCCACTCTTCAATGCGTTTTTCAAGGCTGTCGAAATCCTTGGCCGCGATGAGGGTCTCGTTGCGGAGGAGGGGAAGGTAGAGATCGCCCGGGCTGGCGGCTTCGAGTTGGTCGGCCGCTGCTTTCATGGCCACGGGGTCTTGTGCCTTGCTCGCTTCGCTCCAGGCGGCACGGGCGGCGGCAACCGCCTGTTGTTGTTGCGCTTTGGCCTGGAGTTCATCAAGGGCGGCTTGAGCGGCATCCCCCCCTTTGAGGAGGGTGCCAATCACTTCGTCCGTGAATCCAGAGGGGTGGCCCATGCCAATGACCTTGCCATCCCGAACCAGAAAGCCGTGGGGAATGCCGCGGACTTCTGCCGGTTTGAGCCAATCGGTTTCGAAGGCGCCGTTGCGTCCCGTGTAAGCCACGGGGTAGGACATGCCTTCTCCTTTGTCGGCGACGAACTTGGCGACCTTCTCGCGCCCATCTTCCCAAACATTCATGCCAATCACGCGGAGGCCTTGGCTGGCATACTTGTCGAAGAGCTCGTCGACGTGGGGAATCGCGGCGATGCAGGGGCCACACCATGTGGCCCAGCATTCGATGAGGTAGAGCTTACCGGGCTCCCAGGCGGTCGGAGCTTCTCCTTGCACCCAATCGGCTTTCTGAAGCGCATCGGGGGTGACGGAATCTCCGACTTTCTGAGCCAAGCCGGCTGGGATCAGGCAAAGCGACCACAGGGCCAGGAGTGGCGCGGTTTGAGAACGATGGAGGCACTTCATGGCTCTCGATACGTCGGGAGCTGGCGGCTTGTTTCCGGATTCCTGGTCGTGAAGGGGAAGGCACCAGAGGAGTTTTTCGATCGAATTCCGTCGTCCTGTCACAAGCACCCGGCCGAATCCGTCCTATGACGGTGTATGGAAACGACCGACACGACACGCGCCCGTCTCGAGCATTGGAAAACCGCACCTGATGCGATGCAGGCGATGCTCTCCCTTGAAACTGCCGTGCGTGCTGCCGGCATCGATCCTGTGCAGCTCGAGTTCATCAAGCTTCGTGCCTCCCAGATCAACGGCTGCGCCTACTGCATGAATCTTCATTTTCAGGATGCTGTGAAGTCGGGGATTTCGCCGCAGCGACTCCAGCTGCTGCCGGTGTGGCGAGAGGTGGCCCATCTTTACTCGCCCGCTGAGCAGGCGGTTCTGGCTTGGACGGAGAAGCTCACCCGCCTCGCCGGCGGCGCGGTGAGCGATGGAGACTTCGCCGCATTGCGCGAGCACTTCGATGATGAACAGATCCCTTGGATCACGCTGGCCATTGCCACGATCAACGCCTGGAATCGTTTTGGAGTCGGCTTCCGCTTGCCGGTCGAGCTGGCCGTCTGATTTTGATTTGAGCTGAATGAGTGATCTCGAAGCCCACCGTCGTCGCCTGTTCTCAATCGCCTACCGGATGCTCGGTCGCGCGGTGGAGGCCGAGGACATGGTGCAGGAGACTTTCCTGCGCTGGCACCGTGCGGAGCCATCGCAGATTCGAAATGAGGCATCCTGGCTGACGACCACCCTGACCCGATTGTGCATCGACCAACTCCGGCTCGCCCGCCGTCAGCGGGAGGAGTATGTGGGGGTGTGGCTCCCGGAGCCATTGCTGGAGGACCGTTCGGCACCTCCTTCCGAGGATGCGGCGCTCGCTGACACGCTGGGGATGGCGTTCCTACTGATGTTGGAGACGCTTTCTCCGATCGATCGTGCGGTGTTTCTGCTCCGCGAGGCCTTTGGACATGATTACGAATCGATTGCGGGGATCGTGGGCAAGTCGGCGGCAAGCTGCCGCCAAATCGTCTCGCGCGCCAAGGTGCGCCTGGCCCGCCCAGACGATCAAAAGTCGAGCGCCCATGACGAAGCTGAACGGCTGGTTCGGGAGTTTGTGGAAGCCACTCGCACCGGGGAGATGGCGGATTTGCTGCGTCTGCTCACAGAAGATGCGGTGCTCTACAGCGACGGCGGCGGGAAAGTTCGTGCCGCCTTGCTCCCGATTCGTGGAGCTGACCGCATTGCTCGGATGTTCATCGGCCTCCGGCGTTTTCACCAAACGGCGCCACCCCCTGTGCGTTGGGTGCGCATCAATGGTTCTCTCGGTGCCTTGATCCGCAGCGGAGATGGCTCGCGATCCGCCATGACCTTGGCGCTGGAGAATGGGCGGGTGAAGGCGGTCTTCGTGGTGCGCAATCCGGACAAACTCGGTGGAGCACACAAGTTTGAATGACGGAGGCCATCGATGCAGGCAGGAGTGATGGGGGGCCGAGCAGTCTCTCTGGATCGGCGAGGGATGAGTGCTAGGGTCTTGGCGCGATGTTCGGACGTCTTTTTCTACTCTTCATTACCGTCCCGGTGATCGAGCTGGCCTTGTTTCTTTCGGTGGGCGAGCGAATCGGCCTTCCGGTGACCTTGGCGATCGTGCTACTCACCGGTTTCCTTGGCGCTTGGCTCACCAAAAAACAGGGACTGAAGGTGCTGCAGGGCTACCGGCAATCTCTGGCGGAAGGTCGCCTTCCCCACGAGGAGGTGGTCGAAGGCCTGCTAATTTTGATCGCCGGAGCCGTGTTGCTGACTCCCGGATTCCTGACCGATGCGATCGGCTTTCTTCTGCTGACGCCGCCTGTGCGCGCCGCGGTGGTCAAGCGTCTCCAATCGGCACTGAAGGATCGTATTCGCCTTGTGGTTCCGGGAGCGACTACGGTCTCTCCTGAACCGCCGGGCGCACCCCGCCGAGCCGAGTTGGAGGGTGAGGTGATCGACGTTGAGGTGGTGAAAGAGGGATCGTACGGGGGTGGCTGAACTTGAGTCCAGAAGAGGACGAAGAAATCTTTCTGAATGGGGGAGAAGGAGGAGGCAATGACGTTGCCTTGGGGGGTGAAGATGTGAAAGCGTGCGGGCGTGAGTTTGCCTCCTGTCCCCAAGCTTCGCATCCCCCCGGCCAAGGTGCTCGCGATGTCCTGGATCCTCGGCGTGATCGTGCTGGGGGTCGTTGTGGGATTGGCTCACCAGCAGCCGGGATTGGGCATGCGTCTGGGTCTTGCCTCGGACACCAGGGCGGTGGTGGCGATGAACACGGCTGGCCCTTCTGCGGCGGTGCCGGTGGGGACTCCATTGGTGGCGATTCAGGGAGGGGGGGATCGGATGGACTTGCGCCCCCTCGACCTCACCATCGAGCCCGATGGAAGCATGGGGACTTACGAGATCTATGGGGAATTCTTGGCGCGGCAGGATCGTCTGGCCGCCATTCAGCGAGCGGAGGAGGTGGAATGGATTGCGGAAGATGGCCGGGCGTATCCCGTTCGTCCGCAGCCCCAGCGTCCCCTGGGCAGCCTACCAACGGACTTCTGGGTCCAATTGGCTGTGGGCCTGGTGGCGTGGTGGGTGTCGGCCGCGGTGATCGCATTCCGGCCCGGGGGAAATGGGGCGAGATACCTGTTGCTGAGTGGTTTTGCGACCTTGTTGTTTGCGCCGGCGGCGGCAATTTACACCACTCGCGAGTTGGCGGTTCCGGCAGGGATTTTTCACAGTGCCTGCGATCTCAATTTTTTCGGTGGCAGCTTGTTTGCTGCCAGTTTCGTGGGCTTGCTCCTCTATTATCCGCGTCCGATGGCACCCCGGTGGGTGGGTCGTTCGGTGGTGGGGGTGTTTGTGCTTTGGTTCGTCCTTCAGCAGATCGGGGTGTTTTCCTCGATGACCTTTGCTCGGAGGTTTCTGGTGATGTTGGCGATGCCGGCCACATTGGGGCTGGCGGGTTGGCATTGGTTTCGGACCTCGCGATCGCCGGTTGAACGGGCGGCGTTGCAGTGGTTTCTGGGCTCGTGGTTGTTGGGCACCTTTCTGTTCGCGGGTTTCATTCTGCTGCCACAGATGTTTGGGATCGATACCTCGCCGCTTCAGGGGTATGCCTTTTTGCTTTTTCTTTTAGTGTATGGTGGGTTGGCGGTGGGGATCTTGCGATTTCGGCTCTTCGAAATTGGTCAATGGTGGCGTCAATCTGTGGGGTGGGCGGCGATGGTTCTGCTGCTCGTGATCCTTGATGGTTTTTTTGTCTTCACTCTGGAGTGGTCGGAGAGCTTTTCGCTATCAGCGGCGCTGTTGGTGTGCGGTGGGGTTTGGTTGCCATTTCGGGCCTGGGTGTGGCGGCGGATGACGCGCCGTCGTGAAGCGGAGAGCTTGGGATTGTTTCGCGAGGTGCTCGATCTTTCCGCACTGCCACCCGGAGATGAACGTCGGTGGGAAGGGTGGAAGCATTTGATCCAAAGGGTTTTCGACCCCTTGTCTCTGGACGTCGCAGTGGGAACATCGAGCATCGAGGAGATCGGCCAGGACGGGCAGTCTCTGCTGCTCCCTGGCGTGGGTGGCATGCCGGCCTTGCGGCTAGAATTTCTCCGAAGGGGGCGGGCGTTGTTCGGTCCTGCGGAGGCGCGGCAGGCGGGTGAACTGCGATCCATGCTGGAGCACGCGATTCAAAGCCATACTTCATATCAATCGGGAGTCGCGCAGGAAAGGGGTCGGATTTCCCGGGATCTTCACGATCATATCGGCGCTCATTTGTTGGCAGCTTTGCAGGCTCAGGAGGCGAGCGATAAGGACCTCCGCATTCGCGAATCCCTCGCCGACTTACGGGAGGTGATCAATGATCGTGGGCATGCCGGACTTTCGTTGGGGGAAGCGCTTGCGGATCTCCGAAGCGAAAGCGGTGAACGGTTGGAAATGAGCGGCATCCATCTTCGCTGGAAGCAGGACTTGGTAGAAAATGTGCGCCTGTCCGGAGACGCGATGAAAGCCCTGCGAGCGGTGATTCGCGAGTCGCTCTCCAATGTGATCCGACACTCCGGTGCCGAGCGGGTTGAGCTCTCGCTTGAGGTTTCTGAGCAGTTCCTGCAACTGGTGGTGGAGGACGATGGTGGAGGCTGGGACGGCGTGGTGCGGAAAGGAAGTACGGGGATGGCAGGGATGAGGGAACGACTTGAAGGATTGAAAGGTTCCTTCGAATGCAAGGGGTTGCAAAATGGGGTACGTCTGCGGGCGAGCTTTCCGATGATGAAAGAAGGTGTCCTATCATGAATTTGGTTTTGATCGTTGAAGACCTGCCGGCCTCACGGGAGTGGCTTTCTGGAGTGGCAAGGGCAGCCTTTCCCCGCTGCCACCGCCTTGAGGCGGATAGCGTCGCGGGTGCCCTGGAACTGGCCGGAAGGCATGCCTTCGACTTGGCGTTGATTGACCTCGGGTTGCCGGATGGATCGGGACTGGATCTGTTGCGGCGATTTCAGGATCTGGGGATGCCAGCGAAATGCGTGGTGACGACGGTGGCCACGGATGATGCCACCATGGTCGCGGCGCTGTCGCTGGGTGCCGCCGGGTATTTGCTGAAGGACCAGCCGGGAGAACTGCTGGCGCGGCAACTCCAGCACCTCGTGCAGGGAATCCCTGCTTTATCCCCGAGCGTCGCTCGCCGTATCATGGAGCATTTCCAGCAAACCGGACCCGCTGCAGGACCAGAAGTCGCGGCCCGTCTGACCGATCGCGAAAAGGAAATTCTCACCGCCATTTCCCGCGGTCTGCGAAATGCGGAAGTCGCGGAGAATCTGGCGATTGCGGAGAGCACCGTAGCGAGCCACATCAAGGCAATTTATCGAAAGCTCGGCATCTCCAACCGGGCGGAAGCCGCCCGTCAAGCCGCACGTCTGGGATTGTAAGGGCAAGTCGGCGTCGGAGCCTTGGACCCCTGCGGAAAACCCGCGAAATCCCCCTCCTGGACACCCCTTTCTTGCCCTCCCGCGCCCGTCCCTCCAGATTGGCCCGCGCCCGATGTCCGACTCTTTCGTCCACCTCCACGTCCACACTGAATTCTCCCTGCTTGATGGGATGGCGCGGACAAAGCAATTGGCCGCAAAAGCCAAAGAGTTCGGCATGCCTGCCGTGGCCATGACCGACCATGGTAATCTCTATGGCGCGATTGAGTTCTTCCTGGCCTGCAAAGGCGCCGGAGTGAAGCCGATCTTCGGTTGCGAAATCTACCTCGCTCCCGGCAAGCTCGACGAAAAACGGGACATTCCCGGTCGCAAGCGGGCCTGCCACATGACGCTGCTCGCCGAGACGATGGAGGGCTGGAGCAATCTGCAGAAACTCGTTTCCCGTGGCCATCTGGAAGGACTCTACTACGGCAAGCCCCGCGTCGATCGTGAGGCCCTGCGCGAGTTCTCCACGGGAGTCATCTGCCTCACCGGCTGCATCTCCGGCCCGGTCAATGAATGGCTTCTCGCGGGGGACATGGACAAAGCCCGCGAAACGATGGCTGAGTTGGTCGATATCTACGGGCGCGAAAACGTCTACGTCGAAGTCCACCATCATCACCTGGAACCCCAGCGGAAGGTGACCCCCGGTCTCCTCGAACTCGCCCGCGAGTTCGGGCTCAAACCCGTGGCGGCGAACGATGTCCACTTCGTCAATCGCGATGATCATGAGGCCCATGATGTGATGATTTGCATCGGCACCGGGAAGCTGCTGATCGACGAAAATCGCATGCGCTACACGCCGGAAGTCTACTTCAAATCGGCGGAGGAGATGCGAGAACTGTTCGCCGAGATCCCCGGGGCATGCGATGCGACACTGGAGATTGCCGAGCGTTGCAACGTTGAGCTGAAGCTGGATTCCACCAGTTCGGAGAAATATCCCCAATTTGATTCTCCCGATGGCTCACCCCGCGAGGAGTACCTGATGCGGGTCTGCCAAGAGGGTCTCGTGAAACGGTATGGCGAGGAGAAGGCGGCTCGCGCGGAAATCCAGGAACGCCTGAAGTACGAAGTCGGCATCATCAATCAGTTGGGTTTTGCGTCGTACTTCCTCATCACCGCTGATTTCATTCAGTGGGCACGTGATCACAACATTCCCGTCGGTCCCGGCCGGGGCTCGGCAGCCGGCTCGCTCGTCGCCTACGTGATGGGCATCACCAACATCTGCCCGCTTCAGTTCGGACTTCTTTTCGAGCGCTTCCTCAACCCAGAGCGGGTCAGCCCTCCCGATGTCGACATCGACTTCTGTCAGAGCCGGCGACCGGAGGTGATCGACTACGTGCGCCATAAATACGGTGAACGCAGTGTTTCCCACATCATCACCTACGGCACTCTCGGTGCAAAGAGTGTGCTTCGCGATGTCGCACGGGTGATGGGTGTTTCCTACGGAGAGGCGGACCGGATCGCGAAAATGATCGAAGCCAAGCCTGGCGTGACCCTCAAGAAGGAGTGGGATGCCAAGCCCGAGCTGCGCGAACTCATTGAGAGTTCCTCGACCTATCAGGAACTTTGGGACTACGCGATGAAGCTGGAAGGCCTCACTCGTAACGTCGGCATCCACGCTGCCGGCGTCGTGATTGGAGACCGGTCGCTCGACGAGCATGTCCCGCTCACTCGCGGTAACGAAGGGGAAGTCGTGACCCAATTCGACATGGGCGCGATCACCGAGGTGGGCTTGCTCAAGATGGACTTCCTCGGTCTGAAGAACCTCACCGTGATTCAGGACGCCGTCGAACACATCAAGGTCCACACGCCGGACTTTGTGATCGAGGATGTGCCTCTTGATGACCAAGCCACCTTCGCGATTCTGAATCGTGGGGAAACCATGGGGGTGTTCCAGCTGGAGTCGGGTGGCATGGTCGAGACCTGCCGGAAATATCAGATCGAGAAGATCGACGACATCATTGACCTTCTCGCCCTCTACCGTCCGGGGGCAATGCAGTTCATCGACCAGATGATCGAGGTGAAGAAGGGCCGAAACCGGCCTTTCTACGAGCATCCCTTGCTCGAGCAGGTGAGTGGCAACACCTATGGCGTCATGATCTATCAGGAGCAGGTGCAGAATGCCGCCAAGCTCCTCGCCGGCTACTCGCTCGGTGGCGCTGACTTGCTGCGCCGCGCGATGGGAAAAAAGGATCCTGCCAAGATGGCGAAAGAGCGTGACAAGTTTGTCCAAGGCTGTCGCGAAACCAACGGCATTGAGGAGAAGCTGGCCGACGCGATTTTCAAGAAGATCGAGATGTTCGCGGGGTATGGTTTCAACAAATCCCACTCCGCTTGTTACGGGCACATTTCCTACTGGACTGCCTACCTCAAGGCGAACTTCCCGGTCGAGTTCATGGCAGGCCTGCTTTCGAACGAGATCAACAACACTGACAAAATTGGCGTCTTTGTGGCCGAGTGTCATCGGATGAAGATCGAGATTCTCCCGCCGGATATGAATCGCTCCCGCTTGCGCTTCGCTCCTGAGCTGGCACCGAATGGTTCGATGGCGATTCGGTATGGTCTCGCTGCGATCAAGAATGTCGGTGAGGGTGCGATGGCTCAGGCCATTGTTGAGCGGGACTCGAAGGGAGCGTTCGCTTCGCTGGAGGACTTTGCCAACCGGTTGGACTCGAAGGCGGTCAACAAGCGGATCTTGGAGAACCTGATCAAGGCCGGTGCCTTTGATTGGACTCGTGAAGGCCGTGCGACGATGCACGCCCGCTTGGAGCAGGTGTGCGCCAGTGCTTCCTCGCTTCAGCGCGACCGGGCTTCGGGCCAGGTTTCCATGTTTGATGGGATGGATTTTGGGACGCCTCCGCCTAGTACGGTTTCTGCCGTGGAGGTCGAGGAGTGGACGAAGGATGATCGGCTGGCGATGGAGAAGGAGCTTCTCGGCTTCTATGTCACCGGGCATCCCCTCGACAAATTCCGGGCGGTGCTCGACTCTGACCGCTACTGCAAACTCGGCTTGGTAGACGAGATCGAGATCCAGCATCCGCGCGATCGGTTTCCCTTTGCCGGGATGATCCGCAGCGTTGATTCGCGGGTCACGAAATCGGGAAAGCCATTCGGCATTCTGGTCATAGAAGATTTCACGGGCTCGCGCGAAGTGATGGTATGGGGCGAGAGTTTTGTTCCGGCGCGAGACGCAGGAATTCTCGTTTCAGGCAAAGTGATCCGATTCAAGGCACAGATTCAGATCGACGACCGCACGGACTCCCGTCGTCTGACCGGAGCGGAGCTCAATGAACTCAAGAGCCGTGGGGCATCGAATTCGAAATTCGTGGAATTGGCGCTTTGGACCGCGCGCCATTCTGAGCGTGACCTGCAAGAGATCCGGGAGGCCATCGCCGCCCATCCCGGAAAGACGCCCGTGCTGATCCACTTCCAAAACTCCGCGGGAAAGCGAGCCACCCTTGAGCTGGGTGAAAATTTCTGCGTCCGCCGGGGAACCAAGCTCGAAGCGGCCCTCGGGCGGTGGATGGATGGGTGAGTGTGAGATGCCGTTTTCCCTGCGAGGTATGGCATCGACGTTCATGGGGTGGCACGGCTGAAGCTAGCGTTAAGGACGCCCCGAATCGCGGAGAGCATCGCGTCCGCTTCCGATGGAGGGCACCGGAGCTCCAGGGCGGTGCGGCACGGGATCCTCATCCGTGGATGAGCGGAGGGGGTCGAAATCGGCCGGCATTTCGGGAACTTCGGTGTCGAGCGGTGCGATTTCCTGGTGGTTGATAAGAATCGAACCGGTCCAGACATGAATGATGGGTGGGAAGCGATCTTTCGAGCGTCATCAACGATATCTCTCTCCTCATCCCTTATGAAGCATCTCAACCTGTGTTTGCATTCCGCATTTTTGAAAGACGGCGGAAGCGTTCCCATCACTCGGCGCGATTCATGGCACGCTCCCCACCGACGCGATGATGCTCCGAAACTGGTTTGGCTTCCTTGGCTGAACTTCAAAGAAGTCTGGAACGGGGAATAGCTGTTACACGCGCTGAGCCTGGCGGTGGATCAACGGCCACCCGGTCAACGAGCAAACGACCGCTCCGTCACGCCTCGTGCTAGTGGGTGCCGAGTGCGGCTTGCGCCGAAATCAAAAGTGGGCACCCGCAAACCTCGTTAGCTCCGGCCTGCAGTCGCTTGGGCTCCCTTTTCCGTGCCTGCCGGGTCACCCCTACCGTCGCTCCGGCGTGGGGCCGCGCGAGCGCCTTCGACGTGCAATGGGGCGTCAAGTTGCCGACCTTTGGCTCATGCCTAGCCAAGCGGCGGCAGGATGGCGGCGTGCCTGCACCAGGCTCGGTCGACCCGAATCATCCGGCCGGAAGTGGATTCGGGTAGGCGGATGATCTGGGTTGCGATCGGGTTGAGGGAACGGTCGATTTCTTTCAGGAGCGGATTCCAACTGCGCCATGATTCTCCACTGGTCGAGATTCAGAAGAGGCGTCAGGATTTCGCCATGAGTGAGGAAATTCTATGGAAAGGGAGCCCGTCTCAGATTCTTCATCTGGGAAGGCATTTGCTGGCCCTGGTGGTGGTGGGTGGTCTGGGGTGGGGTGGGATGCTATTTCCTCCGGTATGGTTTGCGCTTCCATTGCCGCTTCTGTGGATGCTGTGGAACTATCTGGTGGTTCGGTGTCGGACTTATGAACTGACGACGGAGCGCCTGCGGCTTTATGAAGGGGTGCTGAATCAGACGATCGACGAGGTGGAACTTTACCGAGTGAAGGACACGACCATGGATCGTCCGTTTTGGTTCCGAATGTTTGGGCTCTCAAATCTGCATCTGGATACCTCGGACCGGTCGCATCCTAAGGTCACGATTGAAGCGGTGAGCGACGGGATTGGGTTGCGGGAAACGCTGCGCAAGCAGGTGGAATTCTGGCGCGATCGGAAGAGGGTGCGGGAGGTGGACTTTGAAGAGGGCGGAGAGTTGGAGGGCGACGATTCTCTTATTTGAGCCGATTCGGGAGGACTGGAAGGTCAGGTGGCGAGGATGGTCCTGGAGCGCAGGACAGCGAGCTCCCGAGGGGCTGGTGGATGTTTCGGGTGGCGCCGCCAGTCTGTAGAAAGAATCGAGTTCCGGCAGTGCCGGCGTCGATTGCGTGGGAGGGGTTGGAGTCGGCGGTGAATTGGGCTTCGAGCAGCGGCTGCCAGTTTCCGTCGAGGTCTTGGGCCCAAGCTTGATGAAATTCGGCCCGGCGCTGTTGGTGTGCGGATTGTTGATTTCTCCGGAAGTCTTCGATGAAGGAGTAGAGGCCGGTCAACGCATCCCGGGTGGCGGTGCGGAAGGATGCCATGAGTTGCCATTGATGGCGGGAATCATCGTAGAAGAACCCGGTATAGGTGGTGAGGGAGCCTTCAGGGTAGGAATGGACCGCAAAGCGAACCGGTTTTTCGAGGGACCATGGGTATTCGAAAAAGCTCTGGCTTCCGGTGCCTTCGCCGCCGAAGCGCTGTTCACGAACGCCCTTGCCGATTTGGACGACGCCGGTGCGTTTGGCTGGGTCGGTGTGCTCAGGTCGATCGGTCAGGTTGCCGGCATCGGGAGAATCCCAGACGGAGAAGAGGACCACTTTGCGCCCGTCAGCCAGTTCCTGCATGCCGAGGTAGCCGCGGCTGAATCCGAGAGCACAGAAGTAGGTGCCCGGGGAGGACTGGGTGGGAGTCACTTCGATGCAGGCCCATTGGGCAGGCGGTGCCTGATAGGCGAGGTGTACGGAGCGGCATTGTCGGTCGGCCAACGAATCGGGCTCTGCGCCGAAGCTCCCATGGAGGAGGATGGACGGGAGGGTCAGACTGAGAATGGACTTCCGCATGAGAGGGATACGGCGGGTTTTGGGTCCGCTTTCTCAAGCCATGGGATGTCCGCAGGGAGCCATGGAAGCCCTGCACAAGGGGGGGCTCGGAGCTTAGAGAAGTTTCCGCAATGCGGCGAAGTCTTCGTCGGCAAGGCCACGGGCCTCCGCTTGGGCCAAGCGAGCGGTCACCGCCGCTAGGACAGGAAACTCCTTGGCGGCCTCGATGCCGGACGCGAGGCGCATGTCCTTGTGCATGTGCTTCACGGAGAACATAGGTGGGTATGCTTGAGCCCGGAGAAGGGGTTCTTTCAGGTCGCTGAGACCCGAACGCGAGGCGTTTTTGGAGAGCGCCTGGAAGAACACATCATCAGCGATGCCCGCAGCGGTGGCGATGGCATGGGCTTCGCACAGTGCTTCCATTTGGGCGGAGATGTTGAGGTTCATCGAGAGTTTCAGGGCGCAGGCCTGGCTCGGAATTCCGATGCGCATGCGGGTTTCGGAAACCAAGGACAGGAGGGGCTCGAGTTCGCGGCAAAGGGCGGGATCGCCGCCGAGATAGAAGACCGTCTTTCCCGCTTCGGCCGCGGGCTTGCTGCCGGTGAATGGGGCTTCAAGATAGCGGGCGCCGGTCGCGGTGATCTGACGCTGAAAGGTTTCACTGCTGTCGGGATCGATGGTGCTCGATTGGATGACGACCTTGGTAGAGTCGAGTGCGGGAAGAATGGCATCGAGAACCGACTGCACGGCGGCGGGGTCGGCGACGACGATCTGGATAGCGTCGGCGGCGCGGGCGACTTCGGCGGGATGGTCTTGCCAACAGGGGAAATCGGGCTGGGCGGTGCGATTCCAGGCCCCGGCGAGGGCCCCGGCTTGGTGGTAGTGACGGGCCCAGATGGCGCCGATGATGCCGAGGCCGATGATGCCGACGGTTCGCGGAGTAGGAGCAGTCATGCTACCGCGCAGCATGGGGAGGACCGCCTGAGGCACAAGATGAGAAATTCTCGACAGGGTGGGGCTCGATCGGTGGATTTCGGGCATGACGACCCGCGATCAAATCCATGCGTATTTTGAGGCCTTCAATGCCGGGGATACGGCGGCGATGTTGGAGATGGTGAGCGAGGAGGTGGCTCACCATGTCAACCAGGGTGGGGTGCGTCGCGGTAAGGCCCGCTTTGCCGAATTCAACGCCCACATGACGAAGTGCTACCGAGAGTTGCTGACGGATGTTGAGGTTTTTGTTGGGGAGGACCCGACGCGTGCGGCGGCAGAGTTTGTGGTGAATGGCGAATACCTCACGACGGATGAGGGGTTGCCGGAGGCGAGGGGGCAAAAATACGTGCTCCCGGCAGGTTCGTTCTTCGAACTGAAGGACGGACGGATTTCGCGGATCACGACGTACTACAATTTGGAGGATTGGATCGCGCAGGTTTCCGCCTGATGTGGAATTCGGTGGTGGAATCGGACCACGATTTGCTTGCTGGATGATGGAAGACGCCCGGGAAAACGGGCGTTTTCTTCTTCTGACAGCATGAATTTCACATCGGATAACTGGTCGGGGGCTCACCCGGCAATTTCGCGGAATCTGGAGCGCCATGCAGGCGGTGTGGCCCCTGCGTATGGAACGAGCCCGGTGGACCGAAAAGTCGAAGGGATCTTCAATGAGATCTTTGAGCGTGAGGTGGCGGTGTATTTCGTGGGGACGGGCACGGCGGCGAACTCTCTGGCCCTGAGCGCGATTGCGAGGCCGGCCGGAGTGACCTTTTGCCATCGCGAGGCGCACATCGTCCGAGATGAAGGAGGGGCTCCGCACTTTTTTACCGGTGGAGGTCGCCTGCACACGCTGCCGGGCAAGGCGGGAAAGATCGACGCCGGTGGCTTGAGAGAGGGGATTGGCCGGTATCCGGAGACGTTTATCCATGCCGGCCAACCGATGGCAGTTTCGATCACACAGGCGACGGAGGTGGGCTCGGTGTATTCGCCGGACGAGGTGGCTTCGCTCTCGGCGGTGAGCCGTGAATTTGGGTTGCCCATGCACATGGATGGTGCGCGGTTCGCGAATGCCCTGGCGGCGCTCGATGTGAGTCCGGCGGAAATGACCTGGAAGTCAGGCGTGGATATCCTTTCGTTCGGAGCGACCAAGAATGGTTGTTGGTGCGCGGAAGCCCTGGTGTTCTTTGATCCGAAGATGGCGGTGCAATTGCCCTACATCCGCAAGCGGGCCGCCCATTTGTTTTCGAAAACCCGATTCATTGCGGCCCAATTGGAAGCGTATTTCGAAGGCGGGCTGTGGCTGAATCTGGCGAAAGAAACCAATCGCCTGACCGAAATGTTGGGTCAGGGGTTGGCGCAGTGCTCGGGAGTTCGTTTGGCCTACGAGCCGCGGACGAATGAGGTCTTCGTGGTGGTCCCGCGCACCTTGGCTCAGGTCTGGCGTGAGGCGGGAGTGGGATTCTATGAATGGCAGGTCCCGGAAGATCTGGAAGCCGAGGTGGGCCGGGAACAAACGCTGGTGCGGTTTGTGGTGGGAATCTCTCACGATGAATCGGATGTACGACAAGTGCTGGAAGTCGTGCAGGGGGTGTCCAGCCCGTGTGGAGGGTGATTGTTCAATTTGAATTGAACAATCCCGCTCGACCGCGTATGGGGAGAGCGTGCCGGAGTTGAAGCAGGATGATGAGGACAGGGCGCTGACGGAGGTGGAGCGCCGGGCGATCGATATCTTTGTCGATGGCGTCCGGGTGCTCGGCCTTCCGGGGTCCGTTGGAGAAATCTACGGGCTTTTGTACATCAGTCGCGAGCCGCTTTCTCTGGATGATTTGGTGGCGCGCTTGGGCATCAGCAAAGGTTCGGCGAGCCAAGGCTTGCGAACTTTGAAAAGCCTTGGTGCGGTGAGGGAGTTGGAAGTGGTGGGGGTGCGGCGGACTTATTTTGAAGCAGCGGCGGAGTTGAAACCGTTGGTGGGTGGGTTCATTCGTGAGCAGGTAAGGCCGCACTTGGAGAGCGGCCAAACGAAGATCACGGCGCTGCAGAAGGCGATTTCCGCGGATATTGAGCCGGCGGATCGAGCGTTTTTCGACGAGCGGGTGGAGCGATTGGAAGGATGGATCCGCCGAGGCCGAATGGTGTTGCCGATTTTGCAGAAGTTCCTGGGTCAGTGATGGAGGAGGGACCGAAATGGTACTGCGTGAAAACTGCGCCAAAGCGGGAGCATCTGGCGGCGGGGCATCTGCGCGAACTGGAGGGGGTGGAGGTTTTTTGCCCGCGGCTTCGCTACCGAAAGGCCACCCGACGGGGTAAGATCTGGTGGGTGGAGGCGATGTTTCCCGGCTATCTGCTGGCTCGCTTTGACCTCGCTGAGAAGCGGCGGCACGTGGAGTATGCGCAGGGGGTGACTGGCTTGGTCAAATTTGGTCAACAGGTGCCAGAAATTGCGACGGCGTTTGTCGAAGCTTTGCGCCGGGAGGTGCGGGAGCGGGAAGTGGAGGAAGGTCCCGATGAGACCCTGACGCTGATCCCCAAGATTGCGGCGGACGACGAGGTGGAGGTAGCGCATGGGCCTCTTGGAGGCTTTCATGGGCGGGTCGTCGAAGTGCTTCCGGGGCGTGAGAGAGTGCGCGTGTTGATGGACTTTCTCGGGCAGCCGCAAGTGGTCGAGGTGGACCTGTTCTCGCTGCTTTTGCCATCCCGGCCCCATCCCTGAGCTTTTCATGAATGTTCTCGTCACTGGTGGTGCCGGTTTCATCGGTTCGAATCTCGTCCGCCGTCTGCTGGGGCAGGGGCATCAGGTGGCCGTGGTCGACAAGTTGACGTATGCGGGTCGTTGGGCGTCGCTGGAGGAGCTCAGTTCCCATCCGGGCTTCAGGTTTTTCCAAGCGGACATCACGGACCGGATGGCGCTGGACCACATTTTTGCGGCAGTGAGCCCCGAGGCGGTGATGCACCTTGCGGCGGAGTCCCACGTGGATCGATCGATCTTGGGCCCTGCCGCTTTTGTTCAGACCAATCTGGTGGGAACTTTCGTGCTCTTGGAGGCCACTTTGGCGGCTTGGACCGGGTCAGGGAGCTGGGCAGGAAAGCGATTCATCCATGTTTCGACCGATGAGGTGTTCGGTGAACTGGGAGAGGTGGGTCAGTTCACTGAAGAAAGCCGGTATGCGCCGAGGTCCCCCTACTCAGCCAGCAAGGCCGGTTCGGACCACTTGGTGAGGGCGTGGGGCACGACCTACGGATTGCCGGTTTTGGTGGCGCACAGCTCGAACAACTACGGCCCTTTTCAGTTTCCCGAAAAGCTGGTGCCGCAGGTGATACTCCGGGCGATGGCTGGCGAGCGAATTCCCGTGTATGGCAGTGGACTGCAGGTCCGCGATTGGTTGCACGTGGAGGACCATGTGGCGGGGCTTTGCTGCCTGCTGGAGCGGGGAAATCCGGGAGAAACTTACTTATTCGGAGGGAATCACGAACGCAGAAATCTGGATTGGGTTCACGACCTTTGCCGACGCGTCGACGACCGTCATCCGGCTTCAGATGGGCGCCCTCATGCATCGCGGATCGTGCATGTGGTGGATCGGCCGGGTCATGATTTCCGCTATGCGCTCGATACGACTCAGACTCAACGGGAACTGGGCTGGCAGCCATCGAGGGATCCGGATCGGCGGTTGGCGGAAACGGTCGATTGGTATCTCGATCATGAAGAATGGTGGCGGCCCATTTTCGACGAGGGCTATCGTTTTCAGGAAGTTCGGGAAACCTCATGAGGAGTTCCAAAGGGCGATTTTCCGATCGTGATGTCGGCCTTTTGTTCATTTTGAATTGAACAATTGTACCGTTCGGCCATGCATCGAGGCGTCGCACGCGACGTCATGGACGTTGTCAGGCGCTCCCTCCAGAAAACCTCCTCATCTCATTGGTTTTGTCCGACTTGCGGGCAAGCGACCAAGGGCGGCAGCGTGGCGAGGATCTCGTGGCGAATCTCCGGGGATCGGGTCCCAGCAAGTTTCGCGATGTTGTGTTCGATATCTTTTGCCGATGAAGGAGGGAGTCCCTGGCGTGCAAGGCCTGGGATTCTGAAGGAGCCAACATTGAGCCGTCCTCAACCTCCGAGTTCTTGAAAGGCTGGCTTTCCTTCCTGGAACCGCACTATCCCGTGGCGGCGGCCGAGGTTTCTGCCGTCCATCCACGCTACTCCCACGCTTTATGAGCGACTCTTCTACCAAGCTTCCTATCGACCGCGTCGTTGGTGTGGTCGGTCTCGGCTACGTTGGGCTTCCCTTGCTGTTGGCTTATGCCCGGGCGGGTTATACCGCGGTCGGATTGGACATCGATCCGAGCAAGCCGGAGGCTCTTCAGGCGGGGAAAACCTACATCAAGCACATCCCGGACTCGCAGATTGTGGAGGCCCAATCGGCTGGTCGACTGGACGCCACCACGGATTTTTCCCGGGCGCGTGATTGCGACGCCTTGATTCTCTGTGTGCCGACGCCCTTGGACGAGCACTTTGAGCCTGACCTCAGCTACGTCGTTTCGACGATTGAGTCCTTGGTTCCCCACATGCGGGCGGGGCAAACGATCAGCCTCGAAAGTACCACCTACCCGGGAACCACCGATGAAGAACTGGTGACCCGAGTGGAGGCTGCGGGATTTCAGGTCGGCAAGGACATCCATGTGGTGTACTCGCCCGAGCGGGAAGATCCGGGGAATCCCGATTTTGCCGCCACCAACATTCCCAAGGTCGTCGGTGGGGTGACTCCTGCCTGCTTGGAAGCGGGGATTGCCCTATACACCTCGGTGTTTGATCAGGTGGTGCCGGTCAGTTCCTGCAAAGTCGCCGAGCTGACCAAGCTTCTCGAGAACATCTACCGGGCGGTCAATATTGGCTTGGTCAATGAGCTCAAGATCGCCGCGGATCGCATGGGCATCGATATCTGGGAGGTGATTCGTGCGGCTTCGACCAAACCTTTTGGCTTCAAGCCGTTTTTCCCAGGCCCAGGCCTTGGCGGTCACTGCATTCCCATTGATCCCTTCTATCTGACTTGGAAGGCTCGGGAATATGGAGTTCACACCCGCTTCATCGAGTTGGCTGGGGAAATCAACCGCTCGATGCCGGACTATGTGATTCATCGTACCATGGAAGCGCTCAATTCGCGCGGCAAGGCGGTGAAAGGCAGCCGAATTCTGCTCCTCGGCCTCGCTTACAAGGCGGACGTTGATGATATGAGGGAATCGCCAACCTTTGCCTTGCTCGACGGGTTCAAGCGCCTTGGAGCCGAAGTGACGTATCATGATCCGCATGTTCCGGTGGTCGGTCCGACCCGCGAGCACATGGAGTGGGCCGGCATGAAATCCCTCGATTGGACCGAGGAAAATCTGAGGTCCCAGGACTGCATTGTCATCTCGACCCATCATCAGGCCTTCAATCTGCTACAGCTGGCCACCACTGCTGACCTCATCGTCGACACCCGCAATGCCATGGCGGGGATCGACACACCGGGCGGTCAGGTCGTGAAAGCCTAAAAACCTCTTCCCCCCAGCGATTTCCATCCATTCACCCATGAAAAAAATCTTCATCGCCGGCCATCGCGGCATGGTAGGTTCGGCTCTCGTCCGAGAGGCGAAACGACTTGGTAACTTTGATATTCTAACCGCAGGCCGAGATCGCGTGGATCTCTGCGACCAAGCGAGCACTTTTGATTTCCTCGCTGCCGAAAAGCCGGACGTGGTGGTGATTGCAGCTGCCAAGGTCGGTGGCATTCACGCCAATTCGACTTATCCAGCGGACTTCATTTACGAGAACCTGGCGATTGCCGCGAATGGCATTGAGGGCTCCCGGCGGGCCGGTGTGGAGCGGGTCCTGTTCCTGGGTTCCTCCTGCATCTATCCCAAGCATGCCCCCCAGCCGATGCCGGAAGATTGCCTCCTGACCAGTCCGTTGGAGGTGACCAATGAAGCCTACGCCATCGCCAAGATTGCCGGCCTCAAGATGTGTCAGCATTACCGTGCCCAACATGGGCTGATGTATCATTCGGCGATGCCGACCAACCTCTACGGGCCTGGCGACAACTACCACGCTGAGAATTCCCACGTGATTCCTGCGCTGCTTCGTCGATTCCATGAAGCCAAAGAAGCGGCGGCACCGGAGGTCACCATCTGGGGAACCGGCACGCCTCGGCGTGAATTCCTTCATACCGAAGATTTGGCGAAGGCCTGCTTCCATTTGCTCGCCTTGGAGAACCCTCCCGATTGGGTCAACGTGGGCTACGGCGATGATGTCACGATCTTCGACCTCGCGTCTCTGGTTGCCAAGACCGTGGGTTACGAAGGTGAGATCAAGACCGACCCGACCAAGCCCGATGGCACTCCTCGCAAGTTGATGGACAATACCTTGCTCCGCGAATCCGGATGGTCTCCTGCCATCACCCTCGAAGCGGGCCTGGCGGACGCCTATCAGGATTTCCTGGCATCGCTTGAGACCGGTGCCGCACGGCTGTGACCCTTCGCCGATCCCCCTTCTTCTCTTCTCATGAAAAAAGCGCTCATCACTGGCATCACAGGTCAGGACGGCTCCTACCTTGCGGAGTTCCTTCTCGAAAAAGGTTACGAGGTGCACGGCATCAAGCGTCGTGCTTCGCTCTTCAACACCGAACGGGTCGATCACATCTATGAGGACCCGCATGTGGAACATGCTCGGTTCAAGCTCCACTACGGGGACCTGACCGACACCTCCAACCTGACCCGCATTTTGCGTGAGGTGGAGCCCGACGAAGTGTACAACCTCGGTGCCCAATCGCACGTGGCGGTGTCTTTCGAAGCGCCGGAATACACCGCGGATGTGGATGCCATCGGCACTCTGCGCCTGCTCGAAGCGATCCGCTTCCTGGGCCTGGAGAAGAAGACCCGGTTTTATCAAGCTTCGACCTCTGAGCTTTATGGCTTGGTGCAGGAGATTCCCCAGAAGGAGACCACGCCCTTCTATCCTCGCTCACCGTATGCGGTGGCGAAGATGTATGCCTACTGGATCACGGTGAATTACCGGGAGTCCTATGGGATCTACGCGTGCAATGGGATTCTCTTCAACCACGAGTCGCCGCGCCGTGGCGAGACCTTCGTGACGCGGAAGATCACCCGCGGCATCGCCAACATCGCGCAAGGCCTTGAGAGCTGCCTCTATCTGGGCAACATGGACTCGCTGCGTGACTGGGGTCATGCCAAGGACTACGTGCGGATGCAGTGGATGATGCTGCAACAGGAGCAACCTGAGGACTTCGTGATTGCCACGGGCAAGCAGATCTCGGTGCGTGAGTTCGTGCGGATGTCGGCGCAGGAAGCCGGGATCACGGTGGAATTCAGTGGCGAGGGAGTGGACGAGCACGCGACCGTCACGGCGGTGACCGGCGAGAATGCCCCCGGAGTGAAGGTGGGAGACGTGATCGTGCGAGTGGACCCGCGCTATTTCCGTCCTGCGGAAGTGGAGACGCTGCTGGGCGATCCGGCGAAAGCGAAAGAGAAGCTGGGCTGGGTACCGGAGATCACGGTGGAGGAGATGTGCGCCGAAATGGTGGCGTCGGATCTGGACAAGGCGAAGCGCCACGCGCTGCTGAAGTCGCACGGTCACCACGTTTCCGTGGCCAAGGAATAATCCGCTTGCGAGCCAGCGGACGAACATCCTCCATGGGATCTCAGCAACCATTTCAGCAAGGAAACCTCGCTTTCTGGCAGGAGGCCAGAGAGCTGGCGATCCTGAGTCGTTCATTGGAAGGATGGGCTCGGGGTGCCGACTCCGAGTCTCTGGCTCATGCGGGCGCAGCTCCGGCGGTTCGTTTGGCTGAGGGATTTCTCGCCCAGGATGGCGCGGGATTCCTCGCCTCCCTGCGCCTTGCGAAGCGGGATGCCCTGACGTTTCTCTACCTGCTGGACATGAAGTCGGGAGAGTTGAATCCCGATGAAGAAGCTCTGGCCGTTGCGGCCGAAAGTCTCATTCGCGGTTTGGCCATGGTGATCCGGAATCTCCATGCCTGATGGACTTCTGGACGGGTGGGGAGAGTCTCCTGAATCCGATCCCTTCAACGATTCAAAATCCGATGAAAACGGCTGACGTCATCCGCCTGCCTGTGGCCGTTACTGATTATGCAGGGGCGGTTCAATGGATTCTTGATCGGGCTCTCAAGCTCGATGCTCCCCTGGCCGTTGAGGCTGCCAACACTCACGTTGCCGCCTTGGCGCGCCATGACCCGGAGTTTGGTGCGGCCATGAAACGCTTCGACTTGGTCGTGCCCGATGGCATGCCGTTGGTTTGGTCGATCAATTTTCAACTGCCGGAGGAGGAGCGCCTGAACGATCGCGTCTATGGTCCGACTTTGATGCTGGAAACTCTTAAGGCAGCGGAGCGCACCAAGGGCTACCGCCACTTTCTCCTCGGGGGCAGTCCGCGGACTTTGGAGAAGCTCGAAAAACGATTCGCTCGAGAGTTTCCTGAGACCGCCCTTGTCGGATCTTATTCACCTCCGTTTGGCGAGTGGGATGAGGAGGAGTTTGAGCGCATTCAGGAGGCGATTTGGAGTTCCGGAGCCAATCTCGTCTGGGTGTGTTTCGGCTGTCCCAAGCAGGAGCTTTGGATTGCCCAGAACAAAGATCGATTGGTTCCCGCGATCTATTTCGGGATTGGAGCGGCCTTTGCCTTCCACGCAGGAGAGGTTTCGCAGGCTCCAGCCTTTCTCCAAAAACGAGGCTTAGAGTGGGCCTACCGCATCGCGAAGGAACCCCGGAGACTGTTCCGGAGGTACTTCGTTCACAATTCCCTCTACATCTTTTACTCGCTTCTGGATCACTCCAGAGCTTGAGTTTTCTCTTTCCGTGAGTCGGTTTCCGGGATTACCCACCAAGATTCCATCTACCGCCATGAGCCATATTCATCCCCACGCCACCCTGCCGCGCCACCACAAGGAAACTCTTCTGGGCCAGAAGGGAGGGGTTCTCTGGTTCTGCGGGCTTTCGGGTTCTGGAAAGTCCACCATCGCCGGTGCTTTGGAACATGTTCTCCACGACCAAGGCCGATTCGTCATCCGGCTCGACGGCGACAATCTTCGCTCCGGACTCAATGCGAATCTGTCGTTCACCGATGAGGATCGCCTTGAGAACATCCGGCGCACCTCGGAACTCGCGAAGGTCTTGGTGGACAATGGTGTGATCGTTCTCTGTTCGTTGATCACCCCGAAGGGAGCATTTCGTGACCTCGCCCGAGGCATCCTCGGTGAGGATTTCCACGAAATCTACGTCAAGGCCAGCTACGCGGCCTGTGAGGCCCGCGACCCGAAGGGCTTGTATGCCAAAGCCAGCGCGGGCCAAATTCCCAACTTCACCGGCCGCGATAGCGGTTTTGAAGAGCCTCAAGATCCCGGTTTGGTCCTCGATACCGAGCAGCTCACCGTTGAAGATTCTGTGTTTGAGGTCCTTGAGTGGTCCCGTCAGCTCGGCATGATCAAATAATTAGTAAATCACTTAGTTTACCAATTAAATGTTGCCAAGAGGGTCGGGAACGGTATTTTTCCCGCCCCGCGGGGCTCATTCGGCTCCAGAACTCGTTTTGAATCCAAGACTTCCCGGATTTCATGCCCAACTACCATCTGTCGCATCTGGATCAGCTCGAAGCTGAGGCGATTTTCATTCTGCGCGAAACTGCGGCCCAGTTTCAGAATCCGGGCCTCTTGTTTTCGGCCGGGAAAGACTCAATCGTCATGGCTTGGATTGCTCGCAAAGCCTTCCATCCCGCACGGTTGCCCTTCCCCTTGGTGCACATCGACACCGGCCACAACTTCCCGGAGACCATCGAATACCGGGATGCCTTTGCAGAGCAGATCGGTGCGCGGTTGGTGATCGGATCGGTGCAGGAGTCCATCGACCAAGGTCGCGTGGTGGAAGAGAAGGGACCGGATGCCTCACGCAACCGCCTGCAGACGACGACCCTCTTGGACACCATCGCCGCGCAACAGTTCGACGCTGTTTTGGGTGGAGGCCGACGGGACGAAGAAAAGGCCCGCGCCAAAGAACGCTTCTTCTCCCACCGGGATGATTTCGGCCAATGGGATCCCAAGAATCAGCGCCCTGAGTTGTGGAACCTCTTCAATGGCCGCATGCATCCAGGAGAGCATTTCCGGGTTTTCCCTCTCTCCAACTTCACGGAGATGGACATTTGGATGTACATGAAGCGGGAAGGCATCGTCCTCCCCAGTCTCTACTACGCTCACGAACGCGATACCTTGGTGCGCAATCATACCATTTTGGCGGTGAGCGAATTTGTTCAGCCTCGTGAGGGCGAAGAAGTCGTCCGACGCATGATCCGATTCCGGACCATGGGAGACGCCACCATCACGGGTGCCGTGGAGTCGGAAGCCGACACCATGGACAAGATCATCGAAGAAGTGGCTGCTGCCCGGCAGACCGAACGTGGCAATCGCGCAGACGACAAACGTTCCGAAACCTCCATGGAAGACCGTAAGAAAGAAGGATACTTCTGATCCTTGGCTGGGTGGCCTTCGGCCCTCCTTTCCTCCTTTCGCAACTCGACCTCAATACCTTCCTTTCCCATGGACCTTCTTCGCTTCACCACCGCCGGCTCCGTTGATGACGGAAAATCCACCCTTATCGGCCGCCTCCTCTATGACTCCAAGTCGATCTTCGAAGATCAACTTGAAGCGGTCGAAGAGAGCTCCCGCCGCCGCGGCGACGAACACGTCAATCTGGCGCTTCTGACCGATGGACTCAAAGCCGAACGGGAACAAGGCATCACGATCGATGTGGCCTACCGCTACTTCGCGACTCCCAAGCGCAAGTTCATCATCGCGGACACTCCCGGGCACATTCAATACACCCGCAACATGGTGACGGGGGCCTCCACCGCCAACCTCGCGATCATTTTGGTCGACGCACGGAAGGGTGTGATCGAACAGACCAAGCGTCACAGCTTCATTGCCAACCTTCTGCGGATTCAACACGTGGTCGTGGCCATCAATAAGATGGATCTGGTCGACTACTCGGAGGAGACTTACAACCAGATTGTTAAGGAGTATCAGGAGTTTGCCTCTCGCCTCGATAACATCGTCGACATCACTCCGATTCCGATTTCGGCTCTGAATGGCGACAACGTGGTCGACAAGTCCGACAAGATGCCATGGTTCCAGGGCCCTTCCCTGCTCTACCATTTGGAGACCGTCTACGTTGGGGGTGAAGAGAACCACGTCGATGCTCGGTTCCCGGTGCAGTGGGTGATCCGCCCTCAAAGCGACGAATGGCACGACTTCCGAGGTTTCGCGGGACGAGTGTCAGGAGGCGTTTTCAAACCCGGCGACGAAGTCGTCGCACTCCCCAGTGGCTTCAAGTCCACGATCAAGGCGATCCATTCGGCGGAGGGCAACCTTGAGGAAGCTTTCGCTCCTCAGAGCGTAACCATCACCCTCAAAGACGAGATCGATATCTCCAGGGGGGACATGATTGTGAAGGCCAACAATCCGCCGAAGGTCGAGCAAGACCTAGAGGCCATGATTTGCTGGTTCTCGAACAAGCCCATGGGCCACCGGGCCAAATTGCTGATGCGTCACACAACCCGAGAAATGCAGGCGATTGTGACTGAAGTGAAATACCAGGTCGACATCAACACCCTTCACAAGATCGAGGGCGTCGATGGATTTGCGATGAACGACATTGGTCGGATCAGTCTTCGCACGGCGAGCCCGGTGATTCACGACAGCTACCGTCGCAATCGCCACACGGGTTCCTTCATTCTCGTCGATCCCGGCACCAATGAAACCGTGGCGGCGGGGATGATTGTTTGAATTCACCTGTCTCTCCCCTGAGGTCAAGTTGATGGGGCGTCGGGCGGACCTCCTCCCCCGACGAGAACCGTTGAGCTGGGAGCGTCGACGAGCTCTCGTGAAAAAACTCTCCCCCTCCGCAGAGCGGCTCGCCCGATCGGCCCTTCATCCATACGAGCGTCGCCGTCTCTCAAATCCACTCTTTCGCACTTTCGAGAATGACTTTCCACGGTTGGAGCAGCCTCTGAAGAACGCCACGCCGCCGCCATCCGAAGGTCAGATTGAATTCCCTCAAGGTATTCAAAATCAAGGAAAAGTGAGCGATCATGATTTCGCATCATGGGAGCTGAAAGGACGGCGCCACAGGTCAAAATCTCGAATCATCGCGGCGTCCTAGAGATTCGAAGAGGGAGCTCCGATAAAAGGCAGAAAATTCCTTTGCGCCCTCCCGCGAATCAGCAGAGGCCGCTTCCAGCTTCTCTATGAATTGAGTATCAGAGTATTTTGAGATGGCCACCTCGTGATCAAACCTTCAGGTTTCCGATTGATTGCCCTCCAGATACAATGACTGAAAAAGAGATCGAGCGCCTGCATTTTGCATTATCCAAGTCCAAAGTCTATTTGGAATATGGTTCAGGGAACAGCACAAGACTCGCCGCGGGTCATGACAACATCCAGGTCATTCGCTCGGTGGAATCGGATAGGGGATTTGCGGAATCGGTATTATTCGTAGATTCAACCATCCAAAAATCGCTTGCCGATGGCAGGCTCAGATTTCTCTTCCCTAACATTGGACCTACTAAAGAATGGGGGTATCCTGTCAATGATCGCGATCAGCACCTCTGGCCTGTTTATGCTTTGTGTCCTTACGAGATCTCATTCAAACCGGATTTGATATTAATTGACGGTCGATTTCGAGTGGCGTGTAGCATTTTGGCAGCGTTGCATCATCCAAAAGCAACGGTTTTGGTCCACGATTACCATCGGCCGAATTATCAGATCATGGAGCAGTTTCTCCATTTGGAAGAACGCATCGATAACCTGGCAATTCTGAGTCAAAAGAGCAACTTTTCGAGAAACGAAGCGATTCGCCTCCTGGATTTCTATCTCCATTCGCCCGAGGATCTCAGCCAGAGCCTTTGTGGACGGATTCGGAGAAAGATCGGCAATGCAGTGAGGAAAACGGATCATCACTGATTCGCTTGATGATCTCCTGATCGGCGCGATCCACGCGTACCATAAGATCCAACTAGGAAATGCTCGAGGGATTTCCAGTTCTAGAGTATCCATGCCACCCAGGTGAATAGCGATTATAAAAAGCAATCGATCCACGGTGGGATCTTTGCAGGGGTCGCGCAAGTTGGACAGACGGTTCTCAATCTTATTGGGGTCGCCATCCTTGCTCGGCTGCTGACCCCAGAAGATTATGGTATCGTCGCCATGGCGACGGTGGTCATTGGATTTGCTGGATTGCTCCGAGATTTCGGGTTGTCTTTCGCATCGATCCAAAAGGCCTCTCTTTCGATTGGTCAACAGTCCAATCTATTTTGGATCAATCTCGCTGTTGGGATCGCGCTGAGTGCTTTGACCACACTCACCGCAACGTGGACTGCCGGTTTCTTCAATCACGAGAACCTCGCGACCGCCATTCGTGTCCTGTCGATCACTTTCATTGTGACCTCGCTGGGAACCCAGCATAAGGCGGACTTGACCCGAAAACTCGATTTTCGTGCCCAGGCCTGTGCGACGATTCTCGGTGCGGTGATCACGATCATCGTGAGCGTGGCCATCGCGTATCAATCCAAGTCATTCTGGGCGATTATTTACGGGAAGCTTGCGGGGGAAGCGGTCACCACCGCTTACCTTATCGGTGCCAGTGGGTTCAAACCGGGGAAGTACGATTCTGGAGAGAGCATTGGCGAACTTCTTCGATTCGGTCTGGGAATTTCACTTTATAATCTATTCAACTACTTCAGTCGAAATTTGGATAATATCCTGATTGGGAGATATATTGGATCCGGTGCGCTCGGCATTTATAGCCGAGGGTACAATTTGATGATGCTGCCCATCTATCAAATTCGCACGCCCATCATTGCGGTGATTTTTCCGGTGTTAAGTCGGCTTCGCACCGAGACCCAGAAATTTGGGAATTATTACATCAAAGCAAGCTCCGTCTTAGCAGTGATTTCCATGCCGATTTCGGCCCTGATGTATGCCTGCTCCGACGAAGTTGTCAGAATCATGCTTGGTCCCGACTGGATGGAAGTCGCTTCGGTTTTCCGATGGCTTGCCATCGCGGGCATCATTCAGCCGGTCACCTCATTGCCCACGGTGGTGGTCTCATCCATGGGATTGGGCCGGAAGTATGCTTCGATCGGTGTCGTTTCGTCGGTGCTATTTTCAAGTGCGATTGTCATAGGATTGAAATGGGGCATCAATGGTGTTGCCTGTTCCTATGCGATCGCGAATTACTTGATGGCATTTCCTATTGCCATGTGGTGTTTTGCTGGGACGGAAGTTAAAATCAGTCGATTTTTAGGTTCCTTCATGCCATCTCTATTTGCATCGGTTGTCGCTGTGGCTCTATCCTTGAGTCTCAAAAATGCGATGGCATCTGATTTGAATGATTGGCAAAGCACGATCTTCAAGGGGGCGCTATTTTGCGCCGTATATATCTTAATGCAGCTTCAGACTTCAGTCGGAAAATGGCTCTACGCCGAGTCTTTGGAATATATCAAAATCCATTTGGGCAAAGCTTCCAAGTCGAATTGAAACAGGAATGTCGAGAAAAGTAGTAGTTCTTGAACAATTGGGAAGGCTCGGCAATCGCCTCCAGCTTGGAGCCTATTCCTTGGCGTTCGCGACGGATCTCAAGGCGGAGCTCATTCCTCTTCAAATGGGGGAGTATGCGAAGTTCTTCGACGGTTCATCCGATTTTGATCCTCGAAACCCGATCACGCGATGGAGAAGGCTCTGGTATCGGATCGTGTCCAGGCATCGGAATTGGCGAATTTTTCGGAGATATCTGGTACTCGAAGGCCACCGAGAGCGACCCCTGATCTTAGATCACCCCTCGATTAATGGTCTCCTCGAAGGCAAGGAGGTGGTCATCCTTCGTGGATATTGGGTCTATACCAGCAAAAGTCTCTTGAGGGAGAACGCCGACGTCATCAGGAAGTATTTCTCCTTTGAAGAAGCGATCAGAGAGCCAGTCAATCGGCGTTTCCAAGATCTCCGGACCAACCCCTCAACGGTGCTCATTGGTGTGCACATAAGAAGGACTGACTATAAAGAGTTTGCGAATGGAGCCTTCTATTTTGATGTCGAAGAGTATCACCGTGTGATGAAATCGGTGGTCGAATCAAATCCGACCGTCGCCATCGAGTTTTTGGTCTTTTCGGATGAGACGAGAAGCGTCGGAGAATTCAATCAAGTCCATTGCCACTGTCTGAACTTCGGCTTCCTGGGAGATCTTTATGCTCTATCTCAGTGCGATGCTTTGATCGGTCCCTGGTCCTCCTTCAACCGATGGGCAGCCTTCTTTGGAGACATTCCACGCTTGGAGATGGGGAGAGATCTTCGAAGTTTTGATTTAAGTGATTTTGATTCAGAAGTCGGCCTCAATGAGGCGAATGAGAAATGGGAGATTCTAGGACTGGCTTCATAAAACCTCAAAATAAAATGCAGCTAAAATTAAGAGACAAGCTTGAGTTCGTCTTACAGAATTCAACGATCTTCCCCGCCCGGCGAGCGAGCGAGGACAACATGCGACAATTGCTCGAATCGCTTTGGCCGCGGAAGCCTAAAGATCGCCTGATTCGCGTGGGTCCTGACAGCGACGGAGGTTACGTTTTGCCCGACAATTTTTCTGGCATTCGCGCATGTATTTCTCCTGGAGTGAGTGATGAGTCTGGTTTTGAGCTCGCTTGCGCGGAGATGGGAATGGAAGTGTATCTTGCCGACAAATCGGTGGAAGGGCCTGCCCTAGAGCATCCACGGTTCCATTTTCGAAAGGAGTTTGTAGGAGTCGGTGATGGCTTCTTATCACTCGACCGCTGGGCTCAGTTGGAAGGATTGAGTGGAACGAGTGATGATCTTCTTCTTCAAATGGATATTGAAGGTGCGGAGTATGAGGCGCTTCTCGCCCTGTCCATGGACCTTCAAAATCGATTCCGGTACATGGTCATCGAATTTCATCGCCTTGATCAATGGTGGAGCCTCGGATATTTTGACCTCGTCTCTGCGGTTTTCCGGAAGTTAAATTCAACGCATCGATGTGTTCACCTTCACCCTAATAACTGTTCGGGGGCTTTGAAGCAGGGTGACCTGGTTTTCCCAAGACTGATGGAGTTTACCTTCTGTCGGCTTGATCTTGTGGAAGATGGCCAGTTTCTAAGCCAATTCCCCCTGCCGATCGATCGGGAGAATACGGATCGGTGCCCTCTGCCTCTTCCTGATTGTTGGTACAAAAAGTAAAACTTCTTACCTCAATAGATCATATGAGTCGATCCGGCACCCTGTTGAAGCTCGCCAGCCGCATGCTGAGGGAGAGAACGATGGACCCTGCGTGCTTCAAAGTCGCGTGGGGTCCGCATCGGTGGCGATTGGCAGTTAACCTTAAGGATCAGCGAGGGCGCTTCCTCGCTTCCCATGGTTTCAGTCAGCCATCTCTCATGCGTCTATGGAAGGAGTTGGAGCAGATTTGCAAGCCAACGATCCTTTTGGATGTGGGTGCGAACTATGGTGAATTTGGGATGGGGACCGGATATCCCACGGCTCGGGATATCTTCCTTGTTGAAGGAAATCGATCGCTCCATGAATTCCTTCAGAAAACGAAGAGTCGGCATCCCCAGGCCGGTAAGATCCATCTTATTCATGCGCTTGCGTCCGATGGGTTGAATAGTGGAACCGAAGGGGAGCTCTTCGTGAATAGTCGTTGGTCAGGAACATCGACTGCAGCAGGGCCCACGGATTCGGAAGCGTGGGAAAGCCAGCGGGTTCCGATGACGTCCGTCGATGAGATTCTTGGGGAGGTGGATGCAAGTGATTCTCTTCTATTCAAAATTGATGTTGAGGGCTTTGAGGGGAAGGTTCTTCAGGGAATGCGCAAAGCTCTGGAGATGAAACGGTGCATGGGCTTGATTGAATTCAATCACCAGAATTTGAAGCAGGCCGGCACCGATCCGGGAGAAGTTTTTAAGGGTCTTCAAGCCAAAGGGGACATTTACCTCATCACTGAACAAGGGGACTCTTTGAGGTCTTCTATTCGGAGGGTGAACGAAGTCTTTGATATTCCGGATGGGAAGGAAGACATTCTCTTTATCAGCCGTGAGCTGACTCAGGAACTGGGCGATCTTGGCAATGATTCAAAGGCTTGAGAGTTTGAAGCTGGATGATAACGATGAGCGACCAGCTAGTGAGCGTAGTCATTCCGGCTTTCAACCGAGAGCGGCATATTGGGCGTTGTTTGGAGTCCGTTGCTGCGCAAACTCACCGGCCCATCGAAGCCATTGTTGTGGATGACGGCTCGGTCGATGGAACTCAGGCGGTAGTGGAGTCGCTTTTTGAGCGATTTCAGCACTTGGGATGCGAACTTCGGCTTTTGTCAACGGGAGGGCGCAAAGGCGCACCGTATGCGCGGAACCTGGGAGCGATGGCTGCCAAGGGCGATTTCGTTCAATTTCTGGATTCCGACGATCTGCTCTTGCCGGAAAAGTTCGAGACGGAACTTGCTGTGTTTGAGGAACTGGATTTGAGGGGTTCCCCTGTCGATCTTGTCTACTCTGTGGCCCAAATGGTGGACGCTTCGATGAGAATCATCCCGATGAGGTATGGATCGGCTTTGAAAGCCCGAGCGAGTGACTATTGTCAATTGAAGTGGCAGACCATGTGTCCGTTGTATCGAAAGGCGATTCTTGCGAAAATCGGTCCATGGGATGAACGACTGAAGAAAGGTCAGGATTTTGAATTTGGCATCCGGACCTTATTGTCCGGCGTAAAAGTCAGGTTCCTGCCCCGTGTTCATTCTCTGCATGTTCAGCACGAGGATGGTCAAATGGTCGATCTTGTCGGACGTGAGAAGATTGCCTCAAGGCTGGTGGAGACGTATGAGATTTGCCTTCAGCAGTTGGCGGCCCACAAACAATGGTCCTTCACCTTGCGGAGGGCATGGTACTATCGGATCGCCTATTTGGCTCAGGAGTCCGTTCAGGTAGGAGAGCGACAAGCGATTCTGGACGAGCTTTCCAGAGTCCTTCAGGAGTTCCGCTTGGGCTCCACGTTCGAAAGATGGCTCTTTGTGAAGAGTCCGCTTTACCGAGGAATACTTGGCTTCCGAAAAAGGGTTTCTCAAGGCGTTGCCTATCGGGCAAAGGCTTGGTTGCAGAGAGAGAGACGCCAATATTCGATCGGTGATATCGTTGGAGGATAAGGTATTTGCAATGATGAATGTTCTGGCATACAGTGGCTATCCACCTGCGAGCTACGCCGATGGTGGAGGGGCACTGGCGATTTGGTATGGGCTTTCTGCGATCGCGAAAGTGGAAGGCATCGATTTGACGGTGGCCTTCCCGATGCGGGAGGAGGATTCATGCGATTCGGAGGGAGTGCACAATGGTGTCAAGGTCCGCGGAATCCGTTCCCCCAAGGAGCTTGCTGATTGCCTCAGGGAAGCGCGGCCGGACATTTTTCACTGCATGCGCAGTGAATCTCTTGAGGCATTGAAGTCTTGTCGGAGCCTGGGGATTCCATCGATTTACGAAGTAAGATCTCCCAAGTGTTTTCCTTGCAAGTGGCAGCACAAGCTGGTGCCTCCTTATCACAGGCAATGGAAGGAAATGCTGGCGGGCCGGAAGGATCGACTGGCTGCGCGGCAAGCCGATGTCGTGATCGTGCCGAGTGAAACGGCGATTGGGAATTTGCGTCGGAACTATGGTATTCCAGAGGAGAGATCATTGTATTTTTACAATGGAGTGGATTATGAGAATTTTTATCCATTGGAAGAAAAGCCGGATAACGAGGTTCCTATTCTGATCAATGCTGGGCGACTCGCTCGAGATCGTCATTTTGACCTTCTCTTGAAGGCCTTCCAATTGATTCAACGAGAGTTTCCACTCGCGCAATTGAGGATCGTGGGAGATGGACCGGAGCGGGCCCGCCTTGAGCAGATTTGCGTCGACAAATCCATCGATGGTGTGCGCTTCTTTGGTGTGGTTTCCCATTCGGAACTGGCAGATCTTTACCGGACTTCCGACATCTTGATGAACTCGAGCGAATCGGAGAGTTTCGGCAACGTCGTGGCGGAAGCGATGGCTTGCGGTCTTCCTGTGGTGTGTTTTAAGGCAGGTTCTTTGCAGGAGTTGGTCATTGACCCCATGAATGGGATCTTATGTGAAATTGGAGATGATGAGACCTTGGCTTCCAACGCGATGACTCTCATCCGCAATCCCGAAATGCGGAAGACGATGGGGCTGGAAGCGGCGAGAAGCTGCCGGGAAAGGTTTTCATGGGATCTGAGGGCAGCTGGTATTGTGGAGCTTTACGGTAAGCTCTCTTCAGGAGGAAATATTTTCTAATTATATCATTTTAACGGCGTGAACGGAAATAAAATTACAACAGCATTGCTGACATTTGTTCTGCTGGGTGCCGCAGTGGTGCTTGGACTCAGCGTCTTCGGAAGTGGGAAGAATCAACTTGGACAGGTATTCCAGTGGCTGTTGTTCGTCGGGGCCGTTTTTGGGTTTGTGGCTCCTCGCATTGGACTTCTGTTATTCCTTCTCCTCCAATTCTATTTTGACTTTCTCAAGCGACTTTTGGTGGTGGGTGACAGTCTTTCGATGATGGACATCATCACCTCATTGGGCCTGGGTCCGATCATTGTAGTTTTTGCCTGCTGTGCGGCGGTCCTTCAAATTGTGACAGGAAAGATCAAATTTGATCGGTTATTTGATAAAGTGTTTTTTGTGGGTTGTGTTTTTGTTTCGATTTCTGGGTTTTTCTTGGTTCGCGACGTGGATTTCGTTGAACGAGGGCAATCGATGTTGGGCACGGCGATGCTTGGGATGATGGCATTCGCAAGCTTCAGTTTCTTTCGTGAGGAAGGAGATTGTCTCAAGACATTGAAGCTCCTCGTGATCTCTGGAATCCCTGTTTGCCTCTATGCGTTTTATCAATGGATTTTCGGCATTTCTGCCTGGGAAGAACGCTATATTTTGACCGGATTGAGTAAGGTTCTGTATAGCTTCTACGTCTTGGATGGAATCGATCAAATGCGCCCTTTCTCCACCATGAATACCCACACCTCTCTTGGTGCAATTGGCGGAACTCTCTTTTTGGTGTGTTTTCTTATTTTGCCAAAAGCGCGAATGTTGTTTCACGTGCGGAGAGCGAAGTGGTTCTTTTATGCTGTGGTTGGGCTCCTCTACCTTGGGACCTGTTTGATCGCTCAGAATCGGACTTCCTATATTTTGCCGCCTCTTGGATTGGCATTGTCATTGATGTTTTTGAGGGGGAATCGGATTATGTTGTTTTACGCGTTCCTATTTATGACGGCGACAGTGGTCGTGGTGAAATCGGAGTGGATTTATAACAACATCAACGTATGGTCTCAATCGTTCGAGGCGACTGCTATTGGCGAGAAATTTGGCACGCTGGGCACTTATCAAGCCCGTCTTAGTAGCTTCATGCTATTGACCGAGGCTGATAACTGGACGCCATTCGGCCTCGATCCTAAAGTTCGGCCTTTCACACACGATCTGATCACGCAGTCGCTTGTGACGGTGGGTTATATTCCGCTGGGAGTCTGTCTTGCGTTGTTAGGGGGAGTGATCGCGTGGTGGCATTCCTCTTGTCTCAAGGTGAAGGATGCGTCCTCGAGGAAGCTTTTGGTCTACCTGACGGCGATCATCGTTGCGTTGGGAGTCTCGGGTTTGGCCTATGGAAACCTTTTGTTCGTGGCACCCGTGAATTCGGTTCTTGGATTGTTGCTTGGGCTCGGAATGGTTGAGATTCGGAAATCCAAGGTGAGTTCTCAGGTGCCGGTCGGAGAAATGGATTCCTCGTCGGAACGTCAGAGCGCGGGTGCTCCTGGCGAACAGGTTTCCGCCTGACTTGGGGTCTTCGGAGGTTTTCGATTTGCGATTTGTTCCGACCGACGATTTCTGGGGCGCCTCCGTGACGAAGGAATTGAGCAGTGACGCGGTGAACGAAGCCACCCTGTCTGCGGGGAAATGAACGGGCGAGACGCCGATTTTCTAAGGGAATCCACTTCGATGGTAGAGGTAACCTGGTATCCGGCCCATCCGTGCTATGGTGATGTGTCGATGGCTCGGTATGCGAATCTCCTGATGGGGGCGCAGGAAGCTGATGATCCTTTCGATTGTCGCTTTGCGATCCCTCCTACGTATCGAGAGAGGGGGTCCCGCTTCGAGCGGTTGCTGATGCGGAAGTTCCTGTATCCTCTACAGGTTTCTGCTTCCTCGCCGGGAAAGATCGCCCACGTGCTGGACCATAGTTGGGCGCACCTATTGACCTCAGTGAGGGGCAACGTTGCGAAGGTGGTGACGGTTCATGATTTGATTCCATTGAGGGATCCATGTGATCTTACTGGGGCGCAAGTCGAACGGTTCCGAGGTTGGGTCAGGCATCTAGAGAATGCGGACGCGATCATCTCTGTTTCGGATTACACGAAGCGGGAGGTGACCGAGTTGCTGGGAATCTCACCGGAGAAGATCTTTGTGGTGCCTAATGGGGCGGATGCCGGTTCGGTGGAACCCTCGGTGACCACGAATGTCGGTGAGCGAGTGAAAAAGGGAGTTTCGGGACTTCGAGTGGGGAGTTTGGGGAGCACCCTGAAGCGAAAGAATCTGGAAGTGCTTCCTGAAGCTTTGGCGAAATTCGCCGAAGCGACGGGTGAGCCGGTGAGTTTGGTGAGGGGGGGAGAGATGCTGCCAAGAGCGTTGAGGGATCGGTTTCTTGCTCTTTTAGGCCCGCAGGGTTTGGTGGAACTGGGCAGGCTCAGCAACCATGAGCTGGAGGATTTCTATCGCTGCGTGGATGTGGTGGTGGTGCCTTCAAAGTTCGAAGGGTTCGGCCTGCCGGTCTTGGAGGCGATGCGCCGTCGCAAGCCGGTCATCGCGGCGGCGTCCTCCAGTTTGCCGGAGGTTGGCGGAGAGGCGGCGGTGTATTTCGACCCTGATTCTCCTGAGGAATTGGCATTGGCGCTCGAGAAGGTTTTGGATCCCGAACGTCGACAGGAGTTGGTGGATCTGGGTGAAGCTTGGGCTCGCCAATTCACTTGGCGTCGGAGTCTTGAAGGTCTCTACCAGGTGTACCAGCAATGGGATTGAGGTAGGGGTGATCGTGGGGAAAAAGAATGGGTTTGCGTTGAGTGATGTCTGAAAAAGCAGTCTTTATCATTGGTGGGAGTGGATTCATTGGCACCAATTGCGTGGCCTATTTTCGGCGTGCGGGGTGGAGGGTGGTGAGTTTCGATCTGGCACCCCCTCTCGATTCCCAGCATGCGGATGTGCATGTTTCCGGGGATATCATGGATGCGAGTTCAGTGGCCTCAGCAATGGCGGCTGCGGCTCCTCAGGTGGTGATCCACCTGGCGGGGCGCACGGATTGCGATGAGCGCACGACGGTGGAAGAAGGTTACTTGTCGAACACGGTGGGAACAGCGAATGTTCTGGAAGCGATCAAGGCGACCCCTGGCATTGAGCGAGCGATCATCACGTCCAGCCAATACGTGGCGGGACCGGATCGATTGCCCAAGGATGAGTTCGATTACTTTCCCCACACGGTTTACGGGCAGAGCAAGGTGGAGACGGAGCGGTTGACTCGGGCGGCCGATCTGCCGTGTTGCTGGACCCTGATTCGGCCGGTGAATATTTGGGGTCCGTGGCACCAACGGTATTCCCGTGAATTCTGGCGCGTGGTGCATCGGGGTCTTTACATTCACCCGGATCTGCCGGCACCGACGCGGACGTATGGATACGTTGGCAATGTGGTGTGGCAGATGGCGCGGATTTTGGAGCTGCCGGTGGAGAAGGTGAATCACAAGGTTCTGTATGTGGGGGACCGGCAGATCCCGATCGATCGATGGGTGTTTGCTTTCCATCAGGGAATTCGCGGAAAGGACCCGCTCCGGATTCCGTATCCGGTGATCCGTAGCCTCGCTTTTGTGGGGGATGGGTTCAGTCGCCTGATGGGGCGTCCCTTCTACATCAATTCCTCCCGGTTGCGGAGCATGACTCAGGACTATCTTACGGACATGGAGGCAACGATGGATCTTTTAGGTGAGCCTCCTTATTCGATGGAGGAGGGGGTGAAGGAAACGGTCCACTGGCTGCGCGAAAAGGTATGGGTCTGAAGAGAGATGCCATGCGAGTGGTGGTGGCCGGGCAGTTTCCGCCTCCGATTGGGGGGCAGAACATTTGCATCCAGCGGATGGTGCATTTGTTGGAGAAATGTCCTGGGTGTGAAGTCGATCACCTCAAGCTGGAGTTTACTCGCAGCTGGTCGGCTGCGCGGCGGTTTGATGCCCATAAAGTGACGGAGCTCTTCCGGGTGTTGGGTCGCCTCGTGAAGTTGCGGGCGCGAGGGAAGATCGACGCGGTGATTTTCCCCGCGGGGGGGCCGCATCGAATTGCGATTTTACGGGACCTGTTGTTGTTGCCCTTCATTCGCCTAGCTTGTTCCCGGGTGCTTCTTCATTTCCACGCTGCGGGATTGGCGGAGAAATGGGGAGATCGTCCGTCCACGTTTCAGAGCTTGGGGTGCTGGATCTATCGAATCTGCTGCCGGGAAGCGATCGTGATTACCGAGTTCGGGCGCAAGGACGCCGCCTGCTTGGGAATCGAAGAGATTCATCTGCTGCCGAACTATTGTGAAGATTGGGCGGGTGGAGTGAGATCCAGAGTCGAGAAGGAGACGATCACTTGTTTGTCCATCGGGCATTTGTGCGAGGACAAAGGCACCCCTGCCTTGCTGCGTGCTTTCGGGAAGATTGCCGGAGAGTTTCCCCAGCTTCATCTCCGCTTGGTCGGTGAACCGATTGCTCCCTACAGTGAGGAGGCATTGATGGCCGACCGGGAAGCCACGGGGGCGAAGGAACGCATTCATGGGTCGGGTCCCCTGAGTGGGGATGCCTTGCAGGACGCCTATCGTGAGGGGGATCTGTTTGTTTTCAGCAGTGTGGCTCCGTATGAATCTTTTGGCTTGGTGATGGTAGAAGCCATGCAATGGAGCTTGCCCTTGGTGGTGACCGATTGGCGGGCGAATCTTTCGGTGGCGGGGGAAAAGTTTGGGGGAGTGGTGGTGGAGATCGATCAGGGAAGGGATTTGGCGGATTCTCTGGCGGATAGCCTGCGCAAGGCGGTGCTGGCTCGGGGAGATTGGCCCCAATGGGGAGAGCAGAACCGGAAGTACTACGAGAGCCGTTACACAGAGGCGCGCTTCAAGGATGGGATTCAGGCGATTTTGGGTTTGCCGAGGGAGGAAAGCGGAGAGGTGCCGAGGGGCGTGAGAGGATGAAGAGCGAGTTGGAAGTTCCAGATCCGGGAAGGAGACTTTCTTCTGAGCCCCCTTTGGCGGTGGACTTGGATGGGACCTTGTTTCGAGTGGACACCTTGTGGGAAGGGGTGGCGAGGATGTTGCGACGGGATCCGCAGGGGCTGCTCTTGCTGCCCCTTTTTTGTGTCCGGGGGAAACCCTATCTCAAGCGCATGGTGGCCGAGCGCTCGGGATTGCTTGCGGAGCATTTGCCGTGGAACGAGGCGGTGGTGGCATTTTTGGAGGAGGAGAAAGCCCAGGGGAGGCGGCTGCTTTTGGTGTCCGGAGCCGACTTTGAGTTGGCGAAGCGGTTGACCGAGAAAAGTGGTTTGTTTGAAGAATGGTGGACCACCGAGGAGAAGGTGAACCTCATCGGAAAGCGCAAAGGGCAGCGATTGGTGGAGGTCTTTGGAGAGGGAGGATTCGATTACCTCGGCAATTCCATGGTGGATGTGGAGGTCTGGTCGCAATGCCGGCGGGTGCATGTGACCAACCCGGACCCGGGGGTCTTGCGCCGATTGCGGCAGATGGGGAAGGAGTTTGAGTTTCATGGCGATTTGCCACGTCCCTGGCGGAGTGGTGTTCGGCAGTTGCGATGTCACCAGTGGGTGAAGAACTTGCTCGTGCTGGTGCCCTTGCTGGCCAGCCATCGGTTCTATTCCGCGGAGATGACGGCGACGGGCTTGGCGTTTCTTTGCTTCAGTCTGGGTGCATCGAGTGTCTATCTCCTCAATGATTTGCTCGATTTGGAGCATGACCGGAAGCACCCAGTGAAGCGATTCCGACCGGCGGCGGTGGGAGAGGTTCCGGTGCTGTGGCTGTTCGCCGGGGCGCCTGTCTTGGCGATGGTGGCCTTGGGTTTGTCTTTGGTGTTCCTTCCTCCTTCGTTCACTCTGACCTTGGGGTTCTATTTCTTCCTCACCTTGGCGTATTCATTCCGGCTCAAGCAGGTGGCCATGGTGGATGTGGTCGTGCTGGCGATGCTCTACACCTTGCGCATTGTGGGTGGAGCGTTTGCGATTGGGGTGGTTCCTTCGCCTTGGATTCTCGCATTCTCGCTGTTGATGTTCACCAGTTTGGCCTTTGCGAAGCGCCACGGGGAAATCATGGGGATGTGGGCGGATCCGCATCGCCCCGAAGGGGAGCAGGTTCCCGGTCGGGGGTATCGCCTGGAGCACTCGGCGTTTCTACCGGGGGTGGGAATGTTGGCAGGTACAGGAGCCGTGGTGGTCGCGGGATTCTATGCGGTGGATGAAAACACCCGGGAGCTCTATGCCCATCCTGAGTATTTGTGGGGAGTCCTGCCGGTGTTTTTGTTTTGGTTGAACCGGCTGTGGCGTTTCGCGGACCGTGGGGTGCTGCATGCGGATCCGGTTCTTTTCGCCGTGAAAGATCCGTTCAGCTGGCTCTGCGGGATCGCGCTGGTGGGGATCGGTCTCGCGGCATTGTAGAGGCCGTGGAACGAGGCTGGGAAGGCTGCTGGGATGGCGGCTCAGTCGGCTTGCGCCTTTTCTCGATCGGAGATGACTTTCTCCACGCGGTAATCGGGGACGAGTTCGGTGAGACCGCTGTCCATCAACCATTCGCTGAGGGTTCGGATGGGAATCGCGTGCCTTTGGGTGGAGGCCGAGTATTGCAAAAGCCAGGCATTGAGCGTGGCAAGGGGCGCTGAGCCTTGGGAGGGAAGGGGGCGCGCGAGGAAGAAAAGGAGGGCGACGAAGCCGATCTGGGCGGCACCAGATTTTCCGAGGAGTGGGGTGGGGGAAATCCAGCGGGCGGTCAGGACGAAGGAGAGGGAGAGGAGCGGTGCGAAGTAGCCGGGGTGGGTGCAGAGGTAGCCAAAGTTGACCACCAAACATCCGCCGATCGCCAGCCCGATGAGGAGATTCGTGGAATCTGCCAGCCTTTTGGGGAGGGTGCCAAGGCGGGCAGCCATCCAAACGGGCAGAAGGGGCGCCGCCATGATCAGCCAGAACAAGGCGCGCAGCAGATTGGAGGCGGAGGATCTCAGACTGCCTCCGGTAAGGATTCCTGCCTGTCGATTGGTCGCATTGAGCTCGGCCGTGGCCGCCCTGAAGGCGTCCATGCCCCCGTAGGCATTGGCGGTGGCGAGGAGGATTCCGGCGAGGAGCAAAGCGCCGACGATGCCGGAAATCCAGAGGCTGCGGCGGCGGAAATCCAGCAGTACCAAGGCAATGACCATCGGGGCAAACATGACCAAGGTGGACATGCGAAAAGCGGCGATGGCGAGCATGGTGCCGACCAAGAGAGGGTACCACCACCCCCGATGGTCTGCGCGGCCGGGGAGGGAGAGCAACCAGGCGATGACGGCGCCAAAAAGCAAATCGGAGGCATGGGTGGTGCCGACGCTGGCAATATTGAGTGAGACCCAGCTGAAGGCGAACATCAGCGTCAGAACCGTGGCAAATGCTCGGGTGGTGTGCCTCCGGCACGCCGCGTAGTGGATCGGGATTGCGGCGAGATAGGAGAGAAGCGAAATGGCCTGGACCGAATGGTAGGAAGTGAGGCCCATGGCATGGAACCAGTGGGCCACCTGGAGGAATCCGATGTATCCCGGTGGGTGGACGACGGCCCCTCCTTTTTCGACGGCTACGGTGTATCCGGAGGCATCGATCCAAAAAGGCGCGGGGCTCCAGTAGAGGGCGACCACCCCCAAGGCCACGAGGGGGATCCAGCCGCATTCCCGCAAGGTGGAGAAGAGATTCTTCGTAGCGGGAGGCACCTGCACGGGCGGGAGGTTGGGGGAAGCATGGCGAATGACAAGGGTGGATTGGATTTCACGTAGGAGGGCAAAACGCGGCGAATCGATCCCCTTCCAAGAGCCCTGGCGCAGATGTCGCGTTTTTAGCCGTGACACCCTTGAGAGCCTTCGATTACTGCGGTTGCGGGTCTTCCCTCGGATTCATTATGGTCAATCGAAAAGAAGCGTTTTCCATCCAGATTCTCCAACTGGTGGATGCGGGGCTGGTATGGCTCGGTTTTACGGTAGCTTCGTTGCTTCGCAGTCCGTTGCGTGAGATTCGCAGCTTGCCCCCCACGGATGCTGCGGGCTTGGAGCAGATGACCTGGGTGCTTTTCATTTCGGTCCCCTTCACGCCCCTGCTGCTGGAGTTTTTCCGATTTTATCGGACTCCTCGGACCAAAACCACGGTGGTCTCGATCAAGCAGCTGGTGCGCACCCTTTTCGTGCTGGGCTTGGTCCTGGGGATGATTGCTTTGTTCATTCGGCCCTTGGAAGGGATTCGCTTTGACGCCAGCCGGGTGATTCTGGGCGGTGGCGTCATCCTTTCCTTCCTGTTCCTGCTGATCCGGGACCGGGTCTTCACCTATCTGTTGAGCAATCGTCAGGTCCGTGACATTCACAAGGAACGAGTTGTCATTGCTGGATCGACTCAGGAGATTGCTCAATTCGAGGCGGAATTGGATCCCGAAATCATTGACGCGTGGGACCTGACCGCTCGGTTTGATCTGGAATCATGCTCGGTGGATGAGTTTTACCAGCTGCTCAAACTGCATTCGGTGGAGCGGGTGATTTTCACCGCAGGAGGCACCTCCTTTGATCGCTTGTCGCTGGCGATTGAAGCCTGCGAGCTGCAGGGCGTGGAGGCGTGGGTGGGAGCCGCGTTCATTCGGACTCAGATCGCGCGTCCGACTTTTGATGTGGTGGGGAATCAACCGATGCTGGTGCTGCGATCGACGCCGGAGCTGTCCTGGGAGGTGGCGATGAAGGCGGTATTTGATCGGGTGGGTGCCTTGTTCCTGATTCTGGCGACCTCACCGCTATGGATCGTCGCGTGGCTGGGGATTCGGATTTCCAGTCCGGGAGCCTCGGCGTTTTTCGCTCAGAAGCGTGCCGGACGCTATGGCAAGCCTTTCAGGATGTGGAAATTCCGCACGATGGTGCCGAATGCGGAAGCGATGCTTGAGCAGATCAAGCAGGAGCAAGGGAACGAGATGGATGGACCGGTCTTCAAGCTCAAGCGGGACCCGCGGATCTTTCCCTTTGGGGCGCTGTTGCGGAAACTGAGCATTGATGAGCTACCACAACTATTGAATGTGCTGTTAGGCGACATGAGCTTGGTGGGGCCGCGCCCCTTGCCGCTGTATGAAGTGGAAGCCTTTGAAAAATCCGCGCACCGGCGTCGCCTGAGCGTCAAACCGGGCATCACCTGCGAATGGCAAGCGGGGGGCAGAAACCGGATCACCTCCTTTGAGGAGTGGGTGCGGATGGATCTCGAATACATCGACAATTGGTCGCTTTGGTTGGATTTCAAGATCCTCCTGAAAACGATTCCAGCGGTGCTCTTTGGGCGCGGAGCGGCCTGAACGAGGTCGGGGGTTGCGGGCTGAATTCGTTTTGGCACCATCGCGTCATGAAAATGCTGGTTGTTGCCATTCTCGCGACCCTTGCCATGGCGGTCCTATGGGGCCCCCAAACCGTGGCCTGGAGCTGGGGTCCGGCGTTGGTGACTTTGAGCCTGGGGGTTTTGGGGGCTTGTGGGGTGCGGCCTGCGTGGCGTTATTCACCGATCCTAGGGGGCCTGGTGGCGGCGGCGGTCTTGTGGTTGGGCTGGGTAGCGGTGCGATCGCCAGTCCGTGAGGAAGCCCTCCAGGATGGCCTGCTGGTGGTGGGAATGCTGGGGATGGCTTGGCTGGGGTCTCGGCTGGATCCTCGACGGTCTGCCTTTCGGGCTTTGCCGGTGGGCTTGAGCTTCCTGGTGCTGGCGAATGGCGTGGTGGCGCTCGTGCAATGGATGCGTCCTGAGTTTGCCTGGCCCTATGGGGCCCGCCCTTATCCGAATCCGAGTGGGTTCTTTGGGCACTACAACTACTTCTCGAATTTCTTGGTTGGGGCGGCGTTCTTTTGTGCGCCACGCATCTTTTTCTCGGACGATCGTCGCTGGGAGAAGGTGCTGTATGCGGTGGCGGTGATCTCGACGATCGTGCTGGTGCCGCTTTCTGGGTCGCGCGGGGGTCTGCTGGGTTTGATCGCCGCCTGTTTCCTGTTCTTTTTGGGAACCGGACTGATGGCGTGGAGGCGAAAGCAGCGGGGGGTGGTGGTCGCCGCCATCGTGAGCCCGGTCCTGGGATTGATCGTGCTTCTGTTAGCCTGGGCGTCGCTGAGGGGAACCGAAGGAGGCCAAATGACCTCATCCAATCTTAACCAGACATTCAAAAACAACGATCGGCTCAGTTGGTATGAGGTCGCAATGGCCGTGATCAAGGAGCATCCTCTCGAGGGTGGAGGCAGCCGGGCGTTTGCTTGGGAGCGGAATCAGCATTGGAGTCTGAAGGGGATCGGAGTGGCACTGGAGAATGAGCCATTTGTTCACAATGAAGCCCTCCAGTTGACCGCGGACTATGGATGGCTTGGCTTCGGCTTGGTCGGTGGCGCGCTTGCTGTGTTGGTTTGTTTCCGGATGGTGGGCTTGGTGTTGGGAGAAGAAGGCGAGGGGGTCGAGGAAACCTACGGAGCCGTCGGATTGGGGGTGCTGAGTGCCCTCGGAGGCATGCTGGTGCAGTCGAATTTCAGTTTTGTCTTTCACCTGCTTCCTTCGGTGTTGCTGCTCGGGTTGTGGTTGGGGCTGGGAGGATTGCGGGGTCTGCGGCCGGAAAAGGGGAGTGCGATCCGGCTTTTGCCAGGACGCCTGGTCAGTGTGGCGGGTGGGTTGGGATTGTTGTATTTCGGTGTTCTCGGAAGCCTGGCCCTGGCGGCTTTGTGGCCGGCCCTTTACGCCAAACCGCCATGGATCTCGGAATCGCCACGAAAAGGGTTCGAGCGGATGGATGAGGCCATGGAGTGGTGGCCGAGCTGGAGACTGCTGCAGATGAAGGGAGTCGCTTTGCGAAAACTGGCGAGCGACGAAACGGCGACCTCAGAACAGCGGTGGGCGGACTATCGTGCCGCAGAGGCCACCTTTGAGAAGGCGACGCAACTCCACCCGAAAAATGCCGCGCTCTTCCTCGATCAGGCGAATGCGCTTTCCGTGCTTCAGAAGAATGACGAAGCCGAGCAGAGTTTCGAGCAGGGCGTGAAACTCACGGGGCGATTGGAGACGGTGTTTCAGTCTCGATTCTACTACGCGCACCATTTGTATGAGGCGGCGGTGAGAGATTGGAACTCGCGCCAACCGGAGCGAGCGAGAGCTCGGCTGGAAGCGGCCAAGGACTTGCTCGAAGAAGCTCAGGTGTTGGGACCCCGTTGGGCGCTCCACAAGGACCTTCCCGGGTTGGAGAAGCAAATTGGCGAGCTCGATGGATTCCTTGAGTCCGCCGCGATTGCTCCCTCGGGTTGGAGTCGCCCGGTTCCAGTCGATGGGGACTGAGGCTCAGCCCTGGATGTTCGCCCACTGGATGTTTTCCTCCGCCAGTTCCGCAAGGAGCTGGCGGATTTTTTTGTCCGCATCGGGCAAGGGAAGAAGCGGGGAACCCATCGGAAGCTCGCTCTCCAGGCTGTAGGGCATCGTGGCCGTCACGTAGGCCCAACCCTGAGCCTCGCCCTTGATCACGCGGTCGCGAATGTCGATCAGCGTGCGCTCGGTGTGGCTTTCGGTGATGCTCGAATGTCCCACAAAGAAGTAATAGGTCAGGCAGTTGTGGGTGATGACTTTCCGGCCCTCGGGCGTTTCGATCGCCTGGTCCTGTTTCGAGAGCAAGCGGGTGACCGGAATCGAGCCGCCATGGGCGAGCTCCAGCGTGGAGGTGGAACTCACCAACGAGCGGTGGCCCTGCGTCGGCATGCAGCGTTCCGGACGGTGGATGGAGTTCGCGAGGTCGTATCCTGACATCACCACCGAGAGATCGGCAAAGTCATAGGGCGACCGTCCGGTGATGTAAGAAAACTCTTCCTGGCGAGGCAGTCGGCAGTGAGCTTTGGCGAAGCGAGTGTCCTTGGCCAGGATGGCCAGTTCTTTCTCTGAGGGCGGGTAGCCCTCGAGGTCCCATAGCCCGAGGTGTTCGGGCACATTCAGGCTCATGGCGCTGTCGACTTCCTTGAAGTCGGGGAGAAAGAAGATGGTGGAGAGGCCCGCAGCGAGGAGCGCGGTGAGAAGGAGTGCCCGCTTCATGATTCGGTCATCTGGACTTGTTTGCGCACCACCCGGCGCGATTTCGGGCGGAACCAGCGGTAAAGAGGCTTCCCTCCCTCAAGCAAAGCGTGAAGGCCGAGGAGGAGAATCAAGGAGATCGGGTAGAAAATCACCAACCCGGCCCAATCGTGCCAGGTGTGAATGGCGAAATGAGGGTCCCCATACTCGGCGATCATGAAGATCGAGGTCAGCCGCAGCGTGTTGCCAATGATCGCCAGGGGAAAGGCCGAGAGGCAAAGAATGGCCTTCTTCCACAAGGGCATCTTCGAAATGTAGGCCCACACACTCGAAATCAGGATCAGGGCCATCAGCGATCGGATGCCGCTGCAGCCGTCGTCGATTTCCAGCGGATCCCATTTCTGGGTCAGCGAAGCGATTTGAGTCCCCCGGACTTCGGTTTCGATGCCCAGCCAGCGGCATCCGGTCGATGCCAGATGGGTGGAGAGAATCTGCAGTTTGGTGGTCGCCTGCTGGAATTGAGGCACCGGAATGGCCAGCCAGAGCAGGAAGAGCGGGAAAAAGGTGAGCACGGCCACACGCCAGCCATAGAGAAACCAAGCCGATCCCCAGAGGATCATCGGCAGACCGCCAATCGCCAGGCGGGCTTGCCCGGTCCGCCAGGAAAGCACGAAAAATCCCACCCCGATCATCGCCACCGCCGCCCCGAGCCAGGACCCCGGCTGAACCGATTGACGGAGCTTCTTCCCTTGCCACACCAGGAGTCCCACCATGATCAAGGGCACCAGGAACCCGTGCTCGAAGTCATTCTGGCTATTCCAAGTCGATTGCAGCCAAACCAAGGGCGACTGCTCATGACCGGGGCCGAAGGCCGGAATCCATCCGTAGAAGATCAAAACCACCAGTCCGGCGAGGGCCGGGCCCACGGCATCGACCCACCGGAACGGGCTCGAGGGAGGTTGCTGAAAATGGGGCTTTTCCATGGCGTGTCCGGATGGAGGGTTGCCGACCCCTTCCAAGCTGTCAACAATCGCGCAGCCCCAAGACCCTGCGCCCACTACCTTCCATGAAGCTCATCAGCGGAACCGCCCACCGTGCCCTCGCCGACAGCATTTCCCAGGAACTGGGAACCCGGCTCGCCAATGTCCATGTCACCGCTTTCCCGGATGGTGAAACGTTCGTGAAGATCAACGAAAACATCCGCGGCGCCGACATCTTCATCATCCAGCCGAGTTGTCCGCCGACCAATCACAACATCATGGAGCTGTTGATCATGGTGGATGCGGCGCGGCGAGCCTCGGCCGGCCGGATCACCGCCGTCATGCCGTTCTTTGGCTACGCACGGCAGGACCGGAAAGATCAACCGCGGGTTCCGATCACCGCCAAGCTGGTGGCCAACCTGCTCACTTCCGCTGGGGTCGATCGGGTGCTCACCATGGATCTTCACGCGCCGCAGATCCAAGGCTTCTTCGATATTCCGGTCGACCATCTCTATGCCAAGCCAGCGCTCATCGGCTACATCCGGGAGAAAGTGGGCGACCCGTCCGGGCTGACCGTGGTTTCTCCCGACGTCGGTGGGGTCAAGATGGCTCGGGCTTATGCGGATGCCATCGGTGCGGAACTGGCCATCGTGGCCAAGCACCGCGTCAGTGCCACCAAGGTCGAGGCGATGAACGTCATCGGCGAGGTTCGCGGGCGGGATGTCATGCTGGTGGACGACATGACCGAAACGGCGGGGACTCTGTGCGCCGCGGCGGAAATCCTGCACCAGCACGGTGCCAAGCGGATCTTTGCCGGGGTTTCTCACGCGGTGTTGGGCGAGTTGGGGCGTCAGCGCATCAAGGACTCGGCCATCGAGCAGGTGATCACCACCGACTCCGTGCCCCAAGCGACCGGCGAGAAGGTCCACGTGTGCAGCATTGCGTCGCTTTTGGCCGAGGCGATTCGCCGCATTGCGGGCGGACAATCGGTCACTTCGCTGTTTGAAGTCTGAGTTCGTTTCGGTCCTCCGAAATTTTGAACTCTCCCGGCTCGGGCGCTCTCCACGGTCATTGGAGGGCGTCGGTGGGCTTGGCGGGGAAAGAGAGCATCGGTGCCCTGCGGACCCACTAAGCGTTTCGGCGCCAGAGATTTTGGCGGAATCCGCAGGTGCAGGCGTCGGACTCGCTCGCCCGGCAGGTTGGGGCCTGTCCCCGTCGGGAATTCGGTGGAATTCTTATGGATGGGTTAGAAAAAATGCCAAGTCTCCTAAAGTCAGTGAATTGAGGAGATTCATCATCGAGGGGCCGATGGTTGGCTTCCCCACCCCACCGGATGCCGATTTTGATACTCCATCATCTTGCCCTGGCACGGTGAGGACTTGTCTCGAAAGAGATGAGTCTCAGAAAAAGAACGACTTGTCGAGTTGATGCGGGTGGCGGGGAGCTCTCGGGCCTGGATGGGCTTCCTGCCGATCCCTAAGAAGGCCTTCATAATTCGTGCGGGGCAAAAATGTCACCCCCTTCCAAGGGGCCTGCGGGTGGCGGGAAATCCGTGTCATCTCAAGGGTTCGGAGCCGTCGCGGACGAGTTCGTCGCAACGATCCATGCCGTTTTGCAATCCTCACATAACCAGAGAGATGGGAAGGGAGTGGCTTCATAGGGAATGGAGAATGGCATCGATTTTCCATCCTCCCGGGGAGGCATCCAAGCACATGAAAAGCGCACCGGAAAACTCAGCACTTGTCTCCAAGAGGCAATTTTGAATTATAAAAACTCTTGCTGTGGTACGTATAGTTTCTAGGGTTTGGCCCGGCTGCTGCTTCCGCCGTCATGCACTGCGTGCAGAAAGCCAAACCGAGCCAATCCTGAACCATATGAAGACTCGAATCACCCAAGCCGTCGCCCTCATGGGATTTGCGGCTCTCACCGCCGCCGCTCCTGCGGCGATCTCCGGTTTCGTGACCATCGGAACCGATACCAAGATCGTCCAGACGACGGACACCGAAGGGAACGTGGTTGCCACGGTCACCTTCTCCGAAGACAACGGAGACGGCACCGTCACCTACAAGACGCAAGTCGAAACCAAGAAGACCACTGGTGAGATCATCCTCGAGCAGGTGGAAATCCTGGTCGAAGAAACCTCGCCCGGCAGCGGCACTTTCACCGTCACCACCGTGACCAAGGAAGTGACCACCACTCCGACGGGCGGTGGAACGCCAGTCGTGGAAAATCCGACGGTGCCTCCGACCGAAGTGCCGGCCTCGGAACTTCCGATCCCGACCGACACCACCGTCATCAACGTCGTCGATCCCGGCGAAGTCAGTCCTTGATGCGGAGATTTCTCCGGCATTGAGACCTCACCCTTACTCTCTCTCAACTCCGTCCTACCTTTCTTATGAAGCCCTCTCTCCTTCTCTGCCTTCCGGCCCTGGCGCTTGGTGCCTCGTCCCTGAATGCTGCGGTTCTTTATGACTTCAACTCGGAAGTCTCGGATGCCTTCTTCTCCAGCGACATCAGCGGCTGGAGCCAAGACATCGCCAACCCCACCCCGTTCGGGGCCGAAGCTCCGATGGCCTACGTGGCCGATGCCTCCATTGTTGGTGGCGTCGCCACCGGCACCGGCTACTTGGGCACTCTGCGTGTCAACCAGGCTCCTCATGCCACGACCTCCATCACCGGAGATCTTTCGGCAGCGGGAACCATGTCGGGCTACTCCCTGAGCATGAACTTCGGGATCCTAGACAACACCAGTGACCCCTACACCACTCGCGATTCGTTCTCGATCGCGGTCACCGACAGCACGACGGCAACCCTTGGCATGCTGAGCATCACCCCGACCGTGGGCGATGTGAACCTGTGGGACCTCAGTGTGGTGGGTGGAACCGGATCCGTGACCGTTGATGTCAACTCGGGTTACGTCCTGTTCATCACCTTCCTCGATGATGCGGTGAAGTTCTCCTATGGCTCAGCCGCCAGCGGAGTGGGTTCCATCGAAATCGGTGAAGTGGCCGCCAGCGTGAGCGGTGATTTTGGTTCGTTGGTCCTGACGCACACTCCGGATGCTTCGGAAGCTCTAGGCACCAGCGCCAACGCGCTCATCTTTGACAACATCGCCGTGGTTCCCGAGCCTGGCACCGCCCTTCTTTGCGGCGTGGCAGCTCTCGGTCTCATGCGCCGCCGCCGGGTCGCCTGATCCGGGGTTTCCGGGACATTGATCTCGGAAATGTTGCAAGTTAAGCATTGCTCACGGGCTGCTGCGGGAACTGAATCACCGTCGCAGCCCGTGGGTCTGCCTAGGGAGTGCAATTTTTGAGTGGAGAGACCATGTTTGAAGGAAAGAGAATTTCGAGTTCGTCGCGCGGGTTGGCATACCGGCCGCTAGGGAAGATCGCAGCAATGGGTTATCTGTGTTTGCTCTCCCCTCATCTTCAGGCGCAGAACCTTCTTCTCAGCCTCCCTTCCGCTCCGAGCGGCTACTCCCGCGCCTCATCCATCAGTCGGATCTCGGGCAAACTGGGAGAAGATGAGCAAGGTATCTCTCTTTCCGCCAGCTTCTCCTCAAGCTACGACTCCAACCTGACCCACGGCTCGGACACTCCAGGCCGTGCCGCCGAAGACGACTTCGTCATTTCGCCAGGGGTCGACTTTACTTACGCCACCGTTGGTACGCGTTGGTTGGCAGGCGCTCGCGCCGCGGTATCGTATGATGAGTATTTCGATCATAGCGATTTCAGTGGTCTGAATTATGATCTCGCTGGTTTTGTCGGCTACACGGGAGGGAAGGTGACGGCTTCCTACTTTACCTCCATTGGGGGAGGAAAGGCGACCGACATCTATTCTTCCCGGACGACGCCGATTGAAAAAGTGATCTACATCAACAAGGCGTCGTTTCGCTACGAGTTGAGTCCAAAGACCTCGATCGTCTCGACTTTCAATCAAAACAGTACCTTCTCAGACACAAAGGGATATGCCGATACCAGCTCCTACAATTTAGGAGTTGCAGGCCTTTGGAAATTTTCCCCGCTGACGGAGATTGGTCCCGGACTTCGATATTCCTATCGGACGGGGGAAAATCGGCCTGATGTTTCGGCTTGGGGGCCGAACTTGAATCTCAATTACCAGCTCTCGAGCAAGGTGTCACTGCGTTCGGTGTTTGGTATGGATTTCCAGATAGACCCTAGCGGGGGAGATTCAACTTTCAACACTGCGGTGACGCTCCACTACGAAGCCTCCGAGCTCTGGAATGCGAACCTGACCCTTTTCCAAGATACCAATGTAAATCCTAACATCGCCGGAGCGATTGATGAAATTTCGGCGATTCGACTCGGATACAAACGGAAGATCCGACGACTGACTTTGGATCTCGGGGTCAGTCTCACCACTCGATCCACTGAGCGGCTTTCAGGTGGAGGCGCCATTTCGAGTCAGGATTTTGACCTGATGACTTACGATGCGTCGTTGACTTGGCCTCTCTTTGGAGATTCCGCGGATTTGCGCTTCGCCACACGTTATCAAGATCTTAAAGGAAACACGACGGCATTGTCTTGGGATGGATTCCAAACGGGCATGGGCTTCAATTGGCGCTTTTAGTGCGGTTAAATGCCAATTCCCCTCATGCCGTCTACGATATGAATTTCAGCCAATTTTCTCCCATGATCGCTTCATGCCGCCATTTTGCTCTTCTCATCTTGATCGTTCTTAGCGGCTTGATGGCTCCAGGAACTGCGCTTGCCCAAGAATCTCAAGACGATAGTTACGTTCTGAGACCCAATGACATGGTGACTCTCTCGGTTTACGAAGAGCCCGAGTTGGGGACCCAAGTCCGAATCCTCAAGACCGGACAAGCTTCCTTTCCGCTCATTGGCGCCGTCAAGATTGGGGGCCTGAGTGTGGTGGAAGCGTCCGCGGAAATTAAGGAACGCTACGCCAAGGACTATCTTGTCGATCCCAAGGTGACGCTCTCAGTCGATGAGTACACCACCGAGTTCATTTCGGTCATTGGGCAAGTGAAGAACCCGGGTCAAATCAGCATCCCCCAAACGGGCCACTTGGATTTGGGATCGGCTATTGCTTCCGCTGGAGGGGTGACACCCGAGGCGGACGTGAACAACATCCAACTTGTGCGTTCCAATGGAGGGTCGACCAGCTTTTCCCTTTCGGCCATTCAAGGATCCGCCGGTCGGACTCGCTTGTCTCCCGGGGATCGCGTGGTGGTTCAGGAAAGCCGCTTTGTGCGACGTTTTGTGACCGTGCTGGGCCGGGTGGGTAAGCCGGGCGCAGTGCCCTTTCCCGTTGACGGACGCTTGGATCTTGTCACGGCCGTCGCAATGGCGGGTGGACTGACCGAGCTTGCCAACCCAAAAAAGGTGAGCGTCAACCGCAAGGGGCAGATTGTCGTGATCGATTTTCGAGAATATTCCCAAAGTGGGGGCAAGCCCTACTGGCTCCAGCCCGATGATATCATCACGGTGGCTGAGCGGATTTTCTAACATTTTTGTCCCCGAATCCCTGTCGACGATTCCCTGATCGGAGATTTTTACCCACTTTCTCCATCCCCTCCACCGCGAGGATCTACCTCACCCTTCTGCCATGCCCCGCCGTTCCATCCGCTCCCACGAAGATTCTCTGGAATTTGAAGATGAAGATGTGTTTGAGCGTCATTCAGTTGCTCAGCAAGAGCGACTTAGGCGCCTCATAATCGACCTACTAGGTCGGTGGTATTGGATTGCGCTAGGTCTCGTCTTCGGGATTCTCGCAGCTCTCTACTTTCTGTCGAAGGCGCCGAAAAAGTACGAGGCCAGTTCTCGCATTCTGGTGAAGCAGAGCACTGGGGCTGTGATGAACAGCAAAGATCAGGTTGAAGAAATCGATCTGAGGACGGACGAGGCGCTCAATACCGTCGCTCAACGCATCAAGCGCCCAGAATTGTTGAAGCGTATTGCTGCTGACGATTCGATTCGCCAGCTACCTGGTTTGATTCCTCCGCCTGTTCATTGGCTACCTACATGGGCTGAAAACTGGGTTGGTGGACCTGACGAGGAAGGCGCCGACGAGGTGCCGTTACCGGACAAGCTATGGAAAAAGATCTCTCTTTGGGTCGAAGTGTCTCCGAAGCGTGATACGCGCTTGTTGGATGTTACGGTAACTCATCAATCTCCTGAAGTTGCCCAAGCTTTGGCAAATGCAATCGCATTGGAGTTCAACCGCGAATTGACAGGTGATCGAGCTGAAGGTCGTACCTCTTCCTTTGATATCTTGGTTAAGGAATCGGAGGCTGCTCGTGGGCGTCTTCAGAAGGCTCAGAATGCCTTGGCCAACTATCAAGGTGTTTTGGATACGCTAAAGAGTTTGGAGGAGAAAGAGGCGGTTGCTCTAGAGCTTTCGCGGCGATACTTGCCGAAGCACCCTAAGATGATGGCGGCTCAAAGCGAATTGGAGACTTTCCAAAAGCGCTTCCTTTCCGAATTTGATTCCGTGCGGAACGCCCAAGCCGACAAGGATTATTGGCAAAGCACTCACGACGAATGGGATCAAGCTCAAGGTGACCCGAATGAGCGATTGCAGACGGCTCGTCGATTGTTGATCGCTCGCAGCAGTGTGCTGGAGAATGAAATCGAGAGTCAGACCTCTGTCTTCAATAGCATGCTGACTCGCATGCAGGAGAGTGGTATCAATCAGCAGGCTGTAGAGTCGGAGATTGATGTCGACAGTCTGGCTACTTTACCTGAACTCCCTGTGTCACCCAAACCGGTGCTAGTATTGGCTGCAGGGATGGTTGTTGGCGTAGGGGGGGGGTTGATGATCGCATTGATTTTGACTCGTCTGGACAACAAATTTCACACGGTAGCACAAGTGGAGTCCGAGACCTCGAAGACGGTTTTGGGTTCGATTTCCCAAATGAAGGAAGGCGTACTTGAGGGAATTGTTTCTAAACAGGAAAAGAAGACAGGGATACCTTCACCAAGTTATGAGGATGAGTGGGATCCAGTACTTGCATTCCGCCGCCACCTTTCGGAGACAAGTTTCGCCGAAATGTATCGAGTTTTGCGTGCTTCGATCACTTTGTTGGGCGACGAGAAAAAACGCAAGGTCACGGCGTTTACGAGCTCGCTTCCAGGTGAAGGGAAGACGACGACCTCGGTGAACTTCGCCCTGGCGGCGGCTGGTCAGGGGAAGAAGGTGCTGCTGATTGATGCGGACCTGCGGAAGCCAGCCGTTCATAAGACACTGGGATTGAAAAGAGATCACAACGGCAAGGGCGTCACGGAGATTCTTGCCGGCCAGACGACGCTGGAAGAGGCGGCATTTCCACTTCCTGGGGTGGAAAATCTCCATGTGGTGCTTTCTGGGGTGCGTGCGCCCAATCCTGGGGAATTGCTCAGCGGGATTCGGTTGGAGAAACTGCTCGCGCAGGCCACTCAGTATTTTGATGTGGTGGTGCTTGATACCGCTCCGGTGCTGGCGGTTCCTGATACTCGGATCATTGCCCCGCAGGTGGACAATCTGTGCCTGGTGATTCGTGCCAACTACACGCCCAAAGGCGCGGTTCGTCGGGTGTTGGAGGTTTTAGAGGAGGGCGGCACCCCTCCATCTGGAGCAATTTTTAACGGCTTTTCCGAGAAGCGCCGCTTAATCGGCGAGAACTACTCCTACGGCTACTACAAGTATGGAAAGTATGGGAGTACTGGTAGCTATGGTTACGGTTCCTACGGAGGCTACGGGGCCTACGGCTCGGATGACGACGACACGCCTCGCAAGAAGAACCGCAAGCGGAAGAAGCGGGCGACGAGTGAGGCGTGACATCTCGCTTGTTGGCTACCTTCGGATGGTCGAGTTGGCTGCTCCGTGAGAGAGAAAGATAGCGCCTTTTAGTCTCTTGATGGCTGCGGTTTTGAAGAGTGGCTTTATCGATGATTCGGAGGCGTTTGGGCGGCCAGCACCCCAGCTGAAGGGCGGTTGAATGGAGATTCGATCCTCCGGGAGTGACATTTCGTTCATTTTGTTCGGAATGTCTTGAACCTTCGGCACGCACTTTGCTTTTTTCTCGGCGTTGCCTGAATCGACATCTCCATCTTCATCCGCACTGGATGCTGTCGCATTGATCGCCGAGTATTTTTGCCGCATGGCCGATACCTTGGGCATGCCGAGGTCGACGGCGCTGATTTATCAGACTCTTTTTCTCAGCGACGAGCCGTTGAGTTTCACGGAGATCGTTGAGCGCTCGGGCTTGAGCAAAGCCAGCGCCTCGACCGGCTTGAAGCTCTTGGAGCGAACCAAAGCGGTGGAGACTGTCGTCGTTCCAAGTTCTCGAGGTACTTACTATCGAGCGGAGCTTTCGCTGAGGCGCCTTGCCTCCGGTTTGATCCAGGAGAGCCTGGTCCCGGGTTTCAAGACCGGGAGGGAAGTGCTTGAGCGTTTGCCGGCTCTGGAGGAGGCCGCCCATCCAGTGCTTGTCGAACGAATCGGTCGCCTGCTGCATTGGCACCAACTCGCGCAAGATTTGGTTCCTCTCCTGGCAGGGTTTGGAAATCAGGAAGAGAGTTTCCCTGAAACATCGCCGTCATTGCCCACCCCCTAAGATGCACCTCGAGTTCGCCCCCCTCATTCTTGGAAATTTCCGTGATGACTGCATTTGCTTGAGATTCTCCCGGTTTCAGCGTTACACGCTAATTATCAGCGGATTTAAACATAAATCTGAACTTCTTTAACCAAGGTTTCTTTCTCATTATGAGGGAGATCGACCAAAGGCGGTAGCGTCGATGGAACTTGTTGAAATCGATGACATGCCGCTCATTTCTAACACACAATTTCTCAATCTCTGACCGATTCATGAACACCACGAACACCAGCCCTTTTTCCCCGGTGAAATCTATTTGCTGCCTCGGTGCCGGTTATGTCGGCGGGCCGACCATGGCGATGATCGCTGCCAAGTGCCCTGACATTCAGGTCACAGTCGTCGACCTGAACCAAGCCCGGATCGATGCCTGGAATTCGGAGGTTCTTCCCGTGTACGAACCGGGTCTCGATGAGGTGGTCAAGGAAGCCCGGGGTCGCAATCTTCATTTCACCACAGACCCTAAGTCCGCGATCCAAAAGTCGGATTTGATCTTTGTCTCCGTGGGGACGCCGACCAAGTCCTATGGCATTGGTGCCGGTCGCGCCGCCGACCTCCGCTACATTGAGTCGGCGGCCCGGTTGATTGCCGAAGTGGCGGAAGGGCCGAAGATCATCGTTGAGAAGTCAACGATCCCGGTGAAGACCGCGGAAGCGATCAAGACCATCCTCGCTGCGAATTCCAAGGAAACGGCGAGCTTCCAGGTGCTGTCCAATCCGGAGTTCCTCGCCGAAGGCACCGCCATGGAGGATCTCAATGCTCCCGACCGGATTTTGATCGGTGGCGAAACCACTCCCGATGGCGACGCTGCCGTCGAAGCACTGGTTTCGGTCTACGCTCACTGGGTTCCCCGCGAACGCATCATCACCACCAATCTGTGGTCTTCCGAGCTTTCCAAGCTCGTCGCCAACGCCTTCCTGGCGCAGCGGATTTCTTCGATCAACTCGATCTCGGCACTGTGTGAAGCGACCGGAGCGGATGTCAATGAAGTGGCGAATGCGATCGGCACCGACTCGCGGATTGGGCCCAAGTTCCTCAAGGCCTCGGTCGGATTTGGTGGGTCCTGTTTCCAAAAGGACGTCCTCAACCTGACCTACCTTTGCGAATCCTTCGGTCTTCCGGAGGTCGCGGAATACTGGCGCCAGGTGATTCACATCAACGACTGGCAGAAATCCCGTTTTGTGGAGAAGATGGTGCGGACGCTCTTCAATACCGTCACCGGAAAGAAGATCGCGATTCTTGGTTTCGCATTCAAGAAGGACACCAACGACACCCGGGAGTCCGCGGCCATTGCGGTTTGTCGGGACCTCCTTCTCGAAGGGGCGCGTCTCGCGATTTACGATCCCAAGGTGGACCCCGCGACCATGAAGGCGGACCTCGCTTATGGGGGCATCTCCAGTGAACTGTTCGACCGAAACGTCGAGATCGCCCCCGATGCCTACGCGGCCTGCGATCAGGCGCACGCCATGGCGACCCTGACCGAATGGGATGAGTTCCGAACCCTCGATCTGCCGAAGATCTACGATTTGATGTTCAAGCCCGCCTTCGTGTTTGATGGAAGATCGATTCTTCCGCTGGAGGCCCTGAAGGCCCACGGCTTTGCGCCCTTTGTCATTGGCAAGGGCTGATTCCGCTCCCCTGAGCCCGGTCGAATTCCGTCCGGGCTCCGTTCCTCCCGACCCAGCCCCCCACGGAGTCGGTTTTGCTTCTTCACCCGAACACTCACCGCCTTTCCCTATCTCATGAAAAAAGCGCTCATCACTGGCATCACAGGTCAGGACGGCTCCTACCTTGCGGAGTTCCTTCTCGAAAAAGGTTACGAGGTGCACGGCATCAAGCGCCGTGCTTCGCTCTTCAACACCGAACGGGTCGATCACATCTATGAGGACCCGCATGTCGAACATGCTCGGTTCAAGCTCCACTACGGGGACCTGACCGACACCTCCAACCTGACCCGCATTTTGCGCGAGGTGGAGCCCGACGAAGTGTACAACCTCGGTGCCCAATCGCACGTGGCGGTGTCCTTCGAAGCGCCGGAATACACTGCGGATGTGGATGCCATCGGCACCCTGCGCCTGCTCGAAGCGATCCGCTTCCTGGGCCTGGAGAAGAAGACCCGGTTTTATCAAGCTTCGACCTCTGAGCTGTATGGCTTGGTGCAGGAGATTCCCCAGAAGGAGACCACGCCCTTCTACCCTCGCTCACCGTATGCGGTGGCGAAGATGTATGCCTACTGGATCACGGTGAATTACCGCGAGTCCTATGGGATCTACGCGTGCAATGGGATTCTCTTCAATCACGAGTCGCCGCGTCGTGGCGAGACCTTCGTGACGCGGAAGATCACCCGCGGCATCGCCAACATCGCGCAAGGTCTTGAGAGCTGCCTCTATCTGGGCAACATGGACTCGCTGCGTGACTGGGGTCATGCTAAGGACTACGTGCGGATGCAGTGGATGATGCTGCAACAGGAGCAACCTGAGGACTTCGTGATTGCCACGGGCAAGCAGATCTCGGTGCGTGAGTTCGTGCGGATGTCGGCGCTGGAAGCCGGGATCACGGTGGAATTCAGTGGCGAGGGAGTGGACGAGCACGCGACCGTCACGGCGGTGGCCGGCGAGAATGCCCCCGGAGTGAAGGTGGGAGACGTGATCGTGCGAGTGGACCCGCGCTATTTCCGTCCTGCGGAAGTGGAGACGCTGCTGGGCGATCCGGCGAAAGCGAAAGAGAAGCTGGGCTGGGTGCCGGAGATCACGGTGGAGGAGATGTGCGCCGAAATGGTGGCGTCGGACCTGGACAAGGCGAAGCGCCACGCGCTGCTGAAGTCGCACGGTCACCACGTTTCCGTGGCCAAGGAATAGCCCAAATCAACCTGCCGGGCCAACTTCGTTGGGTTGGCTCGGAAACATTGGAGACAACACGACTGAATCGTAGGTGTTGTATTTTGGCACTCGCTTGCGCAACACCCCCAGATTGACCCTCAATAGCCACTAGAGCTCTCAGAACCACATTCCAACAGTGTGCATAGCTCCTCCAAAAACGAAGCAACCCAAGAATTACCTAAAGCTTGAGGGAGAGTCCCAACTCGGGGAAACAAAAGACTATTTCATACTACATCTCAGAACGTACACTGTACACTTGCCCGTCAACCTCTAGGGAGTTTAAGGGAAGTTATTAGAAGGCGCTATGCACAAGCTCTTAAAGTCCGATTTCGCAAAAAACGTCAAATATGCTGGCGTGGCGAGGCTTTTCCAAATCACCTCCAACATCGTCATTCTTGGCTATGTGGTGAAAGCTGTTGGCCTGGAACAATGGGGGATTCTTACCTACTCCCTGTCTGTTGTGACGGTGCTCTCATTGCTCCAGTTGAGCATTTCGGCTGCGGCCGCCAAACGTTTAGGAGACTTTTTCCACGCTAGAAACTTCCAAGCGTTCAATCAGTACCTCTCTGCGACGATCTATTCGATCGTTGCACTGGTGGGCATTTTAGCTAGCATCTTCATTGGAGTATATATCTCTGGAGCAGCAAGTCACTTCGAAGGTGATAACCAACAAGCATTCCGCCAGGTGTACCTTGCTACGGCTACGAACGCTCTGCTCCAGATCATCGCTCTTCCGGCAATCGCCGTTCTTCAGTCACAGAATAAAACTCATTTAGTGTCGAAAGCGACATTGATGGGAAACATAGTTCGATCGATCTTAGTATTTAGTATCTTTCCGTGGTTCAAAGAAATCACGGTCTATTCGATGATCCTGGCGACCGAATCCCTCTCAGTTTTGTTAGTCGTCTGGTATCAATCAGTCAAATCCCTCCATGAGATCCCGGTTCAGCTGGTTAAGGTCTCAATGAGATTTGTTTGGGACATGCTTTCATTCAATTTATTCAACCTCTTGAATAACTTGGTGTATATATTGTTCATTCAGGCTCCGGTATTTATAATTTCTCACAAATACGGGAATACAGCCGTTGGGGTTTACGGATTGGGGGTTCAGCTGAATTCAGTTATTAGACAAGCCATTAGTGTATTTGTTGTTCCGCTGACAGCTCAATTCAATGTGTGCAACGCCAAAGGAAAACATAATGAGCTTCTGAAAATTTATCAGGTATCGAGCTTAGTGTTTGTGTTTGCCGCGGCGGCGCTCGTCGTGAATGTCCCGTATGCTCAATGGGGTCTACATAAGTTTCTGAATGTTTCCTACGAAGAGCTCGACTTTTTTTCATGGTTTATCGTATTTATAGCTGTTTCCATTCTTCATCTCCCTTCATCATTACTCACAGTTACCTTTGAAAAGGTGAAAACAACTTCATTTGTAGGGTTGGCTTCAGTTACGCTTATGGCGTCCGTTCTCCATTACATGGGAGGTGAAGTGAATCATGTAGGTATATCGATGGCTCTATTCTTTCTCATTTATGATCTTTATCGAGTTCACTCAATCAGGAAGGACGTCCATCCAGGAACAAAGAGAAATGATCGCGATCACTACATCCGCTTCACTACATATGGAGTGATGATTGTATCGATCATTGCCACGCAGTTCGGCCGATCCATGATTGTTCCGTTAATTATTGACTTCATCTTGGGGGGGCTAATCTTCCAGGTTCTCCGTAAATATCTTAAAACAGCAAAAGTGACGCAACTTGTATGAACTACCTCTACGCAAATCTGCTCCCGTCGATCAACTATGGTGACTATATCATCGAGCTGGCGACGCAGAAGGTTCTAAAAAGGTATCTTAGTCCAGAGGACAAGCTTATTCCCTTTTACTCGAAAGGCACGGAACCACCGGACTACAAGGAGGGAAGTAAACTTATTATTCCAGGATGTACCCAACTTACTGTAGGACAGCACAAAGCGCTCAATTTGATCGATGCTGAAAAAGTGCGGAGTTACTGCATTGCAGGATCCCTTTGGTATAAGAAATTTAGCCCAGGGATTCTCCTTCGTCACCGAATTATTGGAAGAAAGGGGGTCGATCCTGATATGTCTATTGTTGATAAACTCTCAGGAATCGTGGGATGCAGAGACTCGTTCACCTACCGCTTTCTAAAGCAAAAGGGAATTTCGTGCACCTATACCGGTTGCCCAACACTTTTCATTTCGGACTTTAAAGAGGAGAACTCAAATGGGTATGTTCTCTTTTCCTTCGGGCGGGACAAGTTTTACCGACAGGTTTGGTATGGAAATCAGCTAAAGAAGATGGGTCACAACGTCGTAGGAATCGTACACGAGCGTCGTGATTATGAAAGGGCCCGAGCTGCAGGATGGAAACTGCCACTCATCGAGTTCAACGATGATGTTCAGCTCTATCTTTCATATTTTAAGAATGCGGAGTTTGTCGTCACTGGACGACTACATGGAGCTCTTCCGAGTTTCAGCTTCGGTAAGAAGGTGTTCTACTTTGGGACGAATGATACTCGGACATCAATTCTAGGAGATCTTGGAGTGACCATTTTTGAGCACCATGAAATCCCCAAAATGGCGAAGTTGGCTGGGAAAATTCAAAATAGTCGAGCTCTCGATATGTTCCAGGAAAACACGGCCAGGGTAATGGAGGTGATCACCCAATCGTAAGGTAATGTTTGTTATCCCTCTTCTTATCCTTTGTGCGATCTTAAGTGTGCTGATCGGCAGAAAATGCCAGGTTAGTGTGCGAGAGGGTATTGTCGCCGTTCTGATGATGTTTCCAATGCCTCTATCAGAGGTTGTAGGATTCCACTTTCCTGTGTTCATCTCAGATTTAGTTCCGTTTCTTCTATTTATTGTCTTTTACCGAAGATTTCCTGCAAACATCTTTAACGATCGAGTATCGCAAATTGCCTTCTTGCTACTTATTGTAATCCCATTCACAAGCGTTGGAGCTTCATTGATTGTTCAAAATGCTGATGATTCGAGACATTACCTATATTTATATCGTAAGGCCGCCGCATTTGGTTTCATTTATATTGCGGCAAGAAATTATCGTGACATCAATCCAATTCATATAATCAAGGTTGGTTGCATCTTTTGGGCCTTTATTTCTTTAATGGGTCTTCTAAACTATCTAGGGATATATTCCCTTCCCTCCTACATCGAAGAAAAGGATGATGATGTAAAAGGATCAGCGTTTGAAAGTTATAAACTGGTCAGAGGATTCTTGGCATATAATCGAGGCGCAATTGGTCTTTATGGATGCATCTTTATTGTCTTCGTATTTTGCAAGCTTGTTATCTTGAAAGTTTCACCTGATCCGAAATGGATCAAGATAGTTTACGTAATAACGGCGCTAGCTTCAATGCTTAACATTATTTTTTCGGGCACTCGAACTGGTGTGATCGTCGGTGCTTTTGTGCTGTGCGTGTTGTTCTTTCAGTATTCGTGGGAGCGTAAAACGATTAGCATTGGTGCAATTGCAATCCTAGCGGTATTAGCGATATCTGGATATTTCGTGCTCTCTCATCTATCACAAAACAGATTTACCCAGATTGAGTCTGATAACAGCCTAAATGCACGCACAGTTATTCAGCGTATTGCAATTGAGCATTCATTTTCGAACGTAGGCTCCTTTTTGATTGGAAATGGAATTCGGCCGTTCGCGAAAATAAACCCAGCTGGCTTCACCCATGCTCATAGCGAATACTTTGATATTTTATATTTAAACGGTTGGTTTGCGCTCGTATTCTATATTTCCTTAAGCGTAATATTCTGGTTCAGTTTTGGACGGAATCAGGAAACAAGATATATTTTGCGAGGGATTCTAATGGTGGGCGCAATTTTCGGGCTAACTATTGGACATTATATGGTTACTGAGCCTCGTTTGGCGTCCCTCAGTCACTTCCTGCTATTTTGTTACTCTCTTGCATACTTTCGAAATAAAAACCGCCTTGTGAAAAATGACCGTTAGCATTGTTATTACAACTAAAGACCGTAAGGCGGAATTGGAGCGTTGTCTCGAATCGTGCGTTGATCTAAAAGGTGTGGATGAAATCCTCGTCTACGATGATGGCTCTTCAGACGGTACTTATGAGCTTGTCAGCACGAAGTTTCCTAAAGTATCCCTATATCGTGGAGAGACATCTCTTGGCCTTATCAATGCGAGAACAAAATGTGCAAGTTTGGCGATAGGTGATATTCTTGTGTCAGTTGATGACGATTGCATTTTTGACGATACTGATACCATCGAAGAAATTATCCCCTATTTTGAACCAAATTTGGTAGCTGCTGTGACAATACCTTGTACTGATGTTCTGATCAATCCAGACAAAGTCACCCAAGCGGGAAGAGGTGACCAGGATCGACTAGTACTATGTTCACAGTTTCGAGGATGTGCTCACGCCCTAAGGAAGGACGTGTTTCTAAGTCTTGGTGGATATTATAAGGGTTTGGTAAGGCAAGAAGAGGAGACGGATTATTCGATTCGACTGTACTCTCGTGGGTATTTCGTTAGAATGGCAAGTTGTAAGAGGCCTATTCTCCATTATCATTCACCGGTAAGAAATTACGACATGATTTCATATTATCGAATGCGGAATCAGCTGATAATTGCCTATCGATTGACTCCGACATTGATCGTGATTCCGGTCATGTTTGTTCAGTTTATAAGCACCAGTCTTTTCGAGATGAAGTCAGGTCGCCTTAGGATGAGCATCAAGGGCGCCGTGGATGCTATGAGGCAAATTATAAAGGGCGACGTAGATCGCTCTCCTGTCCCGCTACGAAGATTTTTCCTATATAAAAAGCTTAGGAGTCAAGGTCCTACTGACATGACGAAACAGTTGGGTGCTGTCGTAGGTGTTGGATGAAAGGGAAATCAGACGATACCATGGACCAAAAAATCGAAAAAATAAGGATTTGTCTGATATATCATTTCTTCCCTCACTACCGAGCAGCCGTAATTGAGGAGCTTGCGAAAGCGTGGGATAACGTGCGTTTTGTCGCATCGGATGATGCTGAACCGTTGGGATATGGAATTCGTCCTTTGATACCGGATGGGGATTTTAATGCTGTGGCGATCCGGCGTGTCTTTGGGGCGAAATACTGTTTAAAGGGATTGGGCCGCTTGATTCCCTGGGGACGTGGAGGGCATGCAATATTCCTCGGGGATATGAATTGTGTTTCTACGTGGGTTTATGGGTTTCTTCTCCGTGTTACCGGAACTAAGGTTTATTTCTGGGCGCATGGTTGGCTCCGTGAAAATGAGTCATTTACGAAAAAGCAGTTGCGAAGGATGTATTTTAAGATTCCCCATCGGGTATTTGTTTATGGAAGGAGAGCAAGGAGAATAGCAGTTGAAAACGGCTTTGAACCTGGGAGAGTGCATGTTATTTACAACAGCCTACAATATTCATTGCAAAGGCAGTTAAGGGAGAATGCGTCGAGGCTGGAATGCCGAACCGAGTTGAGACAGTTATTTGAATTTGGAGATCGGGATGGGAAAGTACTTCTTTGTTCGGCCCGGATGACTCCAGTCAAGAAGTTTGACCAAGTTATTCATGCTGTGTCCAAACTTTCGCAAGATTTTGCAATTGGGGTTGTCTTTGTCGGTGATGGACCGGAGAAATCTCAACTTGAGCTTCTTTCAAAGGAGCTTGGAGTTCCCTGCAGGTTTTTGGGGGCATGTTATTCCGAGCCCGAGCTTTCCCGTTATTTTATTGGTTGTGACGCGGTTATATCACCTGGGAATGTTGGGCTGACAGCGATGCATGCAATGGCCTACGGTACCCCCGTGGTGAGTCATAGCGATCGGGACACTCAGATGCCAGAGGCAGAAGTCGTGATTCCAGGCGTGACGGGTGAACTCTTTGAGAAAGACTCCGTTTCATCATTGGCTGATGCCATTAGACGTGTGGTCAGTCGAAGCGAAGAGGAAGTCAATTTTCAGGCGAGAGCGTGTATTTCAATTATAGAAACATTCTATAATGCGAGTCATCAAGTGAAGAAGATTATGGAGGCAATATCGAATGTCGATGAAGACGAGAGCATTCGGGACGACATTTCGATCGATGAACTTAATGGGCTAAAAGCATGAGCAAACCAACTCTTAAATGGCTATTGATGCGCCTTCGCTGTTGGAGATTCCATTTGAGGCATATTTCTGACAGTGCCTATATTGCTAAGGGGAAGCAGTCGATTCACCGGTCTTTGGTAATGGAAAGCTTTAGCTACCTTGGTCCTGAGAGTATTGTCGGCCCGAACGTAAAACTTGAGGCATATGCAATGGTAGGACCTCGAGTTTCATTCGTCGGTGATGATCACGTATTCACAAATGTGGGGTGCCCTACGATTTTTTCTGGCCGACCGGATTCGGTGAGGGAGACGATCGTCGAAAGGGATGCTTGGATTGGCTGTGGGTCGATTGTTCTGGCCGGCTGTAGTATTGGTGCAGGATCTATTGTGGCGGCTGGTTCAGTTGTTACAAAGCCTGTTCCTCCCGGTGTTATTGTTGGCGGAACGCCGGCAAAGTATATTAAAGATCGATTTCATACGAGTGATGAGTGCTCTTTACATAACAGAGTAATCGAAGAAGGCACGGTAAAAGGTGGCGGGCACTATGTGGCGCCCTCATCCCCATTTAGTAAATCATGAAAATTGGTATTGTTACGTTTCACTTCAGTGATAATTTTGGGGCCGCACTTCAGGCCTATGCGCTTCGTGCATTCTTGTTAGAGGAAGGGCATGATGCTCGCTTTGTAAACTATTCGCCTGCGCATGTAGAGAAAGGAGGTCGATTTAGAATTGGGTTCTCAAAAAAGACATGGATCGCAAATTTGAAAGTTGCATATTTGAAGTTTAATGCAATCAGGTCTGAGAGATATGGGAACACCACACAGAAGGAAGAATTTTCGACTTTTAGGACTAAGTGGCTTGGATTGAATGGTCCTAGATATGATTCATTAGAAGATCTTAGGCAAATCAGCGAGCACTTTGATCTTTTGATCTGTGGGAGTGACCAGATTTGGAGCCCTTCTGTTCAAGAGGGATTGGATCCAGCCTATTTTTTGGACTTCGGTGTCGAACCGGTACGTAGGATATCGTTCGCGGCTAGCTTTGGATCCGCCACTATAGATTCACTTCGAGAATCCGGTGCGACTCAGCTTATGGCGAAGTTGGACTCTATTGCTGTACGTGAGAAGAACGGTGTTGGTTTAGTAACGCAGCTTACAGGGCGTGTTGCTGACTGGGTATGCGATCCAACTTGCTTATTACAGAGCTACGATTCACTAATTGGCTCAGTGGAGAATGAAGGTGAGAATGGGCACGTCTTTTGTTATGCTCTTCGTAGTGATCAGGGCGTAAGGGAGGTGGCTATGAGCGTAGCAAATCTTCTGGACACGAAGTTGATTGCACCAGCTAACCCCTTCAGTCGGTGGAGTGCTATCGGTGAGACAAGGTACCCCGGACCTGCCGGGTGGCTTTCGTTGATCAGTAGATCGAAGTTTGTTGTAACTAATTCATTCCACGGGACAATGTTTAGTGTTCTCCTACGTAAGCCATTTATTGTAGTGGGGTTGCCGGGCAAGAAGGTTGGATTGAATGATCGAATGATTTCATTGCTTGAAAGATTGGGCTTGTACGACCGATTCCTTCCGGCCGGAGATCCGGAGTCCGCAATGCATCTTTTGAGCAAAGAGATTGATTGGGATGCGGTTGGTGTGAAATTGGCAGATTGGAGAGATTCCTCAATCGACTATCTCCGTCGTGAGATCAATCTTTCAGCTAAAAAATGAGAGGATGGAGATTGCGATATTGGCTCTATTAAGTCCTAATAATTAAATCCTCTCGTGAACAGTGAAATTGGTTTTCATAGTATTACTAAATATAATCCATTGGCGAGTATGATTCACTCATTAGTTGGGGTGCAAATTATTTTGACGATTGAGTACGATCGCATTTTTGCGAATCTTTAAAATGATTCCTATGTTGAGTCCGATGACAACTCTGAAGTTCTCTGGTGAAGGTGATGTTCCTGGGTGCTCAAATAGTTCCCTTTAGGGTCGGCTCGGATGTCGATATTTTTTAAGCTGGGGAGGCATCAAGCTTGAATTCATATTTGCGTGAGTTCGCGCATAGAGTACGTAAAGTTAAAATTTTTAAGATATGGAAAGACGCAAAAAAACAATCATTGATGTTGTCAAAGGTGGATATTGTGTCGGGTGTGGGGGATGCGCCTATGCTGGTGGCTTTGAAATGAAGCTCAACAAATACGGTGAATTCTTACCAGATCTATCAAAATATGAAGAGTTAGCCTCAGACGTTCCCAGTAAAGTTTGTCCGTTCTTGAACGAAGAGTTGAACGAGGATAGGCTATCCGAGCGATTTCTTGATCAATCCCAACATCGCAGTGATAAAATTGGAGCTTACATTGGCCTTTATGGAGGTCATGTTGTGGAGTCAAACTTTAGAGATGCTGGTACATCGGGTGGTTTTGGCACCTGGATTGGTGTTGAACTTATGAGGAAAGGGTTGATCGACGGTGTGATCCATGTTGGTTCCCGGGAGAGGGCGAACCAGGAAGGTCCATTTTATGGTTATACTATTAGTCTCAATCAAGACGAGGCTCGTGCTGCTTCAAGAACTAAGTATCATGTAATCGAGTTTTCTGAGGTGCTCAAGTTGGTGAAGGCGAATCAGGGGAAGAGATATCTTTTTGTTGGTCTTCCTTGCTTTGTAAAAGCTATACGGAGGATTCAAGTCTACGATCATGATATGAGGAATGCAATTGCATATACTGCATCATTGGTATGTGGGCACCTAAAGAGTTCGAATTGGTCTCTATCACTTGGATGGGGATGCGGTATTTCTCCCAAAAATTTGGTTGGTATAAAGTACCGAACTAAGGGCGAGGGGATCCCTGCCCGCGCGTATGTTTTTACGGCCTATTCCCAGGAGCGCGAGATAGTTAAGGACTCTGCAAAGGTGGTTGGTGGGAAGTTCAATCAAGGCGCATTAATGCTAAATGCCTGTAATTTTTGTGATGATGTGGTTGGGGAAACTGCCGATATTACCATTGGCGATGCTTGGCTTCCTCGGTTTGAAATGGATCCTGATGGCAACAACATGCTTGTAGTTCGCAATGCTGATATCTTGGGTGTCATACTGGATGCGAAAGCTGAGGGTAGAGTTAGCTTGTCAGAGCTCTCAGAGAAGGAGGCGATAGACGCACAAGCAGGTGGATTTAGGCAACGTCGAGAGGGTCTATCGATTCGGCTTGAGGAAGCAGATAAAAAGGGAATCTGGAGACCTGAAAAGCGGGTCTTGCCTGGTGAGTATAGGGTCCCAGGACTCAGGCGTGAAATCTATCGGAGAAGGGCGAGTATTTCAGTGGTATCCAGAGAGGCATTTTCCGATGCAGTAGATGACGATGACTTTTCCATTTACGAAAGGCGCTTAGGATTTCACTTGCGTGTATTGAGGTTTCTAGAAATTTTGAGTTCGCTACCAAGAATTCTTCGGAAGAAGGCAGCATATTTGACTCTCAAGTTCTTTCCGAATCGACGCTGAAAGCATATGAATACTCAAGAAAGAGAACATCAATTACCGAGGACTACGGATGTTCGTCATCGATTTCCATTAAGGATACAGGTCGCCAGAGTGATCTGGGGAATTGCTTTTGTGTTATTCTATAGACCATTCGCAATTCGATTATTTCGGAAGTGGCGTGTCCTTATTCTTCGTCTATTTGGGGCTAAGGTCAGTTGGTCAGCAACAATTCATAGCAATGTCAAGATTTGGGCTCCTTGGAATCTTGAGGTTGGGCCATTTTCGTGCATCGGCCCTGAAGTCGACTGTTATAACCAAGGGAAGATTGTCATTGGGGCGAACTCTACAATATCTCAGAAGGTTTATCTGTGTGCCTCAAGTCATGATTACACTTCGCCATCTCATCCGCTGACACTGAATCCAATTTCGATCGGCTCACGGGTCTGGGTGGCGGCGGATGCCTTCGTGGGGCCTGGAGTTATGATCGATGATGGTGTTGTTGTGGGTGCGCGAGCAGTGGTGGTAAAGTCGCTTGATAGTTGGAAGGTGTTTGCGGGTAATCCGTGTAAGTTTGTTAAGGAGCGGAAGTTTATTTGAGTAAGCCTATTTAGAATAATGTCAGTTTCCATCTTAATATTGACGAAGAATGAAGAGAATGATCTGCCAGGATGCCTTGAGTCTGTTGGTTGGTCAGATGACATCCATCTCTTTGATTCATTCAGTACGGATCGTACAGTAGAGATTGCCGAGTCTTTCGGAGCCAAAATCACTCAGAGAGTATTTGATAATTGGTCAGCTCACCAAAATTGGGGTCTAGCGAACATCGATTTTAAGTATCCTTGGGTATTGTATATTGATGCTGATGAACGTGTTTCTAGAGGGTTGCGTGACGCTGTGTTGAATGGCGCAAAGAACGATCGAGTTGAGGCAGCATTTCGATTGCGACGTCGTGACTTTTATCTTGATGGGACGTGGTTGAAACATGCACAGATTTCTCCATTTTATTTGAGGCTTTTTCGCCCTGAGCGGATGCGATACGAGCGATTGGTGAATCCGGTATCTGTCGTTGATGGAGAAATTGGTGAAATTGAAGGATATTTAGATCACTACCCCTTTAGTAAGGGTATTGGTTTCTGGCTCGAGAGACATATAAAATATTCAAACTTGGAGGCTCAAACGATTCATGAAAATCGTATAAATGGAGCTAGGTTTTCTTTGTGGAAGGCCTTTTTTGAGAGGGATTTTACGGAGCGTCGATTTCATCAAAAGGAGCTATTTTATCGAATTCCTGGACGTCCATTCATGAAGTGGTTCTATATGATGTTTGTTCGCCGTGCATTTCTTGATGGGAGGGCCGGGGTTACCTATGCTACGCTGCAGTCCATATACGAGTACTTTATTACGCTAAGGCAGAGGGAGCTTTCGCATGCTAAGCGGAAGCCTTCGGATTCGTGATATTGCGTTCTTTTGCAAAGAGAATTATTTGAGTGTCGATCCGTCTTTCAATTTCAGAGTTTTAATGCTATTTGAAATATCTATGGCAGGCGCGTTTTTTGGGATTCTGGCATTTCGTCTGCGGTAGGTGCTGACTTGGATGGATTTCTCGAAGATTTGTAGTTCGGTGCACGGTGAAGGCGGAGCTCGATTCTGGAAGGTGTTGGCATGGAGTGTCGGAGTAGCTTTCATTCTGGTCCTGTTCTTTTTCAGTTGGATTCCGGATCCCGCGTTGAATCGGATTCGCTGGCTTTCAGGGCTTGGGGCCTGGGCGGATCGGCATGATCAATTGCGGACGGCCGTTCCCTTGGTTTTTGTGGGGGTGGCCGTAGGGGCCTTTTTGGTGGCGGGGAAGAAGGGCTGGAAAGCCTGGCTGATCGCTCTGCTGGTGCTTCGGGAGTTGGTGATGCTCGCCGAGTTCGGGCAGCTGTTTCTGCCCAAGCGCCACTGCGATCCGGTGGACGTGGTGTATGGCACCTGTGGGGCCGGGGTCGGACTTGCGCTGGCTTGGGTGGCGGGTCGAATCCGGAAAGGGTGGCGAAAGCGTGGGCTGTCGTCGGCGTCCCAGGCTGTGGATGGGGCGGTGGTTTCCCAAGAATAGCGGTCTTTTTTCCGGTCCTTGAGCCCGAAAATCCGGGGAGCCCCGGTTGGGCCGAAGAAAAGTTTGGAAGAATTGCCGAGAGGAACTCGTCTACGTAGAGCGATATGCGTGAGTTCCCGGAGTGGGGGCGTCCATCCGTGATGGGGAGCGCTGAATCTGGCTTGGCGATTGCTGATGGGGGTTCTCGCATCTTTGCCACGGCTTTCTCCTTGATCGAAGTTAGGGGTTCCTCCATGGCAAGCGCGGAATGCATCGCGAACCCCGACTCGCGGCCCACTGAACTTCGTCCCTGCTCTTATGATCGACTCCGCCTCCGAAGATGGTCCTTCGATTTTCGCCTTTGGCATCCGCTTCTGGAATGGAAGCTGTGAAAAATTGTTGGTGGAGATGGATCAACGTGGCGGCGTGCTGACGGTTCCGTCCGCCCCTTCCCTTGGGCAGGCAGGGGATGACGCCTTTCTGATGAAGGCCTATCGCAGTGGCGACTGGTCGGTGGTGGACGGCGGTTACAGCGCGCTGATTTTGAGAGCCATGGGAATCATGGTGCGGCGGATCTCCGGGTTGCAGATCATGGAGAAGTCGGTGGCGGCAGAGGAAGACTGGGTCGTGCCGATGCGCCAGCGAAAGATTCTGTGGGTGATGCCGACGGACCGGGAGCGGGCGCGGACCCGACATTTGCTCAATCAGCGCGGCTTTTCACCCGGCAATCAACATTACTATTTGGCTCCCTACTATCAGTCGGATGAGCAGTTCCATGATGAGGAATTGATTCGTCAGGTCCGGCAGTTTCGACCAGACTGGATCATCATTTGTCTCGCCGGGGGGCGCCAAGAAAAATTGGCTTATCACCTGCGTCAAATCGATTGGTCTCCTGAGGAACTGGCTCACCGTGAGCGAGGGCCGGCGATTTTGTGCACGGGAGCGGCGATTGCGTTCTTCACGGGGGGCCAAGTGGCGATCCCGAAATGGGCGGATCGGCTGTATCTCGGCTGGGCGTTTCGGGCGTTCAAAGACCCGAAGACGTGCATTCCTCGCTATATCAAAGCGTTCTGGCATTTTCCCTTGTTGGTTTCCAAGGAGAAGGTGCGTGGCGGGAGCGTGCCAACGGCGGCTTCCTGATTCTCATGAGGCCCTGAAAGCGCTCGTCCTACGTGAAAGATTTCTTGTTTGAAATGAGCGTCATTGATATTTGACGCCTCCTGAAATTCGAAAGAATTCATTCAAGGTGACTCGAAAAACCGGGCTACTGGTCACCTTTCTGCTGTCCCAAACTGCCCATCCCAACCCTTCCGTCCTTCCGTCCCCAAAACTTCTTACCCTTGCGCGGCCATGATCGATTCCCGAGAACGAGGCTTGTTTCAGCTTCTAGTGACCTTTCAGGTTCTAGGTGCTATGGTGCTATTTACGATCTCAAGTTGGGTGCTCCTGGCACTCGCTTATGGTCAAAACGTGCCCATCCACGACTATGCCAAGTACGGTCTGGTGGTGGTGGTGGCCTTGGTCTTTGAAGCCGTTTCCCGACCGGGCTATCTGCGTCCGGGTCCGGGGAAGATGCGCCGCAACGCCGGTGCAGTTTCCCGCCGCCAGTTGCTTTGGTCGGTGGGGGCGATGGTGTCGCTGGCACTGTTCTCCCGGGATGACACGATTTCGCGGGGTTTCTTCGCCGTGTTCGGGGTGGTGCTGTTCGGTTTCCTCTATCTGACGAACTATCGGATGCTCAACTTCCTTGCGGAGGTGGGGAGCAAGCGCCTGAAGAACTGGAAGTTGCGGGCCATGATCCTGGGGCCGCGGGAGTGGTGCGATTCGGTCGGTAAAGAAATTGGATCTCTTTCTTCCCTGTTGGACATCAGAGGGATTCATGCGATGGAGGATCACGAATCCGACCCGGATGCCTGCGTGCGCTTGGCCGCGGAGACCGATGTCGATTTGGTGGTGATGCCACCGCGGCACATGCCCTACGATTTGGTGGCCCGGATGATGCGTCAGGGTGACAAGTTGGGTTATCGCTGCTGGATGCCCCTGGAGATCACCCGTCGCTATGGCCGCCGCTTCGACCTGCAGCGGATCGGTTCGTTGGACGTACTGACGCCCCCCACCGAGCCGCTTCAGAACACCCTCAATCAATTCCTGAAGCGCCTGTTCGATATCGCGGTGAGTCTTCCGGTGGTGGTGTTCGTTTTGCCTCCGCTGTGTGCGATGGTGAAGCTGATCCACTGGAAATGGTCACGGGGTCCTTTGTTTTTCATGCAGGAGCGAGTGGGCATCAACGGAACCAAGTTCCGGGTGATCAAGTTCCGCACGTTGCATGTGGCGAATGATCAGGAGAGTCGTCAGGTCTCCAAGGGCGACTCGCGGGTGTTCCCGGGAGGCAATCTGCTGCGCAAGCTGAGCATCGACGAGATTCCTCAATTCCTGAACGTGTTGTTCGGAGACATGAGCGTGGTGGGCCCCCGGCCTCACATGGAAGCTCACGACTATGAGTTCCGCGAGATTTTCGAGCGTTACGGCGTGCGCCGCTATGTGAAGCCGGGTGTGACCGGGTTGGCCCAAGCCAAGGGCTTCCGTGGTGAGGTGAATCGGCCGCTCGATTTGCGTCACCGGGCCCGTTTGGATGCCTTCTATGTGGCCCACTGGGATTTGGCGATGGATGTGGCGATCGTGTTCTGGACTTTCGTCAGCGTGATTCGCCCGCCGAAGACGGCTTACTGATTGACTGACGGTCCTGCTTTTGACGATCTGAGATTGAAAAGGTATGTCTATATACTCGAAGAATGATGTTAGCCTCGCGCTTCAGCGTTCTTGAGGAAGGTCTACGTGCTTGCTAATGTTTAAGTGGTCGCGGGCAGAATTACAATTCAAATAGCCCTAAGTGGTTGAGGTTTTTGTAGATTAAGCAGGGTTGATGATATAAAAATATGCCCAACGAAATGAATTTTCAAAGTTTCGGTCATAAGGAATACTATAGAAGGGAATATACTCTGTGAAAAATTGGAGAGGAATCAAAGTTGCAGCATTCGTTTCATGTGTTCTTGGAATTGGCGGTGCTTTTCTTGTTGAGGTTGCTGTGCGCGCAAGCGGGATTACCAGCACGGTCATTTATGACACTGATAAAGAAATCGGTTATATCCCAAAAGGTGACCAAGATGGAAAGTTTTCGAATAAAGCTGAATGGCATGTAAATTCTCGAAACATGAGTTGCTCTCAGGAATGGTTTCCGAATGGAGAGAAAGATCTCTTATTGGTGGGTGATTCGATCGTGTGGGGGGGGAACCCAATTGACCAGAGTGAAAAGCTTGGCGATTTGCTTCAAGGCGACTTCCCTTCTTGGAAGATCTGGCCAATCAGTGCGGGTAGTTGGAGCGTGGAGAATCCTCAGATATGGATGGACCGAAACCCCGATATTCTGGGTGAAGTGGATGCACTCATTTGGATCGTTAATTCTGGCGATTTATACACGGCAACTCAATGGGAATCGGAGCTTACACATCCGCGAAGTATGCCGATGTGGAGGAGTTGGTATGCATACAAGAGATATGTTTATCCTCGGATTTTCCCAAAGAAGAAGTCTCCTTTGAAGCAGCTGACATCGGATAAGCCGATTTTGCCTGAGGTCGCCGAGCGGTGGGGGCGTAGAATTGAGAAGATTGACAAGCCTACGCTGGTGGTGTTTTATCCAAATAGAAGCGAACTGGGTGAAAGAAGTAATTACGAAAAGTTTGTTTCAGTTTCAAAGAGGTTTCTTCCGAATAACGCAAAGGTGTTTGAGTTGGCGGGAATCGATGGATGGAATGAATCATGCTATCGGGATGAAATTCATCCTTCAGTTTCAGGGTATAGAAAGCTCGAAGAATTGATTTCAGAAAGAATAAGATTGAACGGGATTGCTGAATAAAAGCCTCTCAATAGAGGTTGTCATTGAAGCGCTTTTTTCTTGATGAATATCAATGGATGATATGTTTCATATGAGAGGTTGAAGCGCTCTTTCTGGAGCTTAAAGGAAAACGCGCAAGCGACGATTTTCGTAATTGAATCATCTGCCGTTCGATCCGATCGCCTTCCAGATCGGTATGAGGTTAATCAACGTAGAAATTGAATGAGCCTATCAATTTCGGCCCGAAGCTCTGGGTGCCTGAGACGGTGCTTGCGAATGGCAAAGATCGCGAGGGTTCGCGCAAGGCGAGGGCTTCTTGCGACGGATTTGCTGTCGATGGCATGGGCTCGGTCGACCGCCTCGGACCAAAGCGTAAGGCTACGATGGGTATCGTAGGGGATCCAGGCATCGGCTTGGTGAAAAACCGGCTGAATCATAGTTGGGAAGAGGAGTCGCTCGTAGGAGAACTGTCGATCGGCCGTGCCCCATTGGTTCTCGAAAGAGAGCAAGCAAAGGGCGTAAAGGTGATGCCATCGAGGGTCTAGAGGGAGAGCTTGAGTATAGGACTGGCTGCGGCTGGCCAAGGCTTGGCGTTCCTCGAGCAGGGCGCTGATGGAGGAGTAGGTTTTCGGGGGGAAGCCTTGAACGCCGAGGTCCTGCAGGGTTTGGCGATAGGCGAGAGGTGCGCGGACGGTGAGCGGTTTGGGGATACCGGGAAGGAGTCCGGTGAGTGCCAGGGAAGCAGGAAGCAGCAGCACCCCTACCGGGCGGAACCCCCACGAACGGGGAAGGGGGGCTTCTTTTCGAGATCGGGGGGCTTGCGAAAGAGCGAAGAGCAAGATGGAGACGAAGCAGAGGCCCAAAACATGAGCGGGGACATCGACCAGACCATGGAGGGGGAGGAGTGCCGATGCGGCGAGGCAGGCGGCTCTCAAGGCGCGATCCCGATTTTGGCGGATCCGGCGGGCGGCCTGGAAGTAGGCGATGCCAAGCAGGATCGCGATGCCGAGAGTGGCTGGTACCCCGCATTCGGCCGCCCATTCCAGCCAGTTGCTTTCCGGATGGAGGACAACGCGGTACCATCCCAAGACGGATTTCTCACGAAATTGGGGGAAGACGTAGCGAAACTGACCGGCGCCGACTCCGGTGAGGGGCGCGGCGGAGATCATGGTGAAAGTGTCCTGCATGATCGGCACCCGAAAGTCGATGGGGGCCGAAGAGGTGCTTTCTTCATTTTCCGAATTCTCGGAGAGTTCGGCGACTTTTTCGGCGGTGGCATCGAGCCGGCTTTTCACCCGGGATTCGGTCAAGGCGAAGGTGCCGATGGCGAGAAGGAGCAGGAGGCCGATGACGCGACGTTCGTTGCGACCGAAGTATTTCCAGCCGAGCAGGCCGGCCCATAGGCAGGGCCCGATCACGGAAAGGAGAATGCCGCTGCGACTGACGGAGTGGCTGAATTGGGTCCAAAGGATGAAGAGCGCGAGGCTGACCGAGAGAAGACAACGTCCGGTTTTCTTGTCGCGCAGGGCCTGAAGGGCGGATCCCAAGGCGGTGAGGGCGCCCATGGAGAGCAGGGTGGAGGCGTGGTTGCGATTGGGGAAGAAGCCGAAATGGGACTTGCGGCTGATGCTCTCGGGCAGCTGGCCGGTGCGGGAGAGGATGAGGTAGAGGAGGATGAAGACGACCACGGCGATGGGCACGCCGAGGGCGAGAAATCGGAGATGACCGCCGTCGACCCGGTGGCCGGCGAACCAGACGGCCGCGAAAAGCACGAGGAGCAGGGGCGCGTATTGCTCGAGGGAATGCTGCCATTGGACGACCCCGAGGGGGCCGGTATCGAGTCCGGCGGCTTCGAGCTGGGTGCGCCATGCCGGAGTGGGCAACCAGGCGGCCGGCAGGAAGCAGGCGAAGGCCGCGAGGACGCAGAGGAGGATGGGGATGAGGAAGCGGACGGAAAGCCGCCGTCCCGGGGAGAGGCAGGCCATCAGTCCGATCGCTCCGGTGAAGAGCGATAGCTGCATCCCCCAGGGGGCGGATGGAATCAGGGTGCCGATGAAGGCGAGGGCGGCGAAGGCCGCAAAGACGCCAAAGGATGATCGGGGCTCTTGGTAATGATCGCTCTCTTCCCTCACGAATGCCAGGTCACGGGTTGGCCGACTCCGTTACCTGAAGACGATAGAAACGTCTCGCCGAATCCGCTGGGCGGGCGAAACGAAACTGGATGTGATCGAGGGCTCCGGTGCTGCCGGTGGTGGTCTCGGTGCCGGTGAGGACGGACCATGCGCCGCTGAGGGTGGTGGAGGTGAGCACCTGATACTGAGTGTGGAGGGCGAGGGGGTCGCGATCGTAAGCGAAGGTCCAGGTGGTGTCACTGGAGGGCCCGGGAGCCTGGATTTCCGGCGCGCCATTGCCGGTGACGGGATCGAGGCCGAGGGCGAATTCGAGAAGGTTGGGGAGGCCATCGGCATCGGGATCGTCCGCGGTGCCGGTTTCCGCCCCGCCCAGGCCGTGGGTGGTAGCGATGGGTGCCATCCAGGAAGCGAAGTCATCGCCGAGTTTGAGCATGGCGCTCTTGCGGCCGTAGCGGTTGCTGCCGGAGGCTTCGACGACGACCGGGTATTTTCCCTTCGCCGAGGGGGCGGTGGTGACACCCGAGTAGAGGACCGTGGAGGGAATTCCGGTGGGGTTGGTGGTGACGGTGATCGGCTTGGCGCTGCCGTCGACCACCTGTTTCAGGCCGCCGAGAGTGAGGCTGGCGGTGAGGGGGGTGATGGTGAAGTCGGCGGTGGCGGTGCCTTCGTAGCCTGCGGAGGTGACGTTGGCGACCATGCGGTAGACGCCGGCATTGACTGGATTGCCGGTGGCGGGGGAGCCATTGAAGGTGCGGACGGTGAATAGGGGGGCTTGGGTCCCGTAGCCGGTGGTGGAGGCCACACTGGTGGTGTAGCGAAGCATGGTGGAGGTGCTGAAATCCGTGCCGGTGGTGGGGGCGGAGGGCGCCAGGGCGACGTTGAGGGTGTTGTAGGGGCCGGCGACGCCGGTGGGGGTGAAGCCGCTGTTTTGGGTGTTGTAGGCGACCATCACCGCGAGGTTATTCGAAAGGGTGATGTCACCATCAAAGTTGAATCGGACTTTGAAGGCCTTTCCGCCGTAGGGGTAAGGGTAGCCGTCGTCGAGAGTTTCCGGGCGCCACGGGACGAGGACGTTGCGAGTTTGCTGGGCGGCCAAGCTGAGGCTGCCATCGTTGTTGCGGTTGTAAACGATGATGGAAATTGGGTGGTAGTATCCCTCCGAGGTCTGGGGAGAGAAGGTGGGCCAATTCGAGGCTTTCGACCAGTTGACCAGGACGGCTTCGACGGACTCAAGTTTGCGGTTTCCGGAAGCCAGGGTGATGATGTCTCCCATGGCTTTGTCGCCGAGGGAGGCGAGGCTGGCGCTGGTGTAGTGGAGGGGGAGCATTTCCGGGGCGGTCCGGAACACCAGTTGGGATCCGCTGCGCGGCGTGATGGTGAGGCCGACCTGAAGTCCGGAAGGATTGCTGGCGATGGCGGGAAGCAGGGTCGACCCGGTGTAGGACTGTTCCAGGTTGGAAAAGCTGAGTTCCACCGGGGTGGCGGCCTTGAGGGTGGCGAGGCCACTTAGGGCCAGACCGACAAGAAGGGATTGGGCAGTGAAAGGGCGCATCCTGAAAGAATCGAAGAGGTCTCGGTTCGGAGAAATCGGGCGGGCAGCATTGAAGGATCTTTCTTCAGATCAACGGTAAACTCTGGGACCTGAAATACCCGCAACTCCCTGCGACGGAATTGTCAGGGAGATGAAGGGAATCAGAGGCAGTTTGCGCGCCAAGTCGAGCTTCATCCGCCGCGGTTGAAACGATGCGCAATGGACGCGGGAACTGGGGATTTCGCAGGGGGGGGATCGATCTGCAAGCGGAGAGCCGGAGGGCCGCGGATCGAAGCCGGGGAAATGGGGGAAAAGGCCGGGCTGCAACAAATTTTTGACATTTCGGGCTTGCACCGCTATTTCGCGCGCCCCGCCGGTTGGAAACCGGTGGTGCATCCCAACAACCAAACCTCTGTTTCTGTCATGGCTAAAAAGCACTCTCTGAAGGCCGAGCTCCGCGCCCGGACCGGTTCCGGTCTCCTCAAGCAAATGCGTCGCGAGGGCTGGTTGCCTTCCGTGATTTACGGCAAGGGCACCACTCCCACCAACCTCAAGGTCGACGCCAAGGCCTTTGGCGAACTCCTTCGTGAAAGCGAGTCGGAGAACCTGCTGATCAACCTCGAAGTGGCGGGCGAAGGCTCCCGCCTGGCTTTCTTGCAAACGATCCAGCACGAGCCCTTGAGTGGCGAGCCGCTGCACGTGGACTTCCTCTCGGTTGACGAGAAGACCCAGATCACCGCTCACGTTCCGGTTCACCTGGTGGGCGAGCCTGCCGGTGTGAAGGCTGGCGGTCTGCTGGAGCAAATGCTCCACACGCTCGATATTCACTGCGCCGCCACTCACCTCCCCGAGCTGCTTGAGTTCGATGTGAGCGCCTTGGGCGAAGGCGAGTCGCTCCACATCGCAGATGTGAAATTCCCTGATGGGGTGAGCCCGGCTTACGCGGGTGAGGTGGTGATTGCCCACGTGGGCAAGTCCGCTGGCGCTGTCAGCGAAGAAGGTGCCACTGCCTGATGCCTCGCGAAGGTCTCGGAGTTTCGAGATCGACGGATTTTTCGGCCCGTTCCGCCTCATGGGGGAACGGGTCGTTGTTTTTCTGGGGGTGCCCCGGGAGGGAGCGCGGAAAGGGGGTGGCGAGGAGGAGGGTGCGGGTCACTTCGCGCTTGTCAGTTGGCGTCGGTGGCTTGGAATGCCGCGCGTGTCAGCATACCCGCTCATTGTCGGGCTCGGCAATCCGGGTCGGCAGTATGAAAACACCCGCCACAATGTGGGATTCATGGTTTTGGATCGTCTCGCCGAACAAGCGGGGGTGAGTTTTGAGTCGAAGCCGAAGTGGCAGGCTCATGTGGCCAAGCTGCCGGGAGGCGGTCTGTTGGTGAAGCCGCAGACATTCATGAATCTGAGCGGCCGAAGTGTGCGGCAGATTGCGGCTTTTCATCACTGGGCACCGGAAGAGGTGCTGGTGGTGTTTGATGATGCGGCCCTGCCGTTGGGGAGGCTGCGGCTGCGGGAGAAGGGCAGTGCGGGTGGGCACAATGGAATTCGCTCGATGATCGAGCATTTCGGGACGGAGGGATTTCCGCGCCTGAAGGTGGGAATCGGGGGAGCGGGGCCCGGGGAGCTGGTGGGACATGTGCTGGGAAAGTTCAGCGAAGACGAGCGGGAGGTGCTTGAAAACACGCTTGCAAGCGCGGTGGCGGGCGTTCAGCTTGCGCGTTCCCAAGGGTTCGCGGTCGCCGCGAATCGCCTGAATTCACCACCTCCCTGATCCTAGAATACACGACCATGAGCCGGAAATACGAAGGCCTGATCATTTTGAACACCAAGGGCATCGACAGCAGCCTCGATGAGTTGGTCCAAACCGTTGGCAAGGAAATCGAAGCCGAAGGCGCCAAGCTTGATGAAGTGAAGCCGCTCGGCCGTCGCCCGTTTGCCTACCCGCAGAAGCACGCGGAGAGCGGTCACTACGTGAACTATTTCTTCTCCGCTGAGCCGAGTGCGGTGGCGGCGATTCAGACCCGCCTGAAGCTCAACCCCCAGGTTGAGTTGCAGCACTACCAGGTCCGCTGAGGCGGATCGGTCTTCGGTAGCGACTCCTTGACGGGTGGCCAACGGGCCACCCATGCTGCGGACTGTCATGGCGAATCTGAATAAAGTCCTTCTATTGGGCAATTTGACCCGCGATCCCGAGCTTCGTTATACGCCGAAGGGAACCGCCGTGGCTGATCTTTCCATCGCGGTGAATCGTCGGGTTTCCGATGGTGCCGGGAATTGGACGGACGAGACGACTTTCGTGGACGTCACGGTGTGGGGCAACACTGCGGAGAATTCCCAGAAGTATCTGACGAAGGGCCGCGGCGTCTTCGTGGAAGGCCGCCTGCAGTTGGATACGTGGGAGGACAAACAAAGCGGCCAGAAGCGCAGCAAGCTGAAGGTCGTGGGAGAAACGGTCCAGTTTTTGCCGGATGCCCGAGGCGGCGGTGTGCCGAATGGTGGAGGCGGTTCGCCTTCTCCAAGCGCGCGCCCTGCGGGAGGCGGCTATGCAAATCCGCCCCAGGGCGGTTCGGCCGGACCGGACAGCGATTACGACGACGAAGGGGACGATATCCCGTTCTGAAGCCTCGTTGAGAAAGCGATTTCAAAAAAGCCGTCCCGTGAGGGTCGGCTTTTTTTGATGGAGGGAGGGGCGGAAGGGCCAGGTCCGGCCCGGTTTGCGCTCCGCGCTCTGAGTTCGCAGGGGTTCCCGTGCGAAATGGAGAGGGTGGACGATCAGGCTTTGCCCAGCCAGCCGCCTTTGAGGGCCTCGGCGCGGCTGAGGCAGTCATCGATATCGCTGCCGATGAGGTTGGCGTGGCCCATTTTCCGGCGGCCCCGGGCATGGTGTTTGCCATAGAGGTGGAGGTAGGCTTCGCCATCGGCAAACAGCGGGGTCCAATCCGGAGCCACGGTTTCTTCGGGCCACATGTCGCCGAGAAGGTTGAGCATGACGACGGGAGAAAGCAGTCGGGGAGATCCCAGCGGCAATCCGCAAACGGCACGCAGTTGTTGTTCGAATTGGGAAGTGGCGCAGGCGTCCAGGGTGTGGTGGCCGCTGTTGTGCGGGCGGGGTGCCATTTCGTTGACGCGCAGTGAGCCGTCCGGGAGCATGAAGAATTCGACGCCGAGGATGCCGCGGTAGCCGAGGGCTTCGGCGACGCCCCGGGCGATTTCCTGGGCTTGTTCTTTCACTTCGTCTGCTACCCGAGCGGGAACGATGGAGACGTCGAGAATGTGGTGGCGATGGCGGTTCTCTGCCGGGTCGTAGCAGGCGTAGTGGCCTTGGCCATCGCAGGCGACCATGACGGAGAGCTCCCGTTCGAATGGCACAAAAGCTTCGAGAACGGCGCGTGCGCCATCGAAGTCTCCCCAGATTTCCTCGGGATCATCCCCGGCTTCGATTTTGCGCTGACCTTTGCCGTCGTATCCGAAATCGGCCGTTTTGAGAACTGCGGGAGTGCCGATGCAGGTGAGGGCCTCGGCGAGTTCGGTAGCATTGCTGACGACGGCGAACTCGGCGCAGGGGATGCCGTTGGAGCGGAGGAAGGTTTTTTCGCGTTCGCGATTCTGGCAGATGGCGAGCGCGTCGGGCGAGGGGTGAAGCGGAATTTCTCCGGCGACGGCTTCGAGGGTGGCGCGGGGGATGTTTTCGAATTCGACGGTGGCGACCGCGACGCGGCGGGTGAAATCCGCGAGGGCTGCGGGGTCGTCGAAAGGGAGGTCGATGGCTTCATCGGCCACGACCATGGCGGGAGCTTCCAGGGCTCCGGTCCAGACGAGGGTGCGGTAGCCCATGCGGCGGGCGGCCATGCAGAACATGCGGCCGAGCTGTCCGCCACCGATGATGCCGATGAGGGTTCCGGGAGGAAAGGCGTCCATGAGATGTGGGTGAATGGAGCGGAAGGGGGGAATCAGGCGAGAGGGGGCAAAGCGGCGGCTTTGACCGTGGCATTCTGGCGGGCGCGGAAGTCCTGGAGTTGGGCGAGCCACTCCGGATTCTCGCCGGCGAGCATGGCGGTGGCAAACAGAGCGGCATTGATCGCTCCCGCTTTGCCGATGGCAAAGGTGGCGGTGGGAATGCCCCCCGGCATTTGGACGATGGAGAGCAGGGAATCCATGCCTTTGAGGGCCTTGGACTCGACGGGCACGCCGAGGACGGGAAGGTCGGTGATGGCGGCGGTCATGCCGGGCAGGTGAGCGGCGCCTCCGGCTCCGGCGATGATGCACTTCAGACCCCGGCCGCGGGCTTCGGTGGCATAGCGGTAGAGTTTGTCCGGGGTGCGGTGCGCGCTGACGACTTCCGCCTCCCAGGGGATGCCGAAATCTTCTAGGGTGCGTGCTGCGTGCTCCATGGTGGGCCAGTCGGAGGTGCTGCCCATGATGATGCCGACCAGTGCGTCTGCCATGGGCAGAGCGTGGTGGCGGGTGGTTCCCGCGTTCAAGTGCCAAGTGCGGGTGCGGGGGAGATGTCGGTTCGAGCGTGGGAGGGCGGAGGAGGGCAGGTGAGGGGCCGATAGCACCGCGAAAAATCGCTCGAATGGGGCGCGGAGGCCGCGAGCTTGCGCGGGTTTCAGTAGGGGGTGCGTTGGGGGAGGTGGCGGTATTCTTCGATGAGTTGCAGGGCTTCGGCGCGGATCAGGTCCGCGGCGGGGATCTTGCGTGCCGCTTCGGGGCGGGCGAATTCCTCGAAGAACTCGCGATCATCGAAACCGATGGTGGCTGCGTCTTCGATGCGAAAGCCGTAGTAGATTCGGGAGATGCGTGCCCAGTGGATGGCGCCGAGGCACATCGGGCACGGTTGGCCGGTGGTGTAGAGATCGCAGCCGGTGAGTCGGAAGTCCCCCAGGCGGGAGCAGGCGTCGCGGATGGCGGTGACTTCGCCGTGTGCGGTGGGGTCGTGGAGGGCGACCACCTGATTCCAGCCTTCGCCGACGATCTGGCCATCCCGCACGATCACAGCGCCGAAGGGCCCCCCGGCACCGGAGTGCATGCCTTGGCGGGCCAGTTCGATGGCGCGGCGCATGAATTTTTCCTGAGGTTCCATGGTGGAAAGGCTCCGTTCGACGGTGGGGAATGTCACTGGATTTCAGCCGAGAAATCCACTCGTCGAATAGCAGGCCGCCTGCCAGCTTGGGGGGGTGATGCTTCGTGTGCTGCTGTTGGGAGTTTTGGCTTGGGTTCTCGGGTCCTGTGCGCCGACGGGCGGAGGGGGAACGGTGAGTTGGAATCGCGATGAATGGGGCCACCGTCCGGGGCCGAAAGGATTCACCACGGTGATTCTCGATGCGGGGCATGGAGGCAAGGATTCCGGAGCCGTCTCCCGGCATACCGGCGCGCGGGAGAAGGATTTGGCACTCGATACGGTGAGGAGGGTGAAAGCGAAGCTCGATGGGCAGGTGAAAGTGGTGCTGATGCGGTCGGACGATACCTTTGTGGATCTCGATGAGCGGGTCCGTCGGGCGAGCCAGCGGGACGGGGCGATTCTGGTGAGCGTTCATTACAACAGCGGTGCGTCGGCGATGCGCGGGCCGGAGCTTTACTGGTGGCGAGTGGACAGTTGGGGGCTGGCGACGCGGTTGCAGCGGAATCTGGAGCGGGTCGTTCCCGGGGAGAGCGGGAACCGCGGGCAGGTTCGCCGGAGATTGCGGCTGACCCGGAATCCCGAGGTGCCCTGTGTGCTGGTGGAGTGCGGGTATCTCAGCCATCCGGGTGAGGCGCGGCTGTGCCAGGATGCGACATACCGCGATCGGCTCGCGGCGGCGATTGCCTCGGCGATTTTGGACCAGCAGCGTGCGGGGGATCCGGCGGGAAGCTTGCCGCGTCCGATCACGGCGCCGCCGAGTCGGCCCACGGATCCTCCGGGGTCTTGAAGCGGGGATGTCGTAGATCGACGGAGGGGGAGATTGACACCCCGGAGTGAGCGCACGAGGTTGGGGATTGCTATGAAAACCCAGATTCTTTGCGCCACTGCCTTGTTGTCAGGATGGGGCGGTTTGCTCGAAGCACGCGATTTCCAGATTCGCGCGCTTTCCGTCTTCCAAGGATATCCATCGTCGGGAGAAGTCTATGTGCACGAGGCCGGAGGCTCGGGCACGGCGGTCAAATTGAAGCGTTACCTCAATCACGAATCGCAACTTCTGGAGCTGAAGGGGAACCATGTGATTTTCACGACCGAGGCCTCGGCCGAGAGCATCGGAGACGAGACGAAGAAGCTGGGAGAGCTGGATTTGCCCGCCAAGCTGGCTCGAGGGATCGTATTTTTTTCCCCGGCTGATGGAGATGAACCCGCGGCGGCCCATCTGGTCGATGATTCCGCAAAAGGGTTTCCGGCGGGAACCTTCAAGGTGATCAATCTATCGAGTCTCGAGGTGAAGATCGAGCTGGAGCAAAAGCCCTTCCCGTGCGCGCCGCAGAAGGAGACGCTGATTGCTAAAGCTCCGGTGAATGATCGCAATGCCTCCGGCATGAGGGCCTTCTATGAGGACGAGGCGGCGCCGCAGGGCTGGAAGCAGTTCGCGGCATCGATGTGGCCGAATCCGGGAAAGAAGCGCGGGCTGCAGATCATCCTGCCGGCTCAAGGGGGGCAGGCCGTCACTTTGCGAGGCTTCAATGATGTGGTCGAAGTGAAATAATCGCTCTCGAATTCGAAGGGCTGGCTCGGAATGCGGGCGGGATGTGTTTTTCCTGTCCGCATTTTTTTGCTGTTTCTTAAGTAAAGAATCGATTTGTCTGCTGGAACCCAAGATGAAGAAACGAATCTTACCTGGAGTGGTAGGTCTGGCCCTTTGGACGGGTCAGGTGGACGCCCGTGTCTGGACAGATGTGCAAGGTCGGGAGATCGAGGCGGATTACGTTTCCAGCGACGATGAGGAAGTGGTGTTGCGATTGCCAGGGGGCAAGAACGTCACGGTGCCGTTCAGCCGCCTAAGCCCGCGGGATGTCGAATATGCGCGCCAAGGGGGCGGTGACGACGACGAGCAGTTTTTGGATGACGATGATGAGGACACCGGCAGCAAGGGCGGTTCGACCTCGGAGGTGATCCTGAATTGGGATGAACCTTGGCCGGACACCGTGGTTTTCAAAGAAGACCCGGAGGTGAATGTCGCGGAGGAAGACGACGAGAAGAAGCGTTGGGTGTATGAGTCGTCGAACTATCGGTTCATTTGCGATGTTCGTTTGTCGAAGTCGGTCGTGAGCAATTTTGCCGAGATGTTCGAATCGACTCTCCAGTTCACTCGTGCGTTGCCGATTGCGATTTCGGGTGGGCGGCAGACGAATGGGAAATTCCAGATTCTTTTGTTTGAGGAGTTTTCAGATTATGTGAAGGCGGGAGGTCCGCCGAGCAGTGCCGGTGTGTTCATGGGCGGGGAGAATGTGGTGATGGTGCCGCTGGTGAGCTTGGGAGTGCGCAAAGTGGGGAGCGGTTATATGCGCGACCGGGACAAGAGTAACAAAACTCTGGTTCATGAATTGACCCACCAGCTCACTCCCGATGTCTATTACCGTGAGGGGTCGCGGGGTTGGTTCACGGAAGGATTGGCCGAATACTGTGCGAACACGCCGTATCGCAATGGCCGATTCACCGTGCGGAGCTCGCTCAAGACGGTGGAAGAAAACATGACCGGATACGACCGGAAGACGAACCGGGGGCGTGCGATGGGCACTGAGTTCTCGGTACCGGGACTTCGTCAGTTCATGGAAATGGACTACGCGGATTTTACTGGCTCAAGCGCCAACGAGAACTACGGCTGGGGGGCTTTGCTGACGACCTACTTCGTGCATCTCGATGGTGAGGGCAATGCCGCACGCCTGAAGGCTTATCTGAAGAAATTGCGGGAGATCGGGCCCCAGGGAGACATCGAATTGGCGTATGCCGAGCTGCTGGACGGTCGTACCTGGGCTGAGCTTGAGAAAGACATCTCCAAGGCATGGAGCCGAAAAGGTGTGGATGTCGAATTTGAAGAATCCTGAGGCTCAGCCCAGACGCTGGACGAACCAGATGAGCGCGACGGTGGTCAGCGCGAGATTGGCAGTCATCCGGAACGGCTTGTAAGCGGGGGTGGCGGCCCAACCGAGCGTGACGGTCCAAGCGGCCCCGAGGACGACGACTTGGGCGGCTTCGACACCCAGATTGGCGCAGAGCAGGCGACCGAGGAATCCTTCACCCCGGCCAATGCCATCGGCCAAGACGGTGGCGAAACCCATGCCATGAACGAGGCCAAAGGCAAAGATCACGGCCAATCGCCAGGGGCGAAATTGGCGAAAGATCAGGTTTTCCACGGCCAGGGCGGCGATGCTGAGGGCGATGACCGGTTCCACCCAGCGGGGTGAGGGGCCGATGATGCCCGCGGCTCCCAGTCCCAAGGTGATGGTGTGGGCGCAGGTGAAGGCGAGGGACGACCACAGGAGGGGGCGCCAACGGCGCTCCAGAAGGAAGATGCCGAGGATGAACAGGATGTGATCGAGCCCCGCGGGCAAGACGTGAACAAACCCTTCTCGAAAAGCGTGGAGCCCGGGCGGAAGGGCGGAGGAGTCATCCTGAAGATCGAGTTCGTCCCCGGCTTTCAGCGTCTGATAGCCCCCATCGGGAAAATGGACGGCCAAGTCGGGGAAATTGCCTGCCTGGATCCGGAGGTGGTCATGGACGGGGATCCGGATGCGGTAGTAGGCGCCATTTGAGAGCAGGCGCTCAAAATCCGGTGGAGTGGTCGCGAAATCGATAAAGCGAAACTCTGAGGATTCGTCCAACCGGAGGTAGTGGCGGAGATAGACTTGGGATTCCCTCTGCAGCTCGGCGTGTTCCGCGGGCGTGCGCTGGACCAACCAATCCCGGGTGGGTTGGGGCTCGAAGGGATCATCGCGGGTTGCTGGGTCGGCATAGCCCAGGTCGAAGAGGAGCTCGATTTCCCCATCGAGGAGTTCGGCATGAAATTGTTCGACGACGTGGGCTCGCGCGACGAGGGCGCAGGCAAGGAACAGGAGGAAGCGGGAAAACATGGACGACAGCCCGATGCCGAGCAGCGGCAGTCTGCTCAGGCGGTCTTCGCGGGGGCGAGCCTTCCTTTCGGGGGGAAGGCTCCGTAGCATAAGAGGGCCGCTGCGCCCCGGGTCAGGCCTGTTGGTTCAACCAAGCTTTGAAGTCGGCTTCATCGGCCGCAATGGGGGTAGCGACCTTTTCACGGTTGGCGAGGATGGCGAGGCGTTCGGGGATTTCCACGGCACCCTGGCCGAGCTCCTGTTCCATGACGTCGAGGAACTTGGACGGATGGGCGGTCTCCAGAGTGATGGTGGCCGTGCCGGGATGTTGCGAGCGCCATTGGCGGGCGGCCAGCCAGCCGACCGCGCCATGCGGGTCGATTTCGTAGTCGTGAAGCGATTTCACTTCGCGCACTGCCGCACGGGTTGCTTGGTCGGAATAGGAAAGCCCGGAAATGAGTCCGCGCATGGCCTCCCAGGATTTGCCGAAGAGGGCCTCCATGCGGGCGAAGTTGGAAGGGGCGCCGACGTCCATGGCATTCGAGATGGTGGCAGCGCTGGGGCGGGGTTGGTAGTTCCCGGTCTTCAGGTAGGCCGGGACGACATCGTTGATGTTGGTGGCGGCGACGAAGTGCTCCACTGGCAGACCGAGCTGGCGGGCGAGCAACCCGGCGGTGAGATTGCCGAAGTTTCCGCTGGGCACCACGAAGACGGGCTTCACGCCCTCGGGGAGCTGGCGGGCACTATGGATGTAGTAAAAGCTTTGAGGAACCAGCCGGCTCAGGTTGATCGAGTTGGCGGAGGTCAGGTTGAGGCGCTCGGAGAGCTCGCGATCGAGGAATGCCGATTTCACCAGGCGCTGGCAGTCGTCGAAGGTGCCATCGACCTCGAGGGCTTGGATGTTTCCGCCCAGGGTGGTGAGTTGTTTTTCCTGGAGCCCGGAGACTTTGCCCTTGGGATAGAGAATGATGACGCGGGTGCCTTCGACTTGGTGGAAGGCGGAAGCGACGGCTCCACCGGTATCGCCGGAGGTGGCGACAAGCACGGTAAGCAAGCGGTCGTCATCGCGGGTGAGCCAGGCCATGAGGCGCGCCATGAAGCGGGCGCCGAAATCTTTGAAGGCGAGAGTGGGGCCATGGAAGAGTTCCAGAATGTGATCGCCGGGCGCCAAGGTGATGAGCGGGGCGTCGAACTCCAGAGTGCCATCGACGATGTCGGTCAGGGCTTCTTCCGGGACATCTTCGCCAAAGAAGGCGTCGGCGACGGCGTAGCCGATTTCTTCAAAGGAGAGATCGCGCCAGATTTTCCAGAAGTCCTCCCCCAGCGTGGGCAATGAGCAGGGCATGTAGAGCCCGTTGTCCGGTGGCAGCGAGCGCAGGATGGCTTCCTTGAGGTCGACCCGGTGGGTGGGGTTGTTCGTGGAGTGGTAGAGCATGGCAGAGGCGCCGATGGGCGATTGGGAATGCCGAAGCGGGATGCGTGGCGAAGGATCGAGGTCGCGGAATCGTCCGGGCGGATGAGCGCGGATTTCAAAGCATTTTTGCGAACGATCCTGAGAGGTGTGGGTGGAGTGGCAAGGACCTCCTCCGGGCCGTGGTGCATGAAGATGGGTTCGTCCGAAGATCAGGCGCGGGGGGCCGATCCTTTCTCTTCCACGACGTGCACGCCGTGGGGGTTGATGCGGGAGACGTAGGCTTGGTTGCCGAGGGGGACGGCGTCGAAGACCCGAGCGATGGCCTTGGCGACGCGATGGGCGCTTTCTTCACCTTCGCAGAGGGCGAACACGGAGGGGCCGGCGCCGGAGATCGAGAAGCCAAGGGCGCCGGAGTTGATGGCAGCGTGTTTGGCTTTGTAGAAATCGGGGATGAGCTTTTGGCGACGGGGCTCGGCAATGACGTCGTGAAGGGAGCGGGAGATGAGTCCGTAGTCTTCTTGGATCAAGCCGCAGAGGAGTCCGCCGAGGTTGCCGATTTGCTGGGTCGCATTGAGGAGCGGGATTTCCTTGGGCAGGATTTCGCGGGCGACTTTGGTGAGAACTTCGATGTCGGGGTGGACGACGGCAGCCCAGAGGTCTTTCGGCGGAGCGATCTGCGCGATATCGAGTTCCTCGTTGCTGCGGATGAAAACGATGCCGCCGAGCAGGCAAGGGGCGACGTTGTCCGCGTGCCAGGCGCCATCGGCGGAGGCTTCACCCGCCATGGCGAAGGGGAGAATCTGCTTCTTGGTGAGCGGCTGGCCGATCAGGCAATTGACGGCGTAGGCGCCGGCGACGGCGGATGCGGCGGAAGAGCCGAGCCCGGATCCAAAGGGCATCTTCTTGTGGATTTCCATTTCGATGCCGCGATCCGTCATGCCCAGGTGGCGGAGCAAATCGAGGGCGGCCACGCCGGCGGTGTTTTTCTCGGCGGCCTTGGGAAGCTTGCCCTCGTCGCCGGTGATCGCGGTGATGTGCAGGCCGGGTTTGGAGCAATGGCGGACGACAATTTCGTCACCGGGCGAGTCGATGGCAAACCCGAGCACGTCGTATCCGCAGGCCACGTTGGCAACGGTGGCGGGTGCGAAAACACGAACTTCCTGGACGGCTTCTTGGATCATGGGGCGCGCGAGTTAGCAGGCAAACGAGGGATTGTCGAACTTTTGCAAGCGGCTCCGCAACAGGGGGCGATTGGGATTTTCCTTGCGGGTGCGTCTCAACAAGCCTTAGTGCGGGTTCGTGCTCCGCGGATTTCTGACATGGCTGCTGGTGCTCGGCGTTCTCGCCGGGCTGTCGGTGCGTGCCGTGCCGGAGCTGCAGGAGATGGGGCATTTTCACCCGAAGGCTTGCTTGAGCTGTGGGGATCATGAGGCCCCGCCGGCTGCGGTGGATTCGGATTCCCATGAGCATGATGGCTCGTGCCACCTTGCGGAGGCGGATTCGGGACCGACGGAGTCTCCTACGCCAAGTTGCCCGGGTCACCACCACCACCATGGCTGTGGGTGTGCGCCGCTGAATCTTTCCGCCGAAATGCTGGCGGCGGTGCGATTGAGCCCGCCGAGCGGGCAGTGGTTGGGTGTGGGATTGGCGGACGACCGCCTGCCGGATGCGCCGGTATTTGAAGAAGACGCGCCGCCTTTGATCTGACGCGCCCATTTGCGTGTCACGGTTCCCCCTGTCGGGAGCCGTCTTTGTTTCCGTGTGCCCCGAGGTATGGGCCGCGGATGAGATGAGAGATGAAAGATGTCTTCGATTTTGTGAAACTAAGAACGATTTTATGGATAAGTTTGGTCCTTCCCGCCTGGTCGAACCCGGGTGTGGTGGTGACCCTGGATTCGGTGGCACAGCGAGTGCGTGCCGACAATCCGCAGCTCGCCGCGGCGAGTTGTGCGATCGATGAGGCGCTGGGACATGCCCGCCAAGCGGGACGTCTCGAGAACCCGGAGCTGGAGGTGGAGATGGAGCACAATGATCGCTTTTCCGAGCGGCGGTTGGAGCTGGGTCTGAGCCAACGGTTTCCGGTGACCCACCGGTTGCGCCTGGAGCGGGACCTCGGGGCCACCGAGGTGCAGGCAGCGCAGCGGGAAGTGGCGGAAGCGACCAACGCGTTGATTGGGGAAGCCCGGACGGCGGTGGTTGAGGTGCTGGCCCTGCGGGGACGCCAGGATCTGGTGCGGAAACAGGAGGAGCTGGCTCAGGAGCTGGCGGATTTCACTGCGGAGATTGCAGAGAAAGGCGAAGGTTCCGTGCTGGATGCGGGTCAGGCGCGCTTGGCGACGGCGCGGTTCTCCACAGAGATCCGACGCCTGGCCGCCGAAGAGCAGAGAGCGGTCGGCACCTTGAAGCCCCTGTTGGGTCTGGCGCCGGGTGAGGCCTTGACGGTTTCGGGAGCTTTGCCGGCACTCCAGTTGCCGGAGGGCGCCGATCCGACAGGTCGACCGGCGCTCGAAGTGGCGCGTTTGGCGGTTTTGGAAGCCGAGCAGCAGGCCGCGATTGAGCGAACGAAGCGATATGGGGATGTTCAGGCAGGGTTCTTCGTTGCGGGAGAACGGGTGGTAGATGCCCCGGAAGCGGCGGAAAAAGAAGCGATGGTCGGCATCCGCTTTTCGATTCCGCTGCCGTTTTGGGATCGCAACGAGGGCAATATCGAAGCGGCTGAGGCGCGGGCTGAACGGCGCCGACGTGAAGTGACGGCCCTGGATCAATCGATTCGTCTCGAAGCGGAAGCCGCGCGCAATGAGATGCTCGAATGGGCGAAGCTCGCCGGTGAGGTGGGGGATGCGCTGCTGCCCCAGGCAGCTGAGCAAACCGAACTCGCGGAACAGGCGTGGCGGGAAGGGCAGGGAGATTTGCTCACCGTGCTGCGTTCCCGCGAGCAGCGGCTCGAGCTCGCTGCCGCCCGTCTGGATGCCCTCAAGAACTTCCACCTTGCCCGCGTGCGTTACCGCACCGCCCTGGGCGATTTCTAATCCTGTTTATGAAACTTTTCTATTTTACTATTTGTCTGTGTGTTGCGGCCAAGGCTGCGGATACGCTGCTTCTTGATGAGGTAGCGGTGAAAAACCTGCGGCTCGAAACGCTGGTGGTCGAAGAACGCGATTTCGAAAGTACGGTGTTTGCCGTGGGTCGGGTCGAGGAAATCCCCGGCAATCGGTGGTCGGTTTCCTCACGCATTCCCGGTCGTGCGGTGGAGGTGAATGCCTTCTTTGGCGATACGGTGCGCGAAGGCGAAGTGCTGGCGCGGGTGGAAAGCCGGCAGCCAGGAAATCCCCCGCCGACGATCGAGCTGCGGGCACCCCACGACGGCTTGATCACGGAGTCCCATGTGCTGAAGGGCCAGCCGGTCGAGCCGGACAAGGATCTCCTGGATATTTCCGACCGCTCGGAGATGTGGGTCGTGGCGCAAATTCCCGAGCAACTGGCAGCGGGGATCGCGCCTGGGACTCGGGCGAGAATCCACTTTCCGGCACTGGGAGGAGAGCCGGTCGAGGCAGAGCTTCGACGCTTTGGGGTGCAGGCGAACCGGGATGCCGGATCGGTCGAAGGCGTGTTTCAGGTGTCGAATGCCGATGGGCGTTTGTTGCCGGGCATGCGTGCGGAGTTCGAGATCGTGGTGAGCACGCGTCCGGGGGTGTTGGCGATCCCGGAAGAAGCCGTCCAAGGAGATCCGGCTTCGCGGGTCGTCTTCGTGAAGGACTTTGATCTGCCGAATGCGTATCAGCGGGTTCCCGTCGTGTTAGGCGAAAAGGGCGGGGGTTGGGTTGAGGTCGAGCAGGGTGTGTTCCCTGGGGATGAGGTCGTGACGCGGGGATCCTATTCGCTGGGTTTCGTGGGAGGCTCCAGCGGGATGTCGCTGAAAGAGGCCCTTGATGCCGCTCACGGACACCAGCACAACGAGGACGGTTCGGAAATGACCGCGGATCAAAAGGCGGCTCATGAAGACCACGATCATGAAGAAGGTCACGCCGACAAGGCGGGCGGAGCGCCCGCATGGGTGATCGGCTATGCGGTGGTGTCGACGCTGCTCACCTTGCTGTTCGGGCAATTGTGGTGGAATTCGAAGCGAAAGGAGAACTGATGCTCAACGCACTCATTCGCTTTTCCCTGGCCCAACGGGGCTTGGTGCTGATGGTCGCGGTGGTGCTGTTGTTCTTCGGCATCAAGAAGACGCAAGAGATGCCGGTCGACGTGCTGCCGGATCTCACCAAGCCGACCATTACCCTGCTCACTGAGGCCAAGGGTTATGCTCCTGAGGAAGTCGAGACGCTGGTCACGATTCCCCTGGAAAACTCCCTGATGGGAGTGACCGGAGTGGACCGGATCCGCTCGACCAATGACATCGGCCTTTCGCTGATTTTCGTCGAATTCGATTGGGGCACCGATATCTATCAGGCCCGGCAATTCGTTCAGGAACGTCTGATGGGAGTGGGGGAATCCCTGCCGGAAGGAGTGACGCCGTACATGACCCCAGTGACTTCACTGATGGGTGACATCATGCTGGTGGGACTGCGGGATACGACGGGTCGCATTCCGCCGCGCGATCTCCGCGAGACTGCCGACTGGGTGGTGGCGCGGCGATTGCAATCGATCAAGGGCATCGCCGAAGTCCTGGCCATGGGCGGTGGTGTGAAGCAGCTGCAGATCCAACCGGATCCCGAGCGGATGCTGCTCCAGCAAGTGACGTACGAGGAGATTCGGCAAGCGGCGGCGGAAGCGGTCGGCAACACCACCGGAGGTTTCCTGACGGAGCGGCCGGAGGAGATCATGGTGCGCAATTTGGCGATGACCACTGCACCGGATGTCATCGGAGAAACCGTGGTGGCCTATCGGCAGGACCGACCGATTCACCTCCGCGATGTGGCGACGGTGACGTGGGATGTCGAGGCCATGCGCGGTGACGCCGGCTTTGGAGTCGCCGGCGGCGTGGCGGACGACGAAGGCAATCTGTCCCGCCGCGGCGTGGTGCTCAGTGTGCGAAAATCTCCTGGATTCAATACGCTCGATCTCGACAAGGAGGTGTTAGCGGCCCTCGACGAATTGCGTGCCTCGCTGCCAGAGGGAGTGGAGATCCAACCCTTGTATCGTCAGTCCGAGTTCATTCATTTGTCGATCGACAACCTGAAGGAAGCGCTGCGTGACGGTTCGATCATGGTGGCGGTGATCCTGTTCCTGTTCCTGTTGGATTTCCGGATCACAGCGATCACCCTTACGGCCATTCCGCTCTCTCTAGGAATCACGATTCTGGTTTTCGATCTGCTCGGACTGAGTGTGAACTCGATGACCCTCGGGGGCCTTGCAGTGGCGGTGGGGATGGTGGTCGACGATGCGATTGTGGACGTCGAAAACGTGTATCGAAGGTTGCGGGAGAATGCCGGTCGTGCTGAGCCCCTCCCGAAACTGGAGGTGATTGCGAGGGCTTCTGGGGAGGTGCGGTCATCGATCCTGTATGCCACGGTGCTGATCATTCTGGTGTTCTTGCCATTGATGGCGCTGAGCGGAGTGGAGGGACGGCTTTTCACCCCGATCGCGATCGCCACGATTGTCAGCATGGCGGCGTCCTTCGTGGTGTCGTTGACGGTGATTCCGGTGCTCAGTTCGTTTTTGCTTCACCCGAAGGCGGGTCGTGAGCATCGGGACTTCATCGTGGTGCGGTGGCTCAAGACGGGTTTCCGGGTGAGCTGGATGAAGTTGGCATTGTCGCAGCCGATCTTGGTGCTGGTGATCACCGGCGCTCTGATCTGGATGAGTTGGACGGCCTACGCGCAAATGGGGCGGAATTTCCTGCCAGCATTCCGCGAGCCAACGGCCTTGGTGGCGACGACTCTCAGTCCGGGAACTTCGCTGAAGATGACGACGGAGTTGGCGGATGTGGCGCAGGAGCGACTGCTGCGGATTCCGGGAGTGAAATCGGCGGGCTATCGAGCTGGTCGGGCAGAGAGAGGCGACCACGTGGTGCCGGTTTCGACGGTGGAATTCGATGTCGAGTTCGATGAGTCGGCGGGCCGTACGCACCCGGAGATCGTGGCCGACATTCGAGACACGATGAAGGGGATTCCGGGCACTTTCAGCGCGATGAGTGGGCCTTTGGCGGACCGCATCGGTCACATGCTGAGCGGAGTTTCCGCGAAGGTGGCGGTGAAGGTGTATGGGCCTGATCTGGATGAGCTACGGCGGATCGGCGAGGAGATCGTCGAAGTTGCCCGAGGGATTCCCGGGTTGGAGGAAGCCCGCGGCGAACAGCAGGCACCGGTTTCCCAGTTGCGCATCGAGCCGGATCCGGAACGGGCGGCGGCCTACGCGGTCACGCCGGGGACATTGACCGGAGAGATGGCCAGCTTGATGGCAGGCGAGAAAGTCTCGGAAGTCTATGAAGGGGTTCGAGTCTATGACCTGGTCGTCCGGCTGCCCCAGGAATGGCGGGAAGACCCGGAGCGCTTGGAGGACTTCTATGTCGATACTCTCGATGACAAGTTGGTGCCTCTGGGATCGGTTGCCGATTTGCGAATGGCCAGTGGCCCGAACAATATCTTGCGCGAGAATTCGCGGCGACGGTTTGTGGTTCAGATCAACCCAACGGTCAGTGATCTCGTATCCGCCGTGGATCGCCTCAAAGAGGAAGTGACGAACAAGGTGGCCCTGCCGGAAGGCTATACCCTTTCGTATGAAGGGGAGTATCAGGCACAGAAGGAGGCTTCACGGACGATTCTGATCATGTCGTCGGTGGTGCTGCTGGTGGTGATCTTTCTGCTCTACTCCTACTTCCGTAGTTTGCGGTTTGTGGGGTTGGTGCTGACGATCATCCCCGTGTCGTTGATCGGTGCGGTGCTCTCGACGCAGCAGACTCTGGACAATGTCAGCATCGCCACTCTGGTGGGGTTCATTGCGGTGGCAGGGATCGCGGCGCGAAACAACATCATGTTGATTTCCCACTATCTGCATCTGATGCGCCACGAGGGTGAGGGATTCACCCGGGCGATGGTGATTCGGGGTACGGAGGAGCGGCTGGTGCCGATCCTGATGACGGCACTATCGGCCGGGTTGGCACTGATTCCCTTGGTGCTGGCGTCAGACAAGCCGGGGAAGGAGATCCTGAATCCGGTAGCAATTGTGATCGTGGGAGGTCTGTTGAGTTCGACCCTGTTGGGTCTCGCAGTGACACCTGCCTTGTTTTTCCGCTTCTGCCGCGGTGCTGCGGCAAAAGCTCTCGCACGCAATGCGGCTGCGGCCGCCTGATTGAAGAACGAACGAAATTGATATGAAACACATGACATCCATTCTGGCCGCGATGGCGGCGGTCGCCCTCATTCCTTCCAGCCAGGCGGAGGAGGAGCATCATCATCATGAAGCCAAGATTGCGGGTCCGAATGGCGGGCGCGTGATCACCGTCGTTGAGCCCCATGTGGAGTTTTTCCGCCGGGACGATGGCAAGGTGCAAATCACCTCCGTGGACGACGAAGGAAAGGCGCAAGCCTGGGGGACTCAGATCATCTCGGTCACAGGGGGAGAGCGGGCGCATCCGGCGAAGTTGACCTTTACCCGGGAAGGCGAAGTGCTCGTGTCCGACCAGGCTTTTCCAGAGGGCAAGAGCTTGCCGGTGGTGGTGAGTATTCAGAGCGCTCCAGACGAGAAGGCGGTGTATGAACGCTTCAAGCTGAACTTGGCGAACTGTCCTGGATGCGAGCATGCCGAGTATGCCTGCACTTGTGAGCATGAGCATTGATCGCTCATCGGCCCTGAGCTGAGCATGCAGATTCCCCTGTTGGAGGTGCAGAACGCGCAGCTTGGGCCGAGCTCGAGAAAGGAAAACCGCCTCAAATCAAGGGTTTATCGAGTTGGAACGGCGCATGCCAAGGATGAGGTGGGACTGATGTCCCATCCATCCCAAACTCGATAAAGCCATGATTGAAAATTTGAAATCTCTCTACTTTGACCAGCTTCGCGATCTTTACAGTGCGGAAACGCAGATGATCGAAGCCTTGCCGAAGATGATGGCGCAAGCCAGCCATCCGGATCTCAAGGACGCCTTTTCCGATCATTTGGAGGAAACGCGTGGTCAACGCAGCCGCTTGGAAAAGATCTGTGCTCGTCACGGCATCCAACCCGCCGGCGAAACGTGCGATGCGATGAAGGGCCTGGTGAAAGAGGCCGAGAAGCATGGCAATGAGACCCTGCCGGGTTCGGTGAGGGACGCCGTGCTCATTGCTGCCGCCAATCGCGTCGAACACTACGAAATTGCCGGTTACGGCACGGCGAAATGTTATGCCGACGTGCTGGGATTCGACGAGGATGTGAAGCTCCTCGACGAGACTCTTGAGCAGGAGGGTGCGGCCGACAAGAAGCTCACCAAGATTGCCACAGGCGGGTTGTTTCACGATGGCGTGAACGAAGCCGCTCTGGCCTGAACCGATTGGGAACTCCGGGGTGAGTTCCCCATGTCACGGCCGGGGCCGCGGGTGCGGTCCCGGTCGTTCCGTGTCGTCAGGGCTGGGTGAGGGTCAGCTGCCAAAAGAGCCGTGGAGCGTCTTCGACTGCTGGCACCAGATAAAAGGACTGGATTTGAAAGTCGCCGTCGATTTCCGGCTGGCCGAGAGGATGGGCGGTGCCACTTCCATCGCTCATGACGAGAGTGGTGCTGGCGGCGACTCCGATTTCCAAGCCCTTCATGTCGATGGGAACTCGGAAGGAGACGATGCGGTAGGATTTGCCCGCTTCGGTGTCCGGTGAACTCTGTCCAGCAGCGTCGTTGAGCGAGATGAGGGCTGCGGTGGCCAACTCGGATTCTCCCGATGGATGAGGCACTTCAATCTGGAGGGCAGAGGAGAGAGTCGGATCGAGGTCGAAGAGGAACTTGAAGCCGTTGGCGACTCCATCGCCACTGGCATCGTCATCAAACCCATCGAGTCCTGAAGGCAGATCATAGGCGGCGGCCCAGCCATCGTAGCCACTGCTGGCGCCGAGGACCTGAAGCGAGATGGCGGCCGAGGTGACTCTTCCTGAATCGTCTACGGCCACCATCGTATAGTTTCCATGGTCATCGGGTGTGACGGGATCGAGGATGAGCTGAGGATCGGTGGCCCCAGGAATGGCGGTGCCTTGGTGGTACCATTGGAAGGTGAGAGCCCCCCCCACAGCGGAGGCGGTGAAGGTGACTCGATCGCCGGGTTCGGCATAGCCGCCGCCGGAGGTGTGGAGGATGGACAATGAGGGTGTCTGGGCCGATGGAGCGCCGGGACCGAGTTTGACGAGGCGCGCGCGCGCCTGAGTGTCGACCGAGGTGACGGCGAGGCCGACAAACAGGCTTTGGTGATCGCCAGCGGGTTCGATGGAACGGATGAACCAATTGGAGGGAGCATCGACGGTCAGGCTGGTGATGGAATCGATGGCGGTGGCTGAGCCGTCCGTGGCAAATTGGGCGAGGTTTTTCACCGGGCCGGTGGTGTCAGCCAGGGCGAATGAGCCCCCGGCGATGACGGTTCCTCCGGGGAGTTCGCCGGCGCCATTGACGAGTTGGTTGTAGAGTTCGTGGTAGGGGTTTCCGGGTGCGAAGCTGGCATCAAGAACGCCCGTGGAGGTGAACCGGGCGATGCCGATTCGGGAGGCACCGGCGACGCTGGTGAAGCGCCCAGCCACGATGAAATCGCCGTTTTCCAGCGGAACGAGTGAGCCCATCTGGTTGGCCCCGAAGTTGGCCTGGGTGAATCCCGGGCTGAGCGTTCCCGAGGAGGTGAGGCGCTGGCTCAGCCACTGGCTGTTGGAGTTTTTCGCAAACATCAAAAGCTCGCCATTCGGGAGCAGCCGGAATCCTGCTGGTGGCGGGCTGGCTAGGGCGAGTTGGCTGAAGCGACCGTCGAAGCTGGCATCGATGCTGCCGGCGGTGGTGATGCGGACGACGTTTTTCTTGGAGCTTCCCGCACCGGAAACGCTGTCGCCGGCGAGATAGAGCCGATCGGTGGAATCGATCTCGATGGCAGAGAAGGTCGTGTAGGAGTAGGTGTTCGCCGGGGGATCGTAGGTCGTGTCGACGACGCCGGCGGAGGAGATCTTCAGGAGGCGAAAACTACGACCGGCGTGGTTGTTGTCGATGTAGGTGAAGGGGGCACCGGGCAAGGCGTAGACGGTGCCATCGGATGCCAGGGCAATGTCGACGATGGCGGTGTCGTACAGATAGCCACTGACGTATTCCTGGAGGTGGGGAATGGCGAAGGATTCGTCGAGCGATCCGTCCGGGTGGAGGCGGACGATCCCGGCGCGGGTGCCGGCGGAGGTGGTGTAGCGGAACTGGCCACCGACAAGGATTTTACCGTCGGGTTGTTCGACAGCGGTGTAGACGACGAAGCGTCCGGAGAGGAATCCATCGGCGCGCGAGTTGGCGAACTGGAAGTCGGGCTGGGCGGCTTCGAAATCAGGATCGCGTCCGAGTGCGGTTTCGATGCCTTGGAAGGACAGCGATGCAGGCGGGCTGAAGGTGTCGCCGTAGGGATTGGTCAGGCGGGCTTCGTAGATGCCGACGTCTGCGATGGAGACGCCGGAGATATCAAGGTTGGCAGAGGTGGCGCCGGGCAATGGATTGCCATTGAAATACCACTGGATGGCCGTGGTGTCGGCGCTAGCCTCGACGGAGAAGTGGGCGGTATCGCCGGGCGTGAGAAGTTGACTCACAGGAGCGCTGAGGATCCGCGATTTGGCCTGGATTTGGACGTCGGCGTCGCTGCTGAGGGCGCCTCCGAGGTCATTGATGGCGACGAAATGATACGTGCCTGCGTCGGTCGTTCGAAGATCGGTGATTTGAAGATTCAAGGTGGTGGCTCCGCTGACTCGGCCGCCATCGCTGAGGGGGAAACCGTTGCGGAACCACCGGTAGCGCAGGGTGGCATTTCCGAATGCGGCGGCGGAGAGTTGGAGGGTCTCGTCCTGAATCCAACTGGAGGAGGCAGCAGGCTGGGTGGAAACCACGGGATGGCCGATGTGATTTTGTTCCCAGGCATGTACGAGGTGATCGGTTCCGGGAAGCAGGGCGAGCCGAGGGCCGATGGCTGCGGGCCCGAGGATGGAGGGAAAGGCGTAGGCCTGGCGGGTCCATTCGCTACCGATGCCCGGTGAGGCGTCGTAGCCTTGGGTCTCGCTGTCAAAGGCGAGGAACTGACCGTCGATGAAGGTGATGCTTTGGTAGTTGGGGCTGGGGGTCGAGTTCGGGCCGATGGTGGAGAAGCTGCCGGCCAGCGAAGGGGCGGCATAGATTTTCCCGCTGGCGGAAACGACGACCCACTGGTTGTTGCCATAGGCGACGCCGGTGAGGGTAGCATTGGAGAGATAGGCGGTGGACCAGGTGACACCGCCATCGAGGCTACGGGTGTAGGCACCGGCGCTGCCGAGCGCGATCCATTCCCCTTGGTGTCCGTGAAGATGCAGGGAGTAAGGAACAGGGCTCTCCGGATTGGCATGAGTCCAATGAACGCCGTCGCTGGAAACGAGGGCGCGGCCTGCGGTGGTGAGAAGGAGGAATTGGCTGCCATCGAATCGGATCGCGCGAATCGTTTCGGTGGGCTGCAGCCCGGGGGCGATGGCGGCCCAGTGCTGGCCATCGGAGGAGACCTGCGCGGCGCTGCTGACAAAGATACCATTGCCGTAGGCGATGCCGGGTTGGGCTGGAGCGGATTCCCATTCGATGCCGTCTTGGGTGATGACGTTCTCCGTGGTGCCCTCGAGAATGAAACGACCATTGCCGTAGGTGACGTTGAGGGGTTCGGCGCGCGGTCCGACCCAGGAGGGTCCGATCGGGCTGGTGGCGATTTCTGACCAACTCAGACCATCGGTGGAGCGGCGGCCTTCGGTGCCAACCGCAACGCGAATCCCGCCCGAGGTGGCGATGTCTGCAGCTCCATGGAGAGAGCCAACAGGTCCGGTGCTCCAGTGCACGGCATCGGTTGAGTAGAAGAAGGGCGTGTTGGTGCTGGCGGCACCGCGGGAGAGGAAATGCGTTCCATCGAAGGCGAGGGTGGAGAGCGTGGCGGGGGAGTTGGCCTTGGTGAAGGTGAGACCATCGCTGGATGTGGCGGTGACGGGACCGCTGGTCACTGCATAAACCCCATTTCCATAGGCGAGATGGGTGATGGCAAAGTAGAGGCCATCGGCGACGATGGTGCAGGGCGTGAAGGTGGTGCCATTGGTGGAGTAGCGGAGATCCGATTGAACCGCGTTGTAGCCTTTTCCGGAGAGATAGAGGCGGTCATTGAGCACCCGCAGAATCGGACCGGCCAGAGAGCCGAGCACATTTCCGGGAATGAAAGGGGCCTCCCAGGTGACCCCGGTGGTATCGGCAGAGCGCGCGATGGCTCCCGCTAGGTTGCCGACGTAGAAGCGGCCCTGAAAAAAGGCGACCGAGGTGATGGGCCATTTCTGGAGTTCGAGGAAGCTGGACGCTCGGGGAGTCCAGGTTTCGAGGTCGGTACTGGTGTAGAGAGCGTTGCCCTCGCCAACGGCCACGTAGGTGCCTTGCCCATAGGCCAGGTCGGTGAGGGGGAGCGGGCTTCCAGTCGAATGGTGGGTCCAGTGGATGCCATCGTCGGAGGAGGAGACGGTGCCGTGGGTCGCGAGGGCGACGAATCGGCTGCCGTCGTGGATGACCCGGATGCCATCGGTGAGAAAGTCATCTGGATTGACGGGGTTCATCACCCCGTCGAGCGAGCCCGAGGGCTCAAAAGCACCGCCGAGCCGGAGATCGAGGCGGGTGTGAGTGGTGGTGCCATTTTGAGTGCTACTGCCGGTCGCGGCGAGGGTGCCAGCGGAGATCGATCCCGCGTCGAGTGAGAAGTCATTGGGTTGGTTCCAAGTGATGGTTCCGGTGGCATCGACCTGACCGGTGATGGCTCCATCCTGCACGGAGATGTCACCATCGGGCCCGACGATGGCGATGGCGTATCCGATCGGTCGTTCGGCCTGGGTCAGATGGCCTGACATGCGCAGGAAGACATCGCCCTGATAGCTTCCCTGAAATTCAGATTGAGCGAGGCACGGGAGGACACCCCAGCAGAGAAAAACGAAGAGCAGGAGCCTGAGAGGACCCAGGCGGGGGGGTGGGGTAAAAGCACGCATGGTGCGAGGAAAGCTTGGGGGTTCCATACGCCGCAACCCCAATCTCAGCGCCAAATTTACTGTTAGATAGGTTTCCTCCCCTGTTCAGGGGAGGAAGAATCTCAAGGAGTTAATGATTTGGGCTGCGGAATGGTAGAGGGAAATCGGTGATCCCGCGAGCAGGGGGCAGATGGATGGCAAAGGAAACCTTTCGCACGAGGGGTTGGAAAGGCTAGGGTGACCAAGTCTGTGAGCAACGAAGGAGATTTGACCCGGATATTGAAGGCTGCGGGAGCCAAGGGAGAGCTGCCCTCGGAGGATCTGCTGCCCTTGGTGTACGACGAACTGCGGGGGCTGGCGGCGGCGCGGATGAGAGGAGAGGCGGAGGGGCAGACCTTGCAGGCGACGGCATTGGTTCACGAGGCATGGATGCGGGTGGCGGGAAAAGGCGGGCGTACGTGGAATGACCGCGCCCATTTTTTCCGGGTGGCGGCGGCGGAAATGAGGCGGGTGCTGGTGGAGAATGCGCGCCGGAAATCGCGCCTGAAGCGAGGAAGTCATCCGGCACGCGTCGAATTGGAGGGGTTGGAGTTGGCGGAGGCGGAGCCGGATGAGCGGATCTTGATGATCGACGAGGCCTTGACCCGTCTGGAGGCTGAATTTCCTGACAGTGCGCGGATCGTGACCTTGAAGTTTTTTGGTGGATTGACCCATCGCGAGGTGGCCGAAATGGAAGGGGTGACGGAGCGCACCATCGAGCGACAATGGGCGTTTGCCCGCACTTTGCTGATGGAGGCGATGCGCGATGAAGGCTGAGCCGGATCACTCGCGGCAAGGACCTCCGCTGCAGGTGCTGTTGGAAGCCTTGACTGGGCTGGAAAGCGCCGTGGAAAGGGAGTCCTTTCTCGATTTCACCTGCCGTGGGGAGCCTGAATTGCGCACTCGCTTGGAGCGATTGTTGTTGTTGCAGCCGAGTGCAGAGGCGTTTTTCGAGAATGATCCGGGTGGGGGCGAGGAGCGATGGAGTGACGAGCCGGAAGATGGTCGCGAAGGCGTGGGGATGCGCATTGGGCGGTACCGATTGCTCGGGCGTTTGGGAGAGGGGGGCTGCGGGGTGGTTTATTTGGCGGAGCAAGAGGAGCCGGTGAAGCGTCGGGTCGCACTGAAGATCATTCGCTTGGGGATGGACACCGAGAATGTGATCGCCCGCTTCGAGCTGGAACGCCAAGCGCTGGCGATGATGGATCACCCGAATATCGCGCGGGTGCTGGATGTGGGAGCGACTCGGACGGGGCGGCCATTTTTCGTGATGCAGTTGGTTGATGGGGAAAAGATCACCGACTACTGCAATGCGAAGCGGCTGGGAATTCGCGAACGTGTGGCTCTGGGGATCCGCATTTGCCAGGCGGTCCAACATGCCCACCAGAAAGGAGTCATTCACCGGGACATCAAGCCGTCCAACATCCTGGTGTGGGAGCACGATGGGGAAGCGGTGCCGAAGGTGATCGATTTTGGCATCGCGAAAGCGACTGGGACGGGGCTGGACGAGCAGGCGACGTATACGGTGGATGGGCAGTTTGTGGGGACGCCGGCATTCATGAGTCCAGAGCAGGCATTGGGTCGCGGGTGGGACGTCGATACCCGGACGGACGTGTACAGTCTGGGAGCGTTGTTGTATGAGTTGTTATCGGGGCGGCCGCCCTTTGAGCCTGCGCGGTTGCGGGAAGCGGGAGTGGAGGAGATCCGGCGGATTCTCGAGGAGGTGGAGCCGAAGTCGCTCTCCCACGCGGTGGAGTCGATGTCGGAAGAGGAGCGCCAGAAGGTGGCGGGGGAACGATCGTGTGAGACCGGGAAGCTGGCTGGCAGTCTGCGTGGTGACCTTGATCGGATCGTGATGAAGGCGATGGCGAAGGACCGTCAGCGCCGGTATTCGGGTGCCGATGCCTTGGCGGCGGATTTGACGTGTTTTCTCCAGGATGAACCGGTCGCGGCCCGACCTCCGGGCGGATGGTACCGGCTGCGCAAGTTGGTGCGGAGAAACAAGGGAGTGTTTGCGGCAGGTGCGCTGATTTTCGCCTCTCTGGTACTGGGGTTGGGAGCGGCGACAGCGATGTATTTTCGGGCCAATCGGGCTCGGGAAGGAGCTGAGATGGCTCGGAAAAACGAGGAAGTCTTGCGGCGCAAAGCGGAGATTGGACAGAACATTGCGCATGCGGCCGTGCTGGTTCGCTATGGCAAATTTGAGGAAGCGGATGCCCTGCTGGCGGCGATTCCCCCGGCATCGGCCGAGCCTTCCTTGGAGAGCGCTGAGACCTTTCGGTCGTTGGGTCTTTGGCATGCGCGGGAGGGGCGGTGGAAAGACGCCGCGGAACGGTTCTCAGGGTTGGCGTATTCGCTGACGGGTGCGGATAGCAGCGATACCGACGCGGTATCGCTGAATCTTCAACCCGCGGCATCGTCGCTTTGCGAAGCAGGAGATTTCGAAGCGTATCGACGCTTGCGGATGATGGCTCTGGAGCGATTTGGCGGCACGTCTCATCCCGTGGTGGCGGAGCAGGTGCTCAAGGCCTGTTTGCTGCAACCGGCTGATGAGCGACTGTTGTCAAAACTGGCGAGGCTGGAGGCATTGATGCGGCAGGTGGAGCTATCGGAAACGGGTGCGCGCGATGAGAACTTGAGGGCGTGGCGAGAGTTTGCGATCGCGCTGTTCGAGTACCGTCAGGGACGTTTCAGTGAAGCTCTGGATTGGCTGGACCGGGTGATGGCCAGTCCTTCGGAGAATCTGGCACGGAGATCGATTGCGCTGGCGTTGCGGGCGATGGCCTTGGAGCACCAGAACCGGCACTCGGAGGCGGTCGCTGATTTGGAGGCGGCGCGCCACATCGTGGTGAATCGCTTTGCCAGCGAGCCGAGCATTTTCGATGTCTGGGAGCCGGTTTGGCAGGATTGGGTGAATGTCCGGCTGCTGGTGCGCGAGGCAGAAGGGGTGGTGGGGAGTCTGTGAGTGAAGATCCCGACATCCTTTGGAGCGGGCGGATTTGAGAGAGGGAGGGTGCCGTGGTGGAGAATTTCGATTTTGTGTCGGGTTTGGCTGCCATTTGTCACGTTTTCCGGCAGAAACGAGGAACCCATGAAATCCCCAATGAGCATCTTCCCTTGGCTTTCGGCCGCCTTTTGGATCGTCACGAATCCCGCAATTTCCGCAGCGGAGTCCCCTGAATATTGGAAATGGGCCGAGCGCCCTCCGCTGGGTTGGAATAGCTGGGACATTTTCGGCACGACCGTGACGGAAAAGCAGATTCGTGAGCAGGCTGACGCGATGGCCAAGCACCTCCTGCCCTCAGGCTATGACATTCTGACGGTGGACATTCAGTGGTATGAGCCGAATGCAAAAGGCCATGTCTATCAGCCTGGGGCCAAGCTGGCGATGGATGAGTTCGGGCGCCTGCTGCCTGCGGGGAATCGGTTTCCTTCTGCCAATGACGGGGAGGGGTTCAAGCCGTTGGCTGATTACGTGCATTCCAAAGGGCTGCGTTTTGGGATCCACATCATGCGCGGGATCCCCCGCCAGGCAGTGGAGCAGAACACCCCGGTGAAGGGCACGGACTTGAAGGCACGGGATATTGCACGGACCGATTCGACCTGTCCCTGGAATCCGGACATGTTTGGAGTGGATGCGACCCAGCCGGGTGGCCAGGCCTACTATGATTCCCTTTTTGAGATGTATGCCTCATGGGGGCTCGATTTCATCAAGGTGGACGACATTTCGCGTCCCTACGATGCGGTGCAGAAGGCAGAAATTGAGGCGATTCGGAAGGCGATCGATAAGACGGGTCGCCCGATCGTTCTGAGTTTATCGCCGGGAGCGACTCCGGTGAGTGAGGGTGCTCACGTGATGGAACACGCCAACATGTGGCGCATCACGGATGATTTTTGGGATCGCTGGGGTCTGTTGAAGGCGATGTTTGAGCGCACGGATGTGTGGACGCCCTATCGGGACGCAGGCCATTGGCCGGATGCCGATATGTTGCCGATCGGGATTGTGGAGTTTGGGCGGCCTACTCATTTCACGAAAGACGAGCAGCGGACGCTGATGAGTTTGTGGAGCATCGCGCGATCGCCGCTGATTTTTGGCGGGGACATGACGAAGTTGGATGCTTTCACGATCGAGATGCTGACGAATCCCGAAATGCTGGAAGTGAATCAGAACAGCCGAGGCAACCGGCAAGTGTATCGTGAGAAGAATCTGATTGCGTGGACCGCCGACGTGCCTGGGAGCGAGGATAAGTATGTGGCTTTGTTCAATGCCCAGAGCGAGGGCGATCATCTCGATTTTGCGAATGCCGACTACGCCAGCCCTGTGATTGCAGGAAAAGGGCAGTCTCAGAAAGTGGAGGTCACTCTGGAGGGAGGGAAGCAGTTGGCGTTGTTCGTGACGGACGGGAAGGATGGCTTCAATTTCGACCACGCTGCGTGGATCGATCCGGTGCTAAGTGGGCCCAAGGGGACGAAGAAGTTGACGGATTTGAAGTGGAGTCTGGCGCGGGCTGGATGGGGAGAGGTGCAGGTGGACCGGACCTGCGAGGGCAAGCCGCTGGAAGTGAACGGCAAGTCAGCGACGGGCATCGGCACCCACGCGGAATCGGTGATCGTTTACGATCTGCCCGAAGGCTACGACACGTTCACCGCGACGGGTGTGCTGATGGAGGGCGGCTCCGTGGTGTTTGGGGTGTTGGTGGACCGTAGCGGCGACGAGGTCGGGGACACGGCCAAGGTGAGCGTCGACTTCAAGGACTTGGGCATCGAAGGCAAGGCGATGGTGCGGGACCTTTGGTCGCGGAAGAATCTCGGGACTTTTGAAGGGAGCTTCGGGGAAGAGATTCCCCAGCATGGCGCAGGTTTGTTCCGACTTCGGCCCGTGAAGTGAGCTGAAATCAGAGCATGAGAGGCCGCCTGGGTGACCCGGGCGGCCTTTTTTTTGGGGGAGGGAGGAGACCGGGCCGAATTTTTTTCGGAGAGATGTCGGGTTTTACGAGGGGATGACACGTCTTCCGCTGATTACCGGTGTGCCCGGTTGTCGGGCCGAACCCAGAAGCCCGCCGGGAGCACTCAAACCCATCGTGTTTCCTGGTGCATACGACTTCTCGTTCGCTGTTGTTATTTGTGGTTGGCTGCTTGTCTCCTGTGAGTGGAGCGGAACCGGCCTTTCATGCTTGGGCTGAGCGTCCAGTGATGGGCTGGAACAGCTGGGACTTCTACGGAACCTCGGTCAACGAAGAGCGAATCAAGGCGCAAACGGACTATCAAGCCGCGGTGCTATTGCCGCACGGCTGGTCCCTGATGACGGTGGATATCCAATGGTATGAACCGAATGCGACGGGATTCTACTATGATGAGACGGCCACCCTCGAAATGGACGCCTGGGGGCGACTGGTCCCTGCGCCGAGTCGCTTTCCTTCTGCTGCGGAGGGGGCTGGTTTCAAGCCATTGGCGGACTATGTGCATGGCAAGGGCCTGAAGTTCGGCATCCACATGATGCGTGGGATCCCTCGTCAGGCCTGGGAGCAGGACCTGCCGGTAAAAGGGACCTCTTACACCGCCCGTGATGTGGCGGATCCCACCAGCATCTGTTCCTGGAATCCCGACATGTATGGGGTGGATATGACGAGGCCGGGGGCACAGGCTTACTACGATTCGGTGATGGAGCTTGCCGCATCGTGGGGGGTGGATTTTCTGAAGATCGACGATCTCAGTCGTCCGTATCATCAGCAGGAGATCGAAGCGATTCGCAAGGCGATCGATCATACCGGACGTCCGATGGTACTGAGCACCTCACCGGGTGAAACTCCGGTGAGTTCGGGACCACACATCGAAATGCACGCCAACCAATGGCGGATCAGCGATGATTTTTGGGACAACTGGTCGGCGCTCTATGATCAATTTCAGCGCTTGCATGATTGGACCCCGTATCGTGGTCCGGGGCATTTCCCGGATGCGGACATGCTGCCGCTGGGCAAGGTCGAAGGGGGGAGCCCATCCGCATCCGGGCGGACGACCCATTTCACGACCCAAGAGCAGTACACGTTGATGAGCTTGTGGGCGATCGCCCGCTCTCCGTTGATTCATGGGGGGGATATGACCCAGATGGATGCGTTCACGCTCGCTTTGTTGACGAATGACGAGGTGATCGCGGTGAATCAGGCGAGCACCCACAATCGCCAGCTGTTTCGAGACGTCGACCAGGTGGCCTGGGTGGCCGATGTGGAAGATTCTGCCGACAAGTATTTGGCGGTTTTCAACACCGGGGCTGCCACGACGACTGTGAGTGTGGATCTGGCGCGTCTCGGGTTCACGGGAGCCGTGGAAGTGAGTTCGTTGTGGGATGGCACGACGGACGAGTTGGCGAGCGGGGTGCTGGCAGCCGAAGTCGAGGCGCACGGTGCCAAGTTGTTTCGGCTTTCCGGTGCCGGATTGCCGACGCCGTGGGTGGAATCGATCGAGGCGGGGGATCGAGAGGTGACGGTGGAGTGGGAGGCATTGGAGGGCGCGTTGGGTTATCAGGTGAAACGCGCGACTCTCGAAGCGGGTCCTTATGTGACGGTCGCGGAAGGAGTTTTGGAAACGCAGTTTACCGACCGGGAGGTGGAGAACGGTACGACGTACTACTATGCCATTTCGGCGGCACTTGCGGCGGGCGAGACTCCGGATTCTGGAGCGCTCAAAGCGACGCCTGTCGGCGTGGCGGGCATCGTCGGGTGGAACTACGATCGCTACGGCACTGTGAGTGGTGGACGGACCGCCGGGGTGGTGCCGGCGGCCAATTGGAACAATTCCTGGCCGGACAACCCGACTACCGACCTGATCGACCAGAATGGAACGGTGACGACCCTGGATATCAGTTACAGTTCGTTCAATGGTTGGACGACCCAGTATCCGCAGGCGAACCCGGGAATGGATGCGGATGGTCACTACAACCGCGAGTTGCTGAATGGTTATTTGAACGCAGGTCCTGCCTCGTGGAGCCCGGCGATTGTGCGATCGGTCGTGACGCTCTCTGAGATTCCGCACGGTTACTACGATCTTATCGTGTATTTCTCCTCCGATGCCGCCGACCGGGAGGGCTCGGTGAGCGATGGACATCAGACCTTCTATTTCCGCACATTGGGGCCAGCGAGTGTCGCGGGAGAAAATGCGATTCTGACCGAAACGACGCAGGAGACATCGGATGATTATCCGGCAGCGAACTACGCCATCTTCCGTGGATTGAGCGGAACGAGCCAATCGGTATCGGTGGCGATGCGGGACGACGACGAATGGGGAGGGATTGCTGCGATTCAGGTGGTCCCGCAAGCGGATCCCTTGGGGACTTCGACGTTGGAGATTCTTTCGGTCGCGGACGGTGTTGCGGTTCTCACCTGGTCCTCAACCCTGGGCGAGGTGGTGGTGGAGCAAAGTGCCGATCTTTCCGAATGGACTCCTCTCGATCCTCAGCCCGAGGGCCCTCCTGTGGAGATCGCGACCCCCGAAGCGACCCACTTTTTTCGACTCTCTCGACCCTAAACCGTCGACCAACCCAGAATCCCCATGAAATCCAGAAAACACACTATGATGGCCCCAAGCCTTGTCTTGTTGGGCTTCTCCGTCGCCTCCGCTGCCACCATCAGCTGGAACTACGACAACAATGGAACTCTCGCGAGTTCCAACATTGCGGGCGTTGTGCCTGTCGATCATTGGAGCAATTCGTGGCCGGACAATCCGACCATCGATCTTGTGGATGATACCGGAGCGGCCACGACTCTCGATATCACTACCGCGTCCAACAGTGGAAGTTGGTCTCAAGGTGGCCATCCGGGACAGGACACTGACACGACCTACAATCGCGAGATGCTGAACGGCTATCTGAACGGCACTGGTGCGAATAGTAGCTCTGTGGAGATCAGCCAGGTGCCGTATGCGGTTTACGATCTCTACGTGTACTTCGCGTCGGACGACCACGCGCGCAGTGGCACGGTCACGGATGGCACCACGACGTTTAGCTTTGGGGTGCTCGATGGGATGGTTTCCGGTGGGAATGCCCTGTTGGTGGAGACCACCGATACGGGGACCGGTTATCCGGAGGCGAACTACGCGGTGTTTCGTGGATTGACCACAAGCTCGGTGACCCTCTCGACCAGTTTCATGAATGCTGGGGAGTATGGCGGCATCGCCGGATTCCAGGTGGTTTCGGTGCCGGAGCCTTCGGTGGTGCTTCTCGGCGCACTCGGGATCTTGGGCATTCGCCGTCGGCGCTGAGATTTCAGGGGCCACCACGCATCGGTGGTGGCTCCTCTTCTCTTCTTACCCTTTTGCAAACCCATGAAAGCTCCCATACTCTTCTTGCTGGGCTTAGTTCTGCACGCCCAGGCGGATACGGTCAGCTGGAACTACGATCGTTACGGAACGGTGAATGGCGACCGGATTGCCGGTGTGGAACCCGTTGCGAACTGGAACAACTCGTGGCCGGACAATCCGGTGACGAATTTGATCGATGACTCTGGAGAGGTGACCTCTCTCGACCTGACGGTGACCTCGTTCAATGGATGGACCGTCAACAATCCCCAGGGGAATCCTGGTGTGGATGGGGACGGAACTTATAACCGGGAGCTGCTGAACGGCTATCTCAATGCGGGTCAGGCTGCCTGGAGCCCGAATCCCACCTTCACTTCGGTGCAGCTCACCCAAATTCCGTACGCCAGCTACCGGATCATTGTCTATTTCTCCTCGGATGTGGCAGGTCGGGAGGGGGACGTGAGTGACGGAACCACGACCTATTCCTTCAACTCTCTGGGTCCCGCGAGTGTGAGTGGGACGGATGCCGTGTTTGCGGAGACCACCGATGGAGAGGGGACGTATGGAACGGCGGCGAACTATGCCGTGTTCGACGGCCTGACGGGATCGTCCCAGACCATCACGGTGCAAATGCGCGATGATGACGAATGGGGGGGCATTGCGGGATTTCAGGTAGTGGCTCATGTCGGGTCCCTGCCGGAATTCGGATCTCAACCGGAGAATCAAGCGGTGGCGGTGGATGGAGTGGCCACGTTTGCAGCGGGAGTGACCGCCGATCCTGCGCCAACGGTGCAGTGGCAGTTTTCGGCCGATGGGGTGAGCAACTGGATGGATCTGGATTTTGAGACCTTCACGACCTTGGAGCTGTTTGCAGTCCAGCCATCGGATGTCGGGTATTACCGATTGGTGGCGACGAACGAGAATGGCACGGCGGAAAGTGACGCGGCATATCTGGACGTGTATTATGCTGTTCCCGAGTTCTTTGAGCAGCCGGTGGACACCTACGCGGTCGAAGGCTCAACTGTCGAGCTGACCGGAGATGCTTACACGTATGGAAACCCGGGGTATCAGTGGTTCAAGGACGGTGAGGCGATTCCGGGGGAGACGGACGTTTCCTTGATATTGACGGGAGTGAGCTCGACGGATGACGGGGAGTATTACCTGAGGGTCACCGACGATGTGGAACTAGGCCTGTTTGCGGATTCGGTGGTGGTGGAGGTGCGCACGTTTGCAGCTTGGGACGGGCTGGTGAGCGATGATCCGTTTGCAGGGAGTGCTGGATATGTCACGGGTGAGTTGCCCGTGCAGGAGCCGGTGATCGAGGGGTATGAAGGAGCCTGGACCGATGTGGACTTCGGGGATGCCGAACCTGAAGTGCTTGAGGGGTCGTTGGTCTATGCGGATCCCTACTATCTGGGCTCATCGGGTGACCGCGTGGGAAAGGTCGCGGATGCTGCTGGAATCGACGTCACCAACAGTGGGCGGGTCTTTCGGGAGTTGGCACCGGCGCTGAGGGTGGGCGCGAATACGACGGGAGTTCGCTACCTGAGCTGGATCTATCAAAACGGCAACGAAGGGGCCGCGGATGCCCCGACGGTTCATTCGGTGCTCTCTTTGTATCGCAACACGGGAGGAGCGAATCCTTCGGGAGACGCGGCTTCGCGGGTGTTCGAAGCGGGCATTTCGGATGTCGACTTTGGCATGACCCACTATGGATTCCGTTGCAATGACCTGACGATTGGCGATTTGGGTGTGGAACTGGACGCCGGGGTGCACCTTTTCGTGGTGAAGTTCGACCTGAGTGCGGATTTTCTGGGCGACAAGGTCACGGTATGGCTCGACCCCGATCTGGGGAGTGGAGAACCGACGGGAGGGACGGAGTTGGTGGACTTGGATTTGGCCTTCGATTCGCTCGCATTTTCCGACTACGGGAGCAATTCGATGGCGTGGGATGAGGTGCGATGGGGCAGCAGCTTTGATAGCGTGACGCTCAACCCGAATCCCCCTGCTGGGTTTGCGGCGTGGATCGCGGGTTATCCGGGAGTGGGGGAATTGGACGGTCCCGATGATGCTGCTGATGGTGACGGCCTGGGCAATGCGCTGGAGAACTACTTCGGCACGGACCCAACGGTCATGGACGGAGGATGGAGTTCGGTTCAGGCATCTTCGGCTGCTCTGGCATGGGTGCATCCGCTGAATGCGATGCCCGCGGGTGATCTGGAGGTGGCGTATGAATGGTCCACAGACCTGAATACCTGGTGGGAAAGTGGCGCATCGGATGGCGTGCGGACCGTGACCTTGGTGCGGAGTGATGGCAGTCCGACCGCGGGGATGACGACGGTGACGGCGTCATGGAGTGGCGTCGCTCCGGCGGGCTGCTTTGTCCGGGTGGTGGCCCAATGGGTTCCCTGAGGAGATTTTTCTCGGAGGGTTCGGACCGCTCTTCGCCCCGCATGGGGGGTGGGGAGCGGTTTTTGGCTGGTGGGGTGGAGGAGACGGAGGGTGAAGGCGTTTGATCTGGTCACGGGGCGGTGCCGCTGGTGAATTGGGCGGCGCAACGGATGGAAATCGTCAAGACCTTGATCAAGGTGATCGTGATCGCCTTCGTCTATCTCGGACTCGGGCCGGCACTCGGTGTGATGATGAAGGGGCGGGATGGCCTGCGGCGTTTCCTGTTGGGTTTCTTGGCGTTTGAGTTGGTCCGCCCGCCGTCGGATTTCACTTTGATGCTGTATTCGATCGAGACCTACCGGGGGCACACGAAAGGATTCGAATTCAACTTTCTCGAGGCGATTGCGATGGGTTTCGCGGTGGCGGCGATTCTAGAGAAGCGGAAGGATTTTCGGTACTTACCGCCGGGGTTGGGGGCTTGGTTGTTGTGGATCGGTGCTTCGCTGGTGTCGGTGGTGGCGGCCTTGGAGCCGCTGTATGTTTTCATGCCGGCCTTCAAGTATCTGAAGATGGCCTTCATTTGGGTCGGGGTGTTCGCGGCTGTTCGCGATATGAAGGATGTGCTGGCATTGATGCGCGGGTTTGCGGTGGCGTTGATCGTGCAGGTGATCGTGTGTCTGTGGGGGCGCTATGTGCAGGGGGGGTTCCGGGTGATGGGATGGTTCGAGCACCAGAACCCGATGGCGATGTGGTCCTACATGGTCGCGTTTCCGTTATTGGCGTTGGCCATTTCGAAGGAGACGAAGATGAAGGACGTGGGGTTGTTTTTCGCGGCTTTTGGGTCGGCGGGATTGGTGGTGGTGTTGTCGGTGTCTCGGGCGTCGCTGGCGGCCTTTGGGTTGGGTGCTGCGTTGGTGATGTTGGGCTCGTTTGTCCACGGGTTTACAGTGCGACGGGTCAGCTTGGGGCTGGCGGGAGCGATCGGGGGATTGGTGGTGATTGGGGTGGCGGCGGATACTTTCATGGCGCGGATGGAGGGTGGTGATGACTCTCCGGAGAACGATCTGCGCTATGCTCTGAATCAGCAGTCGGCGGCGATGTTCCATGATCACCCCATGACGGGCATTGGCTGGAACAATTTCGGGCTGGCGAATAGCCGGCCACGGGGAACGAAGTATTCGGAGGTTTTGGAGAACTGGGAGCGCAATCGAGGTCGCAATATTTACCCGGAGAATTTCCAGAAGAATCCGCTGACGGAGAGCTTGTACTGGCTGATGCTGGCGGAGAACGGCGCGTTGGGATTCGGGACGTTCCTGCTGATCGTGGCGCTGACGATGGGGTACGGAATTCGCTCAACGGTGGCGTTTTGGAGGACCCCGGCGGGATTGTTCCTAATGGGGATGACGATCTCACTCGCCGTCACGTACTTCCATGGCCAGGTGGAGCGTGTCTTGACTCAGACCAAAAACCTCACCACCTGGGTGATTTTCTGCGCGATCGTGGCGCGAGGAGAGTGGTGGCGCCGAGAGGCGAAGAAGGCGCGGAAGGCGGCGCGCCTTACGGCGAGGGCGAGCTGAGCGGAATGCTGATGACGGGATCCGCATCGCTGCCTGCGACGCGTGAGCCTTCGCCGGAGGCAATGGTGCGTGCGGCGGTGCGGAAGACGTCTTTCACGGTGGTTTCGAGGACGCCCAAGGGCCGCTTGGGAACCCAGACGATGTCACCCGGTTGGAGGAGGACGTCCGTGTCCTTGCCGGTAAGGATGGCGTTCAGGTCAACGATGGCAGCCTGGGGTTGGTCGAGAGAACCGCGCACGATGACGATCTGGCGGGTGTAGGCCCCCGGGGCGGGGCCGCGGCCTTGGGCGATGCAGTCGATGAGGGTGAGGGACTCTTTGTAGCCAACGGCTTGAGGGGCGGCAACGGCGCCGAGGAGAAGGACGGTGGAGCTCGTTGCCGATGGAAGGTAGATGTAGTCGTTGTGGCGGAGGTAGATGTTTTGGGAGGTATCTCCACCTTGGACGAGTCTTTCGAAGTTGACGGGGAGGATTTCGCCGTCGCGGATGACGATGCTATTGGAAAGGTCAGCGAGTTCTTCGGTGAAACCGGAGAATCCAGAGGTGAAAAGACCTCCGGCACCTGAGATGGCTTCGATCAGGGTGGTGGGTTGGCGCAGCGGGTAGAGGCCGGGTTTGAAGACGCGACCGAGGATCCAGTAGCGGCGGGATCGGACTTCAACGAGCGAGACGTTGACGAGGGGTTGGGTGTAGTCGCGCTTGAGGGCTTGAGTGAGTTTATCGGCGAATTGCCGTTGGGTCAGGCCCTCGGCCTTCACTCCGCCAGCGAGGTTGTAGTAGACCATGCCATCGGGCATGACGAAGGTGCGCGCGAGAGTTCCTGAGACTTCAGCGATCTCGATTTCGAGAATGTCGCCGGGGCCGAGAAGATAGGGGTCGCGTGGTGGCTGGAGCAACGATGCGTCCGGCTTCCGGTTGATCTTCACGTTGGTGAAGGTCAGGTTGCGGACCGTTTGATCGGTGGTGCGGGCATCGAAGTCCTCACCAGGAATGAGCTGATTGCAAGAGCTCGCGAAGAGGCAAATCCAGGCGAGAAGGAGAAAAAGGAGAGAGCGCGTCACGGATCGGTGAGGATGGGGTCGACGTTGACATTCACCCAGGTGGAGGCGGCGCTGGTGGCGAAAGCGGAGAGGGCGAGCTTCAGGATGTCTTCGGCTTCGGCCCACGGACGGTCGGCGACGTAGATGATGTCCTTCGGCAGGATCTTGAAGTCGACGGTCTTGGCGGCGAGGATGTCACGGAGGCTGACGACGTGGGTCTCCGGCTCGGTGAAGCTGCCACGGATGACGAGGACGCGATCGGTCCAGGCGCGGTCGGTGAAGCCACCCCGGCGGGAGATGGCGGCGACGACGGAAGCGTCGTTGGTCATGCCTTGTACTCCGGGGGCATTGACCGCCCCCAGGACGTAGTAGTCATTGGAAATGGTGGAGGCGATGAAGATGAAGTCGTTTGGCTCCAACTGGATGTTTTGGGTCATGTCGCCATCCTGGAAGAGCTTGCGAAAATCGACGGGGAGGTGCTCACCGCGTCGTGAAATGAAGGAGCGGTCGTAGTCGGCGAGTTCGACGGTTTTGCGTTCGAAGAGGCCGGTTTCGATGCCTCCAGCGTTGGCGACGGCTTCGACGAGGGTGATTGGGCGCTCGAGGGTGACGACACCCTTTTGGAGGACTTTGCCGAGGATGGTGAAGCGCTTGGAGCCGACTTCCTGGGGAGTGATGATGACGCGTGGCGATTTGAAGTGTCCGCCCAGAGCCTTTTCGATCTCGATGCGTGCTTCATCAATGGTGAGGCCCGCCACATTGACGTTTTGAGCTTGAAGATAGCTGATGGTTCCATCGGGAGCGATGCGGAAGCCAGGACGATCGAGTTCCGGCCGTCCGAAAAGGGAGAAGTTGATGACATCTCCGGCGCCGAGCTCGTAGCGCTCCCGCCACGAGGAGGTATCGGCCTGGTTTCCTGGCACACCCTGGCTGTCCTGGGCCGGAAGAGAGCCGGTGAGGAGGATAGAAAGGAGCAGGAGCAGGCATCCGAGGCGTGGCATGACGGAGGTCAGGACAGTTGGCGGGTGACGAGGAGGGAGAGCTTGTCGGCGAGGACCCGGAAGAGGCCTTTTGCGGGCTCAAGGATGACGAGGGTTCCCTGGCAGGGGGGCAGATAGGCGGTCGCGAGGTGGGCGGTTTCCTGGTAGTCGCGAAGGGAATGCTTATCGCCCCGAATCAGCGCGAGCCAGCCCTCGAGTTCGGTGAGGATGTCGCGATCGGGGAGAGCGGGCAGGCCGGAGGCTCGCAGCAGTTTGACGGAACCCTCGGAGAGTTCGGAGGTCCAAAGGAGGCCCTCAGGGGCGGCTTGCCCGGACCACAGGGAATCGGGTGTGAAATCGACCACGGGGATGGGTTCGGAGGCGTCGTCCTTCATGGCGCGGCCGAGGGATCGCCAGAAGTCTCGCTCGGTGGCGGGGTCGACGGCGTCGGTCCAGATCAACAGGGTGCCACGGCGGGAGAGGGCGCGGGAAAGATTGGCGAGCCAAAAGTCCTGGTAGTCCGCACTGACGGCTTCGCCAGCGCCCTGAGGGAGGGCGTAAAAGAGGGGTGCACGGGTGGTGGCACAGCATTCGAGGGCGGAGCGCCGGGTGCTGCGGTGGGTGAAAAGGAGACAAAGTGCCATGGTGAATCCGGCTCCTGCGAGGCTGCCGGCGCCACCGAGAAGGAGAGGTTTCTTGAGGCGGGAGGAAGGGATGATCTTGCGGGCATCCGGGGGTTGAAAGATCTGCCAGTATCCCGGCGAACCGGTGGCAAAGATCTCGGCCTCCTTACGCCGATTGCTCATCAGCGTGAGCTCCTGAATCCGGGAATCGCGCTTTTTACGAAGTGCATCGTAGTTGCTGATGATGGCTGGGAATTCGGCCAGCCGCTGGGAGGTTTTGGCGCGAAGGGCTTCCAGGGACTGAATGCGACTGGTGGCTTGGATGAGATCGTTGCGGGCGGCAACGATGTCGAGGTAGAGCTGGTTGCCAAGTGAGGTGCCGGTGAAGGCATCCAGGGGCACATTCTGGCCGTCGCCGAGGTCCGTCAGCTGTCCTTCGAGGTAGCGGATGCTCTCGATCTTCGCCTGAACTAAGGGATTCTCGTCGGTGTAGGTCGAGCGAAGGTTGGCGAGTTCTTCGCGGGCTTCGCGCATGCGAAGTTCGAGAGGGCTCTGGTGGCGGATTTGCTCATCCAAATTGGCGAGTTTGGCCTGAAGGGCTTTTTCGCTGGTGCGGGCGTCCTCGAGCTGAAGATCGATCTGCGAAAGTTGGGAGAGGACCGCAGCGACCTGTGATTCGCCTCCGACGAAGTCGTTTTTCTGACAGAAGGCGAGGATTTCCTGATTGGTTTCGTCGATCTGCTTCTCGAGGCCGGCGACTTCCTTGGCGAGGAGGACGAGGACGCCGCGGGCTTCAGTCTGTTGCAGGCGTTTGGTGTACTCGCAGATTTCGGTGGCCCAGATGCCGGTGAAACGAAGGGCATCGTTGACGCCAATGGGCGAGTGGTAGGTGATGTAGAAGATATCGGTGGTGTCGAGCTGGCTGGCTTCGACATGAGAGGAAATCTGAGAGGGAGAGAGGTTGTTGCCGGATTTCTGCAGGGCGAGGTCGAGCGGCTCACCGGAGAGCAGGGTGGCGAGGAGCGTGGAATCGTTGAGGTCGGCGGGTCGGAAGGATTGGCCGATTTCAGAGGTTTGGACGTTCTGAGGAACGCGTCGTTTGATGAGGGCGACGGAGAGGGAGAAGGTTTGATGGGTGATGAGTTTGCCAACGAAGGCACCGATGACGCCGAAGACGATCATGCCCACCAAGATCCAGGGCCAACGATTCAGAATCCCAGCCAGCAAGCGGATGGGATCGACCGCGATCGGGAAGCGGAATTTGGGAGCTGGGGGGGTGGCCGAGGCCGGGGGGGGCGCGGCGGATTCCGTTCCGTCCGCCCCAGGGAGTTGGAGTCCGGGTGGCGACATGTTTAGTTCTCCGGGAAGGTTATTACGGAAAAATTAACAATGGAAGCGTCACCTTCAGGCATCTTCCCAGGTCCGGCGAGAAGGTGGCAAAGTGTGCCGGCGAAGGCCCGCGCGAAGGCGTCGAGAGACATGTGGGTGCGGACGCGGTCAACGAGGGCCGGATCGGCGGCGGGCTTTCCGGCTTGGAGCCATGTTCGCAGAACGTCGTGCAGGGCTTGGGAGTCGTTGGCGCGGAATCGGTGGTGAAGAGGGAGGAAATCGCGCATGCCATCGCGATCGCTGGCGAACACAGGGGTGCCACTTGCCAAGGCTTCCAGCATGACGAGGGGGAGGCCTTCGTAGCGAGAGGGAATGACGAGCGCATCGAGGGCGCGGTAGAGGGGAGCGGGGTCGCACCACGGGAGGAGAGTGCCGGCGACGCCTCGTTCCCGGAGGAGGGCACGGAGGGTGTCGGCATCGGGGCCGTCTCCGGCGAAGACGAGATGGGCGGTGGTTCGGAGGTCGGGGTCGTTGGCGACGGCTTCGACGAGCAGGTGCTGTTGCTTTTGGCGAAATTCGGTGCGACCGACGACCCCGAGAAGGAGGGAATCGAGAGGCAGTCCGAGGGTTTCACGAGCGGCCGCTGAGGGGCCTGGAGTGAAGCGGTGGACGTCGATGCCGTTGTAAACGAGATGGATGGGTGCGGTGGCGCCGCGGGTTCGCAGCAGCCGGGCCATTTCATCGGTGATGGTGACGAAGCTGTCCGGGATGCGAAACAGGCGGTGACTGAAGAGATCGCGTAAGGCTCCGAATCGAGCTCCCATTTCGTGGTTGGAATGAGGAACCGGAATGTAGCTGGTACTAGGGATGCCGGCGCTGCGTGCAGCGAGGAGTGCCAGCGAGGAGTGTTCGATGTTGCCCTGGATGGCGACGACGAGCCCGGGCGCATGACGACGAAAGATCTCGGCCAAATGGGCCACGCGGGCCGGTTTGAGGCGATGGCGAAGGGCCTCGAGTTTCGAGGATTGCCAGGGAAGAGGATCGAGGTGGAGCTGGGGGTGCCTTTTCTGCAGTGCCGCGAGGGCATCGAGGAGCTTGGAGTTCGCTTCGCTCGCTAGAAAGCGGACGGATACGGGGCTGGCCTTGAGCACGGCCTCCAGGCCAGCGAGGGTCATGACCTCGTGGCCTCCGAAGATCGGACTATCATCGTAGAAGAGGAAGCTCATGCGGACATCAATCGGGCGAGGACGGTAGCGAGGTCGCTTTCATCCAGCGGCGAAACGAGCACGAGGTCGGCCAGTTCGGCTTGAGGTTGGACATGCAGGCGGTGCATGGGTTCGACGTGTTCGGCGCACTGCCGGCGGATGGAATCTTCGCTGCGGCCGCGCTCAACGGTATCGCGGGCGATGCGGCGGGTGAGCCGTAGGTCGGCAGGGCAGTCGACAAACAAGCGGAGCGTGGCGGTGTGGCGAATGGTGGGACGGGTCAGCGGCCACAAGCCATCGAGGATCAGGAAAGTGGCAGGTTCAACGCGCTGAGTGGCGGTGCGCCGGGTGTGAGTGCAGAAGTCGTAGTCGGGGATCTCGGCCGGTTGGCGCTGGGTGAGCGATTGGAGCGCGGATTCGACGGCGGGCCAGTCGATGGTGCCGGGGTCGTCGAAGTTTGTGGCGGCTCGGGTGTCGGGGTCGAGGTGGGAGAGATCCTGATAGAAGTGGTCGAGAGTGAGGATCACGGCGTCGGGCAGCAGCGCTTGGTGGAGCGAAGCTGCGAGGCGGGATTTGCCGGAGCCACTGCCACCGGCGATCGCGATGAGGCGGACGGGGCTCATGAGGGAAGGCTGGCGAGCAGGTAGGCTTCGATTTCTGCGGTGATGACGGCGATGTCGAAGCGCCGGCGCACTTCCTCCAGGGCGGTGGCGGAGAGATGGGCGCGAAGAGGAGGAGCGGCGGCGAGCTCGGCGATGCGCTCGGCATAGAGGCTGGGATTCGCGGCTTCGGCGACGAGGGAGTTTTCACCGTGGCGGGCGAGTTCGGCCTGCCCTCCATCGAGTGAGGTGATAACAGGCAGTCCGGAAGCCATGGCTTCCAGTGGAGTGAGCGCGAAGGGCTCTCCCCAATTTGAGGTGAACAGGAGGGCGTCGTACTGCGAGTAAAGTTGTTTCATCTCCGCGGCGGAGGCAGAGCGCCGGATGACTCGGCCTGAGAGGCCGAGAGTCTCGATTTCCGCATCGAGGGTGGCGATGTACTCGGCCTCGCCATGGCCGTAGAGATCGAGGGTGAGTGAGGTGTCGGAGCAGGATGCCAGAGCGCGAACCGGAGTGAGCGGGTCCTTATCTTCGGCGAGGCGGCCGACCCATAGAAGTTTGCGGAATCGAGAGTGGTCGGTTTTGACCGGGAAGGCGGCGGTTTCAATGCCGCAGTGAATGACGGCGGCGTGTTCCACCGGCCAGCCGCGGCTCACGGTGAGGTCGCGCATGAAAGCGCTGCAAAAGTAGATCCGGGGGAAGCGAAGGAAGTCCCATGAGCCGGTGGGAGTTTCCGAGCTGATGCCGCGGCGGTAGCCGATCGCGGTGAGCAGCTGGCGCAGGAATGTGACGGGTGCGGAGCGGGGTTCGTTCCACCAGGAAAGCCAGACATCGGCGCGCAGGCTACGGGCGATCCAGTGGTCGGAAATGTCATAGACGACCGGGAGGTCCGTGGCTTCGAGGCGGAGGAGGAGGGACTTGGAGATGCCCCCCATGTTCCAGACATGAACCACCTCGGGCTGGAAAGTCGCGATTTCGTCGATCAGGGCTGCGTGGTTGTGGTGTTCGAGTTGGCGGAGTTTCGGGATGGAAAGCCAGGGGTGACCGTACATGCCGTGGACCTTTAGGCGGCGGGCGACATGGGAAGTGGTGTCGACGGGTCGGCCGGCGACCTGATGGTCGGAGGTGAGGACGCGGATGTCGTGGCCAGCGGCGCGGAGGCGGTCGACGACGTCGCGGCAGCGGATTTCGTATCCCCCGATTTCGTGCGGAGGGTAGAGGTTGGACAGGACGAGGATCCTCATGCTTGGCGTTGGTAGTGTTTCCAGCCGGCGTGGTAGCCATCGCGGCGGCCGAGGCGCTGGGCCATGCGCACGGCCGCGGCGTGGGGGATGCCAGCGGTGTGGCCATTTTTGAGGCACCAGCGTGCGTCTTTGAGGGAATCGCGCAGCCAACCCAGAAAGACGTAGTAGTGGTAGTTCATGGCCCTCGGCTCGACGGTGCTGGTGGCAGCGGCGGCTTTCGAATCACCGAAGGAGCGTTTGTAAGTTTGTTTGAGGGTGTAGTTGTGGGAGTGCATGGCCACGGAGTCGATGGCGTAGAGCACGTGGTAGCCATGTTCGATGAGTCGCCGGGTCCACTCGTCGTCTTCCGCGTATTGGAGGTCCTCGCGGATGGGGACTTTATCGAGGACGGAGCGATGGGTGACGCAGCTGACCATGCTGAAGAAGTGATCCCAGTTCACGGATTCCCGCTCGGGTCCGAAGCAGCGGTCATAGTCATGGGCGAAGACGGCCTGGCAGTCGGGCCGCGGGATTTGACGGGAAAAGGCGGCACCGAATTGGGGATCGTCGAGACAGGGTCGCAGGAGATTGACCAGCCAATCGCGGCCGACCGGTTTGGCATCGGCATTGAGGTAGACGATCCAGTCGTGCCGGGCTTCGCGGGCACCCAGATTGAGGACAGGACCGGGAACATAGGTGCCGAGCGGGATTTCGATCAGGCGGGCGCGGCTTTCCTGGCGAATGAGTTCGAGAGATTCGTCGCTGGATCCGGAGTCGATGACGATGAGGTCGATTTCTCCGGGAAAGTCCTGGTCGAAGAGTTCGCGGAGAGTATCGCCGATGGCCCATCCTTCGTTGAAACTCCGCATGACAACGGAAACGGCTTCAGGCAAGGGATTCATAGTGGCGTGCGAGGCGGGCGCCAATGGCGGGCCAGCCGAAGCGTTGGTTGGCGGTGGAGATGCCTTCGCGTTCGAGCGAAGTACGAAGGGTTTCGTCGGTGAGTGCGCGAGCGATTTCGGCTGCGAACGAGGATTCATCGTCGGCGAGCAGGATATCGTGTCCGTGCTGCAGCTCGAGCCCCTGAGCACCGATGGTGGTGGAGATGACCGGGGTGCCGATGGCGAGGGATTCGACGATCTTCAGGCGGGTGCCGCCCCCGATGCGGAGGGGAACCATCTGAACCCAGGCGCGGCGGTAGTAGGGCCGGACATCGGGCACGCCGCCGGTGACGGTGACTCCGGTTCGCGAACCGTAGGCTTTGACTTCATCGATAGGGTTTTTGCCCACGATGAGGATTTCGACCTCGGGAATGCGGGCGAGCAATTGGCCGTGAATGCCGCCGTGAAAGAACCAGTCGAGCGCATCGACATTGGGCGTGTAGTCCATGGCTCCACAAAAGATCACGGTGGGAATGGGAGCCCGAGGATCGGGAGCGGCCGCGGGGTGGAAGTAGTCGAGGTCGACGCCATTGGCGACGACCATGACGGGAGCATCCGATGAGACGTGACGATGGATGAAGGTTTCGTCATCGGGGCCGCAAACGACTTCGAGTCGCGCTTCGCGAGCAAGGCGTTTTTCGTAGAACCACATTTTGGAAAGACCCTCCCAGCGCAGCGCCTTGTCGCGCAGGGCGTGGCGACGCGTTTGGTATTCCATGAGCTGGAACTGGAGGTCGACGCGGGATCGATCGACGACGAAAGGGGTGTGGTGCCGATGGGGGAGGACGTAGGGCATGAGCACCAGGTCGCAGACATGAACCATGTCGTAGCGGCCGGGGCTGAGTCGCCGGTTGATGGCCTCGGCCACTTCGGGTTGTTGCCAGTGTTGGACGCTGGATGGCAGGGGGTTGAGGATGCGTTGGGGAAACATTTTTTCCCACGGTGGGTGCTCGAACGGAACGAACTCGACGTCGTGACAGAAGGCCTCGAAGACGGCGCGCTTTTCCGGGGAGTCTTCGCCTATTTCGACAAGGGCCATGAAGTCGACCTGATGGTGCTGGGCGAGTGCCTTGAGCAGATGGAAGGTGCGCTGGTAGGTGCCGCGGTCGAGGGGCCAGGGAGCGTAGGGGTAGAGGACGAGGAGCTTCATGGGGATCTAGTTGTAGTGTTCCCAGAGGCGTTGATAGGCGGGGATGGCATCGCGCCATCCGGTGACGGGGGCGACGAGTTGGGAGGAGAGCCAAGCAGGATCGGCAGCTTCCGCATCCCAAAGGAGGATCGGCAAGGTGTTGAGCAGGGCGGCGCGGGGGTAGCGGAAGGGGCGGCTGTGGAGACCGCGGCGGCCAAAGGTGCGGAGCCGCAGGAGGAGGTTCTTGAGTGCTTGGGTTTCGGGGCACTTGTCGCCGCTGCGTGAGTAGGTCGCTGGCGATGGGAACGGACGGTGGAGGCGGCACTCTTCGACATGGCGCCACACGGGCCAGGCGAGTTCGAGGGTGGACTGATGGCGGGCAGCGAGTTCGTCGTGGGTGGCAGTGGAGGTGGTGGGATGGAGTTTGAAGTCCACACCATCAGCGTGGGCGGTGATGAGTTCCTCCAAGGGCAGCTCTGGCCATTCGAGTTGGCGGAGGACTTGGTGGCGCTCGATGCAGGACCAGTGGTAGAGGCCGTGGACGGCGAGGAGGGCATCGCCGAGAGCGAGCCGGGCCTTGGCGATGTTGCGGGCAACGAAGTCGGCATCCTCACGGTTGAAGGCATCGCGGCTCAGGCGCTCTTTGGCGTAGAGAAGTCCGCTGCAGCGATTCATCAGGAGGCGGGTGGCTTCGTGGGGTGGGATCCGCGAGGCCTTGGCGTGGGGGCGACAAACTTCGAGGAGGTTCTCCGGGCCGGCAAAGATGCGATGGCCCTCGACCAGGTCGTAGATGAACATGGTCGTGATGCCGCCAGCGAGGGCTTCGAGGGAGGTGATTTTGAACTCCACTTCGATGCCGAGGCGCTCGGTCATGCGGTGGGCGAGGTCGTGGATTTCGGCCCCGTGCCGGCGCTCGTTGAGCCGTGGCATGCCACGCAGGAGAAGAAAGAATTCGAGGTCGTTGTAGGGGGCGTGTCCTTCTGGGGTTTCGAGAACGCCTCCTTCGCCGCGACCGTAACCGCCCGCGAGGACCAGGCCTTGGAGGCGGTCTGATGGAATCCGTTGGGTGATTTCGGTGGCGATGTCACGGCAGGTGCTGTCGATGCGCTCTTCGAGGGCATCGGATCCGTCGCGGGTGAAGCGTTGCGAGTTCACGAGGCGTGGGTGCGTGGGCCGGCGGCGTGGGTTTCGGCGAGTTGATAGATTCCTTCGAGCCGTTCGGATATTCGGGCCCAATCGTAGTGGGCGAAGGCTTCCTGGCGGCCGGCCTCTCCCAACTGCTGGCGCAGGGATGGACTGGCATGAAGGCGGTTGAGGCGGTCGGCAAGTTGATCGGCGGCATCTGCGGCTTCGGGATCGAAGAAGAGGCCGGTTTCGCCATCGCGGATGAGGGATTGGAGGCCGCCGACGCGGCTGGCGATGACAGGGCGGGCGGCACACCAAGCTTCCAGAACGACGATGCCGAAGGGTTCGTGGCGGGAGGCGAGAACGAAGGCATCGGCGGCGTGGTAGGCATCGACCAGGGAGCCGCTGTCATTGCCGAGGCCGGGGATGATCTGTACGGATTCGGTGAGGTTCTCGGCGGCGATGAAGGCGCGGAGTTTCTCGGCGTAGGTGGGCTGAGTGATGGGGCCGATGAGAACCAGGCGAGCGTGCGGAGTGGTGGCGTGGAAGCGGGCGAATGCCTGGAGGAGGCACAGGTGATTCTTTTGGGAATCGATGCGACCGACATTGACGATGAGAAAGGCGTCGGCGGGAACCTGAAAGCGGGCCCGGAAGGCGGAACCATCCCCGTGGGCAAAGCGTTGGCTATCGACGCCATTGGGAAGATAGCTGACGCGGTCGTGTCCGAGTTGTTGGCGGGCCTTGATGGCTTCGCTTTCCCCCACGCAGATGACGTGATCGGCATCGTCAAGGACGCGGCGGGCCCCGAGGAGGGCCCCGAGAGGTTTGCCCCATTCGAATTTCCCCTGAATGGGCTGGGTGAGGTCGGCGAGTTCGGCAGCGGGCACGTCGAAGATGCCGCCGTGCAGGGACACGACGTACGGTTTCCGGCGTAGGCGGGCGACGGTGCGGACGGTGCCGCCGAGGCGCTTGAGGGCGTGGGCGTGGAATAGGCGGACGTCGGGCGCGCGCAAGAGCGCGGAGAGGAGCGGAAGGGAGAGCAGGTTGCCGCCTTTTTTGTCCATGGCGGCCCGTTGTTCGGTGGTGAGGCCGAAGAAGGGGTAGAGGTGGGCGTGGCGCTCGACTTCGATGCCGCCGATCACGTCATGGTGGGTCTCAGCCAGGGCCATGGAGGTGATGATGCGGGGATGGGCTCCGGCGGCTTTCTGTTGTTTGGAGATTTCGAGGATGACGGTTTCGGTGCCGCCCCATTCGTTGGCGACAAAGCGTCTGGGAACGTGGATGATGGAAGGCATGGCAGGAGATGTCGGCTCGGACCGGCGCACCGTGGTTCAGGGGGTGGCTGGTTGGGAGCTACGGGCGGCGGCATGAGCGAGCACGGCCTGTTCCATGAGTCGGTGGATATGGGGGATGTGGGTGAGGTCCTCCGGGACTTGGTCGGTGTTGCTGAAGAGGGTGGCGTAGCTTTGAGGATCGGTCGGGTGATAGCCATGCATGGCGCGGATGGGGCGCTCTCCCATGTGGCTGGGGACGATGAGGACTCCTTCGCGCGCCAGCCAGATGAGTTCTCCGAAGGCCTGGTCGTCGAACCAAGTGCGGTAGTGTCGAAGTTCCTCTTCGGGCAGGATCCGACCTTCGGGAACGGTAGCGAGGAGAGTTTCGACTTTTTCCCGGACGCCGGGCTTGAGAAACCAGAAGCGCGCCATGGTTGAATCGTAGACGACGGCGTAGTCGATGCCCATGCGGAGCCCGAGGGTGTCGATTTTGGCGCGGAGGTCGAGGTGTTCGTCGCAGTTGGCCATGCCGTGGTCACTGAAGACGTGGAGGTCGATATGGCGATAGTGTTTGCGAGCGGTTTCCATGACTTGGGAAATCCAGGCATCGTAGTGGTCGAGTTTTTTGGGGATTTCCGGGGAGTCGTTGCCGACGCTGTGGAGGAGTCCATCGAGGCCGGCCCAGTATTGGAAGGCGAAGTCGATGCGTTCGCTTTTGATATCGGCGAGGAGAAGGCGCAGGTGCTCTTCTTCGGGGAGGGCGGGGTTGGTGACGTAGTACGGGACCTGCTTTTCTTCGAGGAGGTCGAAGATGTTGGGGCCGACGTTCATGCCACGTGGCTGAAGGGGGCTCTTCTTTTCGGTGAAGTCGAAGAGGTGGATGTAGCGGAACGGGATGTTGTAGAGGTCGAAGTAACCTCGGAAGCCCAGGTGGGTTTTGACGAACTTGGTGAGGTAGCGGCGGACGATGCGGCGGCTGGTGAGAGCGGTGGGAAGCCAGCGCAAGGCGCGCAGCGGCCGGAAGGGGGATTCGGCGGGGTTGTAGACGAAGTAGCACCAGTTGCGGTGCTCGTCGGGCCAGCGGCCGGAGAGGATGGACGGGACGCAGGTGGAGCTGTAGCCGAAGACGCTTTCGAGGCGCCGGCGATGGGGAGCCATCGACTGCAGGAAGGGATGGTTTTTGACGATCTCCCACCCGCAGGCGTCGATCATGATGAAGAGAGAGAGGCGATCTTTCACGGGGCGGCGGGCGAGGTGTGACGGGAAATGGTGTCGAGGAGCTCGGTCGGACTGAACGGCTTGGTGAGAAAGGCGGCGGCGCCGGATTGCTCGGCCTGCTCGCGGGTGAAGGTGTGGCCGCGGGCGGTGAGGATGATCACTGGAATGTCGGCGGTTTTGGGGTCGGCCTTGAGGGCTTTGAGGACTTCAAGCCCGTCCATGCCTGGCATGATGACATCGAGGATCGCGGCATCGGGGTGGTGGTTGCGGATGGACTCAAGGGCGGAGTTTCCGTCGCCAAATGAGGTCCATTGGTGACCCTGACGACGCAGGGTCATTTCGAGCAACCTGAGCATGTGGGGAGCGTCTTCAGCGACAACGAGGAAGGCCATGGGATCAGTGGGGAAGGGTGAGCAGGATGAAGGTCTGGTCATCGGCCAAGGGGGCGGCGGTGGGGTGATAACCGAGGTGTTGGAGAAGCAGGAATTTGAGTTGTTCGGGGTCGGTGATGCCGCGGGTTTCACGGTGGAACCAGGCGGCGACTTCGTCTTGGGTTTCGAAGGTGGGGCGGCCGTTGCGGGGATCGGTCAGGCCGTCGGTGTATGCGAAGACCCGGGAGCCGGGTCCGATGGAGAGGGTGTGTTCGGTGAAGCGGGGATAGGGCTCGATGCCGATGGGGGGTTCGAGGGGTCCGGCCTCCATGAGGCTGCCATTGGAGACGACAATCGGCGCGTGCCCGGCATTGGCGATGCGGACGGTGCCGGAGGGGACGTCGACAATGCCGACGGCGAGGGTGACGAACATTTCGAGGCGATCGAGGTCCTCGAACATCTGAGCAGCGACTTTTTCGAGAACGACTCCCGGGTGGTCGAAGTCCTCTCCGAGGGTGCGAATGATCGCTCGGGTGACGGCTGCCATCATGCTGGCGGCGACGCCTTTTCCCATGACATCGGCGATGACGAAGAAGTAGCCGGTGCCTTCGCAGGGAATCAGGTCGTAGAAATCTCCACCGATGGACAGGGCGCTTTCGCAATGGCCGACGACTTGGATGCCTTCAACGGGGTGGAGGCTGGGTGGCAGGAGGGAGCGCTGGATGGCGGCGGCGAGTTCGAACTCGTGGCGAGCGAGGCTTGAGCGGATGGCTTCTTGGCGGTGGCGGTGGGTGAGAAGTTGTTGGGTGAGGAATTCGCAGAAGGTGTGGATGAGGTTGACCTCACCGGCATTGAAGGGTTCGTCCGAACGGGTGCGAGCCAGGATGAGGGAGCCCATGGGGGCATCTTCCTGGAAGAAGGGGTGGATGATTCCGGTGCGGGAGCCGGCGGGAAGAAGCTCGGCGTCGGAGCCTTCGCACCAAAGATCGCGACGGGTTTCGATGGCTTGCAGTTCGGAGGCAGTGGGGGCGAAGTCTGCGACTCCCTGATGGGCGAGGCAGGTGAGTTCTTGATCCTGGACGATGCGCAGCAGGCCGAGGTCGGCAGAGGTGACGGTGATGAGGTGGTCGAGGAGGTGGCGGGCGAATTCGTCGATGGAGCGGGCGTTGCGGGCTTCCTCGGTGAATCGGAAGATGGACGAAAGGCTCTCGTAGCAGGCGGAGAGCTCTTCGGTCATGGCATCGAGAGTGGCCTCGTAGTCTTCCTCGGGTGGCAGAGGTGCAGGGAGTCGGCGGCTGAGCCGGAGGAGATTGGCGTGGCGACCGCGAGCATAGATGCGGTCGTCGGTGAGGGCTTCAATGAGGAACAGCCCCCGTCCGGACTCGGAGTCTTCGGGAGGGAGTTGAGGATCGTCGGGCCAATCGAATCCAGGGGTGCGATCGGTGAGGTGGAGAACGATTTCCTCAGGATGAAGGGTGAGGGTGACCTCAAGGTCGCCGGTGGGAGGAGGGTCACCCGGGTGGAGGACACAGTTGTTTCCGGCTTCGGAAAGGACGAGTTCCCAGCCAGAGGCGTGATCTTCGGGAACGCGGTGAGTGTTGAGGAACTGGCGGGCCTGCATTGAGGCGTCGCGGACGGCCTCAAGGGTATAGGGACCTGACCAACGCCAGGAGGTGCCGGCGGTGGAAGGGGCCATCGGGTTGCCGATTTCTTGGGTCGGGCTCAATGGAAGGTCTTCAGGGAACGATTTCGAAGACGCGGTGGAGGCGGGTGAGTTCGAGCACCTGCATGGCGGGAGGGGTGGGCGCGAGCAAGCGGAAGTGCCCCTGCCGTTCGGCGGCGAGTTTCTGAAGGGAGATGAGGGTGCCGAGTCCGCTGGAATCCAGGAACGAGAGGGCGGAGGCGTCGAAATCGATGTGGATGACGTGATTCTCCAAGCGGGACCGGATCTCGTCTTTCACATCGCGGGCGGACCCGGCGGTCAGTTCGGTGATGCCGGAGACACGGAGGGTGTCACCGGTGGCTTCGGTGTGCATGGATCGGGTGATGGGCGGTTTCGGGAAACGAGCGAGCGAAGCCCGCGGGACAGGATGCGACGACGCCAAGCGAAGGTGGGGTGGCTGGCAAAGAGAGCGGCATGGGCGCGGGCTTCATCGTCCCAGGGTGCGGAGCAGCCTTCCGCCTCGGGAGCGGTGAAGACCCCGGGAGGAAGATGAAGCCAGAGGCGCTCAAATTCGGACTGGAGAAGGCAGGCTTGCTCGGGATCGAGGGGAGGATTGCCGGTCCACGCGAAGTGGCCGGTGACGATCCGCCAGAGCTGCGGCCAGCGTGACCAAGTGCCGGGAAGAGCGGGAAGGTCCCCAAAGGAGATGCTGCGAAGTCCCTCGCCCGGTGCACTGGGCAGGACGGCGAGTCGGCTTCTCCAAAATGGCCGCCGCCGGATCGGGGCGAGGAGGAGGGCAAAAAGGGGCAGGGGAAGGGTGAGCACCAGCATGCCCAGCGCCAGCATGCGCCAGGTGAGCCGCGAGGCAGCTTCCCTTGGGGGATCGAGGTGGGACAGCAGGAAGGCATCGGTGAGGCGGACCTGAGAGCCATTCGACCAGTTGGTGAGGGACGAACCGGTGGCGACCGAGCGGGAGAGGTGGGTGAGGCTGCCGAGGTAGGTTCGGGAGCCGAGCGTGGAATCGGCGATTTCGGCGTGGGCCTCCACGAGGGCGTCATTTTCGACAAAGGCGCGTGGGCCGAGGTGGGCGTGCTCGCCAATGGCGGCTTGATGGCCGATCCAACAGGGCGCGACGAGCACGGCGGTGGGCGAGATACGGGTCTTCATGCCGGCCCAGATACCGGGGGCGATTTCCCGGGCGCCGACTTGGCCTGGAGCAAGGATGGGCAGGAGTTCGGCGCGAGAGGCATGCCAGTCCGCCGGTCCGGTGAGGATGGGAACATCCGGGCGTTGGGGGAGGTGATCGAGCGGCTCGATGGATGCCTCGGTGGGAATGTCATAGCGGCTGCGGGCCTCGGCGATGCTGAGTTCGTGAGGAGTGGCGACGACTTGGACATCGAGCCCCCAGGCGGAGCCTCCGCTCAGGTAATCGCGCAACTCCGCAGGACGATCGCTGGCGTAGAGGGTGACGGATTTCACGCCTGCGACGGAGCAACCGTGGAGGGCATGATCGAGGAAAGGTTTTCCCAGATAGAGTCCGAGCACGAGCGGCAGGCCACCGGTGTGGTCGGCGAGGCCTTCTCGGGTATCCGGGCAGATGAAATGGGCGTGGCTCATGCTCCTCCTTTCCCTAGTAGCACGGCCGGCACGGTTTTGGCGAGAATGAGGAGGTCCTTGAAGACGGATTGGCTCTCGATGTAGCGGACATCGAGGTCGACCTGCTCGGGAAATTCGATCTGGTTGCGATCGCCAACTTCAAGGAGCCGGCCTTCGCGTTCGCCGATCTGCCAGAGGCAGGTGATGCCTGGCACGGCGAGCAAGCGGCGTCGGTCATCCGGCGAATAGAGGGCCACCTCGCGGGGCAATGGCGGGCGGGGTCCGACGAGGGACATTTCACCCCGGAGGACGTTGATGAGCTGAGGCAGTTCATCCATCGAGGATTTGCGAATGAAGCGCCCGACTGGGGTGATGCGGGGATCGTCCTTCATTTTGAAGGTGATGCCATCGGACTTCTCGTTGTGGGCGAGGAGTTCCTTGAGGCGGGCCTCGGCATCGACGCACATGCTGCGGAATTTGAGCATGCCGAACTCCCGGCCACGGAAGCCGACCCGGGTTTGACGGAAAAAGACCGGCCCGCCATCGCGTCGCACGAGCAGGGCCACGGTGATCATCACCGGGGACAAAACGAGCAGCAGGATTCCGGCAGCTACCAGATCCATGAGGCGTTTGACTCCCCGGGTGAAGCCGATGGTGAGCCGCCATGCGGATCGTTTCCACGCCATGTACGCCCGCATGCGGAGCCGGCCCATGCGACTCGTACTACCAAGCAGGCGCTTGGCGGAGAGTTCAGCGATGGCTTCCTGAGTTAACACGGTGGGACTGGGGTGAATCGAGACCCCTTATGAAGTTCATCCCACCGTCTTGAAGCAAATGCGAAATTTCAAGACATCGGGAAAATAACGGTATTGACTCCGAGTGCTTGGACGGCGTCGTGGAGCTCACGGGAGGCCGTTTGGGCGACTTTTTGAAGGTCGGGCATGAGCTGATTGGCGAGATTCAGATCGCGGTCGGCGCAGGCTTTTTCCACTGCCGCGGCGGCGTGGCGGAGGTCCTCCAGGCCAAAAATGGAGGAGGATCCTTTGAGTGAGTGGGCGTGGCGGCGCGCATCCTCGTCATTGCGCAGGTCGAGGGAGTGGCGGATGGAATCAATCTGGGCTTCGAGATCTTGATTGAATTCGGCCGCGAGAGTGACGGCATCCTCGACGGTGAGTTCCTGAGCGAGTTGGCGAAGTGTGCGAGTCGCTTGGCTTTCAGGGGTTTCCTGGAAGGGAGCGGCATCGGGCCGGGAGTTGGATCGAATCATATCACGCAGGGAATGGATCTTGATCGGCTTGGGAAGATAATCATTCATGCCCGCCTTGAGACAAAGATCGCGGTCACCGGATAAGGCATTGGCGGTGAGGGCAATGATCTTCGCGGGAGGGACTTGATGGTCGGCCTCCCATTCACGGATCCGGCGGGTGGCTTCGAGGCCATCCATGCCGGGCATTTGGACATCCATGAGGATGATGTCGTAGCGTTCACGGACGGCGGCATCGAGGGCTTCCTGGCCATCGACGGCGATGTCCGGGGTGCAGCCGATCTGGGCGAGTGCTGCGAGGGCGAGTTTGCGGTTGATGGGGTTGTCCTCAGCGAGGAGCAGGCGCAGCTCGAATTGTTCTTTTTCGGCAGGAGACGCTGCGGGTTGGACTTCGGGTGTAGGGACCCAATCCTTGGCGGTCTTTTTGATGAGAAGGTTGAAGAAGGGAGAGACCTTGAGGGGTTTCGAAACGGTGCCGGAGATGGCGTCGCCAAAACGATCGCGTTCGGCCACGAGGTCGCCAGGAGGGCAGAGAATGAGGGGTGGCGTTCCCGATTCGGCGAGTTCGCGGACAAATTCAATGCCCTCGGGGGTTTCCGCGGAGCCTTGATCGACGAGGGCAGTGGAGATGGGGCCTTCGAGCAAGCTCGAGCGAGCTTCGGAGACCGTGGAGGCAACGCGCACGCTCATGCCCCAACGCTCGAGGAGCTCGGCGAGCACGCTGCGGCTCCAGCCGTGGGTATCGAGAATGAGGGCGGCGAGACCGGTGAGGCCGGGGTGCGGAACGGGCTGGATGAGATCAGGGAGGTCCTCGGCCTTGCGAGTCCGCAAGGTGAAGGTGAAGACGGAGCCGACGTCGGGAGTGCTATCGGCACGGATGGTTCCGCCCATGAGTTCGACGAGTCGGCGACAGATGGCGAGCCCCAGGCCGGTGCCACCGAAGCGGCGCGAGGTGGAACTGTCTTGTTGGTGAAATGGGGTGAACAACTTACCGATTTGGTCGGCGGGAATGCCGATGCCGGAGTCGGAGATGCGGAAAGTGAGTTCGATTTCGCCTGTGGCGTCCGGCTTGTTGGCGGAGATTTCCAGGCGAACTTCGCCGTGAGGGGTGAATTTGACGGCGTTGCCCACGAGGTTGACAAGAACCTGTCGAAGACGATGCGAGTCGCCGGTGATGGAGGTGGGGACGTTCGGTTCGAATCGGGCGGCGAGGTCGATGCCTTTTTCCGCGGCAGCGGTCGAGACGGTGCCCAGGGCATCGTCGACGGAGGTTTGGAGGCAGAACGGATGGTCTTCGATCTCCATGTGACCCGATTCGATTTTGGAGAAATCGAGGACGTCGTTGATAACGCGGAGGAGAGCCTCGGCGCTGGTGCGGATGGCGGAGACGAAATCCTGTTGCTGGTCAGAAAGGATGGTTTGCTGGAGCAGCTGGGCGAATCCGAGTACGCCATTCATCGGAGTACGGATTTCGTGGCTCATGGTAGCGAGGAAGTCGCTCTTGGCGCGGTTGGCGCTGGCGGCTTCGTCGGCGAGGGCGTTGGCGCGGTCACGCTCCTGGGTGATGCGGGTGCGCGATTGGTCGAGGTCCTCGATCATGCTGAGCATGACGCGACGGTTTTTTTCGAGTTCCTCGGCGCGGCGGGTGAGGTCGTCGGAAGCGTGGCGGAGGCGATCTTCGGCGGCTTTCTGGCGGGTGATGTCGGCCATCACGCCCATGATTTCCTTGACCTTATGGTTCTCGCGGATGGGGAGGAGGATGACTTCGCAGACGATGTTGGCGTGCCAGAAGTCGATTTCGAAGCGTTGCTCTTCGCCCTTCCATGCGCGGAGGAAATGGATCGAGTGACGGGGGTCCTCGATCAGCATCGCGATGGTTTCCTTTTCGAGCCGATTGTGATTCCAGCCGAGGCGGGCGATCAGCCTGCGGCCGCGGGCGAGGTGAACTTGGAAGGCATCCTCGTGGCGCGCGCAGCGGAAGATGATGTTGGGTTGTTCGTTGAGGGTTTCCTCGAAGAGCTTGGAGAGGTCACGAATTCGGGATTCGGACTCTTGGCGGAGGCGTTCGTTGGCTTCGGTGAGTTCTTCTGAGGCGGTTTCGAGGGTATGGGAGAGGAATTGGTGCTGGGTTTGGAAGTCCTCGTAGGTCTTTCCAACGACAGTCACGAGGCGTTGCAGATCTGGATGGGAGTCCAGATCCAGCTGGGGGAGCCGGCGGAGTTGGCGGAGCAGTAGGGGATGGATGTCAGACATTTTCTCCAAGGAGGATGACGGTCATCGTCTGATTGTGCAGCGCACACGAGCCGGTGCGATGGTGGGGGCAGACTTCACCGTAGGAATAAAATCCGAGGGTCGGGGTCGATGGGGGAAGGTTGTCGAGAACGGCCTCAAGCTCGTCTTCGGCCCGTTGACCGAGCACGAGCCTGCGGCCGACGCAGCTGACGAGGAGAGCGAGGGAGGGGGTGAAATCGCCGATGGGGCGGGCGATTTCGGCGGCTTCTGCGGCGCCGTCGATGAGCTGCTCGGCGCTGGCCTTCATGAGGCGGCTGAAAGTGCCTTCCGGCATATCGCCGGCAAAGCGCACGGATTGGGTGGCTTCGTCGATGCCGAGGATGGTGCGCACCACGACTTGCTCGGGTTCGTCCCCGCGGACCAGACCGAGGGGAAAGAGGAGGCCGGTGGCGGGCAGTCCGCTGGCCAGTTCTCCGAGATAGCGTTTGTAGAGCTGGAGGGCGGGTTGGCCATCGAGCTCGAACACGGTGTTGCCCTCGGAGCGAGTGATGAGGCGCCGGGGGCCGAAGGCTTCCCAGCCTCCGCAGGCTCCAAAGCTGGCATCGAAGTGGGGGCCATAGAACCCGATGGCAACGATTTGGCGGGATTTGATGCAGTCACCGAGGCCGACGAGAGTTTCGCCGAAATGGGAGCCATCGCCGGCGAGCCCGCCGGAGGCGATCACGCCGGGGGGGAGGACTTGCTGGAAGCCTTCGATGAGGGCGCTGCCATTGACGTGAATGCCATCGGAGAGGAGGAGGACATGTTTGAGGTCCTGACCGATCAGGTTCTCGGCGAGCTGGCGGCCGACTTCGCGACTGTCGAAGTTTTCGGGGAGCTGTTGGCTGACGGCATGCACACGGGTGCCGTGGAAAGTGCAGAGAGCTGCGACGATGGCTCCATCATGCACGGTGGCTCCGTGGATTTCCCCGGAGGTGCTGCAGCCGCAGACGAGGGCATCCGGAAACCGCTCACCGAGTTCATGGATGGCTCCTGATCCTAAGGCTTTGCGATTGCCGAAGTAGAGAATGAGGCGGGGGTCACCGCCGGTTTGCAGGTCAAGATCCCAACCGTTTTCCGGCGTCCAAAGCGTGGTGAGCGTTTCCATGGCGGTCAGTCGAGGGCGGAGGGATACTTGGGAGCCAGGCCATGGATTTGGCAGAGCTCGTTGATTTCCTGTTTCAGTTCGAGAACGCGTTCTTCGCGGTTCATCATGACCCGGTTGAGGCGTTCCAGCTCGGAGAGCGTGTTGCGGACGCGTTCTTCGGCCTTCTTCATTTCGGTGAGATTGGTGGCGAGGCCGAGGAACCCGGTGATTTGCTGATCGTCGGTCAGAGCCGTGACGGAGAGCAACACCGGGATGCGGACGCCGTCCTTGCGGATGTAGGTCCATTCGCGTTGGTCGATGCGACCCCGGCGGGCCTTGGCGACGAAGGTTTCGAAGCCGGGTTCCACCGGGAATCCGAGTTCGTGGCTGAGCTGCCGGGAATACTCGGCGACTTCATCGGGATCATGGAAAACGCCCGGTGTGACGAGGCCGATGAGTTCGGAAGCGGTGTAGCCCAGGAGTCGTTCGGCGGCGGGGTTGAAAAGGCGGATGATGCCGGTGGTGTCGGCGGCGATGATGGCGTAGCCGGCACTCTGCAGCATGGCGTGCTGAAGGGCGGCCGTTTCCCGCAGTTGGCGTTCACTTTCCCGTTGGGAGGTGATGTCGCTTTCGATCGCCATGAAGTTGATCAGGCGTCCGTCCTCGTCGTGGATGGGTTGGATTTCGAGATCGACCCAGTATTTCCGACCGTTTTTCGAATAGTTGAGAATCTGAGCGGTGACCGGTTCGGCGTGGATCAGCTTGTTGTGAATGAGGGCGATGGTTTCCGGGTCGGTATCAGGGCCTTGGAGGAAAGATCCGGGGCGCTTTTTGATCACTTCATCCAGTTTCCAGCCGGTGATGCGGGTGAAGCCATCGTTGACCCATTCGATGCGTCCTTCGGCATCGGTGACGACGACAGCGTTGTCGGTTCGAGCGGCAACGAGTGCCAGCTTGCGAGCTTCGGCCTGCTGGGCGTGCATGCGAGCGCGCTGTTCGGTGAGCGAGTCGGCGAGCTTCTTCAGGTCATCGATGGAAATGCGGTAGGAGAGGACCATTTGGAGGAGGTCCATGGTCTGATCATGCGGCGCAAAGTCGTCGATCGAGAGTCCCAGGCGGGCGATGTCCTCGATATTGGAGATCCAGGGGGAGGCCAGCATGAGAAAGCTGGCGGGTTCGTGGAGTTCGAGAATCTGCCCCCGCAGTTTGAGGCCGAGCGCAGGGATCTCGAAGAGGTAGACGACCGAGGGACCGCCCTGAAATCGGGAGATTTCCCAAGAGCCAGCCGGACTGACCAAGCGGAACAGTTCGGCCATGGGTTGGCCGAGTTGAGCGTCGGGAAAGATTTTGGTGAGGCTGGGGCCGAGCGCCCGCAGTGTCATGTCCGCATTCCAGTGGAAGTAGAACGGAAACACCTCTGGAAGAAAGGTGCCTGGGAGCAAGGGAAGTGTTGAGGGTTCCTTCATGCAGCATCAGGCCACGAGATTTCGAGGACGTCATGATCGGCGCCATCGCTCTTGAGTTCGAGTGGCTGGACTTCGCAGGGCGAGCCATAGAACTTGGCCACCCCGGTGACGATGCCGATGATGAAATCGGTGAGGCCGTGCCGGGGGGTGATGTAGTGGAGTTTTCCCTGGTTTTTCCCCGTCGGCTCGAATTCGAACCGGGGCGCATCAAGGTTGGGGAACATCATCGATGCCCGAGTATGGAGGTTGGGTAGGTGGATGAGAAATGACTCCAGGGTCGTGCCGCAGGCGGTGATCAACGCGCCATAGGGCCCGGAGGCTGTATCGAGGGCCCAGAATTCGCCAAACATGCGGAGCATCTCCGTGCGGGGGATGCCGAGCTCTTCGACCGAGGCCGAAACGAGGTCATAGGTCATCTCATCCGGATAGCTTTCGTTGAGGATAAAGATCTCCACCTCGATGCCCGCCCGTTGTTTGATGTGGTGCCAGGCGTCGTCGCCAAAGCGGGTGGTGATGAGGTCGCGAATCGCTCGGTTGACGAGTCCGTACATGGTTGCTGCGTATTATCTGGGTGACTGAGGCATGTCAGCAGCATTCCCGGAAAGGGGGACCCCAGGAACGATTGACCGCTCCGGCCGGGATTCCGATCCCGGCGGAGTGGGGTGTTCTCCGCCGGTCCAGACCCTGTGAGCAGGGTTCCCGACCGGTGCGGCTCCCCCGAGAGGAGGACCGTCTTCACACGGGTGACACCCCGAGGGAGAAAGCCGTGGACCGGGGGAGATCCGCGACGATTTCTCCGTAGGGAGTGACAGGTTGAGTTTCGCCTGTCTTTGAGAAAGAACCATTCTCGCAATTGGGGGGTGCCCATCGCGGTGCCAAAATCGGAGAAATCTGGTTTCATGGCAGGGCGGGGCGGTGGGAACCCGCATGGCGGGCGATGGCTTCGAAAAGGGCTTGGGAGTCCTCGCTGAACCGGGATGGGCTGAGTTGATCACGACGGGCGGAAGCGATCAGGTGAATGCCCGGGCTGCGGAAGGGGACGAGGGTGGCCTTGAGGTAGCTGCGGTAGTCATGCAGGCTGCCATCGGGCAGGAGAAACGATTCGGCGAGCCACAGGTCATCATCGGCATACAGACCCTGCAGACCTTCGACAGGTTCGAGCTTGCGACCGCGATAGCTCATGCAGACCGGCAGGGTGTGATGGCGGCCGGAGCCACTCGGAGCGAACCAGGACAGGGAGATGTACGGGGATTGCCGTGGTAGCCGGATGTTCCAGGTGCCAGCTTCCATCGGCTGGGCCATGACGCCAGCAGGTGGCTGGATGCCACTCTGCATGGCAGGCCCCAAGGTGGAGGCGACAAAGGGAACGAGAAACAGGATGACGAGAACGGCTGCCCGCGTCGTACTGAATTTCTCCGAAGATGAGTCAGGAGCATGGTCGGTCTTCCGCCACTGAAAATAGAGCAATATGGCCATGATGACCAGGAGGCCACCGATCAGCCATGGCACGGTCATGGAAACGAGAGGTACCGTACCGGGGAGCAGGAGGAAGGTGGCCAGCAAGCCACGGGTGCGAGGCAAGAACCACGGGCAGGCGAGCAGCCAGGGCAGCCAGAGGGATTCGAGACCGGAACTGACGATGACGGGGGCGCCGATCAGCCACAGCACGCCCAGGATGCGTTCTCCCGTATTTTGGAGCCGGTGGAAGTGCTGGGAGCCGAGGAGGATGAGAGTGCAGGCGGTGACCAACACGCCGCCGGGGGCCGAGGCTTGAGGGGCGGCCAGTGAAAGCGCGGCCGCGGGGAGCATCATGCCGACCAGCCATGGGCCGACTTTGCGTTGTCCACGGGGGACGAATAGGAAGAGCAGGGGCAGGAGCCAGAGGAAGCCGATGAAGTAGTGGGTCTGCGGGCTTTCGACTGCGGGGTAGAAGACTTCCCGCCAGCCAATGATGGTCAGGACCCGCGCGATATTGGCGACCACGGCAGCGGGCAGCGCGGCGACCATGCGGATCCAGAATTTTCGGGATACGGGTTCAAAGCGGCTTCCCCACAGGATCAGCCCCCAGAGGACCAGAAGGACGTCAAAACCCGCGCAGTCGCGCGACCAGGGCACAAGCAGGCGTCCGACGTGGAGAAAGCCTCCATCATCCGACACGGTGCCCCCGAACAAGCGGGTGACGGCGAGCACGGCGGGCCGGGTGAGCCAGGACAAGGCATCCGAAGTGCGGGTGGTTTGCAGCAGCACAAACACCAACACGCCGGCGATGACCGTGCGAATCAGGGGGAGCTTTGCTGGATGTTCTGGATCCATGTTTCGGTTTCGGAGCCGGGCTTGCGGCGGAGGAGTTCTTCGGCCCAACGAGAGGCGAGGTCTTTCTCCCCGGTGCGGGTGGAGGCGAGGAAGGCGAGCAGGACGGTTTCGTCCGTGGCGGTGGCCGTATCGAGGTTCCGGGTTTGTGCGACGACGTCTTCAAACCGATCGGAGGCAAAGGCCTGACGGAGATCGAGTTGACGGCGCGCGCCTTCGACAGCGGCCCTGGCGACGACGGGGTCGGACTTGAGGAGTTCGGTGACCTGTTCCTTATCGGGTTCGGCGGGAGCTTGAAGGAGCTGGAGGAAATCGGCCTGCAGGGCTTTCGGAATCCGGCCGCCTTTGAGGGCTCCGGCGACCATCCGTGTCACCTCACTGGTCAGCGGTTGGTAGAGCTTCATGACGCGCAATTGCTCAAGCTCATGAGGGGTCCATTGGGCGGGATCGCTCTTGAGGTAGGCGCTGAGGGCGCGATTGAAGGCTCCGTGGCCACCATGCCAACGGGCAGTGACCAGAGGGCTGGTCTTGTTGTCGGTGACGGCGGCGGTGAGGGGCTCGGTGTAGCGGTTGGCATCCTTCGCCGTGGATTCGGCGACGCGCCACGGAGCATAGAGGAAATCGGGAGGAAAATCCTCCAATGGGATCGCCGCCCACTCGTTGGAAGCTTCTTCAGGGTGGTTGGAGGACAGCTCCAGCAAGCCGCGCAGGTAGCGGCAGGGAGAGGCTTCACTCCCGTCGCTGGCCGCCATGACCTCGGAGATCAGGCCGAGACTGAGGGTCGTTTCCGCGGTGGGCGCGATGTCCTGCCAGAGCATGGTCTCCAGGCGCTGGCGATCGACGCCACCGGAGGCGGAGGCAATGACGACCGAAGTGCCGGGCAGGGGGGATTCGACCTGCTCGGGCACTTTCCGGGAGCATCCGGAACAGAATAGCAAGGCACCGGCCACCAGAGCGGTCGGTGCTTGCAAGGTGAAGGTTATCCCCCGTCGGGTATCAGGCATGAGACTTGCGCGGCTTGAGAAACGCCAGCCCTCCGAGGGCGGCGGCAAACAGCCAGGGTGGTGCAGGTGCAGCGGGGGGAGAGGTGATGGGGGCCGGTGCGCCAGCTTCAGGCGCGGGTGAGGTCCCGGCCGTGGCGGCAGCGATCGCTTCGCCCACCGAGCGGGTGGTGGCGAAGTTGATGTCGGATGGAGCGGCGGAGACACCGATGTTGGCGTCATCGATCTGGGCGGCATCCGCGGCGCTGAGCAGAGCGAAATCTTCGAAACCGCCGGAGAAGTCGAAGAACGATTCGTTGCCGGTGGCGTTCTTGGTCGGGGTATCGAGCAAGGTGATCTGCAGGTTGGCGGAAAGAATTTCACCGGTGAAGGTGACGTTTTCCAGCCACATCACGTCGTCGAAGGTGCCGAGGTTGGCATTGCCGGTGATGTTGCTGCTGCCCGCTTGGCCAAAGAGCGTGTAGTAGTCGCTGCTCACCGAGCTGCCGTTTTCACGAAGCTGGGCGGTCGTGTTGGTGAAGAAGTCACTGAAGGTGAAATCGCCAGCGGTGGTGGTGATGGAGAGTTGCACCTGCTTGATGGCGACACCGAGGGAGTCGCGGCTTTCATTGCCGGAATTGCTCTCGTTCACATCCGCACCGAGCAGGAGCAAGCCGCCGGTTTGGGTGAAATAGCTGGTGAGGGCGGAACCGCTGATGTCTTTCAGCAGATTGATCACGCCGTCGCCCCGATAGATGGCATCGGTGAGGGCGCGTGAGGTGACATCCTGAGCCGAAGCTGCCGTGAGGAGTCCGGCAAAGACGGTTGCGAGGAGACGAGGGAACGTTTGCAAGGGTGGGGTGTGGGTGATGATGGAACCTTTGGGGCGTCACGGAAATCGTGACAGGAACCTTGGGGTGACGGGAGGAAGCATACCCGTTATGAGGGATTCGCAATCCCCGCAATTGCGGGGAATCGGATCAACCGCCAGTGGCGTCGAGGAAGCGGATGACGGCCTCGGTCCGGCTGCGAACATGGAGCTTCTGATAGATGCGTTTCAGGTAATCGCGGATCGTTTCATAGCTGAGATTGGTTTCGGCGGCGACTTCCTTGGGGGCCATGCCTGTCGCCAGGTATTCGAGGATTTCCCGTTCGCGCGGGGCGAGGGACGGTAGCGGTTCACTGGTCTTCGGTTGGCTGGGCGCTTTCTGGAATGCCCGGATGACCAGGCCCGCAATTTCCGGGCTGAGCGGAGAGCCCCCGCGATGGGCGGCATGGATGCTGTCGCCCAGAGACTGCATGGCACTTTCCTTGAGGAGGTAGCCGTTGGCCCCGGCGCGGATCGCTTCGAAAACCCGCTCCGGATCATCGTGTACGGTGAGCACCATAAATGCGGTGCACGGGAGGGCGAGAGAGAGCTTGCGGATCAGGTCGGCACCGGACATGCCGGGTAGCTCAAGGTCGACGATGACCACATCCGGGCGCAACGTGACGGCCTGAGCGAGGGCGGACTCCGCATCCTGCCAGGATGCGCACAGTTCCATGTCCGTCCGGGCACCGACGAGTTTTTCGAGAACGGCGCGTGCCACTCGATCATCTTCAATCACTGCCACCCGGAGGCGGGGAGGTTCATGGTCAGGATTGCTGTGCTTTTTGGAAATCTCGCCTTTCAAAACGCAAGAAAGTTTGCTGTTAAGTGGCTTCTTACAAAACTTCATCTTTGCTGTCGAATGTCCGTTTCCACAATTCACGTAATGGACCCGGCGTCGGCTTCCACCCGGCCTTGGTCCGACCGGCTTCCTCCTCCCATTGTGATGATGGGAGTGCCTTTCGATCAGTTGAATACGGCGCAGGCGTTGGAGGTGGCGGAGGAGATGATTCAAAGCCGCAGGCCGCATTTGTTGGCGACGGCGAATGTCGACTTTCTTGCTCAAGTGCAAGAGGATGAGGATCTTCAGCAGATCTTGGTCGATGCGGACCTCATTTTCTGCGATGGGACGCCCTTGGTGTGGATGTCGAAATGGCTTGGCGATCCCTTGCCGGAGCGCTTGGCAGGGAGCGACATGGTGCCCTTGCTACTGGATCTGGCGCAGGAAAAAGGCCATCGAGTGTTTTTCCTGGGCGGGCGCGATGAGGTGGTGGCCGTAGCAGAGGAAAAGCTCTTGGAGCGTTGGCCGCGGTTGCAGATTGCAGGCATGTACTCGCCCCCCTTCGCGCCACTGGAGAAGATGGATCACGACGGGATTTGTAGGAAGATCCAGGAGGCGAGGGCGGATTTGCTGTTTGTCTCGTTTGGCTGCCCGAAGCAGGAGAAGTGGCTTTCGATGAACTACCGCCGAGCTGGAGTCCCGGTGACGATGGGGGTGGGCGCAACGATTGATTTTATTGCCGGGGCGGTGAAACGGGCTCCGGTGTGGATGCGGAAGGCAGGGTTGGAATGGTTTTACCGGGTTCTGCAGGAGCCGCGGCGGCTCGCAGGCCGCTATTGGCGGGACATTCGCGTGGTGATGCCAGGTTTGACTCGGCAATGGATTCGGATGCGTTCCGGATCGGAGAAGGCAGGTGCACTGTTGGTGCCTTCGGCCCCGCGTGAGGAATCTCCTGCGGCTGCGGCCGCGCCGTTGGCCCCGATCGTCGAGGGGGTCTCCGAGGTCCCCGTGAAAACGGATGAGGTTTCGGCTATGGCAAGCGCCCCGACCGAGTCGGCGACATCAGTGCCGCCGGTGGTTGTCGAAGGAAAGGCCCGAGTGGTGCGATTGCCCGAGCGGCTGGATGCGCTGGCGGCACGCGACGCTTCATTGTGGCCGGAGGGAGAACTGGCCTCGCTGGTTCTCGATGCCTCGCGGACGACGTTCCTGGATAGCACCGGAACCGGGAAGTTGGTCCGCTTTGCTCGCACGGCCCGTGAAAAGGGAGGGAAGTGCATTTTGGCGGAAGCCAATGAGTCGATGCTGGGGACTTTGCAATTGATGCGTTTGCGCAGCTTGTTTGTGGAAGCGCCCTCCGTGAAGGAGGCTTTGGCGATGGTGGAAGGGTCATGAAGGTTGGACTCACGGCAACGATGGTGCAGGGCGGGAAGTCCGGCGTCGCTCAGTATGTGTTCGCGCTGGTGCGCGAGCTGATGAAGCGCAAGGACTTGGAGCTTTTTGTGTTCGTTCTTGAGGACGAGCGGAAGCTGTTCGACTTCGCGCGTGATCATTGCGAGTTGGTCGAGGTGCCGCGGGAGTTTGCTCCTCCGGTGAAGAACATTCTCTGGCATCAACTGCGCTTGCCGGGGATGGCGGGGGAACTGCAACTCGATGTGTTGCATGTGCCGAGCTACCGCCGCTTGGTGCGCAAGGCGCCATGCCCTACCGTGGGAACCATTCATGATTTGGCGCCCTTTCATGTTCGTGGGAAGTACGACGTGGCACGAATGTTTTACGGCCGCGTGGTGGTGAAGGATTTGGCGCGGCGCCAGGATGGATTGATTGCGGTGAGCCACTGCACTGCCCAGGATATCGAGCGTTTCTTTGGCATTCCGCAGGAGGGGATCGAGGTGATTCACAATGGGATCGACCACCACCGCTTCCAACCCGGAGAGCCTGCGGCGGCGAGGGCCTGGATGGCGTCGAAGCATGCGATGGATGCTCCGTTCTTTTTGTATATTTCACGTCTTGAGCATCCGGGGAAGAACCACGTGCGGCTGATCGAGGCCTTCAATCAGTTCAAGTGCGAGACGGGTTCCGATTGGCAGCTCGCCCTAGGCGGTGGTGAGTGGCATGGAGCCGAAGCCATCCATGCTGCGGCTGCCGCATCTCCCTTTGCGAAGGACATTCGTTTTCTGGGATTTGTGCCGGATGGGGATCTTGCGACGATTTATCAAGCGAGCCGATGCATGGTCTATCCCAGCTTGTTTGAGGGCTTCGGACTGCCTCCTGTGGAAGCCATGGCCTGCGGAACTCCGGTCATCAGCAGCACGCGGGGAGCCTTGGAAGAGGTGGTTGCCGATGCGGCGCGAGTGATCGACCCCGAAGATGTTGCGGATATGGCACGAGCCTTGGTGGCGGTGGCATCAGATCCGGCCGAAGCAGGGGCCTTGCGCGAGAAGGGTTTGGCGAATGCTCAGCGGTTTGTGTGGGCGCATGCTGCGGACCGGGTGGTCGAGGTGTATCGCCGGGTGCAGCGATGAGAGCGGCTTAGGCACGGGCCATTTGTCGAATCACTCCACGGCCGAGGAAGAGCAGAGGGACCATGCACACGAGGCCTCGCCAGCCGAGTCCGATCAGGCCCCCGTCTTCGGGAAGCGGGTAGGCAAATCGGAGAAGCAAGAGGACGGCGGTGAAGGCCGCCAGGGGGGCGACGGTGCCTTGGAGATGGTGGGAGAGATAGGTGGTCCAGCGGAGCTCCAGACGGCGCACCGTGAGCGGGACGATCCATAGCCAACCGACGAGCACCGTGGGGAAGAAGGTTCCGAGGGCGACACCGAGGACGCCGAGCTTGAAAGCGAGGATGATGCTGAGGACCAGGTTGATGGCGGCATCGACGAGCGAGATGAAAAGAAGTTGCCGTTCATCTCCACACATCATGAGCACGCGCTTCGAGGAGCCACTGGTGAGCTGGGAACTGAAGGTGGCAAAGAGCAGCGCCTGACCTACCAGCCACGTTTCCCGCGGGACCGCCTCCAATCCGGTGAGGAGACGGATGAGAGGTTCGAGGTAGACGGCGGCGAGGAGGTAGCAGGGAGTGACCAGAAGGAAGACCAGGCGCGAGCTGGAGAGGAGCAATCGTCGCAAGCCCTCCTTGTCGCCGAGAGCATGCAGAGAGGCGGCTGCAGGGGAGAGGACCTGCTGGAGTTGGGAGCTGAACAGGCCAAGCATTTCACTGGCCTTGAAGCCTGCCTGATAGACGGCGACGAAGGCGACTCCGATGGTGAGGGACAGAACCAGTTGGTCGCTCTTGCCCATCAGCATGTTGCTGAAGGTGATGAGGTAGGCGGCGATCGAGAAGCCCATTTGGGCTTTGACCGACCGCCATTCGAACCAGCGGGGCGAAAACGAAACCCCCTCCAGTCGACGCAGCGAGTAGAAGGCGGCAATCAAGTTGGGGAAAGCGGAGGACACCACGCTGACGGCCATGAGGCAGGGCAGGCTCCAGCCGGCATGCAGTCCCCAGCCGAGGAAGCCAAAATTGAGGACGGTGGAAAGGGTTCCGAACCAGTTGGCGATGTCGATGCGTTGGAGGCCGCGCAGAATTTCGGGGAACAGGCCGAGGGGGAACATGAAGGCGAGGCCGATGAAAAAGACGGTGTAGGCCTGGGCGAACTCGGGATGATCTTCGGCGTGAACTCCCATGCGTGCGAGAAAGGGGCCGCGGATCAGGAGGAAGACCGTCAGGAGCAGTCCCGCCATGCCGACGAAGGTCCAAAAAATGGTGGCGAGCAGGCGGCTGAGCCCTTCGCGGTCTCCGGTTGCGGTCTTCTCCGCGACGGCCTTTTGAGCGGTAAAGCCGAAACCGAAATCGAGCAGGATTCCGTAGCCAAACAAGGACCACAGCAGTGCCCAAAATCCAAACTCCGCCTCGCTGAAGTGTTGGAACATCAGGCGAAACATCACGAGGCCTGAGATCATGCGGGTGACGAGGGCGACGTAGCCACTCGCGGTCGTACTCCAGAATCGGCGTTGCCACTCAGCCATGGATCTTCAAGGGGTCTCGGGTGAAAAGAGCGCCGGAGATTCCGGTGGACGGCTTCCTAGCAGTCGTGGGCTTGTTTTGGAATCGTGGAATGTTCGGGAATGCAGGAATCTTAGATTGGGTGGGTGCCGATGGAATGCCTGGCTTGCTGGGAATCGACGGAAGGATTAGGAGGCCAGCGTGCGGATTCGATGCATCATCTCAAGGGGCTGGTCCAGGTGCGTGGTTTTTTCGGGGCTTTTCTGCGGAATGCTTTCGTCGCTCGCCGCGGCGGGCGAAGATTGGATGTCCAAGCTGCCCGATGATCGGCCCATCACCGCGCTGACCTTGCCTGGCACCCACAATTCGGGAGCCCTCCATGAACCCTTGCGCGGGACTGCCAAGTGCCAGACTCTCAAGATTTCACAACAACTTGAGGCGGGGGTGCGGTTTCTCGATGTCCGCTGCCGCCACGTCGGCGATGCCTTTCAGGTCTATCACGGCAGCATCGACCAGAAGCTGTCGTTTGACGAAGTTTGGGCGAGTGTTGCGGGGTTTCTCGATCATCACCCCACGGAAACGGTGGTGATGAGTGTTCAAGAGGAGCACCGGCCGTCGCAGACCACGAGGTCTTTCGAGGAGACTTTTCGCGCTTATTGGAGCCATCACCCCGATCGTTGGTTGATCGGGGAAAAAATGCCTTCCCTAGGTGCCGCTCGCGGCAAGGTGGTCCTCTTTCGAAGGTTCTCTGCTGTCGAAGGCCCACTCGGGTTCGCGGCTTCGGAGTGGCCCGACAATCGCACTTTTGGGGACCATCGGTGGCGGGTGCAGGATGGTTATCGGGTGGAGAACATTGCGTCCAAGTGGGAGGCGGTCGAGGCCATGTTGAAAGAGGCAGCGACGGGGCCCAGTTCCGTTCTGGTGGTGAATTTCACCAGTGGCTATCAGCCGTGGGCATGGGGTCTGCCCGACATCCGGGCGGTGGCGAGGCCGATGCATGCTCGGCTGGCGGCTTGGCTGGAGCAAAATCCTCGGGGCCGTCTGGGAGTGGTGATGATGGATTTTGTGACTCCAGATTTGGCTCGCGCGCTCTATGAGCGGAACGGAGCAGGGCTTAGCCGCCGAAAAGGCGGCTGAAGAACCCCGGTTTCTTGGGTTTTCGTCGATAGGGGCCATCCCCCACGGAAAGAACCTCGATTTCAACCGTCGCCAGTCCTTGGTCGTAGAAGCCCAGTTTTTTGGCTGCACGGGGGGAGAGGTCGATGACGCGGTCGCCAATGAAGGGGCCGCGGTCGTTGACCCGACATTTCACGGAACGGCCGTTTTCCAGGTTGGTCACTTTGACCACGCATGGGAGGGGTAAGGTCTTGTGGGCAGCGATGTTGTGCCAAGGCATGACCTTCTCACCCAAGGAAGTATTGCCGCGGACGAGGCCGAACCAGCGCGATTCGTTGTACCAGGAGGCGGTCCCCACCTCGCCATGGTAAAGGGCAGTTTCCACGTCCATGGGATGATAGGTTTGGCCACGAACATGATAGGAACGAGTCATGTAACCTTCGTAGTTACCCCCAGGTTGGGCGCATGAAACGAGAAGTGTTACGTAAATGAACGAAATAAACTTCCGCATAGCATCGAATGATATCTCTAAAGCCTATTCGATCAAGGTGTTATCCCGGTTCGGGACGGGATTTTGACGATACAAAAAAACCCGGAACCTGAGAAGGTTCCGGGTCGGATCTTTCGCGGGGAGCCTGAGGTTCAGGAGCCTTCGCGCTCGCGGATCAGCGGGAGCGTGGCGGCGACCTGTTCCTTCATTTCCTTACCGGGTTTGAATTTGACGATGGCGCGGGCCGGAATCGGCACGTCCTTCGATGGGTCCTTAGGATTCCGGCCAATTTTGGCCTTGGTCTCCTTCACCTGGAAGGCGCCGAAATTCCGCATCACGACGGCATCGCCTTGAGCCAAGGCGTCGGTGATGGAATCGAGAGTCTTCTGAATGACATCGAAGACCTGCTGTTGTGTCAGCCCCGTTTCGTTGCTGATTTTGATGACGAGTTCTCGCTTAGTGACAGTGGCCATGGATCTATTTGAAAGATAGCGTGTTGTGCGGGTTGATGGACATCATAACCACGGGCATTTGTCCCGCGAAAAATCATGAAAATTCATGCGGATTCCGTGCCAGTTTTACCATCATTTGCCCGCACTTGTTGGGTGGTTTTGAAGTGCAATTTTGCAATCTTCTCGAGAGATGCAATTCCATGAAGATCAATCACCTGCCTAGCGGCGTCGATGACCGAAGCCGAAGCTCCCAGAGGGAGGGAAACCCCACTGGCGGCGGAGGTTTGATCCATCCAATCGATGAATCTCTCGCGGGCGAGGATGGAGGCCGCGGCGACGGCAGGGTCGGATTCGGCCTTGGTGCGTTGCTCGAGGGTGATCTCGACTTTCTGCCCTTTGAGGGCGCGTTCGAGCACTTGGGGCTGGGCGAATTGATCGGAAAGAGCCCGCGGGCAGTCGGGTCGTTTTTCGTGGAGGAGGGCGATTGCCCTGGCGTGGCCCCACGCAAGAAGCCGGTTGATGGAGCCGAGGCGGGTGTGAAGCTCGTTGTATTTTTGGGGACCGATCGAGACGATGGCCGTTTCGATTCCGGGAAGGTCGCGAATTTTTGCCGCGAGGGTGCGGATCCGCTGCGGGCTGGTGATGCGTTTGGAGTCCATCACGCCGATTTCGGCGAGGGCGCGGGCGATGGCGGCGTCGGTGTAGACACCGGCGATGACTAGGGGGCCGAAGTAGTCACCCTTGCCACTCTCATCGATGCCAAAGTGGGGTGCGTAGCGGTCGGGATGGAGCGTTTCCTCGTATCCGAGGCGTGCTTCGCCGAGGATCTCGGGCTCGAGCAGGAAGCGCACGAAGTCTTCGGTTTCTTTGCCCTGGACGAGGATCTTCGGTCCCTTTTGGTACACGGAGACCTGGAGCTTGCCCTTGCGGGCGGCGAAGAGGGTGTACGGCTTTTCGATGAAGTCGAAGCCGCGGTCGCCGAGCAGGGTGCGCAGTTTCTCCGCTTGGGGGAGCGTCAGCGCAGCCGTGTGGGAGGTGGCAGACATGGTCGGGAGATCATGCACATGAGAGAGAGAGGAACCAACACCGAAGAACGAAATGATTGGAGCGGTGTGGGCGGCGCAGTTCAGAGTGCGCGCGTGTTGAAACCGAGGTGCGAAATGCCGGCGCTCGACGATCCCGAGGGGTTTCGGGTGGCGTTGGGCGATTGGTTCGAGCGGCACGGCCGCGACTATCCCTGGCGACGGACGCAGGATCCTTACGCGATCCTGGTGAGCGAGGTGATGTTGCAGCAGACGCAGATTGGGACGGTTCTGGGGAAGGGCTTTTATGGGCGATTTATGGAACGGTTTCCAACAGTGGAATCACTAGCGGGGGCGGGTGATGAGGACTTACTAAAGGCGTGGGAAGGTTTGGGTTACTACCGGAGGGCCCGGTTTTTGAGAGAGGCTGCCCGAGCGGTGGTGAGTCGCCACGGTGGCCGGTTTCCTGAGAGCCATGAAGAACTGCTGGCATTACCGGGAGTCGGAAAATACACGGCCGGAGCGGTCGTTTCATTCGCCTACAACCGTAAAGCAACCGTTGTAGACGGGAATGTCGCTCGCGTTCTATCACGAATCGTCAACTTTTTTGGAGCAGTTGATGGGCCGGGACTCCGGGAAATCTGGGAATGGGCGGGGGAACTCGTGGATCCACGGAAACCGCGGATTTTCAATTCGGCGTTGATGGAGCTGGGGCAGACGCTGTGTCGACCGGGGGTTCCCGACTGCCTGGAGTGCCCGGTGGCGAAGTGGTGCGTGACCCGGGAGCCGGAGCGGCTTCCCGTCAAAGCGAAGAAGGTGGTGACCACGGCGGTGACCGAGCATTTGGTGTTTTTCCAGAGGCAGGGTCGGCTGCTGATGAAGCAACCATCGGACGGCCGCCGGGTGGACATGTGGCGGTTGCCTGAGTTTCCCGAGGCGGAGGCGTGGCCGGAACTGGGGCGCTGGAAATACGGGATTACTCGCTATCGGGTGACGATGGTGGTGCATCGGCCGCCAGACGATTGGGTGGGGGTTCCCGGGGCGATTTGGATGCCGTGCGAGGAGCTGGAAGACCGGGTGCTGCCGCCGGTGGATCGCAAGGCGATTCTGAAATTGTTGGAGGGAGGTTAGAGGGAGGGACGAAGAATTCACCGACTGGGCAAAAATGTTGTGAGCGCAAGGCGCAGCAATGAGTATCTTCCGCGCAGATGAAGCTAAGGAAGGGATGGATCGCTGCCGCTTTCGCGGGTGCCTGGGTGGCATCGTGCGCCCCGGAACCGCCACCACCGGTGAGTGGTCCACCGCCGTCTCGATCCGTCTATCAGATGGCGGCGCAGCGGTTTGCGGCAGTGGTGGTTTCAGCGCGGGAGGACATCAATCCCTGGCTGGGGAACCGGCTGGATAAGGGAAGTCCGGCGGATGCGGACGGAGGATCCGCGGTTCCGGTGGCTCCCGACGGGTATTTCCTCACGGCTGACCATGTGCTGGCGCATGCGGAAGGGCGCTTTGTGTATGTAGTGCTGCGGAACTCCGGCCGCTTGCAGGGGCACCGCGCACGGATTGTTTGGCGATCTCCGGAGGGCGATGTGGCTTTGCTTCACGCTGCGGTGGAGACGCCCTATTTTTACCGCTGGTCGCCGCCGGATGCGTGGTTGCCACGAGGAACTCCGGTGATGCATGCGGGAGTGGCAACCGGATTTTCGGGTGGGGGAGGGAAGCTGGTGACGGCCATTCCTCCGGACCGTTTGGTTTCGAAAAATCGCCGCTTCAAGCACGACATCCCCTTGCAACCCGGAGACAGTGGTGGCCCGGTGGTCGATGGATCGGGCCGACTGGTGGGGATCAATTCGGCGGTGGAGTACCTGATTCCTTTGGAGACGGCCTTCTTCATTGAGTCGGAAGCGAATCGGCCGAATGTGCGGGTGGTGATGGCCCGTATTGAGAAAGACCGGCGATCCCGGGGAATGTCCACCGAACCATGATCCGTTTGTTGTTAGCTGCCTTGCCGTTTTGTCTGGCGTCCTGTTTTTCCCCGATGGGAGGGGTGGAGAGGCGAGCCCAGGATCGCATCATGTTAGTGCGGGAGGATCCTCCGACGCTTGGGGTTCGGAGGTTGCGCCAGCAAGCCTCGACCCACCATGATTTAGCGGCCTTTATCCGCGAGCGAGGGGATCCGGATTTCATTGCGGAGACCTCCAGCGATGATCGGCAGTATTTGATTCTTTATTACCTCCACCAGCGGCAGGCTTGGGCGTGTCGGAGTTGGCGTGACCAAGGGGAGGCCATCGAGTTTGCAGGACCCTATGAAATCACCAAAAAGGAGTCCGAGATTCTGGCCGCGCTGAAGAAGAATTCCGTGCAGTCGACGCGCTCAGGCATCGCCCATGGGCAGTTGGTGACTCCCTGACACAGTTTTTTCTAAGAGCTTTGCGCGCAGAGCGTTCTCTTGGGGAATGTCACGCCGCTTCCCACTCTATGCCATTGCCCTGATCACGCCCGTCGTGGGTCAGGATGCCCTCGATCCCCTGATTCTAACGGCGACCCGGTCGGAAATGGCGGCGGCGGATCTGCCTTATACGGTCCGCACTTTGGATGCAGAGACTTTGCGAGACGACACGCGCCGAACCTTGCCGGAAGCTTTGCAGTACACCCCGGGGGTGTTGGTGCAAAAGACCGCCTATGGCCATGGTTCGCCGTTCATTCGCGGCTTTACCGGGCGGCAAAATCTCCTGTTGGTTGACGGAGTCCGCCTGAACAACTCCACCTGGCGTGGAGGGCCAGTGCAGTATTGGAACACGGTCGACAGCCAGTCCATCGATCGTCTTGAGTTGGTGATGAGCCAAGGGTCCGTGCTGTATGGTTCGGATGCGATCGGCGGGACTCTCAATGCTTTCACCAAGTCGTCGGACTTTCGCCAGCAAGCGGAAGCTCAGCGGTTTTTCCATGGATCGGCTGCGTACGAGTACCGGACGAATGGCGAAGGATCGCAGGTAGGCCGATTGGAGACTTCGATGGGGGTGGGGGGAAAGTATGGATTGTTTTTGGGGCTCACCGGAAAGGATTTTGGCGACATCGAAGACGACTCCGTCGGTCGGATGAAAAACACGGGCTACCCGGAGCAAGATCTCGATTTCCGCCTGGATCTCGCCCTCAGCCCTGACACGACGCTGACTCTGGCCCATCAGTACGTGGATCAGGATGATGTGTGGCGATGGCACCGTACGACGGAGAACCCCGGCTGGGTGCATGGGAGTCATGTGGCGGCTCCCGGCAGCTTTCTTTCGAACGTCTATGACCAAGAGCGATCGTTGACCTACCTCAAGGTGGAGGGAGTCGATGACGAGGAGAGTGCGTTGTGGCAGCGGTGGTCTGCGACCTTGAGCTGGCAAAAGACCCAAGACTCCGAACTTCAGTTTCGGCGGGTGGGTGACCTGAGAACGGCGGGACTGGATTTGGAGACCTACGGTCTTGATCTGGCGTTCGAGTCGCGGATCGGCCCAGGGACACTTGTCTATGGGCTCGACTACTATGTGGATGAGGTCGACTCGGAGGCCTACCGGAATTACGTTTTTCGGCCCACCGACCGACCGGTGGCAGACGATGCCAGCTACCATTTGTTTGGGGCATTTGGGCAGTATGCCTGGGCGGCCACGGAGCGTTTCACGCTGACGGGAGGGCTGCGTTACACGTATGCTCAGGCAGAGTGGGATGCCTATCGGGCGGCAGGAGCGGCTCAGGACCAAGGCGGGCGGGGCGACTGGGATGATCTCTCAGCCAGCTTGCGCGGAATCTATCAGGTCGACGATTGTTGGTCTGTGTATGGGGGATTGGCGCAGGCTTTCCGGGCTCCCAACCTGAATGATCTGACGGGGACGACCTTGGCGCTTCGTGGGCTGGACTCCTACGGATCTCCGGACCTCGATCCGGAGAAATATCTGACTGCAGAACTGGGAACTCGCTACACCAGCGGGGACTTCAGTGCCTCGCTGGCGGGATTCTACACGTGGACGAGGGATGCGATCACCGGCGTGGTGGATCGCTTCGGCAACAGCATCGCGACCAATGGGGAGGAGGGCTACATCTACGGCTTTGAGGGCGAAGGTGTCTGGCAGTGGGATGAGTCCTGGATGTTGGGATTGGGAGCAGCTTGGAACGAGGGCAAGACCGAGACGCGGGCCAATGGGGATCGATGGATCACCCGTCTGCTGCCGTTTTCGGGAACCTTGCGATTGCGTTGGACCTGTCCGGACGAGCGGTTCTGGATTGAGGGCCGCCTGCTCGGTGCGGTGGGTGAAGATCGGATCCACGCTGCCAATCAGGCGTCCGACAACCAGCGGATCCCAACGGGGGGGACGCCCGGGTATTGGGTGGCGATGGTGCACGCAGGAATGCGCGTCGACGATCATTTGGAACTGACCGCAGGCGTCGAGAACCTGCTCGACGAAGACTATCGGAATCATGGCTCGGGCCAGAATGAGCCGGGGACGAACGTGATTTTAGGGGCTAGGGTCAGTTGGTGAATTTCGAGACCTGGGCGGGGATTGGTGCCTCCGTTCGGGTCTCTAGGCCGGAAAGGGTAGGAGCGGGTGTCGCTTCTACCCTTTCTTCCACCAGTCGCCCTCGCGTTCCCAAGGCTCGTGGGTCGAGGGTTCGGGGCTTCCGACGGGTGTCGGTGGGGCCGTGCGAGTGACTTCCTCAATGAGGGCCTCGACTTCTGGGTCGCGTTTGGCGGCGCTGCGGAGAATCGCCACGAAAATCCCGAGCAAGGTCATCAGGCTCAGGGTGAGGATGCCGATCATGGAGAGGGCGAACCCATCGGCTTCCGTGATGGCGATGGGCAGGGTCATCGAGGTTCGAGAATCCGGCGCATCGGAATCATGTTGGAGTATTCGAAGCCATACTTGCGGAAGAAGGTTTGCGAGTCGGCGGAAATCTTGTCGGTGAGCAGGGTGATCCGCTTGAAGTCTTTGCTTTGGGCAAATTCGATCACGTGCTGGACGAGCATGCTGCCGTAGCCTTGACCGCGATGGTCGGGGTGAATGATGACGTCTTCCATCATGATCACGAAGCCCCCCATGGCGGTGGAGATCGTGAACAGGAGGTTGACCATGCCCACGGTTTGGTGGCCGTTGCGGACGACAAAAATCCGACCACGAGCCGGTTGCTCCAGAATCAGGGCTAATCCGCGTTCCTGAGCAACCGAGTCCGGCTCAAAGTCTCCCTGCAACCGGAAGAGCTCCATCGTCAGTTCCACCAAGGATGGCAGATCCTCGATGGTCGCCGTCTCCACCCGTGGAGTATCGTCGACCGTCAGGGAGGATTTGGAGGCTTCGGGAAGGCTCATGCGGCCCCAGCCTTGCACGCTTCGGGCCACGGGAACATGGATTTCTGGGCGATGGGGAAAATTTTTTGGAAAATCCATGTGATTGACGGATTGACAAGGGGATGCCGACCCCTAGAGTGCCCGCCCGCGCCGCGGCGCCCCTCCTTCTCAACTTTCTCCTTCTTCGCACGCCATGAAACGCACCTTCCAACCTTCCAAGCGTACCCGCAAGCGCCAGCATGGCTTCCGTGCCCGCATGGCCACCAAGGCCGGTCGCGACATCCTGCGCCGCCGCCGTCAGAAGGGTCGCAAGCGGCTCCTGCCTAAGGGCGCCGAGATCAAATACGATCGCCACACGACGCAACACGGCGTGTGATCCCCTGCCGCTTCCGGGCCATGCGCCTCCCACGGAAGCACAGCATGACCCGTTGGACAGAGTTCCAGCGGGTGCGAAAGGACGGTCGGTCAAAAGCCGGCCGTTTTCTTATTGTCAGCACTCTGGAGGATCCCGAGCTGCCGCACCTGATGACGGGATACATCACGACTCGTAAGGTGGGCAAGGCGCACGACCGCAATCGCTTGCGTCGCCAATTCCGGGCAATTGTTTCCCGCTATGGCGACCAATTGGTGGATTCGCGGCGGTATTTGGTGACGATTCCCCGTCAGGGTGCTGCCGGCATGGATTTTGCCGAATTGGAAAAAGACTGGGTGAAACAGGCCCGACGCCTCGGTTTGTTGCGCACGCCATCATGAATCGCGCGCTGACTTTCCTCATCCGGCTTCTGATCCGCGGGTATCAGAAATTCTTGAATCCGGTGCTGCACGCGCTTGGGGGGCCGCTCTCTGGTTGCCGATTTCAGCCGACCTGCTCGCACTATTTTCTCCAAGCGGTTGAAGCGCACGGGCCCTGGAAGGGCTCATGGCTGGGGGTCTGCCGGATTTTCCGCTGTCATCCTTGGGGGGGCCATGGTTATGACCCCGTCCCGCCGCGCCAGGATGCGGAGGATCGCCCAACCTCTCCGCCCTGCCGTCATCTGTAATCCCTTTCTCCCATGTACGACCGCAAAACTTGGATCGTCGTCGTCGCCTGCAGTCTGCTGATTGCGGTGAACCTCTATTTCGGTAAGCAGAACGCTGCCGCCGAACAGGCCGCCAAGGCCAAGGAAGCTCTTGAGGCCCCAGCGCAAACTCCGGGCGAGGACGGCTCTGCCGCCGAACCGGGCGTGTTGGTGGAAGTGGAGCCGGAACCGAGCGCCGACCGGCAGACGTATCAGTTGTCGACCGCTGGCGTGAGATACACATTCAGCACTCTCGGGGGCAGTTTGACCCGCGCCGAGTTGCTGAACTATCCGGCGGTGAAAGATGCGGAGCATCTGGTCACCCTGAACGATGGCTCCAGCTATGGCATCGGAACTCTCTGCCAGGGGGCGGATGCCTTCGAGCATGTGGACTACAAATTGCTCGAAGACCAGTCGATCGCCGACAAGAAGCTGGTGTTTGGTGCCCGTCATCCTTCCGGGCTGCTGGTTCGCAAAACTTGGGAGTTGTTTGAGCCGAAGGGTGAGAAGGAGGAAAAGCAAGCCGCCGGGGCGGACTATTTGCTGCGTCTCACCCTGGAGGTGAAGAATCCAGACGACGCGAAATCTCAGGTGCCTCTTGAGTCGTTCAGCCTGTTTCTTGGTCGTTCCCACCCCCTTCAGAAGGGCGAAAATCGGATCAATCCCGCGACCTTGGCGTGGCTCGACGATGGCACCGTCGACAAGATCAAGTCTCCCTCGTTCCGCGGCAGCATGTTCTCCAAAGAGCAGAGCTTGATTTCGAAGACGGCTTCGGAGCTCGATTTTGCCAGCGTTTCCAGCCAGTTTTTCGCGACGGTGGTGATGCCGGAAGAAGTGGCGCCCAGCACGCTGTGGGCGAAGACCTCGAAGGTCGACGTTCCGGATGAGGAGGAGCAACAACTGGCCATCCGCGGAGGGTTCACCCTTCCGGCGGCACCGCTTTCCCCCGGTGAGGGGAAAACCCTCTCCTACTCGGTGTTCACGGGGCCCAAGGACAACCGCATGCTACGCCGCATGGGCGGAGATTGGGGAGAAGTGATGGACTACGGTTGGCCGATCTTCCGCTGGCCCGCCCGCTTCATGAATTTCCTTCTCGTCCATGTCCACGACCTCGTCTCGAAGGTTTCCGACAAGTGGTCGTGGGGTTTTGCGGTGATTCTGGTCACCTTGCTCGTCCGCTCCGCCATGTGGCCGCTGTATGCGCGTTCGAACCGTTCGATGAAGCGGATGTCGAAGCTCAAGCCCGAGATGGATCGATTGAAGGAGAAGTATCCTGACGATCCGGCGAAGCAGCAGCAGGAGATGATGCAACTTTATCGGAAGTTTGGCATCAACCCGGTGGGTGGCTGCCTTCCGATGTTTGCGCAGATCCCGATCTTCTTTGGATTCTTCCGGATGCTGCAACACGCGGTGGAGATGCGAGGCCATGGCTTCCTTTGGGTGCATGACCTGTCCATGCCCGATACCATCGCGACTCTCGGTGGCATTCCGATCAACATCCTGCCCTTGGTCATGGGTGCGACCAGCTTTGTGCAGATGCAGATGATGCCGAATACAGGCGGCGATAAGACCCAGCAGGCGGTGATGAAATTCATGCCGCTGATGTTCCTGTTCTTCTGTTACAATTACGCCTCGGCACTGGCGCTTTACTGGACGACATCCAACTTGTTCTCGATTCTGCAAACTTGGGTGACCAAGAAGATGCCTGATCCGGAGTTGAAGGAACGGGCCGTCAAGCCCGGCAGCTCGTTCATGGAGCGGATGGCCAAGGCTGCCGAGGAGGCTCAGAAGCAGCAAAAGCTGAAACAGGCCAAGGGTCACGTCGTGGAGGACACCAAGTCCAGCAAGCCTCGCGGCCCGCGCACGGGGGGCTGATCCCCTGGTCGGACTCCCGATCGTTCCGATTTCTCTGCGAAAATATACCGGACAAGTCCGGGGGCGGTCTCATATACCCTCAAGGGTCATGAAACCCAGCCCATGGATTTTTCCGGTGATGGCACTTGGCGTTGTCGTCGCTTGGACCGGCAGCCGCCAGGTGAAGATCCAGCATCTCCGCGATCAAACCCAGTTGATCCGTCAGCATCTTTCCCATGTGGAATCTTTGCCGGAAGCCGAGCAGCGAGGCACGAGCCCTTCCGCCGATAGCGTCGACAAAGATGCACCCCTCGATTGGAAAGAGTTGGGTGCCACGATGCGCTCGATGCGTGGCAATGGTCCTCCTGATATACGGGCGATGCTCAAGATCCAGCAATTGCTCACCTCCATGGATGTGGATCAATTGCTCGCCGAGTTCGAGCGTTTGGATGACATCGAACTCGATGACGATATTCGCAGCATGGTGAAAGAAAGCCTTGGGAGTATCCTCATTCAAAAGGATCCCCAGTTGGCATTGAATCACTTATTGCATCTTTCCGATCAGGAAGGATCCAGTTTGGGATGGCAGCTTTCCAGGGCGTTTCAGGAGTGGTCTGAAAAAGATCCTCAGCAGGCACTCGCGTGGCTGGATACCAAAGTGGCGGAGGGGGAATTTGACAGCAAGTCGCTCGACGGTCGGAATTTCAATCGCATCTTCTTCGAATCGGTGGCCATTTCCCGATTGCTGGAATCCGATCCGGCGGCTGCCACGGCTCGCATGATGGAACTCCCCGAGAATCAGCGCCGGGAGATTTTCCAGAATGGCAAATTTGCGGCCCTCAAGCCGGAATTGGATGCCTCCTACGCCGGAATGGTCCGTGATAGTCTTCCTGAGGATCAACAAGCGGGTGTGCTGGCCTGGGCAGGCGAGGAACTTGCGAGGCAACAAGGATTCGAGCGGGTCAGCCAATTTCTTGATACCATTGATGCCAGTTCGGAAGAGACGGTGGAAGTTGCCAAGCGGGCAGCTCAGGGGCAGTTGCGGATTCACCAAGGAAGAAGTGTCCCGGATCGAAACGAGGTCGATTCCATGAGGAGCTGGCTGACTCAAGAAGTGCCCGAAAAGGTGGATGAAATCACCGGGGAGACCTTGGCAAAACTCTGGGGAACGGATTTTGAGGAGCGAGTCGATTTGGTGGAGTCCCTGCGGGACGATGGCGCCAGCGATGATCTGTTGGTGGCCTTTCTCGTCTCGGGCGAAGCTCGGCAGTATCCAGAGTCCGCTCGGGAGCTTGCAAGGGGCATCACCGACGAATCGCGGCGCAACGAAGTCCTGCGAAGGTTCCCGGACTTCGAGAAAGGCGAAGGCCAGGACAGCGATTCGAACGATAACCCCTGATCTCTTTCTCGATCCTATCATGAAGACACCCTTGGTTCTTACGGCAGTGATCCTGATCGCAGGGTCTCTGGTGGGTTGGCGGCAAACGGTCGTGGTGCGGGACGTCCAAAACGAGCTGATGGAGGTGGAAGCCCGTGCTTCTGAGCTCGGGTTCGCACTGGAAGAGGGCGCCGACGGCGTCGTGGTGAGCTACAAGGCTTCGGATCGGGATCGGAGGGATAAGGAAGAAGAAGCCAGGGCCTTTGCGGTTCGGTTGATCGCTTTCAGCAAGGAGATGAAGGAGCATGAGAAATCCGGGAGCCAGAATACTCCGGAGGTGGAAAAGCGCGTCTTTGAGATGGTGGGTGGCTTGCTTGAGCTCGATGTCGACCAATTGCGCTTCCTGGTGGATGAGTTGCGGACGACGTCTGAGCTCGACGATTCGACGCGCAGGGAAATGTCCACTTTTGTGGTGATGATGCTGGCTCAGGATCATCCCGAAACGGCGCTGTCGCTTCTCACGGAATCCTCCGACATGGTGAATCTCGGTCCCATTGCGATCGTGCGTTGGGCAGCTCAGGACCCATTTGCTGCGATGGAATGGATGCGCAAGGAGTCGAAGGATCACCCGGAATGGGTGACCGAGGAGACCCAACAAGCGGTGCTTGCCAGCGTCGCCCAAAAGAATCCGTCGTTGGCCTTTGAGTGGGCTGCAGAATTGAAGCTGGAGAACGACTATTGGCTCAGTCGAAGTGATTTGACCGACGCATCACGGAGTGAGGTTTTGGCAGCGTTGCGAAAGCAATCGGACAGCGAAGTTCGGAACGGCGCGTTGGCCGGCATGGCAGGAAAATTGGCCGAGGCAGGTTACGATCGAGCTCGTCGCTGGCTCGACACTGCCGAACTCTCCGAGTCCGAGTTGAAGTCGTGGTCGAATGGGCTCAATTACCGCCAAACGGGCAAAGATACCGGGAATTGGCTGGAGTGGATGGAAGAGCAGTCGGTTCGGGGAGAGGCGGCGGAACAGAAGGCCGCGGAATTGATGAAGCATTGGACGGATTCCGATTATCGGGCCGCCGGTGAATGGCTGGCGGCTGCCGAGCCTGGGGCCACTCAAAAGGCCTCCGTGCTGGGCTATGTGGCAGCGGTGGCTCCCTATGATCCGGTGGCTGCCGCCCAGTGGTTGGAGACACTCCCGCAAGGGGAGGATCGGAGTGCATTGGCGCAGCGGGTCTTTCGGGAATGGTCGAATCAGGATGAAGCGGCTGCACGTGCCTTTGCCGAAAAGGAAGGTCTTGAGGAGAAACCGTAGTTGGGCTCCGCAATGATTCATGCTCTGGAGATTCTTGGGTATCGCTCGCTGCGGGAATTTCGATTGAAACTTGCCCCGGTGACCGTGTTGGTCGGGCCGAACGGCGTTGGAAAATCGAATCTCTACAAGGCACTGCGCCTGTTCTCCTCGCTGGCGGAGGGCCGATTTTCTCAGACCATGGCCGACGAGGGAGGGACTCCGAAGTGTTTCTGGGCAGGGCAAGAAATCGGGCCCACACGTCCCAAGCGGGTCGTTCTTCACCTCGACGCAGTGGACTTTCAGTGGAAGGTCGAGTTCGGACGGATTCCCACGGGGCCTGAGGATCCGACCCAATTTCGGAACGATCCGGAGATCAAAAAGGAGACCTTGGTTTCGTCGCTCGGCAGCCATGGTCGGAATGATTGGGCGCTCAAGATCCCCCGCAATGAGTCGATGTTGTCATTCCTGAGAGACCCCGTGACCTTCCCGGCGCTGGCCCTGGCTCGGGAGCAGATCACAAGTTGGCGGTTCTACGATGGTTTTCGTACGGATGCGTCCTCCCCTCTCCGGCGAGCGTCCCCTGCGGTGTGGTCTCCGGTGCTGGAAGAGGGCGGGGGCAATTTGGCGGCCTGCTTGCAGACCCTTGCGGAGTCGTCATTTCCCGAACGACTTCCCTCGGCGCTGGCAGCGGCCTTTCCGGGGCACCAATGCCGGATCGATTCGAGTGGATCGCTGATGGAGATCGCGTGGTGCCAGCCGGGGCTGGGCCGTCCGCTCGACGCTGCTGAAATGTCGGACGGCACGTTGCGCTTCTTGGCGCTGTGTGCCGCGTTGCTCAGTCCGCGGCCGCCGTCTTTGCTGGTTTTGAACGAACCCGAGAATAGCCTTCACCCCGGGCTGATTCCCGCATTGGTGGGTTTGTGTGGGGAGGCCGCGAAAGGTTCCCAGCTGCTGATCATCACTCACTCCGATTCGTTTTCCAGGGAGATGCAGGAGGCGATCGATGCCTCGGTCCACCGGCTTGCCTCCCGGGACGGAGAAACCTGCTTGGAGGCGGATCTCGGATCGCGACGGGTTTGGCGGTTTGATTGAGGTGGAGTTCCTACTGGCGGCAGGTCGTGGCCGAAACTCTCCGCGAAGACGAGGATTGGTATGGTTGGTGCTTTGCCCAGTATGAAGTTGGTGGAAAAAGTTCATACTGCCGACCCAATTGAAACTCCAGCTCATGAAAAGATCCCCAAGAATCCTCACGGCCCTGCTGGGTCTCGTCGCCGCGGCCGGTACCCTTTCTGCCGAGCCCCTGAAGATCGCCTATTCCGACTGGCCCGGTTGGGTGGCGTGGGAAATCGGCATTCAAAAAGGTTGGTTCAAGGAGGAAGGCGTCGATGTCGAATTCCAGTGGTTCGACTACGTCCCCTCGATGGACGCTTACGTTGCCGGCAAGGTGGATGCCGTGACCATGACGAATGGTGATGCTCTGGTGACAGGTGCCACGGGCAAGCCCTCAGTGGGTATCATCATCAATGATTTCTCGAATGGTAACGACATGATCGTGGCCGCTCCGGGCATCGATTCGGTGAAAGACCTCAAGGGCAAGAAGGTCGGCTTGGAAGAAGGCTTCGTTTCCCACCTGCTGTTGTTGACCGGTTTGGAGAAGAACGGTCTTGGGGCCGAGGATGTGACGATCGTCAACACCCCGACGAATGAAACACCGCAGGTTCTGGCTTCCAAAGCGGTGGACGCCGTGGGTGCCTGGCAGCCCAATTCCGGGCAGGCTCTCAAGGCGGTTCCGGGATCGAAGCCGGTTTTCACTTCGGCGGATGCACCCGGCATCATTTATGACCTTCTCTATGTCTCTGCTGAGAGCCTGGAAAAGCACAAGGAGGAGTGGGCGAAAGTCGTGAAGGTGTGGTACCGCATCGCGGACTACATCCGCGATGAAGAGAATCTGGATGATGCGCTGAAGATCCTCTCGGCCCGAGTGAAGATCACCCCGGAGGAGTATGAGCCTTTCCTCAAGGGCACCTACATTCTGACGCTGGATGAGGCGCTGGAGCGTTGGAAGAATGTCGACGGGCTCGGCAGCGTCTACGGCTCCTCGAAAATTGTCGACGACTTCAATGTGAAGTTCGGCGTCTATGAGAAGCCCTTGGATGTGGAGAAGTATCTCGACCCGTCGTTCACCAAGACGCTTGCCGAGAAGAAAGACTGAGATTGCGACCGCGCCCCCTCGGAGGAGGGGGCGGACTCTACCCCCAGCGCCCATGACTCGCCCCGGCATCCTGAGGAATTGGTTTTTGATCCGTCGCGATCTCCCGCACGGCCGCCGACTTCTTCTCTCGATCATCTCCTTCCTTTTGCCGTTGGCTGTATGGACGCTGGTTTCCTATGTGCCGTGGATCTGGCATCCGGATATGAAGATCCGCATCTCCGCCGAGCGGGAAGGGGTGACCACGGTGTTCACGTCGGGTGACCACGTGAGCCGGGAGTTCTTCCCTGAGTTTGCCGATGCCGTGAGGCAGGAGAATCAAGCCGTCCTCGCCGCTCGCGCGTCGGGCACTGTGGAGAGTGGGGGCAAACGCAAGAACCAGAAGTTGCTCCGACAAATCGCTCCGGTGGCCATCGATCACGGCTGGCTGCCCTATACCGAAGCTCAGAATGATCCGGAGCTTTACAAGATTTGGCGGGATTTGGCGAGTGGCACGAAAGTCGCCACCGACCCCGCACTGAGCCCGGAGAACCTCGAAATCGTTCGCCAAAATTGGGCAACTCTGGGGGCTCGATCTCCTGAGTTCGCTTATCGGGAGTTGCCCGATGAGCCGCTTCTCAAGTTGGTTCCTCAAGGGGACCCTGCCAACCCGGTGTATCTCCCCGCACCGCATGAGGTGCTCAAGGCGGGGTACCGGGACTTCACTGCCGAGGTTCCCGAGGGGGAGCCGACCATGGGCCAGCGCTATGCCCATTCCCTACGTGTGATCCTTGCGGGATTTCTCTGGTCCTGCCTGATTGGCATTCCGCTCGGCATCCTGTGCGGAGTCTTTGATTTTTTCTCGAAGCTGTTTGAGCCTTTCGTGGATTTTTTCCGGTACATGCCGGCTCCGACTTTCAGCACTTTGTTGGTGGCGGTGTTGCTTGCGGGCGATGCGCCGAAGGTCGCACTGGTGTTCATCGGGACCGTTTTCCAAATGATCCTGGTGGTTTCGAAGACGACCAAATTGCTGGATCCTTCCCTCCTCGAAGCGGCCCAGACGCTGGGTGCCAAGCCGCGCCAAATGATCACCCGAGTGGTCATCCCCGGCATTCTTCCGAACCTCTACAACGATTTGCGCATCCTTTTGGGCTGGGCGTGGACCTGGTTGGTCATCGCTGAATTGATCGGGGTGAAGAGTGGCCTCACTGAGTTCATCGAAACTCAAGGGCGCTTCCGGAATTTTGACCGTGTGTTTCCTATCATCATCCTCATCGGGGTGACGGGCTTTGTGACGGACCAAGTGCTGTCATGGCTTCATGGGGTGTTCTTCCCGTGGGCGGGCAAATCCGGAAAGCTCTCCCGTGCCGTCGCGGATGCTGTGATGTGGCCGGTGCGCACCGTGGCCGCTGGGGCGCGCGAAAGAATTGCTGCCGACGAAGCTGACCGCGAACTCCGTCGCAATCGTCCAGCCAACTCCTGAAATTGCCATGACTGCCAGTTCCACGCTCCCTGACTATCGCGAGATGACTCCCGAGGTGTCCGCACGCTTCGAGCGTCTCGTCCAACGCCCGGTTGCCTTGGAGGTGCGGGAGTTGACGAAGCGATTCGAGACTCCGAAAGGAGCCGTTACCGCGCTCGATCGGGTTTCCTTCAGTGTGCACAAGCGGGAGTTCACCTGCGTCATTGGTCCCTCGGGATGTGGCAAGTCCACGCTCGTGCGAATCCTGGCAGGGTTGGAAACTCCCACCTCGGGAGAAGTGCGGGTCTATGATCATCCGGTTGTCGGTCCGGGACCTGATCGGGGAATGGTCTTCCAGAGTTACACGCTCTTTCCGTGGCTGACGGTGAAGGAGAATGTGATGTTCGGCCCGAAGATGAGTGGCACCCCTGACTTCGCGGCTGAGCGCGAAGCGCGGCAGTGGATCGAAATGGTGGGGCTTTCGAAGTTCGAGAATGCCTATCCCCACCAGCTTTCCGGCGGCATGAAACAACGGGTGGCGATCGCTCGCGCCCTCGCCAACCAGCCTCGAGTTCTGTTCATGGATGAGCCGTTCGGGGCACTTGATGCCCAGACCCGTTGCCAGATGCAGGAGTACTTGCTCGAGATCTGGAAGAACGTCGACATCACCATTGTCTTCATCACCCACGACCTCGATGAAGCGGTTTTTCTATCGGACCGCATTCTCGTGCTCGATGCGAATCCCGGCCGCGTCCGCGAAATGATCCCCGTACCGGTGCCCCGTCCCCGGGCGTCGAGCCAGCTCTTTGATCCGGCATTCATGGCCACCCGCAAGCACGTCGACGAGCTGATTCATCCGCCGGGCACGGAGAAGAAGGAAGCTCCGGTGCTGCGCATGGCGGCTCCCGATCCCGATATTCTCTGAGCCGGATTTCCCCTCCTTCAGGGGGAATTGTGGCTTCATGGCTTCACACGAATTCACCAAAAAATATGAACAATCCTGATTTTGATCCCGACAAAGCGCGCGCCCTGCAGGCTGAACTGAAGCAGAAGGGTGTGAAGTACTGTGTGGGTGCTTACGTCGACATCCATGGCGTGCCGAAGGGCAAGTTCGTGCCGATCGACCACTTCCTCGACTTCGCCGCTGGCAGTGAACTCTACACGGGATACGCTCTCGATGGCTTGGGCCAGCGGCCGAATGACGACGAAATCGCCTCGGTCCCGGACCTCGATGGGCTCATCATCCTGCCCTGGAATCAGGAAGTGGCCTGGTTCCCCGCCGACAATACTTTCAAAGGCCAACCCTATGAAATCAACACCCGGGTGGCTTTGAAGAAGCAACTCGCGAAAGCCGCGGACATGGGCTTCGGGATGAATCTCGGCATCGAGTGCGAACTCTACGTGGTCAAATACACCGACGACGGCCAGTTGGAGATTCCCAATTCCGACGACAATCTGGTGAAGGCGTGCTACGACGTGAAGCGCTTTCTCGATCGTTACACTTGGCTCGACAAGGTTTCGACGACGATCAATGACCTCGGTTGGGATCTCTACTCGCTCGACCACGAAGATGCGAATTCTCAGTTCGAGTTCGATTTCCAGTATGCGGATGCATTGACGATGTGCGACCGCTACATCTTCTTCCGCCTGATGGCCAAGCAGTATGCGGCCGAAGAAGGGCTGCTGGCGACGTTCATGCCGAAGCCGTTTGCCGATCGAACTGGCAGTGGTGCGCACTTCAACATGTCGCTCTTCGATCTCCAAAGTGGCCAGAATCTCTTCAAACGGGCCCCTGAGGACGATCCACGGGGTCTTGGGTTGAGCGAGTTGGGTTACCAATTTGTTGCGGGCATCTTGAAGCACGGTCCGGCGCTTTGTGCGGCGTTTGCTCCAACGGTGAACAGCTACAAGCGCCTGGTGCGTCGTGGTCTCATGTCCTACTATTCATGGGCACCGGTTTTCAATAGCTACGGGAAGAACAACCGTACCAACTCGGTCCGCGTTCCCATGGCCGGAGGACGCTGCGAAAGCCGCAATGCGGACGCGGCCTGCAATCCCTATCTTGCAGCGACCTTGGTGTTGGCGGCAGGTCTGGAGGGGATCCGCGAAAACCTGGATCCCGGCCTGGCCCAAGAGGCGAATCTCTACGAATGGACGCCGACACAGTTGGCGGAGAAGGGCATCTGTGAGCTTCCGCGCACGCTGGATGAAGCCGTCGAAGCTTTCGCGGCCGATCCGTTTGTCACCGAGACTCTCGGCCAAGGATTGCGGGATGAATTCATCACCTACAAATCGGAAGAATGGAGGCAATACCACCAGCGGGTCAGTCAGTGGGAGATCGACCAATACGCCCGCTTGTTCTAATGCCTGAAACCAAGGTTGCTGTTTATCGGAACTGCCGGTCATGACTCCCGTTATCCTAGAACATCTGGCCTGGCCGGATCTGGAATGGCTCCGTGAGCAGCACGGCGGCCTGCTGCTTCTGCCGCTCGGAGCTACCGAGCAGCACGGTCCGCATCTCCCGGTGGCGATGGATACTCTACTCGCAGAAGCGGTGTGTTGGGAGGCATCCGCACAAACGGGCGTGCCTGTCATGCCGGCGCTCCGCTACACGGTGTCGCAGGGCCACACGACGAAGTGGCCCGGCACCTTTTCCCTGCGGCATGAAACGTTCATGGCCACCCTGCGGGAACTTGCCGGATGGGCCGTGGCGACCGGTTGGAAGCGCCTTTTGTTGGTGAACGCGCATTTCGGCAACGATGCTCCTGCGCGGGTGGCAGTGGATCAACTAAGACTCGCGTACTTGGGGCGATTGCAGGTGGGCTTGGTGCATGTCTTCCAACTGGAGGACGCGATTTGGCGGGCCTATACGGAGGATGCCGCTGATCTCCATGCGAATCGTGCCGAGACTTCCTTGATGCTCCACCTTCATCCTGACAAGGTGCATCTGGATCGACTGGATGGAGCGGACGATCCCGACCGGACAGGCGACACGGTGTTTTCCTATCCGGTGGCCCAAACCAGCCTGAATGGGGTGACCGGTCGGCCCTCCGAAGCGACGGAGAGGGAAGGGCGAGAACTCTTCGAGGCCATGGTGGGTGCCCTTTCGAAGCGCATCACTCAGGCCACGATGGAAGAGCCTCCGCTTCCCGTCGAAGCGTGGGAGGGTTTGCCGTCCGTGAACTTCGAGTGAGAGCTGGAATGGATGGGAGGAGTCCGTGTCAGGCAGGGGACTGAGGGGCGTCGGTCACCTGGCGTTCCAGCAAACCCCGATGGGCGGGACCTCCCAAGTGGTCCAGCAATCGTTGCATCCATTCGCCGAATTGGCGGGCTTCTGCGTCGCTCAGATGAGTGGCAAAATGGCTTTCGATCAGCGGGCGATAGGCCACCCAACTGGCTTCGAGTGCGCGGCGCCCCCTGCGGGTGAGCCCGACCCGAAAAACCCGGGCGTCATCGAGCGACTGGGTCTTCTTGAGGTAGCCCTTTTCGAGGAGTCGGGCGACGCGACGGGTCATGCCGCCATTGCTGAGCAATACGGCCTCGGCCAGTTCGCTCATGCGCAGTGAGCCGTCGGGCGCTTCCTGAAGGGTGAGCAGGACATCGTAGTCATCCAGTGATAAGGGGGCATGATCGCGAAGCCCTTGGTCGATTCCGCGGACCGCCAGTGCATGGACGGTGAGAAACAGCCGCCAGGCGACATGCTGCGGCAAGTGGTCGGACGGATCCATGGATGGATGCTCCGCTGGTTGCTGGGTTCGTGACAAGCGGGAAGAAATAGTTGCGAGCGCAAATAAAAGTCCGCCATGGCATATGGGATGCTGATTTGATGGGAATGAACTTCTTCCGTCCAACTCGCTTTGCATGATGGCGATCTGGCCCGACTGGCAAGGAGACCTTGACTGGGTGGAGCTGCCTCCTGGCGAGTTTCAGATGGGCGGACGGGACGAGGATAAGTTCTCTTCGGCCGTGGAGTTGCCGCGTCATTGCGTGCGCCTCTCGGCGGGCTTTGCGCTTTCCCGGTTTCCGGTGACCTGCGGGCAATGGCGGGCATGGGCAGGTGAACTTCCCGCCGCGAATGCTGCGAGGGTTGCCGACGATCTTCCTGTGGTGGGGGTGACTTGGCCGGAAGCGCAGGCGTTTTGCCGGGCCTCGGGCGGGAGGCTCCCGAGCGAAGCTGAATGGGAATATGCCTGCCGTGCGGGCAGTGATGGGGTGTTTCCTCAGGGGGCCTGGCTGGATCCGGCACAGGCGAACTATGGTTATGATGAGGCGGGTCGGAAGGTGGGGAGGGGGGCGCTGTGCCCGGTGGGCAGTTACCCTTCTAACGCGTTCGGGTTGGCCGACATGTTAGGAAATGTGTGCGAGTGGACGGCGGATGGATGGCATGCTCACTACGAGGGGGCACCGAGGGACGGGCGGGCATGGACCGAGGGCGCCTTGCCTGGGCGTCGAGTGATCCGTGGCGGCGCATGGGATCATTTGCCACGAGTGCTTCGCGCCTCATGGCGGGATTGGGCGGAGGAAGATGCGCGTTGGGACAATCTAGGATTTCGAGTCGCCCGAGACGGATCATGAAAAGCATCTTGTTCAAAACCTTGTGGGGACACGAAGGGTCGTTTGCGAATGCGATCTCGGAAGCAAAGCAGGCAGGATTCGCAGGGCTGGAAGGTCCGGTCCCTCCTGAAGAGGAAGAGGGCATTTGCGATGAGTTCTTTTCGGCGCTGAAAGCCGAGGGATGCCCCTGGATTGCGGAAGTGACTACCTGCACGAAACCGGGAGTGTATGTGCCGGAACCAGGACGCACGGTGAAGGAGCATCTGGAATCTCTGGATCGCGGAGTGGCCGCTTCCCTGAAGGGAGCGCCCCGATTCATCAATAGCATGGCGGGGTACGATGCCTGGCCACTCGAGGAAGCGATCCGCTTCTTTCGGGGCGTCGTCGATTTGGAGCAGAAGCATGGAATCGGCATATCGGTCGAAACCCACCGAGGACGTTCGACGTTCTCGCCTTGGGCGACTCGGGAGATTCTGTTGGCAGTGCCTGACTTGAAGCTCACCTGCGACTTCAGCCACTGGTGTGTGGTCGCGGAGCGGTGGATCCTGGATGAGCACCCGGAGATTCTCGATTTGGCGGCGCAGCATGCCTATCATATCCAAGCCCGGATTGGTTATGCGCAGGGTCCCCAAGTGCCCGATCCACGGGCTCCGGAGTATGCCGAGGCCTACGAGGTTCACCTGAGATGGTGGGATCGGGTGGTCGAGTGCATGGCGACGCGGGGTTTTGACGAGATCACGCTGACCCCTGAGTTCGGCCCCGATGGCTATCTGCAGTGTGAACCCTTTTCGAGAAAGCCCGTTGCCGATCTCTGGGAGCTCAACCGATGGATCGGCCACGCACTGGCTGAGCGATTTTCCCAGCGAATTTCTGGAACCTCCGATTTTTGAATCATGATGATCACCTCCTGTCCGACAGCTCTCACCGAGGGCATCCTTCAAGCCGCAGCGTTGCCGCGGGAACGCTCGTGCACCCTGCCGGCGGCGGCGTATTTCGATGCCGACTTTGCCCGCTTCGAGGAGGCGGAGGTTTTTCGCAAGGAATGGATTTCGCTTTGTCATGTCTCACAGATTCCGAATGCCGGCGATTTTGTCCGGATCGACTTGTGTGGTGAGCCCTTGCTGGTTGTTCGGGGGAAAGACGGAGAGGTGCGGGTGCTATCGCGCACGTGCCGCCATCGAGGCATGGACCTCATGCCCAGCGGATTTGGGCATCCTGACGAGGGCCACCAGCGGGTGATTCTGTGCCCGTATCATTTATGGAGCTATGATCTGGGAGGGAAGTTGATCGGTGCTCCTGAGATGCAGATGGCGGAGGGCTTTGACCGCTCGGAGGTTTGCCTGCATGCCTTTCGTTCCGCGATCTGGGAGGGCTTCGTGATGGTGAATCTTTCTGGGGAGGCGGATCCGATCGAGGAGAGGTGGAGCCGGCTGAAAGATCAGTTTGTGGGCAAGTGGCAGATGGGTGAGGGGAGGGTGGCGTGGTCGGCCCATTGGGAGTGCCCGTTCAATTGGAAGATCCTGGTGGAGAATTTCATGGAAGCTTATCACCACATGGGAGCGCACATGAAGACTCTGGAGCCCTTTCTCCCGGCCCGGGGATGTTGGACGGAACCCTACGATCCCGAGTTTTCGGTGATGCACTTGCCGTTGAAAGGCCGATTGAAGGAAGAGATTTTGGAACGAGGTGCTCCAGAAACGGCATTTCCCGTATTTCCCGGGCTCAAGCTGGAAGACTGTCTTGAGTGGTGGATCTTTCTGGGGTTTCCCAATTTCCTGCTCTTTTCCGCACCAGACCGGGTTTATTGGTATCGCCTGTTGCCCACGGGGCCCGAGACCTGTTCGCTGTTAACGACCATGATTCTGGCACCGGGTGTCGAGTCGCCGGCAGAGGAAGTGCTGCAGCGAGAGATCCAAGCGGGAATTGATTTCCATCTCGAAGACATGGAGGTCTGCACCGCCACCCAGCGAGGACTGCATTCGAGCGGATACGCGCAGGGACGCCTCAGCCATCTTGAAGAACCGATTTGGCATTTTCAGAAATACCTCGCCAAGGTCATTCAGAGGGCGGGTGGGCGGAGCGCAGATGATGCCTGAGCCGAGGCGTTTGAGCGAAGAAGCGATGGGGTTTCGGGACGCTTAGGGTTGGAGCCATTTTTGGATCATCGAGCTCGTGGCTTCGTCACAAGCGGCTTCGGCCTCCGGGCCAGCCACATTGGTGGCGGTGACGACGGCAAAGTGCTTTTCAGGTGCCAGCCACATCACGGCATACCACATGGTGTTCGATCCATTGTGGGTCAGCGCGTGGCCGCCGGCCCACGGGCGATCGACCACGACCCAGCCACAGGCATAGGAGGTGCCTTCGGGTGGAGTATGGAGCTTCTCAAGGGTGGTTTTTTTGAGCAGCGCGTGCGGGGAGTCGGAACCGAGATGGAGCATCGCATAGCGGGCGAGATCCGAGAGCGAGAGGTGGACACGGCCAGCCGGTGAAATGGCGGGAGGATTGTCTTCTTGGATGGGAACGAGTTTCCCCTGTTCGCGGCGGTGACCCCACGGAGCATCGAGTTTGCCGAGGTGGCCGGGAGTGCCAAAACCGGCGGAATTCATTCCGAGGGGGCGAAAGAGTCGTTGGGTGATGAGGGCCTCCCACGGCTGGTGGGCGGTTTCTTCCAACATCGCACCAGCAAGCGTGAAGCCCTGATTCGAATATCGTGTGAGGGTGCCGGGAGGGACTTCCGGAGGATCCGCCAGGACGGCTTTGATGAAGTCACGGCGCTGTTTGAGGATGCTGCCCTTTGCCTCCCAGGCGCGTGTCCATGCTGCCTCGGGTGGGGCTCCGGGGACGCCGCCCCGATTTTGGAGAAGCTGCTCCAAGGTGACTGCGCGGTAGTCAGGATGCATCGGCAGTTTGGGGAAGACCTCCTGAAGCGTCGTGTCCCATCGCAATTCCCCCTTTTCGACCATCAGCGCAGCCAAAGTCGCGGTCATCGACTTGGTGCATGAGCCGATGTGAAAAAGGTCGTCGTCAGTGACTGGGGTGGAATCCCCAATTTTTCGGACGCCGACAGCAGCAAGGTCGACGATGCGGTTTCCTTTCACGACGGCCACAGCGAGGGCGGGCAAGTCATGCTGCGCGCGCAGACTTTCGAGCGTGGCTCGAGTCTCAGGGGGGGCGGCCATGGTTGGCGTGATGGCGAGCAACAGCAGGAGGGGAAAGCGAAGCGAGGCAACCATGGTGGATGCGGAGTCTATGGGTTCCCGGCTTCTCTGGGCAGCCTGGAATGCATGGCATGCAGGAAATCTCACTTGGTGGCGGCGGCGGCATGGCTCAGCCTTTTGCAGTGAGGCGGATGCGAATCGCCCTGGTGGGCAGTGGTACGGCGGGGCCGGCAGCGGCCATTCTGCTGGCGCGGCAGGGTCATGAGGTCGTGGTATATGAGCGGGCACCGGATTGCCGCCCGGTCGGTGCCGGTTTTCTCCTGCAGCCCTCGGGCATGGGTGTCCTCGACGAATTGGGCATCCTTGCCCCCATCTTGCGCCATGGCGCCCGGGTGGATCGGCTGCACATCATGGAGTCGGATGGGCGTGATCTCCTCGACCTGCGCTATCAGAAAATGGGTGAAGGTCGATTCGGGCTGGGTCTCCACCGGCCGGTGTTGCTCCATTATCTGCTTGAGGCTGCCGCAGAGGAAGGGGTGCCGGTGCATTGGGGGCATGAGGTTCTGTCGGCCAAACGAGAGACCGAGGGGTGGCGGTTACGGTTTGTCGAGCAGGAGGACGCCTGTCGGTTTGATCTGCTGCTGATCGGTGATGGTGCCCGCTCGACCTTGCGGGATCAGCTCAAACCGGCAGCCGTCAATCGGGGATATCCATGGGGTGCGCACTGGTTCATTGGACGCAGCGATGGGAGCTTCCCGGCCCACGAATTGCATCAGATTGTGCGGGGAACTCGCCAGCTGGCGGGCTTTTTGCCGACGGGCTTCGAACTCGGGAAGACCGACCATCCATTCAGATTCAAACTGAATGTGATTTGTAGTCGGTGAGTTGTGAGAAACTGCGGAACAGCCGCGACAGGTTTTCACACGAATCCTCACACATGTTGACACGGAGACGGAGGCGTATGAAGCCCCCAAAGAAGAAGCTCGATCGGCTGACGTCCAAAATGCACTTGGAATCGACGATCCGCTCACTCGAAAGGCTCGCCGCCAAGGAGGACGATGCGCGCCTTGCCGGTGCGCTATCCCACCTCCGAACGAACAAGAAGCTCACGCCGAAGTATGCCGCGATGTTCCTTGGGCGATTGAAGGAGCGAGCAATCGACCTCTCTCCTTCGTTTTTCAAAGTGTCTCTTCGGCGCGACGACAAGGAGGCGCTGCGCACGATGAAACCGCGAATGCTCGCCTACTTGTGGCCGGCACTCACGGCGTCGCAACGAAAGGTGGCCGCATCGCTTGGACGCGAGGAGACGAAGGGTCATTGAGTCGAACGTTCATACGCACTAAATATCGTGAAGCAGCCTGACTTACATCAATTGCGGGTGATCCAGACCGAGCCAAAGCGGGAAAGATTCTGGACACTACCGACCGGCGCTCCTACCTCAATCGATGAAGCAAATGAAGACTCAGACAAACAAGTTCGGTCAGCCGATCGGCGATCCATTGCTGAATTGGGCTTCGCCGATGTTTCCTCAAAACACTTCATTCGAAGGCCGAACGTGTTGGTTGGAACCATTGGACCCTGATGCACATGCGGAGGGTTTGTATGCAGCTTGCAGCAAAGACCAGCGTGGAAGCAACTGGACGTATCTTCCCTACGGCCCTTTCGATTCTTTCGAAGATTATCGTGCTTGGCTGACCTCAATGAGTTCCCTCGACGACCCCCAGTTCTACGCGATTCGATCGAGGAGCACCGGGAATCCGGTGGGGCTGGCCAGCTATTTGAGTATTGATCCCGACAACGGATCCATTGAGGTTGGGCACATCCACTTTTCCGAATCCTTGAAGCAGAGCATCGCAGCCACCGAGGCCATGTATCTGATGATGAAATCGGCCTTTTCCCTTGGGTATCGACGATATCAGTGGCGATGTGATGCACTGAATGCTCCATCTCGTTCTGCAGCGCAACGACTCGGACTTTCCTTTGAAGGAATCTTCCGAAATGCAACGGTCTACAAGGGGCGAAATCGTGACACTGCTTGGTTTGCTGCCATTGATTCCGAATGGCCAAGCCTCGATGCCGCATTCTCAAGATGGCTTCATCCTGACAATTTTGATCGGGAAGGAAGGCAGGTTCTTTCCCTCCGTGAGCTAACACGGCCCATCTTGAAGAATGCCATCGAAGCTTAGTTAGGCGGTGTTTGAAAACCTCACAATGAGCGAATCCAATCGAGCACTGGCGCCAGGAAGATGGAATTGAAGCAAACCGTTGCAAGCTTGTCGTAGCGGGTCGAGATCCGACGCAGGCGCTTGATGCGTTGGATGAAGTTTACCACGTGGTGGCGCTTCCGGTAGTAGCTTTTTGGGCAAGGCGATACATCATCGCCTTGGGCTCGTCGCCCAGACCGTTGCTCCGACTGGAGCTTCCTTGCTCCAAAGAGATCGGACTCGTCAGAGTTGGCGGCCAGACTGGAGGCCGATGCCAATCAAATCAACGAGTCGTTTGGCGCTCGGCTCCCAACCTTCAGGCGTTCCAAAAGTCGCTACTCCGGCAACGGCGCACAGGAGGTCCATGGCTTCGACATTTGCCGCGAGATCTCCACTTTTCTTGGCGCAGGCAAGTAGGTCGGCCAAGGTCTCGACGAGAATCTCTGAATGGCTGGTGTCACGCTCTGTTCGTCCAGCGAGATTGCTCAGAATCTCCGCCATGATCTGCTTGTTCGCGAGGTAGTTGACGAACAGCAGCAGCCATTGATGGATGGCATCGAGAGGGGTTCGCTCGCGGGACAGCTTGGCTGCGGCTTCAACCAACTGGTCACGCTCTCGGCTGAATAAGGCGTCGATGAGCACACCTCGTGTCGGGAAATGCCGATAAAGGGTTCCAATGCCGACTCCCGCCGCACGGGCGATTTCTTCGAGGCTCGCCGCCGTGCCTTTCTTGTCGAAGACCTTCCGCGCAATCTTCAGCAGGTGCAGCCGGTTGCGCTCGGCGTCGGCCCTTGGTTTACGAGAGTGTTTGTTTTCTGGCATAAAATTCTTCTTGCAAAACGGAGGTTCCTCCGTTTCCTAAGCGGAGGAGCCTCCGGTTGTTCGGCGATCAACGAGGGCCGCAATCACAACTACGACATTAGGACAAATAAAGGCGAAAAACATGAAGGTGACCATCTTTGGCGGAACAGGACGGACAGGCAAACCATTGATTGAGCGCGCGCTCCAGCAAGGAATGGATGTTACCGTGTTCGCGCGCCCGAGCACTCCGTTCGCCAATCCACGCGTTCGGGTCGTTCGGGGAGATCTGCTTGATCGCGACAGTTTGACGGAAGCGATCCGCGGGGCCGACGCGGTGCTATCGGCGCTCGGACCGACGAAGTTCAGACATCCGAAGGATCAGCCGATTACTCGGGCCACCGATGCGATGATCTCTGTCATGAAACAAGAAGGCATACGCCGATTCATCTGTATTTCGACCGGCACGGCGCGTGATCCCCACGATGGCTTTGACTGGAAAATCCACCTGCCGGCACGGCTCATCAAGGTCATGATGCCGGCGGTTTATCGCGACATTGTTGGGCTGGCAGCCGCGGTCCGAGCCTCCCAGTTGGAGTGGACCATGGTGCGGGTAGCCTTTTTAAACGACCGGCCAGCAACCACGGCGCTGAACGTTGGCGTCTATGGCAGGACGCGCCATACCATCGCGATTTCCCGGGAAGATGTCGCACAGTTCATGTTGGATCAGATTTCCAGCCGCGAATTCATCCGAAAAACCCCGGGTATCAGTGCGAAGTAGAGCCGCGGATGAAATGAATCAAACAACATGATTTTGAACCTCAACCAAAGAAATACCATGAACAGACTCGAAGGAAAAGTTGCCATTGTCACAGGAGCAGGGCGCGGCATCGGTCGCGCGACTGCCAAATTGTTCGCCGCGGAAGGCGCGAAGGTCGCGGTCGTTTCCCGGACGCCCGGGAATGTGGACCAAGTTGTCGCGGATATTCGAGCGGCGGGCGGTACGGCTGTTGGTGTCGTTTGCGACATCAGCCAGCCCGATCAGCTCAAGGCGTCGGTGGAAAATGTGATCTCGGCGTTCGGGGGAATCGATATCCTCGTAAACAATGCCTTCGATCCAAGCGCTCCGTTTTCCTCAATTATCGATCTCTCGGTCGAACAACTGCAGCGCAATTTCGAGATGGGACCGATCGCCTACCTCCGAATGATGCAAGCTTGCCATCCCCATCTGAAGTCGAGCGGTGCGGGACGCATCATCAACTTCGGCTCGATGGCGGGGGTCATCGGTCTTGCCGGTTATGGCCCCTACAGCATGGCAAAAGAAGCCGTGCGCGCACTGACACGGACGGCCGCACGGGAATGGGCTGCCGACAACATCACGGTGAACAATCTGCTGCCGGTGGCGGAAACGTGGGGCAAAGATGTCAAGGTGCCTCCGCCGTCCAACGCGCTCGCCCGTTATGGATCACCGGAGGAGGATATTGCTCCGGTCGTCCTGTTCTTGGCCTCCAAGGATGCTCAATTCCTTACGGGATACACACTCACCCCGGACGGTGGCGCGATCATCGATAGCGCGCGCTGAGCCGGGCGAGGTAAGAACATGTCTAAAACGAAAGAACTCACCATGAACATCACTTCGCCTCGCGTGGGCGCCGCTTCCACCAACAGGTTCAACGTTGGCCTTTGGATCATCCAGATCCTATTGGCACTCGCATTTGGCCTTGCGGGCGTAATGAAGCTGACTCAGCCGATCGCCGAACTTGCCAGAAATCTGGGGTGGCCGGGAGTTGTTCCGCTCGCACTCGTGCGATTCATAGGAGCGGCCGAGTTCGCGGCGGCCATCGGCCTGGTGGCGGCCGCGGCCACTCGCATTCGTCCGTCACTTACGCCGTTGGCGGCTGTGGGACTCGTTCTCGTCATGATTTCCGCGTTCCTCTTCCACAGCGTGCGAGGGGAAATGAAGGCGCTTCCGCTGAATCTCATCCTTGGGACCATGGCAGCGTTCGTCGCGTGGGGGCGCTCGAAAAAGGTCCCTATTTCCGGCCGCTAAAAAACGATCGCACGAGAGTTCAGCCAAACGATTCTCTATTTATGGCACTTCATGTCATCGTGGGAGCGAGTTCTGTAGGCGTCGCCGTGGCCAAGCAACTGGCGCATCGAGGCGAGGAAGTTCGTCTGGTGACCCGCAGCGGCAAGGGGCCTGAGATTCCCCAGGTTCGACGAATCCCCGCCGACGTTACCGACAGCGAACGACTGTGTGACATTTCGACGGGCGCTACGGCGCTCTATAATTGCGCAAGCCCGGCCTACGATCGCTGGCCGACGGACTGGCCGCCGTTGGCTTCCGCGTTTTTGATCGCGGCGGAGCGCACTGGCGCGGTGCTCGCCAGTTACAGCAATGTTTATGGTTATGGCCCGGTTAGCGGGTTGATGACCGAGGAAACACCGCTTGCCGCCACCCATCCGAAGCTCCGCGTTCGAGCCGACATGTGGAGGGAAGCGCTTGAGCGTCACAGCTCCGGTCGCCTGCGCACGGTCGAAGTTCGTTCAACGGATCATATCCAGCCGAATTCCATGTTCGCATTGGCTCTGTGCAAACCGCTGCTCGCAGGAAAGCGAGCCGTGTCGCCCGTACCGCTCGACGTTCCGCGCAGTTGGACCTCGGTTAACGACGCTGCCAAATTGCTGGTGGCCGTCGCAAGCAAACCGGAGACGTGGGGCCAGGCATGGCATACCCCGACACAAGAACCCATGACGGCGCGCGAATTGCTCAACCAATTCGTGAACGCAAATGGACTAGAGGCTCCGAGGGTGACCGTAATTCCGTATCCGGTGCTGCGGACAGCAGGCATATTCGTCCCGATGCTGCGCGAGCTACGATCAACACACTATCAGTTCGACCGGCCGTTTCTGATGGACTCCAGCAAGGCAACAGCAGCCATCGGCATGCACGCCGAGCCGATTGTCGAGACCCTGCGAGAAACTGCGCGGATACTGTCGGATGCCAACCGCGTCGACAATGGACGAGGTTAGTGAGAGGGCCGTTACCCTCGCTCCTTCCGCAACAGGCACCCTAACATCCTGTTGGAAAACGTCGAGCCATTGGGCAGTCTTCATTCCGAGCATGTTTGAATCCCGCGACACCCCCGCCGAGGGCCAGCTGGAGTTCTGGATCGAGATCCGCCGCCTGCCTACGGCTATCGCCAGCACCTTCTACCGCAACCTCGGCATCGACTTGAGCGTGATCGAGGCCAACGCGTCGTTGCGCGATCTGGTCCACCGCAACACCGAGGAGCAGTATTGGGAGTATATGAAACGGCTCGCCGCCGAGGAGGGCATCGACCCCGGCGACACGAAGGCTGTGCGCCGTTTCGACAAGATGCGCAAGAGTCGCAGGACGAACATCGCGGAGTGAGTCAACCCGCGTGATCCGGATGCCAAGGTGGGCATGACCAAACACGGGGCCTGTGAAATGATCTACACGCCCGAGCACGTCATCGATCCGGATACGGGAGTCATCGTAGCCGCGGAGGTGCGCCTCGGCGACCAGGATCTCGCCGTGAGGGTACTGGCGACCGGCGAGGTTCCTGCCTTGGATCATCAATCGGCAATCCATTCGATGCTGATGCATGGGAATCACTCCTCGTCTCGAGCCATTTCTCCCCGATGAAGTGCGAGCGCGCTTCGTGGGGACTGCTGCCGCGTGCGGGCTGTCGGGCAGTGTGCCGCGAGGTGGCGAGCTGCTCCAGCGAGAAGCAGTGCCCTGTCTTTGACATCGGCAACGTCGCGTGAAAGCTGATACGCGGCCTCGATCGCCTGAAGCTTGTGAAAATCCAGATCCTCCCGAATCGTCGCCCACGCGAGACAGTCGGTCAGCTTTTCGATCGAGCCGCCTCCTCTCACCCAGGCAACCACCGACGCAACCACCTTGCGCGGGTGGGGAGCCCGGTCCATCATTTCGAGGATGTGATCGAGAATATCAGGGGCCGCCGCGTGCGGGTCGGCATCCGTCTTGGGATAAACCCCCGGCGGTACGTTGAGGAAGCGGTCCTGAAAGACGGCCATCGCTCCGTGCAGGATCGCCGGCAGCAACTCCGCTGTGGGTGCCCGCTTGAGCGACTGCACGACAGCGTTGGCATAGGTGAACGTGTGCACGGGACCGAACCAGTCGCCCAACTCGTTCGACGGGGAAAAATGGGCAAGCCGCCAGGCGGCTGCGAGCGCGACCTCGCGGGCGAGTGACTCGGGGTCGGCCTGCGCCTGGAGCGCCGAAACGATTGCGTCGAGAATCGCCTGATAGTCGCCACCGAGCAGAACGTCCCGCAATCCGTCCGGGACGGCACCGCGACCGGGCTCCACCTTTTTCACGGAGGATTCCGCGGCGCGGATGGCGCTGATCAGGTCAAACGGATTTCGCCACGAACCGCTGTCCTCCTCCCCCCGACCCGCGACGGCTTCTGGCACCAGCAACGGAAGTAGCTGTGGCCAGACGTCCGGCGCTCCCTCCGTCGTGAGAATCTCGCCGAGTTCGAGCGCTTTGTTTGCAAAGTCATACAGATGCCCCGTGTCGAGGTAGACGCGCTGCAGGATCGCGCTTGAAAGTGTCCTCTGGCGATCGGACTGGTCGCGACAAAGCCGGTTGGCGGTCAACAAGGCCCGCTCCGCGCCGTCGAGATGACGCATGAGGACGAACTCACGAAACCAATCCTGCAGTCGCCCGAGCGATTCGTCCGCGCCGGTCAATGCCCCGCGTTCACGACGGTGGGGACGGCCGGCACAATTGGCCGCGAGCTGCCGCGATGCCCAGCACAGTCCGTAGATCCGTGTTCTCTCGGAGAGAATCGGGTCGAGTCGTCCCATTAGGGCAATCAGTGTCATCCCATCGGCCCACGCCTCATGGTTTTCGCATCCGAAGTTCACCAGCTCACGGAGAATCTCCACGACGGGCACGCCCAACTTGAGTAGGCCGACAATGCCCTTGGCCTGGAGAAGACTGAGGTTCTGCTCCAGGCCCCGGCGGAGCCGCGCCCGGTAGTAGGCTTCCGTCGGCATGGCATCGGGCTCGTCGCTCACCTCGATCACGCCGTTTTCCTCCCGGACGGCAAAGGTGGGAATGTCGTCCGCGTAGAGGTCGAACGCGCAGCCACCCTTCAGCGCAAAGCGCGCATGATGCCAGTGGCAGGTCAGGATACCTTCGTGGACGCTGCCCTGGTCCAGCGGAAAGCCCATGTGGGGACAACGGTTGTCGACCGCCTGCGGATCTCCGTGATTCCAGAAGACGGCGATCCTGCGATCCCGCCCCTGCACGGTCACGACGTTCCGTTGCCTCAAATCTTCGCGTGTTCCAACCCTTATCCAGTGCATGATTCGAAAGTGATTCTCGTTCTCCGTCAGCGTCCCCATATCGATCACGAAACGATCCTTTACGTAGCTCTTGAGCATGCGCTCGTGGGCTGCCAGGTCGCCACCCCTGCGGCTTTGAGGAATATGCGGTGTGAGATGTTCATGTGTGATTTGCTGATGGCGGCTTACAAGGGTTGTCGCGTTGGCCGGAACAGGATTTCATTCACGTCCACATCCTCCGGCTGACTGATGGCGAAAGCGACCATTCGGGCAAATGAGTCCGCCGGGATGGCGATCTCATCGACGATTTCCTGCGTGCCCTGCGCAATGTCCTTCTCGCTGATGTGTTCCAGCAGTTCCGTGGCGACAGCACCGGGTGAAATGACCGTCGTGCGGATGTTGTAGGGCTTCACTTCCTGTCGCAATCCTTCGGAGAGCGCGCGCACGGCAAACTTCGTCGCACAGTAAACAGCGGCCGCCGGGCCTACCGTGTGTCCGTAAACCGATGAAACGTTGATGATGTGCCCGCCTTTCTGTTCCCTCATGTGCGGCAACGCTGCGGCGATGCCGTAAAGCACACCCTTGAAGTTCACGTCGATCATTTGATCCCACTCGTCGACCTTGAGGCGCTCGAGTGGCGCGAGCGGCATCACTCCGGCATTGTTGAGGATCACGTCAACGCGCCCGAACTTCTGCACGGCGGCATCCACCAGAGCTTTCACCTGCTCGCGATCGCTGACATCGCAGGCGACGGGCATCGCCTTGCCACCCTTGGCTGTCAATTCATCTGCCAATCCTTTGAGCCGGTCCACGCGCCGCGCGCCCAGCACGACGGTGGCACCTCCCGCGGACAAATGCCGCGCGGTCGCTTCGCCCAATCCGCTGCTCGCGCCGGTGATGACCACTACTTTTCCTTCAATATTGGTATTCATAAGGTTTCCTTTCTAGTTTCACTAGTCCTTCGTGTTGCTCGCCCGGCTCGATCTTGACGGTTGCGGAACGGGCGGGGGCAGCGATCATCTCGCTGGAATAGGGACTGCCATGGTGCTTCGCCCGTCCACGCCGGGTCGCTGGAGGAAGGCTGAGAATACTCCCGCGAAGAACATGATCGTCTCATGACAGGGTTCTGATGGTCTTTGCGGGGATTCCGCCCACGATGGTGTTGTCGAGAACGTCTTTGGTGACAACTGCGCCAGCCGCCACAATGGCGTTCTCGCCAATGGTCACGCCCTGGAGGATCGTGGCGTTGGCGCCAATCCATGCGTTTCTCTTGATGTGAATGGGAGCCACGGTCAGCGAGTGCCTGTCGCAAGAAGAAACCGGGTGACCTTCGGTAAGCAGGCTGACTTTCGGTGCGATGAAGACCCCGTCGTCGAGGGTGATGCCCCCAAAATCCAGAAACACGCAGTCGAAATTGATGAAGACGTTCTTTCCAATTGTCGTATGCTTCCCGAAGTTGATGTGGAATGGGGGGAAGATGGCGCTGCATCTGTCGAACTCTTTGCCGGTGATCCGACTCAACAGTTCGCGGATCTCATCCGGATCGGCGGAACGATTCAATTGCAGGAGCAAGGCCCTCGTAGCGAATGAGGCCTCACGGAGGCTTGGGTATTCGGGATCATCGAAACGAATGGTCTCACCGTTCCGAAGCCGACTGAAAATATCGTCTTCTTGTTTCAAGATGATGGAAATCTGAGAAGCCCTTGGATTGACCTATTCTCGATATTATTCATCGCCAATCTGGTCCGTCCATACGACTGAATCACCATCAAGCGACTCCTGAATGGCAGGATGGCTCGTGGTCAAAAGGTCTTCGCATCGATCACGTAGCGGTAGCGGGCTTGCTTGTTGAGCACTTTGGTCCAGGCGTCATTGATCTGATCCGCCTTGATGATTTCGATCTTCGGCAGCACTCGGTTGTCAGCGCAGTAGTGCACCACTTCCTGGGTCTCAGGCATGCCTCCGATGAGCGATGCATTGAAGTTCACGCGTGTTGTGGACAAGGCCAGGTTGCTCAAGGTCAGTTCAAAGCCAACCGGCATTCCGACCTGGGTGTAGAAGCCGAAAGGCTTTACCACCGATGCATAGGCGGCGACATCGTACTGCGCGGGAATGGTGGAGATCATGTAGTCGAGGCGGCCTTTGTAAGGCTTCAGTTTGGCCACGTCATCGACCACGACCACCTCCTTGGCTCCGAAGGATAAGATGTCGTCCTTTTTGTCTGGGGACGTCGTAAAGGCATAGACCTCGGCCCCCTTGGAAACGGCCAGTTTGATGGCCATATGGCCCAGGCCGCCGATGCCGGCCACGCCAATCTTGTCGCCGATCTTGAAATTGGCGTTCACCAGCGGGGAATACGTGGTGATCCCCGCACAAAGCAAGGGAGCGGCTTCCTCCAGAGAGATGTGGTCCGGAATGTGAACGGCAAAATGGTCCCTAACCACGATGTGGTTGGAGTAACCTCCCTGTGTGATTCCGGTCGGGGAGCTCTTGTCCGGCGTGCCATAGGTAAAGACCGTAGCTCCCTTGTCACAGAGGTGCTCTTCCCCGTGCATGCAGCTTCCACATTCCATGCAGCTATCCACCATGCAGCCTACTCCCGCGCGATCCCCCACCTTGAACTTAGTGACATTCTTTCCAACGGCCGTCACGATGCCGACGATCTCGTGCCCGGGCACCTGAGGATAGATCTGTGGGCCCCAGTCTCCCTTCATCGTGTGAATGTCGGAGTGGCAGATGCTGGCGTATTTGATCTCGATGAGAATGTCCTGCTCGCCGACAGGTCTGCGCTCGAACTCCCATGGACTGAGCTTGCCGGAGGTGTCGGTGGCTGCGTAGCCCCGGCATTTGATGGTGCCTGTGTTGAGTTTGCCTGAATCCACTTCCTGGCCAAAGAGCCGGCTTGCAGGGGCCGACGCCGCCAGCCCTGCTCCGGCAAGTGAGGTGAATTGCAGGAATCGGCGTCTGTCGAATGATTGATTGGAGGTGCTCATGGTAGTTCGATTCGATGTTGTGGATTCTGAAGAGAGTGATCGCGGGCGGCAGCGTCAGGTCCATTTCACGCCCGTTACCGTGGCCAGCGCATCGAGCAGCCGTTCCTGGAAATCCTCGTCGTAGACGTGGGCGCTGGGTTCGGAGCGCCTTTGGTGATGCCAATACCCGCCGCTGGTGAGTGCCTCCGGGTCGTTGCTGATGGCCAGCCATTCCTGGGTCAGGTGGCCCAGCCGGAGATCATCCGGAGCTTCCGCGCCTCCCATCTTGGTGGGAACCCATCCGGGATCGACGGAGTTGCTGAGCAAGTCCGGCCAGAGCCGGGCAGCGGTCATCGCAAGGGTGGTAACGAAAAGCTTGCTGTCCGAGTATGAGCCTGAGGTGATGCATCCGCTCCAGTCGATCCCATCAAGCTTCGGAGTCCCGCCAGCATGCATGCTGCTGCTTAGATAGATGAGTCGTTTGGGGCGCTCGATCAGTGCTGTGAGCACGTAGGGAGCGACACTGTTGATCGGCAGGACAGGAGGGCCTGAGGAAACGCCCGCATTGTGGATCACCACGTCCATGCGACCGATCTCATTCACTTGTCTTGCGAGGTCCTTCGTTTGATCCAGATTCGAAAGGTCTCCAATGGTTGCAACGGCGCCTTTGTCCATCAGGTCGTTCAAGGTTTCGAGTCGGGCCTTCGAGCGGACATGCATCACCACCTTGTGCCCGCCAGCGACCAGCGTTTTAGCCGCGGCGAGGCCTAGACCGTCGGAGGATCCGGTGATGAATATTCTCTTCATCGTTTGAGTGCTCGTGGCTTGAGCCGCTTGAACAGATGCCGCACCGAAAGGCGAGTCACCTCCGGCGATCGATGCGCTGGCGGGCTCCATCATGATTCGACGATGAGGAGTTGACGTGCTGAGCAAGGAGTCAGCGGGATCGGATTTGGGCTTCGAAGCAGCAGTATGATTTTCACCACGCGCCATCCATAGACCCGTCGAGATCGGCTTTCTCCCGTGAATCTGCTCAGGCTATCGAAATTCTGCTGAAATCTTCCGTGGGCAGGTCTTCAATGGTCCTTTCCCGGTATTCGCTTGGAGTAATCCCTGTTTCCTTCCGGAACACATGAGCGAAGTGGCTCGGGTTACCGTATCCGACATCCGATCCGATCTCGATGATCGGTTTATGGGTCTCGCGCAATAATTCCTGCGCCTTCGCCACCCGCTGGCGAATGAAGTAATGTGAAGGAGAGAACCCAGTGTTCCTTTTGAACAAGCGGGAGAAGTGTGCTTCGCTCATTTGGACCGCCTCGGCCAGTTTGCCAACGTGAATACCTTCTTCAATCGATGCGTCCATCAATTTCAACACCCGGAGAAGATGAAAGGCGGGAAGAGCCGGGGAACGATGAGGAGTCCGGGTTTCATCATCGCGATAGGTCCTGACAAGGTAGGTTGCCAGGCTTTGGGCGATCCCTTGGACGAAGGAGATGCTTGCGGTCTTTTGTTCGGAAACCTCCCGACGCAGCATCTCCAGAAATGAAATGATGGTGGGATCGCGGAAGGCATTGATTTCCTTGAGTCGGGGAATTTTTGCAGAGGGTCCATCAAGCTCCTGTGCCGCGCGGGCGAAGAATGGCAAGCCAAGGGTCACGTGCATCACCACCAGCGGGTCTTTGCCGAGGGCTTTCCATTTCAGTTCATAGGGCTCAGGAGAGGTGGACAGAAATAATACCCCTGGCTCGGACTCATGCGTGTTCCAGTTTCCGTCCAAATCCCTGTCCGAGCACAGAACGTGACCGGACATTTGCCAGATCAGTTGCGGCTCGGCCACTGCTGGAATGAGAGTCGGTCTTTCATCCAGATTCCTATCATGAATTTCCACGAGAATATCCTTCCATGCCGCTCCTTCGCCCAAATAGAGCAGCCTCCCAGGGAGGAACTTGCGTTGCTTCTTGGCGGAGGTGCGCAATGGGATTTCCATCACGATTACGGTAGCGAATTTGTTTGTCTCGGCAAGGCTCCTCAAAGGCGAGAAGGTGAGCGGCAATCAAGCGGGATTCCGGCAAGAACTCCGTGAGAGTGCGACCCGGACCATGCGATGCGGGAGGATGGTGAGCTCGAACTGCATGGGCAATCTGATCTTGATAGGTGGTGCCGCTGCGACAGACCTTGGAAGATTCCACACGAAATTCACACGAATGGACTGCGTAATCTGCAAGACTTTGCGGGACTGGATGGAAGACACCCACGCAAAGATGCCCATGACAGCACAAAAGGATGATGGAAAGCCGGGGTCTGGACCAGACCGAGGCCCTGACCAGTTTGTTCTGGAGCATCCGGCTGGATCAGGACGCGCGATGGCGTGCCGAGCCTCTGGATGTCTGGAAAGCCCGCATCGTATCGTTGGTTCCCCAAGCTGAGGGATGGCTGCAGCAGATCGAGACGGGCGATCAGATCCTCACCGCGCGCTACGGCGATGTCCGGCAGTGGTCCTGGCACAAGGAAGGACTGGTCTTGCTGGGGGATGCCGCCCATGCCATGAGCCCGCAGCTCGGGCAAGGTGTGAACCTTGCGCTGCGCGACGCATCGACCCTCGCCCAGTGTCTGGAACGCTATCCAATGTCCGAGGCACTGGCTCGTTACTCGGCCGCTCGACGCCTCCAGCTCACCTACTATTCGTGGGCAACGCGGGGGCTGACGCCGCTTTTCCAATCGGATTTCGATGGATTGGCCCTCCCGCGGCGATGGGTTTTTCGCACCCTCCAGCACCTGCCCCCCGCCCGCTGGGCGATGACTCGAACCATGGCAGGATGGGTGGGCCGCTAGGGAAAGCGAGGTCCGGCGATCAAGTCCCAAATCCCCGGCGACCCTGTTTCGGATGGGTGCAAAAGTGTGAAGAAAAAAAAAGTTCTTCATACTGGCCCTGGCCCTGCTTATGGATCGGCGGCGATGGCGAACGACGATTCCAATGAAGGAGTGAAGCGGGTGACGGTTTCGATGCCGGAGGAAACTTACCAGTTTCTCGACCGCTTGGTGGCGGCCCGTGGATTCGACAGCCGTTCTCAGGCAGTGGCGGAAATGATCCACCAACATGCCGCCCAACACCTCAGTCGCATTGGAACGGAGGTGATGGCTGGGACGTTGACTCTGGTTTACGACGAATCGAAAAGCACCTTGCTGCGCGATCTATCCCGCATTTTCCGCGAACACATCGCAGAAGTCATTTCCTCACAACATGTCCTGTTGGAGGACGACCACGTGCTTGAGGTGATCCTGATGCAGGGGCCTGCGAAAACCTTGCGCGATATCGCCAACAAGCTGGTCACCTGCAAAGGCGTCAAGACCGCCCAACTCACTCTCACCCCGCACTTGATTCCGCCGCTTCACGCGAAGCGCATGGCGGAAGGATGATTGGAGCCCATGAAAACACTTCTCGAACGAACGCTCGAAGGCGCCGGAATGTGGTCGGCCGTCCTGTCCCGTGGAAAACGGCTTCGCCTCACCGATTTGGAAGGCGGGGCCAATGTCGGGATGCTTCTCTACAATGCCCTTGAGCGCCAGGAGCGCTACAACATGCCTGATACCTTGAAGGGGCAGCACATCTTCTACCTGCGCGCTCCCTACTGTCTGCACTCGGACATGGGACGTTTGATCGCATCGATCGTCGACGACCGCGTGGGTTGGCATGATACGGTGTGCGGCCATTCGGATGCGGCCCTCGTCGAATCGAAGTACGGCGAATGTCGTTATCAGGAGGCGAGAAATGATTGGTACCGCAATGCGCGGGAAGCTTTTCTCATCGAATTGTCGAAATGGGGTCTCGGGAAAAAGGACCTGGTGCCGAATCTCAATTGGTTCAGTAAGGTGGTCAGTGATGATGCCGGCCGCCTCACTTTTGTTCCCGGTCACACTCAGGCCGGAGACTCGGTGGAGCTGCGATTCGAACTGGATACGTTGGTCGTGTTGAATACCTGCCAGCATCCGCTGGATCCGGATCCCGAGTATCATCCCCGCAAGGTGAAGTTGGAGGTGCTGGAAGGGGAGACCCCGGCTCTCGATGACGCCAGTTTGCAGATCCGGCCGGAGAACCTGCGGGCCTGGGAGAACAATGAAACCTATCACACTCTCCGTTTCTGATGAAGACGAGCCCTCTTGATCCTGCCACGGCGGTTTATCGAAAAGTCATTCCTGCTGGAGATTGGTGGACGCATGAAATCAAAGCAGGCCAAACGTTGCGCATCCTTGATCTCGAAGGGAATCAGGCAGCGGATACGCTCTTTTACAATGCGGCTGATCCGACGGATCGCTACAGCGCCGACCGGACCATCCAGGCCCAGCAGGCCCTTTACCTTACGACCGGAACGCAGTTGATGAGCACCGAGGGCAGGGTCCTGTTGGAGATCACCGCCGACACCTGCGGGCGTCACGACACTCTCGGAGGGGCTTGTTCGCGGGAGTCAAATACCATGCGCTATGCTCACGACAAGGAGTGCATGCACGCCTGTCGGGATAGCTTCATCCGTGGGGCCCAGGAATGGCGGGATGGGCTGACTCAGCGCGACATCACCTGCAACATCAACTTTTTCATGAACGTGCCGGTCACCCCGGACGGTCAGTTGAGCTTTGCGGACGGCATTTCCGCTCCCGGACGGTACGTCGAAATGAATGCCGCTATGGATGTCGTGTGCCTCCTTTCAAACTGCCCGCAGTTGAACAATCCTTGCAACGGTTGGAATCCGACACCGGTGGAAGTTCTCATTTTCGATTGAGAGCTTCTTCCTGCCGTCCGACCCCATCGGAATCGGCCTCCTGATATCCGAATCCGCTTCCTGAAATCACCCGCTTCCCGCGCGCAGCGCCATGTCATCACCATTGTTTCCAGCTTCCCGACCCTCGAAGATCCTCATCGCCAATCGCGGGGAGATTGCCGCGAGGGCGATCCGCACGATCCATGCGTTGGGGATGAAAGCCATCGCCGTGTATTCGGATCCGGACATGGCTTCACCGCATGTGGATCTTGCGGACGAATCCCATCGCCTGGGCCCGGGTCCGGTATCTGAGAGCTATTTGCGCAAAGAGCGCCTGATCGAAATCGCGGGCGAGACGGGAGCGGCGGCGGTTTTTCCCGGGTACGGATTGCTCAGTGAGAACACCGAATTTGCCCGGATGTGTGAGGACGCCGGGGTGAAATGGTTGGGCCCGACGCCGGAGCAGATCATTGCCTTTGGGTTGAAGCACGAAGCACGGAGGCTTGCGGGGGAGGCGGGCGTGCCCTTGGTCCCGGGAACCGACCTCCTTGCCGATGCCGCTGCTGCGCTCGCCGCCGCGGAGGAAATCGGTTATCCGGTGATGCTCAAGAGCACGGCGGGTGGCGGGGGTATTGGGATGAAAGTTTGCCGAGATGCCGCCGAATTGCGCCGTGAGTTTGAAAGCGTGGTGCGGCTGAGTGAGCGGAGCTTCGGCTCGGGTGGGGTGTTTCTCGAGCGGTTCATCGAACGGGGACGGCACATCGAAGTGCAGATCTTCGGCGATGGCAAAGGCCGGGTGCTGGGCTTCTGCGAGCGGGATTGTTCGGTGCAGCGGCGCAATCAGAAAGTCTTCGAGGAAACCCCGGCGCCGGGGTTGAGCGAGGCCACTCGTGTGGCCTTGCGCACGGCGGCCATCCAGCTCGGGGAGAGTGTTCACTATCGATCTGCCGGGACCGTCGAATTCATTTACGATGCCGACCGGGGTGACTTCTTCTTTCTTGAGGTCAACACCCGCTTGCAGGTGGAGCATGGCATCACTGAGTTGGTGCATGGACTGGATCTGGTCGAATGGATGCTGCGACTGGCCCTCGATCCGGATTGGACCATGCCCGAGGAGGTGCCGCCCGCCTCGGGAAATGCGATCCAGGCCCGACTCTATGCCGAAGACCCTCACAAGGATTTCCTGCCAAGTGCGGGGTTGCTCACTGAAGCGACGTTTCCGAGCGATGCACGTTGCGATGGATGGGTAAGTCCGGGAACCGAAATCAGCCCCTTTTATGATCCGCTGCTGAGCAAGGTGATGGTCCACGCCGAGGATCGTCAGAGGGCAGTCCAGAAACTCGCGGATGCCCTTGATGCCACCCGTATTTCAGGGATCGAGACCAACCTCCGCTATTTGCGTGGGGTGGTCCGGTGGGAGGCCTTTGTGCAGGGCGGTGTTGCCATGCGCGACATGGCTTCGTTCGTTTACCAGCCCCGAACCATGGATGTGCAATCGCCAGGTACGATGACCACCGTTCAGGATTTCCCCGGGAGGGTGGGCTACTGGGAGGTAGGGGTTCCCCCCTGTGGGCCCTTTGATTCGCTGTCGTTCCGCCGCGCGAATCGCCTGGTCGGCAACCCCGATGGCACCCCGGGCTTGGAGATCACGATGACCGGGCCCACGCTTCGATTCAATGCTCCCTGTCGGGTGGCGGTGAGCGGTGCCGAGGCGAAGGTCACCCGCAATGGTGATCGGGTCGAAGAGGTGTTCGAAGTCGTGGCCGGAGATGTGGTACGGGTCGGGCGTATTGAGGGCGCCGGCATGCGTGCGTATTTGGCGGTGGCCGGGGGATTGGAGTCTCCGAGCTATCTTGGAAGCGCTTCCACTTTCACCCTAGGGCGCTTTGGTGGGCCCTTTGGCCGTGCGCTTCTTCCGGGCGATGTGCTCGGAATCGGCGGTGATGGAGGCCACTCCACGCCTTGGCCGGATGCCGAACGTGGCGCCGGGGGTGGGGTGCCGATCCCTCACGAATGGCAGATTGGCGTTCTGTATGGCCCTCATGGTGCCCCCGATTTTTTCACGCCGGATGACATCGAGACCTTTTTCAGCACCCGCTGGGAGGTGCACTACAATTCCGCCCGCACGGGAGTGCGATTGATCGGTCCGAAGCCGAAGTGGGCGCGCAAGGATGGCGGTGAGGCAGGCCTTCATCCCTCCAATCTCCATGACAATGCCTACGCCATCGGCGCTGTCGATTTCACGGGAGATATGCCGGTGATTCTCGGACCTGATGGGCCCAGTCTCGGCGGATTTGTCTGTCCCTGCGTGGTGGTCGATGCCGAATTGTGGAAGCTCGGACAGCTGCGACCCGGCGACCGGATCACCTTCGTTCCTGTCGATGAAGCTTGGGCTTCGCGACAATCTGAGGTGGTCGACGCGTTCCTCCAGGGAGCGGTCGGAGCCGACGCTTTGGTTTCCCCGATCCAGGCGGGCACGGGAGAAGATGCCCGATCCGGGAGCCTGGGTTCGCCGATCCTCGCCGAATGGGGGGAGGGGGACGAGGCCGTGGTGATGCGCCGTGCCGGCGACCGCTATTTGCTGATCGAGTTCGGTCCCCATCACCTCGATCTCAAGCTGCGCTTCAAAGTGCACGTGGTCTATGAATGGCTGAAGGAAAAGAACCTAGCGGGGGTCGTTGACCTTACGCCGGGCATCCGCTCGTTGCAGGTGCACTATGATCCTCAGACGATCGGTCGGGAGACCTTGGGAAGCCTGCTCCGGGAGGGCATCCTCGCGTTGCCGCCCCTTGAGGAGATTGAGGTTCCCACGCGGATCGTTCACCTCCCTCTGAGCTGGGATGACCCGAGCACCCGGGAAGCCATTCAAAAGTACATGCAGAGTGTGCGGCCGGATGCGCCCTGGTGTCCGAGCAATCTTGAGTTCATTCGCCGAATCAATGGTCTGGAATCGATCGACGAGGTGTATCGTATTTTCTTCGATGCGTCGTATCTGGTGATGGGTCTGGGAGACGTCTACCTTGGGGCGCCCGTGGCCACGCCGCTGGATCCCCGGCATCGCATGGTGACGACGAAATACAACCCGGCTCGGACCTGGACGCCGGAGAACGCCGTGGGCATCGGCGGTGCCTACCTCTGCATCTATGGGATGGAAGGACCAGGGGGCTATCAATTCACCGGGAGGACGATCCCGGTTTGGAACCGCTGGCGAAAGACTCCGGATTTCTCGGAGCCCTGGCTGCTGCGTTTCTTCGACCAACTTCGCTTCTATCCCGTGAGTGCGGAGGAGTTGATGAAACTCCGCGAAGAGGTCCCCCTCGGCAGGCATCAGCTCAAAATCGAAGAAGAGGTGTTCCGCTTTGCGGACTACGAGAAGTTTCTCGATGAGCACGCAGAGGAAATCGAAGCCTTCCGTCTCCATCAGCGGGGCGCCTTCCAGGACGAGCGCGAGCGCTGGGAAGCGGCTGGGTTGAACATGGACGCACCGGTGGAGAGTGAAATCGAGGACGAGGAGGAGTTGACGATTCCCGAGGGCTGCCTGGCGATCGAGAGCCCGGTCACCGGGAGTGTCTGGAAAGTGCTGGCCGGGGTGGGGGAATCGATTGCCGCCGGCGGAGGAGTGATGATTTTGGAAGCCATGAAAATGGAGATGCCCGTCGAAGCGGAGGCGGAAATCGAAATCGTTGAAGTGCTGGTGGCGGAGGGCGGGAGCGTCCGCGCCGGGCAGCGACTGGCGATCGTTAGGGAGCGGTGAACCAAACCATCAAAGCCATGGAAAAGATGACCTTGAACTGGGTGCGCGAACAATACGCGGCAGGCGCGACCGTGCGGGAAGTGCTGAATGAAGTTCGCGCCCGCATCGTCGAGTGGGAGGATCCTGCAACCTTTCTTTATCTGCCCTCGGAAGAGCAACTGGAGGCGCTGGCGGCCGAAGTGGAGGCCATGGATCGTTCCCTTCCCTTGTGGGGGGTGCCCTTCGTTGCCAAGGACAACATCGACGTTGCCGGGTGGCCGACGACCGCAGCCTGCCCGTCATTTGGCTACGTTCCTACGGCGGATGCCGGAGTCGTGAGCAGCCTGCGGGCAGCCGGGGCGATTCCCGTGGGGAAGGGGAACCTGGACCAGTTTGCCACGGGCCTGGTCGGCACTCGCTCACCGCATGGGACGGCGCGCAATGCGGTGGCCCCTGAATGGTTGCCGGGAGGTTCCAGTTCGGGCAGTGCATCAGCGGTGGCTGCCGGGATTTGTGTGTTCTCCCTCGGCACCGATACGGCGGGCTCCGGGCGGGTTCCCGCGGCCTTTCAGGAATTGATTGGCTGGAAACCCTCCAAGGGACTGCTTAGTACCACGGGAGTCGTACCCGCCTGTCGCTCGCTGGATTGCGTTTCCGTCTTTGCGCATTCCGTCGCGGATGCCGCCGAGATCATGAACGTCGCTGCGGTATTTGATGAAACGGATCCTTACGCGCGGACCATCGGCGTCCATCGTCCCCTAGGTAGGCGCATCGGCGTGCCGCGGGAGCTCGATTTTGCGGGAGATCCTGACACGCCCGGCTTGTTTGCTGCGGCGGTCGAGCGGGCCGCTGCCTTGGGCTTTGAAGTCGTCGAGATCGACCTCACGCCGTTTGTGGAAGCGGCCAAGTTGCTCTATGAAGGACCGTGGGTCGCCGAACGTTGGGCTGCCGTCGGGGACTTCGTGGAAGCTCATCCCGATGAAATTTTCCCGGTCACTCGGAAGATCCTTGAGGGATCGCGTGGCTGGGATGCTGCCCAAACCTTCAAAGCCCAGGATCAACTGCGCGCCTGGGCTCGCCAGGCTGAGAAAGTTTGGCGGCAGATCGACCTGCTGCTCTTGCCAACCACCCCTTGCCTCTACCGGGTGGAAGCCGTGATCGAGGAGCCTTACCGGACCAATGCTACGCTCGGGCGCTACACGAATTTCATGAACCTCCTCGATCTGTGCGCCGTGGCGATTCCAGCTGGGCGGGCGCGGGACGGGCAGGTGCCATGGGGCGTCACTCTGGCGGCACCGGCGGGAGCGGATGCCTCGTTGCTGGCGGCCGCTGCTACTTTCACCGGGGAGAAAGAGGCCCGCCCGCTGCCGCTGGGGATCCCCGTCGTCGTGTGCGGTGCTCACCTCGAAGGCTTGGCTCTTCATCATCAGCTCGTGGATCGGGGAGCCCGATTCGTCGCGCGCACGACCACGGCCGCCTGCTATCGCCTTTATGCGATGCCGGCGAGCGGCGATGTGCCGGTGCGGCCTGCCTTGGTTCGGGACGAGTTTCAGGGTGCGGAGATTGCCGTCGAAGTGTGGTCGCTGGATGCCCACTCATTTGGGGAATTCGTGGCGGGGATTCCTGGGCCTTTGGGCATAGGAAAAGTGAAGCTCGCCGATGGCCAGGAACTCCCCGGATTCATTGCGGAATCGAGAGCGATCCTCGGCGCGGAGGAGATCACGGCTTTCGGAGGCTGGCGGGCCTGGCTGGCTACAGGCTAAGTCCTCCCGGCTTCCCGCCTTGGGCCCACGGGATGGCCTCCCTCGCCTCGGAGTTCGCTCGCGCCAGGTCGAAAGTGCCGAGAGGGAGTTTTCGGTGGGAGACCGCGTTTTCTGGACCTGTCAGGGCACCCATGGAGACATCGGTCGATCCTCCATGTCAGGGAGCCCCGGTGGAAGGGGTGGGGGGAGAGTTTCGGAGGGTTCCGGCAAAGGATTCGCCCCATCGTCTGGGAAAATGGAATCGATTTCGTCCTTTGGCAGAGAGAGGGGCTGGGCATTCATCGCCATGGTAAGAAATGGGGATGAAGGGAGGGAGGAGAGATTCCATCCGTGAAAGTTCTTCGATTGCCCGTCCTCGGCGGTGGCAATCGTGGGTGCGTCGGCGATTTGGGAAGACAGGCGGATCGGGAATCGGTACGTGGCGAAGGTGAGGGACCATGGGCTCGCGTCGCTTTCCAAAAGCGGCCCTGACAAGCTTTCCGTAAACTTCACCGGGATGGTGCTGGAGGGGAGAATCACTTGGCCGATCGAAATCGCGCCGTGGAGGTGGAGAGCCAAGGCTCCGAACAGCGCGAGCGAGGCCCTTCGCGCGGAAGGGTGGAAAACAGCGGGGATCATGGGGAGAGGAAGGGCAAAAAAGGGAGGACGCCTTCAGGAGCAAAGAAGGTCGGAGCAGCTCAGAAACGGGGATCCTGGCGTGACGGCGATGGCGGTTCCCATCCCTGTGGCGGAGTCGATGGGTGCGGGCTGGGCCCACCCACCGCGGGCGAAAGCCTTCCGGGCATTTCGGGGTCGTGGGCAGGGAGTTGGCGTTCCTGGAGGAGACGACACCCCAGGCACGCACGATGCCGCGGCCCGGGGTGTCGAACTCGATGCGTTCCAACCGATCGGAAAAGAGGGGGCTCAGGGAGGCTTCGGGCGAGAGGTTGGACCTCGTTGGGATGAGTCCAGGGGTCGGCCGACATGCCGAGAGGGTTCAGTAAAGCTTTCCCTATTTCGTGTTCACCCATGAGTCGACGAGAGACCGCCAATTTGCTGGGATGGGAACGACGAAGGGGCATCAGGGAGGAGAGCCCGGATTTGCAAGCTCGGCTGCAAATTGAGCAGAACTACGTAGTTCTAGGGAAGCGAAATCTTCAGCCTTTGGGAGAAAGGTTTGAGATTGATGATGAGACCTTTACGGAGATGGAATACCTCCTTTGAGCTGCTTCTTAAGCCGCGGCTGCCGCCAATCACGCGATGTGTGAATCCCTCGAGGATCGCTTATCGAGGGGGGTAAGGAGTCACCAGTTACCGCGGCACCGAAGGCAGCTGGAAGGTGCGAAGCGGACAGCCGGGTCCCCCAGGAACAGGCCCCATCTCCGCGACGCTCCCGACTCGGCGAGGTGTTCGGAAAAGGGGAGTGAGGAGAGCCCGACGGTGCTCCCTCGGGCACGTTGACCAATCGGGTCATCCCCACGGGTGTGGGGAGAGCTGCGAGGGTGCGTTTCATGGTGGTTGGTGGTGCGGGTCATCCCCACGGGTGTGGGGAGAGCCCCCGGGAGGGTTGGGGGAATCGGTCTGGCGGCGGGTCATCCCCACGGGTGTGGGGAGAGCCATGGTGTTTCCTCTCCAGATGATTGACCCCTCGGGTCATCCCCACGGGTGTGGGGAGAGCCTCCCTGACGATGCGGTCCGTCACCTCTGCCACGGGTCATCCCCACGGGTGTGGGGAGAGCACCCGGAAGCTGATTTCTTCCTCGCGCAGCTCTGGGTCATCCCCACGGGTGTGGGGAGAGCGCTCTGTGGGCGTTTCGGAGCATCTTTGGCGGCGGGTCATCCCCACGGGTGTGGGGAGAGCCGCCGCATTCTCCATGCCCAGATCGCCGGTCGCGGGTCATCCCCACGGGTGTGGGGAGAGCGTTACGGGTGCCATCGGTGCAGAGTCTCACCACGGGTCATCCCCACGGGTGTGGGGAGAGCTGGTGTTGTGTGTGTTGTGGGTGTGGTGGGTGTGGGTCATCCCCACGGGTGTGGGGAGAGCGTAGTCCGTGGGGTGGATCTGCGGATCCTCATCGGGTCATCCCCACGGGTGTGGGGAGAGCCAAGAAATCCCTCCATCAATCGAGTATCGGAACGGGTCATCCCCACGGGTGTGGGGAGAGCAGCTCCGGTTTGTAATCCTCCAACTCTCCCACCGGGTCATCCCCACGGGTGTGGGGAGAGCCTCCACGATCCGCGAAATCGCTCTGGCGGGTGCGGGTCATCCCCACGGGTGTGGGGAGAGCGGTTGGGCTTGGGCATCATCCGTCGAAGGTGACGGGTCATCCCCACGGGTGTGGGGAGAGCCGGGTAGGTTTCGCATTCGATTCTGACGCATTCGGGTCATCCCCACGGGTGTGGGGAGAGCTCTTCACCTATGAGTGACTTATGAAGATTTATGGGAAGGCATTTTGACGAAGAAAGGTGTGACAGATTGTCTCAAAAAGGACAATTCTCTGGCTCGATCCATTGTTCCGCAATCAAGGGAATGCCTGAGAAATCTACTTCTCGGCGTCCGCTTTGTCCCTCTGGGCCGATGTGTTCGATGACGTAGCCTTGGCAATTGGGGGCAGAGGAGATGACAAGAAGGCCAAAGTCAGGAGGTGAATTTCGCAAGACGAAATCCAGCACCTTACGGATGGTGCGGACATTGAGGGTGCCGATGAAAACGTTGGGTCTGGGCTCGATGAACCAGCGTTTTAAGTGCCCCCGGATGGCAGGTGGGGTGTTGTGGGCGACGAGGACCGTCATGGCGGTGGCGAGCAAAGCTGGTGCGACAACAGGGTCAGACTAGCGAGGTTGCTCATGCGTCGGATCGAGGTTGCAGAGGATTCAATTCGCACTCGTCCGGAGCTTGGCCCGGTAGATTGTCGAAGAGTTTCTTCAATTCATCCGGCATTCGGCGGAGCATGCGGGTTTCCTCGATACGGCGTTTGAGAATCTTGCGCACGAGGGAGCCGTCATCCTTTGGGTCGATGGACAGGGCTTCGAAGGCGGCAGGCCAGGAGGTTTGGTGTTTGTAGAGATCCGCTGCGTCATAGATGAAGGGCAGGGTGCCGGCTTGGTGGACAAATCCCAGTTGGGGAAGAAAGCCCATGGAACAGCAAACAGCCGCGGTGAGGGCGTAAAGTGAGGCATTGGAGGCGGAAAGGGCACGGTTGATGCCATCGGCGAGGCTCCAGTTAGAAGTTTTGTAGTCGCGGCCTTTCCAAATGACGCCGAATTGGCTGCCGAGTTCTGCGTAGGTAGCCTTGACTCGTCTCCCTTCCATCCCCCGTAGTTGCTGGATGGAAAGTCCTTGGACACGCGCTTCAGGAAAGCGATTGAGAAACATGCGCCGGGCGACTTCGGCTCGTTTTCGCCTGTGGGCCCAGGCATCGGCATGGAGGCGGGCCATTGAGTTGTCGTGATTGGGCGTGATGCCGAAGGCGTAAAAGCGCATGCCGTCTTCGCCCATCCAGAAGACGGGACAATTCGACTGGGCACAGGTTTTGATGGCCGCGTGGGTGAGGGTGGTGCCGGGACCGAGAATGAGGGCGGAAAGGGTGGCGACGGGGAGGCGAGTGATGAAACCGTCGGCTCCAATCCATTTGACCGAAGCATCATCCACTTCGAGGCGGCCTTTCTCAAGGTAGATGGGCGTCCAGCGGTCCCGTGCGGGCGTGAGGCTGTCGAGCGGGGGACGTTCGAAGATGGGCACGGGAGTTAAGGGGTGGGGCGGTGATGGCGGACGGGTCGCGCGGGGTAGGCGGTGGGCACTGGGCCATGATGGGCGCCGAAGGCGATGGGTTGGTCATTGGGATAAAAGGTGCCATCTCCAGGCTGGGAGGTTTCGACTTCTTGCTGGAATTCGAAGTGATCGAGTGGACCTGGGGAAATGCCGGGAATCGTATTAAGGAGGGCGTTGAAGGCCTGAGCTTCATCGTCTCCCAAGGTGGGAGTGAGGGGAGTGGCGGGGATGCAAGACTTGCGCCCAAACCAGACGCCCCAAATTGGGTCGAGGAGAGCTTGATGGAGTTCGACGAGGACCTCAGAGTCGCCGCTAAGAATCGCGGCAAAGGCGGCGTCTGTGAGATAGCTGCGGCGGGTGATGACGGTGCCAAAAGGGGCGCCTGATGCTTTTTGAGGGATGCTCATTTTCTCACGTGTGGAGGCCTTCCTATCGTAGCCACCGCCAATGGTGTGAAAGTCGGTGAGCCGGGTGGTTGCGACTGGCTTGGGGAGTTTGACCACAGTGAGGTGGAGGGAGGCGATGGGAGCGAGCTGGGCGGGTTCTTGCGGAGAGTATTTGTCGATGCCCATGGCGGCGGCGAGCAGGCCGACGATGGCGGATTTGGTGGGAAAGTTTTGGGTTTCCCGGAGCTGGAATTTGGAGGACGCACCCCAGGATTGGAGGGGAGCGTCGATGTAGAAGGCGAGGGAGGACATGGGATCAGCCGAGGAGTTGGTGAATGAAGGCATCGATGCCGCCGGGGGTCTGAGTGAGATAGAGTTTTTCGCCTTGGTCTCCCCAAATTCGTTCGATGTCGGCGAGATGTTGGTTCATGGCCACCAGCGATGCTTCGGCAAAGCCGTTGTCATGGGCTTTTACGGGATTCTCGAAGGCGTTGATGAGTTGGAGGGGCTGACCGGTGGGTTTGCGGATGCCGAGCACTTCGTGGGGCAGGGTGCCGGCGTTCATTGAATTCTTGCGAGCGCCGGGGACCGCGACGAGGGCGGAGCGAATGAAGGTCCTGAGAATATCTTTTCTCTCGTCGTCACTGAGCCCGGCGAGGTGTTGGGGGCTGGCGAGGAGATCGAGATTGATCGCGAGGTAGCGGTAGTAGGTGGCGGAATTAAACTCTAGGGTACCGATCATGCTCGCACCGGCGTCCTCTGAGTCCACTTTGCGGTCATCCACTGCGGAGAAGAAATCGACTTCGTTGTCGGTGCGGTGAGTGGACAGGGCGTGGGAGAACATGGCGGCACCTTCGACGTTCAGACTTGCGTCGTTGGCGACCATGCGCCCGAAGAGGGCGATGTCTGCGGCATCGTTGCGAGTGGCGTTCTTGATCGCTTTCTTGGTTTCCTCTCCCGCGGCAATGGCCGTGGAGATGTTGGCGATTTCGGAGGGCGAGAGGTAGACGGCCGTGGTGACTTGATCAGGGTTCTTGCTATCGGGCTTGCTGAAGAGTTTGCAGAGTTCGTCGGCTTTGGCCTTTGCAAGCTCCTCTTCCAGACCGGCCTGAAGCAGTGCGTCGGTGAATGGGGCGAGGAGGTAGCGTGAGCGGATGCCGTCGAAACCCCGGTGCAGATCATGGGCGAGAAGTCGGCTGGCGCGCTTGAGACATTGGCTAGAGATGCGAGCACGTCTGGTACCGCCAAAGAGAGCGGATTTTGGAGAGCCGACATCATCGCGATTGAGGCAAGAGACGGGGAAGGACTGAAGGATGTGAAGTTCGATGAGATTCATGGTGGAAATAGGAAAGGGATTCAGGGAAAATATTAGAGGGGAGAAAGACAGAGCATGCCGAAGCCGAATGCTTTGGCTGATCCGATGCCGGAGTGCGCTGCGTGGAGAAAAAGCTCGGGATCAGTGACTTCGAGAGTGCCGGTGAACTCAGTCGCACAGTGGAGTCCTGCGGACCCTTTTTTGAGAAAGGCTTGGCGTGGCCGTGGAAGGGTTTTGAGAGTCACAAGATCTGGGGCGAATCCGTTCTGTTCTCCCTTGCGAGACATCCAATCGATAAGGTCCTGGCGGCTGACGAGAGCTTCGCGCCGACCGTTTTTTTTGCGATGACCGTCGGGGTCGCGGACCACTCGCTTGCGAGTCGGATTGGCGAGCAGCGAAAACTGATAGTGACGATGCTGGAAGAAGGTGTCGGCGATGGTTTTGGACTGCCATTGATCACTGGGGCACCAATCTGGCCGGCTGGGCGGTTCTTGAGAAAGGATGAGCAGCCGGAAATCGTGACCGGTATCATCCAGGCGGGTGAGGAAGTCTCGCGAGGCTTCGGGGCTTCCTGGGAAGGCTTCCCACACCCGCTTGTGCCAAGCGTAGCTGTCGCGGAAACCGCCGTCCTTCCAAGGCCGAGCGACGATGTCGTATGGAATGCGAGCTTGGGTGAGAATCATGGCTCGGGAGAGGTTTCAGCAAGGGGAGGCGATTGCCAAAAATCGGAGGCCCAGCCGAGTTTGACACGGTCCGCCCATGAGCTCCAATGGTTGAGGTTTTGATGCACTGCGTGGTAATCGAGTGGGACGGCTTCGCGGGAGAGACGCATCGCAAGACGGTGAAGCCGGTGGGCGAGGTCTCCTGGCGCAGCGACGCTGCCGAGTTTCTCGGCAGCTAGAAGCCGCCGGAAATGGCGGTCAAACGGGTGCTCTCCGTCGGAGCGATCACCGAGGCGTAGCGCGGCTTTGCCTACGGTGAAACCGTCCTTGTGTAGGGGGTGCTCGGCGTAGAGGGCGGCGAGAAGACATTTCCGGGAATCGTCCAAAGCACCGAGGATTCCCAGGATTGGATAGGCTTGGTGTCGAGTGGCGGGGCTCCAGTATTTTCGCAAGGAAGCACGCATGCCGCGGTCGTCATCCACGCATCTTTGCAGACGCTGGAGGAAAGAATCGTGGTTTGGAGGTGGGCTCATGTTAGGGAGATCAGATGGAGGGTCAGGTTTGGGATGGGGTGGCATTCTTTGTCGCACCGGGAGGCTTCGGGTAGAGAGCTTTCCGCAGGACACGGGCACCTGCGGAATGCGCTTGGATCTGGCGCGGAGTGGTGTGAGGGCACACGGACTTGAAGGCGCGAATGGCCGCTGCGCGCACGAGAAGGGTCCACGGGTCTTTGGCATCGTGACTGCCAATCTCGGCTTGTCCTGGCTGCGGCTTGCCCGCCATTTCAATGAGAGTCCGATGGTTCTGATCGAGCTGGTGCCAGAATTGTTTCTTTCCCTCGAGGATGGGGGGATTTTCGTGGCTCAAGGATTTCCCGTAGGTTTTGATCGCACCATACAGGAATTTGGAGACGGCCTCGGCATGGTCGATTCCCGCTGCGTAGAGGTGCTGTCCAGCCTCGCCGAAAAGTGCTTGAGGAATGGTGAAAGTCGATTCCGTGGCGTCTTCAATTTTAGCATCCTTCGCCTTGATCAATTCTCCAACCCACAGATCCGTCGTTTCTCCAAGATTCTTACGGGCATTGAAACACTGAAGATTGAGCGCCGCATCGGAACCGACAGAGTGAGTGAGGTTGGTGAGCAGGTGGAGATCGCGCCAGATGCCCTGATCGGGTTTTGCGCGGAGGAGGCGACGTTTTTCATTCTTCCCGTCTTTGATGATCTCGATGGAAGCAAACGGGTCGCGGTAGGCTTCGAATTCGAGGTAGGAGTGACCTTGATCGATAAAGAGGGTTTGAAGGTCATCACTGAGCCAGAGTGCACAAGAAATTGGCGCCAAGCGTGCGAGGAGGTTGTGATCGGGAGGGCCCTCCCAAACGGGCTTGCCGAGGTGACCTCCGGTGCGCTCGATCGTTTCAAGATCGAGCGCATTGCGGAGGATGCTGTCGCGAAGTGAGTCTCCTTTCAGCAGCATTTGGAGGCTTTTAAGGGCAGGCCCGTTACCCTTGACCTTGGAGGCCATGCTCCCACCGACAAAAAAGTTTTGAAGGCAGAGGACGAGCAAAGCAGCGGCGGATGGAGTCCAAGGCCGGGGTGCTTCTCCCCAGTGATCGAGAAGTTTGGAGTTATTGCCCGACGAGAGATGGAAGGCAGATTTGCTAAGTGGATAGCCATCTTTGGGGTCAAGCGACTTCGGTTTCTTTTGAAGAAACCGTGGATCAGGACCGAGGAGGTGAAATCGAGGATGAATGGTGGGGTGGTGCAGATAGGCCGGCACGGCGATCTCCAGGTCGGATCCGAAGTCTCCCCATTCATCCGCATCCAAAGGAGCGCCGAGGGCGGCATGAGTGATGCAGACCAAGAGTCGCATCAATGCGATGCGTTCGTGAGGCGCCCCATCGATGTCCGCGATTTTTTCCGAAAGCGCAAAGGCCTCGCAGAGAGAGATTTGGGGCGGCCGCCTCGTTTCAGAAGATGGAAGCCAACGAACCGGGATCCACGGTTGGTCGATGAGGTTGAAAGGAGTCATAATTATCGTGCAGAAAGTGGACAGAGAGGGAGTTGAACCCTATTCTCGACGATAGGAAGCGTGAGTGATCACCGGATCGCTCTGCCCTTGGGGTTGTGACTGTGCTACCAGTCACAACCCCTTTTTTCATCGTTACGGCGGATTGTCGACAAAAAACTAAGTCGCGAAGAGTTGCTCAGCGAGAAAGAGAATATTGCAAAACTGAATGAGTTCTACACGATCCGTCCTCCCTCTATTTTGGGGGGATGGCCCGTCGCGCAGAGTTGCTCGGGTGACTTCCCCACAAACGTGGGGCAGAATTTAGAACCAATAATCTTCGAGATCAGTAGTGAAGGGTGACGATTCGATTTGCTGCTGGGTCAGACCAAGGAAGGACGTATATCGAAGAGATCGATTGGAAGGGGAAACGGGAAGGACCTCAATCGAAGAATCGTGCAAAACCGCTATGACTCCGTCATCCATGTGTTGTTGCAGCCATTCGGGAGCTGCTCGCAAGGATGCGTGGACCCAATGTGCCGGAATCCGGATGGCATTGAGATGGATGGCGGTTGCTAGGTCGTAAGAAAAGAAACCCTTGGGAAAGGTGATCGAGCTGCCGTGGAGAGGATGAACCGTGATGACGGTGGAGGACTCCATGGGAGGCCTTTTGAGGAGCACAAGCTGGGCAGACGGTTGAATGTTGAAGCGAGTTTCATGGCCTTCCTGGTCTTTCAGTGCGGATGCTGAGAAGACATCACGGGTCGCCGCAGTGCCATTCTGTAGGTCAGAAGCCGTTTGGAGCTCGTGGTGGAATGTGTGGAGGGTGTCTGAGGCTCCGACCTCGGGCAGCTGAGCGGCACTTCTTTCAAGGGTGGTGCGGACCTGGGAAGGGAGAGAGATGGAATCCATGGGATGCAGGGTGGTAGAAGCCTGCCATAGTCGGAACGCCGGATAGATATAGTGGTGGGGGGCGAGGCTTTTGGTGAGAGCTTCCTTTCCATTTTCCCAATCGACCGGCGGATAGAGGATGTGACAGGTTGTTTTGTCCATTCCCGGTGGGCGGGGATGTGGGTGCCGATGGAGACGGCCGATTCGCTGAAGAATGAGTTCTGTAGGGGCAAGATCGGTGATTAGGAGATCGGCATCGATATCCACAGATTGCTCGACAATCTGAGTGGAGACGAGCAGGGAACCAGGAGGTCGAAGGGATGAATCTTTGCCGAGCAGCGAAACCCAACGGCTTTCATTTCTTGAGCGCTGCCAGATGGGAAATCGTGAGTGAAGGAGGCCGCAGTGAGCTTCTGGAATGCGATCGCTCAACAGGGATTTGAGATGCCGGTAGGTTTCTTGAGCGAGAGCGACAGTGTTGCGGATCACAACAACGTTGGCACCCAGTTCCACCCAACTTGCGATTTTCTTCCAATATGCGCTTTCATTCTCTTGAGTGAGTGACTGATGAACGAGATGAACACGGTTTGAATGAGGCTCGCTGGATTCGGGAAAAATGATAGGGATGGCTTGGGTGGCATCGGCCGTGATTTTGGTAATCAGGGGGTAAGGGACTTCGTCTGGGGCCTGCAAAAGCGCCGATTGAGAAATGCCCTCATACCGGGGCTCCTGATCCAGAGCTTTCCTCGCTGCGGCGATGAGCTGGAAACGGCGCTCTGAGGTCAGAGTGGCGGAGAGGATGATGATCGTGGATCCAGCCTTCAAAAGATAGCGAATGAGTCGATCGATTAGGGCCGAAATATAGGGGTCATAGGAATGGACTTCATCGACAACGACAACTTTTCCCGCGAGCGCGAAGTATCGGAGGGCTGCGAAGCGGGCAGGGAGGATGGCGAGGAGTGCTTGGTCGATGGTTCCTGTGCCGAAAGGGGCAAGGAGTTGGCGACGTGTGGAGTTGAACCAGCGTAGCGCTTCGTCGGTGTCATTGTGATCGAACTCGTCGACCCGGGCGGAAAGTCGGCGATTGCGAGCTCCATGGAGCCAGGCATGGCCATGGACGAGGGAGTGAGTGGCTTCCTCTCCAAGGACGTTCTTCAGGAATGAAGTGATTCTATCGTGGATGCGTTCGGAGGAAAGTTGGGTGGGGAGAGCGAAGTAGAGTCCTCGCTCCGTTCCTTCGGTCCAACGGCGATAGGCAGCAGCGAGCGCGGCTTCGGTTTTGCCCATTCCCATGGGTGCTTCGACGATGTAGAGACCGGCCTGATCGGCGGCATCGACGAGGGTGGATTGGAGGGGGCGCGGTGCCAATGGGGGGAGGCCATCAGTGTGAAATTGGGACTCAAAGGTGATCCCAGGGCGGGGACTGGAGTGAAGCCCCAGTGCTTTGGTAAGCTCACGAATTCGCGAGGCGATGGCTCCCTCCTCCACTGGGAAATCGAACGGGAACCAGTCCGTATTGGATCCCAGCCAGTCGGAGAAGATCGTGAAACCTGTAAGCAGATGGATGCGCTCAGGTTGGTTCTTCGCTGATTCGGTCGGGAAGGGGCCAAAGGTTTCGATAAGGATTTGAACAAGTTCCTCGCGTAGGGGAATGAAGTCGGGATTTCCTCCTTCGAAGGCGGGCGCTGTCGCACGTTTCAGACCGTCGGGATAGCCACCATGATGCCCGGCTGTCGAAATGAGCCATAGCCTAGCGAGAGGATGAAGGGAATGGATAGGCGAGAACTGAAGGTGGGATTGGCTGACCGCGGCATGGAGGGTGATGAGGCCGTTCAAATGAGTGAGCCGGCGGCAGGATTCATGGAATTCCCAAAGAGGGCACTTGAGTTGGAAGCCAGGGGTGATTTTGCCCAAGTCATGGGCAGCGATAAGGGAGGCGAAGCCGTGTGGGAGGAGATGGCGAACCGGCTTGGGAATCTCCGAAGCGAGGGCGTTAGCGATATGTCCAACGATTAGACAATGGTCGCGCACGGAGAGCCCGGGGAGGCCCGTGACGGGATCGGATTTGGCCCAGCAATCTTGGAGGCGGAGGGTAGGAGAAGCTTCCACGGTTTGCAGGCGACCAAATCACGGGGGGTAGGACAAGCGTAGGGGTAGGTTGGGAGATTTCTCAAACTGGATCACAAAGGATGCCGAAACTCATTCCCATTCCATGGTTCCCCCGCGTTGGTAGAGAATGGGACCAGCGGGGGGCGCGGTGAATCCGGGTTTCGGAGCGGATCGAGAAGGGAAGTTCGGAGTGCCCGACGATGGAGAAGCTTATGGGGGCCATGGGAGTGATTGAGCCGTCACTGCATTTTCGAAGCGCGCGAAAGTTCTACTTCGACGGAGATCATCGGCCGGATTCAGCGATGGATCTCGAATTGACGGTGTAGAGCGATCCCAATGGAAAGCAGACGAGTGAATTCCAGCGGATCTCCGAACCGACAGAAGATGCATCCTATGACGGACTCCTACCGAAGTTTGCGAGGGATCTGCGTGAGAACTGGGCTCGGCTGGATCCAGAAATTTGAGATCCCGAACCGATCAATGTACCAAGCTTGTGCCTGAATGGGATGAGCTTTCGTGGTCGCGGGACCGCAGACTTGGGTGCTGCGGGGGGAGTGGTGGCGGTGAAGAACTTTGGGATGGGAGCGCGGCTCACGGATCTTGAAGTTGAGGGCCGATGGGATCGGTCTCTGGGGCTGCGTCGAGTGAACCTTGTGAGGGTTCTGGAATGGGCTGAGCCAGGAGGGCGCCGATTTCATGTTCGTGCTTTTTCCACCAGTTTCTCCAGAGATCTGTTGAGTTAGGGGGGGATCTTGGGAAGAGATATTCTGTCGGTGCATCAGGAAGGTGCATTTTACTGAGGGTAAATGCAGCGGAATCCGGATTTGTCATGCTTCCTCCACCTTCTCCTAACCAAATGCTTAGCTGCTCTTTCGTCCATTCGGGCTCTTCGAGTTCGTGGTCATCCATGAGGCACCAGCCCAGAAGTCGCACCGACCACTCTTCACGGAAATCTGCCAAACGGAGGATGGAGTTGTGGCGAAATAGAGAGTTGGAGTAGTGATAGGGCGTTGTCTTGATTTGCTTTTCTTTGAAGGCGGGGAGCTCGGGATGAGTTTCTACAAGGAAATCACGAAGTTGGTTTTTTAAGTCGGCCTTATCAGGGGAATGGGCGAAGGTCTGGGTAAGTTCGCTGTATTGCACGATGGCCTGAAAGGTGTCGTTGGTAGTATCGAGTTCTTTCAGTCGCCAAGCGTGTTCCGTTTTTCTGATATCGCTGAGGTTGCGGATGTCCGTGACGTTTTGAGCGAGGAGTACGCCGATTTCATGCTCGTGCTTTTTCCACCAGCCTTTCCAGAGTTCTGTTGAGTTAGGGGGGGATCTTGGGAAGAGATCACCTGTCGGAGCATCGGGAAGCTGCATTTTACTAAGGGTAAATGCAGCAGTATCCGGATTCGTCATGCTGCCTCCACCTTCTTCTAACCAAAGATTGAGTTGCTCTTTCGTCCACTCGGGCTCTTCGAGTTCACGGTCATCCATGAGGCACCAGCCTAGAAGACGAATGGACCATTCTTCTCGAAAGTAGCGCAATACTTTGATGGAACTACTTCGAGAGATTGAGTTTGTATAGCGATATGGCACCGTCTTGATCTGATCTTCTTTGAAGGCGGGTATTCTTGGGTGTCTTTTAAGAAGTATTTCATAAAGTTGTTTCCTTAAGTCGATTTTGTCGGGAGAGCTTCCGATCTCCCAGATGAGATAGGAAAAGTATGCGATGGTTTGTTGTGTGTCCTCAGTTGTTTCGATGATGTCGAGCATCCATCCGTGGCGTGTTGATCGAATGTCATTCAGGTTGCGGATGTCCGTGACGTTTTGAGCGAGGAGGGTGCCGATTTCATGCTCGTGCTTTTTCCACCAGGCTGTCCAGAGCTCGATTGATTTCGGCGAAACGGATAGGAAGAGATCATCTGTCGGAGCATCGGGAAGCCGCATTTTGCTGAGGGCAAGGGTAGCCGATGTTGGGTTCTTCATCCGGCCTCCACCTTCCTCCAGCCAGATGTCGAGTTGCTCTTCGGTCCATTCGGGCGCTTCGAGTTTACGGTCATCCATGAGGCACCAGCCCAGAAGTCGCACCGACCACTCCTCTCGGAAATCGGCCAAACGGACGATGGAGTTGTGGCGAAATAGAGAGTTGGAGTAGTGATAGGGCGTTGTCTTGATTTGCTTCTCTTTGAAGGCGGGGAGTTCGGGATGGGTTTCTACAAGGAAATCACGAAGTTGGTTTTTTAAGTCGGCCTTATCGGGGGAATGAGCGAAGGTCCGGGTAAGTTCGCTGTATTGAACGATGGCCTGAAAGGTGTCGTTGGTAGTTTCGAGTTCTTTCAGTCGCCAAGCGTGTTCCGTCTTTCTGATGTCGCTGAGGTTGCGGATCTCCGTGACGTTTTGAGCGAGGAGGGCGTCGATTTCATGCTCGTGCTTTTTCCACCAGTTTCTCCAGAGATCGACAGAGTTGGGATTCGAATTGAAGAATAGGTTTTCTGTCGGTGCATCAGGAAGTTGCATTTGGCTAAGGGTAAAGGCTGCAGCTTTTGGATTCGTGGTGCGGCCTCCTCCTTCTTCTAACCAAATATTGAGTTGCTCTTCGGTCCATCCGGGCTCTTCAAGTTCGCGGTCATCCATGAGGCACCAGCCCAGAAGTCGCACCGACCACTCCTCTCGGAAATCGGCCAAACGGACGATGGAGTTGTGGCGAAATAGAGAGTTGGAGTAGTGATAGGGCGTTGTCTTGATTTGCTCCTCTTTGAAAGCGGGGATCTCGGGATGATTTTCTATAAGGAAGTCACGGAGTTGGTTTTTTAAGTCGGCCTTATCAGGGGAATTGGCGAAGGTCCAACAAAGTTGGGCGAATTGGCTGATGGCCTGAAGGGTGTCGTTGGTGGTTTCGATTGTTTCCAATTGCCAAGCGTGTTCCGTCTTTCGGATGTCACTGAGATCATGGACCCCCTGATCGTCTTGAGCGAAGGCGTTGAGGGTAAGCCCTGCAAGGATGCTATGGACGAGGAGGAGGAGGGCTTTGGGGGAGTTCCTCGGTGTCAGGGGAGAACGGGGATGGGTTGGAGATGTCGCAGCCACGGTGGTTTCGCTGTTGGGTTGGAGGGAGCTTTGGGGTGGATTGGATGCATCAGGGCGATTCGTCGCGGGATTTGCGGCGAGCGATCAGAAGGAGGGCGGTGAGGCTTATGGCGAGAAAAGCACCGAGAATCCATGCCCACCGATGTGGGGGGGACTGAGCGAGTGACGAGTTTTCAGCCGGAGTTGAAGGGGGGGCGTTGTCTTGAACAGCGTCCTGAGGGGGCTCTGCGGAGCCCTTGTCCTGAGCCGCTTGTGATGGATCTGGGATGGGTTGAGCCAGGAGGGCGCCGATTTCATGCTCGTGCTTTTTCCACCAGCCTTTCCAGAGTTCGATCGATTTCGGGGTAGTTGATAGAAAGAGATCGCCTGTTGGTGCATCAGGAAGCTGCATTTTACTGAGTGTGAAAGCCGCAGATTCCGGATTTTTATTTTGCCCCCCGCCTTCCTGAAACCAGATGTCGAGTTGCTCTTCGGTCCATTCGGGTTCTTCGAGTTCACGATCATCCATGAGGCACCAGCCTAAGAGTCGAACCGACCACTCCTCACGAAAATCAGCGAGGCGGGTGATGGAGTTGTCTCGGAATTGTGAGTTTGAATACCGATAGGGGACGGTCTTGATTTGCTTTTCTTTGAAGGCGGGGAGCTCGGGATGGTTTTCTAGGAGGAATTCACGAAGTTGGTTTTTTAAGTCGGCCTTATCAGGGGAATTGGCGAAGGTCCAAGTAAGTTCGCTAAATTGGACGATGGCCTGAAAAGTGTCGTTGGTGGTTTCGATTTTTTTCAGTCGCCAAGCATATTCCGTTTGTCGGATGTCACTCAAGCTGTTGATGTCTGGAGTAGATTGAGCGAAGGATGCTGTTGTGGAAGAGGTGAAGTAGTGGATATGGATAAGTATTGAGAGACTCAGTATCCCATTCTTCGTCCGTGAAAAATGTCGGTTTCTTCTTTGAGGAGCAGGGCCCATGGTTTTCCAGTGTTGGGGTTGATGCGATAGGTGATATTTCCGTCCGGAGTGATGTCTTCGATGGTGGGATACATCAGTCTTTTCTTATCGTCTTCAAGGGCTGCCAACGGGAAACCAAGCGTGGTGGGTGTGAAGGATCCTTGCCAGCGAGGGTGGAGAAGGCCTGAAGAATCTCCCTGAAATCCATTGTGTCCCAGTTCGTGGGCGACGGCGAAGATGAGTCCAGTCGTGTCGATGCCATTGGCACGAAGATAAGGAGTTCTGAAATCGGATCGCGCGTAGCCCAGTGGCCTCGAAGTTTTCCATCCATTTTCATTGATAGAGTGGCTTTGGATGGGGCAGGGGAGATAATAGACATTGAAGTAAGAAGTTGGCTGGAAGGATGTTGCTATGAGTAACTTTTCTTCTGTGTTCCTTGATTTTGTTATCAGATAATCAAACATCCCATTCACTTTGATTTCGGATCCCTCGAATTCTCCTTCGGGATCGCCGACGTCGAAGGCGACTTCGGCGGACTGGGAGTTGACTTCGAAATAGATGTTGGCTTGGTCGCCGTAGATTTCGTTGAGGCGGGTTTCGAGCTCGCTGGCAGAGGGGACGTTCATGGGGTGGACGACGGGGGGAGGAGCGCCTGTGTTGCGGATGCCGTCGGCGCCGGTGGTGATGGCGGTGCCGATGTTGTCGTCGAAGGGATCGGGGATGGTGTTGATGGCCCCATTGGGTCCCGGCTGAAGGAAGGGGGCATCGGGTTGGCCGTAGCCGGTTTCGATGATGATTTCGTCGCGGGGATCGGTTTGGGTTTCGCAGATGCCATTGGGACCGGTGTTGATGGCGCCGGAGACGACGATGTCATCGCCGCCAGGGGTGCTCCAGAGGGCGCCGGATTGGTTCTTTTTCCGCACGCAAACGGTGTAGGGGAGGCCTTCCCCGACTTTGATGGTCTGGGGGTCGACGTCGTCATTGGTGATGGAGATGGCGTGCGTCGTCAATTTGACGACCTTTTTGGGGTAGGTGACGATGTCGAGGATGCGAGCTCCATCGGCGAAATCGAGGTAGGTGCTGTCGTCGCTACCGGTTCCCTGGAAGGAGAGGGTGAGGGGTTCTCCGGGGATGGCGCGTTCGGGGTCGACCTGGATCTGGGCGGGTGTGGAGGGCTGGGTGGGGTCGGGTTGGGGGGCGAGGGGATCGTTTTGGGTTTGGAGGTGGAAGGCGATGTTGCCGAGTCCGCTGAGGAGGCAGGTGTGGGCGGAGGAGTGATCACCGGGGACCATGAGCCATGGGCGGGGGTGTTGATCCTTTTCGATCTCGCGTGGGTAGTCGTCGAAGCCGAATTCGGTGCGGGCTTCGGCGAGTTGGGGGAAGAGGAGGTAGTCGTTGAGGGTGCCGGTGGGGTCGAGGGATTCGGAGAGTTGGTCGACGTCGTAGTGGATGGTGAGGGTGTTGGATTGGGTTTGTCCTTTGAGGAGGGTGAATTCGAGGGCTTGAGTGAGGACGGGGGTGAAGGCGGGATGGCCGAGCCATTGGGGGCTGCCGAGGAGGGATGCGTCTTCGCGGATTTGGACGAGGGTGAAGAAGCGGTTGCTGGCGACGGGGGTGGAGGAGACGATCTGGAGGGTGACGGTTTGCATCATGCCGCCGAGGACGGGGTCGTGATCGAGGAAGGCGATGGGGTAGATGTTGGAGGAGTAGGGGTCGCGGTTTTGGACGAAGGTGCCATCGAGGGAGAGGGTCTGGGTGTCTTCGATGGTGTAGAGGTCGCTGAAGCCTTGTTCGTGGACGAAGATCTGGAGGGAACTCTGGACGACGCAGCGGAAGGGGTTGGGATCGGCGGGGTGGGTGTCGTTTTGGTTGGGGATGGAGTCGCCGTCGGGGTCGCCATCGGGGCCGTTGTCGCCGGTGGGGTCGAGGGGATCGAGGTGGTTGGTGGCTTCCCAGAGGTCGGAGAGGCCATCGAGGTCGGTATCGACGAGGTTGGGATCGGTGCCGAGGAGGGCTTCTTCCCAGTGGGTGAGTTGGTCGCCATCAAGGTCGGAGTCGAGGACATGGACGCGCCAGAAGATGTGGTCGGGGAGGGATCCGTCCTGGTAGGCGATTTGGATGCCGAGGGGGAGGCCGGGGGCGTCGCCTTGGATGAGGTCGCCGAAGGAGGCCCAGTTTTGGAGGTCGGTGGAGAGGGAGAGTTGGTAGTTTTTTCCGGGGAGGGCGTTCCAATCGATGAAGAAGTTCCCGGGGAGGGAGGGATGGGTGGTGAGGGTGGCGCGGACGATGCCGAGGGGGTGTTGGGGGCTCCAGGGGTCGGTGCCGGCGAGGGCTTCATCGAGGTGGGTCCAGCCGTCGTGGTCGGGATCGGCGGTGGGAGCGAAGTCGCCTGTGGCGGAGGGGAAGAGTTGGCCGGAGTTGTAGTATTTTTCCCAGAGGTCGCTGAGGCCATTGGCATTGGTATCGAGGATGGCGTGGGCGGGAGTGATGCCGAGGAGGAGGGTTCCGAGGAGGGAGGTGGGGAGGAGGGAGGGTTTCACCGCAGGGAGGGGCTGGGGGTTTGTGGGGAGTTTGGGGAGGTGGCGGGCAGGGTCTGCCAGTAGCGGACACGGAGGTTTTTGAGGTGGGGAGGGTCGGCGAGTTCGCGGATTTTTTGGCGTTGGGCGGCGGCGAGGCGTTGTTGGTGAGCGGTGCGGAGGGTGGGCCATTGGGCGCGATAGGTGGCCATGAGGGCCTGAAGGGGGGAGAGGTCGAGGGGTTCGGTGCTATCATCGGCGCGCTGGATTTCGCCGGTGTTGTCGGCGGCGAAGGTGGGCCAGGAGATGCCCGGCGGGAGCGGCGGGGAGGCCGGGGTGGGATCCGGTGGGTTTCCTGCGGGGAGGGCGACTTCGGAGGTGGCGATGAGGAGGGCGTGGGTGGCCGACGGGTCGTCGATTTCGGCAAATCCGCCGAGCCAGGCGAGTTGGGCGTTGATCCAGAGGAGGACGGGGTCGGTGCCGGGTTGGGGGGCGTAGTGGACGAGGGCTTTGGCCTTAAGGGGATTGCCCTGGGGGAGGTAGATGGTGCCGCCGAGGAAGAGGAAGCGCTGGGGCTTAAGGGGGGAGGCGGGAGGGGCGTTGAGCGCGCTGGGGAGGGAGGGGCTGGTTGGAGGAGAGGCGGGCAGGGTGAGGGGTTGGAGTTTTTCAAAGGTGATCTGCCGTTGCCCGAGGGGTTGGGTGCGGGAGGAGAGGAGGCGAGGGGGTTCTTGCGCGGGGAGGAGGGCCACGGTGAGGAGGCCTGCTTTGAGAAGGATCCAAGGCTTCATGGGAGGGGGAGGGGGTTGAGGGAGATGGCTTAAAGTAGTCAAAACGACTACTTCATGAAATGAGGAAGATGCGGTTGCTTGGCAAGTACGATGATCGACAAAAATTCAGAGGATCAACGGGCTACGGTGATGATGGGGGTGAATGGTGCGGCGAGGGGGGAGACGAAAAACCCCGGCGCTCGGGGAGAGCGGCCGGGGTGGGGTTGGGGAGAGGGGCTGGGAGGGGCAGCGGCCGGGCGGACCCGGCGAGCGGCGAGGGAAGGGATCAGGGAATGACCTTGATGGTATCGGTGGCGACGATGGTGGAGCCGGAGTAGGTCTGGGCGACGAGGTCGATTTCGGTGGCTCCGGAGTGGCCTTCAAGGGCGGCGGAGAATTCGGCGCGGTCGACGCGAATGAAGAGGTTGCCGTAGCGGCTGGAGATTTGATTGGCGGTGACGGATCCGAGAATTCTGACGGTGTCGGGATCGATGCCTTCATCGAGGAGGGATTTGTCGTCGAGGGAGAGGCGGAGGTTTACCCATTTGCCGCGAGAGGTGAGTTTGAGGGCTTGGGGGGTGACTTTCATTTCGGCGATTTCGGGAATGAGGAGCCCGAGGGAGAGGGTGGCAATTTCGGTATCGCCGCCGTCGACGGTGGTATAGACGAGGTGGTCACCGGCGATGTGAGGATCGGTGTCGTCGACAGTATTGTCGGTGAGTTGGAGGAGCATGTCGGAGGCGGCGTTGTAGCCCCAGAGTTCCCAGTCGGTGCCGTCCCAGGATTGCCAGACGAGGGTGGAGCCGGAGAGGGCGACGGCGGTGTCATCGCCCGTGTTGTCAGTGAGTTGACGGGTTTCGCCTTGGTAGTGGACCATGATCTCGGTGTCGGCGCCATCGGGTTGGGCCTCCCACACGATGAGGGAGTCGGAGATTTGGGGATTTTGGTCGGGGTAGGCGTTGTTGGTGAGGAGTTCCGCGGTGGCGGGGGGAAGGGTGGCGGCGAGGGCGAGGAGGAGGAGGCGTGGGGTTTTCATGGTCGATGGAAGCACGGTGGGGTGATGGTCCGCGGGTCCCGCTCGTCGGGCGTCCGATCGAGCGTTGCGGTGCGGCGACAGCTTTGCAAGGGGTCGGCCAAGGGGGCAGAAAGCTCTGAAAGCGCCGAGTTTCCGGGGTTGGCGGAGGTTTGAGGGGTGGGTGGGGGAGGTGAGAAGGGGGCACGATGCATGATGGTTGGGGTGCAGGATGCCCCTTTTTTGGGGGTCAGTCTTCGGGGACGAGGACGGGCCAATCTTGGTCGTCCCAGGCGATTTCGCGGATGCGAAGTTTGGCTTTGCCTTGGTCTTTGAGGTCGTAGGCGTGGAAGACGAGGAGGTCGCGATCGTCGAAGGAGTAGGCGGCGCAGTGTCCGGCGGCGGCCCAGTCTTGTCCGTCGCCGGCGAGGAGGAGGGTGCCGCCACCGCGGACGAGGCGCTGACCGTCGCGGTCGAGGTAGGGGCCGCGAATGTTATCGGCGCGCCCGACGAGGATTTTGTAGGTGCTGGAGACGCCTTGGCAGCAGCGATCCCAGGAGAGGAAGAGGTAGTAGTGGCCGTTTTTCTGGAAGAGGAAGGGGGCTTCGATGGCGCCGTTCTTCATGCTCCGGTTGCGGGCGAGTTGATCGGGGGAGTAGAGGGTGGCGTAGTCGAGTTCGGGGTTGGCGGAGTCGCCGGCGTCGCGATCGTCGACGGCGAAGTCGCGGGGGCGGGAGGCGAGGGTGTACCATGCTTCGCCGGGCCCGGTGACTGGCTGGAGGAGGTCGGGCTGCATTTTGACGAGTTTGATGCCGTTCCAGAAGGAGCCGAAGGTGAGCCAAGGGTTGCCATCGGCATCGTGGGCGAGGTTGGGATCGATGGCGTTGCAGAGGTCGCGGCCGGGGACGGAGCGGAGGACGATGCCGTGGTCTTTCCAGGCGAAGTTGGGGGAGGTGGGGTCGAGGGTGGTATTGGTGGCGACGCCGATGGCGGAGGTGTTGCGGCCGAAGGCGGAGACGGAGTAGTAGAGGTAGAAGGTGCCGTTGTGTTTGGCGATGTCGGGGGCCCAGATGTCGCCACCGAAGGCGGGGACGGTTTGGGCGACCCAGGCTGGGGTTGCGGAGAAGACGGGGGGTTCGGAGTGCCAGGTTTGGAGGTCTTTGGAGGATTGGACGCGGATGCCTTTGCCGGTGGAGAAGAGGTAGTAGGTGTCGCCGTCTTTACCGAGGACGGGGTCGTGGGCTTCGACGGTGCGATCTTGGCCATGGGCGGGGGTGGCGAGGGCGAGGAGGGGGGCGGTGAGGGCGATGAAAAGAGGGTGGATGAATCGTTTCATGGATCGGAAAGGCTAGGTGGGAGGAGGCGAGCTGTCAGTTCAGGAATCTGCCATCCCGGGGAAGTCGGCGCGGGCTCTGCTTGCGATGCCCGCGGATGCGTTGGAGTACGAAGATTGCTGGCCGGAGGTATGGATTCGGTGACCTGAAAAGTTTGCTGGCGAAGGCGACGCCGCACCGGTCGGGGGATGTTTTGGCGGGATTGGCGGCGGAGTCGGCGGAGGAGCGGGTGGCGGCGCAGTGTTTGTTGGCGGATGTTCCGATGCGGCATTTTTTGGAGGAGTGTCTGGTGCCGTATGAGGAGGATGAGGTGACGCGGTTGATCATGGACCGGCACGATGTGGGGGCTTTTGCGGCGGTGGCGGATCTGAGTGTGGGGGAGTTTCGTGATTGGTTGCTGGCGTATGAGACGGATGGGGAGGTGTTGGCGGCGCTGGCGGCGGGTTTGACGCCGGAGATGGTGGCGGCGGTGAGCAAGTTGATGGCGAACCAGGATTTGATTTTGGTGGCGTCGAAGTGCCGGGTGGTGACGCGTTTTCGGAGCACGATGGGTTTGCCGGGGCGGCTTTCGGTGCGGTTGCAGCCGAATCATCCGGCGGATGATTTGCGGGGGATTGCGGCATCGATTTTGGATGGGCTGTTGTTGGGCTGCGGGGATGCGGTGATCGGGATCAATCCGGCGACGGATCAGGTTTCGACGACTTGTGCGATGTTGGAGATGATGGATGGGTTGATTGCGCGGTATGAGATTCCGACGCAGTCGTGTGTGTTGGCACATGTGACGACGCAGTTGCGGGCCATGGAGCAGGGGGCGCCGGTGGATCTGGTGTTCCAATCGATTGCGGGATCAGAGGCGGCGCAGGCGAGTTTCGGGATTGATCTGGCGTTGTTGGGCGAGGCGCGGGAGGCCGCGTTGTCGTTGAAGCGGGGGACGCTGGGGAATGAGGTGATGTATTTCGAGACGGGGCAGGGGAGTGCGCTTTCGGCTGGAGCCCACCACGGGGTGGATCAGCAGACGATGGAGGCTCGGGCGTATGCGGTGGCGAGGGAGTTTTCTCCGTTATTGGTGAACACGGTGGTGGGGTTCATCGGCCCGGAGTATCTCTACGATGGGAAGCAGATCGTGAGGGCGGGGTTGGAGGATCATTTCTGCGGGAAGCTGCTGGGGCTGCCGATGGGGTGTGATGTGTGCCACACGAATCATGCGGAGGCGGATCAGGACGATATGGATACTTTGTTGACTCTGTTGGGGGTGGCAGGGTGCCACTATATCATGGGGGTGCCGGGCGCGGATGATATCATGTTGGGTTATCAATCGAGTTCGTTTCACGACGCGCATTATCTGCGGCAGGTGCTGGGGAAACGCCCGACTCCGGAGTTCGAGAGTTGGCTGGAAGCGCAGGGGATCACGATGCCGGGGGGGCGTTTGGCATCGTCGACACGGGCGCTGGCGGAGGCGCCGGCCTGGTTGGGATTGGGGTCCGGAGTGGCAACAGGTGGAGGTGAGCAGTGATGGAGAAGCGGTTATTTCAGGCATGGACGTCGGCCCGCGTGGCGATGGGGCGGACGGGAGGTTCGTTGCCTTGTCGGGAGCGATTGCGATTTTTGGTGGATCACGCGCGGGCGCGGGATGCGGTGCATGCGGTTTTCGATCCGCCGGGTTTGGCGGTGGAGTTGGAAGGGCATGGTTTGCCGGTGATGTATGCGCCTTCGCGGGCGGCGGATCGGCAGGTGTATCTGCAGCGGCCGGATTGGGGTCGGCAGTTGGGGGAAGGGGCCAGGGAGAGGTTGGAGGGAGCGCGGGGAGATTATGATTTGGTGGTGGTGGTGGCGGACGGGTTGTCGGCCGAGGCGACGCATCGCCAAGCTCCGCCGTTGCTGGAGGCGTTGTTTCCGTTGCTGCGGGGATGGGAGTTGGGGCCTTTGGTGATTTCGAGCCAGGCGCGGGTGGCGTTGGAGGATGAGATTGGGGAGGCGTTGGGGGCGCGGGCGGTGCTGATGTTGTTAGGGGAGCGGCCAGGATTGGGATCGCCGGACAGTTTGGGGGCTTATTTGGTGCAGGGTCCGCGGCGGGGAAATTCGGATGCGCAGCGGAATTGTGTTTCGAACATCCGCCCTGCGGGGTTGCCGGTGGAGGCGGCGGCCCAGCGAATCGCATGGTTGTTGGGGGAGGCGCGTCGGCTGGGCTTCAGTGGGGTGGATTTGAAGGATGAAAGTGGGGCGGGGGGAGGTTTGGATTTTGACCCTTGTCCGGATCCCGGCCGCTTGTGCTAAGATGGGTCCATGGCGGTGCTGGCTAGGGGCGAAGACTACTTTGGGAAGGAGGGTTTTCCGGTGGCGGTGCGCAGGGTGCGGACGGAGCCGGACGGAGGGCCCTCGCACCTGCACGATGTGACGGAGGTGGATCACTTCCACGATTTCTGCGAGTTGGTGTTGGTGCTTTCGGGGCGGGGTCGGCACGTGTTGGAGGGGCAATCGTTTCCGGTTTCGGCGGGAAATGTGTTGGTGGTGCAAGGCAGCCAGGTCCACGCATTCCGGGAGCGGGATGGGCTGGTGTTGGTGAACGTGATGTATGACCCGGAGCGTTTGCCCTTGCCGGAGGGATTGTTGAGGCGGCTGCCGGGGTACAGTGCGTTGTTCAAGCTGGAGCCGAGTTTCCGGACGGCCCATCGGTTTTCGAGTCGGCTGGATCTCGGGCGCGAGGATCTGGGGGTGGCGGAGGTGTTGGCGGAGCGTCTGGCCAAGGAGGAGCAGGGAAAGGATCCGGGGCATGAGGCGCTTCGATTGGGCTTGTTGGTGGAGTTGATGGGGTTTCTTTCGCGGCGCTATGGAGAGAGCGAGGCGGGGGAAAGTCGTGCGCTGCTGCGGATGGGCCGGCTGATCAGTACGCTGGAGCAGCAGTATGCGGAGCCGTGGACGGTGGCGGCATTGGCGCGGATGGCGGGGCTTTCGCGGACGAATTTTCTGCGCACGTTCCGGCAGGCGACGGGGCAGTCGCCGATTGGGTTTTTGATCGGGCTGCGGGTGGAGTCGGCGAAGCGACTGTTGCGGCAGAGTGATCGCAGCATGACGGCGATCGCCCACGATTGTGGGTTTGGGGACTCGAATTATTTCGCGCGGAAGTTTCGTGAAGCGACGGGGCGGACGCCGACGGAGTTTCGGCGACGGCCACTTGAGTGATTTTCTGACCGAATGTGCTAATGCGAGAGGGATTTGGTCCGATCGTCAAGGCGCCGGGGTGCGGGGTGTGTCAGGTTGATGGACAGAAGGCGGCCTTGTCATGTCCCGGGATCGGGGCGAAAGCTGTCTGGAATTGTATTGAACCCAGAACCCATCATGTCGACGAACCTGACGCTCGGCTCCCGAGCCTATTTTCCTGAGATTGGTCCGATTGCCTTTGAAGGCCCGGAGAGTTCCAACCCGCTTGCGTTTCGGTATTACGATGCCCAGCGCGTGGTGATGGGGCGACCTCTGGAGAGTTGGATGCGCTTTGCGATCGCCTACTGGCATAGTTTTTGTGGGGGAGGGGCGGATCCGTTTGGTGCGCCGACGCGGCCGATGCCGTGGCTGGAATCGAAGGATCCGGTGCAGCAGGCAAAGGACAAGGCGGATGCGGCGTTCGAGTTCATCACGAAGCTGGGGGCGCCGTATTATTGTTTTCATGATACGGACATCATCGACGAGCCGGGCACGACGCTGGCGGAGTTCGAAGCGCGGATGGCGGCGATCGTGCCGTATTTGAAGGAGAAGCAGGAGGCCTCGGGAGTGAAGCTGCTGTGGGGGACGGCGAATCTTTTCAGCAATCCCCGTTTCATGAATGGAGCGTCGACGAATCCAGAGTTTGCGTTGCTGGCGCGGGCGGGTGGGCAGTTGCGTGGAGCGCTGGATGCCACGTTGGCATTGGGTGGGGAGGGTTATGTGTTTTGGGGTGGCCGGGAAGGATACCTGAGTTTGCTGAATACGGACATGAAGCGGGAGCGGGAGCACTTTGCGCGGTTCCTGACGATGGCGCGGGATTATGCCCGGGGGCAGGGTTTCACGGGGAAGTTCTTCATTGAGCCGAAGCCTTGTGAGCCGACCAAGCACCAGTATGACTACGATGCGGCGACGGTGATCGGGTTTCTGCGGGAGTTTGATCTTTTGGAAGATTTCGCGCTGAACATTGAGGTGAACCACGCGACTTTGGCGGGTCATACCTTTGCCCATGAGCTGCAGGTGGCGGCGGATGCGGGGATGTTGGGCAGTGTGGATGCGAACCGTGGCGATGCGCAGAATGGCTGGGATACGGATCAGTTTCCGGTGGACCCGCTGGAGTTGACGGAGGCGATGATGGTGATTTTCGGTTCGGGCGGTTTTTCGCATGGAGGGATCAATTTCGATGCGAAGATCCGCCGCAATTCGACGGATCTTGAGGATCTGTTCATTGCGCACATTTCCGGGATGGATGCGTTTGCGCGGGCGGCGATGGCGGCGGAGGCGTTGCTGACGAAATCGGCGATGCCGGCGATGCGGAAGGCACGTTATGCGACGTTCGACGAAGGGGAGGGGCGTGCGTTTGAGGAGGGAAAACTTTCGCTGGAAGACCTGCATCGGATTGCCCATGAGCAGGGTGAGCCGGTGCCTGCCAGCGGGAAGCAGGAGCTGTATGAAAGCCTTCTTTTGAGGCATATCTGATTTTCTCGGACGCATCCGGCCCCGGGCGGAGAGGTGGGCATGCCGACTTTTCCGTGCCGGGGCTTTCTGCATCCGGGAGCTTGACCCTGAGGAGATCGCAGCGTTGGGTGCCCCGGCTGATGGAACGGATCGATATTCCAAAGAAGGCGATTTATCGCCTGTCGATCTATCACCGCTGCTTGCGGCGGCTCGAAGAGCACGGTGAGGAGACCGTCAGTTCTTCGGCCCTGGCGAAGGCAGCGGGAGTGAAGCCGTCTCAACTGCGCAAGGATTTGGCGTATTTTGGCCAATTTGGGACCCGCGGGTTGGGGTATCCGGTGCCGGCGCTGGCGGGGATGATTCGCGATGTGTTGGGCCGGGAGCGGTTGCAGCCGGTGGTGTTGGTGGGGGCGGGAAATCTGGGATCGGCGTTGTTGCGTTATCAGGGTTTCCAGAAGGAGGGGTTTGAGGTGGTGGCGGCCTTTGATGCGGACCCTGCGGCAGCCGCGGCACGGGGTGTGACGGTCCCAGTGTTGCCGGAGAAGGATCTGGAGGATTTCGTGAAGGAGGAGGGGGTGAAGTTGGCGATTTTGTGCGTCCCGGCGTCGATCGCGCAGCTTTTGGCGAATCGGCTGGTGGCGGCGGGAGTGGCGGGGATTTTGAATTTCTCGCCGGTGGTGCTGGAGGTGCCGGAGCCTGTGGTGGTGAACAACGTCGATCTGGCGATCGAATTGGAACATCTCAGCTTTTTTGTCCGCTGATCATGGCAGGGGAGGGCGAAAGTCCCAAGACGCCGCAGCTCCGGGTCGTTCCCTCAGAGAACACGGTGCATGGCGCCGACGGCGAAATGGTCGAAACCCGGGAAAGCTTTATTGAACAGGCGCTCGCTGAGTATGAGTCGCCGTTGATTGGCTATGCCCAGACGATCGTGAAGGACGTCGATCGCGCACGGGATGTGGTTCAGGATACGTTCATCCGGCTTTGTCGGCAGGATGTCTCGAAGGTTCGTGAAGGGCTGAAGAGCTGGCTTTATACGGTCTGTCGAAACCGGGCGCTGGACGTCCTGCGCAAGGAGGGACGGGTGAGTTCGCTGGACGACCTGCCCCACCATCATCCCGTGGCGGAAACTGAAATCTCACCCGCGGATGAGGCGGATCGTGAGGAGCGTGTTGCCCAAGTTCTCCGCTATCTTGACCGCCTTCCGGAGAATCAAAGGATGGTCATTTTGATGAAGTTCCGCGACGGCAAAAGCTACAAGGAGATCGCTGATGAGACCGGGCTGAGCTCGGGAAACATTGGCTTTCTGATTCACACGGGCCTGAAGCGGATTCGCCAACTTTTGCCACCCGATCTGATGGACGGGTATTGATGCCATGAAACTGCTCCCCGATGATCCCCGCTTGACCGGCTATGTGCTCGGCGAACTTGACGAGGCAGATGCCCGTCTGGTGGAACGTGCCGCTGCCTCGGATCCGGCGATTCGCCTGACGCTCCAGGAGCTGGAGCGGACTTGTGGATTTCTGGGGGATGTGCTGGGGCCGATGGGAGAGGCGAAGCTGCGGCCTCGGCAGCGCCGGGCGGTGCTGAAAGCCAGCACTGAGGAGGATCGCCAGCTGCAGGCAGAGCAGCCGAAGGAGCGGCGCTCACGGGCGGGCTGGATGATGGCGGGGGCTGCGGCGGCTGTGATGGTGGCTGCGGCGATGCTGGGGCGTGGCGGGCGAAGTGGGGAAGGAACGGTGGATGCGGTGGCTTTGCTGCCGGCTCCGGGGCCGGGTGCGGGGACCATTCAAGTGGCGACGGCGGGTCAGGTTCAACAAGGGACGCCGCAGGCTCCGCAGGGAAGCGAGGGAATCGTGAGTGGGCCGGCATTTTTGCAGCGGACGCGAAGCTTGTCGGAAGCGCCGCTTCCATCGTTGACCCAGCTGCCGGTGACGGCCGATTTGGGTGGGTTTGCGACGGATTCATCGTTGCGGCTGCCGGTGGTGACGGGCACTGGGAGTGCGGTGTGGGTGCGGCGATGGATTCGTGAGCGGGGAGAGCTGCCGCCTCGGGATGCGGTGCGGGTGGAGGAACTGGTGAACAGCCTGACGATTCCCACGCGTCCGCTGGGAGACGGCTTGGAATGCGGTGTCGGTTCGATGCGGTGCCCATGGAATGCGGAGCGCATGCTGGTGGCGGTGGCGTTGAGGTCTCGCGACGAGGATTCGGTGGGTTTGACGGTGCGGTCGCTCTCTGATGAGCCGCGACGGGTGGTGGGTTCGTATGGGATGCGTTCGGATGCGAAATTGCCGACGACCCTGCCGGCGGGGAGGTCGCAGTTGGTGTTGCTGGAGTTTTCCGGCGGGAGTGATTTGGGTTCGATCGAGCTTCAGGACGGTCGGGGACACCAATTCGTGCTTCGGGTGGCGGACCAGGAAGCTCCGCAGGAGGACCTACTTCGGGTGGCGACGATGGCGGCGTTTGGATTGTGGCTGCGGCACGAAGAGGTGAGCTCGGAGGATTTGCAGAAGCTGCTAGAGGTCAGTCGCCAGGAGGATCCGATTTGGATGGATGCTTGCCGGTTGATTGAGACGGCCTTGGGCTTGAGCGCGGAGCAACGTTGACGGTGGGGGGTGGTGGAGATTGAGTCGCGGCATGTCGCGACTTTCGATTCCTCGTTATGCCATGGCTCTGGCCCATGTGGCCTCCCTGCGGTCAGAGGATCCCTATCGTCAGGTGGGAGCCGCGGCGCTGGATTTTGACAATCGGGTGATTGCCACGGCCTACAATGGTTTGGCGCCGGGGTTCGAAGCGCCTCCGGGGTTCTGGGATGATCGGGAGTCACGGCAGAAGTTCATGCTGCATGCGGAGATCAATCTCTGCAGCTTGTTCCGCCGGGGTGAGGTGAAGTTGGTCGCGAGCACGACGATGCCGTGCACGGCATGCATGCAGACGCTGTGCGCCTACGGGGTGAAGGAGATTTACTACCGGGATGCCTATCATGCATCGGATGCTCCTGAGATCGCGGCGCTGTATGGGATCCGCCTGGAGCAGGTTTCTGATCTTCCGGTGATGGAAAGTGGCGGCATGGCGGGGGAATAGAAGGGCGGAGTGGAGCCTCTTGATGGGACATGAGTTCCAAAGCTGCTCCATCGCCCCTTGTTGGAGGGGCCTACCTTTTGGCGGGAAATCTGTTGTTGCCGCTTCGTCTGGTTCTGGGCTGGACCTATTTTTCCGCGTTCTGGCGTCGACTCGTGCTGGAGAACAAGTTGGACCCGGATGGTGCGGGATATCTCGGAGAGAAATTCAATCACTTCCTTCCGAATGCTTTGGGGATTCGGCCGGCGATTGAGTTTTTCGTGAGTCACCCGGAGTTGCTATGGTGGAAGCTGTTGGGATTCACGGTGGTGGAGGCGGTGGTGGGTCTGGCGGTGATGCTGGGATTCATGACGCGGTGGATGGGTCTGGCGACGGCCCTGTTGGCTTTTGGAATCCTGCTGGGTGCGGGATGGCTCGGGACGACCTGCCTTGATGAGTGGCAAATTGGGGTGCTGGGGGTGAGTGCCGGGTTGGCGCTGGTGGGCACGGGTGGCGGGCGATTTTCCCTCGATTTCTGGATGGAAAAACGCGGCATGAAGATACCAGGGAGTCGCCTTGCCGATCGTCTGGTGGCCTGGGCCTTGGAAAAGCGTGGGGTGGTGGTGGTGGCCGCTGCGGTGTTTTTGCTGACTCTGGCGACCAACCAGATTTTCCACGGTGGGGTGTGGGGAAAGTTGCACAATCTCTCGGTGAAACCCCGGGTCGAGCTCTCCGAGGCGCACCTCGATGGTGGTGCTTTGGGCGTGACGCTTTATCGGGTCGAGGGAGCCGATGTGTATGGCTCGTTCGCGATCGCGCTCCGGGTGCTGGATGCCACGGGCGTGGAAGTGGCCGCCTGGGACCAGCAGGCATTGGCAGGGCTGGCACCGACAGCGATTGAGAATCGCTACGTGGCCAAGGTGAAGCCCGGTGCCCACAGTTTGATGCTTCCGCTCGGAGCGAAGGCGGAAGTGCGGTTTGAAAGCGACGGCCTCAAGCGACTCCGGGCGGGAAGCTATCGGGTCGAGCTCGAGGACATCAGTGGAGCGTCGTGGGCGACGACCTTGGAAGTGCCGTGAGTCCGTTGACTTCCAAGGCGTGAAGAGAGTAAGGCCCGCCCGAAGGGGGCCCGGGGTCACTCGCCGGCACCTTCGCCGAGATCATCGACGGGGGTGGCGATGAAGCTCTTGATGTAGCCGAATTCCATGAGCGTGTCCTGCCATGGGTTGAGCATGCCGGGAGTGCGGAAAATCCGCTGGGCGCGGCGCAATGCGAGCTCGGCTTCGAGTTCTTTGCCATGGTGGAAGTTCATGGCCGCCTCGGCATAGTAGGGGAACGGAGAGTCGTCGAATTCATCGTATTTTTCCGACAGGATTTCGGCATCTTCCGCTTTGTCCTGCTTGAGGAGGCAGAGGAGCAACTTGAACTCGACCAGGCGGGAGAGCTGGAGTTGGGCGGCGTCGGCGCCTGCGAGCTTGAGAACTCGATGAAAGGTGGCTTCGGCCTCAGCCCACTTTTTGGTGACAAATTGGACTTCACCGATGTTGAAGAGGACGCTGGGCGAATCCGGCGTGAGTTCGTCAGCGCGCTGGAAATGGGCCATGGCCTCGTCGAAATTGCGAAACTCGACCTGGCAGGCTCCGAGGAGGTTTTCGACGTCGGGTGAGTTGCCGAAGACTTTTTTGGCTTTTTCCAGTTCGTCGATGGTCTCGAAGATGCGCTTTTGGGCGAACATCTCGCGGGCTTTGTTGAGGGCGATGAAGTATTCGTTGCGCTGCTCCTGAGAAAGGTTGGTGAACTCCTGCACCCAGGCGGGCTGGGGTTTGGTGGGCTCTGGTGCATCTTGAGCCTGAAGAGGCAGGAGCAGGGGCAGCAGGGCGAGCAGGAGAGTGGCTTTCATGGGCATTCGCGTGATGTTGGCGCGAAGCTAGGCAAGAGGTGGCGAAACCGCAAGCAGCGGATCATGCCAGGTCCGCGACGCCGTAAAGCCCACGAGCGCGGATCGCGGCCAGAACCGCCGGGTGCAGGTGATCGGGGGGACGACCCGCGGCGAGGGCGCGCCGGATGGCGGTTGAGGAAGCTGGATGTACTCCTTGCAGGGCCTGCATCGACCATCCCGGGCGGGGCACGGGAGCACCCTCCCGGGAAAAAACCAGGAATTCCACCGAGCGCGCCAAGCGTTCGGGTTCCTTCCATCGTGGCAGGGCTTCCCATTGGTCGCGACCGAGGAGCCAAAATAGCTTCGCCTCCGGATGGCGGCGGGTCATTTCCTCCACGGTGCGGAACGAGTAGGATGGGGGAGGAGCCGTGAGGTCGAAATCGTCGATGGTGGCCCAAGGGAGGTCGGCTGTCGCCAGGCGAAGCAGCTCGAGGCGATCCTCGCCGCTGGCAGGTAGGGGACCGTCCGCTTTATGGGGAGAAATTCGGCAGGGAAGAAAGATGACGCGGTCGAGTGCCGCCTGATCCATGGCCCGCCGGGAGATCTCGATGTGGCCATCGTGAACGGGGTCGAAGCTCCCTCCGAAGAGGGCGATGCGGGTGGAGTGGGATGCCGAAGGCGTCATCGTGCCCGAGCGAAGCAGGCTTTTCCGAAATGGGCAATCGGCGAGGGAATGCTGCGAATTGGGGAAGATGAGCGAGTTGAAGGATAGGGAATAGGATACTGAAAAGCGAATCATCGAACTCGTCACGAGAAGATCTTCACTTCGTACTGGCGCCTCGGAATATCCTCTGATAGGCCGACCCTGTGATATCTCGGTTTTCCATGGGATGCGGGGTAAGTGCGATGTCGGAAAATCCGAATCGATGGGGGGAGAGAAATCGCCTTAGGCGGATCCTCGCAGGGAGCGAGGAATTCCAGGAAAGAAGGAGGGCGAGAGATCTTCGGGATGGTCGGAGTGCGGGGAGGAGAGCCGGTAGGGGTTCGATTTGCTTCGGCGATGACTTAGCCGGGAAGGGGTCGGTGAATCGATCCGGTGAAGTTTCTTCCATCTCACTTCAATTTGCGAAACGATGAAAAAAGAATCGATAATCCCGGGCCACGGAGGTGGTCCTTGATGATAGGCACATGGGCGTTATGGGGAGCGCTATCTCAGGTCCAAGCTCAAGACCAAGAGGAACCTGCTAGTCATGGAGGAAGTTATGAAGCGGGGCTTCAAGGGGCGGAAAAGGTGCTGAAGGGGCGTCCCTATGCACCTTATGCGAACCGCGCTTTTGCCACGAACGTCTATTTCGGAGACACTCACGTACACACGGCGCTCTCTCCGGATGCCGGGGGGGCGGGCACGACCTTGGGACCGCGCGAGGCTTATCGGTTTGCGCGCGGTGAACAGGTGGTCAGCAATACCGGTCAGCCGAATAAGCTGCGTGTTCCCTACGATTTCTTTATGATCACCGATCACTCGGATGCGATGGGGGTGATTCAGGATATCGTCAAAGGCACGCCTGCGATTCTCGCCGACCCGGACGGCCGGAAATATCATGAGGATTTCAATGCAGGGGGCGATGTCGCGAGTAAGGCGATGTGGCGATTGATTGAGCAATTTGGGCAAGGCAAACTGCCCGATGCGCTGAATTGTCAGCCCGGCAATCCCGCATTCGACGCAGTATGGCAGGACATCATCAGTGCTGCGGAGGAGTACAACGAACCGGGCAAGTTCACGGCCTTCATCGCCTTCGAATGGACATCACTTGAGAAGGGCAACAACTTGCACCGCAATGTGATTTTCCGCGATGGTGGTGAACGGGCCCGTCAGGTTTCCGCCTACACCACGACCCCTCCTCAAGGCTCCAACAATCCCCGCGATTTGTGGAAGTGGATGCAGGCCTATGAAGACAAGACGGGCGGTGATGTGCTCGCCATCCCTCACAATGGGAATCTGTCGAATGGGATGATGTTCGCGATGCAGGACGATTTCAACGATGGGGCTCCCTTGGATCGGGATTACGCCGAGCAACGCCAGAAGTGGGAGCGTCTCTATTAGGCGACGCAGATGAAAGGAGATGGCGAAGCCCATCCGATGTTGTCGCCCGACGATGAGTTTGCGGATTTTGAAACGTGGGATTATGGGAACCCCGATGCCACCGAAGCGAAGAAGCCTGAGATGCTGCAGGCGGAGTATGCTCGATCCGGCTTGCAGAATGGCCTGATCCTCGAGGAGAAACTGGGCGTCAATCCCTTCAAGTTTGGTCTCGTGGGCGCGGGGGATAACCACGTCGCCATGCCCAGTCCTGACAACGAGAGTTTTTTCGGCAAGTACGCTACCTACGAGCCCTCGGCCCATCGCATCATCGAAGATGGGAAGCTCCACATCGCTCTGGAGAACAAGGATCTCGATCTCAAACTCTACAGCTATGAATACATCACCTCCGGATTGACGGCCGTGTGGGCCACCGAGAACACCCGTGGGGCATTGTTCGACGCGATGGAGCGGCGGGAAACTTATGCGACGACCGGGACTCGCATACGTGTCCGCTTGTTCGGTGGGTGGGACTTCGAGAAGGAGGACGCCCACCGCCGTGATCTTGCCCTGATTGGTTACACCAAGGGGGTGCCGATGGGCTCCGATTTGCTCAAGCGCACGGGCGATAAGGCACCGAGTTTCCTGGTTTATGCGCTGCGGGATGCGATGGGGGCGAATCTCGATCGAGTTCAGATCATCAAGGGTTGGCTCGACAAGGACGGCGAAGCTCAAGAGCGGGTTTATGATGTGGCGGTTTCCGGGGCGCGGAAGATTGGCCCGGATGGCCGCTGCAAAGAGAAGGTGGGCGACACCGTGGATCTCAGCATTCCTAGCTGGACGAACACCATCGGTGCACCCGAGTTGGGCGACGTGTGGACGGATCCTGATTTTGATCCGGCTTTGAAAGCTTTCTACTATGCGCGGGTGATTGAGATCCCAACGCCTCGGTGGACGGCCTACGACAAGGTGAAGTATCAACTCGAGCTTCCTGACGAGGTTCCGCTGAAGACGACCGAGCGGGCCTACACTTCACCGATTTGGTACACGCCTTGAGGGAGCGTGTTTTGAATTTGTATCATGAAGGCGGTCCGACAGCTTGGGGTCCCGATATTGGTCGCGTAGATGGTCACGCGGTCTCATGCCTGCCAGATCTGTGTTCCTGTGCCGGAAGTTTCGGTGGCGGATCGTTTGCTGGCGGCATCGGTGGCGGTGCTGGCCCGTGAAGATTCGGCGAACTGCTTTCGATATCAGACATGGGAGGTTCTCAAGGGGGCGGACCTGGATGTTTCGCCGGACTTGTTCGTGGATTCTCAGGTCAGGAGGCAACTCGCCAGCCGTCCGGCCGCGACGGTGCTGTGTGTGCAGTCGCCGGATGGGGAGTGGCGTCGGCTGGGATGGGTGACTCCAGAGAACCGTGGAGTGATTGACGACATTTTGCGCGATGCGGGGGTCTGGCGGAAAGATCCTGTACGGCGTCTCAAGTATTTCTCTCGGCTGCTGGGGAGTGAGGATCGCATGGTGGCAACGATGGCCCATCTTGAGGTGGGAAAAGCGAGCTACGCGGAGCTCAGGGAATTGGAGTTCCCTCTGAGCCCTGCCGAGCTGCGCCGAAACCTGGACGATCCTCGGATGGTGGAGTGGCAGGCTCTTTGGATCCTCCTCCTCGCCATTCATCACGACCCCTCGGATCTGCCTCGGGTTCAGGATCGATTCGAGCGATGCGCCACTCGCGCGACCCCCAAGCAACTGGCTGCTTGGACGACGGCCTGGATCGAATTGAAGGGAGTTGGGGCGATGGATCGAATCGAAGCATACTATCTCCGCGATCCCACTCGGCAGCGTGACGAAATTTTGGCGGTGTAGGCCGCTCTTTCAGCGCATGGGAACCGAGAGGAAGGCGCCCTCAGGCAGCGCATCGTGAGTCAGGCTCCGGAATGGTTGGAGGCCTACCCTTTCCTGGCTTCGGCCATGGTAGAGGATTTGACTCGCTGGAATCATTTTGAATGGGCGGAGCCAATCTCCCGACTGCTCCAGATCCCGGATCTCGATCCCCTGACTACCGTGCAACTGAGGCATTATCTGGCGATGGCTCATTCGGAATCGAGGGAGCTCGGGCGGAGCAGCGAGAAGGGGTTTTCGATGTTCCTTCCAGGTTGGGGGCTCCTTGTGGTGCCCTTGGCATTGGCTTTGTGCGGACGCCATTCCGCCCTTTTGCGGTGTCGAACTTTGCAACGATCTGCCTCATGAAGATTCTCAAAGAACCTCTCGTGCACTTCTTCGTGATCGGAGCCCTTTTGTTTGGGGCTTATCGGATGTTGAATCCCGAAGTGGGGTCGCCTCCTGACGAGATTCGGGTGAGTGCCGGCCGAGTGCAATCTTTGGCCGCGACGTTTGCACGGACGTGGCAACGGCCGCCGACTTCGGAAGAGCTCACGGGATTGGTGGATTCCTACGTGCGGGAGGAGATGTTGGCGCGGGAGGCGGTGAAGCTGTCATTGGATCTGAATGATACGATCATTCGTCGTCGGCTTGAACAGAAGATGGAGTTCATCGTCGGGGACATGGGATCCAGTGTGGTGCCCACGGAGGATGAGTTGAGCCGGTTTTTGGCCGAGCATCCGGAGAGCTTTCGGCAACCGGCAAGGTATTCGTTCCGGCAGGTTTTTTTTGCGGCGCGATGTCCCCAGAGAGAAAGCTTCCCAGCTCGCGGCGAAGCTGCGTGAGGATGAAGCTGATTTCGGGAAGTGGGGTGATCCGACATTGCTGCCTCGGGAGGTGACGAATGACAGCGCCTCTCGGATTCGCGCGACGTTCGGAGAGGAAGTGGCTGCGGCCGTCGAGACGATGCCCGTCCACCGTTGGAGTGAGCCAATCGCTTCGGGATTTGGGCTGCACTTGATTCGCCTCGAAGATCGGATTCCTGGGCGTCTCCCTTCGTTGGAGGAGGTTCGGCCGGAAGTGGAGAGGGAGTGGAGTCGGGAGCTACGGCAACGGACTCGCGATGGATATCTGGAGTCGCTGAGTCAGCGTTATCAGGTGACGATCGAGTGGCCCGAACCCTCGCCCCAATCATGAAAAAGTGGGTCGCGATTTTTCTGTTGGGTCTGGGTTTGAGGGTCGTGGGGCATGAATCCCGGCCTGGGTATCTCGAAATGCGGGAGACGCGGCCTGACACCTATGAGGTGGTGTGGAAGGTGCCGGCGCTTGGGGACCGGCGGCTCTCCATTCATCTGGAGTTTCCTGAGGGGACGCAGGTATTGGCGGGGCCGGCGGCGAGTTTCTCGGACAATGCCTATTTCGAAAGGCAACGCATCAGCCGTCGAGGGGGGCTTGTCGGTACGTCGGTGACGGTCAATGGTCTCGCCGCGACGCAGACGGATGCCTTGGTCCGGGTGATCGGGCTCGATGGGACGACTCAAACGACTCGAGCGACTCCGGAACACCCTCGGTTCGCGATTGAAGAGACGCCGTCGAGTTTGAGGTTGGCATGGACGTATACGGTGATTGGAGGAGAGCACATCCTTCTGGGAATGGATCACCTGTTGTTTGTGTCTGCGCTGGTGCTGTTGGTGAAGAGCCGGCGGAAGTTGATCGGGACCATTACGGCATTTACGGGAGCACACAGCCTGACCTTGGCGGCCGCCACGCTGGGGTGGGTTCATGTGCCGGGTCCTCCTGTGGAGGCATGCATCGCACTGAGCATCGTTTTTGTGGCTGCGGAGGTGTTGCAGCGCGGGACTGGCCGGAAGGGGCTGACGGAACGGTGGCCGTGGTGCGTCGCCTTCAGCTTTGGGTTGCTGCACGGGCTGGGATTTGCCGGTGCGCTCAGCGAGGTGGGATTGCCACCGCAAGCGATTCCGATCGCGCTTCTGTTCTTCAACGTCGGCGTGGAACTGGGACAGCTCGCCTTCATTGGTGCGATTTTGTTGGGGATCGCCTTTTTGCGAAAAATTCCGCTACGATGGCCATCGTGGGGATGGCGAGTCGCTCCCTATGCGATCGGATGTGTGGCCGCTTTCTGGGTGGTGGAGCGTACGGTGGCCTTCATTCCCTGATCTTCAACGCGGGGTCTGCTTCGATGGGGGCCGAAGTCGGATTTGAATTTCCGCGTTTTTTTTGCGATTCCCGAGGACGCTCGCGAGTTCGGGAAATCGTGGTTCGAGAGAGGAAAACTTTCAGGAAATCCAAGGGCTAGATGGGATTCATGGGGTTCCCCATCGAGAGGGAGAGGCGAGAGGCGAAGTCCTAAAAGGTTGATTAGGAGTTCCGAGTAATTGGTCTTCCCGAATCAGAATCTTTGCCTATGGACCGGAACAGGGTTGCTCCCGCGAAAAGTTTCCGCATAGTCAACGCAACTCCGTTCCGGGAAAGACGACGGGCGATCTGGGGGGAGAGCCCGCCGCCTCCGGGACGGAGTCTTTTTTTTCTCGTCTTTAGAGGTGCTGAAGATCGGCGGCTTCATCGAGGCCGAACTGGCGGGCGGCATTGCCGGCGCAAACGTCCCGGACGACGCGCGAGAGCAGTTCGAAATCGTCAGGAAGTTCGCCGCGGTCGGCTTCGGTGCCGATCAGGTTGCAAAGGATACGGCGGAAGTATTCGTGGCGGGGATAGGAAAGGAAGCTTCGGGAGTCGGTGAGCATGCCGACGAATCGCGGCAACAGACCGGTCATCGAAAGGGCATTGAGCTGAAGTTCCATGCCGTCCTTTTGATCGAGGAACCACCAGCCGGAGCCGAATTGGATCCGATGGATCAGTCCGCCCCCTTGGAAGCTGCCCGCGATGGTGGCGAAGAGGTAGTTGTCGGCTGGGTTGAGGTTGTAGAGGATCACACGAGGCAAGGCGTCTTCGGCGGCCAGGCGGCCGAGGTATTTGATGAGGCCGGGGCCTTGGGGAAAATCACCGATGTTGTCGAAGCCGGTATCGGGGCCAAGCTTGGCGGAGCCTGTGGGGTCGACATTGCGGGCGGCGCCAAGGTGGAGTTGTTTGGTCCAACCTTTGGCGGCGTCGAGTCGGCCGAGAAAGACGAGAAGGTAGAAGGTGAATTGTTGCCGCTCCTCAAGGGTTGCAGGCTTTCCCGAGCGAGCCTTGTCGAAGATGTTGGAGGCCTCGGCGTCGTCGCAATCAAGGGTGGGGATCGACTCCAGGCCGTGGTCCGACAGGCGGGCGCCCGCTGCGTGGAAATCGTCGTGGCGGCGATGGAGGGCGTCCAGCAGGTCGCTGAGGCTGGAAATGGAGAGTCCGGTGGCGTGTTCCAGCTTGTCGAGCCAGCCGTTGAAGGCTTGAGGTTGATCGACGTTGAAGGCTTTGTCCGGGCGGAATGTCGGGAGCACCCGGGTGGCGATACCGGAGGCGGCGATCGCTTGGTGGTCGGCGAGGGCATCGACCGGATCATCGGTGGTGCCGATCATGCGGACGTCGAACTTTTCAAGGATTCCGTGGGCGGAGAAATCGGGCTCGGCGAGGCGGGCGTTGGCTTGTTCCCAGATCGCGTCGGCAGTGTCGGGGCTGAGTAGGGTGTCGATACCGAAATAGCGCCGCAACTCGATGTGGGACCAGTGATGGATCGGGTTGCGGAGGGTCATGGGCATGGTTTCTGCCCAGGCGCGGAATTTGTCTTCCGGGCAGGCGTCGCCGGTGATGAGGCGTTCATCGATGCCGTTGGCACGCATCAGGCGCCACTTGTAGTGGTCACCGCCGAGCCAGATTTCGGCGAGGTTTTGCCAGCGGTGATTGGTGGCGATTTCACGGGGCGAGAGGTGGCAATGGTAGTCGTAGATCGGCTGGTCATGGGCGACCTCGTGGAAAAGGCGCCTTGCCGTGGCGGAGTGGAGAAGAAAGTCGTCGTCGAGATAAGCCATGTTGGGAGGAGACTGGCCACCGTCTCCGGGCCTCGCAAGCATCCGAGAGGGTTATGCCGCGGATCGGGCCTGATACTGGCGAGGAGGGCGTCGGCGAGCTCGCTCTTCATGGCCTGGAGTGGGTGGATGCGTTCTTCGACGGTGCCTTGGTAGATGAGCTTGTGGACGAAGACTAGAAACTCAGGCCGGAGGCTCATCGCGGAAGTCCAGTTCCCCTCCGGTCACCGTCTCCATGGCCGCGATCTCCCCGCCCGTCAGAGCGTAAACTCCTTTAGCTTCCGCGTGGTCTTGGAAAGGGTGCCGCCATTCTGCCGGGAGCTTTGACTCAATCGGCTCGCGGATGGAATCGATCGTGATGCGGGTCAGTACGGTGCCGTCGATGGAGCGGTAGCAATCGATGGGGTTGATGGTCACGGTCCCCGATGCCGACGGTCAGTGCGAGGAGACCGAAAGCCTGGATGGCCCAGCTTCTCGGATTCACCGGGGCTTGCGACCGGATCAACCCCACCTTGTCCATGAGGCTCTCGATCTCGAAGGGCTTGAGAAGCCCCGTCAGCCCTTTCTCCGCCAGACTGCGTTCGATTTCACGACCGGACAGCCCTTGCGGAGCAAGATCCTTGGTCCGCTGCGATCGCTGCCAAGCTTCTCGTGAATCGATGGTTCGACATCGCCTGTTGGTTTGCCGTTCGACCGGGCGTTGCGAGCCGAATTCACCCCAGCGGCGCGGGGAGGTTCGAGAGGAGCCGGGTGTCCGGAAAGTTGGAGTTCATTTGCCCAACCCCAGCCGATAGGAATGGATGGCAGCCGGTTCAAGGGTCGCTGCGATGCCGTTACGCGCGATCCTTTCTTCATGTGTGCGAGTGGTGATGGTCAGGCGTGGGATATTGTTTTCCCAGGAAAAGCCCTGCCACGGCACCCTGGTGGCAGGACGTTGGGCGGGCCGGTCGCTGTATTTGATTTTGACCGCCTCCTCTGGAACCAGTCCGGCGGTGAGTGAGATGAAATCCAGTCCGTGGGTATGGCTGCCGCTTTTCCATCTCGGGTAATGCAGGTGCTCGCCGGCGGTGAAAGCGCTGGGCGAAGATGGCGGTTTCCATGAGATGCCCCAGGCCGTCGCTGCCTTCCACGAGTGGTTCAAAGAGACCGGTTCGGGTGAGGTAGTTCCTATACTGCGGGTTGCGCTGGAAGCACCCGGCCTTCCGATCGACCCGGGTGATGACTCGGACCAGAACGGCTGCCTCCAAGTAATCGATGTAGCGTTTGAGCGTGTTCTTGGTCACAGCCGACCTTTTTGCGAACTCCCGGCAAATTTTCTTCTGGCGGATCAGACGGAGAAATTCGTCGAAGAAGGAGCGTTTGCGGACGGGTCGGATGCGAGCCGCCGCCACGCTCACCCCAACGGCGCGAGGAGGTTGGAGAGGAGCTGGGCGTCGGGCGCGGCGGCTTTGGCGGCGTCGGCGAGGAGGGCGTCGGCGAGTTCGCTTTTCTTGGCCTGGAGTTGGTGGATGCGCTCCTCGACGGTGCCTTGGCAGATGAGCTTGTGGACGAAGACGGGGTTTTTCTGGCCGATGCGGTAGGCGCGGTCGGTGGCTTGGGCCTCGGCAGCGGGGTTCCACCAGGGGTCGTAGTGGATGACGGTGTCGGCGGCGGTGAGGTTGAGACCCGTGCCGCCAGCTTTGAGGCTGATGAGAAAGAGGGGGATCTCACCGGTTTGGAAGCGCTCGACGAGCTCGCCGCGGTTCTTGGAGCTGCCGGTGAGCATGAGATAGCGGATGTTCCGGCTTTCCAGATGCGCGGCGATGATGTCGAGCATGCTGGTGAATTGGGAGAAAAGGAGGATGCGGCGGCCTTCTTCGACCAGGGTGTCGAGCAGGTCGGCGAGGTAGTCGAGCTTGGCGGAGCCAGCAGCATCGGCCTCAAGTTTCGACTCGTTTTCGAATTTGAGGAGTTTCGGTTCGCAGCAGATCTGGCGGAGCTTCAGGAGGGCTTCGAGAAAGAGCATGCGGGAGCCTTCGAGGCCTTTGATGGCGATGGCCTGGCGGACGCGTTTGTCCATGGTGGCACGGACGGTTTCGTAGAGGTCTTTCTGAGCGGTGTTGAGCTCGACGGGGTGAACGAGGATGGTTTTTGGGGGAAGTTCTTTGGCGACTTGATCTTTGGTGCGGCGGAGGATGAGCGGGGCGACGCGAGCTTTCAGGGCCGCTTGGCGTTCGTCGTTGCCTTCGTTCTCGATCGGTTTGCGGAAGCGTCGATTGAAGTCCTCTTGGGTTCCGAGAAAGCCGGGCATGAGGAAACGCATCTGGCTCCAGAGTTCACCGAGGTGGTTTTCGACCGGGGTGCCGGAGAGGCAAAGGCGGTGGCGGCCATCGAGGTCGCAGGCGGCTTTGGCAACCTTGGCGGCGGGGTTTTTGATGTGCTGGGCCTCATCGAGGATCACGAGGTGGTACGAGAATCCTCGGAGTTTTTCGATGTCGCGCTGGAGGAGAGCGAAGGAGGTGAGAACGAGGTCGGCGTAGGGAATGGAGCGGAAGTATTTCTTTCGTTGAGGGCCTTCGAGAACCAGTGGACGAAGGGTGGGGGCGAACTTGCGGGCTTCAGCCAGCCAGTTGGGGACGACCGAGGTGGGGGCGACGACGAGGGCGGGTCGGCCGTTCATGCGTCCGGCTTCTTTTTCGGCAAGGATGTGGGTGAGGGTTTGGAGGGTTTTACCGAGCCCCATGTCATCGGCGAGAATGCCGTGGAGGCTATTGGCGGCAAGAAATTGCATCCAGTGGAAGCCATCGCGTTGGTAGTCGCGGAGTTCCGCCTGCAAGCCATCGGGGGTGGCGCGTGTGCCGGGTGCGGCTTCCAGCCCCGTGCTGAGGGAGTGGATGAGTTGTTCGAGCTTGGGGGGAGGGTTGAATTTCTCGGGATCGTTGTGGGCGAGGGTGGCGGCGTCGAGCGGGTGGAGGCGAAGCTTCGAGCCCTTGAAACGCCGGGGGTCGAGGAAGGCGGCGAATTGTTTGAGAATGCGGCGAATGCGGTCGGCGGGAAGCTTCAGGGCACGGCCGTCATCGAGGTGATGGAGAAAAGATCCGTCGGCTGGAAATTCGAGGGTCACCTCGGTGGCGCCGCGGTCGAGCAACTGGGCGAGGATGGGCATCAGGTCGAGCTGGCTGCCATTGACATCGAATCCGACGGAAAGGTGAAACCAGCCGGTGCCGTCGTCTTCGAGGACGTATTTGAAGCCTTCGGGGTCGACGGAGATGACTTCGTGGCCGACTTCGGCGTCGAAGTTGACGGTCCAGCCGGCGGTTTGGAGCGACTCGACGCCGGTGGCGCGGAGCCAGGGCCAGAATTGGTCGAGGGTGCCATGGCTGGGGTTGGGAAACCAGAGGGTGGAGGCGGGGGGCAGGTCTTGGGGGGTGGGGCGGGATTTTCCTTCGAGGGCGAGCAGGAAGCGGAACTGGGCGTGGGAAGCGAGGGAGGCGAGGCCGGTTTGCTGGAGCTGGAGGATGGCGTTCATCTCGGCGGCAGGATCGCGGACCAAGAGGGAGCCATCGGGAAGGGGGTGTTCGCGCATGCCCGCTTTGCCACCGAGGGGAATCCGGTGATCGCCGTAGAGGATTTCGGGGCGGGCGACGACCCATTCTCCGGTGTCGTGGATTTTGAGTGCCTGGAGAAGCAGGCGAACGACTTTGGAGTCGGTGGGTTCGCGAGTGATGCGGAGATGGAAGGTGGCGTTTCCTTCGTGGCGAATCGCGGAGCTTGAGTGAGATGCGTCCACAGGGGGCTGCGGCGGGGTGGCGGGCGGTGCGAGAAGGTCGCGGAGTTTGGAGGGCTTGCTGGCCGCGAGCAGGGCGGCAGCTGCGTGGGGGCAGTAGGTGCGGATGTCGCAGGTGCAGGTGGACTCAAAGTCCCAGCGGTCACCTTCGCGCCAGTGGAGGATTTCGCAGGATTCACCGGCGACTTCCGCGTGGAGGACGAAGGATTCATTTTCCCAGTGGCCTTGGAGTCCGCGGGCCTTGCCCTTGAGTTTGTTGGCAATGAGCAGGATCTCCTCCTCGAAGCGGTCCTGCCAGAGGGAGGCGGAGAAGTGGTCGTGAATGTCGATCGGCTCGGGCACGGGTGGGCGCACGGGATAGCGGTCGCCGCGGCGGGAGTCCAGCATGGGACGTCAGGTGCTGCGCTGGCGGAAGAGGATGGAGGCTGCCGAGAGGGTGACGAAGGCGATGCCGATGAGGGGGATGACATCGGCGAGCACGTGGTGGAAGGAGGTGTCCTTGAGGAAGACGCCTTTGACGACTTCGACAAAGTGGCGGACGGGGTTGGCCATGTCGGCGATCTGCAGCCAACGGGGCATGTTTTCGACCGGCGCGGCAAATCCGGAGAGCATGATGGCGGGCATCATGAAGGAGAAGGCCCCGAGAAAGGCCTGTTGTTGGGTGCTGCACAGGGAGGAAATGAACAATCCCACGCCGACCAGAGAGAGGCTGTAGAGAAACATCCCGGCATAGAGGAGGAGAAGGTTTCCGCGGAAGGGAACGTGGTAGATGAAGACGGCAGCGCAGAGGATGAGGGTGGCCTGAAAGAAGCCGACGATCATGGCGGGAACGGCTTTCCCGATCATGATCATTTCGGGAGTCAGGGGTGAGACGAGGAGTTGATCGAAAGTTCCCTGTTCGCGTTCGCGGGCGACGGAGAGTGCGGTGACGATGAGGGCGCCGATGGTGGTGATGATGGCGATCAGGTTGGGCAGGATGAAATGGCGGTAGTTGAGGTTGGGGTTGTAGCGAAAGCGGGTGACGACGGTGGAGGGCAGGGTGCGGCCGGCGGCGTCGAGACGATCGAGGGTGAATTCCTGAGTGATGCCCTGGAGGTAGCTGAGGGCGATCTGGGCTCCATTTGAACGGCGACCATCGAGGACGACCTGGAGGGGCGAGGCTTCGCCACGGGCGAGTTTGCGGGAAAAGTCGGCGGGGATGTTGACGGCGAGGAGAGCGTGATGGGTGTCGATGGCCGTTTCGACTTCGGCTTCGCTATTGAGGGAGAGCACCGTGCTGAAGGCCGGGGAGGCGGCGAAGCGTTGGACGAGTTCGAGGGACTCGGGCCCGGTGTCGCGATTGAAGATGGCCAGGCTGGCATTTTCGACGTCCAGGGTGGCGGCGAAGGGAAACAGCAGCGTCTGCATGATGACGGGAAGGAACAGCAGGGTGCGGCTGGAGGGATCGCCGAGTAGGGCCTGAAGTTCCTTTCGGATCAGGGCGTGAATGCGGTGGAAGAAGCTCATGTCAGTCCATGCGGCGCCGGGTGGAGCGGGCGGTGAGTCCGAGGAAGAAGGCGGAGGCCGCCATCAGGAAGAGGAGATCAGGCAGCAAAACATTCCAGAGGTCGCCCGCGAGAAAGAGGGTCTGGATGGAAGAGACAAAGTAGCGGGCGGGAATCAGGTGGGTGATGCCGCGGAGCAGGGGAGGCATGCTGGAGATTTCATAGATGAAGCCGGAGAGCATGGTGGCGGGAAGGAAAGCGGCGTTGAGGGCCGCTTGGGCGGCGTTGAATTGGTTGCGGGTGACGGTGGAGAGAAGAAGGCCGATGCCGAGGACGCTGAGGAGGAAGAAGCTGCCCACGAGAAGCAGGGCCGGAAGGGATCCGCGAAAGGGCACGCCAAGCATCCAGCGGGCGGCGGAGACGCAGAGGAGCAGCGACACCATGCCCAGACCGTAGTAGGGGATGATCTTGCTGAGCAGCAACTCGGAGCGGGTGACGGGTGAGGCGAGCAGGGCCTCCATGGTGCCGCGTTCCCATTCGCGGGCCACGACCAGGGAGGTGAGCAGGGCGCCGACGACGGTCATGATGACGGTGACCGAACCGGGGATCAGGAAATTTCGGCTGCGGGTGGAGGGGTTGAACCAGTAGCGGGGTTCGACCTGAACCTCTTCGGGAAGGGTGAGACCACGGTCTTCGTAGTAGCTGACCAGCCATGAGTTCCAGATGCCATTGGAGTAGGCGTCGACGAAGCGGGCAGTGTTGGGTTCGGACCCGTCCGCGACGACTTGCAGGGGAGCCGTATTTCCCGCGGTGACAAGGAGGCGATCGAAATCGGCAGGGATGACGACATAGCCACGGATGGCCGAATCCGTGAGCGCCTGGTCCATCGCATTCCGGTCGGTGAATACTTCGACGTCAAAAGATGGGGAATCCACAAAGGCGGCGGCGAGTCCGTGAGCCGCAGTCCCCGGGGATTCATTGAGCAGGCCGAGATGGAGTCGGCTGGAGTCCAAATTGAGCCCGAAGCCGAAGATGACCATCATGGCGAGGGGCAGGATGAAAGCGATCAGGTTGCTGCTGGGATCGCGGAATATTTGCAGGGTTTCTTTCCAGCAGAGGGCACGCAGGCGGCGGAAGGAGAGGGCTTTCATGGGCTCTCCTTTCCGGTGACGAGCTCGATGAAGGCATCTTCCATGGTCGGGTCTGGGCGTGTGTCGGTCGCGACGCCAGCCTTGAGTTCATCGGGGGTTCCTGCGGCGATGAGCTGACCCCGGAAGACGAGGCCGATGCGGTCGCAATACTCGGCTTCATCCATGAAGTGGGTGGTGACCATGACGGTGACTCCGCGACTGACGAGGCCATTGATGTGAGTCCAGAATTCCCGGCGGGTGACGGGGTCGACACCGGATGTGGGTTCGTCGAGGAAGAGGAGATCGGGTTCGTGAAGGACGGCGCAGGCGAGGGCGAGCCGTTGTTTGTATCCGAGGGAGAGGGAGTCGGTGGGTGCGCGGAGAAAGGGACCGAGGTGGAAGATTTCGGCCAGTTCTTGGATGCGTTTCTGGCCGGGTCGCCCCCGCACGCCGTAGACCCCGGCGAAGAAGGCGAGGTTTTGGGCGACGGAGAGGTTGCCGTAGAGGGAGAATTTCTGGGCCATGTAGCCGAGCCTCTGACGGGCTTTGGTTCCGCTGTGGCGGAGATCGAGTCCGACCACGCGGGCGCTGCCGGAGGTGGGGGTGAGGAGTCCGCACATCATTTTGAAGGTAGTGGACTTGCCAGCACCGTTGGGACCGAGCAGGCCATAGATTTCGCCTCGCTGGACTTCAAAGGAGACGTGGTCTGTGGCGGTGAAGTCGCCGAAGCGTTTGGTCAATTCGTGGGCTTCAATGACGACGTCACCTTGGCCGGGAATTTCCCGGGTATGGCGGGCAAGCACCGATTCCCCGGGAGGGCCCCCGCCGAGGAGATCGATGAAGGCATCTTCAAACCGAGGGGTCACTTCGGCCCACTGGGCAGCGGGGGATGCTCCGATGTCCTCGGGAGGAAACGGTTGGGCATCGGGCTGAAAGGTGAGTCTTAAGCTATCCCCTTGAATGGTGCCGTCGGTGGTTTCGGGACGGTTGAGGGCATGGACCAGCAGGCTGCGTTTGCCGTGGCCGGGGTTGCGCAATTGGCGGCATCGACCCTGAAGTGGGGAGGAGATTTCGCGCGGGGTGCCGCTCGCGATGAGTTGGCCTTCGCTGAGCACGAGGGTGGTTCCGCAAAGTTCGGCTTCGTCGAGGTAGGCGGTGCTCCAGACGACGGCGATGCCTTGACGGACGAGATCCTCGACCATGCCCCAGAGTTCTCGGCGGGAAATGGGATCGACGCCGACGCCGGGTTCATCGAGCAGCAGCAGGGAGGGTTTTCCGAGCAAGGTGCAGGCGAGGCCGAGTTTTTGTTTCATGCCGCCGGAGAGTTTTCCAGCGAAGCGTCCGGTGAAGCGTTTGAGGTCGGTAAAGGTAAGGAGTCGTTCGAAGGCTTCCTCACGTTCTTGCCCGATGATGTCCCGGAGGTCAGCCTGGAGATTGAGGTTTTCGAGCACTGTGAGGTCCTCGTAGAGACCGAACTTTTGGGGCATGTAGCCGACTTGACCGCGGATGGTGGCGGCTTCGTGGAGGGGATCGACCCCGAGTGTGGCGAGGTCGCCGGAATCGGGCTGCATGAGGCCAGCGATGAGACGCAGCAGGGTGGTTTTGCCGGCGCCATCGGGACCGACGAGGCCGGTGATGAGTCCTGTACGGATTTCACCCGAGACGGCCGCGAGGGCCGGTTTTTCCATGCCCGGGAAGGTCTTGGTGAGATCCCGGAAGGTGACGACCGTTTCGGCCATGGTCTCAGGGGTTGGAGTCGGTGGCCCGAAGGGTCACCGGCATGCCTTGGCGCAGGGCGGCGTCGGCATCGTCGACGATGACGCGCATGCGATAGACCAGGGAGGTGCGCAGTTCTTCGGTCTCCACTGGTTTCGGGGTGAATTCGGCTCGGGGGGAGACGAAGCCGACATGGCCGTGATAGGGTTGATCGGGACGGCTGTCGGTGAAGAGTTCGACGGCTTTTCCCGGAGGGAATTTTCCCAATTCAGGTTCGTGGACGTAGGCGCGGACCCATACGGGATTTTCGAGGGAGAGGGTGAGCACGGTGGAGCTGGAGGAGACGATGGCACCGGGCTCTTCGGCACGGGTAAGGAGGATGCCGCCGGAGGGCGCGGTCAGTTCGGCATCGCTGAGACGGATACGGGCGGTTTCGACAGCGGCGCGAGCCTGGGCGGAAGCCGCAGCGGCGGCGTCGATTTCCTCGGTGCGGAAGCCTGCTTGGAGCAGGGCGAGGTTGGCGGTGGCGACTTTCACTTGTTGCTCGGCGACCCGCTGGGCGGCTTCGGCATCGTCGTAAGTTTGCCGGGGAACCGCACCTTTGGCGACGAGCTGAGATTGGCGTCGGAAGGTGGTGCGGGCGTTGTCGAGTTGGGCGTTGGCTTGATCGAGGGAGGCTTGGGCCTGGGCGATGTCTTCTGGACGATAGCCAGCGCGTTTGAGGGCTTCCTGGGCTGCGGCAGCTTGAAGAGCGGCTTGAGCGGAGGCGAGTTCGGCCTGGAAGGGCGCGGGATCGAGGCGCGCGAGGACTTCGCCTTGTTGGATGGAATCCCCTTCATCTTTGAGGACTTCGGCGATGCGCCCGGAAACGCGAAAGGCGAGGTCGACGCTGCGGATGTCGACATTGCCGTGGAGAACGATGGGGCCCTGGTCGGCTTCCCGTTGGCGGAAGTAGAGGACGGCGGCAGTGCCGGCGGCGAGCACGACCATCAGGCCGAGGACAGCTTTGCGATTCATGGAGTGGAGGGACGGTTGCAGATGAGGTCGATGTGATCCTCGATCAAGGCGGAGATGGTGGCGGCGTGGGTGGCATCGAGCTGGCGCACGCCAAGGCGGCGCACGATGGTGGGCCGGACCCAAGTGAAAGAGATGGCCTGCCCAAAGAGGGCATGGGCGCGGAGGATGACTTCTGGCGAGGTGGGGTCTTCTCCGCGGGCGATGGCGAGCAGGGAGGTGAAGCGCTCGTGGAGAGGCCGGAGGGTTTTGTCGTAAAGGATGGGGAAACAATCGCTGGGAGTGGTCTGCTCGTGGACCATGATGCGGTGGAGTTTCTCGAAGTCGCCACCGCCACCCATTTGAACTCCGACCATGGCGCGCAGCATGGCCTTGAGGAGGCGGATGGCTTCAGCGGGTTCCAGTGTCCCAGCTTCCAATCGCTGGCGGACTGTTTCGTCGAGGTCCGAGAAAATGCCTCGGATGTGGCTGCCGACGCCTTCCAGCAGGGCAGCGTAGAGTTTCTTCTTACTACCAAAGTAGTAGGCAATGGCGGCGACGTTCTGGCCAGCGGCGTCGGCGATTTCCCGGACGGACGCGGTGTCGTAGCCCTTCTCCGAGATTTTCTCCAAAGCTGCGATGAGCAGGCGCTGGCGGGCGCGCTCACCTTTGTTGGCCTGAACTGGAAAGATCTTCGCCGACACGGGCGGGAAGTTGAACAAGGGTTTGAAAAAGTCAAACGATTGATTGATTTTCGAGGAGTGGGAGTGGCGGAGATGATTTCTCGGGGGGCTTGACCACCAAGGGGTGGGCGGCTAGGCCCTGCGGGGTGAACTTCTTTTTCCCGCTTCTCGTCTTTGCGCGCATGGCGCGTGGCGTGCGGGATTGAAGGGAGGAAATGGCCCTTTTTGATCCCGCCCGCTTGGCTGCTGCCGAGTGGGCTTTTTTTGTCGACCGATGCATCCGACTGATTTTCATGCCAGGCCCCGTTTGATGGACGAGGGCAAGACGACCCTGCGGCTGGCGGTGCCGTTGATCGTGGGTCAGCTCAGCCAGATGCTGATGGGAGTGGTCGATACGATGATGATCGGTCGATTGGGAGTGACCGAGTTGGCGGCGTCCTCGTTTGCCAATACGCTGATTTATTTGCCGATGATGTTTGGGATTGGGATGTCGATGGCGGTTTCGATTCGGGTTTCGCAGGCACGCGGTGCTCAGGATCCGGAAGCGGCGCGGGCAGCGTTGCGGCATGGTCTGCAGATCACCACGGCATTAGGAGTGCTGACATTGTTGGCAGGATGGGGGGTGCGGCCGTTCCTCGGTCGCTTTGGACAATCTTCTGCGGTGGTGGCGACGGTGCCGGGGTATTTGCTGCTGATCGCGGGGTCGATGATTCCAGCGATGGCGGGGATGGCGGTGAAGAATCACGCCGATGCGATGAATCGGCCCTGGCCGGTTTTCTGGATCACTTTGGGTTCCGTGTTGGCGAATGTGGCGCTCAACTGGGTCCTGATTTTCGGCCACCTTGGGGCTCCGGCAATGGGGCTGGAGGGAGCGGGGCTGGCGACTTTATTGGCCCGGCTGTTGGCGTTTGTGGGAATGATCGCGTGGTGTCTGCGATCGCCTGGGTTGCGGGAATGGGTTCCCTACCGGTGGTTCCGCCGTCCGGATCCGGCGGCGGTGCGGGATCTGTTGCGGGTGGGTTTCCCGGCCAGCATGCAGTTGTTGGCGGAGGTGAGTGCCTTTGTGTTTGCGACTCTTTTGATTGGCACACTGGGGGAGGAGGCCCTGGCATCGCACCAGGTGGCGCTGTCGTGCGCGGCGACGGTGTTCATGGTGCCGCTGGGAATATCGATGGCGCAGACGGTGCGGATGGGGGAGGTGGTGGGAGCCAAGCAGTTTTGGCGAATGCGGGGTATTTTGGTGAGTGGCTGGGCGATGGGCCTGGTGTATGCGCTGTTTGGGGCGGGAGTTTTCGTGGGCTTCAAGGATGCCCTGGTGAGTGGATTCGTGGGTGAATCCGAGACGGCAAGAATGGCAGCCGGATTGCTGTGGGTCGCGGCGGCGTTTCAATTCAGCGATGCGATGCAAATCATCGCCGCGGGCACTTTGCGGGGGCTCGATGATGTGAAAATCCCGGCATGGATCGCGTTTGGCGCTTACTGGGTGGTGTCGATCCCTCTTGGCTGGGTTTTGGCCATTCTTCTGGGCCACGGAGTGACCGGGATGTGGTGGGGAATCACGGTGGGTTTGACCTTAACCGCCGTGGCCCTTGGGCGGCGTGCTTGGTCGAAAACCACCTGGGAAGGATGAAACGACCGGTTATTCAATGAGATAGGCAATCGCGCGGATGATCGCGGCGAGAATGCCGAGTCCACCGAGTGAGATGGCGGTGAAGCTGACGATGCCTCCGCGTTTCCGGGACGAAAGTGACATCAGGACCCCGAAGAGGCCAAAGATCATGGCGGTGATGGCGAGCAGCAGACCCAAGATGGGTCCTTGATAGAAGCTGGCGATCGACACCACGAGGGCGATGATGGAGGCAAAGGTGAAGGTCGGACGGGAAGCGCTGCTCATGAAGCAAATTCCTCGGTTTCATGCCTGGGTCAAATGCCCTAACCGAGGGTTTTTCCGGAAGTGCGGGGGCGGAGTAGGCAGTTTTTAAGTTAATTAAAGTTAATGGATTAGATGAGTTGTGCGTAACAATCCAACTCGACGTCCTGACGCGAACACGTTATGGACCCGCTCAACATGCATTGGGCTCGAATTCATCGGGTCATCGCAAGGGGGGCGATGATCGGATTGGGAGTGGGAGGATTTCAGGTTTCTTTGGCAGGCGACTTTGATCGACTGGAGGGGGTCCGTGGGGAAATGCCGGAGGTGGGAGAGTCGGCCGCTCGGTGGTTGACGCCTCAGATTCTGGAGCTGGGACGGATCACCACTTCGGATACGAATGGCAGTGTGGACGCTTGGGATTTCGTGGAGGGGGGGAATTTTGTGGCGCCCGAGGCCAATAGCTGCGTGGTGGAGGTGGATGGGCAGTCCGTGAGTTGTTCGATCACGGGATTTCGGCGTCGAGTTTTGTATGCGCCCTTGGGTGAAACGGATTTGCGGGTGGAGAACCGGCTGTATTTGACGCTTTCCTCGGCGGCTTCAGACGGGGCGGAGGTGAAGGTCACGACGGACGGGTGGGAAGGGGAGTCCTCGATCGCGGAGTATGCGGCGGTCTTCGATGGGGATCGGCGCAGTCCGGCGGTGCACGTGAATCAGGAAGGTTATGAGACGGTGGGCCCGAAGCAGGCGATGGTGGGGTACTACCTCGGGAGCGGCGGGGAGATGGCAGTGGCAGCGACGAGTTTTTCGGTGGTCGATGAAGCGAGTGGGCTGGTGGTTTTTTCGGGTCCGCTGACACTGCGCCAGGACGTGGGTTATACCTACTCGCCACCACCCTATCAGCAGGTTTGGCAGGCGGATTTCAGCTCATGGGAAACCCCGGGGGAATATCGCCTGAAGGTGGAAGGCCTGGGAGTCTCTCTGCCATTTCGAATCGCTGACAATATGTTGCTGGGTTTTGCGCGAACCTATGCACAGGGTTTGTACAACCAGCGCTGCGGGCATGCGGTCGAGTTGCCGTTCAGCCGCCATCCGCATGCGGCCTGCCACACCGCTCTGGCTGGCGTTCCTACGAGCGGCGCTGAATTCGATGACACCTGGGGTTTCATTGCCCAGGGCAGTGCCGATTCCGCCCAGGTCGCTCCGCAGATGGTTTCCCCGGAGACGCAGTTGTATCCGATTTTGCGGAGTGGACCGATCGATGTTTCCGGTGGCCATCACGACGCGGGCGATTACAGCAAGTACACGATCAATTCGGCGCAATTGATTCATCATCTGGCGTTCATTGTCGATGCCGCACCGGCGGCGGGGGCCCTCGACAATTTGGGCATCCCGGAGAGTGGCGATGGCAAGAGTGACCTGTTGCAGGAGGCGAAGATTGAAGCGGATTTCCTTGCCAAAATGCAGGACGACGACGGCGGGTTCTTCTTCCTCGTGTATCCGAAGCACCGAAAATACGAAGACGATGTGCTTCCCGAGGACGGCGACGAGCAGGTGGTATGGCCGAAGAATACGGCCTCGACTGCGGCCGCGGTGGGTGCACTGGCAGACTTGGGGTCGTCTCCTTTGTTCCAACAGCAATTCCCATCCGAAGCGGCGCTCTACCTGCAGAAGGCTGCAGCGGGTTGGCAGTTCTTGTTGGAAGCGATCGAAGAGCACGGACTGGAGGGGAGTTATCAGAAGATCACGCACTACGGTCATATCTTTGGCCACGACGACGAATTGGCGTGGGCGGCTTCCGCCATGTTTGCTGCGACGGGGAATCCGGTGTGCTTGCAGAAGCTCAAGGAATGGTATGATCCGACTTCGACGGATGTGCGTCGTTGGGGTTGGTGGGCGCTGTTTGAAGGATACGGCTGCGCGACGCGTGACTACCTGTTTGCTCAGCGGGTGGGGAAACGCAGTGCGGGGGAAATGGACGCAGCCTATTTGGCGGATCAAGAGGCCCTGCAAATGGACACGGGCACTTGGCTGACGACGCTTTCCGGGCAAGGCGCTTACGGGTCCTGCCTTGACCCCTATTCGAAACAGCAGAGCACGGCCGGGTGGTTTTTTTGCTCGGAGCGGGCATTCGAAATCACGGTGACCGATTTGTTGGTGGCCGATCCTGCTCACCGAACGGCGGTGGTGGGGAATGCCAACTATGAGATGGGCTGCAATCCGGTGAATGTGAGCTACGTCACTGGTAGTGGTTGGCGCCGCCAGCGGGAAATTGTGCATCAGTATGCCCAGAATGATGATCGGGTGTTGCCGCCTAGCGGCATTCCTCTGGGGAACATCCAGACCGGCTTCAGTTGGGTGGCACGTTACGGCTCGGTTTTGGGGTCGTTGTCGTATCCAGGAGACGGTCTCAGCACTGGAAAATATCCATTCTATGATCGGTGGGGGGATGCCTTCAACTCGACGACGGAGTTTGTGATCGCGCAACAGGGGCGAGGGCTGGCGAGTTTGGCGCGCTGGGGTGCTCAATCCCCGGGAGCGGCGACCCCATGGACTTCAGCCACGCCGGAGATTTTGTTGCCGGGGGATTACGTGTCGGCGGGCGATGCGGTGACGGCGGAGGTGAGTTGTCCGGGGATGGATCTCAGCGCCGCCCGCGTGACCTGGGAATGGGGCGGTGTCGACCCCTGGATTGGAGGCAGCGAGTTCACCTTCACTCCCCATCGAGTGGCTCGGCATCGCATCGAGGCGGAGGTGGTGATGCCAGATGGTCGGCGGTTCTCGGCGGCTCGGTGGTTTGGGGTGAAGGGGGCTTCCGGTGGTGCTCCTTGGGAAGTGGCGGCGGATACGATTGCCCTCTATCACTTTGATGACGATTTTACGGATGCGACCGCGCACGGATTTGATCTGACGGCGCAAGGAGACGTGGAGCGGGTGGAGCATGCAGCCGGATGGATGGCCGAGCCAAGTGGACGGGCGGTCCGTTTCCACGGGATGGGTGATCAGCTGACGGCTGTCATACCGGCGAGCTACATCACGCCGGAGAACGCTCCGACACCTTTGGTTTTGGAAGCTTGGATCTGTCCATTAAGCTACGAAGCCTATGGACAGGGTTCTTCGCCCTTGATGGCCTTGGTGAGGTCCTGGAATTCCAAATTCGGGGCCTTGCAGGATATCTGGGTGCAGCCGGCTGCTCCGTTTTTGATCACCGATGGATTGACCTTGGTCTCTGGTTCGGCCTGGGAGGCGGCGGTTCGACCCGGGGAGTGGCAGCATCTGCGGATCTGTCGAACGGCAGCGGGGGAGTATGAGGCGCAACTCGATGGAGTGACGGTGGGATCGGGTCAATCGACGGCGGGTCCTTTCGGACCCAGCGGGGAATGGACGCTGACGCTCGGAAATTTCAATGGTTACTTGGACGAGGTGCGGATCACCGGGGATGCGACTGTTCTCCCTCCAGAAGAAGAGGAGCCCGAAGATGGCGGCGGGCCAGGGCCTGGGTCGGGTTCCGGAGGCACGGGCGGAGGAGCGAATGCCGACGTGATTCCGTTTGCGGTTCCCTTGATGACCGATGCGGATACGGTCGCGCTCTATCATTTCGATGGGGATTTTCAGGATGCGAGCGGCCAGGGATATGATTTGGTGGCGGCAGGAGGGGCGACGCGCGTGGCAAGCTTCGATGCCAATGGGTTGCCGGCGGGAGAGCGGTTGCGACTTTCAGCCTATGGAGATTCTTTGTCAGTGACCTTTCCCGACTCCCAGATCGCTCCGGGCTCCGTTTCCCAGCCACTGACTCTGGAAACCTGGATCTACCCGCGGGCATACAAGGTCTATGGAAACGGTACCAACGGGAACTTTTCACTGAAACAGAACTGGGACAGCAGCTTGGCGATCAGTGAGGACAAATGGCTGCAACCTGCGGTGCCTTCCGTTTCCGCCGGTTCCACGACCCTCTTGCCTCAAGGGTCCTGGGAGTCTTTGGTTTCGTTGGAGACTTGGCACCATCTGATGCTGACGCGGGACGAGACGGGCGTGGTGACTTTCTGGGTGGACGGCGAAGCGGTGGCGTCGGCCTATGCTCCGATCAATTATGGACGCACGACGGATTGGACCTTCCGGATCGCTGACATCGACGCGGATTTCGACGAAGTGCGCATCAGCCGAGTGGTGCGGACGCCACCGGCGCCCGATGGTTTCGAAGTCGATGCGGAAACCATCGCGCTGTATCACTTCAACGGGAATTTTGAAGATTCGGGACCGAATGGGCTCCATCTGACGTCCCAAGGGGGAGCGAATCGTGCCGCCGACAATCTCGGCTGGATGACGCAACCGGTGGGCGAAGCGGCACGTTTCGGACTGGTCGGAGACCAACTGATGGTGACCATTCCGGATGCACTTCTCTCCCCAGGCAATGCTCCGCCCGAATTGACCCTGGAAGCATGGATCTACCCCCGTGCCTACAAAGCGTATGGCGTGGCCACTTCGTCGATTTTCCGCCTCGAGCAGAATTGGGATAGTTCCCTGGGAGTGATGCAGGACAAATGGCTGCTACCGGACCGCCCCAAGGTCATGGTGGGAAGTCACACGGCGTTGGCGCACGATCAATGGGATGCAGCAGTGATGATGGGCCAATGGCAGCATCTGAAGATCACTCACAATGCCCAAAGCCAGGTCGATGTGTGGGTCGACGGGGTGCTGATCTCTTCCCAATCGGCTCCGTTTGCCTACAGCCGGACCAACGATTGGACCTTTGTGATCGGGAATATCGATGCGGATTTCGATGAAGTGCGCATCAGTCAGGGGATTCGATAAATGCAAATGCACGACGTGTGCATTTGGTCTTTACTTGCCGGGTGAGATGATTTTCGTTTCGCCCGGCCATGACTTCTGCGGGACACCACCATCCGATGCTGAGGCCCGCTTTGGCGGTGTTCTTGGTGTTGCAGCTGGTGCTGATCCAATTGATGGCGGTCAGTCCGGCTCTGCACGAAGAGCTGCATGACCACGATTGCCATGGGCATTCGCCCAAGGAGCCGCCCTGTGTGGTGGAGCTCTGGCAGGCATCCGGCGGGCAGGAGATTCCGCCTCCGGTGATGGTGCCTGAGGCGGAAGAAGTGTTGCCGATGGTGGCGATGGTGCTGGCTCCTTGCCGGAGTCTCCTGCTGCCGGCGGGCCATTTCCGTGGAGGAAGGGGGGCGCATTCGCCGCCCCGGGCGCCTTAGAGGCCGGGAAACCCGATCCCGTTTGCTGCTTATCCATTTCGCCTCTCGGACCTTGGTCGGTCGGAGGGGCTGGGTGGCTTCGATGACCCGTCGTGCCGATGAGCCGACCGGGCGGCTGCCCTCATTTCCAACCCTTCTTTCTATTGATCATGAATTCTTTTTTGTTCCGTGCCGCCGGACTTTCGGTTGCGGCACCCATGGTTCTGGGAGCGCAGAGTGATGCTGCGGCCGGACCTGATTTTGAAAAACCGATCGGTGCGCTGGATGCCATCGTGGTGACTGCCAATCGCTCGGGGCAGACTTTGTTCGAGCAAGTGCAACCGGCAACGGTCCTCACGGGCCGCGACCTGCTCAAGAGAATGGCACCGACTCTGGGTGAAACTCTCAATCGAGAGCCTGGAGTGAGTTCCACGTATTTCGGTCCGGGTGCGAGTCGTCCGGTGGTGCGTGGCTTGGGTGACGACCGGGTGCGGATTCTCCAAAATGGCACTTCGGTGCTCGATGTGTCGAATGTGAGCCCTGATCACGCGGTAGCGCTTGACCCATTGTCGATGCAGGCGGTGGAGGTGGTTCGTGGACCGGCGACCTTGCTCTACGGACCGAATACCATGGGTGGGGTTGTGAACGTGATGGACGATCGCATCGCGAAAGAGCGGTTCGAGGGGCCTTGGCCAAGCGGCCGCCTTGGTTTGATGGGAGGTTCGGCCGACGAACTGTTCTCTCAATCCGGAGCGCTGACCTGGGGAACGGGTCCGTGGGTTTTCCACCTAGATGGATTCAACCGGGAGACCGAGGACATCGAGATCCCCGGCTTTGCCCGATCCGAGCGGCTTCGTCTGACTGACCCCGCGGGAACCCCCCAGCCATACGGGACGCTCCCTAACAGTGCCACTCACTCGAAAGGAGCCGGCGTCGGCATTTCTTATGTGGGGGATGCGGGATATCTCGGAATTTCGTATTCGGGCATGGATTCGACCTACGGCACGGTTGCCGAGCCGGACGTCACCATCGGGTTGCGCCAGAGGCGTTACGAGATGCGTGGAGCTTGGTGGGAGCCGACGTCGTGGGCGAAGGAACTGAGTTTTTCCTTGGGATATTCGGACTACGAACACACCGAGTTTGAAGGGGTGGAGCCAGGGACGCAGTTTTTGATCGAAGGCTTCAATGGCCGGGTGGAGATGCTTCACCATGCCTTGGCGGGCATGGAGGGTGCCGTGGGGTATGAGACCCAAATGAATGAGTTTTCGGCACTTGGGAGCGAGGCCTTCCTGCCGACGGTCGATAATGAAACGCATTCCGTATTTTTCTTCGAGGAGATGGACTTCCATCCGTTTCGACTGCAGTTCGGGGCTCGTTACGATCACCAGTCGAATGAAACCGAAACGAATCCTCTGTTTGGGCCTGGCCTGAGCCGGGATTTCGACGCCTTCAGCGGATCGGTGGCTTTGGTTTATGAGCCGGTAGAAAACTATGCGGCGACGGTGGCCATCGGATATGCACAACGTCCTCCGACGTACGTGGAATTGTTTGCCGATGGACCTCACGTGGCGACGGGGAGCTACGAGATTGGAGATACCCGGCTGGGGACCGAAGATGTCTTGTCACTCGATGTCTCGCTGAAGAAAAATGCAGGTTGGGTGACGGGAGGAGTCAGTGGATACTACTACCGGTTTTCTGACTACATCGGAGCCTTGCCGACCGGCGCCTTTGATCCGGTCGATGGCTTCCCTATCTATGCCTATCGAGCTGTGGATGCGGACTTCTATGGGGGTGAAATTGAAACGGTTTTTCATCTGTTGGGCCCGGCGACCGGGAATTCAGCGGAAGGGGCGGATGCGAAAGCGCCGCTCGAGCGGGTGGCAGCTTTCGATTCTCAATTGGATTTGAGTCTGAAGGCAGATTACGTCCACGCCGAAAACCGATCGACGCATGAGCCCTTGCCGAGGATCCCTCCGTTTCGATTCACAGCGGGTCTCGACTACACCCATGGTGGGTGGGGTGCGAATGTGGAGTGCCAATATGCTGCGGATCAGAATCGCACGGCCAGCTTTGAACTGCCCACGGACGGCTATGTTTTGGTCAATGCCGGGCTGGACTACACGTTTACAACAGGCCAGGTCGAGACGACGGTTTTCTTGAAGGGAACCAACCTCACCCAAGAGGAAGCCCGGATCAGTACTTCGTTTCTAAAGGATAGCGCTCCGCTGGCCGGGAGGGGAGTGGTCGTCGGGGTGTCGACACGCTTCTGAGGGAGAAGTCGCGGCCGGCTTTCATCACTGGGGGGAAGTCGGCTAACCGGGCACTTCTGGCGAAATCAGCACAGAGAGAAGTTTTTCTGCGGCTGGCGATAGACGGGTGTCGCGGCGTTTGATGAGGTGAATCACGCGATGCAGACCATTTCCTGCAAACGGGCGGCACACCACGCCAGGCCGGAGATGGTCGCGCGCGGCGAGCTTGGGAACTACGGTGATTCCCATATGCGCCTCGGTCATGGCCAGGGCTGTGGCGATTTGATCGCACTGCAGTCCTGAGTTGGGATTGCGGATGCGGCACAGTTTGAGAGTACGCTCGGCGAGGCAATGGCCACCGCTGAGATGAATGAGTTCGTCCGGATCGATATCCGTCGGGGTCGGTGCCTCTTTGCGGAGCGCGAGTCGATGGCTGGCAGGAGCGGCGAGGAGCAGGGGCTCGCGAAACAACTCTCGAAGCTGCAAGGGACCGAGCTTCCGTTCTTCGGTGGTGACATCGCTGAGGATGCCAAATTCAATGGTGCCTTCGACCACCTTGGGCAGTAGTTGGCGGGTGCGAGCTTCATCGATGGAGACGCGGATTCCAGGATGGGCCTTGCGAAAAGGGCCGAGCCATTGGGGAAGGAGATAGGGCGCGAGGGTGGGAATGATGCCAAAGTCGATGCCGCCCGCTTCCAATTCGCGGCGATTCTGGAATTCCCCGCGCAATCGATCGGCCTGTGCCAGCAAAGCTCGGGCGTGGGAGATGAGCAGCTCGCCTGCCGCAGTCGGTTCGACTCCACGCGGCCTCCGATGCAGCAAGGCTTCCCCAAGTTCTTCCTCAAGGGCTTGCATCTGTTGGCTCAATGCGGGTTGGGAGAGGTGGCACCGACGCGATGCAGCACTCATCGAGCCCTCCTCCACGACCGTGATGAACGTTTGTAGCAACCTCAAATCCATGGCGGCTCTTTTTAGAATCGATTCGGAGGTATTGAAAAGTCCAATAGGTGGGTTTGGAAACATTCGTTACCCAGATGGGAAGGGGCCCGCTAGGATCGCGGCACAGAATCCGAAACGAAAACTATCTGCATGAGCCGACCCATCATGACCACCACCGGTGGCAACCCGATCGCCGACAATCAAAACTCCAAGAGTGCAGGACCACGCGGGCCCCTGCTGCTGGAAGACTATCAGCTGATTGAAAAACTGGCCCACCAGAACCGCGAGCGCATCCCGGAGCGGGTCGTTCACGCCAAAGGATCGGGAGCGTTTGGGACCTTGACGATCACTCACGACATCACCCGCTACACCAAGGCGGAGGTCTTTTCTGAGGTAGGCAAGCAAACGGAGTGCTTGCTGCGGTTCTCAACTGTGGCGGGAGAACGAGGCGCGGCGGATGCGGAAAGAGATGTCCGTGGATGGGCGCTCAAGTTTTATACGGGCCAGGGGAACTGGGATCTGGTGGGCAACAATACCCCGGTCTTCTTTGTTCGGGATCCATTGAAATTCCCTGACTTCATCCACACTCAAAAGCGCCACCCCCGTACCAACATGCGTAGCGCCACGGCGATGTGGGACTTCTGGTCCCTTTCTCCGGAGTCGCTCCATCAGGTGACCATTCTGATGTCGGACCGTGGCCTGCCGATCGGTTATCGCCATACCAATGGCTACGGCTCCCATACCTATTCGTTCATCAATGCGCAGGGCGAGCGATTCTGGGTCAAGTTTCACTTCAAGACTCGTCAGGGCATCCAATGCATGACCAATGCGGAAGCGGAGCAGGTCATCGCGAAGGACCGGGAGTCCTCGCAAAAGGATCTCTACGAAGCCATTGAGCGCGGTGAATATCCCCAGTGGGACTTCAAGATTCAGGTGATGGCGGAGGAAGATGCCGAGAAGTGTGCGTTCAATCCTTTCGATCTCACCAAGGTTTGGCCCCATGCGGACTACCCGCTCATCGACGTCGGTGTGCTCGAACTCAACCGGAATCCTGAAAACTATTTCCAGGAGATCGAACAAGCGGCTTTTTCTCCCTCAAATATCGTGCCGGGGATCAGCTTTTCCCCTGACAAGATGCTGCAGGCGCGGATCTTCAGCTATGCCGATGCCCACCGTTATCGGGTCGGGACCTGGTATGAAGCCCTCCCGGTGAATCAGCCGAAGAGCGAAGTCCACACTTACCACCTCGATGGTTCGATGAACTTCATGAAGCCGAAGTCGAGTGATGCTTACTACGAGCCTAATAGCTTCGATGGGCCGGCGGAGGAAGATGCGTTTGCAGAGCCTCCGTTGAAGATCTCCGGCGACGCAGACCGATGGAACCACCGCGATGGCAATGACGATTACACCCAGCCGGGAAATCTTTTCCGCCTCATGTCCGATGTCCAGAAGGAGCAGCTTTTCAGCAACATCGCGGAAGCCATGCAAGGAGTGCCGCAATCCATCATCGATCGCCAACTCGGTCACTTCGACCAAGCGGATCCTGCCTATGGGGCGGGAGTCCGTGAGGCGCTGGTGAGATTGGCTGGCGACAATACCAACAACATTTCTGTCCAGGAAGAGCCGCAAGCGGCTCCCGTGGGCTGACCTCGGACCCCCTGCCCACCATGATCACCGAATCGGAAAAACAGCGCTTCATCGAGCTTCAACAAATGGCACTCGATGCGGCCCGCCGAGGTGACACCGAGATGCTGGCCCCGATGATCGGGGCCGGCATGCCGGTGGAGCTGAAAGACGGGAAAGGCAACACGCTGCTCATGCTGGCGGCCTATCACGGCCACCCAGTCCTCGTTGAAGCATTGCTTGCGAGAGGTGCACGGCCGGATGAGCGAAATGATCGCGGTCAAACTCCGCTGGCGGGAGTCGCCTTCAAAGGTCACTTTGAGGTCGCCCGGATGCTATTGCAGGCGGGTGCCGACCCGGAAGCAGATCAGGGTGGCGGGCAGACTCCGGGGATGTTCGCTGCGATGTTCGGACACCCCCGGATCGTGGAGCTGTTGGAGGAAGCCGCCGAAGGCCGGCGGCAAAAAGTCTGGGGCTTGCGTGCCTCGACCCTCGCTCGTTGGACCTCGCGCATCCGCGCGATGTTGCCTCGCCGCGCCGGGGCTTAGATTTTCTCCCCATAGACCCAGCCGTCGCGGACGGGCTCCTTGAGATACTCGTTCAGCTCGGGGCGGTTGGTGATTTTCATACTGGAAGCATCGTATTCGATGCGACCCCCGAAGCGCATGGCCATGACTCCCAGTAGCGTCATTTCCGTGAGTTCGGCTGCATAATCGAAGTTGGAGCCAGGCATGGGGCCGTCGCCGCGAATGGCGTCGGTCCATTCCTTGTAGTGGCCTCCTTTTCCGACCCGTGGAATCTTCCGTTCGGGGATGTCCTTGCGGAACTCGTTCCAAAGGTCCTGTGGGATCAAGCGGGGACTATCGGGGCGGCCACCGGTCATGAGAGAGGCCTGGTCTCCAACCATGATCATGCCATCCGATGCCAGTTCCTTCAGGCCCCACTCGGGGCGGAGATCTGGCCGGAGGTTGCCATCGTGCCAGCGGAGAGTAACGGGCGGTGCGTCGCCGCGTGCAGGGAACTCAAAGCGGATTTGTGAGGAATCAGGCGTAAAGAGCGTGGAGCCGCCCTCGCGTTTTTCCGCTTCCACCACCGTGGGCATGCCGAGGTTCAACGCCCAAAAGGGAGCGTCCAAGGTATGGCACGCCCAATCACCCAACTCCGCACAGCCAAATTCGAAGAATCCCCGCCACGTCAGAGGGTGAAGAACCGGGTTGTAGTCCACCTTTCCCACGTGGGGTCCAACCCACAGATCCCAATCGATCGTGTCGGGCACCGGCTGCGCGGTGGGCGGCATGGCGTCCGGCTTTCGGAAATACGGGCCATTGAAATCGGGGCCGGTGAACCATGCCAGAACCTCGGTCACCTGGCCGAGAACGCCGGCCTCGTACCATTCACGAACAAAGCGAATCCCCTCCGTCGCATGACCTTGATTGCCCATCTGGGAAATCACCCCATAGTGCTTGGCACCCCGTTTGAGCGCCCGGCATTGCCAAACATTGTGAGCGAGCGGTTTCTCAGTAAACACGTGCTTGCCGAGTTCCATCGCTGCCATCGTCGCCGGGAAATGAGAGTGGTCTGGGGTGCTGACGACGACGGCGTCGATCTCTTTCCCCATTTTATCGAGCATCTCGCGGTAGTCGCGGAAACGTTTCGCCTTTGGAAAGCGTTCAAAAGCTCCTGCCGCGCGTTGGTCATCGATGTCGCAGAGCGCGACGATGTCTTCGCCGCCGAGAGCGTTGAGGTTATCCCATCCGCGGCCACCCACACCGACAAAGGCGAGCTGGATCTTTTCATTCGCGGAACGGCCCGACTGGCCAATGGCGAAACGGGGTGCGACCCACGCCCCAGCAGTGAGAGCAGCGGTGGAAGTAAGGAAATGTCGACGAGTCTTCATGGGTGGAATGTCATCCAAGAGAACGTTTCGTCGGCACGCCGTCTATCTCCTCAAAGTGGTGAAGCAGCTCAGGCGAATCGCGGAGGAGATCGGGCAAGCGATCTGCTGGGGCTAAAATCAATGCGGTGGACCAGGCGTCGGCCACCGCGGCGGAGTCGGCAATCACCCAGTGGCGGCCCACGGCAAGGGGAGCGTTGGGGTCAGGGTGCACGATGTGGCTTCCTTGGATGCCGGTCCCCGAGGCGCTGAGCGCGGCTCTTTCGAGCTGGATCTCCACCGTACTGCGATCGCCATCCAGCTCGATGGGCCAGGAATCCATCCCGTAGGCGAGGTGCGTGCTGGCACCGGATGAAAGAAGACAGGCAGCCGCGTCCCATTGGAGGAGAATGCCCGCCAAGTAGTCGAGTGCGTAGCCTTTGCCGATGCCGCCCAAGTCCAGTTCGCGCCCCGGCTCGATGCAGGTGATCGCGGGGCGGTCAGGATGAATCAATAGCCGGCCCGCGGGGGCCGGGAGCGGTCCATCCTCCTGATCCTTGCGGTGGCGAATGGCCCGCCCAAGAGTGATATCAAAAAGCCCCCCAGTATCCGTGTGGAGGGTCAGCGCGATCCGAAGGCATTCGTCGGTTTCGTCGGAGAGGTAGAGCGTTTCCCCGGCTGCTAGCTGATTGATCCTGCTGATCTCGCTGTCCTCCCGGAAGCGGCTCAACTTTCCCTCAAGGCGGTCAAGTTCCTCAAAGCACTCAATGGCCATGTCCGCGGCTCCCTTCGCCTCCCCGGGAAAGCGCAGATGAAAGACCGTGTTCATGGCTTCGTGGCGGAATTGTCTCATAGAATCAGGGATGGGGTTGGGCGACCGATGCGTCCCAGAAATCGTTGCGCACCCAGACCATGACTGGATTGCCATCGCGCAGCCCTCGGGGAATCGGCACGTGAGTTTCCGCCAGCTCCGCGGTGAGGTCGACCATCGAAAAAACCAACGGGAGCCGTGCAAGAGAGGCGGGCGGATGATCCCAATGGCCGACCGGTCCACGCTGACGCAAATACCAAGGAAGAGGCCAGTAGCCATGACCGATGATACCGATGGGACTGAGCGGTAGCTCCGGATAAGCCGCTGCCAATTGATCGAGCCAGCCATTCAAATTTTCCATGTCCGGACTGGTCGGGACGTAGGCAAATCGATTACGCGCCTCGGAAGGATAGACGAAAGAGGATCTCCAACTTTGGAGAGTCTGCCAGCTCACTAGGGTCGTGAGGACGCACGCAGCCCCCCACCGCCAGGAATTTCCCGGTGGCACGATGCGCAGGGAAAACCCGGCTAACAGCAGCACCTGCGCCCACGGAAGCACCATCAACCACGGCGTTTTGTAGGCGATGGCGGAGTAGACGGCGAGTTGGGCGAGGATCGCAAGCGCCAGAAAACGAACCGTCCGCGTGCGGCACTTCCACGCCGCCAGAATCGCCAGAATCAGCGGTGCCCCAGTCCACCACCACAGGCCGCCGGACTTCAGCGGCCACGCCAGAAAGTCCAGATACCACCACGCTGCTTTGTCGTGTCCCTCCGTCGTATCGTAGATGAAATACGTCCGCACGGCATCGATGGCCCCTTGCCAGTGGCGGAATCCATCGGTGTAAAAGGCGAGCGAGATCGCGAGAAAGCTCACGATCCCGATCATGAAATCTCCGCGATGCTTTTGGAAAAGATCGCGAACCGGGGGACGGGATTTCCCCAACAAGCCCCACAGGAGGACCGCTGCGATCCCCCAGCCAGCAAGGGTAAGGACGAAAGTCTCCTTCGTGGCATACATCAATCCCAGCCAGAAACCGATCGCTCCATACGCTCGCCCCGATGCCAGCTGAACCAACACAAGTCCACCAAACAAGGCTAACAATGACTCGTGAATGAACATGCGGCTGTAGTAAACGAGAAGGGGAGACGTCGCCAGAAGGAGTGAGGAAACCAACATCGGAGCTTGACCGAACCGGCGAACCCCGAGGAGCGGGAGTGCGACCGTGAGGAGACCCGCCAAGGCGGTCAGCTGCCTCAGGGGAAGCATCTCCATCTCCTGCCAGCGGTGATGCCCGGCCAGACTGGAAGTCCATTGCCCCAGGCGGTGAAACACCGGACCATGATAGTGAACCGGATCAAATCGGTAGTCGCCATCCAACGCCCGAGCGACAATGCGGGCTCCGGTCGCTTCATCGGCATGCACGGGGCGGTTGTCGAGATCGTGAAATCGCAGCCAACCCGCTAGGGAAAGAATCAGCAGCCAAAAAACGGTGTAGCGGTTCATGAGACAGGAGGGCCTACGGTTGAAAGTCGGCCGGCATTGCGGACGTTGTGGGAGAATGCCGAATCAAGGGGTCGAAGCAACCATCGTCCTGGTGACGCCCGTCTGGTGCGACGCCCGGAGACTGGCGCGCTTTGCCCCGGATTTGGCGGCAGCGCTGGCCGCATCCCAGCTGCCTGTGAAATGGCTGATTGCCGATGATGGATCGGGAGCCGAAGAGCGGCAACGACTTGAAAAAATCCGTCAGGAGATCGCGGAGGTGTATTCCAAAGTCGAGGTGTCCGGGGAATCCCATCACCGAGGGAAGGGGGCAACCGTGCGCACCGCGTGGACTTCACAACCCCAGGCCGAGTGGCTGGCTTTTGTCGATGCCGATGGCAGTGTTTCCGCCAGAGAAACTGTTCGCTTGCTCCGCGAGGCGTTGCGTCGTCGTCGCTCGATCATCGGAGTGAGAGTTTCCAGTGAAGAAACCAAGGTTCGGGAAGGACTTTGGCGGGCCATTCGGCATCGTGCCTTTCTCGGTGCTACCCGGTGGTTGGTCGGCCTGGAGACGCGCGATTCCCAATGTGGCGCGAAGGTCATCCGCGGGGAGGAGTTCCGCGACGTCCAAGGGCGATTGCATGAAGAAGGCTTTGCCTTTGATGTCGAATTGATGGTCGAACTTCACGCGGCTGGCCACTCATGGGTCGAGCTTCCCGTGGCGTGGGATGAAAAGGACGAAAGCCGCCTCCGAGTCGGAGATTCCTGGAAGATGTTGGCGGCCCTCATGGAGATGAGAAAGCGGCTTTTGAGCGAGAGCTGAAGATCTTTTGAATCTGGCCAGAGTTGGAACCCTAATGCGACCTGAGAGAGCAGTTGGAGAGGAACCTCTTTGAAAGAGGGATGTTGAAACTGTCGAAAAACCCCTCCCTGTTCCAGCCCGATTTCCGCCCGCTGGCCCGCCCGCTGCTTCCTCGGGACGCGAGCCATGGCACGCTTCAAACCCTACGACTACGCCCAGGGACTCATCGTCCCCGTCAACCTCGAGGAACAG
>NZ_JACHFD010000005.1 GCF_014201715.1 Haloferula luteola
GGAGGCGTGGGGGGCCTGTTGATGCAGCGGACGGTCTCGGACGGGAAGCTGAGACGCCCGGCATACGACGGAAACGGAAATATCACGGCCTGGGCTCTCAAGGGTTCCGGAGGCACAGCAAATCCCAATATGGAGCAACTGCGGACGGAATACGATGCGTTTGGAAATATCGTGGTTTCAGAAGGGATCTTGAATTCGGAGTTTGGGTTCTCCACCAAGATTCGCGATCCTTACACGGGACTCTCCTACTACGGATACAGGTATTATGATCCGGTGACGGGGCGGTGGCCGTCCAGGGATCCGATTGGGGAACGGGGCGGGGTGAACCTGTATGGGTTCGTTCAGAATGATGGCGTCAATTGGGCGGACTACTTAGGTCTGAAGATCAAACGTAAATGCGACTTCACAATTGCTGTGGGCCACGGCGCCGAACCTCCTGACGACGATGGTCCTGCAAATAACTACGTGGATAGCGTTTTGAGGGGCGCAGAGTGTGGCGATCGAGTGGGAGCTGTAAGCTGTTACAACGGACATATCAATGATGCCATTCCCGAAGACAAGAGGTTGCCGAATATCCCGGAGAGGAGAAAAGGGAAAGGCGACCCTCATGACGGGATGTTCCGATTCTCTGACTTGATCGAAGCCGGGATAAAAGCGGTTGAAGCGGCGGAGAAACAGGCACCTGAGGACTGCAAAGATCCTGAAACCTGCTGCTCGAAGATCGAAATCGACGTGAACTGCTTGCCGGGCGGCAGGGATGATGTGAACCGCTGGCTGACAGGCCAGCATGGGAACTTCGGCGACGAATTGGTCAAGCGAGGAAAAGCTCTCTGCAATTACAGCAATACCTACAATTGCAAATCTGGGAAGTGGAGCGGCAAGCTAATCGGGGAGCAGTTGAGCGGAAAATGAAAGCCCTAGCGATGGTTTTCTGTTTGACGCTTTCGTCAGCCATAGCCGATGACCTGACGGCGACCCCCAGCATCGTTGCTGTAGATCAAGCCAGCGGCACATTGCGAAATGCTGTGACAATGAAAGGGGAGAAAGCTTCCGAGGTGTTTGTCACCATCTACCGAGAGCTTGATCAGTTTGAGATCAAACCGGATCTTTTGAAGAGGTTATTGGCGCAAGTCCAAGGAGGATTTCACGAAGAGGATCCGTTGCCTCTGCGGCCGGACTTTGAATTTGTCATTCAAAAAGAAGGCAAGGGCGGACTTGGGGTTAGCGTTGAGAAAGACGGCAGAGTGTTCTATCGAGGCGTCCGAGAGTTCGCAAAGGGCCTGTTTGAAGATGACGACTCGGAGGTCATGCCTGGTTCGTTCTTCGATAAGGAATTAGCCGCGACGTTGATTCAGATTGACACGCGAGACCGGAGGATGCGGGAGAATGATCGTTAGGTCATCGGTAGTTGAGCAAATACGGTATTCGCAGTAGAAGCGAAGTCCCTCCGGGCCACCTCCCCGGAAACTCCTAGAGTCAAAGGAGTCAGTCCTCGCGCTTTAACACCCGTGTCAAAGGGGTCATTCATGAAAGGTAATGCTTTAAGTCATCGTCCGTTGATAATTAATGATGGAGGGCCGTCCGGATTTCGGTAGGCACCGTGTGAATATCCAAGCTCTTCTGAGCGGCTTCCAGGCGACCACATTTGCCACTTCAAAATACGTCCAGTAAGCGTAAGTGTCGTAAAATCGACCCCCTATCGTGCGGCCGCTTGACCTGCCAACATTGCCGGGATGTGCAGATCCACCTGCCGCCCCGCGCGGCCACTGCCATGCACCGGCGTCCACTTCGCCGAAGTCGAGTTTCCGCGCGTCTCCCAGCCTCGGCTGGTGATCGAGTTCCGCGAGGTCTTTTCGCTGCTGCTCGCCGACGAGGGCGCCATCCCTCTGGCCGCCGAGGTCATTGCCGCCTTCCGCCACCACCTCGCACGGAAGGGAGGCCGGTCGTGCTGAGTCTCGCCAACGGCGCGCTGAAGGTCTTCCTCGCGCTTGGGCCCTGCGACATGCGCAAGTCCTTCAACGGCTTCCACACGCTGGCGACCGAACAACTCCGGCTCACGTCGGCCCGCGACGCGCTCTTTGCTTTCATCAACAAGCGTCGCAGCCGGGTGAAACTGCTGGACTTCGACGGAACGGGCACCTGGGTCGCGGCGAAGCGTTTGGAAAAGGGCCGGTTCAACTGGCCGGTGCCCAGCGAGCCAGGCCAGCGGCGCATCCGGCTCCACGCCGAGGCCCTGCATATTCCGGGCGGAGGGTTACGACTTCAACTCGGCCGTAACCGAGCCGAAAACACGACCAGCGGATGGGAATTCACACCAAGTCCAGAGGTTCCCCACGGCTGGCGTGGGCGTGAATGTGTGCTTCGAAAGTTGGTGGGTCTTTGGGGGCCTTGGTGAAAATGTCCATGATGAGGAATCGCAGAATTGGAGATTCGCCAAGGGATGACGGGGCCAGCTTCAAGGGGGTTGAGATGACGAAGATGGAGTGGAGTTTGTCTGCGTGCTGTGCCTATCGTTAAGGATTCAATGATGGACGATTTTGAAGTCGTTTTTCGGAAGATTATGGATCATGTTCTTTGTGGAAAGAAGATGAAGATAGGAATGATTGGATGGTGGGTATCGGCGTTAGGGGCGGTAGGTCTTGCTTTTGGAGGGACAGAGGAGGGGGCTCTGATGACGCGGTGGGGCAAGGAACTCACGGTTGAGGCTCCCGGATGGTCGTCTCATCCTCGGCCAGGGTTTCGGCGGGAGGATTGGGGAAGTCTCAATGGAGAGTGGGATTACTGTATTTCGAAAGAGGGAATCGCTGTGCCGGAAGTTTGGAGCGGAAAGATCCGTGTTCCCTATGGCCCTGAGTCGGTCTTGTCGGGAGTGCACAGGGAGATCGAGCCTGGCGATTTTCTCTGGTACCGAAAGGAGTTTTCCATCGATAAGCACGAAGGAAAGAAGGTCGTGCTGCATTTCGATGCGGTCGACTACGAGACGAAGGTTTGGCTGAATGGGCAGGAGGTGGGTTCCCATGTTGGAGGGTTCACCCCGTTTGCGGTCGATTTATCCGAAGCCTTAACGGATGAAAGGAATGTCCTGTGGGTCAGGGTAACGGACGGGACGGGGGGATATCAACTCCGCGGGAAGCAAAGCTTGACGCCGAAGGGGATCACTTACTCGCGAGTTTCGGGAATTTGGCAGACAGTGTGGTGGGAGCAACTTCCTGAAACTTGTCTCGAAGGGATGGACTATTGGACGGAGCCGTGGGTCGGAGAAGTTGATGACGGAAAGGCACCTTCTGCGAAGTTGAGGATTTCGCCGCAGATCATCGGATCGGCGGCGGGAGCAAGTGAAGTGCGGGTGAAGGTCCGACTGGAGGGAGAGGTGGTCGCTCAGGGAAACGGCACGGATGAGGTTTCGCTGAGGATCGAGGATGCAGAGTGGTGGTCGCCGGATCATCCGGTGCTCTATGACCTCCAGATCGAACTTCTGAATGCGAGGGGAGAAGTCGTGGACGAAGTGGCGTCCTATGTGGGACTTCGAACGGTAGAGAAGCGGCTGAATGGTCAAGGGCGAGAGGCCATCTTCCTGAATGGGAAGGAAATCTTTTTGTATGGACCCTTGGATCAAGGGTGGTGGCCGGAGAGCTTGCTGACACCTCCGTCTGAAGAGGCCATGGTGGCCGACCTCCAGTTCGTGAAGGACGCGGGCTTCAATTTCGTGCGCAAGCATGTGAAAGTGGAGCCGTCCTTGTACTATTGGCACTGCGATCGTTTGGGGATCGTGGTTTGGCAAGATCAGGTGAATGCAGGGATGTGGTCGGGGAGTCCTCCTGAAGAGATCAGTCCTCCATGGACGCGATTGGATGATGACCCTGTCGACGGCAACTGGCCGGATGCCGCGCATGCCCAGTGGGTCACCGAGTATCAGGCGATGGTGGATCACTTGCGCGACCATCCTGCGATTTTCGTGTGGTGCCCGTTCAATGAATCGTGGGGGCAGCATCGAAGCATGGAAGTGGGAGCGATGGCCAAGGCCTATGATCCCAGCCGCCTGATTTGTTTGGCCTCGGGAGGAAATTTCTGGCCGGTGGGTGATATCGCTTCGGCTCACAACTATCCGGTGCCACAGATGCCGGGGTTCTCGGAGAAGTTCGAAGGGATGATTCAGGTGGCGGGTGAGATGGGAGGAATGGGACTGGTCTTGCCTGGACACCTTTGGACATCGGAGAAAGGGTTGCCGTGGTCCCATCAAAACTCGGAGTCGCTGGAAGATTGGAAGTCGCGATACCTTCAGATTGTCCGGAAGGTCGCAACCTTGCGAAAAAGTTCTTTATCAGCAGCGGTTTACACCCAGCTCAGCGACGTGGAGCACGAAGTGAACGGGTTTCTGAGCTATGATCGAGTGCCGAAGGTGGATGCGGCTTGGTTGAGGAAAGTGCATCGCGAACTGCTGCCTGAGCTGGGGCGGGTGGAAAGGTCTGCCCAGTCGGAATAGGGGGGGCTTCTCCTAAGGGTTCGCCTTGTCGGGAGGGGGTGGGAATGGCACAGAAGCGGTCATGTCACGCCTCGCCCATCGCACTTCGGTCATCGACGCCTCCGGGATTCGCAAGGTCTTTGACCTCGCGCGTTCGATGAAGGATCCGATCAATCTTTCGATCGGCCAGCCGGATTTCGATGTGCCAGATGAAATCAAGGCGGCTGCGCATGCGGCGATCGATGCTGGGCGTAACACTTACACTCCGACTCAAGGTCAGGCGGATTTGCGTGAGCTGCTGAGGGCGGATGAGAAAGCGTTCACTGGCCGGGAATGGTCGGAGGCAGAAACGCTGGTCACCTCGGGGGTTAGCGGCGGGCTGTTTCTGGCGTTGCTGGCATTGATCGATGAGGGCGATGAGGTCATCATTCCGGATCCCTACTTCGTGATGTACAAGCATTTGGTGCGCCTGTTTGGCGGGGTGCCGGTGTATCTTGATACCTATGATGCGGCATTCGGGATCGATCCTGAGCGGTTAGCGGGCCTGATCTCGCCGAAGACGAAGCTGCTGCTGTTGAACTCACCCGCGAACCCGACCGGGAGAATTCTTTCCCGGGCGGAGCTGGAAGGGGTGGCAGAGGTGTGCAGGAAGTATGGGGTGCTGGTGATCAGCGACGAGATCTACCGCCACTTTGCCTACACAGAGATGGTGTCGATGGCGGAGGTGTATGAGGACACTTTGGTACTGGCGGGCCACTCGAAAGCCTATGGGATGACGGGTTGGCGGCTGGGGTATGCCTGTGGTCCAGCGGATGTGATTGGGGCGATGACCAAGGTGCAGCAATACAGTTTTGTGTGCGCGCCATCGGTGACGCAGTTTGCGGCGCTGGCGGCACCGGAAGTTGCGCTGGAGCCGTACATTGACCGCTATCGTGCGAAGCGCGATTTGATGGTGGGGCTGTTGGGGGAGAAGTTTGAGATCGGCCCGCCAGATGGAGCCTTCTATTTGTGGGCGAAGGCTCCGGAGGGGTTCACGGGGACGAGTTTTGTCGAGCAGGCGATTGCCAACAACGTGCTGGTTATTCCCGGCGGGGTGTTCAGTGAGCGAGACACGCATTTTCGTGTTTGCTACACGGTGCCGGATGACCGGCTGCAGGCTGGTGCGGAGATCCTTTGTGGATTGGCGGGGAAATGAGGAGTGAGCGGTCCTTCAGCTCGGGAGGTCGGCCTCCAGAGCTTTGAGGGAGCCTGAGACATCGGCAAAGAAGTACCACAGGGCGACGATCAGCGAACCGAGGCTGAGCACGAATAGCGTGGAGACCACCACGCTGAGGTCGCCTGGGACGAAGACGGAGGCGAAGAGGGCGAGGACCAGGAGGGCGGCAAAAAAGATGGCGAGCCCCATGAACAGAATGGCGGAGCGAATCCAACGGGCGCGTTTGTGAATGATGCGAAGTTGGAGGTCGCGAGTGGGGCAGGAGTCTTGGCGAAGGCTACGGCCACGATCGATGGCGCGGCCGAGGCGATTGGTGAGGCTGAGCAGGAGCAAGCCGTAGGCGGAGATCAGGATCACCGGGCTGACGGCATGTTGAAGAGCATTGAAGACGGATTGCGTTTCCATACGAGGTGGACGGTAAAGGCCCGGCGTCCGCTGGGTTTCGGAGCCGGATGAAGGGAAAATAATTTCCCGATCTGGGTGCTGCAATCCGGCGGTGAAAGATGCCGAGGAAGCGTCAAATCACGCGGGGAGTTCGCCGCATTAGTGAGCGGCAAGCCAATTGGGGCCGGTGCCATGTTCGACGAGGATGGGCACGTGTCCGGGAAGCGGCAGGGCGGTTTCCATCAGGCCGAGGATTTCGGGCACGAGGGTGGCTTCCTCCGCAGGATCGAGGTCGAAGATGAGTTCGTCGTGGATCTGCAGTAGCATGCGGGAGTGGTATGCTTTCTTTCGGAGGTGGGCATCGATGTGGATCATGGCGCGTTTGATCATGTCCGCAGAGCTGCCTTGGATGGGGGTGTTGATGGCGGCCCGCTCGGCATTTCCTCGGATGGTGGCGTTTGACGAGCGAAGATCGGGGAAGTGGCGGCGGCGACCGGTGAGGGTTTCGGCGTAGCCTTGGTCCCGAGCCTCTTCGATGGTGCGGTCCATGAAGGTGCGGACGGCGGGGTATTGCTTGAAGTAGCTGTCGATGATTTCGGCGGCTTCGCCTCGGGGAATGCCGAGGCGTTGGGAGAGCCCGAAGGCGGAGATGCCATAGATGATGCCGAAATTGACCATTTTGGCTCCGCGCCGTTGTTCGCTGGTGACGTCTTTTTCCGCAACGCCCCAGACTCGTGCGGCGGTGGCGGTGTGGATGTCTTTTTGGTGGCGGAAGTCGTCGATCATCGATGGGTCGTCGGCGAGGGCGGCCATGACGCGCAGTTCGATCTGCGAGTAGTCGCAAGAGAGCAGGGTGAAACCCTCTTTGGGGACGAAAGCACGGCGGATTTCCCGGCCGGCGGTGGAGCGGACGGGAATATTTTGGAGATTCGGGTCGGTGGATGCGAGGCGTCCGGTGGCGGCGACGAGTTGATGGAAATGGGTGTGGATGCGTCCGGTCGAGGCTTGGAGGTGCTGAGGCAGGGCGTCGAGGTAAGTGGACTTCAGTTTGGTGATTTCGCGGTATTCGAGGATGGCATCAATGATGGGATGAGTACCGGAAAGGGAGGAAAGCGTTTGTTCGTCGGTCTTGTACTGGCCCGTGCGGGTCTTTTTGGGTTTTTCGACGAGTTTGAGATCATCGAAGAGAATTTCACCCAGTTGTTTCGGGGAGTTGAGGTTGAAGGGGCGTCCGGCGATGTCGGTGATTTCTCGGCCGAGGGCATCGATGCGGTGGCCGAGAGTTTGACCGATTTCTTGGAGCGCGGAGGGGTCCATGCGGATGCCTTCCATTTCCATGTGGACGAGAACGGGCAGCAGCGGGGCTTCGATTTCGGAGAAGACGCGCTCCTGGTCGGATTCGACGAGCAGGGGGCGGAGGTGTTGGGCGAGTTGGAAGGTGATGTCGGCATCCTCCGCGGCATATTCGGCGAGGGTGGCGAGGGGGATGGCGGCGATGTCGAGCTCCTTCGATTTGGGCTTTTTCTCCGCGAGGGAGAAGAGGTCATCGGCGTCTGAAGCGGAGGGGGGAGCGGCGATGTCGGTGAGCTTGATGGGGGAGTAGCCGAGGAGGGTCTCGGCGAGGTAGTCCATGGTGTGACGGCGATCGGGAGCGACCAGCGCGTCGGCGAGCATGGTGTCAAAGAATGGGCCAGCGACTTCGATGCCATGACGATGCAGGACGCAGAGGTCATATTTGAGGTTATGGCCGATTTTTTCGGCGGCGTTGCCGAGAAGGGCGGAGAGTTCGGGAGGGAGAGACGTCGGGTCGGGGGTGGGAAGGTACCAGCCTTCGTGAGCTTTCCAGGAGAAGGCGATGCCGAGGAGTCGGGCCTCAAAGCGGTCGAGAGAGGTGGATTCGATGTCGAAGCAGAATCTCGATTGGTGCTGAAGGTGGAGGAAGAGTTCGGCCTGCTTTTCTGGGGTATCGACCAGGTGATAGGTGTGGGGAACGTCGGTGAGACGTTGGAAGGTTTCCTGAAGGGAGGGATGGGGGTCGGCGTTTTTTGGGGTGGGGCTCGGGGGTGAACTGGAAGTGGGGGCGTCGCCAAAGAGTCGTTTGCTTAGAGTGCGGAACTCAAATTCGGTGAAGAGGTCTTTGACGGCGTGGTCATCCCGGGGAGAGAGGACGAGATCTTCCCAGGAGGTGTCGATGGGGGCATCGGTGATGATGGTGGCGAGGTCTTTGGAGAGCCGGGCGATGTCGGCGTGGGCCTCGATGTTCTCCTTTTGCTTACCCTTGAGTTTCGAGGTGTGGGCGAGAACGCCTTCGAGGGAGCCGAATTCGGCAATGAGTTTCTGGGCCGTTTTTGGCCCGATTCCAGGGATGCCCGGGATGTTATCGACGGCGTCTCCCATCATGCCGAGGAGGTCGATGATTTGGTCGGGCTGGCCGACACCCCAAATTTCGGGCAATTCGTTGAGGCCGATGATTTCGCGATCGGCGCCCTGTTTGCCGGGTCGCCACATGAAGGTGCGGGGGGCCAGGAGCTGCGCGAAATCCTTGTCTGGGGTGACCATGTAGGTCTCGAACTGTCCATCGGACTCCGCGCGGCGGGCGAGGGTACCGATGAGGTCGTCGGCTTCGAAGCCGTCGATTTCTAGGACGGGGATATGGAAGGCGCGGCAGAGGCGTTTGACGTGGGGAATGGCGGCGGCGAGTTCCTCGGGCATGTCTTCGCGCTGGGCCTTGTATTCGGGAAATTTCAGGTGCCTCGGGGTGGGGGCGGAGGTGTCGAAGGCGACGCCGAGGTGGCTGGGTTGCTCATTTTCCAGGATGGTGAGCAGGGTGTTGGTGAATCCGTAGAGGGCCGAGGTGTTGATGCCCTTGGAATTGCGGATGGGATTCCGGATGAGCGCGAAATGGGCGCGATAGACGAGGGCCATGCCATCGAGAAGGAACAAGCGGGGCATGACGAGGAGCGTCGGGGCTCGGGGCCGGGAGGGCGAGGGGAAAACCTGAAAAGCGGGCGGAGGAAATCTCTGGCAAAGAACCGTTGCGCTTCCTACGTATCGCCCAGCATGAAATGGGTATCGGGTTTGGTAGGCGTCGCGGCGATTGGGGCCGTGGGGTATTTCGCGGAGCCAGCGCTGCAGCCGCTGTTGTTCTCTTTTCATTCCTCGGCCGAGACGGATGCCCCCGAAGTGGAGCCGGCCGATCCTGCGGTCGCCGTGGAGGATGAGCTCGCGGTGAAAGAATCGGTTCCTGAGGAGCCGGCTGTGACGGAAGAGGTTGCTTGGCCGGAGGCTCCGGAGTGGGTGGCCGGCCTGACGCCGGAGCAATTGCCGGAGAAGGTCACGTTGAAAGCGGATTTGCCGATCACCGTGCCGGGTGCCAAGCAGCCGATGGTGATTTCTTCAGGGGTTCAGGTGATGCCGGTTCGCGTGGAAGGAACGGATTTGGTGGTGAGTCCTCTGGCTGGCCCGTTGGAGGGCAAGCTGCCGGTGATGGCCACAGATTTGGTGGAGGTTCTGGGGGGTGAGCCGCCTGCGGTTCCTGAAGAAGAGCCGGTGGTGGCGGAAACGGAGACTCCCGATCCCTTGATGTTGGACAGCATCACTCCGGCCGGGGATTCTGAGCCGGAGATGGCGGAGAATGGGGCCGCTGAGGAAGCGGAGGAGGAGCCTGCTACGGCGGAAGAGCCTGCCGCCGAGTCGGGCACGGCGATCGTGGATGCGATGCAGGCAAGCATCAAGGCGGGCGACGTGAAGGAGTTCACGTTTGATCAAGTCGTCAGCTGGGAAGCTGGAGACACGGTGGAGCGTGACGGCGTGACCTATGAGTCGGGCAAAGCCGCCTACAAGGCCGAGACTATCTTTGGGGTTAAGACGATCGAGGCCCAGGCGTTGATTCAGGGGGGGAAGGTGATCAAGTGGATTTGGCCGAACAGCGGCATGGAAATCCAATGATTCGGGTGCGGGTTCAGTAACGTTCCCGCAGGTGGTTCAAGTGGGCTTCGGCCGAGGGGTCGGAGCCCGTGGCCTGGCGGATGAGGTCCGCCGGGGAAAGCGTGGCGCCGAAGTCGTGGACTCGGCTGCGCAGCCAATCGAGAAGCGGCGCGTAGTTCGCCTGCTGGAGGCCTGCTTCGACGCTGGCATCGCGACGTGCAGCTGCGAAGAGCTGGGCGGCTCCCAGATTTCCGAGGGTGTAGGTGGGGAAATACCCGATGCCACCCATGGACCAGTGGATGTCCTGGAGGCAGCCTTCACGGTTGTCGCGTGGGCGCATGCCGAAGGAGGCTTCGAAGGCATCGTTCCAAGCCGCAGGGACGTCTGCGACGGCGAGTTCGCCGCTCATCAGGCGGCGTTCGATGCCAAAGCGCAGGAGGATGTGGAGGTCGTAGGTGGCTTCGTCGGCTTCCACCCGAATGGGAGAAAATTCGGCCTTCCAGACGAAGGAGAGGAATGCATCGAGAGAAAGGTCGCGGAGTTGGGGGAAGTGCTCGATGGCAATGGGATACCAATGTTCCCAGAAGGCCCGTGAGCGGCCCACGTGGTTTTCCCAGAGCCGCGATTGCGATTCGTGGATGCCATAGGAGCAGGCGCTGCCAGCTGGGAGCCCGAAATCTGCGGGGCGCATGCCGAGTTCGTAGAGACCATGGCCAGCTTCGTGCATGACTCCGAAGAGGGAAGAAGTGAAGTCTGTCACTTCGTAGCGGGTCGTGAGACGGACATCGGCAGGGCCCAGCGTGGTGCAGAAGGGGTGAGTGGTGGTGTCGATGCGTCCTTGGGTGAACTCGAATCCGAGAGCTTCGGCGACCTTGCGATTGAAGGCCATCTGTTGTTCGACGGGGAAAGGTCCTTCGGGAAGGTGGGCGGAGCGGCTGCGGGACCGCTCCACGGCGGAGGTGGCGATTTCCCGGAGTTCCGGTCCGAGCTGGTCAAAGAGTTCGGCGAGTCCTTCGGCAGTCCAGCCGCGTTCATAGGGCTCGAGGAGGGCATCGTAGGCTTCGTTTTCGTATCCCCATCGGTCGGCTTTCTCACGAAGAAGATCGACGAGTTGCTGAAGGAAAGGAGCAAAGGCCGCAAAGTCATCATGGGAGCGAGCTGCTGCCCAGGCGTGCTTTGCCTGCGAGGTGAGCTCGGTTTCACGCTCGACGAAGGATGTGGGGAGTTTCTCGGCGCGTTCGAAGTCGCGGCGCATCTCTTCCAGAGAGGCGGCGTCCCGAGGATTGTCGGGCTCTGCTTCTTCGAGCGCGCGGCGCCACGAGTTCGAGGTGGCCAGCTCATGTGCCCGTCCGGCCAGCCAAGCCAGCTGGCGGGAGCGCCAGGCGGACCCTTGTGCTGGCAGGTAGGTCTCCTGATCCCATCCGAGGACCGAGGCAGAGGAGGAAATCAGAGCGGCTTCGGTGGCGAGATCGCGGAGGGTCTGGAAGGTGGCCATGAGGCGCGAAGCTACAAGCCGGGACGCATTTGGCAACTCGGGCGGGCGGGGATTCACGGAAGGGCGAGGGCAACCGAGTGGCTTTTTTGTCTCCAAGAAGGGGCGATCGGTCGGCGTTAGCGCTCATGAGCTATGCACCCTTTTCTGATGTCGCCTTCGATTCGGTCGCAGTTGGCCGAGCGCGTTCGTCGTGAGCGTCGCGCTTCGGCGCTCGGCACGGTGGTCATCACTCTGTTGGTCTCTGGACTGATTTTGACCGTGCTGGGATGGATTTTGCTGCCGAGTTGGGAGCGGGAAACAGCGCTGGAGGCGGTAAGATTCGAGACGCTGCCGGCGGAAGAATCTCCCACGGAGTTTTCCCCGATGCGGCGCCAAACAAGTCCGCCACGGGCACCCTCAGCGGCCTCGAATCGGGCCCTGGTAGCAGCGGTAGCGGCGCCGGTCGCCCTGGCAGTGCCGGAGGTGGAGGTTGACGAGATGTCTCTGGAGTGGGGACAGGACGATGATTTCCTCGAGGGATGGGGAACCGGAGGGGCGGGGACAGATGGGGGGCAAGGAATGGATGAGGGTGAGATGGGAGCGACTTTTTTCCAGCAGAAGACGAGTGCCCATCGGGTGTGCTACTTGATCGACTTCTCCGGGTCGATGCGAGGCCAACGCGAAAAGTTGATGCGAAGCGAATTGTCGAAATCCCTGGAAGCCTTGGCGGAGGGGAGCTTGTTCCAATTGGTGTTCTTTGCCGGTCCGGTGTGGATCGCGGGATCATCGGTGGAGATGGAAGACAAGAATCCTCCGCGAGAAGGGGTCGTGACGGTGGGTGACGAGAGTTTCCGGTGGGAGTATGTCGGCGGAGGGAAGTGGGAAGCCCAAGGGCGGGAACAGGAGATCCATTGGCGGGAGGCGTCCGCCTCTACGGTGAAACAAGCGCTCGCTGAAGTTCGCGGGTCACGCTTGGCGTATGGCGGGGGTTGGGAGAATCCGATCGAATGGGCGCTTGGGCTCGATCCGGCGCCGGAGGTGATCTTTTTCATGACCGACGGTGCGATCAGTGGAGACATGATGGGAATCGCCCGCGACCTTGCCCGCAAGGCGAAGCGGAAGGGAACGGTGATCAACACGGTGGCCCTGATGGAGCCGAAAGCCGAAAAGCCGATGCAGGAAATGGCCCGTCGTGCGGGCGGGCAATTCACGCTGGTTCGGGAGGATGGGACTCTCGAAGTGATGGGCTTCGAATGAGTTCGCTCAGGCGGGCTGCTGTTGGGTGAGGCAGTGGAGGGTCCCGCCCTCTTCCACGAGGTCGAGGCAATCGATGCCGACGACTTCACGGTCGGGAAAGAGTTCGCGGAGGGTGCCGAGGGCACGATCGTCGTTGCGACCTTGCCGGAAGGTCGGAACAAGCAGGCCGCCATTGACGATGAGGAAATTGACGTAAGAGGCGGGGAGGATGGGAAGTCGCCATCCGGGGACTTCACAGGCTGCGGGCATGGGGATTTCCACCAGCTCAAACGGGCGACCAGAGGGAGTGCGGAATTCGCGGAGGCGATGAAGATTGGCGTCGAGAACGCGGTGATTGGGGGAGCTGGGGTCTCGATCGACGCAGACCGCGATGAGGTCGTCTGCGCAAAACCGGGCGAGGTCATCGATGTGGCCATCGGTGTCATCGCCTTCGATGCCTTTTTCTAACCAGAGCACTTCTTTCACTCCGAGGGTTTGGCAGAGCTTCTGCTCGATTTGCTCCCGGTTGAGATGAGGGTTGCGGTTGGGATTGAGAAGGACGGCTTCGGTGGTGAGGAGTTGGTCGCAACCATTGATTTCGATGGCGCCACCTTCGAGGATCATGCCGCCGGTGTAGCTTGGCAGGCGAAGTTGTTGGGAAATCTGGGAAGGGATGGAGTTGTCGGCATCCCATGGAGCGAACTTTCCTCCCCAGGCGTTGAATTCCCAGTCGCTGATCGCCAGGTTCCCGGATTCGCGGTGTTTGAGGAAGATGGGGCCATGATCGCGGCACCAGACATCGTTGTGAAGGTGGGGGAAGATTTCGAGTCTTTCGGGGACTGCTTTGGCGCGGAGACAGCGCTCGCGAATTTCATCCTCGGTGCCAGGAATGGCATTGATCCGGACGATTTCAAAGCGGCTGATGGCGGCGGCCAAGACAACAAAGCGGTCGAGAATGATTTCGCGTTTTTGTCCACCCCAGTGGCGAGGATCGTCGACGGGCCATGAGATCCAAATGGCTTCCTGGGCGGACCATTCGGGGGGCATGGCGAATCCTTCTTCTGCAGCGGTGGGCATGCCGGGAAGCTGGAGTCGAAGAGGGCCGGGGGTCAATCTTCCGAATCGCAGCATGGGCAGGTGCCGCAGGCATCGACGATGCGGGGATGGACGATCAGGATTCCCTCGGTAACCTCGGGAGGTGGGGGACTCGTGAAGGAGGGCGCGGTTGTGGGAAGCGAGGTTTCCAATTGGTAGAAGGCGCGATCGGTGGGCGCGTTTGAGTCCTGGTAGGTAGCGATGTCACCGTTCCCTGGCGTGGGACCGGTGAGGGTGGTCCAGGAGATCAGATCTATTGATCGGCGGAGCCGGTAGCTGATCCCGCTCGTGGTGGGCCATGAGAGGGAACTGGCGAGCGGTGCAAGTTGGGGGGCGTTGAGTCGAGGGGGCGGGGAAACTTCCCAACCGACATCTCGCAGGCCCGCAAGGTCGAGATCCGTCAGAACCTGGAGATAGGTGATTGAGGGGATGGTGCAGGACCCAGGGTCCATGATGGCGATCTGATCTTCAGCATGGGGGCGCCCAAAACTCTGGCAGGTGAGCGAGAGGACGTTGTCAGGGTTGCTGGGGACATATCCGAGTGGGTAGGCACATGCTCCGTCGTTTCGCCAATGCCCTAAACCAGAATCGAGGGGTGCGGCTCCTCCCCACACGGCGGAGCTGGCGGGGCCAGTGAAGGTCGTTCCGGAGATGTAGTGATCGAAGGACGCAGCAGTTCCGAATCCGAGGAGGTGCGACATCTCGTGAAGAGCGATGGAGACGAAGTCGATCTGACTGTTCGCAGGGCGGCCCTGGATGTCGAAGTTCCAGGTTTCGTCGGTATCAAAGGTGATGGAGCCGCCCCACGGGCCAAAATCTGTGGAGGTGCTGGAGGCAAGGGTGGCACCGGTTTGGCCGCGGAACCGGACGAGATCGAACCATGTTTGGTTGCCGGATGCGCTGAAGCCTCCCGGGCCGCCCTGACCTACGGTGCCTCCTGCGAGGGAGCGACCTCCGGGAAACACGATCAGAGTGTCCGCTGGTACCACCATGTTCTGCAATTCAGAGGCGGTGTAGTAGTCGCCCGTGGCGGGGTGAAAGAATCGAGGGATCCAGTTGTTGGAGCCGGTCGATTGGATGGCGGAGAGCGAATCGTGCAAGAGGGCCTCGAAATGATCGGCCACCGCACGCATGGCTTCCCGGGCCCCGGGTTGGTCAAAAAAGCCGTTGGTATCGTAGCGATAGTCCAGCTCCACAGTGATGGCGCTGACCGAAATGGGAAGCAGCACAGCGGCAAATGCGATGACCCTCATTTCGCAAGATAGGCCGGGATTTCTAGCTGCGCCAGCGCGAGGTGATGTCGCCATAGGCATCAATCCTGCGATCACGGAAAAACGGCCAGATCCTTCGGAAGTCTTCCACGGCGGAGAAGTCGAGGTCGTGATAGAGGATTTCTTCTTGGTCGGTGGTGGCCTTGGCGACGAGTTGACCGTAGGGGTTGACCACAAACGAGCGCCCCCAGAATTCGCTATCCCCTTCGGTTCCCACGCGATTGACGGCGGCGAGGTAGCAGCCATTGGCGACGGCGTGACCACGCTGGACGGTTTCCCAGGCGCAATGTTGGGCTTCTCCAAGGGCCTCCTTTTCCTCGGGAAGCCAACCGATGGCCGTCGGATAGAGAAGGATCTGGGCACCGCCTAAAGCCATCAGCCGAGCGGCTTCGGGATACCATTGGTCCCAGCAAACGAGGACGCCGAGAGGCCCGAAGCGCGTTTCCCAAACGGGCCAACCGGTATCGCCGGGAGTGAAGTAGAATTTTTCCTCGAAGGCGGGATCTTGAGGGATATGGGATTTCCGATAGATCCCGAGTTGTTGGCCATCGGCATCGTGGACGATGGCGGTGTTGTGATAGAGTCCCGGGCCCCGGTGTTCGAACCATGAAGAAACGATCACGACCCCAAGTTCGCGGGCAAGATCTCCGAGGCGGTCGCTGGCGGGACAGGGCAGGGGATCGGCCAGATCAAAGAGCGCGGGGTCCTCGACGGTGCAGAAGTACGGGGTGAGGAAGAGTTCCTGAGTGACCACGATTTGCGCTCCATTTTCGGAGGCTTGGCGGATCAACTCGATGTGTTTTTCGAGGGCTTCCTCTTTGGTGGCGAAGGCCCGGGACTGGAGCAGCGCGAGACGTGGCATGCCGATACAGTGAACGCGGGCTGAGGCCCGCGTCCATGATTTCCAGAAAAGTTTGGATGACGAAATGGGATCCCTGCGCCTTACAACCGACTCACGGCATCGGCGATCGAGATGGAAAGCTGCGAAGCATCTGTTGGAAGGGGGCTTTCATGCACCACGCGGCCATCGGCGGCGATTGCTTGGATGCGTCCCTCGGTGAAATCGACGATCACCTTCGGATTGCCTTCCGCTGCAGCGGCTTCGGCGCTGGCGAGGCTTTTCAGGGATCGAGCTTCCAGATCTCCAGCTTCGGTCAGCTGGAGCATCGCGGAATCCGGGCCCCCGACGAGGAGAACCGGGATGGAGGCCACCTCTCCCCCGCCTTCACCCCGGAAGGATTCCGCGGCGGGTTCTGATGGGTGGAGGAATTGAGGCCCGAGCACGCCCAGAGCCACCACCGCCACAGCGGAAGCAGCCCAACCCGGATGGGAGAACGCCGTGGTCACGCGAGCCCACCAGGAGCGGGAAGTGACAGCGGCCACCGGTGCAGCCTGAGCAGGAGCAAAATGCGCCTGCAGATCCGAGCAGAGTTGGGCAGGCATCGGAGGGGCCGGATCATCCGTCCGCAATCGAAGGCTGTTGCCCAGCATATGCTTGAGTGGGTCTTGCTGGGTTTGGGGTTCAAATTCCATGTCTCTCCTTCCAATCGGTAAGGGTTCAGTTTTTTTTCAAACTTGGAACGATTTTCTGATTTTACCGAGGGCTTCTTCGGCCTTGGCTAACAGCTCGCGGCGTTTGGTCGAGGGGGAGGCGGTGGTGCGGATGCCGTGACGGCGGCAGAAGGCATCATCGGCTAACAAATCCTGTACAGGTGCGGACTGGGCCACATATAGGGAATAGATCAAGTCCCACTCGAGGTCGGTGAGGTCTTCGCGGCATTCGGAATAGATGCGTTCGAAGGTCGCTTGGTCGGGGTCGGAATTCGGATCCTCGAATTGCTTGCGATGGTCGGGGTCGTCAGTGAGGGCATCGAAGCTTTCTCCGGCGTTGGGCCGGTTTTTCTGGGCGGACTTTTTCCGCATCCAGTCGATGGCTCGAAACCCGGTGATGCGGGTGTGCAGCGGGATCAGTTCTTCGAAGACCGTGAGATCGAGGATCGGAGCGCCGCCGTCGTTGCGTTCGCGGGCGAGTTCAAGTAGGCTGTCGTTGAATACCTCGTCGGCATCGGGTCCGCGAATGCCCTTGCGGGAGAGGGTATGAAGGGCGAGGGGGCGTAGTACCGGAGGCAAGTCGTTCCATTCGCGGTCGTGGAACCCGCGCTCCGCATCGCGTCGTTGGAGGCGGTCAAGGTTGAGATTCCGCTCGTAGCGGCTGTCTCCGGGATCGTGATGGAGCTGGGGATCTCGGTGGTCGCGGCGTTGGAGCGCCACGCCCTCTCGGGCCGCGCGAGCGGTTTCTTCGAGGGCGGTGGCCAAGAAGGGACCTTCGCCAGGAAAGGTTTTGAAGGAAAGCGAGGCGTTGCGAAGCGCGCGTTCGGCGATGTGAGTGGCTTGATCGTTGGGGAGCAGGATGCCTTCGACGGGGCGTCGTGCTCGAGCCCAACAGGCCTCCCAGCAACGCCGGAGAGTGTCTTGGGTGACTCCGTCTGGGTGTGAAAACGGATCACTCATTGAGGATGAGAATGGGACATTGGTTGCATCGCTCCGGGTGTGGGAGCTTTTCGGGTACAAACTTGCTTAGTCTTGTTAATATTCGATCTCCGGACAAGCCAGAACCCGGTAATCAGGGGAACGAACAGGGATCCGAGGATCATGGGCCAAAGCGGGCGCGGTGGTGGCAAGGGAATGCTGGGGCCGCTGAGCAAGGGTCCCGATTGGCTCAGGATGAACGGTGCAAAACGGAGGATCGCGAGATCGAAACCAGGATCCGAAGCGTTCGGGATCTGATCTCGTTGGGTTTCCCAGAGTGACTGGGCCGGGCGCCCGGACTCGAGAGCACGCTGGTAGAAGTCGTGCATGAAGTCCGGCGTTGAGCGATCGGAAACGGGCCACAGGGCGACGGCGACTTCGCGGGCTCCTGCGAGGTGGAATGAGCGTCGCAGCCCAAGCAGGCCTTCCCCGGAAACGGGGGTGCCATTGCCGGAATCGCAGGAGGAGAGGGTCACCAAGCGGGTTTGGCTAAGGGGTAGGCGAGCGATTTCCGCGGGAAAAAGGAGATCGTCCTCGGGGCTAACGGGAGGATCGGAAGGCGATCTCATCGCTCCGCGGTAGAGGACCAACCCCCCGGCAAACAGCAGATCAGCATGATCATCGAAGTCGAGGGTGATGCCGGAGTTTTGAACGGAATCGGCGAGATAGAATGCGTGACATCCCAGATGAAGAACCGCTGGTGATGGGGTGAGTTGGCGCAAGCTGGGCTCGGTGGCTTCCTCATTTTGCAGGAACTTGGAACCGCGTGGGGCCAGCTTGCGAAGCATGCGTGACTCCTTGTCGGTGCCTGGCATGTCGTCGAGGGAGCCCAGAGTGCGAAGCAGCGGGGATTCCGCTTCTTCGGCCCCCGCCGGTTTTGGGAAATGAGAGACGGTGACGACCTCCCAAGGGCTGGCGGAAAGGCTCTGTCGTGTGCGGGGTTTGAGGAGGTCTCGGGCGTTCCCCACGGTGGTGATTTGCAGGTATCGATGGCAGAGCGGAGTGCCATCGGCATCCAGGAGCGCGGCCAAGGGGAGGAAGTGGAGTGCCCCATCGGGAGACCAGGCGATGTGGTGAACATCGGGGGGCAAATGGGCGGCAAGAGGTGCCCAGAATTCTCGTTCGAGTTCCCGAAGAATGGTTCGGAGCTTGAGAGTCGGTGGGGGTGTGTCGAGCCCGGCGAGGTGATCGCCCTGCCATTGGAGGCGTCCCCTGAGAGCGGAAAGCCACCTCAAGGCCGATTCCTCCGTTCCTAGGGGAATCCACTCGGGATCGCGACCGGGCAGGTAGAGGACGCAGCCGAAGCGTGGCGAAACGAGAGGTTCATCCGGAAGGTAACGGCAGACGTCGACGAAGGCCCCATCGGGGGGGAGAGTCGAGGAGACGACGGCGGTGGTGGGAAGCTTGGTAGAGGTATCGCCGAGGAGGGCATCCAGCAGACGACCCTTGGAAGCAATCAGGGTGGTCGCGATGCGTTGAGGGTCCCCGGTGGCGCAGGGGAGGGAGACCGGATCGAAGCGAGCCAGGAAATTGAGGCGCTCGCGCTCGGTGCCGTTGTGGACGAGCTTTTCGAGAAGTTGAAGGCCGATTTTCGTCGTGCCGTCGACCATCTCCAGGGCACGAGGATCATCCAAATGGAGATAGACGAAGGCGAGATTGCGGCGGGTTTCGGCGACGCGGAGGTGGACGGGGTCGAGGTGCCGGTTTTGGAGTTCGAGACAGCGTTCCAGAGCACTGCGTGCCTCCGTGAGTTCTCCATCGCGAGTGAGAGCAACGCCGAGGTTGTTGAGAGGGGTGATCAGGCCGGGATGGTCCGCGCCGACCTCGGTTTCGAGGATTTCGATGGCGTAGCGGAAGGCTTCGGCGGCTTCCTTGGGATTGCCCAATTCGAGCGCAAGGTTGCCGAGGTTGTTGATGTAGGGAACCGAAAGGGCGGGGCGATCGGCGAAATACTCCAGGGCGTCGGCTGAGATGTTGTGAAACTCATCGATGGCATCCTCGACGTTGCCGAGCCGAAGGAGGCTCAGGGCGCGTTGGGAGCGGAGAGAGAGTCGGAGTTCGTGGTCATGGAAGTCGATTTGGAGAGCCTGATCGATGGTTTCGACGGAACGGGCGTGGCTGCCGAGGGTGTGATAGTAGCGGCTGAGGTGGCCCAGCATTTGAGCTCGGTCAGCCACGGAGTCTTCAGGTGTGACCTGAAGAGCTTCTTCGATCAGCGGCAGGACGGCTTCGTAGTCGCCTGACACCAAGCGGTTCATGGCAAGGTGGTCGAGGGAATGGGCAAGTTCGCCAGGCTCTCCAGCAGTTCGGCGTTGGGAGACCAGCTGGCGGAGCAGGGTTTCCGCCTCGGGCAAGCGGCCGGCATCCTGGAGGGTGAGAGCGAGGGCCTCCTGAGCGTTGGCCCGCTGGGCTGGAGGTGCCGACTCAAGGATTTGGCAGGCCTCGGTGAGGGCATCCAGGGCCTCATCGGTCTTCCCCAATTTTCGTTTCACCACGCCCAAGGCATGGAGGCTTCCTCCGAGGGCGAGGGACGCATCGGAACTCGGCCGAGATTGGCGCTCTGCGCGCCACTCACGAACCAATTCCTCAAGGCCGGGCTCGGCTTCCGCCGGACGGCTCAGATCGATCTCTTGTCCCGCCGCGCGCCCGCTAGCGAGTGCCAAACACAACCCTGCCAGGACAAAAATCTGGCATAGGCGTGATGACATAAGACCTGAAGGAAAGGCGGGCATCAGCAGGTTCGGGAATAGGGGCAATCACGCAGGATGGATAGGCCAACAGTCCTGAATATTGCAAAAATCTGAAAATCAGTCACTTAATGTTTTGGATTTAGGGGATGGGTTGTCTTGAAGGTCAAGTTTTGTCGAAAAACTTCCCATGGGGAATTGCGCCATCAAGGGGGCTAAAAATCAGGTCATGCAGGTGCCCCGGGAATGGGGATGGAAGAATGTCCCTCAAGGTGAGTCAGTGGAGGCGTTCGAACTCCCCCAGATCCGGGGGGGCACATCAGGCACCGACATTGGAAAACGACAAAAGCCGAAGCCCGGGAAGGGCTTCGGCTTTGGGGGAACACCGCGGGGGAAGGCGGCGTGAATCAGTTGAATTCGATTTCCAGGCGGTAAGAAGCAGAGGTGTCGGTATCAGGAAAGGTGATCGACACGGGCGTTTTGCCATTGGCCGAGGTGCCCAAAACGATGGGGCCAGATGGGGCTGGCGACCAGGTGTCGTTGGCGCCTTGCTTCAGAACCCTCCAGTAGCCACCAGCGGCGAGCTTGGAGGAGTCCGTCGTGCTGAGGATGCCATTGGCCACCGTGAACTCGATCGTGGTGGAGGAGGCATTGTGCTGGAGCTTCATGCCGGCCGGAACACTGGAGCGGGAGGCCCAGTTGGTGCCGAAGAAAGCTTCGATGGCATTCGGAGAGCCGTCGCCGTCGATGTCATCGGGCACCGGGATCTGGAGGATGGAGACGGCCTTGGCGGCAAGGCGGGACTTCAGCAGCGTTTCCAACTGGGCCGGAGTGGTCGTTGGATTGGCGGAAAGCTCTAGAATGGCAGCGCCGGTGGCGATGGCGGTGGCAGGGCTGGTGCCACTCATGGGAGTTCCCTGCCCGGCAGTTTTGTTCGCCGGATCGTAGCAGAGAACATTTTGACCGGGGCAATAGAAGTCGACGGCGGTTCCGTAGTTGGAGGCGGAAAGCCGGGTATTGCTTGAAGTGCTGGCGCCGACGCAGATGGCCCCAGCGAGGGTTCCGTTGGAGGATGGGGAGTAGTTGGCAGCAGTGGCGTTCTGGTTGCCGGCAGAGAAGATGACCGTGATGCCACTGTTGACGGCTTCGGCAATGGCGGCGTTGACCATGTAGCTTTGGCCCGCGACTTCCGAGCCGAGGGCGCAGCAGATGACTGCCGGCATCCCCGGGTGTGCATCTTGATAGTCAATGGCGTCATAGATGGCGCTGCCGATGTCGGTGAGGCTGGGAACGGTTTGGCCGTAAGCGATGTTGTAGTTGACGACGTGAATCGGGGTTCCCGGTGCGATACCGGCCTGCGGCCCGGCAATGATGGAAAGCATCTTCGTGCCGTGCCCAGTGGTTGGACTGGTCGAGTTGCTTTCGTAGGTGGATTGATAGAACTCGAAATAAAGGTTTGGGTTGCCTCCAAACCAGTTGGTGGAGTTGTCGACGGCGGTGTCGATCAGGAACAATCGGACGGGCTTGCGAGGTTCGGGATAGGCGTAGCCGGTGGTCGAAGCAGAGTAGTTGACGTCATTCATGCGGGCCGGTGCCCAGCCGGCAGAGGCATTCCAGCCCTGTGGGCTGGCGCTGAGGAGATCGGGAAAAGTGGAGACCGACTGAGCGGGGTTGCCAAACAGGCAGGGTGCCGCCCCCAATGCAATCAAGGCAAAGAGAAAACGTTTCATGGATGTGGGTGTGTGCGGCTGTTGGAAGTATGGTTGGTTCATGTTTCGGTCTAGATTAAAGTTAAACTTAAACTTAGTTAATATCATCTAATGGGAAGATGTATTATTGGTGTTTGAATTAGAGTTTCTCGAAAGGATTCGAATGCCTGAAAGCTGAGGGTCGTTGAGAAGCGACAGGGGCGAATAGTCCGCAGAGCTTGATGGCACGGCCCGATTTCTCCGTGGTTGTGGGAGATCCCGTGACCGCAGCGGAGCGGATGGGGTCAGGTGGAAATCGCCCACCGGAAGGGGAGAAGGCCGAGGAGGGAGGAAGTGCCAGCGGAGCGGCCTTAGCGGAGCGGTGGAGAGACGGGGCCTGGTGAAACGGAGGGTGCGGAAGGCACACGTAGATACCCGAGGTCAAGAATCGGGCAAAATTCGGCGCGGAAAGGGCTTTTTGGGCTTCCTGGCAAGCTGGAAATCGCGTGGGTAGGTGGCGTCCAGCCCTTGGCAGTGCGAGGGATTTCCGGGGGCTTGCGGAGTCGCAAGGAGAAGTAGAATCAAGGGATTCCCGGCATTTCTTCGGGAATCCTGAGGAGGCGTGAAAGGGAAAGCAGGCCGGCGGCATGGGACTCCAATCGGAATCCTGGCCGCCGGAACTTCAGGGAAGGGGTCTCACCCTCAGTGGGGAGTCGCGCCTTCGGGGGGGAAATCGAGGCATCGATCCGGCTTACGGACCGGCGGGAGCGATTTCCCAAATCTCGACAATCTGGTTGCGTTCAGGGATGCCGGAGGAGAATCGATCGGTTTGCCCAAGGTAGGCGGCCTGAACCTTTTGGCCGGGGCGTTTGGCTTCGTCCAGAAGCACGGCCACGGCGGTGGCACGATCGGAGGAAAGGGTGCGGTTGGCATCGACATTTCCGGTTTCCGAGGCGTAGCCGACCACGAAAAGCATGGCGCCTTCCGGGGCTTCCTGCGCGATGCGAGGGAGTTCTTGCTGGAGCTCTGCATCGACTTCGGAGGAACCGGTGGCAAAGGTGCAAGTGCGCATGACATTGGCGCCCAGCTTGGCGCCGAAGCGGCTGTAAGCGGTGGAGATTTCGGAGTCGGGCTTGCCTTCGAGGGTGAGCAGAGCCTGATAGAGTTGGACGGCTTCTTTGCGAATCTCGGACTCGGTGGCAGCGAAGATGGTGGCCTCTTCAAGTTGTTTGGTGAGATCCGCCACTCGCTGGCGAAGCTGAGTGTTCTCGGATTCGGCGGTGTCGAGTCGGGCCTGAAGGTCACCGGGAGCGGATTGGGAATCGGCGAGTTGTTGGCTGAGGGCGACGATGCGGGCCTTCGCTTGGTCGAGGTCGTTCTTGAGGGTAGTGGCGAGTGAGGCGTCGATCAGGGCGGTGTCGAGGTCGTGCTTGGTGCGGTCCAGCAATTCCCGGAGGCGCTTTTGGTCCTGCAGGGCTTTGACGCTCTCCTGGCGCACGCCATCGAGTTCGAGCTCTTTTTTCTGGATGAGTTCCTCGAAGCTGGAGGCGAGGGCGGAGAGGGTGCTGGCATCGCTGCGCAAGCGGGCGGCGACCTCATCGGCGGTTTCCGCCATGTTGCTGGAGGCGATCGGTTCGAGTCCCAGGGAAACGCGGGTGCGATTGAGCTCGGCGCGGCGGGTTTCGATATCCGCCTTGAGGGATGCCATACCGGGGCTTTCAGAGTTTTTCCCGGCGGGGAGGCCGGGTTTCATGAGGTTTTGGAAGAGCAGAACTCCGAGGAGAGTGATGATGATGAAGGCAGCGATGGCCCAACCCGGGGAGACGGTTTTGGTGGCCGAAGGTTCGGCGGAAGAGGTGTCAGGAGTCGAGGAATCGGCGGCTGACGAGTGAGTGGCCTCTTCGGGGGAGGGAGAAGGTTGGTCGGTCATGGCGGATCAGGAGTGAAGTTGCAGGAGTTCCTCGGGCTGGGAGATCAAGTGAGTGGGGTTCTCGGCGGCGAGGGCCTCGGTGGAGTTGAATCCCCAAGTGACGGCAGCGACAGGAATGCCGGCTTTTCGAGAAGCTTTGAGATCTCGAATTTCATCTCCGACATAAAGCATTTCGTCGGACTCGAGTGAAAAAGTTTTGCGGATGGCGCGGAGGTGTTTGGCCTTTCCGGTGAGTTTGGAGGTGGAGGAGATGAAGTCGAAATGTTCGCGCAATCCGTGGGCGCGCAGGAAAAGATCGACGTTGGTGGGGGCATTGGAGGTGAGGATGCCAAAGGAATCGCAACGGCTGCGCAGGATGGGAAGGACTTCGCCAATGCCCTCAATGAGGGGGAGTTGCATGATGTTGGCTCGCATCAAGGTGGTTCCGCGTGCGATCAATCCAGGCACCCGTCGTTTGGGAATGTCGAGGTGACTGAGGAGTTCGCGCAGAGAGAAGTGGCGCAATCCGGGGAGTTGTTCGGCAGAGACCTGGCGGAGGCCCATGCCTTCCGCCAGTTCGTTATAGATCCGCCGGCTCTCCTCAAGGGTGTCTGCCAGGGTGCCGTCGAAGTCGAAGATGATGGTCCGATAAGCCATTCGCGGAAGAGGGGAGCGGATTGAGCGGAAGAGCGCCAAGGAAAAATCAGGCCAGGGTGAGGGGTAGGTTGGGATCGATGGGGGAATCGAGTGGCGAGAAGCGATTTTCGAAGGTGCGGAGAAGGCCGGCGAAGCCAATCATGGCAGCATTGTCGGTGCAGAGCCCCGGGGATGCGGTATGAAGGGCGAGGTCTTCCTGAAGGCAGGCCTGTTCGAATTGGCCGCGGAGGGTGCGGTTGAGGGAGACCCCACCGGAAAGGGCGAGAGTTTGACGCCCGGCATGACGGGCAGCGGCAAGCGATTTGCGGAGGAGGACGTCGATGACGGCCTGTTGAAAGCTGGCGCAAAGGTCGGGGAGGTCACCGATTTGGACCTGGCCCGTGGCCGGTTGGCGATCGGTGAGGGTGTAGAGCACGGCGGTTTTGAGGCCGGAGAAGGAGAAATCGAAGCCGGGTTCCTTCATCATGGACCGCGGGAAATCAAAAGCGGCTGGGTTGCCGGTGGCGGCGGCTTTCTCGATCTCCGGGCCGCCAGGATAGGGGAGGCCAAGCATTTTGGCGACTTTGTCGAAGGCCTCTCCCGCTGCATCGTCGCGGGTGGAGCCTAGCTTTTGGTAGCGACCTGGGCCCGCGACATCGAGGAGCAGGGTATGGCCGCCGGAGACGATGAGGGCGAGGTGGGGAGGGACGTGCCCGAGTTCCACGAAAGGGGAGAGGAGGTGGCCTTCGAGGTGATTGATGGCGATGAAGGGTCTTCGGGCGGCGGCGGCGAGGGCTTTGGCCGCTGTTGCCCCGATGAGGAGGGAGGAGGCAAGGCCGGGGCCAGAGGTGGCGGCAAAGGTGTCAATCTCTGCGAGGCGGACTCCCGCATGGGAAAGGGCCTGTTCGACGAGGGGGCGGAGGTGCAGGGAGTGATTGCGGGAGGCGAGCTCGGGAACGACGCCGCCATAGACGCGATGGAGTTCGATCTGGCTGGCGATCTCAGAGGCGAGGATGTGCGCGGGTTGGCCGGGTTCGCCCTGAAGGAGGGCGACAGCGGTTTCATCGCAGGAGCTTTCGATGGCGAGGACGAGCGGCACGTGGCGGCGATGTTCCGCGTCTGGGTGAGGGGTGGCAAGAGTTCAGAGCCGGGATCTGATCAGGGATTCTCGAGGAGGTGTTGGGTGGCGGCTTGGATGACGGGGTCGGTCCAGCCGGCAAGTCGTTGTGTTTGCTCGGGCGTGAGGGAGTCGGGGTGGAAGGAGAGGCGGATGTTCTCGCGCTGAGTGGCGTCGGTTTCGACGGGGAGATCGGGGGTGATGCCGGCGAGGTGAGGAGTGCGGCCACTGGGGGTGTGATAGGTGGCAATGGTGAGGCGCAGGGCGGTATTCCCGCCCATGGGGATGATGTTTTGGACGGAGCCTTTGCCGTAAGAGATTTCTCCAACCACGGTGGCGCGCTTGAGGTCTTGGAGGGCGCCTGCGGTGAGTTCGGAGGCGGAAGCTGACATGCGATCGATGAGGACGGCGATCGGGTAGTCGCGATGACGACGTTGTCGGGTGGGGGTGCGAAGGGTTTCGGTGGCGGAATCGTCGCGTCCGCGGGTGGTGACGACCGCGGTATCGGGGGGAAGGAATAGTCCGAGGATTTCGACGGTGGTGGAGAGGGATCCGCCGGGGTTGCCTCGGAGGTCGAGGAGGAGCCGTTTCATGCCGGCATCTTCGAGATCATCAAGGGCGGTTTCGATTTCATGAGAGGCGGTGGTCGCGAATTCGGCGAGACGGAGGTAGCCGGTGGTGCCGTCTGCTTGGAGGTGCGAATCGGCCAGGGCTCGGGTGGCGACGAGGCGATGGGTGAGGGCGATTTCCTGGGGTCGTGGGTCGGCAGGGGATTTGAGGCGCAGGATGACGGGGGTTCCGGGAGGGGAGTGGAGAGCGGAAAGGATTTCGGCGGGTTCGAGTTGGGAAGTGGGACGTCCGTCGATCTCAAGGAGGGAGGAGCCGGGGAGGAGTTCGGCGGCGGCGGATCCAGGCAAGACATTGGCGAGGTAGGTTCCATCGTCTCTCCAGCCGAGGGTAATGCCCAGCGAGGGCAGGAAGGGGTCGAGGTCGGGATGGGCCTTGAGTAGGGCCGCCATTTCCGGGTGGATGAAGGAGGAATGGGGGTCGAGAGAGGCCAGCATGCCCTCAAGGGCGTGGTTGACGAGGCGATCGTAGGCCAGTTTGTCGACGTCGGGATGGCGCTGACGAACCTGTTCAAGGACTTCGATGAAGCGTTCGATAGCGGGATAGGCGGCTTCTTCTGGGTCGGGCGGGCTGGCAGCAAGCAGTGGAGCGGAGAGGGCTAACAGAAGCAGCAGTTTCACGAGGGAAAGGTGGGCGAAACGCGGGGAGGAGCCGAGGCAGAAGTGAGATCAGGAGGCGACGAGATCGCGGTGTTCCGGGTGGCGTTGGAGCCAGGCGACAGCATAGCCGCATACGGGTCGAATCTGGAGTTGGCGGGCTTTGGCATGGGCGACAACCCCTTCCATGAGACGCCCGGCGGTTCCTTGACCGCGCAAATCGGGGTGGGCCTCGACGTGAGGGAGGATGAGGAGATCGCCGTCCAGTCGATAGGTGGCGAAGGCGAGAAGGCCTCGTTCGGTGAGCTCGAAGCGTTGCCGTTCGGGCGAGTCGATGACTTGGGTCATGGCGATCAGGGGCGAGTGAGCCAGGTGCTGGCGGCGGTTTCTTCGCCGGGAGGGAAGCTCTGGATTTCGAGTCCGGGGATGAGCATGCTTTCCCACTGGCTGATGCGGCGGATCCAAGTTTCATCGGCGACCACCGCGGCGCGGCGGAAACGTCGCAGAATACCCAGCATTTTCGGAAGGCGGGCAAATTCGAGAGCGATGGCCTGGCGGGATGGCATTTCGAAATGCTCGATCCGGATGAGCATGGTGCCGTTCTCGATGCCTTCTGCTTGGGCGGTGAATTCATCGAGCACTTCCTTCATTTCGGAGGCTTCGAGACGCCCCCCAAATGTGAAGTCGAGGTGGTTTCCGGTGCGGTGGACTTTGAACATGGCGGGCGGAAGTGAGAAGTGGCGCAGCCTTGCACGGGTGTCTGGGCCACGCAAAGGGAGAATCTTCCGCCCGCCAGTGGTGAGGTCTCAGGCAAGCTCGAATCTCTGAAGGAGTTCGCGTTTGGGGACTTTCACCAAGTCGAGGGGTAGGTCTTTGACGATGCGTTGGCGGACACCGGCTGAGAGGGAGTCCCGAAGTTTTGCAAGGATGGTCTTGGGGGCGGCGAGGCAGATGGTTTCGTCCGCGCCTTGAGCGACGGCGTCGATATGCCCGGCGATGGCGAGGAGTTGGTTGCCTTCGACTTCCGCCTGTTCACGATGGCGTTCTCCTACGGAGTTGCCACCGGGTCCATGGGACATGCGACCGGCCTGGTAGGTGAAGCGGTCCGAGACGCGGCTATGGCGGTTTTCGAGATCGATGTCCTTGAGGTCTTCAAAAGCGGGAGAGGTGGTAGGATCATCGTCGTCTTTGGAAATGCGGTAGGCTTTCATGCGTCCAAGGTCGGCAACAATCAGAAGTCTCTTCATAGCGTGGCACCGTCGCGAGGGTGGGAGGGATTGCAAGGGAATCCGGGTAAGGGAGGGTCGCTGAGCAGGGAGCGAGCGAGCTGGAGGCGAACTTGATCCGGGTCTTTCCCGGCGAGCCACTGGTGGCAGCGGTGGGCACCGCGACGAGAGAGGTAGTGAGCGATCTGGCGAGATCGGGAATCCCCGAGATGATGGGCGCGGGCGATGGATAGGCTCATGACGAGGAGTTCGGCAGCGGTGTCGACGAGGCGTCCTAGCAGAAGCTGCTGGCTTTCGAGCTTGGGGCCGAAGTGGGCCATGGCGTGGAAGATGGAGCGAGCGAGGCGGCGGCTGAGGGAGGCGGTTTGGAGGAGGGAATGGCGCAGTTGGGGGTGGAGGTCGGAGGGCAGCTGGCGGGAGGCCAGGGGCCGTGGCAGCCATTTGAGCGGATACCACGCAGCGTAGTGAAGGCCCGCGGAGACGGCGGCACGGGCTCGCTCGGAGGTCGACTTGCGGGTGTCGAGGGCGGCCGCACCCCGTCGCAGGTGAGGATCCAGGGCTTCGCGAGCGATGAAGAGGTGCATGATCTCGGTGGAGCCCTCGAAGATGGTGTTGATGCGGCAATCTCGCAGGGGGCGCTCGATGGGATCGGCCTTTTCCCCGCGGTGGTGGAGGGAGTCAGCGGTTTCATAACCACGCCCCCCTTTGATTTGCATGGTGGCATCGATGCCACGCCAGGCGGCTTCGGTGCCCCAGAGTTTGGCGATGGCGGCTTCCATGCGGATGTCTGCCGAGGATTCGCGGTCGACGAGGGCAGAGGTGAAGAGAACGAGGGATTCCGTGGCGAAGGCATCCGCAGCGAGGTCGGCGAGTTTTCCTCCGATGGCGGCATGATTGCCGATTTTTTGGCCCCATTGCTCGCGGGTTCCGGACCATTCGAGGGCGATCGAGAGGCAGCGTTCGAGCATCCCGGAGCATGCGGCTGGAAGGGTGAGCCGGCCGGTATTGAGGGTCGTCAGTGCCACCTTGAGGCCCTTGCCGACGCCTCCGACGACGTTTTCATTGGGGACTTTGACCTGAGTGAATCGGACGACGCCGTTGTAGAGGGCCTTGAGCCCCATGAATCGGCAGCGGGTCACGATCTCGACGCCAGGTTGATTCATTTCGACGATAAACGCTGTGGTGCCGTGGGGTTTTTCTGCGGTCGGCGTGCGGGCCATGACGATCAGGGCATCGGCCTTGAGGACATTGGTGCACCAGAGTTTTTCGCCATTGAGCACCCAGCCATCGCCGACAAAGGTGGCTTCGGTTTTCATGCGTGCGGGATCAGAGCCGACATCTTTTTCGGTGAGAGCGAAGGCAGAGATCGAGCCGGCAGCACAGCGGGGAAGGTACTTCCTTTTTTGGGCCTCGGTTCCGAACACAAGGAGAGGTTGGGGAAGGCCGATGGATTGGTGGGCAGAGAGCAGCGCTGTGAGGTTTCCACAGTGGCCGCCGAGGATCTTGGCAGCGCGAGAATAGTTGGTCTGTGAAAGTCCGAGGCCGCCGTACTGGGTGGGAATCTTGATTCCGAAGGCGCCGAGTTGGGCGAGTCCGTCGATGACTTCGTCAGGGATTTCCCCGTCGCGGTCGATGCGGTCGGGATCGGTTTGAGTTTCAAGGAAAGTCTGGAGAGGGCCGAGAAACGCATCGCCCGCATCGCGGTCCTTGTCTGGTTGCGCAGGAAAGGGAAAGAGAAGACGGAAGTCCGGCGTGCCGTTGAAGATGGACGCGGCGAGGCCGGTGAGTTCGCGGGGATCGCGTGAGGACTCGGCAAGCTCAAGTGCCGCTCGCTGGCCCTCGTTCATGCGGGAGGTGTCAATGAGAGTGCTCATGATGAAAGGGTGGGGTCGGAGTTCCGGAAGTGGCGTAGAGGGGCCCGCCACGGAAGGGAGGGAAGCCGGTGCCCAGAACCATCGCGAGGTCGATGTCATCGGCGGATTCGGCGACGCCTTCGCGAAGGCAACGTTTGGCCTCGTCGGCCATGAGGAAGGCGAATCGGGTGGCGAGGGCCAGGGGGGCGGCCTCCGTCCCCGTGCGGAGACGCAAGGCGGTCTCCGAGGGCTCGGGGTGCCCCTTCCCATAGCGGTAAAAACCTTCCCCGGATTTGCGGCCGAGATGGCCGCTGGCTACCAACTTTTCGACTACAGCGGGGATCTGCATGCGATCTGGAAAGGCGGCTGCGAGGGTGCGCGCGACATGCAGGGCGACGTCGAGCCCGACCTCGTCGAGGAGGCGAAGAGGTCCCATCGGCATGCCGTATTGCAGCATGGCGTCATCGATGACTTTGGGATTGCCTCCCTTTTCGAACACTTCTGCGGCGGCGACGAGGTAGGGGAGAAGGATGCGGTTGACGAGGAATCCTGGGGAGTCGCGAACGACGACGGGAAGTTTGCCAATGCGGCGGACGAAGGACACGGCGGTGGCGAGGGTCTCGTCCGAGGTGTCGGGAGTGCGGACCACCTCGACGAGTTGCATGCGATGAACGGGATTGAAGAAGTGGAGCCCGACAAGGCGGGAGGGTTGGGTGACGGAGGGTGCGAGGTCGCGCAAGGGGAGGGCGGAGGTATTGGTCGCGAGGAGGGTGTGGAGGTGCGATCGAGAAGCAAGGTCCGCGAAGAGGGTCTTTTTGATATCGAGGTTTTCGGTGGCGGCCTCGATGATCAATTGGCAGCGATCCAAGGGGATCTTCCCGGAGGACAGATGGATGCGATCCAGGCCGCGAGCGGCTTCGGTGGTGGTGAGGATGTGTTTGCGACGGGAGGTCTCGTAGTTCTTGGTCAGCCGTTGGTATCCCTGCGCGAGTGCAGAGTCGGAAACATCCTGCAGAATCACTTCGATACCTCGGGTGCTGAGCCAATAGGCAATGCCGGAACCCATGACTCCGGCGCCAATGACGGCGACGCGGTCGATCGGGTGAGGTTCGGCATGGGCGAGGGAATGTTTTCGGGCCCGTTCGGTGAGGTGGAAGAGGCGCATCAGGCTGGTGGTTTCCGGAAGGGCTGCGAGGCGAAGCAGAGCGGCTTTTTCCCGAGCGAAGGAGGCCGCGATCGGTCCACTCACGGCACGGCACATGACCTCGAGTGCGGAGAGAGGTGCGGGATAGTGCCCGCGGGTCTTTTCGAGGAGGTCGGCGTGGGCCTTGCGTCGAATGATCGCCACGGAAAGGGGGTGGTGCAGGGCAGCGTGATGATGGGGGGGGCGTTTGCCTTTCTGCAGGAAAGTGATGGCGTGGGGTTCGAGGCGCTGGAGGGGCGCCACGGCGTCCACGAGTCCTTTGCGCTGGGCGCTGGTGGCTTTGAGGAGCTTTCCGCTGAGGACGAGTGGGAGAGCAGTGGGGAGTCCGACGAGGCGGGGGAGTCGGGTGGAGCCGCCCCAGGCGGGGAGAATGCCGAGTTGGGTTTCGGGGAGGCCGATGCGGGTCTTCGCCGAATCGGACGCAACGCGCCAATCGCAGGCGAGGGCAAGTTCAAGTCCGCCGCCGACGCAGGCACCATGAATGGCCGCAACCGTGGGGATGGCGAGCTCGGCGAGTTGGTTGAATACTTGGTGTCCGAGGTCAATGAGTTCGGCGAGTTCGCTGCCTGATGCGTTCGTGAGCTTATCAAGGTTGGCGCCAGCAATGAAGATGGTGGGTTTCGCCGAGCGTACCAGGAGACCCGTTACCGAGTGGTCCTTTGAGAGGGTATCGAGGGTTGCTCGAAGTTCTTCAAGTGTGGCCCGATCCAGGAGATTGGCGCTCGAACCTTGGCGATCCAAGGTAAGGGTCGCGAGGCCGTGGAGATGGGTGAGTGAGAGATTCATGGTAAGGGAGGGCCTTAGCGTTCAAGGAGGAGGGCGGCGCCTTGGCCGCCACCAATGCAAAGGGTGCACAGGGCGCGGTGAGCGCGGAGTTCATGGAGTTGATCGAGCGCGGTGAGCAGAAGTCGGGCTCCGGTGGCACCGACGGGGTGGCCCAAGGCGATGGCTCCGCCGCGGCGATTGAGGTTTTCTGGTGGGATTTCGAATCGGGGTCGGTCGGAATGTTTGGGGTGGGCGAGTTCCTTGAGGACGGCAAGCGCCTGGGCGGCGAAGGCTTCATTGAGCTCGACGAGGTCGATACGGGAGGCCTCAAGGCCGGTCTGCTGACGCAGGCGCTCGATGGCAGGAATGGGGCCGAGGCCCATGCGTTCGGGATCGCAGCCAGCGTAGGCAAAGGCGCTAAGACGGCCGAGCGGTTCAAGGTCGAGACGCTGTGCGGCGGCCTCGGTGCCGACGAGGAGAGCGACCGCGCCGTCGGTGAGTTGTGAGCTATTGCCGGCGGTGACGGTGCCTGTATGAGCATCGAAGAGGGGCCGCAATCGGGAGAGCCGATCGGGGGTGGAGTCGTCCCGGATCCCGTTGTCGGAGGTGATGGCGCGGCCATGAACAGGGACAGGGGAGATTTCCCGCTTGAAGGAATCGAGGGCGTTCAGTGCCTTGCGGTGGGATTCGGCCGCAAATGCGTCTTGTTCGCTACGGGAGATGTCGTATTCGAGAGCTAGGAGTTCTGCGGTTTCGCCCATGAGTTTCCCGGTGAAGGGGTCGGTGAGCCCGAGTTGCAGTCCGATGCGAGGCTTGAGATCGCGGGGTTTGATGGAGGCCAGGCGGGCAAGCTTTTTCCCTGCCGAATGGGCGTGCTGAAAGCGGGCTAGTTTGGTGGCGGCCGCATGGGGAAAGAGCAAGGGGATCTGGGACATGCTTTCGGTCCCGCCGACGAGAAACAGATCTCCTTGGCCTGTGGCAGCGCGCTGGGCTGCGGTGGTCACGGCTTCCGTGCCTGAGGCACAGTTGCGGTGCACGGTGGAGGCAGGAACGTGAAAGGGAATTCCCGCCCGGAGGGCAATCACCCGGGCGACATTGGCGGCGTCGACGGGCTGGGCGACACAGCCGAAAATGACTTCGCTGATTTCAGCGGGATCAATGCCGGTGCGGGTGAGCAGGGCTGAGGTGACGTGGCGGCCGAGGTCGGCTGCGTCCATCGCCTCCAAGTCGGTGCCCATGCGGGCAAATGGAGTGCGGGTGCCGGCGAGGATGTAGAGGGGTGCCATGGGTCGGTGAGTCGAGAGTTACGATGCTGGGTTCAAAGGGGCTTGGGTCGGTGATCGACGAGCTTTTGCTCTTTGAGTTCTTTGCCGACGCCTTGGATCCGACGCATTTCGTCCCAAGAATGAAAGGTGACGGCGTTGGGTGAAAACTCGGTGGTTTGGCGAATGCGGTGTTCGATCCGTTCGCGAAGTTGATCTTCTGAAGTGCCATCGAGAGTCACCGCATGAACCAGGACCTGATCGGTTTGCAGGGGATCGTCGTCCTTCTTGCGAAGTTCAATTTGCCAAGCGCCGAGTCCATCGGTGTCATCGAGGAGGTTTTCGAGGGCATTGAAGTCGACGAGTGTGCCCTTGAGTTTGTCGATGTGCAGTCTCCGGATGTCGGAGACGCGGGAGATTTTGCCGATCAGGCGGGGGCAGGTTCTTCCGCAGTAGGGGCAAGGTTCTTGGGTGAGGCCACCTTCGATGAGATCTCCGGTGCGGTAGCGAAGTACGATGGTCCCCCTAGCATCGATGGGGGTGTAGACGATTTCCCCGGGTTGGCCATCGGGCACGCGTTCTCCGGTCTCGGGATCGATGATTTCGATGAATCCCATATCGGGATAAATGTGGAATCCTGACGGCTCGGCACCGGGTTCGAGGGGCAGGCATTCGGTCCAGGCAACCTTGGCTTCTGTAAATCCGTAGGTAGAGAGGATGCGAACCTGAGGAGATCCCAGTTGCTGGCAAAGGGAGATGATTTTTCGCCGCATACCCTGGGGAACTTTCTCGCCGCCGAGGACGATGCGTTGGAGTTGTGTCCACCGGGAACCTTCTTCGTGGGCCTCCTGAAGGAGGTGATAGAGAAAGGTGGGCATGGCGATCAGGGTGTCGGGCTGGATTTTGTCGATCAGCCGAAGATTCCCCTCAGTCCCCATGGATTTGCCGCCACCGGTGGACAGGACAAAGGTGTTGTAGCCGATGCCGGCGTAGTGCGCCTGCCAGAAGGCCAGGTGGGGAGCGAAAGGAAAGGCGTTGAGGTGACGCCAGGTGGCATCGGCGCGGCAAAGCTCCATCAGGCGTCGTCCACTCTCCTCGAGGCGATCAAGATCGTGCTGCGTGTAAAGAAAGGGAACGGGTGCGGCGGACCGACCGGTGGTGCTGGTGAGAAGGATGGGTCGGAGTTCTCGGGTCAGCCGTTGTTGGGTATTCCGTGGGCCGTGGCGGAGAACTTTGCGCAAGGTGGAGCCTTGGCGTTTGAGGGAGTGCTCGTCTGGGATGACCACAAAGTCCCGTGGGTTCTCGAGGTGGCTTTTGCGAGTGAAAGGGAGGAGAGAGAGGTCGTCGATGCGGCGAATGTCCCGAGGGTCGAGACCGAGTTCTTTGAATTGCCGCCGATAGTAGGCGACAAAGGGTACGACACGGTCCCGCAGATATGGGGTGAGTCGACGGCTTTGTTGATGGGCGATCTCGTCAGGCGACGCGGTCTCCCACCACTTGGGGTGATGGGTGAGTTTCATGGGTTTGGGTGAGGGCTCGGATCTCCTCAAGGTGGCGGGTGGCGACCTCCCGCCCGGCATCGATGAATTTCCGGAAATGGGAGTAATCATGCCAGGTGGCGAAGAAGTGCTCGGGGCGGAGGCAAAGGTCAGCACGGTGAATGGAATCGTGGGCCATGCGAATCTGGGCGGCGCGGATGCTCTGGCGGAAGGTGTCGATGACATTGCCGGGAGCGAGCAGGTTGAGATTGCGGTTGAGGGCTCGGGTCGCACGGCGCCAGAGAGGCGGATGCACGGGTTCGTCACCGACGTTGGCCCAACCGGACTCGATATCGGAAAAAGTTGGGACGACCGAGACGGCGAGAATGCGATCGACTCCTCCATATTTTTGAAGGGCGCCGACAGGAACGGGTTCCACCACGCCCCCATCGACACAGCGATGCTGCCCGAGGCGCACAGGCGCGATCACGCCGGGCATGGCGCACGACGCGTGAACGGCATCGACCAATGAGCCGCTTCGGAGCACCAGCCGCTCCTTGGTATCGATATCGGCGGCAACGACGAGAAGGCGTCGTTCGAGGTCCTCAAAACGGAGATCACCCAGCGAACGGGCGAGGTGAGCCTTGGCTTTGAGGCCGTGGAAGAGCCCCTTCATGGGAGGCACGATCGGATCGGCGAGTTTCCAGAGCTGACGCCGATCATGAAGTTCTGCGGCCAATTCTTCGAGTTCCGTTCCCGAGAAGCCGGCAGCCCACAGGGCTCCGACATAGGCGCCCATGCTGGTGCCGGCGATGGCATCGATCTCGATGTCGTTTTCCTCAAGGACTTGGAGCACGCCGACGTGGGCGAGGCCACGGGCTCCCCCCGATGAGAGGGCGAGACCCAGCTTCGGTGCTGCACTTTCTCGCAGTGGCCTGCCAGACGGGGTCCGGGCAGGGCGGCGGCGAAAAAGAAATGGAATCAGCCGGAACATGGGTGAATGACAGGACGGGAAAAGATCCACCCTAACAATAGACCCGATGAGTGCGGGGCGCAAATGAACGACGGGAGTTTTTCTCCGCGTGGGAACAAAAAAGCACGCTTCCCGAGGTGGGAAGCGTGCGGAGAGCCCTTTGAGGGGACGGGACCGGCTTGATCAGGCAGCGTCTTTGTCGGAGCGACGCTTCCTCACCAAGGGCGCCTTGTCTCCGGCGACCACAGCGGCGTTGATGGTGACGGACTCGACATCGTCTCGCGAGGGCACCTCATACATCACGTCGAGCATCAGGCGTTCGAAAATCGAGCGCAGGGCTCGGGCTCCGGTGCCGCGCTTGACGGCTTCTTCGGCAAGCGCACGAAGGCCGTCTTTGGTGACCTTCAGCTTCACGCCATTCATGGCGAGCTGCTTGCCGTATTGTTTGACGAGGGCGTTTTTCGGTTCGGTGAGAATCGAAACAAGTTCGTCTTCAGTCAGTTGGCGCAGCGAAGTGATAACCGGGAGTCGGCCGATGAATTCGGGGATCAGGCCGAAGTGGAGCAAGTCCTCGGGTTGAGTGAGGTCGAGCGGATTTTCGGAGGATTCCTTGGCTTCCGAAATGCCGTGGAAACCGAGGGAAGCCCGGCCCATGCGGCGTTGGATGATTTCCGGAAGTCCGACGAAGGCGCCGCCGCAGATGAAGAGGATCTTCTCGGTGTTGATCTGGATGTATTCCTGTTGGGGGTGTTTGCGGCCTCCTTGGGGTGGGACATTGCAAACGGTGCCTTCGAGGATTTTGAGAAGGGCCTGTTGGACGCCTTCTCCGGAGACGTCCCGGGTGATCGACACGTTGTCGGTTTTGCGGCCGATTTTGTCGATTTCATCGATGTAGATGATGCCGCGCTCGGCACGGGAAACGTCGAAGTCGGAGGCTTGGAGAAGCCGCAGGATGATGTTTTCGACATCCTCGCCGACGTATCCGGCTTCGGTCAGCGTCGTGGCATCGACGATGCAGAATGGCACATCCAGCAGGCGCGCCAGAGTGCGGGCCAGCAGGGTCTTGCCAGAACCGGTGGGGCCGAGCAGGAGAACGTTGGATTTCTCGATTTCGACGCCATCGAATTCGCTATCCTGAAGGGTTTCCTGGCGGAGGCGCTGGTAATGGTTGTAGACGGCGACCGAGAGCACCTTTTTGGCGACTTCCTGACCGACGACGAAGTCATCCAGCCGAGTGCGCATTTCTGCAGGAGAGAGCAGTGGCCGGGCGGCAGCGGTGGAACGCTGTCCGCGGGCTTCGTTGTCCCCGCCATGCAGTTCTTTTTCCAGGATGTTGGAGCAAACATCGACGCATTCGTTGCAGATGTAGACTCCGGGGCCGGCGATGAGCTTTTTCACTTCTGAGTGACTCTTGCCACAGAAGGAGCACATCGTGAGGTTGGAGGCTCTTGCCATAGTGAAATCGGGGTTTCTTGGGGTTATTTCGGTGGTGCCGAAAGCAAAAAGGGTGCCGCGGACCCGCCACGGCACCCCGGAAGTTTAGCGCGTTACGGATCAGGCGTCGTCCTTTTTTCCGTCATCCGTGGCATCCATGGCGGATTGCACGGCATCGGGGAGCTGCTTGCGGCTCTCAAGGACCTTGTCGACCAGGCCGTAGTCCCGGGCTTCTTCGGCGGACATGTAGTTGTCGCGGTCGCTATCGCGTTCGATCTCTTCCACGGTGTGTCCGGTGTGCTCCGCAAGAATGCCGTTGAGGCGCTTCTTGAGGTTGAACATGAACCCGATGGTGCGCTCCACGTCGGAAGCGGTGCCTTGGGCGCCGCCGGAGACTTGGTGGATCATCACGTGGGAGTTGGGCAGGCAGAATCGTTTGCCTTTGGTGCCAGCGGTAAGCAGGACGGAGCCCATCGATGCGGCGATGCCGATGCAATAGGTGTTCACGTCACAGGTGACGAACTGCATGGTGTCGTACATCGCCAAGCCTGCGGTGACGGAGCCACCAGGGGAGTTGATGTAGATGTGAATGTCCTTCTTCGGGTCCTGCATTTGCAGGAAAAGGAGCTGCGCGATCACCGAGTTGGCGACGAAATCATCGATCGGCGTGCCGATGAAGATGATCCGGTCCTTCAGCAGTCGGGAATAGATGTCGAAGGAACGCTCGCCGCGACCGTCTTGTTCGACGACGACGGGAACGTAGTAGCTGCCGCGGGGACCCGCGGCCTGCGGGATGGAAGTCGGGTGATTCATGCTTCGGAGGTTTCCGGCTGGTCTGCCGGGATTTCCTCGACGCTCGCGTGTTCGAGCACGAAGTCAATGGCCTTGCCCACCAGCATGGAGTTGCGGATGCCAGCGATGCGGCCTTCGCGTTGCAACTGCTTGATGAACTTTTTCGGGTTCTCTTTGCGGCTGGCGGCGACTTGGGCGAGGTGTCCCACGAGTTCTTGGTCGCTCACTGAGAGGTTTTCAGCCCGTGCGATCTCCTGAAGAATGAAGTTGGTTTTCAGGTTGGTGCGGGCTTGAACGCCGGCGGAGGCGAAGATTTCGTCGCGCTGAGCAAGGATTTCGTCCTGGGAAAGTCCGGATTGGGCACTTTGCTGAACCAAGGAGTCGGCCTGGCTCTGAGTTTCCTGGCGAAGCAGGGCGTCGGGGAGTTCGAAGTCCACGGCGGTGTTGAAGTGTTCGACGATCTGGTTGACCTTCATGTCGTCGATTTGCCGTTGTTTTTCGGCTCCCATGCGCTCGCGGAGGATGTCCTTGAGTTCTTCGAGGGTCTTGTCCCCGGTGAGCTTGGCGGCGAACTCGTCGTCGAGTTCTGGAAGCACGGCTTCCTTGATTTCCTTCACGGTGACTTCGTAGGTGAGTTCCTTTTCGCGAAGTTCTGCGACCGGGAAATCTTCGGGGACGGTGACCTTGACGGTGCGGGACTCGTCCTTGGCGGCGCCTTCCAGTTGAATCGCGAAACCGGGGAGGAAGGACTCTTCATCGAGCTTGATCCAGAAGCCCTCGCGGCCGGAAATGTAGCCGACCGGGCGGCCGACGACTTCCTCGATGGCCTGGTCGTCGAGCTTGCCGGTGTAGTCGATGACGAGAATGTCTCCCGAAGCGGCGTTGCGGCCTTCGACATCACTGTAGTCGGCGGAGCGCTCGCGGAGAGTTTGGAGCTGCTGGTCCAGTTCTTCGTCGGTCACCTCGCTGGAAGGCGCGTTGATGGTGACGCCCTTGTAATCAGGAAGGGCGATTTCCGGAGCGAGAGTCAGGACTGACTCAAAAGAAACGGCACCATTTTCGCCGGTGGTGAAGGCGGAGGGGCGCCCGAAGTTGAGAACTTTGAGGTCTTGGCTTTGCAGGGCTTCGTCGAATGCCTTGCGAGCCAGACGGTCTTCGAGTTCACCGGTGATTTGCTCGGCGAAGCGCTTCTCGATCACTTTTTTGGGTGCCTTGCCGGGCCGAAAGCCTTGAATACGAGCTTGGGAGGCATAGGTGGAAACGATGCTGCTACGCTCCGTCTGCACGGTTTCCGAAGGGATTTCGACGCGGAGGGTGGCGGTGCAGTTGGGCTGCTTTTCAACGCTGATGTTCATGATCCGAGAGCGGCTGGGGCGGCGAATCGATGCCGCGGGCGGGGAGGCTTAGGAGACAAGGGGCGGGATGTCAAAGCGAAGTACGGGCGGCTTCACCGGGAAAGGGGACATGATCCTTGACGGGACAGGGGTCGGATGGGTTTGATCCGCGCATCGCTGAAAAACATGGATTTCTCCTCCTTTCAACAAAACAGGGACAAGGTCCGTGCGACCGGTCGAGTGCTAGGTCTGGCGGCTGCCGTCTGCTTTTCGACCCTCGCGCCGGTGTCGGCGCAGGATTTCGAAGGTCAGAAGGTGACCGGTGTGGACTTCCGATATGAAGGACCTCGCACTGTGGATGAGGAGCGACTTCGCAATTTCATCCAGCTGGCTCCGGGCACCGACTACAGCACCGACACGATTGATAGCGACATCAAGGCTCTCTATGAGTCGGGTTTCGTCAATGACGTGCGGGTGCTTGCTGAGCCTGTGGGCGGAGGCGTGCGGGTGGTCTACTCGGTGTCGCCTCGTGAAGGTGTCGCCGCCATCGGTTTCGTCGGCAACTCGGTTTTCAGCGACACGAAGTTGGCCAAGGCATCGAAGATGACTGCTGGAGGTGCCCTCAGTGACCAAGCGATCTTGGATGCTCGCCGCAATCTTGAGCAGTATTACATGGATGCCGGATATCCGGACGTCACGATCTCCCACCGCATCCAGGCATCGGCCTCGGGAAATGGTGCAGAGCTGATTTTCGTGATCGATGAAGGCGCGAAGAACGAGATTCGTGATATTCGCTTCGAAGGAAACGGAACTTTTGATGACCGCACGTTGCGGCGGCAGATGAACGTGAAGGAAAAGGGTCTGTTCTCTTTCTTCACCAAATCGGGTCGCTTCGAGGTGGATCAGCTCGATGATGATCTTGAGCTCGTGCTCGATTACTACCGCTCGAAGGGTTACCTCCGGGCCCAAAGCCCGGGGATTCGCCGTGAGCCGGTGGGTGACGGTCGCGTGGATCTGGTGATTCCGATTCAGGAAGGCGAAAAATACACGGTCAAGGGCGTGGGTTTCGGCAAGATGACGGTCTTCACGGAAGAGGAGCTCTATCCGGTGCTGAGCCTGAATGGAGGGGATGCCTACAACTCCAAGAAGATGCGGGCGGACATGACGACCATCCGCAGCTACTATGGATCGCGCGGTTACGCCGATGCGACGGTGACTCCGGACATTCGCGATGCCGGTCCCAATCAGGTCAACGTGATCTACCGAGTGACCGAAGGTCGCCGTTTCCGTGTGGGCAACGTCAATATCCAAGGCAACACCAAGACTCAGGACCGTGTGATCCGTCGGGAAGTGCCGCTCAAGCCGGATGACTATTTCAACTCGGTGGAGCTGGATACGACCAAGTCACGCCTTGAGGGGCTGCAATATTTCTCCAACGTACAAGTGGATAGCTCGCCCAGCGCCCGTGGGGGTGGCTATCGCGATGTCGATATCTTGGTCGACGAAGGGAAGACGGGATCGGTGAGTGCCGGTATCGGTTTCAGTTCGATCGACAACGTGGTGGGCTTCGTGACTTTGGAGCAGTCGAACTTCGACATTCGCAATCCTTGGCGTTTCACAGGCGGGGGTCAGCGATTTGCGATGAACATGCGGATCGGTTCGGAGCGCAGCGACTTCTCGATTTCCTTGGTAGAACCTTGGTTCATGGGCCGCGAGCTGGCTTTGGGCGGAGAGCTGTTCTATCGGGATTCCCAGTATTTCTCTGATTTCTATGAGCAGACCAATGTGGGAGCCGCGGTGAACATCCGCAAGCCTCTGACAGAGCACACCTACTTCACGGCGGAGTATCGCTTGGAGCAGGTGGAGATCGACTTGGAAAGCACGGTCCCAGCGACCTCCTTGTTGGTGCCTGAGGCGGGCGACTACATCCGCAGTGCGGTGAGTGCCCACTGGGTCTATGACAGCCGTGACGCGCTCATCGAAACTCGTGCGGGAAGCAAGGTGGACGTCGGACTCGACTACGCGGGTTCCTTCCTCGGTGGCGATGTCGATATCGTCGGACTTTCCGTCCGTGGTCAGAAATTCTGGAACCTGAAGTGGGATTCGATCCTTTCGGTGAATGGAGAGTTGGCGGCGGTGGATGCGACGAGTGGATCGGTGCCGATCTTCGACCGGATGTTCCTCGGTGGTGCTCGCACGCTGCGTGGTTACGACTTCCGGGATGTGGGTCCTCGCGATCCTGCGACCAACGAAGTGGTGGGTGGAACCTCTCTGGGCTACGGCCAGCTCGAGTATTCGGTGCCGATCATTGACAATGTTCGGGTGGCGGCATTCTACGACGTGGGTTTTGTGAATTCTGCTTCCAACCTCTACCACGATGTGGGCTTTGGCGTGCGTCTCCGTCTGCCGGTGAGCCCGGTTCCGATCGCGCTGGACTATGCGGTGCCGATCGAATCACCGGATGCCCGCGCCGATCAGGGAGGCCGCTTCAACTTCTCGCTCAGCTACGAATACTGAATTCTGAGCTGAGGCGCTCAATTCGACTTTGCCAAGCGTGGCTCCTTCGGGAGTCACGCTTTTTCTTTGAGGGTCAGCTGACTCGCGGGTCTCTCGGTAACGGTAAAGTGGCTTTTTCCAAACCCGGACTTATGCAGGAACCCCAGGGCATACTGGCCGGAGGGCGCGACGCTGGTGATCGTTCCACAGGGGATCCCGTCGGATTCAAAGGTGTCACCTGCGGCCAAAAAGCCGAGCACCTGAAATGGGGCCAGTTTCCGGTTCAACTTGCCGGCACTTTTGATGCGCGAGAGCGTTTCCTGACCGATGTAGCAGCCTTTCGAAAAGGAGATGGCAGAAGTGTCGAGGCGAGCTTCCGGAGGGAGCAGGCCGGCTGTGATTTCGCGGCCCCAGATGGGGGATCCGAGGCGAATTCGTCTTTCTTCGATTTCTGTCGGGGAGAGGGGGGCTGGCGCAGGGGAGGTGGGGAGAAAGTCGAACCAATAGTCTCGCCAGTTCGGTTCAGGCCAAGTGCTGGTGCGGGAGAAGTTTGCGTCGGGCAGGCCGGGGGAGTCGGCGCGGAGTCGGTGCCAACTTCCGGAAAGGTCCTCAAGGGATGCGTCATCGGCAATGAGGTAGCGATCGAGTCGGGCCAGGATTTCCTCGCGCTCGTCAAAACGGGTCGCGACCCAAAGGCAGGGATCGGCTTTGGGGCTCTGGAGGATCTCGACGTAGAATTGGAGTCGACCTTTGGCATCGGTGATGCAGGAGGCGCGAGTAGCATCACCAAGGTTGCGGGCGTCCTGAGTGATCTGCCCATTGAGGAAGCGCACTGCGTCCGGACCACGGACTTCAATCAGTCCAGGGGTTTCCAGAGGGAAAGACTCCATGGCAGAATGGCGGTTCAGTGCTCTTCACGCTGCAAGGCCAACTCAACGAGCTTGGTCGCCTGCTGATGGATCTCGGTCATCTTCTCAGAAGTTGGCTCTTCGCCTTCTCCTAAAACCATTTCAGTCCTCATGCCGGCGAGCAGGTCGCGCATCTCTACGTAGTTCGGCCGTTCCGCGATGCGGGGCTCAAGTGAGCCGATGATGGAGGAGTAGTAGTCTGCAATGTCTTCCCGCATCACTTCGCGGGCCCGTTCAGGAGAGAATTGGCGGACGACAGCGGCAGAGGCGACATCGAGCGCCCGGATCCAGCCGCCGAGGGAAATCAGGTGTGCCAGGTCGGCGTCTCTCAAGGTGACCAATTCCAATTCAACGTCTTTTTGGGTAGCGCTCAGCTCCTTTTTGAGCTGGTCGACTTTTCCGTCCCTTGCGCTTTCCAAGAGGCTGGCAGCGTGGCGGTTCACACGATCGCCAGCACCGAGAGCTTTCCCGTAGCGGGTCAGGTGGCTGGCCAATTCCTCGACCTTGCCCAGTTCTCCCGCTTGGACAATCAGGAATCCATCTGCGATCAGGAAGCCAAGCTCGACTGCCAAATCAGCGCGGTTCAAGGGGGTGCGCTCAGGGATGTCTCGCGTGTGTTCGTTGATCGGAAGTGGAGCGAGCGATTCGAGCGAATCAAAGATCTTGGCAATGGAAGGTGCGGTGAATTCGTTGATGGCGAGTTCCTCCCTCACATGGGGGTCATCCAAGAGGTCTGCTGGGATGGCTGGGGCGTCGGAATCGATCCCATCTTGAGCCAGAAGGGCGGGAACCAAAAGTCCTGCGACTAGGAAATTGCGAATCACGAGCGAAGTTTGGCAGTGGAAAGCTCGATTCGCAACGGGAATGCGGGGGGCGGATCGGAACTTGACGAGCCAGGTGTTTCCTGTTGGCCTTCCGGCCCGCCCCGGGAGGGTGCCGGGCCTTGATTTCCAGAGATTACGTCTTCGCCAAGTCGACGAGGGATTTGTGGAACAGGGTCTGCTCTCCCGTCATGATCGCATGCTCGAAGAATCGAGTCCTAACGGGCGCCGGCTAACCTCCGCTCACCTCCATTTCCCCACAAATCCATGGAAATCTGGTCCTCTCCTCTTTGGTATGCCTCCTACCTGCTGGTGCTCATTGGCTTGGCGGGATACGGTTTCCATCGGCTTACGATCGTTTATCTTTACCTCCGGCATGCGCGTCGCCGCCCTGAGCCGCTTCGTCAGTTCGAAGAGCTGCCGTTGGTGACGGTTCAGCTTCCGGTGTTCAATGAGCTGCATGTCGTGGATCGATTGCTCGATTCGGTGGCGGCCCTCGATTACCCGCAGGACAAACTTCAGATTCAGGTTCTCGACGACTCGACCGACGAGACGACGGAGATCTGCCAAGCAGGGGTCGCCCGCCTTCAGGCGATGGGATTCGATGCTCAACTCATCCACCGCGTGGATCGGACTGGCTACAAGGCAGGGGCGCTGGAGAACGGAACTCAGGAAGCCAAGGGCGAGTATCTGTTCATTCTCGACGCCGATTTTGTTCCGAATCCGGACGTGCTGCAGCGCACGATTCATTACTTTAGCGATGATCGGATTGGGATGATTCAGACCCGTTGGGGGCACCTCAATCGGACCTTCAACGTGCTGACCCGCATTCAGGCGATGTTCCTCGACGGGCACCTGGAACTGGAACAAACAGCACGCAATCGGAGCGGGAGGTTTTTCACTTTCAATGGCACTGCCGGCATCTGGCGGAAGTCGTGCATCGCTGATGCTGGTGGATGGGAGCACGACACCCTCACCGAGGACATGGACCTCAGCTATCGCGCCCAGCTCAATGGTTGGCGTTTTATCTTCCTCAACGAGGTGGAAACTCCTGCCGAGTTGCCCGTCGACATGGATGGGTTCAAGAGCCAGCAGCATCGATGGACGAAGGGCTCCATCCAGGTTTGCAAAAAGGTGCTGCCCGCCATTTGGAAGAGCAAAGTGCCGCTCTATGTGAAGATGGAGGCCACGGCTCACCTGACGTCGAACTTCGCCTATCTATTGCTGATTTGCCTGTGTTTCCTGATTTACCCGAATCAACACGCTGCTCCCGATTTCGGGCCGTTGACCTACTACATTGTCAATGTGCCGATCTTCTTCTTCGCTTCGGTTTCGGTCATTGTTTTCTATCTGACCTCTCAAAAAGCTCTGCGACCGGGTTCCTGGTGGCGTGAAATTCCCTACCTCCCTTTGCTCCTTGCGTTGGGGATCGGCATGTCGATCAACAATGCCAAGGCGGTGCTGGAGGCGATCTTCAATCACCAGTCTGGCTTTGTTCGTACGCCGAAATACGGCATTGATCAGTCCCGCAAGACCGATTGGAAGAAGAGCAGCTACAAAGCCATCAAATCGCTCACTCCGGTGATCGAGTTGTTGTTCGGATGTTTCTTTCTCTTTGTGGTGGTCGAAGCGGCGATGGACGATCGTTGGTCCTCCGCAATTCTTCTACTTCCCTTCCCGGTCGGATTCTTCTATACATCGCTTTCGTCGATTGTCCGCATGCTCCCCGGCCCGAAGGAGGAGAAGTCGGCCGACTGATTCGATGGAATATCTATCCCCACACGTCCCATCATGACAGGTAAGCTGCGCAAAATCATGGTTGCAGCGGGGCTCCTCTTCGGGTGTGCCTTGCTTTCTAACTGCGGCACGAGCCGCGATGATCAAAATCAGATGCTGGTCAGCGTTCGCGATCAGCAGTTGCTCCTCGTCCATGAGGGGAAACCGGTGAAAGCCTACAAGATTTCGACCTCGAAGTTTGGCTTGGGTTCTCGCAATGGTTCCAACTGCACCCCGCTGGGGCACATGGAAGTGGCCCGCAAGATTGGCGATGGTGCCCCAAGTGGGATGGTTTTCAAGAACCGTCGTCCGACTGGAGAAGTGCTGCGGCCGAATGCCCCGGGACGTGATCCGATCGTGGGACGCATCCTCTGGCTGCATGGGAAAGAAAGCCAGAATCGCAACACTTACGGACGCTGCATTTACATCCATGGAACTCCGGAAGAATGGCGTCTGGGAAGCCCTGCTTCCTACGGCTGCATTCGGATGGCGCAGAAGGATGTGGTCGATCTCTACAATCGTGTGGGGGTTGGTGCTGAAGTTCGTGTGATTCGCGGCTCTCTGCTCACCACTCCTGAGGGTTTGAACTATGCCCAAAAGAAAGCGGACGCGCGATTCATGGGTTACACCGCATTTCGCAGGTGAAATTCGTGGGACTGGAGCTTGACAACTTCGCTCCTCTCCCTATCTTCCCGCCCCCCGAAGCATGCTTCGCTCTGCCTCTCGGGAACGAAGGCACTCATTTTTTCTCCATCCACCATGGCCAATCACAAGTCAGCCCTCAAGCGCGTCCGTCAGACCAAGATCCGGACCGAGCGCAACCGCGATCGCAAATCGACCATCAAGAAGCTTCGTAAGGAAGCCTTGTCGGCCGTGGCCTCCGGGGATGCGAGCACTGCTGCTTCGGCTGCTTCCAAGCTCTCGTCAGCTGTGGACAAGGCGGCCAAGAAGGGTCTGATTCACGCCAACAAGGCGGCGAACATCAAGAGCAAGACCGCCAAGGCGCTTGCCTCGATCGCCTAAGTTCGAACTCGCCGATTCGGCGTTCGATGACCATTTTTTGAAGCGGCGCCGGACCCCGGTGCCGCTTCTTTCATGTCGATCCATGAGCGAGCCCACTCCATCCCCTCTCAATGCCCGCCAGAAAAAGGCGGCTGAAATCGCGGCCAATCCCTCAGGCTACAAGGTGTGCGAAGGTTGCGAATCGATCGTTGGCACAGGGGTGGTCCTGTGCCCCAATTGCCATAGCTTCCGGTTTGATGGCGAAGCCCAACGGGTGATTGAGCAAGCCCGATTGCTAGGTTCCCGGGACCAAACTTCGGTCACCATGGGCGACATGTCCTGATCTCGGTGGGGATCAGTCTTGGCGGAGGAGCTCTTCGCGGGTCCGCCGTGCACGCTCGGCCAGAAGGGCTTTGACGACGACGATCAGCACGACGGCCGAGATGATGAAGGATGCAGCCTCCCATGGCGCGGTGGGCTCCCGAGTCAATTTGAGCCAAGCCGGTGCACAACGCGTGGCTCCGAGCAATCCGAGCACACCGGCACCGATCACGCCGTGCCAATAGGAGCGGAAAGAAAAGCCCGCGCAGATCAACCACCCGCCGCCGAGCGTTAGCGCTCCCTGGAGCAAGCCAGGGTCGTTGAGTGATCCCATGGAGACGACCCCAAGTCCCATCGTGAGGGCTCCGGCGAGGAATAGGAGAGGGCGCATCAGATTCATGGCAGATGAACGACTTTTTCGAGTCGCTGTTGCAAAGTTTCAAGGAGTTCGATGTCCGTCGCCTGGCCGCCACCGGGAACGGTCACGTAAAGGGTGTCGAGCGCCGCGCCCTTTTCGGTGCAAATCCGGGCATGAACGGTATCGAGGCCGCATTCGTTGATCGCGTGGAAGAGATCGTGGAGAAGGCCGATTCGGTCAATCGCCTGAACCTCGACGATGGTGTTTTGTGGATCGAGGTCATTGGAGACGTGAACCCGAACCGGAAACGCGATGCCGCCCTCCTCGCGAGGGCGCAGCAAATTGCGCTTGGGCTTGAGGTATTCTTGCGAGTTGTAGGCCTCGTGTTCGCTGAGTCGATAAAGGGCCTGAATGACCGATTCGCGGACTTTGGGGTCGGAGACAGGTGCGAAATCGACGGTGCAGACTCGGAAGATGTCGACGACGATGCCGTCGACCCGAGTGTGAAAGTCGGCGGAGAGGATGTTGATGCCCTCTGAGGCGATGGCACAGCAGACTTTCTCGAGAAACAGGGGCTGGTCACGGGAAACCACCACCACTTCGGTATAGCCGCGGTCGGCTCGGTCGAGAGCCTGGATGGAGCATTCGAAGGCGCCATCGCTCTTGGCTTCGCGTTCCTTGAATTGCTTCACTGCTTTGACGTGCACGGGGATGGTGCGCGGGCTGCGGAAGCGGAAGTAACTGGCCGGCATGAAGGAGAAATGCTCGTCGATCTCTTCCTTCCACTCGTCGCCCATCGCATGGAGTGTCTGAGTTTGAAGCGCTTCTCGCTCAAGGAGGATGATTTCGTTGAAGCGTTCCTTGCCGTTGGTCAGGAAGCTGCGAGTCGAGGAGTGGAGCTGGCGGAGGAGGGTTTCCTTCCAACTGGTCCAAGCGTCGGGCGAAGTGGCGTTGGAATCGGCGTAGGTGAACAGCAGCAGAGCATCAAGACGCGAGGTATTGCGCATCAAGGCTGCAAATTCGGCGACGACCTTGGGGTCTTCGATATTTTTGGTGGTGGCGTAGCGCCACAGGGTCAGGTGGTGGTCGACCAAAAACATGATCAGCTGGCGACGCGATCCGCGGACTTGGAGTCGATTGCAGAGGCGTTGGGCGAGCATTGCGGAGCCGTCAATATGCTCGCGGACATTTTCAGAGCGACCGCTGTCGTGGAGGAGAATCGCGAGGTAGAGAGCTGGCGGGTCCTGGATTTCAATCAGCAGCTGGCGGTAGAGCTGCAGTCGGGGATCATCACTCTCCACCAGCGCATCGATGGCTTCGATGAAGCGCAGGGTGTGTTCATCGGCCGTATAGCGATGAAAGAACTCGTGCTGCACGAGGCAATCAAGGGCGCCGAATTCAGGAAGGTATCGGCCCAGGAACCCGACCCTGTGCATTTGGCGCAAGGTGCGAGCGACGTCGCCTTTACGGCTGAGGATGCCTTCGAAAACTTCGCGGTTGAGTTTGTTGTAGCGGAACGGGCGGTCGATGTCCCCCCAGTGCTTTTTGACCAACTTGCGAATCGGCGGGCTGAGTCGGAGGTTCCTGACCTGGCAATGCTGGAAGAGCCGCATGATCCGGTTGGCGTCTTCTTTGAAGATTTCGGCATTGGTGGGGTAGATCCGGCCTTCTCGGGCGATGAATCCATCGAATTCCTCGCGCTTCTTGGACCGCAGGGTGAGGAAACTGGTGAGGCCGGTCTCGCGATTGTTTTCTTCCTCGATCTGGAAGATTTCCATGATCGAGGTGCTGTGCTGATAGAGGTTTCGGGTGTGTCGATAGTAATCCCTCATGAACGCCTCGGTGCGGCGGAGGATGGAGCGCTGCGGATAGCGGAAATCGGTGGAAACGACGCCCTGAAGGCGGAGGGTGAGTTGGTCGGAACCTCGGCCGGCTTGGTAGTGAAGTTCATTGCGCACACGGTGAAGAAAGTCGTAGGCGTCTTCGATTTCCTTCAGGGCGGTGCGGGTGAGCAGTCGCCCTTCGACGAGTTTTTCCAGAGATGTCCACCCTCTTTTGACACGGATCACCCAGAGGATGTTTTGGTAGTCGCGCATTCCGCCGCAGCCTTCCTTCACGTTGGGTTCTTGGAGGAACACGGTGCGGGAAAACTTGGTGTGGCGGCTGCGGAGATCTTCCCGTCGTTGGCTGAAAAAGGCTTCCTGGCCGCGCTTCAGTTCGATGGCGAATTTTTTCCGAAAGTCGGCAAACAATGAGCGGTCTCCGGCGACTCGACGGGCATCCATCAGAGCGGTCTTGGCTTCGAGATCGATCCGCGATTGTTGCACGCACTCGCTGATCGAGCGCACGGCATGGCCGACTTTGAAGCCGACATCCCAGAGGAGGTAGAGGACCTCGTGAACGACCTCTTCCAAGGGTTTGGGGAGACGGTGAGAGGCCCGTGGGACGAGGAAGAGGAGATCCACGTCGGAGCAGGGATTCATGGTTCCCCGGCCATAGCCACCGACGGCGACCAGCGAGAGATTCGCGGTCAGATCGCGCTGCTTCAGAGCGCCGTGGAAGACGGCACGCAGGACGATGTCGAGAAGTTCGGCGCGGGCTGTTGCGATTTCCAGTCCGCCCGCCCCGCCTTGGTGGCGGAGTTTGATTCGGTGCTCTTCGATCTTGATGAAGCGCTTGAAGACTCGAAGCCGCTCGCCGGGTGACAAGCGGCCTTCCTTGGCGGCCTTGAGCGCGATCTTCGCGTGATCGGAAAGGTTCTTGAGATGAAGAGGCGGCATGGATTGGCCGGAGCTTGCCGAGGGAAACTCCGGCGGTCCATACCGGATTCCGGTGAGATTAGGCGTTGAGCTTGGACCAGGCGCGCAGGTAGCCGACGCATTGGGCGACTTCAGGCAGTGAGGAATTCCAATTGTGCTCGTATTCGATCGAGATGTTGCCAGCGAAGCCGTGCTTCTTCGCTTCCGCAAGAATCTCGGGGAGTTTCAGAATGCCGGTTCCATACGGGCGGTCGTGGGTCCACTCGGTGATGGATTCGCGATCTTTGAAGTGGAAAGAGCGAATTCGAGGTGCGATCGACTTCACGACTTCCAAGGGGTCCATGCCGGAGCTGGCCCAGTGGCCGATATCGGCGCAGTATCCGAGGTGTTCGTCGCGACCCTCGATGGCCTTGCCGACGGTTTCCGGATTCCAAAGCGCGGTGGGCTTCGGGTGGTTGTGGAAGCAGACGTTGATGTCGTATTCCTTGGCGAGTTTTTCAAGGACATCCAATGAGCCGAGTGCTTCGGTGGTGATGCCGTAGAGGCCCAATTGCTTGGCGAAATCGAAAAGCACGCGGGCTTGGGCTTCGTCGTTGGGAACATCGGTGACGCCGAAATTGACTGGGGCGATGCCATGTTCCTTGCACTTCGCGAGGACGGCCGGGACTTGCTCGGAGGCTTTGGCGGGATCGAGTCCGGCATCGCCGAAGTCGCCTCCGATTTTCTGTCCGGGAAAGAGTTCAACACCGGTAGCTCCGGCAGCGGCAGCCATTTCGATGGCTTCAAAAAGGGTGAACTCCTTGAAGGTCCAGCATTGAACCGAGATGGCGTAGCCTGCCGGAGTCACCGAGACGGGAGGCAGCACAGCGGCCGCACCACGGGTGGCAAACAAGAGCGAAGAGGCGGGGAGCAATTTCAGGGCGTTACGACGTTTCATAGACGATTGAGAAAAACGGTGAGGAATACGCAGAGGAAAGGACTTTCTCGCGAGGAATTCCGAAGGATTCATCGAGGCATGATCCGTGGGACCCGTAGGATCCGGTCGCTGGAGGTCAGGTAGAGTTCGCCGGGAGCCAGCGCAACGTTGGCTGTGGGGCGGTGGCAGAGAATTCGGCCGAGCAGTTTTCCCGTGGGTGAGAGGATGAGCAGGCCGCCCGGTCCGGTGGCGAAGACGGTGCCGTCTTCCGCCACTTTGAGGCCATCAGGAGCTCCGGGTCCTTCAAGTGTGCGAGCGTCGAAAAACATCCGGCGAGGACCCAGTGAGCCATCATTTTCGATGGGAAATCTCCAGATGAAAGGCTCCTTCCCGCTGGATTGGGAGACGTAAAGGAGGTCGCCTTGTGGGTTCAGGGCGATGCCATTGGGGCGTTCGATCTCCCGAGTGAGAAGTTGAAGCTTGCCCTCGGGATCGATGCGATAGACTCCGCAAAAATCGAGTTCGCGAAAAGGATCGTCGGCACCACGAGGGAGGCCATAGGGGGGATCGGTGAAGTAGATCGAGCCGTTGGGGTGGAGGGTGAGATCGTTGGGCGAGTTCAGGCGTTGTCCTTCAAATCGATCGGCAAGGGTCAGCTTGCCGCCGCCGGGCTTCAGGATGGAGAGGCGGCGGTCTCCATGTTCGCAGCACAGCAGATCCCCATCTGCATTCAGGGCGAGTCCATTGGCACCGGGTTCTCTGCCGTAGTCGCCGGTGCCGGTGTAGCCGGAGGGTTTGAGAAAGATATCGAGATGCTCATTGGCCGCGGACCAAGCATGAATGGTGTTCGCGGGGATGTCGGAGAACAGAAGGCGGGAGTGCCGCGGATCCCAGACGGGGCCCTCGACCCAGGCAAATCCGGTCATCAGCGTCTCCACGGCGGCATCGACGGGTAAAATCCGATCGAGTGCAGGATCGAGTCGTTCGATCGACTCGGGTTCTCCAGCCAGGCGGCTAATGAGGAGGACGCAGGCAATCCGGTGGAGCATGTTGTAAGGCTTCCGCCAGGGAAAAGGGAAAGTCCAACTCGGAATGGAGCCGCGGTCGGTCTCCTGAGACAGAATTCGTTTTGCTTGCGCCAGCAAGGGCGAAGGAGGGATGCTCGCCGTCAATTCATGGGAACTCCAGCCTCCGTCAACATTGTCCGCTTGCTCTACGTTCTGATCTGCGTGGTGGCGGGTTGCATGCTGGCCTTTGGAACCAAAGGCTACGAATCCTGGGGGTTACCGATGTGGGGAGGGATCATTGGGGGCCTTTTGGTCGCGGGGATTTTCATTCTTGTGGAAGTGCTGATCAAGGGCTTCACGGTGCGCGGTTTGTCGACGGCCACCTTCGGGCTCTTGGTCGGGCTGTTTTGCGCGTTCTTGCTCACCCGGGTGGGCTTGAGCGAATTGGTCACCGCGGTGTTTGATCGCACGCTGGAGCTCAACGGCGGCCTGGCATCGGGCAGAGATATTGCTCAGACCATCAACCTCGCGGTCGGCACGATGATTTATGCCGGTTTCGGCTTCATCGGGGCCGTGCTGGCACTGCGCAGCAGTCGCGATGACTTTGCTTTCATTCTGCCCTACGTGCGCTTTCGCCAGGATGGCACCTCCGGGAGGCCTATGGTTTTGGATGCCGATACGATCATGGACGGCCGCATTCCCGGACTGGTGAAATCAGGCTTTTTGGCGGGTCGGTTGATTGTGCCGCGCTTTGTGCTCGATGATCTCCAGACGATTTCGGAATCGGGAAATGCCACCCAACGCCAGCGGGCAGTCCGTGGATTGGAGTTGTTGGAGCGGATGCAGGCCGACAGTGGAATCGCGATCACCGTGGAAGATGCCAGTGAGGTGGATCGCCGGGAAAGCGTGCATTCCCGGCTCGTGCAGACGGCCTTGTTGTTAGGGGCTCGGTTGATGACGACCGATGACAGCTTGGGGAAATTTGCGCGGCTTCGCGGCGTGGAAGTGCTCAGTCTTCATGAGCTTGCAGAGGCATTGCGACCTTCGGTGGTGGTGGGGGAGAGGATCCGATTGGCCCTCGTCCGGCCTGGCAAAGATGACCACCAAGCAGTGGGCTATCTGTCCGATGGTACGATGATTGTCGTCAACCAGGCGGTGCAACGGATCGGGAAAACGGAGGACGTTCAGGTCATCAGCACTCTCCAAACTGCCGGGGGTACGATGGTTTTTGCTGAACTGGCGAACTGATCGCCGAGGGCGATTGTTCTTTTCATTCCGGGGGCGGGAAAGCTTGTTTTGCCCCATGCACGATCCTCGCGTTGATGAGTTGGCCCGCCAGTTGATCGGATATTCCGTTTCGCTGAAGAAGGGAGAGAAGATCCTGATCGACCTCTTTGATGTGCCTGATTCGATTGGGCTGGCGCTGCTTCGTGAGGTGCGCCGCCGTAAGGCAACGCCCTTGATTCGGGTTCATCGTTCGCGGTTGACCCGTGAGTTGTTGCTGGGAGCCACCGATGAGCAGTATCGTCTGCTCTCCAAACACCTGTTGGCGGAAATGAAGGACATGGATGCCTACATTGCAGTCCGCGGATCGGACAATATTGCGGAATCGAGCGATGTTCCTGCCGCGCGGATGGCGCTGGCGATGAAGCAGCTCCGACCGGTGATGGACTGGCGAGTGAAAAAGACGAAGTGGTGTGTGCTGCGTTGGCCGAGTCCGTCGATGGCGCAGCAGGCGGGCATGAGCACCGAGGCCTTCGAGGACTTCTATTTCGATGTGTGCCTCGTCGATTACAAGTCACTGGTACCGGCGGCGACGGCCCTGAAGAAGCTGATGGACCGCACGGATCAAGTTGAGATCACCGGTCCGGGAACCGACTTGCGATTCTCCATCAAGGACATCCCGGCCGTGGTGTGTGCCGGGACCTGCAATATTCCTGACGGGGAGGTCTTCACTGCCCCGGTCCGTGACAGCGTCGAAGGGGTGCTTTCGTACAATGCCCCAACAATCTATCAGGGCATTCCGTTCGACTCGGTGAAGCTTACTTTCGAGAAGGGCAAGATCGTCAAAGCGGAGTCGCCCGGGAAGAACAAGGAGATCAAGAAGATCCTGGATAGCGATGAAGGCGCGCGTTTCATTGGGGAGTTCGCGCTCGGCTACAACGCAGCGATTCGTGAGCCGATGCGGGACATTTTGTTCGATGAAAAAATTGGTGGATCGTTCCACTTTACGCCGGGTCAAGCCTACGAAGAGGCGGACAATGGCAATCGCTCTCAGGTGCACTGGGACATGGTGTGCATTCAGCGCAAGGACTACGGCGGTGGGGAGATTCGTTTTGATGGCAAGGTGATCCGCAAGGATGGGGTTTTCCTGCCCAAGGCATTGGCGAAGCTGAATGGCTGATTGATTGCCTGCTTCCGGACGGCCCGGTCATTCCGGGCGACGGAGCGATGGTAAAACGAAAGCCCGCGTCACCGAAAGTTGGCGACGCGGGCTGGGGTGGGGAAAGGGCGATTAGATTTCGTCGCGGTGAAGCCAGCGGAAACGCTTGGTGGTGAAGCGACGACCAAAGTCGACGTTCCGCTCGACGTCCGGGTTGATGCCACTTTTGTCGGGGTTGACCGGATCGGATTGTCGTTGGACGACGGCTTCGCACCAAGCCTCTGCGAGGACTTTGCCATTTTTGTCGACCGCATTGCCATAGGCGCGGACCACAAAAGTGTCGGAGCGGGCGGTGAGCACCGGACCGAGGGACTGGAGGAGGTCAGCCTGCGTCACGAACCCAAGAGCTCCCCAGGCATTCGAATTGGGCTTGAGGGTTTGTTCGATGCGGGTCGGGTCCTTGATGTTGTCGATGTGATTGTAGTTCGGGAGGGTTTCGTCGTTGTTCACCGGCCAGGTGTCGTCGAAAGACTGGTTGATGCCAGAGGTGGACAGGGCCGCTTCGAGGGCGCCCATTTTTCCTGTTTCGTCGAGCGAGAGGCGACGATTGACGAAGTCGGAAAGTCCCAAGAACGGGCCGCGTTTTCGAACCTCGGTGACGATGGATTCTGCGAGGCTGCGGATTTCGTCTCGGGATAGCGTGCGTTGACCATCCCAAGCAGCTTCGCTCCGTGGATTGGCACCGTCCCACTCCTTGCCCTTCGGCTCCAAAATGCGAGGAAAGAGGACTTTGTTGTCATCCGTCCGCACCCCCGCGGATGAGAGGAGAAGCGACTCCCATGCAGAAACACTCATGGAATTGACATTGAAGCCTCCCTGAAGTGTTAGCGCGGAGGCAGCGTGGTGGAAGTCGGCGAGATCCTCCTCGGTGGCGGAGAGGGTCGGTTGCAGTCGGCCATTGGGAAGCGGGCGGTTGACGGGGTCGTCGAGGAACGCGCCCTTGTCACTCGGAGTTCCCGTAGAAAGGAAGTAGCGATCCCAGAGGCTGTAGTTGAGCTCGTAGCTGAGGTCGAAGATCAGGTCTTGATCGCGGGCGGTCTGTTCGAGGAGGCCACGCGCATGTTGGGCCCAACTATCCGAATTGTAGGTGGTGGGGTTGTTGGATCGTCCATCGGTGCTGTAGCCAATGGTGTCCCGGTTCCAGCCTCCTTCCCATTCGTTATCGCGCTCGCTGCGGTCCGGTTCGGTCATGTCGGTCGAGATGCGCGGATCGGCCAGGGAATTGCCAAAGGCGTAGGTGGGATGCCAGACGAGCTCCGAAAACTTGAGGTGCTGCAGCGCACCGAGGGAGACCAACTCACCACCGGTGCGGGGCAGATCGAAGAGGATGCGTCGCTGACCGGCATTCGGCTGATCAAAGGGGTCACCTTCGGCGGTACCCCCCGAGGAGCGAGGGGTGAGCTGATTCCAACTGATGGCGTCGTCAAAGAGGTCGCGGGTGTAAGCGCCAAAGAAGTGCGGGGCGACGTCCGTGACATTCTCGAATGCGGATCGGAAAGAATAGGCGGCGCGCACATTCCAGTTGGCGATGGTTGCGGTTTGAAAGTGAGGGGTGCCTGCGAGGCTTCCCGAGCCCATGATGTTGGAGGCATGTTCGTTGAGCCAGCGGAGGCGGAATCCGTCGCGGGTGCGACGGTCCGGAACTTGTTGCACTACGCCGCCCTGAGTCGACTCCATCATCGGAACGGGATCGACGTCGCTCCATTGAACTGGAAGCTCGTCTTCGTCGCCATATTGGAAGGCACAAGAGACATACTGGCCATGGGGAAGCGAAGCGAAGGTGCGCAGGTTGGCGGTGCCCGAGGCACTGGAGGAAGGAAAGGGTTTCCAATACATCCAGTAGTCGTCGGCCTGAGTATAGCCACTTTGCTGGACGTTGCCGGCGGCCGTGCCGGGGACAACCTCTCTCCAGCGGACTCCCGGAGCCTTCAGGTAATCGCTGACGATGCGAGGGTCAGGGGGGAAGCTTTGAGCCACCTCAAAGAGGAAATCCCCGTCGTCGCGCTTGTCCATGTAGAAGCTGCGAGTCGGGTCGGGCCGCTGGGACGGAGTGAGAAGGTTTGCGCCGAAGTTGCTCTGGTCGTAGGGCATGTTTCCCGATGGAGAGAAAACGACCGATTCCCCGGGTTCGAGTGTGGTAGCAGCGAGCTTGAAGTAGTGCGAACCCCGTCTCCAGCGTTCGAAGGCTCCTCCGGTGCCGAGCAGATTGCCCCAACTCATGCGGTAGTGGAGGGTTTCTTCCTTGCCGGCGTTGTCGACGATGATTTCGACCTGCTTGGCGCCGTTGATTTGGAGCCCCAGCATGGAGGGGTTGACCTTAAGGGCCACATTGTAGGGGTTCCACAGTACCACTCGAGGATAGAGGTGGAGTCGCAGGCCATACTTTCGCCGGGTGTCGGTGGAACCGGTGTCGAAATAACTGATGTTGTAGTAAATGGAGCCTTCGGTCAGGACCGGTTGCACGTCGGATTGTTGCCGGTTTTTGTATTCGACGGGGTAGAGGTTCTGGCCTCCGTAACTTTGCATTTTGTCGTCATCCCGAGCTCGAGTCGGGGAGAAGGAAGCGGACATTTGACGGGTCGAGAGGCCGAGTTTTTCGGCGCGTTTTGCCCAGTGGCGGATCAGGCCGAAAGTGGGCGAGATTTGATTGAGGCGGTAGGCCTGGGATCCGTCTTCCATCACCTCGGCGGCGAGATCATTGGGAGGTCCAATGATGGGATCCTCTTGGCCGAGGCCGACGCCCGCCATGCCTTCGGATTCCATTTCACCGGTTTCGCCATTTCCTTCGATGAAGGCGGTGAGGTCTTTTTTGAGGCCCCCCTCGCGCACGTCGACTAGCAAGGATTCCGAATCGGTGGTGAAGTCGAAGTAGTGTTGTTTGACCGCGTCTTGCAGCCCCTCTGAAACCTTGAGGGTAGCAGGGCTGAGCATCTTTGAGCGCTCTTCATTCGAGAGCTCCGAATCGCTGCCAAAGGCGGTGGCCGACTGGTCCTGGGCAATTTGAAGACGACGGATGTCATCGCCCTGAGGTCCATCGAAGCGGTCGGGAGTGGAAATGTTGGCACGGGTACCGAGGTCTCCGACCCACCAGGCATATTCGCCCCCGGCTTTGTTGTCCTCTCCGATCCGAACTTTCGGAGCACTGACGTAGTCCTGGGTCAAGCTGTCTCCCACGCTGCCGGGGCCAACGAGAAGTTGCATTTCTTCGCCGTCACTGGCGCGGTCGGAGCGGTAGATCAGTTGCGATTCATTGCCGCTGACCAGCTCAGTGAGGAGATCGTTTTCAATGTCCCAATCGCCATCTTCACGGGCATCGTGAAGACCACCATTCTCGGCATTGCGAAGAATGAGAGGAGATCCGTCTTCCAGCGTCGTTCTCCAGACACCGACCCAGTGGGGGTGTTTGACGCCGCTGGGTGCGGAGTCGGGATCGGAGGATACTCCGAAGGCGGACTCGGCTGTGACCCGTTGGTCCGGGCCCGCGTGCTTCTGGAGTTGGGCAATCGCTTGCTCAAGAGCGAAGCGAGCATTGGTGCGCGCTTCTTCCATGGTGGAAACATGATGGCCTTTACGGAGGCTCACCGTGGCAAGTCCCATCATGCCCACCGCGAGAAGCGTGAGGAGCACCATGAGCGCAATCGTGATGACGAGACTGAAGCCCGATTGGGGAAGGCGGGCGGCTGACCGAGTGAGATGTGCTTTCATCCTACGGGTCCAGTAGAACGGACATCTGGGGCCAGGTGCAAAACCTTACCCGTTACACGTTTGTTGCCTCCGGTGGGAAGCTTTTGGTGCGTCAGGTTACGATTTTGCCGCATCGGCAGACTTTTTGGGCGGCATGGATGGGGGGATGGGATGGGCGCGACCCCATGCCTATGATGAAACGATTGAGTTTGCTGATGCTGATGCTGAGTTTTTCCGCACTCCATGCCGAGGAAGGAAAGTTCCACCGTTTGCGAGTGTTGACGGTAGGCAACCGGGCACCCTTCAAGCAGGAGGTGCGAGATGGGGTGCGTTACGAGATCGATCCGCCCGAAGGGAGTTTGCCGCCGCGGGAAATTTCCGTGGGTTTTGTGAAACCTGGTGATGAAGCCGAAGACTCATCGGAGCGTCTCTCGCTCAGGTTGGGTGAAGTTTCCGGGGGAGTCCAAGTCACGGTGAAAGAGGGTGAAGCCCCTGTGGTGACCTTGCGTGATTCCTCGACGGGGGATGTGTGGCTCAAGGCTCCTCTTGGCGGGGGCGATGCCACCTTATTGGTGGTGTGGAGAGTGGGGGCCAAGTGGGACAAGGTGCGCTTTCTGGCGCTTGACGAGTCGAAGCAAGCGGTGCCCGCCCAGGCAACACGCGTGGTCAATGTTTGCTCCGGTGACGTCGGTGTCACTTGGGGGGAGAAGAAACTGCTCTTGAAGCCGGGCAAGCAGGCGAAGCTCGAGTTTCCGGCGGGAGCGACGGGTGGGCGGTTGCTAGTGCAGTATCCGCAGGGAGGGGGGCTGGCGACCGCGATCGATACGAATGTCGAAAATGAGGCGGGAACCTTGCGCCAATGGGTGGTGTTTCAGGCGGATCGAAAGGATTCCCGGCAGCCGGTTCAGGTGCTGCCGGTGATCGGGAACCGCTGATTACCGTGCGTTCAACTGCTGGCGCAACCAACCAGGACGGTTGGTGGTGATCGATTGGGCTCCGAGCTCGAGAAACCGTTCGGCGACTTTGGGGTCGTCGACGGTCCAGCAATGGTAGCCAAGATTCTTTTGGAACAGGGGCTTAAGGAAAGCAGCATCGACTCGGGGATCTGCCTTGGAGCTCAATCCATCGGCGTGAATGTCCGCCAGCGTGTCGAGAACTTGCTGGCTGGACGGTTGAAGAGGATTGCCTTTCTCAAAGCTGGAGAGCCAAAAGGCTTTGAACTTTGAGGTGGTTTTCTTGAGCTCGCGGATGACGGGTGCGTTGAAGGAAATGATCACGACCTGATCATTTTTTAGCCCGGACTTTTGGATCTCCCCGAGGAGGGTGGGGAGAATCTCCGGGCCACATTTGACCTCGATATAGAACTGTCCGCTTGCGGGAACGGTCGCGGCGACTTCGGCGAATTCCGGAAGTGGAGTTCCTTTGAAGCGGGCGTCGAACCAAGACCCGGCATCGAGCTTGCGGAGGGCGTCGAAGGTGCTGTCTTTTACACTGATTTTCTTTCCGGTCACTCGGCGGGTATCGTAGTCGTGGATGCAGATGATATGGCCATCGGAGGTGAGATGGAAATCGCCCTCAATCGCATTGGCCCCTTGTTCCCAAGCGAGCTTGAAGGAAGGCAAAGTGTTTTCCGGGGCGTCGTGGGATGCGCCGCGATGGGCGACAATTCGTGGAGACTGGGCGAAGGCGAGGGAACTTACACCGATGAGAATGGCTGCGATTCGTTTCATGAAAGGAAAGCATTTCGGAAGATCGAGGCCCCCATGCAAGACAAGCCGGGTGACCGTTTCGCCCGGGTGGGAAATGGGGTCTGCGACCAAATTGAAACACGAATCCATGAGGCAGTCGATGCGCGGACATTTAGTCGGAGGGCTCGACATGAAATACCTGGGACTTGCTTGGATGATCGCGTGGCCGCTGGCGGCGCAGGAACAAGAGGTGAACCCGAATATCGGGCACCTCCACCATCACCATCACTATGGGGAAAAGCTGCCGACGGAGCTTTCTTCGCCGGAACGCTTCCTTACCTCGCGGGAAGCGGCGGCGGCCCTCCGGCTTCCGAAGGAGGAAGACGCATTTAGCTTCATCGTTTTTGGCGACCGCACAGGGGGTCCTGCGGATGGGGTATCGATCCTCGCGGATGCCGTGCGCGATGTGAACCTCCTGGAGCCCGATCTGGTGATGACGGTTGGTGATCTGGTGCAGGGGTACAATCAGGAGGATCAGTGGAAAGAGCAGGCGGTAGAATTCAAGTCGATCATGGACGAGTTGGCTTGTCCCTGGTTCCCGGTGGCCGGGAATCATGATGTTTATTGGCGGGGTCCGAAGGGGGTAAAGGGTCCAGTAGGGGGGAACGAGAAGAACTATGAGGTGGAATTTGGACCGCTGTGGTATGCGTTCGAGCACAAGGACTGCTGGTTCATTGTGCTTTATTCGGATGAGGCCAATCCGGAGACGGGAGTGCAAAGCTTCCAGGATCCGGAAACCCAGAAGATGAGCCCGGCGCAGTTCGAGTGGTTGGACGAAACGCTGACCAGAGCCAAGGATGCGAAGCACGTTTTTCTGTTCCTCCACCATCCTCGGTGGCTCGGGAATCACTATGGAAACGATTGGGATCGAGTCCACGAGCGCTTGAAGCAAGCGGGGAACGTCAGCGCGGTATTCGCCGGGCACATTCATCAGATGCGCTATGATGGGCCACGGGATGGAATTGAATATGTAACGCTGGCGACGACCGGGGGGCATCAGCCGGGATTGGTTCCCGATGCTGGCTATCTGCATCACTATGACTTGGTGACGGTTCGAAAAGACCGTCTTGCGCTCGCTGCGGTTCCCGTCGGGGAGGTTCTCGACGTGCGTGAGATCACCGGTGACCTGGTGCAGGAAACCAATGCTTTGGCCAAGGCGCCCATTCGCGTTTCACCAGAGATCGATCTCAATGCGTGCGAAGTCGTGGAAGTACAAGTCGAGTTGAGCAATCCGACCTCTCATCTGGTAGAATTCACGGCGGGCGGAGCCTCAGAAGACAGCCGGTGGTCGTTTTCTCCCGATCACACTCATGGGGCATTGGCACCTGGCGAGAAGAAGACGGTGAGTTTTCAGGTCGGACGGTTGGCGAACGGTTTGGACGAAGCATTCCGGGCTCCATTCGTCGAGGTGGGGATGGACTATCTGGGTGAAGGATTTCGTTATTCGATCCCCGAGAGGAAGGTGCCCTTGAAGCTGGCATTCCCCTCGAAGCAGGTGAGTCAGGGAAAGGCACTGGCAATCGATCTCGATGGTAAAAAGGACGCCCTTTTGGTGCCATCGGAGCGGTTTGAGGTTGGAAAGGCGTTCACTTTAGAATGCCGATTCATGGCTCGATCCTTCGAAGGAAGGACCGGCTTGGTGAGCAAAATGGAAGGTTCCGAGTACGGCATTTTCGTGAGCCATGGCCAGCCCCACTTTTCGGTCCATGTTGGCGGACGTTACCTGACGGTGGAAGCTGACGCGCCAGTGTTGAAGCCGAATGCATGGCACCATGTTGCCGGTGTTTACGATGGCAAGGAGGCTCGGCTCTACCTCGACGGGAAGTTGCTGGATCGAAAAGCTGGCGAGGGAAAGAGGAAGCGCAATGATCTTCCCTTGGTCATCGGCGGGGATGTGAATTCTGAAGGTCAGCCGATGTCTCTTTTTTCCGGACAGTTGGATGAGGTTCGGCTCACTCGTGGAGCGCTCTACGAAGGGGAAGAGGTCGAGATGTTGCGTGATGCTCCCGTGTCTCCAAAGACCATCCTGGCCTTTGATTTCGGTGAAAAGATCGGACCCTGGGTGCCTGATGCCTCAGAGAATCGCGCCCATGCGACTCGGGTGGGTACGGCGGAGATCGTGGAAGTGAGTGCCGAGTAAGTCGGGGAACGGAATCGTCACGCGGTCGCACTGGTCAGCGGTGCGGCCGCTTTGTTTTTGCGGTGCGAAATGAGTATGCGTTTTCCATTCGTCCTCGCTGGAGCTTTTGCTTGGGTGTCCTCCGTCTCCCAAGGAGCCTTGGTGATCAGTGAAGTTCTCTACAATGAGGTCGGGAGTAACACGGCCGGGGAATTCATCGAGTTGTTCAACAACGGTGCATTTTCGATCGATTTGACGGGCTACCGTATCGGCGATGAAGAAACGTCAGGGGATTCGAGCGCGACTGAATCGATGTATGCGTTTCCATCGGGTTCGACCATTGCCGCCGGGCAAACGATCGTGATCGGAATTGGATCGGGCACTTTTTTTGCGAACTACGGATTTCGCCCGGATTATGAGATCATCGACGATTCGGCTTCGGTGCCGAATTTGGTGTTGGATTCGACCTGGGATCCCGATGGAGGGGTGATCAACCTTTCCAATTCGAATGATCAGTTGCTTCTGTTGGACGACGCAGGTCAGGTGGTTGACATGGTAAGTTGGGGAAACACCTTTGCCATGAACCCGGCTCTGGATGCGAGTGCGGAGAGCGATGGTCAGAGTTATCATCGAATCGATCCGTTTGTGGATACAGACACGGCCGCAGATTGGGCTCTGACGACGGGGGCTTCCCTCAGCACCCCTGGAGTGGTGCCTGAGCCCGGTGTGACGGTTTTGGGTATCGCGGGCCTGGGCTTGCTGGTGCGTCGTCGTCGTTGAGCCTTCTGGACCTCTCGTAGAATCATGCACGGGCATCGCTGGATGGCCGCCGCGATTGGCGTGGCGGCTCCCTTGTTGGCGCGAGATGGCGCGGAGTTTGGCACGGTCAAAGTGGTGCAACTCGACGCTGGGAATCGTGCGGATTCGGTCGATTTGTCGTTGGATGGGGCGACTTCAGGGGTGGTGCTGGCGGGAGGGAATCGAGGCGACTACGATCTTGATTTCGGGAGATCCAACGACGTGTTGGCAGGCGCGTTGGTGGCGGCGGTGGCGGAGCGGTCGAGGGACAATTCAGCGCAAGGAGACGCCATGGGCGCCTTCTTTGCGACATCCGCCCATGATCGGACGACTGCCGGGCGCTATTACCTTTCTCTATTCAACAGTCCCGATGCTGGGGAAGTGAACATCGATACCAGCTTCGGGTGGTTTCCGTTTGAAAGTTTTCGGGGTGGTCTGGCACTCAATGAGACCAACGGGGGCGCGACGACGGAACTGATCGGGTCTCCTGGCATGGAGTTGGGAGAGCAGTGGGTCGATTTGGGAGGAGGCCGGTATGCGGTGGATTTGCGAGCGCTCGGGGCGGATGCCTCGCGAGGGGTTTTGCTGACTCATGGTGCCAAGAACGAGGACAACTTTGCGTTGAGTGCTGCGAATGCCGATGGGACGTTCACGGTGTTCGTCCACGACAATGGAGCTCAAGGGCAATCGTATGAGGCGGATCCGGCATCGTTCGTCTTTGTGCCCGCAGCCGGTGTCGGCAGTGATAGGATCGCAGCGGTGGCCCGTGTGAATAGCGATGGTGTAACGCGTCGGAAGTCTGCGTACAGTCCTGCGTAGAAAATATCCAAACGGGTCATCCGAAGTTCTCAACAGCTGATCCTCGGCCGATGGGCGGCTACTCCACGGCCGAGGATCAGCTGTTGAGCCAGTTTACGCACTCGTGAACACTGTTTAGGGCTCCTCTCCTTCGCGGATAGACGCGGCGATGTGCTCCATGGCCCGACGCTACCCTACACAAGTAGGGTGTAGAAATAGGGTGAATTGGGCGAGAGTTTAGCCCCACTGAAGACGTCGCCGTTCATTAACTGAAGACGCCCCGTGCTATATTGCGGGCATACTCAGCTTCGAGCATTGCGACCGCATCGAAGCCCGATGGAAAGAGATGGGCATGCCCACGGAAGAGCCGGAATCCATCGCGCGTGGCGAAGCTGTTGGAGAACTGCCCGAAGTTTCCAATGCCGAGTTTTGCAGAACTGAAATCCACTGTATTGTCGGCACCCGTGGCGACCGACTCGCTAGTTCCTCCCGAGGAGCGGATGCGGAGGGTAGTAGTCGTGCCTTGCCTGCGAACCGAGACCTGCGCCACCAACCCAGCATGCAGGTCCCGAATTGTCCCTGGGTTCATCGTCTCGTAGGCGTTGAGCGCAGTTTGCCGCCTCCCAAAGAGGCTGCCTGCGGAGGTTGTAAAAGCCAGCAGCACCAGCTCTGGATGGGTCACGTAGCTTGTCGCGCCGCGGCATAGAGAAAATAGCCCGCCACTTAAACCAGTCGATGGAGCAGGCCAGTTCGCCACGGTGGGGAGCTTGAAATATCCCACGATGATGAAATCCTGGCCGCCATCGTAGATCGCCGCCGACACAGATGCGGGCAGCTCGATGCCGAAATCCCGCACCGTTCCGGTCCCGCTGAAGTCGATGCCGCCGCCGGCCAAAGTCAACCCGACATCCGGGGCTGAGATTGTGGCCGAGAGGTTATTGGCGGACAGGTCCTTGATGACTTTCCCGGCCACCGGATCTCCGTCAGGAATCGAGTAGGTATTTGCGAAATCGAAGAGGAATAGCGTGTCCGGATAATCGGAGATCAGCGGATCCCGACGCAGTGGGAAGCCTCCCCCGCTAAGAGTGAACTTCGCGACGTGAACTTCGGTCACATGAGCAGACATAATAGCTAGAGCAGTTTAGGGGTTGAGCAGAATCGAATAGATGGAGTCAGCAATGATGGGGCCACCTCCGTTATCGGTGGGGTGAATCTGGGGGTCTTCGTTTTCGAAAAGGCCCCGAGATGTCTCGCTCGCAGGATACTTGTAGCTCGCAAACGGCCCGAAGATTTTCATCAGGTCGAGGAAAGCGCCTCCGATTTCCGTCGCAGCCTTACGGTGCGCAGCCCGGTAGTGAGCCATCGTAAACTCCTTGCCTGCCATCCCATTCTCAGGCGAACAAACGAAGAGAAAGTCACACAATGGAGCCGCGGCGCGGAATCGTCCGGCCAGAGTCGAGAAGTAGGCAGCCACCTGATCAGGATCACGATTCCCAGACATTTCATTGGTGCCAAATAGAATGACGACGACGTCCAGATTAAGCAGTGATAATCCAGTCACGAAGTGTTCTTCGTTGACGTATTCCACGAAGTTCTCCGCCCTTCCGCCTGACAGGCCGAGCTTGTGGACGATCACACCGGATTCATCACGTGAGGCATCAATCCCGTCGAGGATCACCCCATTATCGCCTACGGATTCCGTCTCGATCTTCAGGCTTGAGTGGAGGTCGCGGTCCAGTGCGATCATCACCAATCCATAGCCGCTCACGTCGTCAGTATCGACCGAGATCCATGAGCTCCCGCCGTCGATCGAGTATTTGAAGGAGCCCCCACCAGGTTGCTTGCGGTAGTGGATGCGCACCTGATCCTGACGCTGATAGAAATTTACCTGAACTGTGAGCCCGACAGTGAGGCCGATCATGTGATTACCCGCGAGGCCATAGACGGCACCCGGTGCGTTGTAGGTCTGCGCCCAGCCTTCACTGCGCGTCATTCCCATCAGGGATGGATCCGCACATCCGCTGCACGATGTGCCGAGATTGAAGTAGCTGAATGATCCGTATCCTGCCGACTTCCCTCCAAAGACTGCGGCGAGCTTTTGCGTGAGTCGCTGAATATATCGTGTCGATTTTTGGGTGTAGGAGTCGCCACAGAAGCCCATGGCAATCTGCGTGTCCGGCGTGCCCTTTTCCAGCTGCGTCCGCTTGAACCGGAGTTGGCGGAGGTTCCATTGCCCCCACTCAGCAGCGTCCAGGTGACCCTCTGGGGTGATGGCGTGGTCCAGCCTCGCACTCAGGGATGCAGTTTCGCCGCGCGCCGCTTCCACCTCACTCACGAGGCTTGCCGCATCCTCCACTCCATAGAGCGTAGTGTGGTAGGTTCCGTCGTCCTCGAGATAGGCGTATATCACGCCATTGGCGGATTTCCAGATCTTGGCAATGCCCGTGTAGTCGTCCAATTCGCTGAACGCACTGCGCAGGTCTGGATGCATTTGCGGCAGTCCGATCGCCTCCTCCTCGATCCCATCAGCGCCAATCAGCGGGATCGACCCAGCAGCCAATACTTGGAAGACCGAGCCATCGTCGTAGGTGTATCGCCATGGCACATAGTTGGCATCCACATCCACGCGGGCGACCCCTGAGATCTTGTCCCAGATCTCCGGTTTGTTCTCCTCCAGCTCGGCTACTTTGACCTCTTGATTCGTCAGCCGGGCATTCACGTCGCTCGTCGTAGGAGACCACACCGCCGATCCATCCTTGCGCACATAGAGGAGGACTTTCGTTTTGTCCGAATCTCCCCACACATACCCGGTTTGATCGGCCCCGGTGGAGTTCGTCCCTACCGGAAGCTCCGCGTAGGTCTCCACAAAAAAATCGTAATCGGCACCAGCCGCGGCCGCTGCATCGAGCGCAGCCTGGCGGGAGCGGTCGGAGGAATCTTTCGCAGCTTGCGCGGATCGGGCGGCATCTTCAGAGGAGAGTAGGGATGCCGTGGCCAATGCTTCAGAGGCTGACGTATCTCCATCGTCACCCTTCTCGCCTTTGTCGCCCTTCTCGCCTTTCGCTCCTTGTGGCCCCCGGGAACCGCGAAGAATGATTTCAGTCTGGATGTTCATGCAGATGCGCTGGCTTGTCGGTGTTCTAGGGTGAGGCGGGTCGTCTCGGTCCAGCGGTCCTTCCCTTCTGGATCGGTGTAGCGGATGTCGTAGTAGAGGACGCCGGGCTCAAAGGGTTCCTCCCGGGTGTCCAGGTCGGTCATGGCCATGCCGTCTTCGATCACCATCGGGAATTCGAAATCAGGATCACTTGTGTCTCCGGTGAGGGAGAATCCGATGACCGCTCTCCAGGTCTCATCCATCGGGATGATCTCTCCATCGGGATCTTTCAGCTGCAGGGCGATTTCAAGTGGATCTCCCCATTTCATGGTTTGCCAGATCATGAGGCGGTGCGGAGGTTGAGGGTAGCGTTGGCAGCGTTTGAGACCAGGCAGGCCTCCACGATCGAGGCCGCCTTCCGGCTTGGGAGTTCGGGGAAGCGCTGGCGCAACTTCGCCTCGAAGTCCTCGAGTGATTCCGAATCCCTTAAAATCCCAGCCACCGGTGAGAGGCTGTCGATCATGGCGAGGGCCAGCGTTTCGGCTTGCCCTGCGGCGATGGCATCGCAGGCGTCCCGCACTGCATTGGAGCGGCGAGTGAGAGCCGGCACTACTGCATCTGCAGACAGCGCAGCCAGCCGCGCCTGAATCTTCTTTCGAGTCTCGGCAACGAGCTGCTGATCGCCGGCGCGGTTAAGTCTCTCCAGTGCGAGGGTGAGCTCATTGAAGCTTGTGATCTCTTGATCCTCCTGGTCATCGATCGGAGGAGGGCCCAGCAAGCCTTCGCTTCCCGGCTGCACCACCGCCGCGGCACGGCGGAGGCCCAGCCCCAGCCGGCCCGAGAGCGTTTCGATGCCGTCGTCGGTGAGCTCCACGCCCGCGTCTTTCAGCGCGGGCAGCACCGCACCTATGGCTGAGAGTTCGGCGGCAGACTCTCCACCCCAGGCCACTGTTGGCGACCGTCCCTGCCAGCCATTCAGGCGGCAAAGCGAGTCAAAGATCTGCGTTCGCATCACATGCCCCAGCCGCCGGCCGTCGAACTGACGAATGTCCTGGCGCACCGCCTCTTGGATGGTTGCCTGCCCGCCTCCCAGCCCGACGTTCTGGGCCGTCGAACTCATCGTTTGGCCCACAATCACCTTGGACAGTTCCGCATTCGCCACGGCGTGGAATTTCTCGAAGGCATCTCCGGCGCCAGCGGTGGCCGCCTGCTCCAGCTCGATTTCCACGTGCTTCGGCACAGCCAGACCAAAGACCTTGCTGGCAGTCTGAAATGCCTGACCGAGCACGGCCCGGGCGGCGTCATCCGTGTCATCATATTTCGCCACCATGAAGGGCGATCCGAATCGATCGAGGAAGCGCGCCCACCAGTGACGATCCATCACCGAGAAGAGCCACCAGAAGACCACCGCACGCATGGGGCCGCCCCAAGTATCGGGCAGTCCTGCATGCACATGGAGCCTCCCAATGACATAGCGCATCGGATCGGCATCATGCTTCGTGGAGAGGCGGTTGCCGCGGGCGTCCACATCCCAGATCCGCAGGTATCCATCGGTCCAGTCCAGCAGGCGGTGAGGCACAGGCCGCAGCTCTGCCAGCTCGTAGTGCCAGCCGGGCTTGGTGCTGGGGCGGTAGATCTTTTCTAGCAGTGCTACCGGATACAGCGTGGCATCCAGCAGGTGCAGCTGTGCATCTAGCAGTTCGTCGAGTTCGTCGAGGTTCTCGCGGATCGCATTGGCCACGGACACATCGGCAGGATTTTCATCATCGCACGCCTCCACCCGCATCTCATCGCCCAGCACTGCCAGCTTCCGCTTGCCGAATTCTGATGAACAGTGGGAGTGACCGGCCACGATGTCACGTGCCAGCGAGAAGTAGTCGGTCAGGTCCCCGTGGGCGGCCGCGTCCAGGATGTGGTGCAGCGCATCCACGCTCATCCCGTTGGCGATGGGTGCTGGCTCCTGCCGCACGTCCAGCCATTTGCGGACGCTCTTCAGTGGCACCAGACGTTGAATGATGGATCGGAGGTTCATGCGAGGAATCGTTCCTGGCTCACGCGGCGGCGCAGCCATTTGTTTTTGATGCCGGGCCTATCGGCAGGATCATGGCCAAAGGTTCCCACGGGCAGAGGATCGGCGCGGACCACGCCGCTGCCGCTGGTCAGTGCCCAGTGGGAGAGCTTCCCGGAGTCAAAGCAGTCACCGTGCTCCCCGTTCTTGCCGGTCTCTGTCACGAAGCCCCCGGCCTCCCGTTTCACCAGGCGGTAGTCATAGGCTACGAAGTCATCGGCAGGCAGCACGCCCAGACCATCTTCCAGCAGGCTTGAGAAAAGGTTGCCGAGCAGCGTCTTGGCATCCATCTCGATGCCTCGGTGAGTCAGCTTCTGCTGGCCAGTCACCAGCTCCACTGGCACCCGCCCGGAGAATTCCCGCCGCAGTTGGGTGGCGAAGAATTTTTCATTCGAGGCATCGATGCACAGCCGCCGCGGCCGCACCTCCACGGCGTTCAGTTGGCTGAGCACCAGAGCCAGCACCGCGCGGGTCACTTCGGGATCCGCCGTCTTCCATGAGAGAATCAGTCGGGCATACCATAGCCCGGCATGGCTTTGGGAAACAGTGAGGCTCGAGGGATTGGAGGTGCCATTCTCGGTGGTCGCTACGTCCAGCCCCAGGCCAACCTGCTCGCCAGACAGGCGAGAGGTCCAGGCATCAGGGATGGCATCAGCTACGGTGATCATGGCAGGAGGGCGGCTTGATCCAGTTGGCGGCGGGTGGAGACACGGCGGCTGGCGCGTGCCACGTTGAAGCCGGTGCCGCACAGCTCCCAGCATCCACCGCTCACCTTACTGGACATACTGCGGAGATCGTAGTCCACATGATTCGAGGTGAGTTTGGGCATCTTTGAGAGGATCTCTTCAGCGGCGTTCGCCGTCACGATCACCCCGGCGCTGCCGTTATTGGCACGGATCGCTTCCCGGCGGGAAATGGGTTCCAGCTCGCGGAAGCCGTCTCCCGTCCAACGGCCAGTATAGCGGGGGAAATGATTCTTCAGCTTGATCCAGCCGCAGCCGGGCGGGGCCAGATCCAGTGCACTTTCGACCACTTGGGTGATTTCCAGCCCGCGAGGGTTCACGGCATCATCCGGGAAGATGACCGCGCCGTCTGAATGCGCTGCGATCGTCAGGCAGATCCGGTGAGCGATTGCGCAGCCGATCGTGCCCCAGAGGGGAGCGCGCACCCGCCCACGGATGGAGCCTTTCGCCCAGGACTCCAGAGCATCTCCGGCCCAGCCTAGAGCTTCGGCATAGGACCACCATGCGGGATTGGCCTCGATCCCCTGCACCCGCTCCCAGGGCGCGCCGGAATACTCGCGCAGGAATTGCTCCAGGCGAGGGCGATCGCAGGTCATGTTGATCACCAGGTATTTCATCAGGGGTGGGCTTTGCCGATCAGTTGATCCAGCCGCAGCTGAATCTTTTTGGGGTGCTTGCCGATATGCCACCCACCGCAGTGGCGGCACGGGTAGGCGGACATTTGGGCGTGATTGAGTTTCTTCAGGTGCTGGATCGCCCCGGCTTTCGATCGATGCCGCACTTTACCGGAGCAACCGGGGAGCTTGCGTTTCATGCGGCCTGCATGGAGTCAGTGATTTTGATACCGGTGCACTCATTCACCCCGGCGGCCTGCGCATGGTATAGCGCGGTGAGGGACACGGCGGACACCCCACCACGAATGAAGGCGAGGCCGTAGTTCCGGTCCCACGCCTGCTTATCCACCGCGCGCTCTCGGCTTTCCTCGGGCGTGAGGGCTTCGCGAGTTTGCAGATCGTATAGCGGCACGCCTCCCGCGTATCCGTCCCAGGCATCACAGCGGTGGACCAGGATGCCACTGCGGCTCGTGTACCAGTTGCCACGCGCGTTCACTGTGAACTCAGCATCCGGCGGGGGTGCCAGCAGCTCATAGGAGTAGTGGGCATCATCGGGCGGGGGCGTCGTTGCCATGCGCACCCGGTATCCCTTGTTTGAGGAGACGATCGGCTCCATCGCCTCGAAGACGTTCTGGAAGTCCGGCATGCGCCCCACCTCGTCAAGGATCACGTGGCCGGTCCACCCCACCGCCGTGTCGGGATTCGGTGCCACCACCAGTGAGCGGCTGCATTTCGTGCGACTATGCCAGAGCCGGGTTTCCAGCTTCTGGTGCTCGAAGAGGTCGGCCACCGCATCCACATCCAAGAGCTGTCCGTGGTCATCATCCGCATTCGTTGTCAGGCGGAATTGGCCCGTGCCATTGGCGGCCTGGCGCAGCTTGTCAGTTACCCCACGCCAGATGTCGGCTTCCTTGCGGATGTTCTCCTGGCCCAGCCGTAGTGCTGCGGAGGCGAAGATCACGTCACAGATCCGCTCCATCATCCAGTCGAGGCCGATTGAGCCGAGCGTGAAGGATTTTCCATACTGCCGCCGCCACACCAGCGCGGCCATGCCCACTTCCCGGTTGAGGAAGATCTCTTCTTGCGCGGAGCGAAATTGGATCAGCGGTTGAGCCATGTTCAGCGGTCGGATTGCAGGAGCTTGGAGGTGAGGGCGAGGTCAATGGAGAGATCCGCAGCTTCGGCCAGATACTTGGTTTCGATCGCCTTTTCCCGGATCAGCTCGGAGAGGAAGCGGGCAGCATGCTCGGTGATGCCTCCGCACAGCTCGAGGTTGAGGGCTTTGCTGCTCGGTGGATTCGGTGGATTTTCAAGGGGCATGACCATGAGCTTCTTCAGGTTGAGGGTTCGGGGTCGGCTGACGGCGTCCGCATTTCCGGCACCTCCAGTATTCCTGGCGTTTGTGGATCAGCAGGCTCGTGGTCGCGCTGCAGTGCTCGCAGTCCATGGCGAAGCCGTAGGTGTCAGTCCCGGTGAGGTCGGAGACATACTGCCCCCACGCTGTGGCTCCCAAGTGCATGCCCGCTACCAGGTGGCGGTGCTTCAGCTGGTCCAGCTTCTGCGCTTTCTTCTCGGCCTCCATCTTCCGGCGGCGGGCGGCGCAGCGCTCATGGTAGTGCCAGCCCACTATTACCCCGACAGCCATGGCTGACAGACCGTGGAGGAGGAACAGCACCAGCTCCTTCATGCGGCTACCTCCTTGCCAAACATCAGTTGGCGCAGAGCATCCATCTGCACATGGCGCGGCTTGCCGCTTTCCAGGATCGATTGCGCGGCCGGACTCTTGGCCCACTCCACGAATTTCTCCACCGTCTGGCGTTCGAACTTTTCACGATCCAGCTTCTGCGCCTGCGCCTTCAGCGTCGTCTTCTGTTTGTCCAACTTCACCCGATCGGCGGCGATGTCCGCCTGCCGGAGCGAGGCGATCGCACCGGTCAGGGCAGTCAGGCGCTTCACGGGATCGATCGCCTCCGCTTCCGCTTCCCCTTCGCCCATGTCCACCGCCACCTCCATCGCGGTTTCGATGGCCTCCATCAGCTCGCCGCCGATTCGCGCGGCCAACCCTTCGGAGACATGGCCTCCGGCGCTGGCGATCTGGCGGCAGTAGTCGGAGAGTTCTTTCTGTGCCTCGATCTGCTCCTGCTGGCGCAGCCATTTCCGGTATCCACCCGTCCTCCAGTTGGAGAGATTCTCCGCGCTCGCGGGCATCCCTTCGAAGTGGGCTTCCCACACCCGCACCGCTTCGGATTCGGCATTCAGCCATCCCAGGATCTCGGTGGAGGTTTGCCCGTCGAGCAGCCGTTGATTTACCTCCCGCCGCAGCGCGTGCGGGAGGCGGCCGATCTTTCCGTTGTGAGTGCGGGCCATGGGTGTTCAGAGCCGGTGGCCTAGGTAGGCGGGCTGCTGCTCTGTTTTGAGAATTTCGCCGATCGTCATCAGATCATCAGTGCGGGCCGAGTAGATCTCCTCATCGTGGCGCATACTGGTGATGGTGTCGTCTTCGTTCCATTTCGCACCCGTGGCAGCTTCCCACAGCGTGATAGCTTCTTCCATCGAGTGGGCGGCATAGACATCCCCGTCGTTGATCTTGTAGGCGGTCATAGGATCTTGGAACTTTTGCCTTCGGCCCGGCTCAGCGGGCGGATGCGGCGGATGGAGAGCAGGCGGTTGGTGGCGTATCCGGTCACGTTCACCTCATTGTTCTGGTTGCCACCCAGCATGTAGATCAGATCGCGATTGGCGTTGTAGTGTTCGAAGAAGGCCACATGACCCTCCCAGCCGCTGCGGGACCCGCGCCACAGCACCACCACATCACCCGGCTTGGCCTGGGCCAGCTCCACGGACTGCCCCACCTCCAGCCATGAGCGGGCATTGAGCTTTCCGCTGCGCTCGTATTCGCAGTCCTGGCACATCGCGTTGGCGAAGGCACTGCACCACGCCGTCTCATCATCGGAGATCCAGGTGGCGATGCGCCGGTGCCAGGCGACGATCAGCGGATTGTCCCGGCTGCCGGGAATTTCTCGGCATCCCAGATAGGTGCGGGCCATTCCATAGGGGTCCAGCGTGGGCAGCTTGCCCATTCTCACCAGTTCGCGGATGATGCCCCCGAGTGTCTCGGGTCCCGGCTCCCCGTCCACCGTCACCTCCACATACCGTTGCACCGCCTTCCAGGCTCGGGAGAGCGAGGAAGTCACCGGCAGGGGGAGTTGCAGCGCGGCCGCCGTCGCGATCACCGTTTGCATCCGAGGTACGTTATCGGCGGTGATACCCAGATACGTTTGCAGATCGCGGTAGGTGGAGATGGTCATCGGGTTCAGGGAATTTGTCCTCCTGTAAGGTCAGGTTGGGAGACAGGCTTGGCCGATGAGCGGAGCGGGGAGGACAGTCCGCACCGCCCACCGGCCAGCCTGCGACCACAGGACGGCTGCCCCATGGCCGGAAGGGGTTCGCTACTTGGTGGCCTCGATCGCCTTCTCCGCGATGATGGTCACGGAGGCCGGGTCCGGCTGGGCAGACCAGTTGCCGGATGGGTCCAGCGTGATCGTGCAGCTGGCCAGCGCCAGGCAGGCCACCGCCATCAGCAGGAGGAAGGGCACTCCGTTGGACTTTGCCACGGCAGCTTTCACCCAGCTACGGCCCATGCCGTAGATGGTATTGAGCACGGCGCTCACGCCCAGCGCCCACTTGGCATCCACGGCATCCAGCGCGGCCAGCGCCACGGCGATGAGGTTCAGCGCCAGCACCAGCCAGAATTCGGTGGTCTTGATTCCCGGGGTGGCCGTCACCGGCGCAGGGATGATTCCGATGGGAGTTTCAGTATCGTTAGCCATATCAGTTGCGGGGTTGCAGGTTGATGGATTGCGGAGAGAGTTCACCCACGCTCCTCGGCCAGGATGCCGATGGCGGTGATCCGGTAGTAGCGGCTGCCGCCCAGCGCATCGGGGGTCACGCTCAGCTGCTCCAGCCCGGTCAGAAATTCGGCAGCGGCCTCCACCTCGGAGAGGGTGAAGTCATATTCCCTCGCCAGCCCACGGCGGATCGTGGTGGCGGATTGGGAGATCGCCTGCCGGGCATAGAGATGCCCGCGCACCGCATGGCGGCATTCCTCCCGGCGCAGTTGGCTTTCGGTAGTCGGCATGGTCCTCCTAGGGTTGTATTACTTACTTGGTTCCCAGCTTCCCTTCGATGCGGCCCAGCGCGCGGTGGATCGCCTGCATCTCGGAGGTGAGCGTCCGCTCGATCGAGGTCACTCGCCCATCTAGATTGGACACATCCTCCTTCAGAGCATGGTGCTCCGGCTTGGTGACGTATTGGGAATGCTCGGCAGCGTCGGCCCCTTTGAGCTTCCGCCAGTTCAGCATCCCGCTCATGATCCGGTCACCTGTCGCCACCACGGCAGCCAGACTCAGCAGCAGCCAGCCCACGGTTTGGGGGGACTCGGGATCAGGCAGCGCTCCGCCGATCTCGGCGAGCAGGGGCAGGAAATAAAAAAGGGGCTCAGCGCCGGGCATAAATATACCCTAGCACCGCCCCTTGGATTCCAGCGGACCTATTGGACTGTTTTGACCAACTTCAGAGCAGGTCCAGCGCGTCTTCTCTCTGGCGCGCCTCTTGCATCGCTTCCCGCGCGATCCTCGCGGCTTCATCTTTCCGCGAGAGAAGGGCGGCGTCTGCCATGTCTAAGAAGGCCATCGCCAACGAGTAACAAGCGGCATGTCCCGCTGCTCCAATTAGACCCGAGAGCACTAGGGTCAAATTCATGGTGACCAAGCCAACGGCTGCAGCAGCCAGCAAGATAATCACGGCAATGGCAGCGTACCATAAAAGCCCAGTTCGCAATCCAGCATAAGCGCTTTGCCTGCGAATCTTCTCCCGCACGGAGGAGTGAGTGGACGGCTCTCGCAGTTTTGACCTTCCGGTCCTGAAATGTGTCTTTTTCATTTCAGCTATGAGAACGCATCACTGATAGAATGGCTTGGGCTTTATCAAAAGCCCTTCCATCGCCTCTCGCTCCTTCTTCCGCTAGCACTGCCAGCAACCTAGCAATCTCGTCTGGCTTCATCGCCGCAATCAGATCCGTTGCCACTTCTTCGAGCGGACTGCCGGACGAACGTCTTCCAATCCTTTGAGATCGGTCTTCTTTGGGCTTCTGAATTCGAAGTCCATTTCCGGCTATAGCTTCCAGTAACGTGATCATGCGGTCTAGCGATACTCCCTCAGATGCAGCGATCTTTTCCAGCGTTCCTCGCGTCAACCTTCGTCTTCCGTTCTCTATATCGGACAGATAGCCCTGCGAAATCTTCGCGCTTTGGGCCAGAGCCTGGGCAGTGGTCTTCGATCTTTTCCGCCACTCCCTAAGAGCGGCGCCTATTTCGGCATCGTTTAAATGTGTAAGCATGACAGTGGGAACAGCGGGCGGATACGCGTATATTTTGCACCTGCCGTCAAGCTGGCGCCTTGATTTTTGCGAATATCGCACTTTTTGATTGCCTGATACGGGTAAGCGGCGATAAATCGCGAACATGACCCACGCGAAACTTTGCGAATTACGCAAACGGCTTCGCAGCGCCGGATGGACTCAACGTGCGCTTGCGGAGGCTTGTAATGTTACCCAAGCTCATATTTCGTTCGTCCTCCGAGGAAAGCGGAGTTCGCAAAGGTTGCTCGAAAGGCTCTGCGAACTTTCGCGCACGAAAAGCGAAACTACTGCTCGTTAAGTGCGATGAAGTATGGCGAACATTTCATGGGTGAGCTGATTCCCCACCCCATGTTGGAGCGGATCACCATGCTGCCGGATTTGGCCGCACGGGAGACCCGCCTGGGCAAGGAATCGGGAAAAGACCGGGCAGGCCACCGCGAAAAGGCGGAGGAGCTGAGCACGGAGTGGGCTGCCTTTTGTGAGGACATCCGGGAGCACGGAATCCGGGAACCTCTCAAGATTTGCCCGATTCCAGAGAAGGAAAAGAAGAGCCTTCCAGGCCGCATCACGCATTGGATCGTGGATGGTAGGCACCGCTGGCAGGCGTCGCTGGATACGGGCATCGCATTCGCATCCTGCGTGATCGTCAGCCTAGAGGAGGCCGCAGACATCATCCTCTCCGCAGTCACCCGGAGGCATTTCTCCAAGGGCTCACTGGCATACATGTCGGTGCTCACCTGCCCGGAAGTGGCCATGGGTGGGGCCAAGAGGAAAGCCTCAACACAGTTCAAGACCGGTCCCGCACTGAGTGCGGGACCGGTTGAAGCTTCCGCGATGACTGCCGAAGCTCTCTCCAAACGAGTGGGCGTTTCCCTCCGCATCATGGAGCAAGCCTGCGAATTGTATCGCGAGCTAGATGGCTTCCCTGCCTTGGCGCGGGAGGCGGAGGCATCGGTCTTTTCTGGCTCGGGTCTCGGCGCGGTCTGCGGCTGGGTGAAGGGGGAGAAGACTCAGGGAGGGGAGGGCGCGGTCGCCGCCCGGCCGAAGAAGGAACCAAACTATAACCATCTGGCCACCAGCTCATTGGTCACGCTCGGGAATGTCGCCAAGGCATGGCCCCAGCTTGAGGAGCATCGCCGTGCGGATGTGATCAAGGGCCTCCGGGAGGTCCTCCATACCCTGCCCCCAGCCGTCCGCCACGCCATCCTTTCCTAGTCCATCCACCCCGCACTTGCCATCTGGCGGGTGCGCTGAATGCCACCATGACTCCTGCTCAGAAAGCTGCCACCGTTTCCGCCGTCCATGCTGCCATGGCGTCGGGCCAGTCGCTTCGCGCGGCTTGTGCCTTGGTGAAGTGCAGCCCCAGCACCTTCCAGACCTGGGCGGCGAAGCTGGCGGAGGCGGATGGAGATGCGCATGAGGCATTTTCCCGGCGTAGGCCATCGGGTCGCCCCCCGTCTTTCCAGGCGGATGAGGACACGCTGAATATCCTGCGCTGGCACCGACTCAGCAAGGAGTCCATGGAAGTGGCGCTGCACTTCGCCTGCCATGACGCGCGGGTTCCCGCAGATCTGCGGGAGATATTGTTAGGCATTTCGGAGCGCTCATTGGTTTCCGGCAGCCGCCCCCATTTCCCCCCGAGCGTGCGCCGGGCCTTCCATGTCACGGATGAGGAGCTGGCCCGCTTCCGTGGGAAGAAGGCCACACAGAATGTCGAGATGATGACCCCACGCGGAGTGATCTGGTTTGATGAAGATGGGGAGGCGCATGATCTGCTGCCCGGCCAGCTCTGGGAGCTGGATGACTATTCCACGAATCAGCCCTACTACTGGACGGACCCGCTGACCGCGGAGACGAATCTTGGCCGTCAGGTACTGGCTGCCATTGACTACACCCTGGCAGGCTGGCTCGGCTTTGATCACATCGGGCGGGAGCGGGATGCGTATCGCGGGGAGGACATTGTGCGCTTCCTTGGTCGTCTCTTCAGCGCCCACGGGCTGCCCTTGTTCCTGCGCCTGGAGCGCGGTTCATGGGAGTCCTCCTTCGTCCACGGGCTGGAGGTGGAGGGCATGGCGGATCGCTGGGGCGCACTCGATGCCCTGGTGCACATCCAGCACACCTGGAAGAGTAAGGGGAAGGGGCTCATTGAAAGTTCGTTCAATCCTCTGCAGCGTTGGCTCTCTCACACCGGCCGCGATGTCGGTCGCTTCCGGGGAGAGTTTGAGACCGCTACAAAGGCCTGGCTCCAGGCGAAACGCACGGGCCGGGACCCCCGGGAGCTGGGCTTCCTCAGCGCGGATGAATCCAGCGCTATGCATGATGCGGCGGCCAGCATGATGAATGGAGGCCCCCGGGAGCGAAAGGCCTTGGGTGAGCGGGTGTCTCCAGATGATTTGCGGGCCCGCCTCGGCTGGCACACCACCCCATTCCCTGCTGCTGAAGCATGGCGACTCCTGCCCTACCGGGAGCAGCGCGTCGTATCTCGTGGCATGGTTCAGGTGAATCCCGGCGGCGGGTGGTCACCCATGGCGTTCGTCGTGAATGGTATTGAGGATCTCCACCTTGAGAACGGGCATAAAGTGCTGATCGCCTATGACCCAGCACGGCCAGATCTAGGAGCCTTTGTGGCAAATGCGGATCGCTCGCCCAAGAATCGCTCCGGCTGGGGAATGGGGCATCCCATCCTCACTGCTCCTCTGTATCAGGGAGCACCGCAGATTGATCTTTCAGGCCGCTACCAGGGCGGTGCCATCCCGGCCCGACGGAAGGCCAGCGCAGCCGTAGCTACCAGCTTCCGTGCCATCACCGCTGCCGGACGGCCGCAGCACCGCGAGGCCATGGCGGCGAATGGAGGGGATCGCACCTTCCTGGGCTCCACGCTGCCAGATCCTGCACCGGCGGTACCTGCCGCTCCAGCGGAGTCGCGGGATTCATCTGCTGCGGAGAGGGCGGCGGCCTCTACGGATCGCGGCGACCGACTGGCCCAGCTGCGGCGCATGCAGGACGACATCCTCTCCACCATCTAGCCCCTTTTCCTACGGCATTTGCCGTGGATCACCACACAGAAACCAACAACCGAACTGGAGGACACCCATGAGATTGAACAAAGAAGCCGGACCCTTCCGGCGCACCCCACCGGAGGCAGCGCCCGTCGCTGCCTGTGACCTGCGGACAGCAGCAGCTGCCTTCACCCGCACCCACCGTGCTCCTGCCCCACTGCCCGTGGGGGTCAGTGATCCGGCGGACCCCATCCTCATTGAGGGCACCTTGGAGGGAAACCTCGTGGAGGTGCTCATGCCGGGGAATGAGTGCTGGCGATTCACCATGGGGAATATGTGCGCGGCGCTCTGCACAGTGCTCTGCGTCATTGACCCAACTTCGCCCTACACTGCGCGGATTCACCGCCCGGGCCTGGAAGGAATTCACCCCTTCCTCGGCACGGCCCATCGCTTCGGCGTGGAAAAGGGGGTGGAGGCATGAGCCTGTTCGAGGAGATGACACTGCGGGACTACTTCGCGGCGAAGGCTCTCAATGGCCTGCTGCGGGAGGGATTCGCGGATTCGCGGCTCACTTCGTCCGAGGCCGCAGCTGAGGGCCTGAGCCTTGAGCAATACGTGGCCCGGCGTGCCGGCGCGTATGCAGACGCGATGTTTGCGGAGCGCCAGCAGGCAAACGCGGGAGGTCAGCAGTGAACCCCCACTCGGATCCTTCTCATCCTGAGGTGGCGGCCGAACATGGGGACCAACTCATCGGGATCGCCCGCAGCATCCGCGTCTGGCAGGAGCAGCAGCGCCCTGCAGTGTCGGACAATCAGATGATCCGCCGTTTCCCGGCTCTCGGCAGTGACAAGACCTACCGGAAGCTTCGGAATGGAGATCTGGAAAGCCTGAATCCCTCCCAGCACCTCCCAAAATACCGGGGCGTCTGGGCTGCGATCGAGGCTCTAATTGGAGCTGCCGCGGCGGAGCAGATCTATGAGGACCTGCAACCTGCGTTGGAGACGAATCTTGCGGCAGGATCACTCATTCCTCAGCGCGGAAAGAAGCGGCTGCTCATCATTGAGGGTCCCAGCGGCGCGGGAAAGACGGAGAGCCTCAAGCTCATTGCCGCCCGATTTACGGGACTTGTGGTACAGGTCGAGGCGCATGAGGGCTGGCGCTCCGCTGCGGGCGCCCTGCGAGACATCTTGCTGGCCGTGGATCCACGGAAGAAACGGGAGGACCTGCCATCATCCACCGCAGACCTCATGGATGCCACCATCATGGCCTTGGGGGAGGGCAATCATGTCCTCACGATCGACGAGGGCCACCACATGGGCGCACCGGTTCTCAATGTGCTGAAAACCCTGCTCAACCGCACCCGCTGTCATATCATCGTTGCCGCCATCGGCACCTTGTGGCGGAAGCTCGCAGCTCGCAGCTGGGAGGAGGCGCGGCAGCTTGTCTTTAATCGCCTTCATGATCGCGTCATCCTCGGCCCGCCTAGCCAGACTGATGTGGAGCTATTCCTCAGCCGTCGCATTCCCTCACTGAATGGCGGGGACTGGAGGCGGGCCGTGCCGGTGATTGCGGATCACGCCGGGCGCAGTGGAAACTACGCCTTCCTGCGGGATCTCTCAGACCGGGCGAATCAATCGGATGAGGAGCCTGCCGCTACGGATCTGATCCGCTGGGCTTCGGAGCTCAAAGCCCTCCACGAGCGATGAGTCACGAATACCTCTTCCCTCAGTCCGTGCCTGATGGCTGGGAGCATCCGTCCGCCGGATACCCGCGCATCGTGGAGGTGGTGCTGCGGTCGCCTCGCGGGCAACTGCATAAGTCCACGGTGGGCACCACCAGCACCGGTGGGGCCATCTACTCGGCGCTGCGTCGGCACCCCGGGCACACCGTCATCAATGTCCGCCATCGCGTCCCCCGCGCGTGCAATGGGGTGGCGCATTCCTCACCGCCCTAGCAACAGCAGTGAGCCGGGAAGGAGCACGACTGGAGGACACCCGATCGCCACTACCTTCCCGGCTCTGCCGCCCTCGCTCGAGGAGCCGGGCAGCGCAGCAATCCTTCACTATTTCCCCTGTTACCTGAAACCTGAAATCCACCAAACTTTTATGAACATACGTCCAGACCGCATCCGCCAGAAAGTCCGCATCGCTCCCGTGAAGAACCGGGATGAACTCACGGCCCTTGTCATCGCTACTGCCGATCTCACCATTGAGCGGGATGTCACCGCCGCCCGGCGGGACCAGGCGCTCTCCGAGATTCAAGATGGCTTCAATGTCCAGATTGAGACTTTGGATAAGGAGATCGCTGAGAATGTGAAGCGCATGCGCGCCTGGGCGCTCGCCCATCGCGGCAACGAATTTGGAGAACGCCAGTCGATCACCGTTGCCGGTCATGACCTCGAGTTTCGCAAGGGGTCGGGAAAGGTCGCATATCTTCCGGGAGTGAAGGCCGGAGATGCACTGGATGCGCTCCTGGCCAGTGAGGATGCGACAATTGATCGTTTTGCGAAGGTCTCCGTGGCGCTGGATAAGAACGCGATCCTCCGGGCCTATCGTGACAGCTCGGAAGCTCGCAGCTTCCTTCAGGCTATCGGCATCACCGTGGTGGTGGAGGAGGATTTCCGCTTCCGCCCGAATCGTCCGGAGGCAGAGGCCATGAGTGGCGGGAAGGAATCATCCGCAGCCTGATCACCGCCATGACACTTATGATCGCTATCGGGGTGGCCTACTTCATCGGCTTCATGACCGCCCTGTTATTGCCCCGCATCAGCAGCGGCCAGCCTCCTCAGGAGGACTGATCGGGCCCATCACTCATCACTTATTGGAGGACACCATGAATCGCAAACACACTCCCACCAGCCGGGAAAAGACCTTTCCTGGCGGGCTGTCAAAAGCCCAGAAATCCCGCCTCGCACAGGAAGCTGCGAAAGCCTTCGAGGTGCAGGATCGGGCTGGCCTGATCGATCGGGTTCCAGCTCTCTCGGAATCAGCCAACCGAGATACCTGGCGGCGAGCCCAGCAGCAGGAATCCGTGGGAAAATCCTCGTTGCGGGATTGTCAGAATCGGGACTTCCGCCCGCTCATGGCGCACTGGCTCACCTTGCAGGGGCGGGATGCAGAGGCCTTTCGCACCCACATGCGCAGCGGTCGGGTGAAGGACCATGGAGCACGTGGAGATACCCACGAAGCACGGGAAGATTGGCGCGCCCTCATCCTGAAGGAACTCGGCACCCACGCCATTCGCATGGCTGCTGCCCATCGGGATGACCTGATCACCGCTGCCTACGTAGAGAGCGAGGCGCGACGAAAGTATCCGCGCACGCCGATGCGGGATCTCACCCACGCTCAGCTGCGGGTGCTTTTCTTTCACATCCGGAACCGCATCGCTGCACGTGAAGGCCGCGGCAGAACGCGGAATCGGAACAAGAGCCAGCGCAAACTCTGACCGCCATGAGCCGAAACATCATTCCAATTCCGCCCGGGCTCATCCCAGGTATCCCGTCTCTGGGCGTGGTGAATCTAGTGCGCCAGAAGGATGGCTCATTGATTCCGATGCTCCGCACATGGAAGCCGGAGGTTCAGCTTACGAAGGACATCCCATCCAAGCTTGGGCTGGAGCTTTCCTGGCGGAATCTCCGGATCGCTGTGCGCGCGGGATTCATCATCTCGCGCCGCCCCGCACCGCGCGTCACTCTGATCCGGATTGATTCCTTGATGAACTATCTGGAGGAGTCAGCGGATCCGGAATTTTGGACACCTCAGCGCACTCATGAGTGGGAACTGGCAGCCAGAGAGGAGTCATGATCGAGCCGATCTTCTACATCACCTTGGCGGATGGCCGTGAAGTAGCCGTCACCTTCACCACGCGCCAGCGCACCTCCGCTGCCACGTTTGATGAATCCCCACCGACCATCCCGGATGTGGTGGAGGCGGTGCGGATCATGAAGGGCGGCTTGCTCACCGACAGTCGCATCACCACTCACAGCCCGCTGGAGAAATTCCTGATCCACTAGCCCATCACATCATCACCCCGGGAAACCACCGCACGGCCGCGCTCAGCCGCACCCTAGAGCCTCCCGGATCGATTTCCCCGCATTCCCAGACCCATCGCGCCACACCCGCCTCAGATCGCACCACAGAGCCTTATGACTGATTCCACAGCCAAAGCCCTCGCCACCCTCGCCGCCGCCGTCGTTTGCGGCCTGCTCATCCTTGTCACAAACGGAGAGCACGGCATCGGTTGGTTCATCATGGCGCTTGTTCTAATCTGGTGATCACCACTCTAACTTTCCACACGTCTTGAATCTTCTCCACACACCCATCCCGCATGAAGAAGGCAGCGAGCTCGTCGCTGCCAAGGTCCCCGCACGGCGGGATGTGTTTGATGGCTTGCTGCCGGAACTACGGGCGCGCGCTTTTACTGTCACCGGAGTGGAGGATTTGAACGTGCTGGCGCGGGTGCGGGATTTGACGGCGGAACTTCCAGTTGGCGGGGACTTTGATGAACTTAAGTCTCAGATCTTGGATGAGATCTCCCCCTGGATCATCACAGCCACCGAGGAGGAAGAGCGGGCGAAGCAGCTAGGAGAAGCCACCCGCCGGGCGGAGATGCTCTTAAAGATGCATGGATGGCAGGCCTATGCTCAGACGCAGGATAAGCTGATCCGTGAGGAGGCAGATGCTTTTCCATACAGCCAGTATCTCGACAGCGGGGATCATCATGTCCGTCCATCTCACTCCGCGCTGGGCGGGAAGATCTTCCCCACGCTGCATCCATTCTGGGAGAATCACACCCCGCCGTGGGAATTCGGCTGCCGCTGTGATAAGGTTCCCCTTACTGCGGACGAAGTGGAGGAGATCCGCGCGGCGGAGCAGAAGCTCCCGCCGGAGCAGCAGAGCGTAGTGGATGGCTACCGCCTCCAGGAGGTCGAGTCTCAGGGCGTCCTCAGGATTGATGATGGAGGCACCGTGGACATCCGCACGCCACGGGAGAAACAGGGCAGCACCGGTTACGAATGGCGGCCGGGGGATGCAGGGCTGGACCTCCAGCAGATCCTAGCCCGCCATACCCCGCAGGATCGGCAAGTTTTCGAGAGCTGGGCACGCAGCACCGACATCGGCGAGGGGCGCACCGTTTGGGAGACTTTTGAAGGCACCCCCGCCGCATCAGCGCCTCAGTCCAGCCCCGCGCCCGCCATAGCTCCTGCCGCCGCACCCGTGTCCACCCCTCGGCAGTCGCCCGTTTCCGCTGGCCTTCCGATTGCATCACGTGGGGAGGTCGCCCGCACTTGGAAGGAGGCTCTTTCCGCCATCGACTCTGTGCATGATGACGGGGTGCTGCCCGGCTACGCCGCGCGCCGCGCACCGAAGACCGCGAATCACCTGGGCGTTTACCATTTCCCGAAGAAGCATCTGGCCATCCGAGAAGACGGACCTTGGCGTCACCTCACCGCAGCGCATGAGATCGGCCATTATCTCGATCATCAGGCCCTTGGATCGCCGAACGTCTTCGCTTCCGCAGACCCTGCCAGCCCGGTCCACGCCATCTGCGCCATGCTCCGGCAGACGCCCACCTGCGAGGAGATCCGCGCCTCCCGGATTCCGGTGAGGATGAAGCATTACTTCCTCTCCAGTCTGGAAATCTGGGCTCGGGCCTATGCTCAGTTCATTGCGGAGGAGTCCGCCACCGCCGAACTCTCGGCAGACCTTCTGCGGGTTTCATCCAGCATCGAATCATGGCGGCAGTGGCCACCCCACGAGTTCGCTCCCGCCCGCGCCGCGATTCGCCAGCTCTTCCGTGAGAAAGGATGGATGCTATGACAGAGAAAGAAAAAGCCGCTGATTTGCTGGCCCGGTTCGCGTCCGGGGATCTGCCCTATGCTGAAGCCCGCAGCGCCCTCATTGGGTTGGGAGTGCACCCTGCACATGCGGAGGAGATGCTCGCCATAGCTCGGGGTGAAAGTGACGTAGTGGGAGATCTTCCGGAGGACCCATCACTCGATTCCTTCACGTCATGAACTTGGAGTCCATTCGCACTTCTGACCTGCTGGAGGAGTTGGCACGGCGTGACTTTGCCGCCGAAAGGGCGCGTCTCCAACCATCGGTTTGGATTGAACACGTCTCCATGCGCACCGGTCTGACGCCTGAGGAAATCAGCACCGGTGGACGCGGCACCTCCCAGCTCTCATCCATTCGCTTCATCACCGCGTGGGGGCTGCGGGATTTCTGCCGCCTCACCCTGCCTGAGATCGCCCTGGTGCTGGACTTAGCAGACCACACCAGCGCAGCGCACCGCATCGCTCGGCACCTCCAGCTGATGTCCGGCTCTCCCGATCACCAGCGCCTCACGGCTTCCATTCTTCTACACCTATGATCACCATTGATTCAGAATCCATCGCTGTTCTGGTCCCCTGGCACCAGCCGCAGGTTCAGGCAGAGTTTGTCGCTGCCTGGGGGAATCACCCTGCTCTGATGTTTCAGCAGGATGAGCATCGCGCCGGCGGCGCCTCCACCAAGAACATCGGAATCCGCCGCGCGCTGGAGGCCGGCGTGGATGTCCTCATCGTCCTGGATGATGACCTCCGCCCCACGCCTGAGGTTCCCGATCTGGATGTGGTGATTGCCGACCATCTCGCCTCCTTGAAGCCCCAGCGAGTTTATCCATTCGATCATGTCACCCACCCGCCTAGCCGCGGCACTCCTTACTTTCATGGGGATGTAGAGCTACCAGTGGCATGCTCGCTCGGATGGTGGTCAGGCATTCCGGATCGGGATGCAGCTCGCCAACTGGTAGAAGGTGCCTATTCGGACATGGACTTCCTTTCTCAGGGAGAGGCCATCTTTGGGAACTGGTTTGCCGGGAGTGGAATGAACATCGCGTTTCGCCCTAAACTCTGGTGGCCGTGGTGCCAGTTCGTTGAAGGCGTCGGCCGCATGGATGACATCTGGATGTTTTTCATCTGGTGCAAGGAGGCTTACCGCCGGGGACATTGCTTCAGCTTCTGTGGACCGGTGCTGCACCACGCCCGGCAGTCAGATGTGTTTGCGAACCTCATCCATGAGGCGGCGTTCCTTGAGCAGAATGAGACCGCATGGGCACGCATCGTCCGCTCCGAGTTCACGGAATACTCCGACCTGCTCAACCTCATCACTTCGCCACAATGAAGGACTCAAAGATTGAGTGGACCCACCACACCTTCAATCCTTGGTGGGGTTGCGTGAAGGTTTCACCTGGTTGCCAGAACTGCTATGCAGAGGCCTTCAGTAAGCGAACTGGCCACGCCATATGGGGGACAAACTCCCTTCGTCGCACGTTCGGAGACAAACATTGGAACGAGCCAAAGAAATGGAACGCCGCTGCTGAAGCCGCAGGCGAACGCAAGCGAGTCTTCTGCGCCAGCATGGCAGATGTATTTGAAGAACGCGCTGACCTCGATCCTCATCGCGAGCGTCTTTTCAACCTTATTGTTGAAACCAAATCTCTTGATTGGCTTCTACTCACCAAGCGGCCCGCATTCATGGCGAAATGGATTGGCGGAACCTCCGGTGCTGGATTCGTTCATCTCGAAGAAGGGGAGGCTTTGGAGAACGTGTGGCTCGGTGTCACTGTGGAAAATCAGGAGCAGGCCATGCACCGGGTTCCAATCCTTCTGGAGATCCCGGCTCGCGTGCGCTTCCTCTCGTGTGAGCCACTGCTCGGCCCAATTGATCTACGCCACATCGAAGATGCGGATGGGAACACCTGTGACGCACTCACTGGAAACTGGGGTATTGAGGGGCGCGGTCATACCGGACCCAGCGCACAGCGAATTCATTGGGTGATTGCGGGTGGTGAATCCGGCCCAAAATCGCGGCCCATACATCCGGCTTGGGTCCGTAAAATTAGGGATCAGTGCCAGGCTGCCCATGTCCCCTTCTTGTTCAAGCAGTGGGGGGAATACGCCTATGACCTGGCCAATCCGATCGCAACCAAACATCCGGGAAAGGTCTGCTACCCGCTCGAGCGAGTTGGAAAATCAATGGCAGGCCGGATTCTCGATTCTCAGGAGCATCTCGAATTCCCATCTGCCAAATCGGCGGCGGAAGGGCATCAGTTCAAATCATAACGATCAAATCTAGCCATGGATGCCTGCCAACAAACTCTCGAACGCCGATGGCCAGCAACCCGAAGTGAGCGCCAATGAAGACTGAATCACCACGAAACTCCCCCGCGAACGAGGGTTGCGCTGCGCCGTCTGGTTCTGCTCCGTCTCGCATCCCGACCCGCCCACGGTGCGCGCGCTGCCAGCGATACATCACGATCGATACGCACGCCGACAACGATCTATGGGAAGAGGTGATCGGCGAAAGGTTCGGCCCCGGCTACATCTGCGCAGACTGCTTCACGAGGGCAGCCGATGAGCGGCTGATCGAGTGGGTCGGCCGCGTCCGCTTCATGCCGTATAGCCTAGCCTCTCAGATGCGCGTGCAGGCGTCCGCACTTCAGCGCTGGAGGTGAGACGCGCGCCCAAGACTCCGAACCTAAACCCCAACTCTGAACCCATATGGCAGACGAAATTCAACAAGGACGCTGTAGGGCGTCGAACTCCACCGACTTGTTGGCGGATTTGGTCGCGTTCTCAAATGCTGACCAAAGGCTAGATTCGCTACTCTCGGATGGCTGCTACCACGGATTCGGTGACGCACGAAGCTGCCCCAATGAGGGATGCGCCGAAGCTGGTGTAGTCCGCGCATGGTTCGCGCTCCTCGAAGCCGCCTCCGAACTGCGAAAATTTGATTCCGCCAACGCCAGCTCTGAAGCGCCCGATGGGGCATAGAACGACCGAAAGCTTATGATACCAGCACAGCAACGAATGATATTTGCGGCCAAAGCCTTTCTGGAGGCATGCGCCGAGACCGAGGGAGTGAGCCCCAGCGGGTCCCTTCCGGAGCCTTGTTGCCGGACCCGCGAAGCGGGGAGGCGGCAAGGCGACCCACTAGCTTACGCTTCAGAGCTGGCGTTCTGCTCTCCCGCCGACACAGGAATGCCCCCACCGCTACCATTACCGGCGCGCAAAAGAGGCTGGATCGTCAATGGGTCGGGCTACGTTTCTTTGTGATCAGAGATATGGTTTCATGTTCAAACACTGGAAGTGCGTTGGCCGCGAAAACCCGAAATGCCCACTCAACGAAACCGCAAAATGAACGACACAGAAGAAACCCTCGCCGACCTCACAGACGAACAGTGTGATGCCGTGAAGCGCCTCATCATCGCCGGGAAGCTCGACTTCGCGATCCACAGCACGAACCCAGGAACTTGGTCGCATGACATCGGGATCTCGGTGGATCACGACGAGATGATGGCCGCGCTCCAGGAAGAAACCGCCAAAAAGGCCCGGCGCAAATCTCAGCAGAACGACTGATTCAACCGCGCCCGCGGTTTATTATACCCATCGTTAAAATACCCATCGCCGATGAATCGCACGGAAATCCTACAACGTTTTGACCTGATCGCCCGACGTCGAATCGCTCTTTCTACGGAGCGCTCCTATCGTTCCTGGATCTTGAAATATCTGAAGTTCCTGGTCACGCCTCAGGCGCGGGTTTGTGGGACCTCGGAGGAGAAGATGGAGAGCTTCCTTAGTCGGATGGCGCACGCGGAGTATTCAGCGGTGAGCCAGAATCAGGCCTTCAATGCCCTACTCTTCTTTTACCGTCATGTGGTGAAAGTGGAGATTGGGGATGTGTCTGCTTTGCGCTGCCGCCGGGGGTTTAGGGAGCGCTATGTGCCCACCCAGGCGGAGATCTCGGCGATGTTCTCGAAGTTGACGAACACTCCTACCTACAATGTCCGGCTGCTTGCGGCTCTGCTGTATGGCTGTGGCCTCCGCGTCAAATCGGCTTGTGAACTTCGGATCAAGGATTTCGACCTCGATCGCATGGTGCTCACCATTCATGAGGATAAGGGCGACAAAGATCGCCAAGTGACCATCCCCACCATTCTCCTTCCCGCGCTCCGGCGGCAGCTTGCTCGCGCGTCAGCATTGGCAGAGGTGGATGTGGCCGCGCGCCAGCCTGTCCAGCTACCTGGAAGGTTGGATGTGAAATATCCCAAGCGGGAGTTTGAGGTTCGCTGGCATTTTCTTTTTCCCTCTCCGATGCCCTGCTCCCACCCCCGCACGGGAAAGATCGTTCGTTGGCGCGTCGGGGAGGATGTGATCCAGCGTGCTATCAAACGGGCCTCGGAGGCCGCCGGAATTCCTGGCAAGGTCACGCCCCATTGTTTGCGTCACGCCTACTGCAGTGATCTCATGGATGCAGGGCACAGTCCGCGGCGGGTGCAGGAGGCCATGGGTCATTCAGATATTCGCACCACCATGGGATACGCTCGCAAGGAATGCCTGAGCCTTCCCAGCCCGTTGGAATCTCTCCGCAGCCACACCTGACGCAGCCACACCTGAATATGCAGGTTCGCCTCATCAAAGTATCGGACACCATTGATCCTGACCTCGCTCTCCGGGTGGAGCTCGCGGGGGATAAGGTCGGCTTGCACCGTGCCATGGGTCTGGGGGTGGTGTCATTGGCAAAGCGCGCATTCCTGCAGCCCGCATTACGGCCCACTGCCTGGCCTGCCAAGAAAGACGGCAGCCCCGCCACTCTGCGGAAGAGTGGCACCTTAGCGAAGTCCGTACGGATGGTCTCTGCCACGGCGGGGGAGGCCTTGGTGGGCAGTGATCGCCACTACGCCGCGATTCACCAGCTGGGAGGGGAGACGGCACCGCATGTGATCAAGCCGAAGCGGAAGAAGGCGCTCGCCTGGCCTGGGATGAAAGGCGGTCCATTCGCATCTGTGAAGCATCCTGGTTCGAAAATTCCGGCTCGCCCCTATCTCCCGTTCTTCCGGGATGGTCGCCCCACCCAACGGGCCATCACGAACATGGAGTCGATCCTCCGTGCGAAATTGGACAAAAAGTGATCTCTCTGGTCAAAACAGTCCAATAGGTCCGCTGGCGTGGAATCTCTCGTGATACGGTTTCCATATCGTGCCGACCGTCACCCTCGCCACCCTGATTGAGCCGATCGCTCTGGCCACCCCGAATGAAACGGGTCGCATTCCCCTTCCGGAATCACTCGTCATTGCCAAGTGGGGAGAGAGCCGGGATCTCGAGGGCCGCCCCGTCATCGTGAATGAAAAGACGGTCGCGGTGCTTGCAGGGAATCAGGCGCGACTTGGGAAGAATGAGATCGCCCTCGATTTCGAGCACAATACTTTCCGCAAGGACCTCCCGGAACCGAAGCCAGTCGCAGCCTATGGAGCGCTTTCGGTGATGGAAGGGGTGGGCATCGTTTGGACTCCAGCTGCAGATTCTTGGACTCCGGAGGGCACCAAATTTTACACCGGGAAGCATTACCGGGACCTGTCTCCTACCGTTCACCGGGATGCGGATGGCGTAGTGATCGGACTGCATTCGGTCGCTCTCACTCGTGCTGGCCAGATCGATGATCTGCGCGCCTACGCCACCGCCATGTCCGCAGAGGCATCGCCACTCTCCACAGATACCACTCCCACCACCATGGACACCAACCATTCCGCCATCCTCGCCAAGCTCCTCAATGTTTCCACGGATGATCTGAACTCCATGAAGGAGGAGGACATCGTGGCCAAGTTCGACGCACTCTCAAAGCCGGATGCCCCAGAGAAAGAAGAGACCACCCCAATGAATGCGGATGCTCTCTCTGCCCGCATCGATCTGCTGGAAAAGCGGAATCTCCTGTCCGAGGCAAAGCTCGCGGGCAAGGCCATCCCATTCTCCGCTGAGGCGGCTGAGGCTCTCCCGCTCTCCACACTGAAGACGGTGCTGAAGGACCTGAAGCCGGGCGAGGTTCCGACAGCCGCCGCAACCTCCAAACAGCATGGAGATGAAGGCCGCCCTAAAGCCCTCAGCGCTGAAGAGTCGGAGGTGATCAAGCAGCTCGGCATTTCCGAGGACGAATACCGCAAGACCGCCTGATCCTTTCCCCGCTGAATCCTGAATACTGAATCCTAGCACATCTCCCATCATGGCCTTCAACGCTCCAGAACTTCCCAGCGGTGCCTTCCTGAATCCCGGGCTCGCCGCTGCCACTTCCCTCGCCGCTGGTGAGATCGGTGCCGTCAATGCGACTGGCAATGCCCTACCCGCAGCGGACACCGCCGGACTCCGGGTTATCGGGCGCTCGGAAGGGGACTTCGATAATGCGGCCGGACTCGCGGGTGATGTCGAATCCCTGCTCAAACGTGGCATCTTCAAGTGGGACAACGATCCCACCAACCCAGTCACCATCGCCTCCATCGGGAAGCATTGCTTCGTGAAGACCAGCACCTCGGTCTGCGTCACGGCGGGCAGCACCAATAAGGTCATCGCAGGCGTGGTCGTCCGAATCGATTCGGATGGCGTCTGGGTGGATACCACGAACTCCTCCGCCATTGAGGACGCGATCGACCTCGCCGTTGCCGAGGCTGGTGCCTGATCCGCCGCCCCTGAAATCTGAACCTCCCTTCCATCTCCGGTTATGCAAATCAACAAAGCCGCCCTTGCCGCCCTCTTCCGTGGATACCGTGTCATCTATGATGCCGCCTTCCACGGTTCCGCTCCAGAGAGCACGGACCTCTACATGGTCACCCAATCGAATGCCGCTGAAGAGCTTTACCACTGGCTGGGAGCATTTCCCGGCATGAAGAAGCTCGTCGGAGAGGTGGTCATTGAGAATGTCGCCGCAAACAAGTTCGCCATCGCCAACGAGGAGTTCGAGTCCACCGTGAGCGTGAAGCGTGCGGACATTGAGCGGAACGCCGCTGGCATTTACAATCCGCTGTTTTCGGGCATGGGTGCCGCCGCTGCGGAGCACCCGGATGAGATGCTGGCATCCCTGCTTGAAAATGCCTTCACGGATAAGGACTATACCGGCACCGCATTCTTCGCCGCGAACAAGCCTCACGAGCCCGGGAACAACAAGAGCACCAAGTTCACCAACAAGGGCACCAAGAAGCTGGCCGCATCATCCTACTCGGAGGCCAAGGCTGCGTTTAAGAGCCTCAAGAATGCTTACGGTCGCCCCATGGGGATCGGCCGGAATCTGACTCTCGTAGTTTCTCCTGACAAGGAGGACGCCGCGCGCGAGATCCTCGTAGCCACTCGGAATGCGGCGGGAGCGGACAACATCCACCAAGGCACTGCCACTCTGAAGGTTCTCTCCCGACTGTCTGGTGAGGCATGGTTCCTCATGGACCTCAGCCGCCCGGTTCGGCCCTTCATCCTCCAGAAGGAGGTGCCTATTGAGTTCAATTCCCTCACCACGGAAGAGTCGGACCATGTCTTCCTGAAAAAGGAATACCTCTATCAGGCATACGGGCGCTACAACGCAGGCTACGGTTTGCCCCAGCTCGCCTGGGGATCGGACGGCACTACGGACCCATCATAATCTGCTGCTTCACCCTCTACACACCCGGCGGGGCGGGAGCGCCGCTCCCCACACTCCGCCGGGTTTTCTTTCCTGCATCATGCCCTACATCACCCAGGATGACATTGAGCCAAAGCTGCCGCCTGCCTTCATCACCGAAGCCTTGGATGATGACGGAGATCAGCGGCAGGATCCCGGTCTGTGGGAAAAGATCGAAGCAGATGCGGCCAATGACATTGACGGCATTCTTGGCCAGCGCTTCGCCGTCCCCTTCGCGGAGCCGATTCCTGCAATCGTCAAGTCCGCGGCTAAGATTTTCGTACTGGCCACCCTCTACTTCCGCCGGGGCAAGTCCCCGAACCCCTGGGAAACGCCCGCCAAGGAAATGACCGAGAAGCTTGGCCGCATCGCCAATGGGGAAGAGCCCCTCACTCCCGACATCAATCGCAAAAAGGATTCCGTTGCAGCCATCACGGAACCCGCCAAGACCACCGCCACGGACGGACGCCTAGCCTACTAGATCACCCTCATGAGCGTAAAAGAAGACACCCGTTCAGACAGCCCGCCACCTGGCATTCCCGATATCACCCCGATGATTGAGGAGAAAAAGGCCTCGGTAGAGAAAGCCCTGCGCGGGCCCATGCTACCCGCCCCACAGCCAATGAAGGTGGGCAAGCCTGCCCGCACCTCCGCACAAGAGGCTGCCGCTCAGGAGCCCGCGGAGAAGCCGCTTAGCGGCATCTTCGGTGGTGCAGATCCTGTGCTGGTTCAGGCGCGGAAATCGGCGGAAGAGATTCAGACCGCGCTCGGAAATCTGGTGCGGAATGCGCGGACTGTCGTCGCAGTCACGCGGGAGCGCCTACCCCATCTGGCAGATCCCACCGCTGCCGCTCATGTCGCCATTGCTGCGGATTTCAATCCAGATGCCGCAGAGGCTTTCATCACTGAACTGGAGGCGCTGCTCGCCAAGCACCTCGCCTGAATATCCCCGATGACTCCCGCCACGGTACTCCGCGTTTTGGATGAAGGTCTCCGCCCTGCTGTGGAGGCCATCGGCGGGGATCTGCACATCGCCACCGATCCGGAGGATGTCATCGAGATCATCTGTGCAGCCGCACCGCGCGGATGGCGTCTCATCCTGGCCTATGGCGGGGAGCAAGCGGTGGACGTAGACCAGGCTCCCGGCATCCATGATCTCACCATCACTACCACCGTCCAGGCGGCGACGAGCTTCCAGCTTCGAAGTGGTCAACACACTTTTCGACCCACCCCCGCCGGGCGCAGCGCCCTCCTCGATCTAGCCCATCAGGTCGACCTCTGGTTCACCGGATTCACCGGCACCGTAGCAGGGGATATCCTCTGCAATGGCTTCCGCCGCACCTCCCGCGATTGGCTGGCGATCGAAAATCAGCCCACCCGCCAGCTCCTCGCCAGTTACCGGCTGCGCATCGGCTGCGGCCCGGACGTTCCCGGCACGCTCGATCAAATCCACCTCAACTGGCCCATTCCATCATGACCCTCGATCACTGCCACTTCCGTCTCCAGCTTCAAGGGATTGCCCGCTCCAGCCTTCCAGGTATCTCCGGGAAGGTCACGCTGGGTGCAGATAGCACCATCGATATGGAGCAGTTTTCTACACCGCCCATTGGCATCCATGTCATCCGGATCTCCGGCATCACGGACACGGTGAATCCCATCCTCAATCTTGCCGATCTCGTCGTCACTGCTGATGGCGCCACAGTCACGAATGGAGACGGTAAGAATCTCGTCGATGGCCAGGCGATCGAGGTCGATCGCATCCACTTCATTTCCGTTCGCAGGATCGATGGAAATGCAGGCTTCATGAGCTGCACCGGTTCGGGGGACATCTTCCCAAGCCTCGGGTCGCATACCGGCTTCGCCAAGTTCACCGAAGACACTGCGGGCACCGACATCGATGTCGTCGAGACCATCACCTTCGCGAACAATGGCTCCGCTGAATGCTCGGTGGAGATTGTCATCGCATACGCCTGATTTCTTTAAACTCCACCCATCCATCCTACCATGGCTTTTGAAACCAATATTCCCGGCCACATCCTCATCGGTGATGAAAATGTGATCTTCGGCACTTGCGCCCTGGGTGACACCTTCGGTGAGATCATGTCCTTCGACCTCACCCGTACTGCGGACCTGCAGGAGATTGAGAACTGTGTCGGCGGCCTGAAGGCGGCCATCCTCTCGAAGCCCCGCTTCGAAATGGAAATTGAGACGCTCTTTGACGACTCCATCACGCTCCCCGAACTTGGCGGAGCGATCACCCTTCCGCTTGCTGGCCTTGTCGCCCGCATTACTGGCGATATCAAGGTGGGCTGGACGAACAATGGATCTCGCAAGCTCTCCTTCAAGGCAAGCCACTGGGACAGCATGGCAGAGGAGACGAGCCCAGGTTCTGGCATCTACGAGAACAAGGCCTTCAAGGTAGCTCTGGATGGCACCACCACCGCCATCTCCTAACCCCCGAGTCGACTCACTGCCATGGAGGACATTTCATCTGACATCGCCGCGGACGTTCCAGAGCACATTGGAGCACCGCCGGAGGGCTATCGCTGGGCACCCCTAGAGCATCGCGGCGCCATCTACTGGATGGCGGTGCCTGAAGGGGATGATCGCCCGCTGATGAGCGAGAGCGATCTCTCCTTTCATACCTCGGTGGCAGGCCTCCGGGCACGGGGCGAGGCGCGGGGCCAGGCCCCGATCGAGGCGGCCCACGCGGCCTCCCAGCTCGCTGTGGCAGACGCCTCCGGCGGTTTCATTGAAGCCGCAGGCCAGCAGATTCGACCTCTGTCGGTGGGAGCACTGTGGGCCTTTGATATGGCCATCGCCCTGCTCGGCACCGACCAGAGCCCGTACTCGGATCAAACGCTGGTCTGGGCCTTGCTGCACGATCCAGATCGCGTCTTCGGGATTTGTCTGCAACGTGACGCGAACGCGCTGCTACAGCATCTCGCCCAGCTCTCCCGCTCGCTGGACCCGCAGAAGGCCCATGCCTTGGATCTGTGGTTCTCCAGCGAGCTCGGGCGCATTCGGAATCTCGCGGGCGGTTCCCAGCAGGAGGCCGCCAGTGACAGCCTGGGAAAGTTATCTCCGGACCCGCAGACCTGAAGCGGGATCGGGACGCGGCCGCCGGCTGGGCCATGACCCTCGTGGACTTCCTTCAGCATGACTACGGCATGAGATCTCACCGGGCGTTCTATCATGTTCCGGTAGCCTCCGCATTCCTGCTCCTCATCGCCGCCCGTGAACGCCGGGGAGATGATTCTCAGCCCGGCTTCTCAGACAGGGCCTCCATCACCGCCCGTGCCGAGGCAAAGGCCACGCTCCAGCGCGAATACCGCATTGTACCCACTCCAAAATCTCTCGCATCGTGAACGGTGAACTCCGCTACAAGCTTGCCCTGGAAAACAGGGAATATCTCCAGCGGATGCATGATGCGCGGAAAAGCAATAGGGGACTCACTCAGTCTGCCACTGGCACCAGCGGAGCGATGGTTTCAATGGTGGGCAAAATGGGGGCTGCTGCCGCAGCTGCGGTCTCTCTCGCAAAAGCGGGACAGCTCGCGCGGGATTCGTTCTTGGCCTTCGCTCAGGAGGAGCGGCTCCAAAAAGGTCTTGCTGCGATTATGGGAGACGGCGAGGCGGCTGCTGCCCGCATGCGGGAATTGCAATTGGTTGCAAAGATGCCAGGACTTGGCTTCCAAGAAGCCGTCCAAGGTGACATCCGGCTTCAGGCCGTAGGTTTCTCGGCAGCACGCTCCACTCAACTCCTCCTTGGATTCGGCAATGCACTCGCAACAGTAGGTGGGGGTAAAGCTGAACTGGATGGTGTCATTGTCGCACTCAGTCAAATGGCCGCGAAAGGCAAGATTTCTGCCGAGGAAATCAACCAGATTGCGGAGCGTGTGCCGCAAATTCGAACTGCTATCAAGAATGCCTTTGGAAACGCAGATTCTGAATTCCTTCAGGCTGCTGGGGTTTCAGTCGAGGAGTTCATTGATGGCATCACCAAAGAACTGGCTAAGCTGCCGCGGGCGGCTGGCGGCGCTGCAAACTCGATCGAGAATCTGGAAGATGCGTGGACTCGATTGAAGAGTGGGGCAGGTGCTCAAGTTGCAAAGGTTATCACCCCTGCTCTCAACTCTGCTGCAGACGCGGCTGAAAATCTTGCTGCAGCCTTGGATCGAACCCCTCTTGAGGAGAAGAAAGCTCAGGCAGAGGCATTAGCTGCCTCGCAACAAAAAGCCGCTGCGGCCGCCGAGGAGGAGAGGGACTCGCTTCAGGCCGCCGCAGCGCACGCGGAGCGCCTGCATCGTGCTGCGTTGTATGAGGCCGAGGCCCGCGAACGCGTCGAAGCAGCGGCGCAGCGTCAACTCGCGGCAAAGCGGGCTCTGGATGCTCAGCTCAGCACCTCGGTGAAGCAGACGCAGGAGGTCATTTTCTCCGCCACTTTGGATCAACCTGCAAACATCCAGCGGCAGATTCAGAACCTCCTCCGGAGCGCTCGGCTTTCGATTCCTTTCGGAAATTCGGTGGTGACTCAGGCAGACATTCGGGATGCCCGTTCACTTAATGAGGTGATCGGCCGCATCGGCGATAAGTTGAGCACCGGCAGCAAGATTGCTTTGAGTGATAAGCTGCGTCAGCTAGTCGAGCTAGAGAAACAATTGGCAGATCTCAATAAGGCTGCGGCGGATGAGGCCGCGCGCGAGGCGGAAGAGAGGGACCGCACGGCAGCCTCACGCTCCCGGGCTGCCGTAGAATTCGCGCGGGAGGGTGCCTTGCTACGGGCCCGTATTGGTGGGAATGCGGCACTGGTCGAGCAGTTGGAGCGCCAGCGACGGGTGGAGGAACTGAAGGCTCGCCTCATGGAAGATCAGGGCCTCTCTGCGGCAGATGCGCTTCGGCTAGCACAGGAGCGCATCGCGTTGGAAGACCAGGCGGCGAAGTCTGAGGATGGTGGGCGCAAGCGCATCCGGCTGAAATCGGCTGAGGAATCGGCAGCGTCTCGCTTCTCCCGGCTTTCGAAGGCGGATCGGGAGAAGGTGGGCGGCACCATGTCCGGCTACCTCAGCCGGAATCAGGCGGATCGTCTCAATCTCGCCCAGCGCGCGATGGCTGCTGCCAAATCCGCGACTGGTAAGGATGCGAACAGCCGTCTGCCCACCACTTCCAAGCTCGAGGGGCTCACTCAAAAAACTCACCAGGAACTGGCAGCCATCAATGCCCGTCTTCAAGACCTCGGGCTTGCTTCGTAATTCATCATGGCCTGGAACGATCTCGTTGAGACCATCAATATCACCTCCCTGGCGGACGGTGAGGCGGTGCTGCTGGATCGGCAGTCGCAGGAAGCAGACACTGGCTGGGATTCGATGCGGGATCAGTGGCTCATTCGGAAGGACAGCGCGGAGCTGGACCCTGAGGTGGCTCTCGCCAGCTTCGCGGCCACTCTGGGCCGGGGAATTCAGGTCACGGGAAAGACGATGTGGATTCAGAGCCGCAAGGGCACCTGCCGCGCCCGTGGCCTATTCCTGATTGAGGTAGTGTCCATGGGGCTGCTCTCTGCCCGGGGCGTGCGCGTCCGATATGATGCGGGACCGAATGTGCAGAGCGCGGACAATGTGAATGTTCCCGGCGTGGGCCGCGTTCCTCACGCCGTGGGCCGGGAGTCTCAGGTCACTTGTGATGTGGAGTATGTGGTTGTTGGGGGTCCATCACCGGGAAGTTCCGGCTTCTACACCGCGGATGTGGGCAGCGAGGCGACTCCCGGCGCGTGGACTCCTGCGGTGAAGGATTCCATCTGGGAGACCATCGAGGACTACACCTACTACTATCCGAATGGCTGGGTGAAGGACTCTGCCCAGGTCGAGAACCTTCCGGGACTCAGCACCGTCTGGCTAGTGCGCGAGCGCTACCAATACCTCTACGCCGCCAGCCCCTAAGCCATGGCCCCGCGCATCGAATACCAACCGAACTATGAGGAGGGGCGGAGCTATTTGGTAAAAGGCTCGCTGCTCAATGGCCTCATCCGACACATGGGGCGTGCCCGCATGATTCCTGGCACCGGCATTGAGGCCATCAGCACACCTTCCGGAACGGTTTGGAATGCGGTTCCTTCGGAGAGCTTCCTTTGTTTTCATCCGCACATCAGCGAAGGCGAACTGAAGCTCAGCCCTGGAACCGTGACCTACGTTCGAATTTTCAACGAAAACGAACAGGATCCAGGAGAGGACGAAGGAAGCAGCCAAATGGTGCCGGAGTTTCCCACCATCAATGATGTCGCGCTCAATGCGGACCCGGCCCCCGGGTTCGATGTCTCCTCTCTGGGAAATTGCTCTTTGTGGATTTGCTACGAACGCTCGAAATGCGGCTTCAGCGGCCAAGGAGGCACCGGCAATCAGACGGCACGCATCGAACTTCACCCGCGGGGGGCTCGACCGGAGCGAGCGCCCGGAGAGGGCCACCGCCTCATCGCCGAGATGGATCTCCTGGAAGATATCGAAGGCGGTCGCATCATCGATAATCTGGACTGGCGCATTCGTGCCGACATTGAGGTGCCCTTTGGCTGCACTGAGGACACCAGCAGCTTCGATCCCGAAGACGAAGCTTCCTCCATGGATAGCTCGGATGAAGTCGACGACCACCCGAGCGACTCGTCTGTCAGCGATTCCGATTGTCCTTGGGCATTCACAGCGGAATGGATCAACAAGCGCGACTGCTACCCTGAATTCCCTCCTGGGGACTCTCCGGTCATTGGGATCAAGATCAGGGTTCGGGCAACCCGTGTCTTTTCCAAATGTGTCAATTGGTTCGTCTACATTCGTTGCCTCCCCGGGAAGCCGAAGCCATACGACAATCAGGGGCAGGATGGGGATTGGCTCAAAGTCGCGCTTTCCGCGCCTATTGTCACCATCGGCGCACGATTCTACTTCACATCACCCCCTCATTGTACCGGCCAAACCGTGGAAGTCCGTCTCCGGGGTGAGCCCGACCCCGAAGACCTCGAATCCCATGAATGCTGCAATACGGACCTCGGGCCGCGGTCGAAGTATGTTGGAAACTGGCCGCGCTGGTGTAGCGAATCGAGCTGTTCAGGATAATGATTATCATTGCCGCCATGCCGCGCGCGGGAGTCCGCGCCCTCTCTCAGCTGCTGGATGCCGGGGAAGAAGTCGGCACCGTTCTCCGTGCCTGCATGGCTCGCGGAGAGTCGATGGGCGGGGCCCGCTGTCGCTCCACTTTCTTTGGCCATCGCTCGGAAGCGGATGCTCTGGCCTGCTGGTCATGGGTGGCGTCAGATCCAGATTCCACCCTCATCCTGCTGGCTCGGGAGCCCTCGGACCGCTACGAGGTCTCTTTGGATTTCACCCATCCCACGTGGAAGGATGAATACGGCGCAGCCCCCGGCTTCTGCTCCGGCAGCGTGCTCCGCCGAGTGAGAGAAATGCGGAAGTGGATGATCGACTTCGCCACGTCCCATCGCTGCATCCTGCTCTGGACGTCGGATCTGGAGGACTACGATAAGCTGTCTGAGAAGCTGGGAGCCCTGACTCCGGATCGTGCCGCTTGGGAGGCGGTGGATGCCGCGCGCCCCGGAAAGCGCCGCTGGGCCAGCCCAGTTCGCCCAGAAGAGGAGTCCACGATTGATTGGGGCGCGGACCCCTTAGAGGGGGTGGATCTCTCCAATAATGATTGGCCAGATCCATTCTCTACAACGGAGCAGATTATGGCTCTTCATAGGCCAAAAGCTCCGCGTCGATTTATTGAGGCGATTCCGGAGCACCCGCGTGCGATTGTTTATCCTTGGCTCGCGAAAAGCGCCAGGTGGGATGAGCTTCGCTATTCGCTCCGTTCGATAAAGCGTCATTTTATCGATAGCGAGTGCCCTATTTATATCATCGGTGACGCTCCGCCGCCGTGGTTTAAGCCAGGGGGGCGGGTGCGCTGGAAGCCTGCGCAGCGCTATGTTGCGCGCCGCTCCGCCGGTTATTGGGAGGCCCAGCTGATGGGCTGGCAGATTGCCGATGAGGTCCTGTGGATGAATGACGACATCTACCTCCTCAAGGATCTCGGATGGGATGATTTCCGCGTGGCGCTGCATGAGGGTCGCCTGGACCATAAGCTGGATGAGCACTACCACTCGCCCAATGCTTGGCAGCGGGCGATGGGCCGGGCTACGGCGGATCTGATGATGCTGCGCCCTGGCATGCCCGTCTGGCGCTTTGCAACGCACACGCCATTCCTGCTCGAACGGAGAAAAGTGCTCGAGGTGCTGCGCCGGTTTTCACTCGGCCACAAGGGAAGCTTCGCCAACCTCTATTTTAACTACCACAGGACACCGCGCCGGAAGTGCGGCCCGCTCAAGACCCGCAGCCTGCCAGCGGCAAAGTCGCATCGCTTCCTCAATCATGGTCACGGCGGCCCCACGGAGACCACAGCAGCTCTGCTCGCCTGGCGCTTTGCAGATCCAGCGCCATGGGAGCGACCCGATGAGCCAGCCGTGGTCATCACCTCAATTGGCGGGGAGATGCCTCACTTGGATGAGTTTCTGAAGCACAACCCAGATGCCGAGTGGTACGAGGATGCCGCACCACGGGCCAAGGGAGTTGAACTTACGCGGCGCTGGCGCTCCGGGGACCAGCGCATCCTTGATTGGTGGGCACGGAACAGGACCATCGTGCAGAAAGACCGCGTCGCATTCATTGAGGCGGATGTCCGCATCACCACCACGCTGGCCCAGGCCTTCCCGGCAGGCGGTCATTTTGGCTGTGCTGACGTCGTCCGTGCTGGAAGTGCCTGGCCGTGGTTCCGGGAGATTGAGTCATTGCCTGAAGATCTTCGCCCGTTCGCGTGTGGAGTGAACCCAATGTCCGTGGTGGTCTTCTCACGGGAGGCTCTCGATGCACTTCTCGATGTGGCTGACCAGGCACGCGGAGTGTTCTGTGAACTACGGCTCGCCACACTTGCTGCCTCTGTCGGTTACCCGCCCACAGTTCTGGGTTCCCTGGCAAACGTCCACGCTACCCGTCACCTCACCGTCGAATCCGGTGTCACCCACCCCTGCAAGGCCCTCGCGGCCGTCCCGCAGCCGTGATCCCGCTGACACTCTGCCGATATTCAACCGACCCGTACGCATACTTTCTCTACAGGTGTACGCGCTTTTCTCCACGCCTCTCTTCCAGATTCTCTGCAACTCCCTGATTCAAGGTTATTCAAGCCCATGAGGGGGTGTACCAAGACTTTCTCCGCATCTCAATGGGACTTGCGATTTGAAGAAGGGGCCGATCTCGATCACGAAAGGTCCGACAGGCGTATGGTATGTAGGTTCCTCCCAGTACGATGCATCTCGTGGCATTTTGCTGGTGACGCCATGTGGCGGGGATCAATACAATACGGACAATATTGTGTGTTCGGAGTGGGAAGAGTCGACGCAGCGGTGGGTGGTGGAGAGCCGTGATCTTCCTGGGATGGCGTTGCAGAATGGGGCAACGGGTGCGGAGGATATGTTCAATTTGGTGCTGCTTTCGAATGAAGTTCCATTGGGAGTTTCGGTGCCGGAGGTGAGGTGGGAGGAGCCTGACGAAACGGGATCGGTTGCGTTGGGCCAGGAAATGCAACTCCAGATCTCCGCCCCGGATGCGTTGAGGGTAGAGTTTTTCGTGGATGGACGGTGGTTGGGGAGCGACGAAAGCGCTCCTTTCGCATGGGCTTGGACTCCGCAGGAAATGGGGTCAGTCGTTCTTTCTGCGAGGGCCGTCTCTGCGGATGGCATTGAAGGGCGACCGGAGAATTTGGAACTTGAAGTCGTCCCTTCGGCAGGCACCGGAGCGCTGTTCTTCGATGGTGTGGATGACCGGGTGGTTTTCGAGGAAGATGAAAGGTTTGGATTGAAAACCTGGACCCTCGAAGCGTGGGTTCGCTGGTCGGGTGAGGGGAGCGTCGCCTCCTCGGGATCTGGTGGAGTCACGGCCATTCCGTTGGTGGCGAAAGGAAGGGGGGAGGCCGATGGTTCTGAGGTGGACTGCAATTATTTCTTTGGGATTCGTCCGGAGGATGGCGTGTTGGTCGCGGATTTCGAGGATATGGCAACGGGAGGGAATCACCCAGTTTCTGGGTCGACCTCGCTACCGCCCAATGTGTGGGTTCACGTGGCGGCGACGATGGACGGTGAAAAATGGCGGCTGTATGTGGATGGCCAGCTGGATGGGGAAGCGGAGGTGGTCGGGCAGTTGCCGCGATGGGACAGCATCCATCGAACTTCACTGGGAGTTGCCTTGAATTCTATCGGTGGGTCATTGGGGGCCTTCCATGGTCAACTTGATGAAGTTCGAATCTGGAGCCGAGCCTTGAGCCGGAGGGAATTGGTGACCGGAGTTTGGGCGATTCCTGAGGCGGATGATAGCTTGGTGGGTCGTTGGACCTTTGCGGAAGGTGGCGGGTTGGAGACCTGGAGCGATCGTGGAATCTTGGGTTCGTTGCTCGGAGTTCCGCGTTGGAGTGATGGGTTGGAGCTGCCTGGTAATGGTTGGCCCTATGTCGAGCTGGAAGCCCCCCGGGAGGAAGAGCGGGTTGAGGTGTCAGGGGTTCGGTTGGCGGCTGTGGGTACCGATCCGGAAGGACATGACGTGAATTTGAAATACTATTTGCGGCGTCGAGGGTGGGTGACCCCAGGTGAAGATTTTCGAGTGATCGCGATCCCCGATACTCAGTTTTACTCCGGGGAATTGAATGGTGGGACGGCCGCCATGTTTTCGTCGCAAACGGACTGGATTGTGGCGCGACGGGTGCCGGACCGAATCCGGTTTGTGATGCATTTGGGGGATGTGACGCAAAATGGGGAGACCTATCCGGTGCAATGGCTGAACGCGAGCCAAGCGATGTATCGGTTGGAGGATCCGACGACGACTCTGCTCTCTGAGGGAATTCCCTATGGAGTGACGGTGGGCAATCACGACCAGACTCCCATCGGAGACGCCGATGGGTTGACGACGTCATTCAACGAATACTTTGGCACGGCCCACTTCGAAGGGAAAAGCTACTACGGGGGTGGTTGGATGCCGGGGAACGCCGACAATAACTATCAATTCTTCAGTGGGGGAGGGATCGATTTTGTGGTGGTGAATGTCGAATACGATACCAGTCCCGATGCGGAAGTTCTCGATTGGGTCGACGGGATCCTGGCTGCCAACCCTGACCGTCGTGCGATCGTGGTGAGCCATTGGATGGTCAATACGGGAAACCCAGCTTCTTTCAGTACGCTGGGGCAGGCATTGTACGATCGCTTGAAGTTACGGCCCAATTTGATGCTGATGCATGGAGGGCATATTCACGGTGAGGGATTGCGCACCGACTTGTGGGAGGGGCGAGCCGTGCACTCGATTTTGGCGGACTATCAAGGTCGGAACCATGGCGGTGATGGATGGCTGAGGATTCTTGAGTTTTCTCCGCGGAACAATGAGGTCCGGGTAAAGACCTATTCGGCCACGCTCGATGAGTATGAGAGCGATGCGGACAGTGAGTTTGTTTTGCCGGTGGATCTGAGTGGAGCGCTGGGAGGCTTCGCTGAGGTAGGCGTCGTTTCGGGGAGTGGGTCAGGAAATCGTGCCGAGGTTGCAGTGGAAGGGCTGGAGCCTGGGGCGGTGTATGAATGGTATGTTGAAGCCAGCGACGGCAACCATACGACTCGAAGTGATGTCCAAACATGGGTGACCGCGGGTGGTGGAGCGGCGCCGGAGGTGAGTCTTCTTTCGCCGACGAATGGATCTCGATTCGGCAGTCCGGCTTCGGTTCACCTGGAAGCATCGGCGGTGGATGCGGATGGATCTGTGGAGCGAGTGGATTTTTTCCGGGGAACCGAATGGTTGGGGAGCGATGCATCGGCACCCTTCACCTGGGACCTGGAGAGCCCGGAATTGGGGAGCTACGTGTTGTTGGCGAAAGCCATCGATGATCAGGGGAATGTTACGACGTCTTCGCCCGTTTCGGTGGTGGTGAATCCCACGGTGACGGTGGTGGCTGAGCGGGATCGAGTTGGTGAGTTTGGGGATCGGAGCATGGCATTTCGGATCGAGAGGATGGGAGGAATGGCCGAAGGCCTGGAGGTGAAGTTGTCGGCTTCGGGCTCCGCGAAAGCGGGTGAGGATGTGACAGGTTTCTCGCCTGCCGTGACTCTGGGTGCCGAGCAGGCCTTTGAGAGGCTTCCGATGGAAGTCGTCGAGGATGAACTGTCAGAGGGAGAAGAGATTTTTCGGGTCAGTGTGGCTGCTGATCTGACCTACGTTTTGGGGCAGCCGAGTTCAGCGGAGGTAACGATCGATGACCGGCCGTGGCAGGAGTTTTTATTTCAGCGATTGAAAGGCTCCCTACGAGATCCGGCGGAGGACGCAGATGGTGACGGGCGCACGAATCTTATGGAGTATTTCCAAGCGAGTGATCCGGCGTTGAGCTCTGAGGTGGGTCTTTGGGAGGCAAGGCGAGAGGATGGGGTTTTCCGGGTGAGATATGAGCGAGGGCTCCAAAGGGTGGATGTTGAAGGATTGTTGGAGTGGTCGGTTTCGGGGCGGGACTGGATGGGTAGCGGGGACAGTGATGGGGAGCGGACGATCGAGGCGCAGGAAAGTGTGATTGGAGTGACGAAGGAGGGACGGGAGACGGTGGAAGCTTTGATGGTCGTGAAAGCCGGAATGCCTCCGGAGAAGCTTTTCGTGCGATTGCGAGTGGAGGAGCGATGAGAAGAGGAATGACTCTGTGGGTTTTGAGCGTGGCTCTTGCTGCTGCGCATCCGGATCCATCGCACACGCTTGCGGAGATCGACGCGCATTTGCGGGCCGAGCCGGAATCCACCGAATGGTGGGTGGCGAAAGCGCGGGTGTTGATGTCGGTCGGGCAGCAAGATGAGGCGCGAGCGGTGTTACAAGAGCTCTGCGGGAAGAAGCCTGACGATCCCGATGCGGAGGTAGCGATGGCAGCACTTGAGCAGAGAGAGGGCCGGATGGAGCTGGCCGAAAAGCGCTGTCGAGCAGTGGTGGCAAAGCATCGCCATCATGCGGAAGCGTGGCGCACTCTAGCAGAGTGCTTGGAGCGGTCGGGGGATGGAAATGGGGCTCGAGAAGCCGCGGAGAAAGCTCTGCGATTTTCGGAAGACACGCGGCCTGAGGATTTCGTGAAAGTCGCTTCGCTGTGCGAGGAGGGTGGCCGATTCGATGAGGCGGTCGATTGGCTGGAAGAAGGCATCCATCGACACGGCTGCGTGATGGGTCTGCATTTCAAAGCTTCGGAGATCGAACGCCAGCGGGGGATGCCGGTTCGGGCAGTGGCGCACATGGATGCGGTGGAGGCCCGCTATGGTCCGACGGTGGTCACCTGTGAATTGAAGGCGCGGATTTATTCGGAAGCGAAGATGTGGCTTGAGGCAGCGCGGATGTGGGATGCGGCACTGGCGCTTCTGGATGCCCTGCCGGTGGAAGAAAGGCGCTCGAAGCTCTACGAGATTTCTCGGTCTCGATTCGTGAATGCTCGGGACGACGCTCGGTCGCGGCTTTCTGGGGCGGAGGGAAAATAGAAAAGCCGGACAGCGAGTGCTGCCCGGCTTGGAAGGAAGTGGACGGAAGCGTCCGCCTGGGAGGGCTTACATCATGCCGCCCATGCCACCCATGCCGTGGTCATGACCACCGGCAGCCGGAGCGGATTTTTCCGGCAGGTCGGTGATCAGGCACTCGGTGGTGAGGAGGAGACCGGAGATCGAGGCGGCGTTCTGCAGAGCGGAACGGGTCACCTTGGTCGGGTCCACCACACCGGAAGCGATGAGGTCTTCGTAAGTGTCGGTGGCGACGTTGTAGCCGAAGCCTTCGGTGTTGGTCTTCACCTTTTCGACGATCAGGGCGCCTTCGCGGCCAGCGTTGGCAGCGAGTTGGCGAAGCGGAGCTTCAACGGCCTTGGCTACGATGCCCATGCCGGTCTTTTCGTCTTCGTTGGCGGCAGCGGCGCAGCAGCTTTCCGACTGGCAGGCGGCGAGCGCGCGAAGCAGGGCGGTACCACCGCCGGGGACGATGCCTTCTTCCACCGCAGCGCGGGTGGCGTGAAGGGCGTCTTCCACGCGAGCCTTCTTCTCTTTCATCTCGGTTTCGGTGGCAGCACCGACGTTGATGACGGCGACACCGCCGGCGAGTTTGGCGAGGCGCTCTTGGAGCTTCTCACGATCATAGTCGCTGGAGGTTTCCTCGATTTGGCGGCGGATTTGGTTCACGCGGCCAGTGATGCCATCGGAAGTGCCGGCACCTTCGACGATGACGGTGTTTTCCTTCGAGATGGTGATGCGCTTTGCTTCGCCAAGGTCTTCGAGGCCGACAGAGTCGAGCTTGATGCCGAGGTCCTCGGTGATGACCTTGCCACCGGTGAGGATGGCGATGTCTTCGAGCATGGCCTTGCGGCGGTCGCCAAAGCCAGGAGCCTTGACGGCGGCGATGTTGAGGATGCCGCGCAGCTTGTTGACCACGAGGGTTGCGAGGGCTTCGCCTTCGACGTCTTCAGCGATCACGAGGAGCGGACGACCGGTCTTGGCGACCTTCTCAAGAAGAGGAAGCATGTCCTTGAGATTGGAGATCTTCTTCTCGTTGATGAGGATGTAGGCGTTCTCAAGGTTGGCTTCCATCGACTCGGCGTCGGTCACGAAGTACGGCGAAAGGTAGCCCTTGTCGAACTGCATGCCTTCGACGACGTCGAGAGTGGTTTCGATGCCCTTGGCTTCTTCAACCGTGATGGTGCCGTCCTTGCCGACCTTGTCCATGGCTTCGGCGATGATGGTACCGATTTCGGTGTCCCAGTTCGCGGAAACGGTGGCGACTTGAGCGATCTCCTTGGTGTCGTTCACTTCCTTGGAGATTTCACGCAGCTTGGCAACGATGGCCTCGGTGGCCTTCAGAATGCCGCGTTGGAGGCTGATCGGATTGGCGCCGGCGGTGACGTTGCGAAGGCCTTCCTTGTAGATGGCTTCGGCAAGCACGGTGGCGGTGGTGGTGCCATCACCAGCGATGTCCGAGGTTTTGCTCGAAACTTCGCGGATGAGCTGGGCGCCCATGTTTTCGTAGGGATCTTCGAGTTCGATTTCCTTGGCAACCGAGACACCGTCCTTGGTGATGGTTGGGGAACCGAACTTCTTGTCGAGGATCACATTGCGACCTGCCGGGCCGAGGGTGGCCTTGACGGCGGCGGCGAGTTTTTCAACGCCGCGAAGCAGGGCGTGACGGGCGTCTTCGTTGAATTCAAGTTGTTTGGCCATATCTCAATAAAGCGTAGATGGTGGATGGGGAAGGGTGAGGGATTCTCAGGCGACGATGCCGAGGATGTCGGACTCCGAGAGGATGAGGTATTCGAGACCGTCGATTTTCACTTCGGTGCCGCCGTACTTTGAGATGAGGACCTTGTCGCCCACCTTGACGGAGAATTCGATGGTGTTGCCATTGTCGTCCTTGCCGCCGGTGCCGAGGGTGATGACTTCGGCTTCCTGCGGTTTTTCTTTCGCGGTGTCGGGAAGCACGATGCCTCCTGCGGACACTTCTTCAGCCGCAAGGCGCTTCACGAGCACGCGTTGACCGAGGGGTTGGATGCTAGCCATGTTGTTGGTTTCTGTTGGTTTGGTTTGTTGGTTGAAGAGCCGCCCTGCCTGAAGGGCAGGGCGGAAAACGTTGGATTCGTAGATCAGTTATCGACGACTTCGGCGTCGACCACCTTGCCCTTGGCGGGCTTGGGTTCATCGGAGGAAGCCGACTCGGGCGCGGCTTCCGGTTGCGGGGCACCTGCGCCAGCGGCGGCCTGAGCCTGTTGGGCGGCATTGTAAAGTTCTGTCAGTGCCGATTCGAGTTCCGTGGTGGTGTTCTTGATCGCATCGAGGTCGTCCCCCTTGAGGGCTTCCTTGACGGCGTCCACCTTGGCTTGGATGCCGCTCTTGAGTTCGGCTGGGGCTTCGGCAGGAAGTTCGGCGAGTTGCTTTTCGACCTGGAAAACGAGGTGTTCGGCCTTGTTTTTGGTGTCGACGGCTTCGACGCGCTTCTTGTCCTCTTCGGCATGGGCTTCGGCGTCCTTCTTGGCCTTGTCGATTTCGTCATCGGAAAGCCCTGAGGAGCCTTGAATGGAAATCTTCTGTTCTTTGCCGGACTGCTTATCCTTGGCGGAGACGTGAAGGATGCCGTTGGCATCGATGTCGAAGGTGACTTCGATCTGGGGTTCGCCGCGGCGGGCAGGGGAGATGCCATCGAGTTTGAAGTTTCCGAGCAATTTGTTGTCGGAGAACATCGGGCGCTCGCCTTGGCAGATGCGGATGTCGACGGCCGGCTGGTTATCAGACGCAGTGGAGAAGATTTGGGACTTCTTGGCCGGGATGGTGGTGTTGCGCTCGATCATCGGCGTGGCGCGAGAACCTTCCGTTTCGATGGACAGGGTGAGCGGGGTGACGTCGAGCAAGAGAACATCCTGAACCTCTCCTTTAAGGACACCGCCTTGGATGGACGCGCCGATGGCGACCACCTCATCCGGGTTCACTCCGCGGTGCGGTTCCTTGCCGGCAAGTTGCTTGGCGGTCTCGATGACCTTGGGCATGCGGGTCATGCCACCCACGAGAACCAGTTCATCGATGTTCGCGGAGGCGATCCCAGCTTCCTTGAGGCAATCGGTCACCGGTTTTTTGGTGCGCTCGAAGAGGGCATCGGTGAGCTGCTCAAGCTTGGAGCGGGAAAGGGTCAACTGAATGTGCTTTGGCCCCGTGGCATCGGCAGTGATGAACGGGAGGTTGATGTCGTAGGATTGCGACGAGGAGAGTGCGATCTTGGCTTTCTCCGCTTCTTCCTTGATCCGTTGAAGGGCGTCGGGTTGGCCGGAGAGGTCGATGCCCTGATCCTTTTTGAATTCGTCGACGATCCAAGCGATGAGCGTGTTGTCCCAGTCGTCACCGCCGAGTTGGGTGTCACCGTCCGTAGCGAGCACTTCGAAGACACCATCGCCGATTTCGAGGACGGAAATGTCGAACGTGCCGCCACCAAGGTCGTAAACGGCAATTTTCTCATCCGACTTCTTGTCGAGGCCATAGGCCAGAGCCGCAGCGGTGGGCTCGTTGATGATACGTTTGACTTCAAGACCGGCGATTTCGCCTGCGGCCTTGGTCGCGTTCCGTTGGGAGTCGTTGAAATAGGCCGGCACGGTGATCACCGCAGCGGTGATTTTTTCTCCGAGTTTGGCTTCGGCATCGGCCTTGAGCTTGCCGAGAACCATGGCGGCAATTTCCTGCGGAGAGTAGGTCTTCGTTTCCCCACCGACTTCGACTTCGATGTGGGCGTCTCCGTTCGGAGCGGCGACGATCTTGTAGGGCAGTTTCTTGTCGGCTTCGGACAGTTCTGAGAACTTGCGGCCGATCAGGCGCTTGGCGGAGAAGATAGTGTTCTTCGGGTTGGTGACGGCTTGGCGCTTGGCGGCTTGGCCGACGAGACGTTCACCGGATTTGGTGAAGGCCACCACCGAAGGAGTGGTGCGAGCGCCTTCCGAGTTTTCAAGAACCACAGGTTCGCCGCCTTCCATGACGGCCATGCAGGAGTTGGTGGTGCCGAGGTCGATTCCGAGGATTTTGGACATGAGAGCGATGGGGTTCGGTTTGGAGAATACCCTGCCTTCAGGGCGTGCAATTTGTTGCGAACGCCTTCGCAAACGTCATGCCACGAATGGGCTTTGATCTTGTAAGTGGCACAAAGTGAATGGATAACATGCGTGTCATGCAGGGGGTGATCGAGTCATTTGCGAGCCTGTTGCGCCAAGTTGTCGCGCGCGCATTCGGACAAGCTGTCGCGGTTGTGACGACATGAACCGGCTGGAAAATGTCGGCGCGAAACAAAGTGGAGAGATTCGCTTGCCAAGCGCGGTCGCGGTCCCTAGGTTGCGCGCCCTTCCGCAGGGCAGGTGCCAGAGTGGTCGAATGGGCTCGCCTGGAAAGCGAGTGTGCCGGCAACGGTACCGGGGGTTCGAATCCCCCCCTGTCCGCCAGTTTCTTCATCCGGTGTTTTCACCAAGAAACTGGAGCGTAAGCGGAAGTGAAGAAAGTCCGTAGCTTTACCCGGATTGGCGTTTTCCTGCGTCAGCTTGAAAGTTGAGGCTGGTCAAGAGGGTTTTCGCATGTAGCGTTTGCCGCCGCGCCGGCGGACCTTGGTTGTAGAAGCCGGCGAATTTTTTTCCCAACACTTCCATGCCCCTTCGTGTCCCTTATAAGCGGGTCGACTGGCTCAACACCGTCTTCCTCCTCGCTGTTACTCTCGTCGCCTTGATTGCGGCGCCCTATTTCATCTGGAAGAACGGCATCAATGGCTTTCAGCTGGCGATGTTCACTTTCTACTCGTTGGCAACCGGGATGAGTATCACGCTCGGTTATCACCGTTTGTTCTCGCACCTCTCCTTCAAGGCGAAATGGCCGGTCCGGCTGTTCACCTTGGTCTTCGGAGCCTGTGCTTTCGAGAATTCGGTTCTCAACTGGGCATCCGATCATCGTCGCCATCACAAGCATGTCGATCACGACGATGATCCATACAACATCCAGAACGGCTTCCTTTGGGCCCACATCGGATGGATTCTTTTCAAGGTGCTTCCTGAGCCTCCCTTGGACAACGTGGCGGATCTCCGGAAAGATCGTCTGGTGATGTGGCAGCATCGCAATGACAAGATGATCGCGCTCCTGGTGGGGCTGGGTCTGCCGGCGTTGCTGGGATACTGGAATGGCGGAGCTGAAGGCGCTTTGGGTGGATTTCTGATCGCGGGAGCGCTCCGTGTGTTCGTGGTTCAGCAGTGCACGTTTTTCATCAATAGTCTTTGCCACACCATTGGTCGTCAGCCCTATTCGTCGAAAAACAGCGCTCGGGACAGCACGATCATGGCTTTCTTCACCTTTGGGGAGGGCTACCACAATTTCCACCATTCGTTCCAGCATGACTACCGCAACGGGGTGAAGGCATGGAACTTCGACCCGACGAAGTGGGCGATTTGGGCTCTGTCTCGCGTTGGTCTGGTTTCGGATCTTCGCCGGGTGCCTGAGGAGAAGATCATTTTGGCGGAGATCGCCGAGGCTCGTCGTCGGGCAGAGGAGCAACTCGCCCAGCTGAGCGAGACGGGAGTGACGGTGTGTGAAAAGGCTCTGGCGACGGTCCATGAGCTCCAGGAAAGCCTTGCTGCCGCTTATCACGAATTGGAGCAGGCGGTTGCTCAACGAGCGGAGATGTCGCGTCAGGCGCTCAATCGTTGGCGGCGGGATGCTCGCCAGTTGATTGCCGCGCTTTCGGATTTGACGCCGCTGCCGGCCTGATCCTTTTCGAGGCTTCGAATTTCCAAAGCAAAAGGCCCGCGGGATTCCGCGGGCCTTTTTTTGTTGAATGGGATTCGGTGGGGTGTTCGGACGACTGCCTCAGAACTTCCACATTTTGCCCTGATCCTGGTCCTTGAAGACCTGCGAGCTTTGAAGATACGAATTGGGAGGGTTGGGCAGCGGGCTGTCATCGAGCACGGGAAGGTTTTTTCCCTCCGAGCTATCCCATGGCTGGCTGCTAGCCACATTTACCGGGGTGCCGACACGAACCATGTCGAAGATCTCGCGGGCTGAATTCAGAGGAAGCCGCACGCAACCGTGAGTGGCAGGGTAGGGCTTCACAAAGCCCCAGTGCATTCCGTAGGCGGCGGTGTAGAACTCCATCCAGTAAGTCATCGGATAGCCTGCCCCGGGGCTGCTTGCGCGGCGGCGGTACTTCACCTTGTTGCGAATCGGGTAGGTCCCTTTTGGGGTGGGTGAAGCGGAGGTGCCGACGCAGCAAGGGGTGGCGAGCAGGACCTTTCCTCCCTCGACGACATACAGGCGCTGGGCGCTGGTGCTGATATGGACTTTCACTGCCGAGGGATTGGAGACCTCGGTGACTTTGGGTTTGAAGGAGAACGAATTGGCAGGTGAGCCGGTATTCAGGTTTCCGCACGAGCTCAGGGCGAGACCGCCCGCGAGGAGCAGGGGAGGGAGAAGCAGATTTCGAATGTTCATGGGGAATCAGATTGGATCGAGCCCAGCCATATCCTCGATTTCATCCGGTGCAAATCATTCCCGGAGTTCGGCAAGACTTCGGCGTCAGCGTCATGGGCTCCTGAATTCCAAGGATTCGGAGAATGAAAAAAATAGTCAAAATAGGGCTTGTCAGAAGGGTCGTCCCGGGTAGTCTCTGCGCCCCCACATCCGTGAGCTGCAACAGGCAGTTCACTACGACAATCTCCAAACTATCGGGTGCAGCACCGGAAAAAAGGCTCCTGCGAGGGAATTCTCGCCGGTGGTCGGTGCGCTCCAAAAGCAAACATCGAAACCCCGCAGGAATCCAATGCCGACCATCAATCAGCTTGTCCGCAAGGGCCGTCTCGTGCCGGTCGAGAAATCGAAGTCGCCGGCCATGACCAACTGCCCGCAGCGTCGTGGCGTCTGCCTTCAGGTCATGACCCGGACGCCCAAGAAGCCGAACTCGGCTCTCCGGAAAGTCGCCAAGGTGCGCCTCACCAATGGCTACGAAGTCATCGCCTACATCGGTGGTGAAGGCCACAACCTCCAGGAGCACTCCATCGTGCTCGTGCGCGGCGGCCGGGTGAAGGACCTTCCGGGTGTCCGTTACCACATCGTTCGTGGTGCCCTTGATACTCTCGGCGTCGACAAGCGTCGCCAAGGCCGCTCGAAGTACGGTGCGAAGCGCCCGAAGGCCGACAAGAAGTAATTTTCTGAAACGACCAACCTGATTTCATCATGTCCCGCCGCAAGCGAGTCTTCACCAAGCCCGATCGTCGCGATTCTCGCTACGACAGCGCCCTCGTCGGTCACCTCATTTCGAAGGTGATGCGCGATGGCAAGCGTTCCCTGGCTGAGCGCATTGTTTACGCCGCCATCGATAAGGCCAACGAAGGTGTCGATACCGTCGACCCCCTCGAAGTGGTCACCCGCGCCATCGAAAACGCCAAGCCGCGCGTTGAGGTCAAGAGCCGCCGTGTGGGTGGTGCGACCTATCAGGTGCCGCTTGAAGTGGCTCCGGATCGTTCCGAGTCGCTCGCTCTGCGCTGGATCGTGGGTTACGCCCGCAATCGTAAGGGCACCCCAATGCACGTCGCCCTCGCCAACGAGATCAAGGACGCCGCCAACAACCAAGGCAGCTCCGTTCGTAAGCGTGATGACGTTCACAAGATGGCACAGGCCAACCGCGCCTTTGCTCACTTCCGCTGGTAATCCGACCTGCTGATCCTTCTCTACCGCGCCCGCATTCGATGAGCTCCGCCCAATCACCATCCGATCGCCCGTTTCCGCTTGAGCGGACTCGGAACATTGGGATTGCGGCGCACATCGACGCTGGCAAAACCACACTGACTGAGCGGATCCTCTTCTACACGGGGATGATCCACAAGATCGGTGAGGTGCACGACGGCGCTGCGACCACCGACTGGATGGAGCAGGAGCGCGAGCGCGGGATCACCATCACCTCCGCTGCTGTCACCGCCGATTGGTGGCAGCACGAGGAAGAGGGGGTCTTCAAGTTGTTTGACGGGGTTAAGCACCGCGTCAATATCATCGACACTCCCGGACACGTCGACTTCACCGCTGAGGTCGAGCGTTCGCTCCGGGTGCTGGATGGTGCCATCGTCGTCTTCTGCGGCGTGGCTGGCGTCCAGCCCCAAACGGAAACGGTCTGGCGTCAGGCGACGAAGTACAAGGTCCCACGGATCGTCTTCGTGAATAAGATGGACCGGGTGGGCGCGAACTTCGACAATGTCGTCGAAGAAATTCGCACCAAGCTCAATGCCAAGCCTGTCCGGATCTTGATTCCCATCGGCTCCGAGGAGAACCTCCGAGGTCAGATTGATGTGATCAACCGCCGGGCAGTTGTGTATTCCGACAGTGAGGTGCTCGGCTCAACTTATGAAGTTGCCGATCTCACACCAGAGCAGGCTGCCCTCGCCGAAGAAGCCTACGAGGAGTTGATTTCGCTCCTTGCGGATCACGACGAAGCCATCGGTGAAAAATTCCTCCTCGAAGAGGAAATCACCCTTGGAGATGCCAAGCAGGCATTGCGGCGTTGCACCATTGCCAATCAACTGATCCCCGTGGCGGGTGGATCCGCTTTCAAAAACAAAGGCGTTCAGTACCTCTTGGATGCCGTTCTCGATTACCTTCCCAGTCCGCTCGACATTCCAGCCGCGGTGGGAATGGACCCCGATGACGAGGAGCATGCGATTGAAGTGCCAACTTCCGATGAAGGAAAGTTCTGCGCTCTCGCCTTCAAACTCTGGGCTGACAAATTCGTCGGAAAGCTTGTTTTCTTCCGGGTCTACTCTGGAGTCGTTCGCAAGGGCGACACGATTTACAATCCTCGCACTCGCAAATCCGAGCGAGTGGGCCGCCTGATTCAGATTCAGTCAGATACTCATCAGGACATTGACGTTTGTCATGCCGGTGATATCGCCGCGATGGTGGGACTGAAGAACGTCCAAACCGGTGATACCCTCGCAGCACCCGGCTTTGATGTGGTGCTTGAGCCGCCGAGTTTCCCGGAGCCGGTCATTTCGATGGCTGTCGAGCCGAAGACCAAAGCGGATCAGGAAAAGCTCGCCAATGCCTTGGTGCGCCTGTCCGAAGAGGATCCGACCTTCGTCGTGAAGACCGACGAAGACACCGGACAAACCATCATTTCCGGGATGGGTGAACTTCACCTTGAAATCATCGTCGACCGTTTGCGTCGCGAGTTTAAGGTCGAGGCCAACACCGGAGCTCCCCAAATCGCCTATCGCGAAACCATCACGGGTGCCGCGGATGGCGAGGGTAAGCTCGTCAAGCAATCCGGTGGCCGTGGGCAATATGGCCACGTGCGCCTCCGGATGAAGCCGAACGAAAAGGGCAAAGGTCTCACCATTGAGAACCAGATCGTCGGCGGAGAGATTCCCAAGGAATATCACAATGCCGTCTTCAAAGGCGTCGAGCAGGCCATGAGCAATGGCATCGTCGCCGGATACCCCGTCGTGGATGTCCACGTCGACGTCCTCGGGGGTTCGTTCCACGATGTGGATTCGAACGAAAACGCTTTCACCATGGCGGCCATTTTCGCCATGCGCGATGGCTTCAAGAAAGCCTCTCCCATCCTTCTGGAGCCCATCATGGGTGTGGAAGTCTCCACGCCAGATGACTACCAGGGTGACGTGATGGGGGATCTTTCTCGCCGTCGTGGCCAAATCGGCCAAATGGAGTCGAAGGGTAACCTCGCCATCATCCATGCGGCCGTGCCGCTTAAGGAGATGTTTGGTTACTCGACAGCGGTTCGCACGCTGTCGTCCGGACGGGCCTCCTACTCCATGACCCCCTCGCACTTCGAGCAAGTGCCCCAGAACATCGTCGAAGAGATCGTCAACGAACGCTGATCCCAGCCATCCTCAAAGAATCAACCGCCACCGTTCCGACACCATGGAAAACCAAAAGATCCGCATCCGCCTCCGGGCTTTCGATCATCGTGCCATCGATCGCTCCGCCCAGGAGATTGTCGAGACCGCCAAGCGCACCGGCGCCAAGGTGGCGGGTCCGATTCCGCTTCCGACTCGCATCGAGAAGTTCTCGGTGAACCGCTCGGTCCACGTGAACAAGAAGTCCGCAGAGCAGTTCGAAATCCGCACGCACAAGCGCGTGTTGGACATCGTTGACCCGACCGCCCGCACGGTGGATGAGCTGAAGAAGCTCAACCTGCCCGCTGGTGTGGACATCGCGATCCGCATCTGAGTTAGCCCCTGAAATCACCCATCTCTTTCAATCTCCAATTTTCCCACTAGCCATGTCTCTCGGACTACTCGGAAAGAAACTCGGCATGACCCGTCTGTTTGACGAGGAAAGCCAGTCCATGATCCCCGTCACGGTGATCGAAGTCGGCGGTAATGAAATCGTGCAAACCAAGACCGTTGAAAAGGACGGCTACAGCGCGGTGCAAGTCGGCTACGATGACAAAAAGGAGTTCCGCGTCGGTAAGCCGGCCCTCGGACACTTCAAAAAGCACGGAGCTTCTCCAAAATACAAGGTGCAGGAATTCCGCTTCGCCGAAGGCGAAGAAGTTCCCGCCGAGCATCCTGGTGCTGCGCTGTTCGAAGCGGGTCAATGGATCGATGTGATCGGAACGACCAAGGGTCGCGGTTTCCAGGGTGCCGTGAAGCGCCACGGATTCGGCGGTCTCAAGCAGACTCACGGTTCGATGATGCACCGCCGGACGGGCGCCATCGCCGCGGGCTCGACCCCGGGCCGCGTCTGGAAAAATCAAAAGATGCCCGGGCACATGGGCACCGATCGCCGCACGGTTCAGAACCTCAAGGTGGTTGCTGTCCGTGCCGAGGACAATGTGATCCTCGTCTCGGGTGCCGTCCCTGGCCACAAGGGAGCCTACGTCACCGTCCGCCCCGCCAAGAAGAAGACTGCCTGATTCTCGATCCGGCGAAACCATTGCTAAACGACCATGTCTGCCAAAGTTTTCACTGCTGACGACGCCAAGGCCGCCAAGATCACGCTGGCCGAGGAAGGCAAGGGCTCCCAGGCCGTGCACGACCTCGTGACTGCCTACCGCGCCAACCGCCGCTCCGGCTCCGCGAACACCAAAACCCGTGGTGAAGTCCGCGGGAACAACAAGAAGATCTACCGCCAGAAGGGCACGGGTAACGCTCGTCACGGCGATAAGCGCGCCCCGATTTTCGTCGGAGGTGGTGTGGTCTTCGGACCGAAGCCTCGCGACTACTCCAAGAAGGTGACCAAGAATACCCGTCGCCTCGCCTTGCGCCGCGTGCTCGCTGATCTCATCGCTGAAGGCACCCTCAAGGTGCTGCCTTCCTTCTCCATCGCTGATGGCAAAACTAAGTCCTTTGTCTCGACGGTTTCCTCCGAAGCCGATCCGAAGAAGGTGCTGCTGGTCGCCAAAAGCTTCGACGACGCCACTTACCTCGCCGCTCGCAACGTCGGTTGGGCCCAGCTGGTCACCGCCGACAGCGTCAACGTGGAAGAGCTCCTCCATGCCAATACCGTGCTCCTCGTTGAGGATGCGCTGGAAACCCTCGCTACCCGCACCGCCTGAAGCCCTATCCGCTGAAACGCGCCATGAAAGACCTTTACCAAGTCATCAAGAACGTCCGTGTCTCGGAGAAGGCCACGATGCTCAACGAGCTGAACAACGAGGTTGTTCTCGAAGTGGATCGCCGGGCCAACAAGATCGAGATCGCCCAGGCCGTTGAAAAGGTCCTCGGCAAGAAAGTCGAGGCCGTCCGCACCCTCAACCAGTGTGGAAAGCTGAAGCGCCAGCGTCGTGCCGACGCCGGTCGCACCGCCCACTGGAAAAAGGCCATCGTCCGCCTCAAGGAGGGCGAAACCCTCGACCTCGTCTAATTCACCATTTCACCCGCTTTCCAAGCGCAACACCCTAACGAGCCATGTCTCTCAAGGAGTTCAAACCCCACACGCCGCCACAGCGCTACAAGGTGCTTCCGGGCTTCGACGAAATCACCAAGAAGTCGCCGGAGAAGTCGTTGCTGACCCCGCTCAAAAAGAGCGGTGGCCGGAACAACACCGGACGCATCACCACCCGCCACATCGGCGGTGGTCACAAGCGCCACTATCGTCTGGTCGACTTCAAGCGCCGCAAGCATGACGTCGCCGCCGAAGTTCTCGGCATCGAATACGATCCGAACCGTACCTGCCGGATCGCCCTCATCCAATATGAGGACGGCCAAAAGAGCTACATCCTGGCTCCTGTCGGTCTTGAGGTTGGTGCTAAGGTTGTGGCCGGCGAATCCGCCGCTCCCAAGCCTGGCAATTCTCTGCCGCTTTCGAAGGTTCCTCTCGGCACCGCGATCCACAACATCGAGTTGGTTCCTGGATCCGGTGGCAAGGTGGCACGCGCCGCCGGTCAGCAAGCCATCCTCTCCAACCGCGATGGGGAATGGGCGCTGGTCAAGATGCCTTCCGGCGAAATCCGCCGCTTCAATGCCCGGTGCTACTGCACCGTGGGTCAGGTCGGAAACCGCGATCACATGAACGAGGTTTCGGGCAAGGCTGGCCGCACCCGTTGGCAGGGCACCCGCCCGACCGTCCGCGGGATGTGCATGAACCCTGTCGACCACCCGAACGGTGGTGGTGAGGGTAAGTCGAAGTCCGGTGGTGGTCGTCAGCACCTTCTCAGCCCCTGGGGCCACGCGAAGGGCGAAAAGACCCGCAACCCGAAAAAGCCGACCAGCACCTTCATTGTCGAGCGCCGCAAGAACAAGAAGCGCTGAGCCTAAACTTAGACCTTAAGAAGCCATGCCCCGTTCTCTCAAGAAAGGCCCGTTTGTCGATCAGAAGCTGCTCGTCAAGATCGATAAGGCCGTCGAAACCAACGACAAGAAGCCGATCAAGACCTGGAGCCGCAAGTCGATGATCACACCCGACTTTGTCGGACTCAACTTCTCGGTCCACAACGGCAAAACCTTTGTTCCGGTGTATGTCACCGAAAACATGGTGGGCCACAAACTGGGTGAATTTGCACCGACCCGTATCTTCCGTGCTCACGGAGGTATCGGTAAGAAGTAATCCCTGAGTTTTCGGTCAACGGTCCGCATCTCCATGAAACTTTCCTCCACGACCCTTTTGGCTCCCGCTGCGCTTGCGCTGCTGGTGGGTCCGGTCGTGGGGCAGGGGAGCGATGCGGACCAACTCCAGGGCATCATCGCCCAGCTCCAGACCGAGAACCAAACCCTCCGGGATTCCCTCGCCGCTGCCAATCGCGCGGAAAAGGAAGCATCGGAACAACTGGCGGAGATCCGGATCCGCCTCAATGCCATGGGTGGGAGTCTCCTCGAAGGAGGGGACCAGCGCCTTCTCGACGCGGTTTCCGACCGCATTCTTCTCGAGGAGCGAAACACTCAGCTTGAAACTTCGGCCAGTGGATTCTCCGCAGCCGTCACGGAATACCTCCGCCAGGCGGTGGCTTCCGACCCTCAGGCGCGACTTCGTGTCGAATCCGCCATGAGAGAGCTTGACGTCGTCCTCGGACTGCGCCACAAGCCCGCCCCCGCCGCTCAGGCGTCCGGCACGGCCAACCGTGCCAACGTGATGAGCATCGATTCGGAGAGTGGTCTTCTCGTCCTCAATGTGGGGGAGAAGCAGCAGACCCGGATCGGATCCACCTATCGCCTCTACCGGGGCGACCAGCCCTATGGCACCGCCATCATCGCCGATGTTCGATCGACGATCGCCGGTGCCTTCGTCGAATCGCTCGAGCCCGGAACGGGTGGCGTGCGTGTCGGCGACCTTGCCCTTCTCGAAACCGAATAACCGCACAGGCCCAGCCAACCCTTCACCTTCAACTCCGATGGAAGTCAAGAGCACCAGCAAATTCGTCCGCGTCTCGCCGAAGAAGGCACGTGACGTGGCGCGCGAGATCCAGGGTCTCCCTGTTTCCGCCGCCCTCGATATCCTCGCCTTCACTCCGAAGAAGGCGGCCTTCCTGATCAACAAGACGCTTAAGACCGCTGTGGCGGATGCGGAGAACAACTTCTCGCTGAATGCCGATGACCTTGTGGTCAAAGAAGCGGTGATCGGTGCAGGTCCGGTTCTCAAGCGTTTCCAACCTCGGGCCCGTGGGTCCGCCGGTGCCATCCTCAAGCGCACCAGCCATATTTTCATCACGCTTTCCGAAGCTCCGGAAGCAGCTCCGAAGAAAAAGCGGGTCAACGTGTCCGCCAAAGCCAACGCCTGATCCCGTCTAATAACTCACTCTCGCTATGGGCCAGAAAGTCAACCCCATCGGATTCCGTCTCGCCGTCAATAAAGACTGGCGCTCGAAGTGGTACGCCTCCGGCAAGGACTACGCCGAGAAGCTTCACGAAGACCTGCGCATCCGGAAGTATCTGAAGGATCGCCTCCAATTCGCCGCTCTCTCGAAGGTCGTCATCGAGCGCGCCTGGGCCAGCGTCCGTGTCACCCTCCACACCTCTCGTCCGGGTTTGATCATCGGTCGTAAGGGTTCGGAGATCGAGCGCATGACCAACGACCTTGCCAAGATCTGCAAGAACTCGAACGTCAAGATCGACATCGTCGAGATCCGCAAGCCGGAACTGGATGCACAGTTGGTCGCTGAGCAGGTGGCGGTGCAACTTGAGCGCCGGATCTCGTTCCGCCGCGCCATGAAGCGCGCGGTGCAAACCACCATGGATTTCGGTGCTGATGGCATCCGTATCCGCTGCGCTGGCCGCCTCGGTGGTGCTGACATCGCGCGTGCTGAGTGGTACCGCGAGGGCAAAGTGCCGCTGCAAACGCTTCGTGTCCCTCTCGACTACGGATTTGCTGAAGCCCGCACCGTCTACGGCGTCATTGGCGTCAAGTGCTGGGTGAACAAGAAGGAGGAGGCCGAGCGTGCCCCCTCGCCGAACCAAGAGCGTCGTCCCCGTCGCCGGAACAACTCGGCCCCTGCTGGCCAAGCCTGAATCTGAACATCTAACTCATTTTAGGAGGACCCTGTCATGCCTTTGATGCCCAAACGCACGAAGTTCCGGAAGTCTCACCGTGGAAGCCGCGCCGGCAATGCGCAGCGCGGCACCACCGTCGCTTTCGGTGACTTCGGTCTCCAGTGCCTCGGCCGCGGCTGGATGACCAACCGCCAGATTGAAGCCTGCCGTATCGCCATCAACCGTTACCTCAAGCGTAAGGGTAAGGTGTGGATCCGGATCTTCCCTCACAAGTCGATCACCTCGCGTCCTCCTGAAACCCGGATGGGTAAGGGTAAGGGTGCTGTCGATGCCTGGGTGGCTGTGGTTCGCCCTGGTAATATGCTCTTCGAAGTCGCCGGCGTGCCGGAATCCCAAGCTCGCGAAGCCATGCGCCTCGCCTCTTACAAGCTGGGTGTTCCGACCCGTTTCGTCGTCCGCAACCCCCACGCCTGATCCAACCATGGCTACGACCAAGAAACATCCTTTCGCCGAGCTCACTGCCAAGGAGCTGGAGGCCAAGATTCGTGATCTCAAGGAAGAATCCTTCGCTCTGCGCTTGCAAAAAGCGACGGGTCAGCTTGAGAACACCGCCCGCATCCGCACCGTCCGTCGCGATCTCGCCCGGGCTATGACTTTCCTCAACGCCCGCCAAGAGGCCTGAATCCCTAGCCATTTGATCTCCCAGCCATGAGCGAGACCCAACAGGACTCCCGTCCGCACATCCGCAAGACCCGCGTCGGCGTCGTGGTTTCTGACAAGATGGATAAAACCATCGTTGTCGAACACGTGGCACGCGTTCCGCACCCGCAGTTCAAGAAGATCGTCAAGCGCTCCAAGAAGTACTACGTGCATGACGAAGATGGTGTCGCCAAGATCGGTGACAAAGTTCGCATCGTCGAGACTCGGCCGATGTCGAAGAGCAAGCGCTGGAAGGTGGCCGAAGTTCTCAGCCACTAATCCAACTAGGATCCTTAGACTCCAACCACTTTTCAGCCATGATTCAGATGGAATCCCTCGTCTCGGTCGCCGACAACACCGGTGCCCGTTCCGCCAAGATGATCGGTGTTCTCGGAACCCGCTCCCGCGTTGCCAACGTGGGTGATATCATCACTGCCCACATCCGTGACTCGATCCCGACCGCTTCGGTCAAGAAGGGTTCCGTGGTCAAGGCCGTGGTCGTTCGCACTGCGGCACCGATTCGTCGCGCCGATGGTTCGGTGTTGCGATTCGACAACAACGCCATTGTCGTCATCGACAAGGACAACAACCCCAAGGGAACCCGTATTTTCGGACCGGTTGCCCGTGAACTTCGCGAAAAGCAGTTCATGAAAATCGTGTCCCTCGCTCCCGAGGTTCTCTAACTTTCAACCACCGAAATTTCATGAAATCTCACGTCAAAAAGGGTGATGAGGTCGAAGTCATCTCCGGCGGCAGCAAAGGCAAGCGCGGCAAGGTTCTTTCCGTCAATGCCAAGAAGCAGCAAGTCGTGGTTGAAGGCGCCCGCACCATGAAAAAGGCCATTCGCCGGTCCGAACAGAATCCCGATGGTGGGATCGTCGACCAGGATGGACCGATCCACCTTTCCAATGTGAAAAAACTGGGCTGAGTCGGCTTGCCGACCCCGCCCGCGCTTAAGCGCAACGAGCAAAACCAGCGCTGACCCGCTAAAACAACATGAGCACCCCAGTCCTGCTACAACACTACAAGGATAAGGTTGTGCCGGCTCTCAACGAGAAGCACGGCTACACCAATCCCCACCAAGTGCCCCAGCTTGAGAAGATCGTCGTGACTTCCTGCATGGGCAAGGCCCCCGACCGGAAGGTCGCGGTGGATGACGCTGTTTCCGAGATCGCCAAGATCACCGGACAAAAGCCTTCGATCACCTTCTCGAAGAAGGCAGTTGCCAACTTCAAGCTCCGTGCGGGTGAGCCGCTCGGTGCTCGCGTCACCCTCCGCGGTGAGCGCATGTGGGAGTTCCTCTACCGTTTCATCAACATCACCTCGCCGAACATCCGCGACTTCCGTGGCATCGGCTCGAAGGGATTTGATGGCCGCGGCAACTATGCTGTCGGTTTCGCCGACCAGTCGATTTTCCCGGAAATCGAGCTCGATCAAATCAAGCGCCAGATCGGTTTCGACCTGATCTTCGTGACCACCGCCAAGACGGATGCCGAAGGCAAGTCGCTCCTTTCCGAGCTCGGCCTGCCGTTCCGTGACACCGCCAAGGCCGCCGAAGAAGGTGCCGCCGCCTGAACGACCCCGAACCGATAGATTACCATGGCTGTTCTTTCAGACCCCATTTCCGATTTCCTGACCCGTTTCAAAAACTGCTGCCGGGCGGGTAACGAGGAATTCACCGCTCCTTACTCCCGGATCAAGGCGGACATCGCCAAGATTCTTCAGGAAGAAGGTTACATCTGGAACTACGAGGTCGTTACGACCGGTAAGTTCCCCGAAATCAAGGTGAAGGCCCGCTATGTCGATGGTCGCCCCGTGCTGACCGACCTCAAGCGTGTTTCCAAGCCAGGCCGCCGGGTTTACTCCGGCTCGGAAGACATCCCTCGCGTCCTCAATGGACTCGGCATCGCGATCGTGTCCACCTCGAAAGGGGTGATGTCCGGTGCCACCGCCAAGCGCTCCAAGCTGGGCGGCGAGATCATCGCCAACGTTTGGTAAACCCCAACCCGAGAAAGGAAATAGAACCATGTCACGAGTTGGATTGAAGCCCATTTCCCTTCCCGAAAAGGTGAAGGTGAGTGTGAGCGGAAGCACCGTTCAAGTCGAAGGCCCGAAGGGCAAGCTCGACTTCGCCCTCCCGCAGGGCATTCATGTGAAGGAGGAAGATGGCTCTGTGGTTGTCTCCCGCGCCACTGAGCAGCGCGAGCACCGCGCGCTTCACGGCACCGTTCGCAGCATCGTCAACAACATGATCACCGGCGTCAGCCAGGGCTTCATCAAGGAGCTGGAGATTCAAGGTGTGGGTATGCGTGCCGCAGTCAAGGGCCAGGATCTTGACCTGTCGCTTGGTAAGTCCCACCCGATTCTTCACCCGATCCCGGCCGATCTGACGGTCAGTGTTGCTGACAACACCAAGATCAAGGTCGAAGGCATCGATAAGCAAAAGGTCGGTCAATTCGCAGCCGAAGTCCGCGGTTACTACCCGCCGGAACCCTACAAGGGCAAGGGTGTTCGCTACGCAGGCGAGCGCGTGCGCCGTAAGGAAGGTAAGAGCGTCGGCAAATAACACTCCGCAACCGCCCCAACATCATGAGTCAAATCAAACGCAAGGAAGTGCGCCGCCGGATTCACAAGCGGATCCGCCGCAAGGTTGCCGGAACCGCCGATCGTCCGCGTCTGGCCGTGCATTACTCGAACCAGCACATCTACGCCCAAGTGATCGACGATACCGCCGGTCGCACCCTGGCTTCCGCTTCGACGCTCGACAAGAGCGTGGAAACCAGCGCCTCGAACGTTGTTTGCGCCACCTCGGTGGGCAAGCTGATCGCCGAGCGTGCCAAGGAAGCCAACGTCAGCGCCGTGGTCTTCGACCGTGGCGGCCACCTGTATCATGGCAAGATCAAGGCACTTGCCGAAGCAGCCCGGGAAGCCGGTCTCCAATTCTAATCTCCGACCGCGCATAACGTCATGGTGACCACCAACGAAAATCCGTCCGCCTCTCATAACCGCCCGCCCCGCGAGGGTCGGGGTCGTGGACCGCGCCGCGAAGAGCGTCAACCCATTGAAGTTGACGGCAAGGAAGTGACCGAAAAGGTCGTCTTCATCAACCGCTGCGCCAAGGTCGTGAAAGGCGGCCGTCGCTTCAGCTTCTCCGCACTTGTCGTGATCGGCGACAAGGAAGGGAAGGTTGGCCTCGGCTTCGGCAAGGCGAATGAGGTCGCGGATGCCATCCGCAAGGCCAGCGAAGCGGGTCGCAAGTCTCTGGTGCTGATGAATATCGGCACTGAAGGCACGATCCCTCACGAAATCTACGCCGAATACGGCGGCGGTAAGGTGCTTTTGAAGCCCGCCTCTCCCGGAACTGGGATCATCGCTGGCGGTGGCGTTCGCGCCGTCTGCGAGGCTGTCGGTATCCGCGACGTGCTGGCCAAGTCTCTTGGTTCAGCCAACCACGCGAATGTGGTGAAGGCGACGCTCAAGGCGCTTTCCCTGCTTCGCACTCGCGATCAGATCCTCGGCGCACGGGGCAAGAAGAAGGGGGAGTCGATCTAATTTTCGATCGCACCTCGAACGTCCAACAGAGAACGTCGAATTATGAAACTTCACACTCTCAAGCCGAACAAGGGAGCCAAGCACCGGGTCAAGCGCCTCGGTTGCGGCGAAAGCTCCGGCCACGGCAAAACCTCCTGCAAGGGCAATAAGGGCCAAAAGGCTCGCTCCGGGGGTTCCGTCCGTCCGGGTTTCGAAGGTGGCCAGATGCCCCTTCACCGCCGTCTTCCCAAGAAGGGCTTCAATAACTTCAACTTCAAAACGAAGGTGTCTGTGGTCAATGTGGCCCAGCTCGAAAAGCTCTTCGAAGCCGGTGAAACGGTCAACGAAGAGGCCCTTCGTGCCAAGGGAGCCGTCAGTCGCCAATGCGATGTGGTCAAGGTTCTCGGTCAAGGTCAGCTGAGCAAGAAGCTGACGGTCACGGGCTGCACTGTCAGTGCTTCTGCCCGTGAGAAGATCGAGCAGGCAGGCGGTACCGTGGAAGGCTGATTCGTTCCACAGCCAAGAATGAATTCCAAACGTCGAGGAAGCGCTTGCCCGCTTCCTCGACGCGTTTAAAAGAGCGCGTCTTTTTTCCAAATCCACCAACATGATTTCCGCATTCGCGAATACCTGGAAGGTACCCGAGCTCCGCGACCGCATTCTGTTCACTTTGGCGATGATCATCATCGTGCGCCTTGGGGTGCACGTGACGCTTCCCGGCGTGGACGCTACGGTGATCGATGCCTGGGTTCAGCATACGAAAGAAAGCCGTGATGCCACCGAGCAAGGCGGCCTTCAGGCGATTTTGGGTATTTTCTCCGGCGGTGCCTTGCAGCAGGCCGGGGTTTTTGCGTTGGGGATCATGCCTTACATCTCGGCATCGATCATGATCCAGCTGATGACGGCGGTGGTGCCCAAGCTGGCGCGTCTTTCGCGGGAAGATGGGGGTCGGCAGAAGATCACCCAGATGACCCGCTATTTGACGATTGCCATTGCGCTCGTTCAAGGAACGTTCGTCGCTCGTTCGCTGGTGAATCCGGAGTCGTTGCAATACATGCAAGGCATTGGGAAGGTGATTCAAGAGTTGGGACGGCCCTTGGTGCCGGATCCGAGCATGATGTGGCAGGTGTTGACTGTGATCACGATCGTGACGGGAACGCTGCTGCTGATGTGGATTGGCGATCAGATGACCGAGCGAGGGATTGGCAACGGCACCTCGATCATCATTACGGTGAACATCATTGCGGCGCTGCCGAGTGCTTTGTTCCAAACTTGGCAGTTCTTCGTGGCTCGTGAGGATGCCAATGCGACCGATGTGATTTGGTTGGTGGTGATGATCGCCATGTTGTTGCTGGTGATCGCTGGGACCATTGCGATCACCCAGGCGCAACGCCGGATTGCGATCCAGTATGCGAAGCGTGTGGTGGGCCGGAAGCAATTCGGTGGTCAGACGCAGTACCTCCCGTTGAAGGTGAACTATGCGGGGGTGATGCCGATCATTTTCGCGAGTGCGGTGCTGTCGTTGCCGACGGTGATTCTGGCGCAGATTTTCCCGACGGCGGCTTGGGCGCACAAGCTCCAGGCAGCTTTGGCGGGTGGTTACTGGTATTATGTGCTAGGTGCCATTTTCATCTTCTTCTTCTCCTATTTCTGGGTGGCCACCATGTTCCAGCCGTCTCAGATCTCTGAAGATCTCAAGCGCAATGGTGGCTACATTCCGGGCGTTCGTCCGGGCAAGCCTACGGCTGAGTTCCTCGACTTCACGATGACTCGCTTGACCTTTGCCGGTGCGATTTTCCTGACCGCTATTTTCCTGCTTCCTGCGACCATCGCGAAGTTTGTTGGCCTGCCTCCGGGTTCGATGGTGTTGCAATTCTTCGGTGGTACTTCCCTGCTGATTTTGGTCGGCGTGGTGCTGGATACCATGCGTCAGGTTGAAACCCACCTCCTGCAGCGCCACTACGATGGTTTCCTCCGCAAAGGAAAACTGAAGGGACGCTATGACCGCATGGCCCAAGGTGGATCGTCCACGGGTTCCAGCAGCGCGCTGGTGTTCTTGTGGACGGTGATCGGGATTCTCCTGATCGTTGGAGCAGTTGCTTGGTTCGCCAAGGGCTGATGTGCCACTCGAAGCGATGCCTCTGAGGCTGATCCTTCTAGGTCCCCCTGCGTCTGGAAAAGGCACGCAGGGGCGCCGGATTGCCGAGAGAGAGGGCCTCGCCTATTTGAGTACGGGTGCCCTTTTGAGGGAGGCCCTTGAGCAAGGGGGAACACTTTCAGAAGAGATCCGGCCGATCTTGGCGCGTGGTGGCTACATTGCCGATGGGACCATGTGCCAGATTCTTGAGCCTTGGCTCCAGACCCACCATGCGACAGGTTGGGTTTTGGATGGATTTCCAAGAACTCTGGTTCAGGATAATTTTCTCCGCGACTGGTTGGCGAAGGTCGACTGTGAAGTCGATGCTGCGGTCGCTCTTGATGTTCCGAAAGAGGACCTGATCGCCCGGATTCATGATCGGGTCGAGTGCCCCGATTGCCGCTGGTCAGGACGGCGTTGCGACAGTGTCGCGGGAAGGTGTCCAAAATGTGGAGGTCCTGCGGGGCCGCGTGCCGATGACGATCTTGACAATTTTCTCCACCGGTTTGACGAGTTCGTCTTGCACGCGGTGCCGGTGATCGAAAGATATGCCGGACTTGATCGTCTGATTCGAGCGGAAGCGACAGGAGGCATCGAGGTGGTGGCAGATGGGATCCGGGAGCAAATTCAACGATTTATTCAAGATGGCCAAGAGGCGTAAAAGAATCCGGATCAAGTCCGCAGCTGACATCGAAGGCATGCGGGTGGCGGGTGCGCTTGCCAGTCAGATCCTTTGTGAGATGGCGGCGGCGGTGGTTCCCGGCGTGACGACCCGTGAGCTTGATGAGCTCGCGGCAGCTCGGATGAAGGAGAGCGGGAGCAAGAGTGCGTTTTTGGGTTATCGCGGTTTCCCGGGATACACCTGCCTGTCGGTCAACGAAGAGGTGGTCCACGGAATCGGTGGGCCTCGTGTCTTGCAGATGGGTGACATCATCAAGATTGATGTGGGGGTCCTGAAGGACGGCTGGATCGGTGACAACGCCACGACGGTTCCTGTTGGAGAGGTTGATTTGACGACCAAGCGTTTGTTGGCGGTGACCGAGCAGTCATTGTTTGAAGCGATTGCGCTCGCTCGGGCCGGGAATCGGCTCGCCGACGTCTGCGGTGCGGTGGAAGCCTATGTCAAACCTCAAGGCTTTACGGTGGTGAGGGAGTTTGTTGGGCACGGTGTGGGGCGTGAACTCCATGAAGAGCCTCAGGTTCCGAATTACCGACCCGTGGGGAAGACGCCCATTTTGGAGCCTGGAATGGTGCTGGCGATTGAGCCGATGGTGAATGCCGGTACCGCCTCGGTTCGAATTTTGGACGATGGCTGGACGGTGATCACTGCGGATCGAAAGATGTCTGCCCACTTTGAGCACACCGTGTTGATCACGGAGGGTGAGGCTGAGCTGCTGACGGCCCGCCCGCGCGAAGCGACGCCGGAGATTCTGGGAATCCTTTGAGGTCAGGGTCTCGATCGACTATTGCGTGCGGTTCATGGCGGGGGGTGCTGGAGCACTGGGTTGGCGGCCGACCGCGAACCGGTATCGTGAAACGGCATTGGCGATCAATTTGGCCAAGGTCCTTTGATAGCCGGAGTCGTGAATGAGTTTGGCCTCGTAGGGATTGGTCATGAAGCCGCATTCAACGAGGATGGAGGGGTGTCGCACTCCGGTTAAGACGCTGAAGCGAGCCCGCTTGATCCCACGATCGAGGGTGTATTGCTTTCCGGACGTTTTGTCGGCGAGTTTGCTGAGAAGCATGCCGTGAACCGCCGTGGCTAATGCGACATTGGCGGAGTCGTGCGAGTTCCCGGTTGCCGCACGGAAATCGCTCGCTTTGAGTCCGCGACCGTAGTGGGCGACGCCTACGGGCGAGAGGGTAAAGGTCTCGATGCCGCGGGCTGCTGAGCGGCCGGAGTTGTGGTGAATCGAGATGAAAATGGCGTTTTCGCGAACGGCGTTGGCGACGTCGACACGTTGTTGGAGGGTCAGATAATGGTCGTCAGAGCGGGTCATGACGACCTTGAACTGGGCCGCTTCGAGTTGCTGTTTGAGCAGTTTCGCTACTTGGAGGTTATAGCGAGATTCGGTTCCATAGCGATTGGTAGCACCGGCGTCTTTGCCTCCATGACCTGGGTCGATGATCACGGTGCGGAAGGTCCCTGCGTTTTCGATGAACGTGGGTCTCAGCACGGGGTGAATCAATTTCACCAAATCGATGCGGGAGATCCACGATTTTCCGGCGGACTCGACGACAGGGTAGCTGAAAACGAACTTGATGCCGTTCATCAGGCATTCCACGCCACCGACCGAGAGGTTGAGGCGGGTTTTGGAGTCTTCGAGGGTGATGCCTTTCCCTGTCCGCTTGAGGGAGGTGAATTGGTAATAGGCCTTGATGGACTCGACGCTGACGTAACCGCGGCCATTGATTTCCCGCTGCTCCCATTCGGCCCGAGCGATCAGGGTGCAGGCGAAGAGGATCAGGGGAATCAGGCGGAATCTGGAGATCAGGCGATCCATGGTAAAAGAGAATCCGGCAGGTCAGGGGACCGGGGATCGATACTGTGAAGCGGGGAATATGACAAATCCGATTTGGTTTGAGAAAGGGGATGTTTTCTTGTCGTGACGAGCTTCTTGGCGGAAGCATGAAGCATGCACAGTAGGGCGAGTGAAGACCTGCCGGATTTCTTTGGTTCGATGCTGGTGAAGGAAATGCGGCAAAATCTGCGGAGGGGCAGCTTCATCGTCCCTTTTCTGGCGGTGCATGTGCTGGCAGTGGCGGCGATTCTCGTCGAATTTCAGGGTGGGCGGGTGCCTTCGTTGTCGGTGCCGGCAGGGATGTTGAATCTTCAAATTCTGGTGGATTCGGGTCCGCTGTGGTGGGTGATCGGTGCGGTTTGTGGGGTGGTGATGCCTGCGGCGGGGTTGATTTTGATGGGACAGGAGTTGGAAGAAGGGAATCATGAGTTGCTCTTGCTCACGAAGTTGTCGCGCTGGTCCGTGGTGCGCGGGAAGTTTCTGAGTCTTTGGTCGCTGTGTGTTCTGACCTTGTCCTCTCTGTTGCCCTATGTGTTGGTTCGCTATCAGGTGGGTGCGATTGAGTTGGTGGACGATCTGGCCTGCACTCTGACGGTACTTGGGTGGTCAGCGATTTTTTCTGCGGGCGCCATTGGAGCTTCCTCGTTCAAAGGTTTGGGAGCCCGCGTGATGGCCATGATCTTGTTTGTTGGATCGTCCATGGCATCAGTTTTCATTTCTCTGATGTTGTTTTTGGTCGAGGACGAGGTGGGGGTGATGTGGAATCTCAATGCCGTCGCTGGGATCTTTTGCTTCACGACGTTGGGACTGGCGCTGGGTCGCTCGCGATTGCGATTGGTGATTCACGCGTTCGAGGTGAAGCCAAGCTACATGGTTTTGGGACTGCTGTTTTTCACCCCATTTGTGGTTGGGATTACCACGGCGATGTCGATCGGATACGCTGGGTTGGTGGGGCTGTTGGCGATGGCGGGAGTCGGAATCTATGCGGATGTGACACCCAAGATGCCTGTGGGAGCTGCGGCACCACAGCCTCAGATCCCGGGACCTACCCCAGGGGCCTCCAAGGGAACGCTGGGGGGATAAAAAAAAACGTCCTCCGCGGTGATGGACCGGGAGGACGATGGAAAAGAATCGAGGCGGAATATCAGTGACCGACAGGGCTTTCGCCGGAGGCGTCACCCAAGTGCTCCAGTTCCTTGGGAAGGAAGGGTTTGAAGCGGGTCTTGTCGATGGCCTTCATGTAGGCCTCTTGCGGCGAGATCATGCCGGACTGGAGGCGCTGCCAAATGGATTCGTCCATGAACTGCATACCCTCGCCCTTACCGCCGGTGATGACGTCGTAGAGCTTCTGGGTCGCACCTTCCCGAATGATGGCCGCGACCGCAGGGGTGGCGAACATGATTTCGTGGACGGCGGTCCGACCGGGCTTGTCGACTCGCTTGCAGAGCAGCTGGGCAAGCACCCCACGGAGTGAGGCCGCAAGCATGGTGCGAACTTGAGATTGCTGGTCGGCAGGGAAGACGTCGATGATCCGGTCAACGGTCTTTCGTGCGTTGTTGGTGTGCAGCGTACCGAAGACGAGAAGGCCGGTTTCAGCTGCGGTGAGCGCGAGGGAGATGGTTTCCAGGTCCCGCATTTCACCCACCAGAACGATGTCCGCGTCTTCCCGCAGTGCGGCACGGAGGCCATCGGCGAAGGAGGGAGTTTGGATGGGCACCTCGCGTTGGGTGAAAATCGAACTTTTGTTGCGGTGCACGAACTCGATTGGCTCTTCGATGGTGATGATGTGCCGGTTGAAGTTCGTGTTGATGTAGTCGAGGATCGCCGCCAGGGTCGTTGATTTCCCGGAACCGGTGGGACCGGTGACGAGGATGAGGCCGGAGCGGATTTGCGCGAAGCGTTTGACCACTTCCGGAACACCGAGCTGTTCCATGGTCATGATTTCGGTCGGAATGAGACGGAACACGGCTCCCAATCCATTTTTCTGCTTCAGGTAGTTGCAGCGGAATCGGGATTCTTCGTCCATTTCATAGGCAAAGTCGAGGTCGCCGGATTCGAGGTAGTGCTCGAAAGCCTTGGGATCGCAGATTTCCTCAAGCATGCGACGAATCGTGTCGTGCTCAAGAATGGGTTCATCAGGGATTGGGGTGACGGCACCGTGGACGCGGGTCTTCGGCGCCTGGCCCTCGGCAAGGTGGAGGTCCGAGCCACCACTGGAAACGAGGTATTGGAAAAGTCGGTCGATTTCGGCCATGGGATGAGGTCGTAAAAGGTTTTTGGCTCAGTGGTGAGGGCTCAGGATTGGAAGAACGAAGCCATTTGGTTTTTGTCTTCGGCCCGGTAGTAGGCTTCTTCCTGGGAGATGAGTCCCTTGATGTAGAGCTGCCGAAGCGACTCATCCATGGTGATCATTCCGACGTTTTTGCCGGTTTGCATGACGCCGGGGAGCATGAAGGTCTTGCCCTCCCGAATGCAGTTGCCGACGGCGGGGGTGTTGACGAGAAGCTCGAGGGCGAGAGCTCGACCTTGACCATCGGCCCGGGGAACGAGCTGTTGGGAAAGCACTCCTCGCAGCGATTCAGAGACCATGATCCGGATTTGGTCCCGTTGGTCAGTGGGGAACACGTCGAGAATCCGGTCGAGTGTCCGAGGGGCATTCCCGGTGTGCAGGGTTCCCAGCACCAAGTGGCCCGTTTCAGCAGCGGTGAGGGCGAGCTGAATCGTCTCCAGGTCGCGCATTTCCCCGACCATGATGACGTCCGGGTCCTCCCGCAGGGCTCCACGCAGGGCCTTGGCGAAGGATTCGGTGTGAAGGTGAACTTCGCGCTGATTGACGTGGCAACCTTTCGATTCGAAGACGTACTCGATGGGGTCCTCAAGGGTGAGGATGTGATCTTCACGGTCGCGGTTGATGAAATCCACCAGTGCTGCGAGGGTGGTCGATTTGCCCGAGCCCACGGCACCGGTCACGAGGATGAGGCCGTTGTGGTAACGGGTCAATGGGCGCAAGTGCTCGAGAGGCAAGCCTAGGGTCTCGATGTCACGGATTTCAGAATCGATGATCCGGAAAACCATATCGTAACCGAGACGCTGTTTCACGACGGATGCACGGAAACGTCCTTCTTCGTTCGAGTAGGCGAAGTCGACGTCGCCCTTTTCTTGCAAGCGCTTCCATTCCCGTTCCTCAAGGAACGAACGGGCAAGGCGCTCGGTGTCCTCGGCGCTAAGCGGGGGATGATCGTCCCAAATGGGCTGGAGTTGGCCAAAGCGTCTCCAAGCGGGAGGATAGGCAGTCGGAAGGTGAATGTCGGAGCAGCTATACTCACGCCCAAGGCGGAGATACTGGTCCACGTGATCGAGCACTTGGTGTTCGGACATGAGGTCGATGGTTTTTTAGGAAAGGGTGGTGGCGGAGCGGGTTGGGGCCACAGGACGCATCGCGGAGCGGCGGGCGTCGAAGGATTTCAGGAGGCTTTTTCGGAGTTCGGCGGTGAGAATTCGCATCAAGGTGGGTTTGAGGGCGGCGAAGATCGCTCCGAGGATAAAACCCAGCACGCCGCGCTTTCGTTTCGCAGGCTTTGGCCGACGCCGAAAACGACTCAACAAAAAGCCAGCACCCAGCATGCCGCCGAAGACGGGAATCGGGTTTTTTGACGTAAACTGCAGGAGATGCTTCTTCGCGCGACGGGGCGCGTCCAGCTTGGCACGGAGCGAGGAGATCTCAGCTCCGGCTGAGCGCCGGGAAGCTTCGATTCTGCCGATCAGTGCTTCGATTTCCCGGATTCTTTGAGAGTTTGCAGCCATGCGCGGTCTTTCGCGAGTTCCGAGCGGGTGAAGGGAAACAAAGTCACCGATTGTTTGAGCAAGACGACAGCGATTCCGGCGACCAAGGCATGGAGCACAGCGGCCCCAAGGGTCACAAAATACCAAGGCCAGCCTGAGGCGGCCGAAATCCAACCGATGAGGCCGATCAGCCCTAAGGCCCACAGTGCCAACGCGCAGATGAGCACGAGGGCGATCAGCGCGAGTTTGCGGCTGATTTCGCGGCCAGCATCCTGCGCCTCGATCTGAAACAGTCCGAGACGCGCGTCGATAAACTCGGCGACGGTGGCTTTCCAGCCATCGGCTGGGGGCGGTGGAGGGAGGTCACTCATGCAGCGTGGCGGATGCCGGGAAGGCAGCCGGTCAGCGGCGGGTGATGAGGCCGATGAGGAAGCCCACCCCGAGGGCACCCAGCACGCACTGAGTAGGGTGTTGGCGGACGTAGTCTTCGGCGGAGATGTGAAGCTCCTTGGCCCGATCGCGAGTCTGACCCCACTGTTCGTCTGCGACCGTGCGGAAGTGGTCGGCTTGCTCACCCGCTGCGCTGCGCAAGGTGGTGGCGCGCTCGGAAGCGACGGCCTTGAGGGCCTGGGCCTTTTTCATGGCGCTGTCGCGGAATTGTTGGGCTGATTCGCGGGCCCGATCGGATGCTTGCTTGGCGTGATCCGATTGTTCGTGGGCGAAAGCCCGGGCCTTCTCCGTCACCGCTTCTTTGAGGTGACCGGCGGCATCACGAAGTTCGTTGGCGGCCTTGCTGACCGACGATCCGGGGACTGCGGGGTCGACCGGGGTGAATCCCGCATTGGGATCGAGCGAATCCGAGAAATTCTCTGACATGGGAGTAAAAGGTTAAGGTTAGGAAACTCGCGTCGTTGCTTGGGGACGGTTGCACCGATGTCGGCGGGAGGCAAGACGTGACTCGGGATGGAAGTTATCTCTTCTTTCGTGGAGACAGGGTTTCGCGATGGGGGCGGGGTGCGCCTTCGAGCACCGGCAGTGCTCGTGGAGGCTCCATCAGCCGTTGGTTTTGTTCCTCATCGGGTGGCGAAGTGAACATGACATTGTCCCATTCCGGGTTTTGGAGCGGCCCTGTCCCCCGAAATTGGAAAAGGCCATAGAATGGTTTGAGAGGCAGGGTGATCACTCCCAACAACCCTCGGGCATTCATGCGCACGGTCATGTCTAGAGTTTGATCATTGAGGTCCGCTGAACCATCGGCGGTGAACACCAGGGACGGAGTGGTGGTCAGGAAATCGTGACTGTGGAGGACTCCCTCCTCCACGTTGAAGGTGAAAAATGCGGAGGAGGCTTCTTGGAATCCGGCTTTTCGATTGCCCAGCACCGTGGCAACGACGGGCGAAAGCGGGCCGAGAATGGGGACGTCGAACAGTTGAGAATCCTCGATGGCGAGGTGTCCCTGCGCGTCCAGGCCTGAGACTTGATCTCCTTTGAGACTGAAATCGGCCCTGCCGGTGATTCTGCCAGGGAGAGGGCTTTTGAGGTGATAGGCGTTGGCGATTTTCTTGAGATCGAGTTCGGTCCAGTCAAGGGAACCGCTGAGACGAGGTTTTTTCCCCTGAAGACTGTTCACGGAGGCCCGGATCGCGCCGCCAAGAGTGTCAAACGCCAGATCTTCCACGCGCACCCGGTCGGGAAGCACCCTGACCACTCCCTCGGGACGTTCCAGAACGAGATTCTCGTCAAGAAATGTGTAGTCCATGGGGGACTTGCTGGAGAAATTCACGGTCAGATTCTGTTTGGGTAGACCCTCAAGAATCCCGATGACTCCATTCGCAGCAAGATCCGGCGGCTGGTGGAATCCATAAACTTCCAATTCGTCGGCCACCTCCGGCGCAAAGGTCCGCAAGATGGGGGCAGGCCAGGCGGTGCCCTTGAGGTTTTCGATGATGACGACTTGTTGGGCATCGTCATAGCGAATCAAGTCCATGTCGGCGGTTCCGCTCGCCGCCCCTCCGTGGCGCAGTTTGAGGGGGTATTTTTCGTAGTCAAAGACCACGTGGCCTTCACGAAAATCGAGTTTTTCACCACTGAGATCGAGCTTCACTCGGCCTTCCCGTGCTGGCACCCCTTGGTAAAGGAGGTGGTGAGCGGAAGCATCTCCGATAAAAGACCAGTCATGGTCGTGGTGGGGGTGGGCGTGACCGTGGAAAACCACCTGGGAGTCGAATCCTTCCCCGGCGGAAAAGTCGTTGAGGATGGTTCGCAGAGGCTCGATGGGGATGCCTTGTTGCCAGAGGTGGAGAGGTAAGGTGCTGGCGGCATCGTAGCGAATCATCTCAGGCTGGATGAAAATGCGGCCGGTCAGCTCGCCGCCTTCGGCTTGCACGTCGAGATCTTCCAGCAGCAACTGGCTTCCGTCCCATGCAAAGGAGGTCGAGACTTGGTCGACGGCGATGTCTCTCCAGCGAGGTCCGGCCAATTGGAGCTGACCGATCACGCGTTTATCCCAATTCCCATCATCGTTTCGGGAGAACTCTGCTCGAGCTTCCAAGACGGGAGGTGCCGAAAAGGAGGGCAAATCCTCAGGGAGGGGAATTTGAAGCTGACGCAGCAGGGCGGGGATATCGAGTGTGGAGCGAAGATTGCAATGTCCACGAGCTTTCCACAGGTCGTATTCCGCATTGCCGGTCAGTTCTCCCCGATCCGCGCGGATGTTGCCGTGGTGGAGCACCAGTGTGGAGCCATAGAGTTCACCCCGAAGATCGACTTCCCGCAGGTTCACTTCGCGGGCGAGCAGGTTGCTGGCGCGGACTTGAATAGAAGCTCGCAGGCTCTCTGGATCTTCGAGATCACCGCGGATTTCCAGTCGGATCCGAGGCGGAAGGGATGCCGGGAATTCGAAGCTTTCGAGAGTTTGAATCACCTGAATGAGCACCTGCCGGCGCTGATCGCGCGCCAGTTCTTCTTCGACGGGGTCGGTGATCCCCGGAGTGCGGTAAAGGTCGAGAAGACAGTGAAGATCGAGGCGGATTCCATGGATGCGTCCGCTCGCTTCACTGATTACCAGAGAATGGGGGCCGGCAAATTCGATTTGGCCGGTGAGGTCGGAAATATCGAGCGTCTCTGACTGAGGATCGAGTGGGTCGGCAGCGAGCATGAAACGCGCCCCTGAAAGCTGGAGGCGTTCGATCTGAAATTCCCCCCGGGTGAGTTGCGAGCGGTCGAGGTCGAAAATCAACTGCTGCAAGCGTCCTGCGACCCTTTGATGGGAGGGATCGGAAAACAAGACGACTTCTCCGGCCACGAATCCACGGAATGGCACGAAGCGGAGGCTGGCGATCTCCGCATGGACGCCGTGTTTGGCGAGGGCCTCGCTGATACCCTGTCGCCAAGCGTCGGGAAGCCCGGTTTGATTCGCCCATGCCACCAATCCCACCAGGGTGGCGACGGCTAAGAAGCCGGCAACCGCCACACAAATGCGGAATCGGTGAATGATGCGGATGTGTCTCACGTGTCGGGCATTAGCATGCCGCGAACGTGCTGCGAATCAATGGCGAGGATGCGCCATTTTCTTCTCATGCGCCAAGATCGTAGGTCTGACCGGGCTCTGGAATGATCGCCTCGGTGCTCGGGAGCAGCTCCCGCAGCTGAGCACGAAACCATTCACTTGCCGGTCGGTCCCCATGGACGAGGAAAGTGCGCTTCGGTTTTACCTTGAGAATGTAGGCGAGCAAATCGTCCCGGGTGGCGTGCCCGGAAAAGTCGAAGATGTCGACTTCAGCCCTCAAGCGAACGGCCGGGTGGCGGGGATCTAGAGAGATCAAATCGTCCCGTTGAGCTGCACGAATATGACCGGCAGGCGAGTCCGGATCGGCATATCCGACGAACAACAGGCGGTTTTTCGGGTTTTCCAAAAAGCCGGCCCGGGCAAATCCGTTGGAAACGGTGTTCTCGGTCATCATGCCACTGGACAGGCAGAAAATCGCACCGGGCTCGGGAACGATCGGAGCCTTTCGGCGCCGGGTGCCCGCGCGCAGGTCCATGTCCTTGAGAATTCGGAAGTCGTCATCGTGACGTCGGGTCAGCCCCTTGGCGTAACGATCGTAGATGACGGTCATTTTGGTCGAAAGGCCTCCGATGACCACAGGCGCCCTACTTGGAATCCAGCCCCGTTGTTTGAAGCGATGGATCATCGTCAGAACCTCCTGAGTTTTTCCCATGGCGAAGACGGGCACGAGAACCGTGCCTCCACGCGCGACAGTTTCGGCGATGGCGTCGGCAAATCGCCGTTCCTCGGCCTCGCGCGTGTAGCTCTCGGGTCGTGGGCTATCCCCGCGGGTGGTTTCGATCACCAGGGTATCGACCGGTCCCTCGGGCAGATAGGCGCCCTTGATCAGCGTGGAGGATTCAAAATTGACGTCTCCTGTATAGAGCAAGGTGTGGTCTTTGGACTGAACGGTGACGGCCACCGATCCCAGCACGTGCCCGGCATCGTGGAAGGTGGCACGAAGATGTCCGTCGGCATCCAAGTCAAAGGGCCTTTCGGTCGCTCGAGTTTCGATCCGGCGCTCAATCTCGTCGAGTTGAGTGTGACCAAAAAAGGGATAGTCGGTCAGGCCGAGCTCGGTGCGCTTGGCCTGCATCACATTCACCGAATTGTGGAGCATCGCGAAGCCCAAGTCGGCACCGGCGGGGGAGAAAAACACCCGTGAATTCGGTTGGTCGTCGAGCAACACGGGCAGGGACCCGATGTGGTCGAGGTGGGCATGGGTGATCACCGTGGCATCCACGGAACCTTCCTCCAACAGGTCATATCGGGGCAAAGCGTCGCCGCCCTCGTGTTTCGGGTGCATTCCGGCATCGAGCACGATCCGGGCATCGTCGACTTCGACGACGTAGGAGTTGGAGCCGATTTCGGCATGGCGGCAAAGACTGCGAAAGCGCATGGGCGCGGCACCATGAGGCCTTGTCGGCAAATGTCGAAGACGGATTTTGCCGTGCTTTCCCGAGGTCAACGGAGCTTTTCAAGGATTGCGCCCTGCATGGCTCGGTCGCTATCCTCGCGTCATGGCGACGGATTGCTTCGAGTTGCAGGTTTTTCTCTACCAGATCACCCCGAAAATTTGGCGTCGGGTGGCGGTTCCCGCAGATTTCACATTTGCGCAGGTGCATGATGCCTTGCAGGCCGTGCTGGGTTGGGAAAACAAGCACCCTCATGAGTTTCGTCATGGGAAAGGAAAGCGCCTGGTCGATGTGATTGGGCCCGTGGGATTGGCCGATCAGGTTCCTCCCGGTGGTTCCTTTCAGGATGAGGCCCAGCTCACCCTCGCTGACTATGTGGGACGTCGGAGACTGCCCTTGCGCCTCCTCTATCGGTATGATTTCGCCGAAGAGTGGATCCATGAACTGGTTATTGAGAAACGGAGCGAGCAGTCCACCGCGCCGGTAGTTCTGGGCGGGGAGAGGGCCTGTCCTCCTGAAGATTTCGGAGGAGCATTCCAATACATGCAGGCTTCCGCTGGCGAAATTGCTTGGGATCAGCCCGGCTATGATCCTGACGCCTTCGATCCAAAGAAGGTCGACTTCACTCCGCCGAAAAAGCGCAAACGGCGCGTTTGACGAGCTGCTGGGCTCGGGAAATTCCGCAGATCGGGCGATTGCGTGACAGTTCCGTTTGCTTTTGGTCCGGCCCATGCAGAGAGGTCTAGGGACGCACGGTTCGACCTGCGTTTGATTCGACCCCAAACCCTCATGAAAATTGTCCGCAAAAAGGCTGATGGAGAAACCCGTGAACTTCTCCTCAAGGAATACTTTCTCAATGCCTACCTGATCGCTGCCCTCAAATCGGTGGGCGAGCAAGTGCGTCGCGCTCGCGGCCAGAAATTTGACGAACCTGCCGTGGTGCCGGTCCGGCGTTCCTAAGATGAGGGAATTTCTCCTAAGGAGAGCGACTTCTCCTTAGGCTTGGCGCCGTTCGCGGACGGCTTGGGCGAACACCTCAAGGATTTCCACAGTGTCGTCCCAGCCGATGCAGGCATCAGTGACGGATTGGCCGTAGGTCAGCGCGTCGAGCTGAGGCACCAGTTTCTGGTTTCCTTCGACTAGGTTTGATTCGACCATCACGGCTGCAATGGCGGAAGATCCTCGGGAGATCTGTCCGGCGAGGTCTTTCGCCACTAGCGGTTGGTTCCGATAATCCTTGCGGGAGTTCCCGTGGGAGCAATCGACCATCACATAGGGTGGCAGGCCCTGTCCGTTCAGCATTCCAAGCACTTGGTCGACATCCTTTTCTTCGTAGTTCGGGCCCGATTTCCCCCCGCGGAGGATGATGTGGCACGAGTCGTTTCCTGAAGTGGAGACGATAGCTGACACCCCTTGTTTGGTAACGGAAAGAAAATGGTGGGGTCGGGAAGCGGACTGAATGGCATCGAGGGCCAGCTGAATGGAGCCTCCGGTTCCATTCTTGAAGCCGACCGGCATGGATAGGCCAGAAGCGAGCTCGCGGTGGACTTGCGACTCCGTCGTCCGCGCACCAATCGCCCCCCAGGCGATCAAGTCTGCGATGTACTGCGGCGAAATCGTGTCGAGAAACTCAGTCCCGGCTGGGATTCCAAGCTTCGCCAAGTCGATCAAGAGACCGCGGGCCACACGAAGTCCGTGATTGATGTCGAAAGAGTCGTCGAGATGGGGATCATTGATCAGCCCCTTCCAGCCGACCGTGGTCCGCGGCTTCTCAAAGTAGACCCGCATGATGATCTGGAGGTCTTCCTTGTGCTGCTCCATCAATGGGAGCAGACGCTTTCCATAATCGATAGCGGCCTCGGGATCGTGGATGGAGCAAGGACCGATCACGACCAAGAGGCGGTCGTCGTGCCCTTTGAGGATGGCATCGGCCTCCGATCGGGCGGCGGCCACGATTTCTGAAATGTCCTCGGTGACAGGCAGGAAATAGTTCAGGACCGCCGGTGAAATCAAGGGGTTGAGTCCGGAAATGCGAAGGTCGTCGGTGCGGTGCTGCGTCACGCCCGGGAGAAAAGGAAACTCACAGGCGAGAAGCAAGTAGCAAGGCTGTCCGGTTTTCCGATCTTGTCAGACCCGTGAGCCGGGTGGCTACTGGGAACCCGATGCCGAAGGAACGAGTCGATTTGCTATTGGTCGCCCGTGGATTGTGTGAAACCCGCGAGCAGGCGAAGCGTCTGCTCCTCGCAGGGGAAGTTCGCAGTGGGGATCGCATCATCGACAAGGCGAGCACCAAATTGCCTGACGATGCCCCTCTGGAGCTTAAGGAAAAACTTCGCTACGTCGGACGGGGAGGATTGAAAATGGAGGGGGCTCTCGATGCTTTTGGGATGTCTCCTGAAGGCTTGGTCTGCTTGGACATTGGTGCCTCAACTGGGGGGTTCACAGATTGTCTCCTTCAGCGGGGCGCCTTGCGTGTCCACGCCGTCGATGTCGGGACCAACCAGCTCGCCTGGAAAATTCGCAGCGATCCACGCGTGGTGGTGAAGGAGAAATTCAATGCTCGTGGCTTGGTCGAGTCCGATTTGGGGGAGAAAGTGGCCTTGGTGGTCATGGATGTATCCTTCATTTCCCTCACCAAAATTCTACCCGCTGCCTTTGGGGTTCTCGCTGATGGGGGGTCGATCGTGTGTCTGATCAAGCCACAGTTTGAACTTGAGCGCGAAGACATTGGGAAAGGGGGAATCGTCCGGGATCCACAGCTCCATGAGCGGGCAGTGGAAAAGATCCGTGAGTTTGTCGCGGAGTCAGGGAGGGAATGGCGAGGCGTGATGGACTCACCGATCACTGGCACGGACGGCAATCGCGAGTTCCTCGCGTGGCTGCAGTAAAGCTGAGAAGGAGGAAGAGAATATCTCTCTGCTCGGGAAGGTCAGTAGGGGGTTATCCGTCACCTTTGTGATGGGTTTTGCCTTGCTTCCGAGTTCGAAAGAAAGGGAGTTTTTGCTCCCGGAACGCGCAAAAGGTTGCGATCGAAAGAAGGGTGATCGCTGAAATCATGGCCTGATCCGCTGGTCCGAGAGCAGGGGAAGTGGTGGTCAACGACACGGGAGATCCGAGTCGTGGGCTCAACCCGAAAAGGTAGTCATCTGTCGGGTAGAGGTAAGCCGTGTCGAAGTCCTTCCAGACTCCGTCGAGATGCAAGCCATCAAGGGGCCACCGGACTGGGACTTCGGTGTCGAGAGAGGACCAAGAAAGGATAGGTTCTCCGGTTGAGGATTCCTCAAGAATGAGGCAAACTTGGCGATGTGGAGTGGAATCATGTTCCAGATGGAGGGGGGAGGCCGTGGTTGAGGAAAGCGCTTGAGCCGAGGAGTCGGGTTGATGGACTCCGGGCGCGGGGTCAGGGAAAAGTCGACAGCTCCACTTTTGCCCGTTTCCGTAGTGAGAAGAGGCGAGGCTCCAACTCGCATCCGTGAGAGTTTCACTCTGCTCCAAGCGGTAGAAGACTCCTGGAACTGAGTAGACCGTGATCGCCTTCCACCACAAACCTGAAGAATCTTGTAGGGATTCCAGCTTCGATTCGGTGGGCCATTCTCTGGCGAAAAGTGGGGAGAGTGCCATTCCGAGAAATGAAAGTGAGGACACGGCGTTTTTGAGCCACCTTTGGGAAGTCGTTGGGAGTTTCATGGATGGAGGGGGAGAGGAATCGCCGGCTTTGGCGTTCGGCTTAGCCGGATGTTCCGATGGGAAGCGCAATGAAATTTCGCAACGAACACATCACGAGTGCTTAATGAAGGTGTTTTTGCCTGGGGGATGGATCTTCTCGAGGGATGGAGGGCCAACCGGGCGGCGGAATAAGACCTTCGGTTTCAAAAAACTTTGCGTGGGGTTGGGGGTATTTTTGATAAATGGTTAAGATTTTTTAATAAATCGAAACCACCACATCATGTGTCAAAATTGGAAAATGGATACCGTATATAGTGTTTTTCTCCAACAGAGCTTTTCCACGGGTAGACGTTCACTAAGCTGCCTCCTGCCCGGATTCCCTCCTGGGCGGAACCTCGAACCCACTCCTGTCTGAATGTATTTAAAATCGCTTGATATCCACGGCTTCAAGTCGTTCGCGGACAAGACGCGGCTGGAGTTTCACCAGGGGGTGACCGGCATTGTGGGCCCGAATGGATGTGGAAAGTCGAACGTCGTCGACGCCATCCGTTGGGTCCTCGGGGAGACCTCTGCCAAAGCCCTGCGTGGGGGAGAAATGGCAGACGTCATTTTCAATGGCACCGAACGGCGCAAGCCTCTGGGAATGGCTGAGGTGACCCTGACGATGGCCGACTGTGAAGGCTCCCTGGGAGTTGACTACAACGAGGTGGCCATCACCCGGCGAGTCTTCCGCGATGGCAAATCGGAGTACCGGATCAATGGCACTTTGTGCCGGCTGAAGGACATCCACGACCTCTTCATGGATACGGGGATCGGTCGGACGGCGTACTCGATCATGGCTCAGGGGCAGATCGATCAGATTCTCTCGTCGAAGCCCGAGGAACGTCGGGCGGTGTTCGAGGAGGCGGCAGGGATCACCAAGTACAAGCGGGAAAAGAAGGATGCGCTGAGAAAGTTGGACTACACGGAGGCCAATTTGTTGCGGGTGAGTGACGTGCTGGCGGAGCAGGAGCGACGGATGAATTCATTGAAGCGGCAGGTAGCGAAAGCCCGTCGTTATCAGACATTGGCCAACGATGTGCGGGTTTTGGACACGCATTTGGGGCACAAAAAGTTTGTGGAAATGAGTGCGGCGGCCGCGGAGTTGCGGACGTCGATTCGGTCCCTGGAGATCACGGAAGGGGACTTGGAGCGAAAGATGGCGCCCAAGGAGGAGGCCGTGGCAGGGGCCCGGGAAGCGGCGAGAAGTTTTGAGGGCTTATTGGCAGAGCGGAGACAGGAGCTCAACGAGCACCGCAATGCTTTGGCGAGTGCGGAAGGTCGCATTGCTTTCAACATGGAACGGCGCGCCGAGCTCGAAGGCCGGATCGAGCAGAACAAGGCGGAGATCGATGCAACGCAGGAAAAGCTCGCTCAGCAGGAGTTTGATGTGGTGGCGGCCAATGAGGCCTTGGAGGCGCTGGTGCGTCGGATTGCCGAGATGGAAATTTCGCTGTCTCAGCAGGAAGAGCAGACGGCTTCCGCGCGCGCTCGCCGGGAAACCTTAGAAGCTGCTCAACGGGAGTCGCGCTCCGAAGCCAATCGGACCCAGACGGTGATCGCCACGATGCAAGCGAAGATCGAAAGTTCGCTGGCTCAGCTGGAAACGAGCCGTGAGCGGTCCCGTCAGTTGGCGGATGAAGAGCAACGCCTCCACAACGAGCTGGAAGAGGCGATGATGCAGCGTGACCAGATCGTGCAGGAGCTCGATGAGCATGCGCGAAGGACGCAGGAGCTGGAGGAGAATTTGCAGCGGGCTGAGCGGCAATATCAGCACGTGAGAGGCGATCTGGATGCTGCTCGAACGGCGGCGGCAGAAGCCCACAAGGTGTTGGCGCAGCGATCTTCGCGCTTGGAGGTTTTGCGCCAACTGGTGGCGAGTGGTGAAGGTTTTGAGCAGGGCACCCGGAAGGTTCTGGAGGGACTTGGGGAACCGGAACGGTTCCGCTCGGGAGTCCATGGCGTGCTCGCGGGTTTCATTGAGGCGGAAAAGGAGTGTGCGCGGGCGCTGGAAGCGGCTTTGGGAGGGCATCTTCAGGCGGTTTTGGTCGAGGATGCCGCCTTGGCGGAGGCGGTGATTGCCCGGCTCACGGAAAAGAAGTTGGGTCAGGCAAAGATTCTCCCACGGGAGTTTGTGACGGCCTCGAATGGCACGCAGATCGAGACCATTCCAGGGGGCGCCATTGCGTGGGCACTCGACCGGGTCAAGATCGATGAGAAGGTCCGCAGCGTGGTCGAGCGCTTGTTGGAACGGGTGCTGATCGTGCCCGATTTGGCGACGGGCATGCGCCTGCGCAAAGATTTTCCAGATGTGTCGATGGCCACCCTCGCGGGGGAGTGGATCGGTGCTGAGGGAATTGTCTTCGGTGGAGCGGCGGGAGATGGAGCGGTATCGGTCCTGGAGAGGCAGAATGAGGTTCGCGAACTGGAGACCGAAGTGGCGGCGCTGACCGAGTCGGAAGCTCAGGCCAAAGCACGGGTGGAGCATTTGGAAGCGGAGTTGAGTCGGCTCCAGGAGGAGCATGAGGTGGCCCGGGACCGAGTGCAGCGGCACAAGGTGGAACTTTCGACTTTGGAGGGCCAGCGATCGCTGGCCGTGCGAGAGGTCGAAGCGGTGGAGACCAAGCTGGAGAACGTTCGTTGGGAGCGTGGAGATTTGGACCAGCGGGAAGCCGCGACGCAGGAAAACCGTGGGGCGATGGAGGCGGAGCTTTCCGCTGCGCGGGAGCGCCTGCACGCATGCGAGAGCGATCAATCCCGTCTCAACACGGAGTTGGAGGATTCCCGGCGGGATGAGGCGGAGTTGGCGGAGGCCCTCAACGAGGTCCGGACGTCGATCGCCGTGGAGCGCCGGGCGAAGGAAGCGCAAGAGGCTCAACAGCAGCCCATGGAAGCGCGGCTTGCGGAGTTGCGAGAGATTGCGGTGCGTCGCGAGACGGAGATCGGCGCCTTCATGCAGAGAATCGAAGCGGCGACCGGTGAAAATGCCGCTTTGGCTGAAGAGGTGGAGCAGCATCGCTGTGAGGCGGAAGATCTGGAGGTGGACATCCAGGAGCGGATGGGCCAGCGGAACGAGTTGATCGAATCGATCGAGATCGCCGAGCGGGAGCTGACTGAAGTCCGCAAGGGGCATGCTCGGGCTGCTGAGCAGCGAGGTCGCGAGGAAGTGGCTTTGACCAAGATCGAGCTGCGCCTCGAGAGCCTCGTCAATGCCATCTTGGAGCGTCACAATCTGGAGTTGGCTCACTTCGAACCGGACGCCCATGCCTTGCTTTCCTGCATTGCGACGCAGAAGTCGAATGGCCGTGGGCGGACGTCGGTGGTCGAATCTTCGGAAGACGGCGAGGACGGCGAAGACGCTGACGAGGTGGCAGTGACGGTGGTCGATGGCACCGCGGATGAGGTCGAACTTCCGCCACTGATGGAGGGCGAACCGGATTGGGATTTTGTGGAGTCCTGCGTCGGGGACTTGAAGCGGCGACTGGATTCGATGGGTCCGGTGAATCTGGATGCGATCGAAGAGTATGAGGAACTCGAAGCGCGTCACAATGATGTGAGGAGCAATTACGAGGATCTTGTGAGTTCGAAGGAGGAGTTGCTGCAGGTGATTGAGAAGATCAACGAGGAGACCAAACGTCGCTTCAGCGAAACCTTTGCCCAGGTGAAGACGAACTTCCGGGACATGTTCAAGGAGCTGTTTGGCGAGCAAGGCAAGGCGGATTTGCAGTTGGTGGACGAAGAGGATCCACTGGAATCCGGCATCGAGGTGATTGCCAAGCCGCCTGGTAAAAAGCTCCAGAGCATCACTTTGCTTTCGGGGGGAGAACGTTCCATGACGGCTGTGGCGCTGCTGTTTTCCATCTACATGATCAAGCCCAGCCCGTTCTGTGTGCTCGATGAGTTGGATGCACCGCTGGACGAGTCGAACATTGGGCGCTTCGTCAAGGTTTTGGACCGTTTCGTGAACAACTCGCAGTTCATCATCGTGACTCACTCGAAGCGCACGATGGGTCGCGCGGATGTGATGTATGGCGTGACGATGGAGGAATTCGGGGTGTCCAAGCCGGTGGGCATGCGCTTGACGACAGCGGACCAGCAAACTCCGAAGGGAGAGGCAAAGACCGCAGCTCAACGGGCGGCGCTGCGACTCGATGCCTGATTGAATTTCCTAGACAGGAGAGGGACGGGGGCGGTTGCGAAGACTCGAGTGAGTCCAGCAGCCGCCCCCACATCTTTCCCATACCGGGTGATGGGCCCCGTGGGGAAATGTTGGAAAGAAGGCGTTACAGGAAACTGCAGACGTAGTGGCAGGGCTCTCCCTCGACGGTGATGGTAAACCCACTCTTGCCAGGAACTTCGAAGGCCGAGCCTGCGGTGGTGGCGATTGAGCTTTCGGTGCCGTCAAGAACGTGGCTGCAAGATCCAGCAACGATGTCCATGCGTTCGGGGGCATCGGTACCGAAGTGATAGGAGCCGGGAAGAATCACACCGAGAGTCTTCTTTTCGCCGGAGGCGGTGAGGAGGGTGTGGGAGATCACTTTGCCATCGAAATAGACGTTGGCTTGGGCGAGAGCAGTGACATTGGGGAATTCCATGCGCCGTTCCCTACGCCTTCGGGATTCGCGGGTCAATGGGGCTGAGGAAGATGTCAGGGATTTGGAGGTGGGATTTCGAGAAATCGAGAGGAACGACCGCTTTCCAAGCGAAGGGTTCCCGCCCATGGTCGCACCGCCCATGGCTGTTCTCGATCCTACTGCACTTGGAAATCCGTCGGATAACGACGCGGTACTGGAGGCATTTCTCGAATACCTGCTCAGCGCGGGAATCGAGCCCTATGACCACCAGGAGAATGCGATTCTGGAACTGTTCGCCGGGAAGAACGTGATCTTGAACACGCCGACAGGGTCAGGGAAATCACTGGTAGCGATGGCGATGCAATTCCGTGCGATCTGCCTGGGTCGACGCTCGTACTACACGGTTCCGATCAAGGCATTGGCGAACGAGAAGTTCCTTTCCTTGTGTCGCACATTCGGGCCGGAGAGAGTCGGCATGATCACGGGGGATGCCACGGTCAATCCCTCGGCTCCGGTGATTTGCTGCACGGCGGAAATTCTCTCCAATTTGGCTCTGCGCGAGGGCTCGAGAGCCGAGGTGGATGATGTGATCATGGACGAGTTCCACTATTACTCGGACAAAGAGCGCGGCGTGGCGTGGCAGGTGCCTTTGCTGACCTTGCCACAGGCGACGTTCCTGCTGATGTCGGCGACCTTAGGCGATACTGGGTTTTTCGAGAAGGAGCTGACAGCCTTGAATGGGGCTCCAACGGCCCTGGTGAAGTCGGAAGAGCGACCGGTGCCACTTGAATTTGAATACAGCCTCACTCTGCTAGAAGAGCGAGTGGAGGAATTGGTGAACGCGAACCGAGCGCCGATTTATTTGGTTCATTTCACCCAGCGCAGTTGTGCGGAGACGGCGCAAAAGCTGATGAGCCGCAATTTCTGCTCGAAGGAGGAGAAGGCGCGGATTGCCGAACTTTTGGAAGATGCGGATTTCAAGAGCCCCTATGGTAAGGAGATCAAAAAGCTGCTGAGGCATGGCCTAGGCATTCACCACGCGGGCCTCTTGCCGAAGTATCGAGTCCTAGTGGAGCGATTGGCGCAGGAGGGGTTGCTGAAAGTGATTTGCGGAACCGACACACTGGGCGTGGGGGTGAATGTGCCGATCCGCACCGTCCTTTTCACCCAGCTATTCAAGTTCGGTGGTGATCGGACCAACACGCTGGCGGTGCGCGATTTCAAGCAGATATGCGGTCGGGCAGGGCGACGGGGGTTTGATGATATCGGGTATGTGGTGGCGCAGGCACCGGAATATGTCATCGAGAACAAAAAGGCTGAAGAGAAAGCCGCCGCCAAGGGAGGGAAGAGCAAGGCGATGAAAAAGCGGCCGCCGGAGAAGGGCTTCGTCAATTGGGATGACAAGACCTTCCAAAAACTGCAGGAGTCCCCTCCCGAACGCTTGCAGTCTCAATTTCGCATCAGTCACGGGATGTTGCTCAATGTACTTGGGCGTGAGAATGAAGATGGGTGTGAGGCGTTGAGAAGACTGATCCGCCAGTGCCATGAGACGCCCGCAGGGAAGAAAGCGCTCCGACGTCGGGGGTTTGAATTGTTCAAGGCGCTGGTTCACGGGGGCGTGTTGCGGATTTTGCCAAAGGAAGAGCGAACGGGGCCCGTAAAGGTAGTGCTGCAAGAGCAACTGCCCGAAGATTTTTCGATGCACCAGACTCTGGGGTTGTGGTTGTTGGATACGCTGCCTCAGCTGGATCCGGAAGATGGCAACTATGCTCTCCAGTTGTTGTCTTTGGTGGAGTCCATTCTTGAAGATCCGGCAGCGGTTTTGAAGAAGCAGGTCGACAAAGCCAAGGGAGAGCTGCTGGCGGAATTGAAGGCGGAAGGCTTGGAATACGAGGAGCGCATGGAGCGGTTGATGGAGGTCGAGCATCCCAAGCCGGGGAAGGAGTTCATCTACGCGACCTACAACGAATTTGTGCTCAAACATCCATGGGCAAAGGAGGCCGGAGTGCGGCCGAAGTCGGTCGCTCGGGAAATGGTGGAACGTTGGGAAAGCTTTGAAGATTACGTGAAGCGCTATGGTCTCGAGCGCAGCGAAGGTGTGCTATTGCGGTATCTTTCGGAGGTTTGGAAAGTGCTTGTGCAGACGATTCCACCCGCCCTCAAAACCGACGAATTGGACAAGGCTGAGGCGTTGTTGGAAGAGACCGTGAGAGGAGTGGATTCGAGTCTGATCGATGAATGGGAGAAGATGCGTGAGCTATCGTTAGCGGAGCAGGAATCATCTTGATGACACGGAAATCCACATTCATGGCTTGAAACATTCCCTTCATTCTCGGGGGCTTGACAGATTGAATCCCAGAAGGGCTTTTTGTCTGAGATGAACGGAATGAAGGGTCGATGGGCCACCGGAGGTGCCGTCTTGGCGATTTCAGGAGCATTGATTTCCTGTGAGGATGAGGAGTTGAAGAAGGCGCATCTTCAAACACAGCAGCAACTCCAAAAGATGGAGGAGAAGGTTGAAGCCTTGGAGGCGGATTTGAAGAAATCCGATGAGGTCGTGGATGCGGGAGAGAGGCGGCTGGCCGAGATCCAACAGCAGTTGGACTCCGCGCTACGCCAGAATGAAAGCTTGGTCAGCGAGAAGGAAGGTCTGGTGCGTCAACTGGAGGATGCTCAGGAGGATTTCCAAAAGCTTCGTCAAGACCAGTCGGATCAGGCTGCCTCCCTGTGGGCGTCGGCGGAAGGTGAGAAATTTGACCGGGTTCGCACTCAGGATGGGAAGAGCTTCGAGGAAGTAACGATTCGCGAAATTAGCCAAGCTGGGGTCAAAATTCGGCACCGGAATGGGTCGGCGACCTTAAGTTTTGACCAAGTTCCGACCGATTGGCTGAACCGATATGGTCTGAAAAATGCGGCTGTGGAGGCGAAGGCCAGCGAGGTGGCGGCCGCGGAGCCGACGACAGAAAGGTCCATGGAGGTGGGTGAGCATGGTTTGCCCAAAGCGGTGCTGAACTCGATGGTGATGATCGAGGGCGACCAAGGGAAGGGGAGTGGCTTCATTTGCCGGGTTGACGGAGGCTATTATGTTTACACGGCGGCCCATGTGTTGAGTGGCCAATCCCGCTTGGAAGTGAAGCTGGTGAGTGGTCAGGTGTTGCGGGAGTTCGCTTATTTGGAAGCATCGGAGAGTGCGGATTTGGTGCGTTTGCGGCTTTCGCATCCGGTGAATGATTTCCTCGAGGTTGCTAGCGGAAAGGGCGCGGAAGAGCCCGCGCTTGGGGTCAAGGTGGTAGCGATTGGAGATAGTGGGGGGCTTAGCACGGTAACCCGCCTGAATGGAAAGGTCGCAGGTGTGGGTACGGGCCAGCTGGAGATCGACAATCAGGTCATCCAAGGGAACAGCGGAGGGCCTGTTCTTCTGGAGAACTGCTGGAAAGTGGCCGGTTTGGTAACGCATGGCGTCCAGAACCGGGATGATGTCTTTTCCGCGGGGACTCGATTTGCCCAAGTTCGCCGGTTCGCCTGTCGTCTGGATCTCCCCCATCGGTGGCGGCAGCTATCCGTCTCTGATTTCCTGGGCGAGGCGAAACGGATCGATGAATTGGACCGGGTGACGCGACTGGTCTTTGCCCTTGCGGCGCTGACACCAACGCAGGCTGGCCTGCGTCTCGATACTCAAATGAAGGGCGGCATGACGGTCTTGAGCATCTTCGAAGAGAACAAGGAAATGCGAGTGGTTCGCCAACTGATGCAGATGAACCGTGAGCTGGCGGAGAAAAAGCTCCTGACCAGTGAGAAGGATCTGATCAAAAAATACCGGGAGATCTACTACAGTGCTCTAAACGGTTCCAAGGGCCAAGCGGACGAGTTCGCACCGGAGCGTTACAGCTACTATCACCGTGAGTCGGCGAAGGCGTCCAAGGAGTGGCGTTTGAAAGCGAATCAATTGCTCGCGGCCCAGGTCCGGAATCTCAATAGCTGAGACCTGGGACCTGCTGCAGAACGGGAGTCATCATGCCCTGAACCTACCGCGGTGGGTTCAGGGTGGATGGTTTCAGAGAATGCGCCCCCAGATCAACTTGAGGTAGCGTGACTCAGGGTAGTTGGAGAGTGTCGGATGATCTGGGCCGGCCCCCGTGCGATCAAAGATTTGTAGGCGCTTCTGTTCCTTGTGAACGGCGGTGGTCACGAGTTTTTCAAACTCGAACTCGTTGACCATGCCGGAGCAGGAACAGGTGACCAGAAGTCCCCCGGGTTTGACCAATTGGGCGGCGAGACGGTTGAGGTCATTGTATTTTCCTCGGCCCCGTTCGTCGTCGCGACCCGTGACGAACTTGGGTGGATCGGCGAGGACGATGTCCCACTGGCGGCCATTCTCCACCATGGTGCGTGCCCAGGTAAAGGCATCGGCGTGGGTGAACTTGATCCGAGCTTGGTTGAGATTGGCATTCCGTTTGGCCATGGCCACGGCTTTTTCGTCGAGGTCGACGGCCGTGACTTCGTCGGCTCCCGCCAGAGCGGCGTGAACACTGAACCCTCCGGTGTAGCAGCAAAGATCGAGCAGAGTTTTGCCTGCAGCGAGAGCTGCCAGCTTGCGGCGATTGTCGCGCTGGTCGCAGAAAAATCCCGTTTTATGACCCTCCGCGAAGTCGATTTCAAAAGTGACGCCATGTTCTCGGATTTTGACGCGACGCAGCTGGGTGGAGGAAAGGGGGTGGGGGTGTCCTGGGATGCGTTCGACCTGGGCGAGATGAGGATCGACCCGGATGTGAGCGGTGGTGGTGCCGAAAGCTTCGTGGAGGGCTGGGATCCACGTTTCGAGGCGCCGCCACGCGGCGAGAGTGGTGATCTCCACGGAGAGGATTTCGCCAAAGCGGTCGGCGACGAGTCCGGGAAGTTGATCGGCATCTCCATGGATGCAGCGGTAGGCATCGGTTTCCTCGTCGATATGGAAAAGTCCGCGTCGTAGATCGGCGGCTCGCTGGATGGCGCGAAGGAAGAAATCTTCGTCGATGGCTTCGGCGCCGTGTTTGACGATCCGCAAGGGCATGTTGGACCGAGGATTGTAGAAGCCCCAGCCAAAGGTGGCGCCATCTTTGTCGAGAACCTCAACGAGATCGCCGGATTTGGCGTCGCGCGAAGCATCGCCGATCATCTTGGGCCAGATGGACGGATGGTAGGAGAAGGTCTTGATCGAGACGGTGGGCACGTGGCGAAGCGTGATCGGGAGGAGCCTCGGTGCCGAGTGCGAAAGCGGAGATGGGTGGAAAAGGCTCTCAAAGCTATACTGGCGATCCGCTGATGGATTTGCAGGATGCGCGGTATGAAATCGAAGAAACCGGTCGGTTGCTGGGTGGTGGCAGGGCTTTCCGTCGCGCTCTTGGTGGCGTTGGTTGCCGGGACGATCTACGGGATGATGCGGATGGTGGAAAAGGGGACGCAGCGATTGGAGCAGGCGAAAGAGGCGGAGGCGAGCGAGGCTGAGCCTGAGAAGCTCGAGATTCCTGTCGATGCTGCGGGTGAGTTGCCGGATGGCCAGCCGTGGGAGTTGTCGCTGGAGAGCTATTTGCGGTTTTTGAATGATTCAACGCTAACCAGCTTGGCTCGCGATGCCTTCGAGGAATCGGCCAAGGGGGCACAAGTTGAGTGGCGAATGCAGATGGTGGATGTTTCGGAATCTCCCCAATCTCTGGTCGCGGGGATGATGGTGGACTATCTCCGTCTGCCGGATGAGGGTCAGCCGAGAACGACGGTTCATTGGGCGATCCCGGTGCTGTTCGATGTGGCCGAACGGGCTAAGTTGGTGAAGGTATCCCGCGGGGATTGGGTGCATTTTCGCGGAACGCTGCAGTATCGAGATCACAAGTGGGTGGTCGAGAGTGCCCGATTGGTATCCGACGACGAATGATCCGGGTTAAGCAAGGTGCTTCAGGGCACCTTGTGCGGCTTGGAAGCCGGTGGCGAAGCAGGCCTGGATCAGATAGCCTCCGGTGGGAGCTTCCCAATCGATCATTTCGCCCGCCACGAAGACTCCGGGCAGGCGGTGGAGCATGAGGTGATCGTCGATTTCCGTCCAAGCCACACCACCGGCCGACGAAATGGCTTCGGCGATGGGTCGTGGCCGAGTGAGGGAAATCGGAAGCGCTTTCGCGGTCTGGGCGAGATGCAGCACGGAGGAATAGGGTCCGTGAAGGCGGAGAAGCTCGGAGGCTTGAGGAGATAGTTTCCAACGCTGAGAGCCAGCTTCCAGAAAATCGCGGCGGACGCTCTCCATCTTTCTCACGAGGACTTCGAGCGGCACTTCGGGTTTGAGGTCGATGATCAGCCGGGGGAGTTCCATCGATCGGAGTGCGGGTCCGAGCTGATAGATGGCTCCTCCTTCGAGCCCATAGCGGGTGAGCATGAGTTCCCCTCGAACGTCCGTGGCACCCGCACGGGCTGCCAGGTTTTTGAGCGGAAGTCCTTCTAGTTGGGGAATGGAATCAGCGGGCCAATCGACTTCCCAGCCGCAATTGGCCGGCTCGAAGGGTGTCACGCGGACTCCGTGAGACTCCAGCATCGGAATCCAGTGGGCATCGGATCCAGTTCGGGGCCACGAGGCGCCTCCGAGGGCAAGGATGCAGGCGTTGAAGGCTTCGTGCGTTCCGTTTTCAAAATTCAATGTCGGGCCGGGGCCCAAGTGCGTGAGCCGATGATGAACGTTGAGGGAAACTTCGAGCTCACGAAGTCGAGCCAGCCAAGCACGGACGAGGGGTGCGGCCTTCATGAGCTTGGGATAGACTCGGCCTGTGCGCTGCTCGAAGGTTTCGATGCCAAGATCCGTGGCCCAATCGCGAAGTGAGGAGGGAGGGAACTGGGTGATCATTTTCCCGAAACCATCGGGAAGCTGGGGTCCCTGATAGCGGGTAATGAAGCGTTCGAGAGGCTCACCGTGGGTCAGGTTGAGCCCGCCATAGCCTGCCACAAGGAGTTTTCGAGCGACGCTACGGCTTGCATCGTAGACCGAGACCTTCGCCCCCTCTCGAGCGGCGGTTTCCGCTGCGAAAAGTCCTGCTGGCCCACCGCCTACGATGGCGATGCGGGGTGGGGAGCCGGCCATCAGGATCCTGAGCGAAGAGTGTCGAGCCAGCGGGCAATGTCCTGAATTACCTGATCCTTGTCCGTGTCGTACATGAGGAGGTGATGGGCCTCCGGATAGTAGCACTCCGTCAGGGGGGTGGCGGCGGGGATGTGATTGGCGAACGCTTGGACGTCTGCCTTGGTGGTGAAGAAATCCTTTCCACCGTGAAGAATGAGGGTGGGCTCGCGGAAGGCTTCAGCGTTCGCGGGCATTTCATCGATCAGGTCGCCCAGGGCCACCAGAAGCCGCAGCGTATTGGTCTCCAGATTCCATGAGTTCGTTTCGCTCTGTTCGGAATGGAAGCTGGTCTCGGTCATCTGAACATCCTGTCCCCCGGATAGGGTGTCCATGGAGATGCGAGCGGCTGGGGCGACGACGGAAAGCCCCCGGACGAGTTCTTTTTTCCAAGTCGGGAAATCGGAGCGGAGCGTGACCACGGGAGAGGAAAGGGCGAGGGCATCACAAGGTGGAGAATGCCCTGCTGCGATTTGGTCGTGATAGGTTTTGGAAAGAATCAGGCTGCCCATGCTTTCACCGAACCAGACAAGGGTGGCGTCGGGGTGGCGACTCTTGATGAGGCGGGTGAAAGTTAATAGGTCGTTGGACCAGTTGGCGGGGTCGTCGATGTCGCCACGGCGATCCTTTTTGGGATCTCGGCCTTGGCCGCGAACCTCGTAGGCATAGAGGGCCGTGGATGGCTGATGGCGCATCAGGTAGGAAGCCAGGTTCTCGTAATCGATGGAGGCACCACTGAAGCCATGAAGAGCAATCACGACGACATCGGGATTCGTTCCGTGACGCTGCCACTTGCGGTAGGAGAAGGTTTCTTCCTTCACCGCTTGCTTGGGATTGGCGGTTACCAATTGGTAGCTGGGGGCGCACGACGCCAGCAGCACGGCCAAGCCGATGAAGACGAGGGCTGCCAGGCGGTTGGGGAAAGAATGGGTTCCCATGGGGATCACGACGGGAGCTTCCCTTGAATTCGAAGCAAGGGCAATGCCTGGGTGCCAGAAATCCACGGAATGAGCATTAGCTTTTTGACACAAAGTAAAATTCTCGGTAGAAGGTCGAACGTATGAAATGGTTGTTACTGTGTGGATTGTCGGGTTGGGTTGCCGGAGCCGATTTGGTGCCTGGGGATGTCGTCACGCTCAAGTTGAGGGGTGTTCAGGGGGGAAGCGAAGAGGTGGACGGCGATTACACCGTGGATGAGCTGGGGATGATCCGGCTTCCGTTGTTGGAGAAACCGTTGGAGGCGGCGGCAAGGAGTCCGATCGCTTTTGCGAGGGCCGCTGAGTCGGCGTATCGAACAGCGGGGATTTATCAAAATCCAGCCATCGAGGCGGTGGCAAAGAAGGCGGTCGAGGCGGAAGGGGCGGTGCTCTCCGTGGGGGGGCACGTACGGCGTAGTTCGCAGGTGCCTTACCGTCAGGGAATGACGATGATTCAGGCGATCGATGCGGTGGGAGGGCGCACGGAATTTGCTAGTCGGAATGTGCTGTTGATCCGGGACGGGAAGCAATACTGCCTGGATTTTGAACAGCTGGCTCACAAGAACCTGAAGTTGCTGGCAGGAGATTCGCTTCAGGTGGAACAGAAACCGGCGTGGTTGGACCGGTGGAAGGGGACGAAAGAAGGGGTGGCGAAGCTATTGAAAGAGAAGGGGGACTGATCCAGTCGTCGGGAGGGGTGGGCGGAGCTGGGGGGACGGAGCCGACGTGTCGGCTCCGGGGAGCGTGATGGGGTGGGAGAGGGTGTGACGGGAAAGCGGTGACGTGTCACCGCAGTCCGAGAGGAAAGGGGGGGCGGAGCTGGGGAGGGCGGAGCCGACGTGTCGGCTCCGGGGAGAGTGATGGGGAGGGAGAAGGTGTGAGGGGAAAGCGGTGACGTGTCACCGCAGTCCGAAAGAGGAAAGGGGGGCGGAGCTGGGAGGGCGGAGCCGACGTGTCGGCTCCGGGGAGAGTGATGGGGTGGGAGAAGGTGTGAGGGGAAAGCGGTGACGTGTCACCGCAGTCCGAAAGAGGAAAGGGGGCGGGCTAGGGGAGATCGGGGAGGGACTCTAGGTCCAAGGTCTCGCCGATGGCTGGTAGGAGGAGCTCAACCCCTTTCTCTGCGAACGCGCCCTTGGCCGCTTCGTGGTCGATCCGAATGGGCGGAAATGTGTCGTAGTGGGTGCCGATGACTTTCTTCGCACCCACCCATTGAGCGGCGATCGCGGCATCTTCAGGACCCATGGTGAAGTTGTCGCCGATGCAGAGAGCGGCGAAAGCGAGGGAATGCAATTCGCCGATGGTCTTCATGTCCCGATGAAGCGCCGTATCCCCCGAGACATAGAATGTTCCCTCGGGGGTGGTGATGACGAAGCCTCCTGGATTTCCTCCGTAAGTGCCATCGGGCAAACTGGAGGAATGGATGGCGTTGACATACTGAACGCGACCAAAGGGGAAGGGGTGGCCGCCGCCATGATTCATTCCGTGACCGTTCTCGATGCCTTTGGCGGCAAACCATGTCACGATCTCAAAATTGGAGATCAGCGTGGCTCCCGTGCGTTTGAGGAGGGCTTCCGCGTCGGCGACGTGGTCGGCATGCCCATGGGTGAGCAAAATGAAATCGGTATCGATGGAGTCGATATCGATGCCGGATGCAGCCTCATTGGGCGTGATGAATGGATCGAAAAGGAGTCGAGTGCCGTCGTGGAGTTCGATGGCAAAGCAAGAGTGTCCGTAGTAGGTGAATTTCATGGCGGCGGAGTGAACTCATTCTTGAGCGCCTGGAAGCTGGAAGGGCATGCCAGCGGGGGCGGCTGGGGCGTCCTGGATCTTCTCCAGCTCGACCTCGAAAATGAGCACGGAGTTGGGGCCAATTTCTGCGCTGCGGCGCTGATCGCCATAGGCCAATTCGCTGGGAATGTAGAGACGCCATTTGGCTCCGATGGGCATGGCCTGGAGTGCTTCCTTGAAGCCATCAATGACCTGAAGGGTCATGGGCACGGATTCACCTTCGGGTGAGGCATCGAACTCGGTGCCGTCGATGAGAGTGCCACGGTAATTCACGAGGAATTCCTTATCGGGTTCGCCTTCCTTGGGCGCCTGATAGGTTTCTTCGCCTCCGGGTTCGAGAACCTGATATTGGAGACCGCTTTCGGTGGTTTTGATGCCATCTTTTTTGGCATTCTCAGCGAGGAAGGCTTTGCCCGTCTCCAGGTTTGAGGCCGCGACTTCTTTTTCGCGGCCTTGGAGTAGGTCGCCGAGGGCTTGCATGGCTGCCCCCAGTTTTTCTTCCGAGATCGCGGGGTCTTCTCCTTTGAATCCGGCAAGGAATCCGGCGAGGAAAGATTCGGTTTGCAGGTCATCGGGGGTGATGCCGAAGTTTCCGTAGCGTTGACCGAACTCACCGCCGGTTCGGTAGCCCAGGGCGTAGGAAGAGTCCGGCTTGACGGTAGCTGGATCCGCGGCAGGTGCTTCGACCGGTGGGGTCGGAGCTGTCTCCTGAGCGGCGACAGGAATCAGCGAGGCGAGGCCGAAGGCGAGAGTTCCGATGAGGAAAGGCTGGGTCATGTGCCGGGCAGGCTAGGTGAGCTTGGGTTTTTGTCGAATGGGGAATGCGCGGCGAATTCTGAAGGGATTACTTCCGGCGGCGTTTGTGGTTGAGCTTTTTGGGCCTTTTGGATGGCTTTCCGGCGGTCGACTTGGCGGGGTTCTTGGGCTTGCCTCTTTTTGGCGATTTCTCGGTGTGGGATTTTTCCGCGCGGGGAGATGTGAAGCCTTTGCCCGTGGAGCGGCGAGGACGGCGGGCATCTGAGGTGGTTTCGCCGGGGCCTTCTCCGACGATGCGGAAATCGACAAATTTGCGATCGCGATCGATCCGGGCGACTTCGAGCTGGACGCGTTGTCCCATGAGAAGTCGACGGCCATCGCGGGAAACGGCGCGGTCGAAGCGAGCCTCGATCGTCCATCCGGGCCCCAGGTCTTCGCGTTTGACTAGGCCGCGGGTGGAGATTCCCGTGGCTTCCACCATCAATCCCATCGGGCGGACCTCGGTGATGAGGCCCTCGAAGTGGACGGGTTCGGGGAGCTGAGTGGTGTGTTCGAGGTACTCGAGAAGTTTGAGGTTCTTCGATTCGTTTTCGGCATCGGCGGAGGCGCGCTCGGTATCGGAGATGTGGCGAGCCAGCTCGTGAAGTTCGGTTTGACGCGGGGTTTTGTCGGGTTGTTGCGGCGGGTTATCGAGAAAGGGTTGGAGAGAACGATGGACGACGAGGTCGGCGTATCGGCGGATCGGTGATGTGAAGTGGCAGTAGTCGGTCTTCGACAAACCGTAGTGTCCGAGGGGATCCGGCGAATAGGCGGCCCGTTTGAGAGACTTGAGCAAACCAATCTTGATGGCGTGTTCGTCGGGCTGACCTTTCGCTGCATCGAGAAGCTTCTGGATGTGATCTTTGTTGGTGAGGTCGCCGAAGCTGTAACCGAAAGCTTTGGCTGTTTCACCGTAGTCAAGGAGACGTCCGGAGTCCGGCTCTTCGTGGATTCGATAGATGGTCGGCTTCTGGCGAATTTTCAGGATGCGTGCGACCGATTCGTTGGCCGCGAGCATGCATTCCTCGATGAGTTGATGGCTTTCGGTGTGGATGACATTTTCGATCCGAGTTGCCTTGCCTTGGTCATCGAGACGGACCCGAATCTCGGGCATTTCAAGATCGAGTGCTCCTTCGGCGAAGCGGCGGGAGCGCATTTTTGAGGCCATGGCCCAAGCTTCGCGAACCATGGGGGCGAGGCCTTTGACGGAACCTTTCGGTGCCTTGCCTCCGTCTAAGATCGTCTGGGCTTGTTCGTAGGACAGCTTGGCTTGGGAATGGATGATGGCATTGCAAAAGCGGGAGCCGATGACCTTGCCTTGGCGATTGATCTCCAGAACGGCGCATTTGGTGAAGCGGTCGACATCGGGCTTGAGGGAGCAGAGACCGTTGGACAGTTCGACAGGCAACATCGGAATGACCCGATCGACAAGGTAGGTTGAGTTGCCGCGTTCAGCGGCTTCTTTGTCGAGCTCGGTACGAGGCTTCACGTAGTGGGAAACATCAGCGATGTGGACGGCGAGTTGCCAACCGTTCTCCGTTTTCTCGACCCAGATGGCATCGTCGTGGTCTTTCGCGTCGGCTGGATCGATCGTGATGACCAGACGATTGCGCCAATCTTCGCGATGGGTGGTTTCGGCAGGGTCGACCTCATCGCCGAAGGCCCGAGCCTCTGCGAGGACATCGTCAGGAAAGGATTGGCGGATGCCGTTTTTGTGAATGATCGCCAAGATATCGACGCCTGCGTCGTCAGGCCAGCCGAGGACTTCGATGATGCGGGCGTATGGGGTGTCGTTTTGCCATTGTTCGACTCGGGCAACCACCAGTTGCCCCGGCCGTGCGGTGGTATCGCCGATCAGTTCGACGTTGCCGTTGATGGCGGGGTCGTCGCATTCGATCCACCCCAGTTTGGCTTTTTGCCGGAAAATGCCGACGAGCTTACCGGAACGGCGGGTGAGGACTTTTTCGACGCGTGCTCGCCATTCGGGTTCGGTTTCAGGCTCAGGGGAGCGGCGCTGGCGTCGAAAATCGCGGGGGCTGATCTTGGGGCGGAGCACGGTAACCAGAACGCGGTCGCCATCGAGGGCGGTACCGGTATCTCTCCGGGGGACGTGAACTCGAGAAAGTTCTTCGAGGTCGTGTCCCGTGGCGAGGTTATCGGGATCGCCAGCGTCGGGGAAAAACCAGGCATGGCCTTTGGGTGTGAATTTGATGGAGCCGCGGAGCTGGTCAGGTTGGGCGCTAGAAAGTTCGTAGCGGCCTTTTTTGCCTGCGGCAATTTTCCCCTGATTTTCGAGTGCGGCGAGTTCCTTGCGAAGCAAAGGACGGGCGCTGGCGGGGAGTTCGAGGGCGCGGATCAGTTCCGACTTGTTCATCGGGCGGGCGCCGGGCGACCGCAGGATTTCAACAATGCGGTCGCGGAGTTGGGTACGAGACATGGATTCGTTAGGATAGGAGACTGCGGAATCCTGCGGCCGCAAGCACGGAATTGAGGTGCTGCATGCCCGGGACAGAGCAATCATGGGATCCTCCGTGGGCGGTTTCTTCCAAAAGAAGGCGGCGCCGTCGGGGAGATAACCGGGAAAAACCGGCCGGGTCCGGGGTCGGTAAAATTGAGCCGACGGCGGGAAGATGGCGATTTTTCAGCGAAATGCAAGGTTTCGTTCTCGCATGTCGAAGGTCATCGGTGGGCGCGGCCTTCGAGAGCGCGGATCAGCAATGGTCGCACTTGGTGAGAAATGGGGGAGAGTGTGAGGTGGATGCCCGCGGTGCGTTCGGAGTTGAAGTGGAGTGTCAAGTGATCCTCGTCTTCGATGTCGATGGCGATGATCTCGCTCCACGCGACCACTTGCATGCCGGAAGCGGGGCGGATGAGGGGAAAGATCTCGATCCCAATTGGGGTGAGGATGAGATAGGCGTGGCGGGCGCAGTGGAGTGCGAGACGGATCAGCCCGATGGCCAAGGCGCAAGGCAACGCGGCCCATGCTGGATGGGGGGAACCGCGGAAGATGGCGATCGCGACGAGAGTGACCGCGGAAGAAAGAGCGACGCCTGCCGCGAGAAAAAACACGGCGGCTTGGCGTGCGCGGGTAAATCGGAGCTCCTTGTGGGGTTCGGCGACGGACATGGTTGACTTAGGGAGCTTGGAGGGCGGGCAGGAGAGGGCGGAGACGGAAGAGAAAGGTATCGCCGAGGGCAAGCTGGGTGACGATCTTAAGTGCCTGTGGGTGTTGGCGGAGGGCGGTGACGATGGGCTGGCGGCGATCGGCTTCGAGCAGATCCTGGGCGATCCATGCGAAGTAGAGGCCGGCCTCGGTTCTCAATTCGGCGTGGGAGGGGTCGTTAATGATGCGGGCGAGCACTGGGAGCGAGGAATCCACCTGTCCTTGACGAAGCTGGACGGCGGCTTTGAGGAGCGAGAGATCTGCCAAGTACGGTGTGTCTGGGAAATCTTTCTGATAGAGCTCGATGGCGGCTAACAAACTCGAAGGCTCTGTTCCGGTCTGGGATGGAGGCATTACTGCCCGCTTGTATCCTCCGGGGATGGGCGCGTCGGGGAATTGGAACGGCTCGATGGAAGGCACAGGAGCGTAATCTCGGACTTGCTTGCGGAGAATGCGGAGGCGAACCGCATCCGCCTTGGGGCTGCTGGGGAAAGTGTCCAAGTAGGCTTGCCAGTTGGTGGTGGTGTTGGTTTGGACAGCGAGCTGATTGAACTCGACCATGGGAGCGAAGATTTCTGGGAGATCCGGGGGTGGGCTGGATGTAATACGGGATTCGGCGTAGATATGGAACGAGTCTGGGTCCACGCCCGGGAGATGTGCTGCCACGGTGAGGTCGCGGATATGGTCTCCGATGGTGTTGATGTCTTCCGGGAACAGGTGGGGGCGGGCGACCACGAATTCGTTGGCGAGGTGGTCGAGCTGGTCGCGAATTTGGAAGAGTTTCAGAGGACGACGGGCAAGGGCGCGGATGGCGTTGTGGAGGCGTGTGGCGGTTTCTGCTTTGAGGTCGGAATCGGAAGCTGAATCGGATGAGTGGAGGGAGGTCAACGTGGCGTTGAGCGCGAGTGCGGAGTTAGCGCGATTGTAGTCTCCGGGCATCCAATCGGATAACGTTAGTGGAGGGAGGAAGACCTGGGGGAGAGCGCGAAGGGCTTCGGGGCGATGGGGAAAACGTGTGTGAAGTTGGTCGACGAGGTCGGCGGAAAGGGCGTCAGCGTCGGTTTCGACGGCACGGGATCCGCGGTAGAGAGAGAATTCGGAGAGGGCGCGGAGGGTTTCGTTGGCTTCTTCCAGGGCGGGCGCGGCGATGTCGGGATCGGACGATGGGGCGGCGAGGAGGAAATGGCGGAGGGCGTGGGTGAGTTCATCGAGCTTGTCGAGGTGCGCCACGACGGTGGTGTCGGGAAGGTTCAGCACGCGTCCATTGCGCCGCCGGAGGAGGTCGAGTTTGGGGCCCTCGCTGTTGCTGTAGTCGATCCATTCGTTGAGTGGCAGCGTGACCCGGCCACGGGCGGCAACCCAGCGACGGGCGAGTTCGAGATGATCTGCTGGGCTGGACGCTTGGGCTGTGAGTTCAGCCAAGGGGGTGATCTCCTGGGCCCACCGAGTTTCATCCATGGGGATGAAGTCATCGGCTCTCCATCGGTTGGTCCACCGTGAGATCGGCTCGACAGCGGGGAGGGGAGGATCAAGGTGGCGCCGGGCTCGTTCGAAATCCTCGTCCGCGAGAGCACGCAGACGGATGATTCTTCGCAGCTCGGTGGTGGCGGGGTGGTCCGCCGAAAGTTGTTGGAGGGGGTCTTCCAATTCATCGAGGGGAGCAAACTGAGCGATGGAATCGACCCATTGAGAGATGACGTTCTCGGGCAGAAATGGAACAGGTCGAGTATCCGGTGAGAAGTGCCCTTCGATTTCCCATAGGCGGAGGAGGGCCTCTCCAGAACGCTGGGCACGAAAGAGAGCGATGGCGTGATCGAATTGTGACGGTCCGGTGAGAGGGCTTTCAGGTGCTTGAATTTCGAGCTGAGCAAAGGCATCGGCGGCTTCGGCGTAGCGACCCAGTCGATCGAGGGTGACTGCGCGTGCGTGCAACAGTTCGTCCGTGGGACCCGCCTTTAGAGCACGATCGAAGAGGACAAGGGCTTGTGGGGTCTGCTCTTCACGCAGGGCGGACCAGCCGAGGATGAGCAACGATGTGGGATCGGTGGCCGCTTGGGGTTGGGAAGTGACGGCCGAAGCGAGGTGGGCGAGCAGATGGGTAGTGTAAGGGGTGGCTCGAATGATCTTGTTTGAGAGGAAGCGTAAAGTACGGCGGTCCCCGGAGGTGTTGTCATAGGGAAGGGGGAGGATCACCTGATAGGCGGGATCGAGGCAGTGGTAGAGGAGCAAGCGGGTGACGAGAGGATGGGCGGCAATTTGCTGGAAGTCAGGTTCGTCGAGGTAGTATCGGAACTCGCTGGTGAGGTCGTTTTCGGCGGCTTCGGAAATGAGGTCGGCGAAAAGTTGATCGCACTCTCTGAGAACGGAAAGTGTGGCCTCGCGGGTGGGTTGCAGCGATAGGCGGAGGAGTTGTTGATGGATGGCTTCTCTGGTTTTCCCCTCGGCGAGTTCCACGGCGCCCAACCACCCGTGCACATCGCCAACGAAGCGGCCCTGGGGGTAATCCGCGAGGTAGGTTGTGAGGTGATCGCGGGCATGGGTGAGTGCCTGATTCCGTCGTTCCGGGTCATTCTTCAAGAGGCGAGCTTCAGTGATCCCAAGGCGTCCCAACATGAAGCGGGCAACTTCCGCTCGAGGGTGGTTTGGGTTTGAGGAAATGATGCCTTGGTAGAGGAGGTGCGCGGGTTCAAAACGCTGGAGTTCTGTGAGGAGGACCGCGTGACGAATTTGCAGGTAGGGAGCGAGGTCGGGAGGGGCGAGTCCCATGGCTTTTCCCGATTCTCGAATTCGCTGGGAGGTGTCCGATTCCCACTGGCGGTGTCGGGCTTGGAATTCTTCCTCGGTTTCTCTCCAGCTCTGAAAAGGTTCGGGGGGAAGGGGCGAATTTTTGAGCGGATCGAGGCGCGAGATCAAGTAGTCGGCGGCTCCAGGTGGATGAGTCGGCGCGAGTTCGCGGGCTTCGAGGAGCACATTGGCCAAGAGGATGTCCATTCGGGAGAGGTTGCGATTGCGCGCGGCGAGGGTCTCCAGAGCGGCGACGGTGTCGTTGGCCGAGAGATGTTGGAAGCGATCGAGTGCTTCGGTACGGAGGATTTCGGAGGTCTCCGTGTTGGGGGGCAAAACTTCGTCGGTGAGTTGGTCCCAGCGTTTTCCCGGAAGGCGATCGAAGTAGGCGTCGAGTGGGGGTGGTGCTTGGTAGAAGAACGGTCCGCAAGCGAGCAGCCATGGCGTGAGAAAGAGCCAGCGAGCGATCAGGGTGCGGGTGCGAGATTCCATGAAGGTGGGGTGTTGGCAGTGAAAAAACCTTCGCCGGTCGTGAGGGATTGCGAGGCAGGCAGTTGATGAAAACGCAGGGAGATTGTCGCGGAAAATTCAGGGTGAAGCAGTGAAGCATCTGATTCCCCGAGGCTGGAGAAATCGCCGGTTTGAAGTTCCGCGAAATCGCCGGGCTGGCTGGTGAGGGTGAGCGTCCAAGGTTGGGCCCCGGTGCGCAGGGGGAGGTCGCCTTTGCCCCCGTTGGAGAGGCGAATTCGACCCTGGGGAAGGAGGGTCAGTTCGAGCTTTGGACGGGGAGATTCTGCAAGGTGAACGAGGTGGGACACGGACCGCCAAGGGGTGGGAGCAGAAGCGGGATGGGCGAACCAAAGAACGCCAGCGGCACCTGCTCGGCGTGCGGTTTCTGCGGCTTGGCGGGCGAGGGATTCGTCAGGTTGACGCCAGAGGAGGATCTCACCGGGGATGAGTGCCCGGCGGGCGAGGCTGGTTGAGGAGGTGATTTCGTAGCGGGCGGGGGTGGGGTCGGCGAGGCGGAGTCCGGGGTGCGAGTCGAGCCAGGCAGGTTGGAAGGAAGGGAGATGCCCGGACAAGGTGCCATCGGGGTGAAACAGGGTGAGCCGCTGGAAGTTTGGGAGACCTGCGCGCCATGGCCGTGGGCAGGATTTCCAACGGCGAATCCAGCGGAGCGTTTTTTGGCTGACCATGGGTTCAAATCGACCGGCTCGGACGGCCGCTGGGGGGTCCGGGTGCAGATCGTAGAACATGGGGACGAGCTCATCCACGGCCTCAGCGAGTTCGCGAAAATCGGGAGATTCGATCCACGACGCCAGGGCGGTGATGGAGAGTCGGGTGGTGCCGAGTTGTTGGCGCAGGCGACGCAATGCGGCGGCGTAATCGGCGAGGCGCGAGGCGGGACAATCGAAATCGATCTGGATGCAGGGGGGGGCGGTTTCCCAAAATGAGGGAAGGGCGGCGATGCCGCGGGGGTGATCCAGCATTTCCAGTGCGGGCTCGAATCGAATGACAGGAATCGAGGAGTCGCCGGGAGTCGTGGGAGGTCTTCGATCTTGCCAGCCGGAGCGGCGAGTGACTTCAGCGGCTTGCCAGTAGAGTGTGGGCTGCCCGCAACTGGTGAGTTCGCTTCGATCCGAGGACGACAGCGGCTGGGGGTGATTCCAAACCCAGAAGGAGGTATCCCATCCCGCTGCGACCGCGACGGTGGTGCGAGCCAGAAGGATGAGAAGGAGGCGCCCCATAGAGGGACAAGCTTAGGGGGTTATCCTACGGGGGAGAAGCTTGATCCGGTGATGAGCTGATCAAGGATTTCGCGGAAGCGATGACGAAAGGCCTCAAGGCTCATCTTGGTGCGAATGGCTTGGCAAAGCTCGGCAGGGGGGGCTTGGCGGGGCCCATCGAGGAAGCCTCTGAGTTCGCGGGAAAGGGCGAGGCTGGAGCTGGCATCGATGCGGAAATTCTCCGGTAGGATATCGCGCATGCCATCGCGATCGGTGCCCAAGACGGGGACCCCGCAAGCGAGGGCTTCAAGCATGACGAGAGGAACGCCTTCGTAGCGGGAAGGGATAACGACGGCATCGGCGGCACGGTAGAGCTGGGCTGTGTCTGCCCAGGGCCAACGGCGCACTCGGGAGGCGAGGCCCCTAGCTTGAATCATTTCATCAAGAGTCGCGGAATCAGGACCATCGCCGGCGAAAACGAGGTGGCAGTCGGCAAGGGCAGGACGGGCCAGAGCGCGCAGCAGGCGGTCCTGTTGCTTTTGATGAAAATCGATGCGGCCGACACAGGCGAAAACGGGGGTCTCCAAGGGCAAAGAAAGAGCCCGGCGCGCGGTTTGCTGATCTCCCGGATGGAAAAGGGCGGTGTCGATCCCGGGGTAAAGGACTTCGACTGGGACGGTGGCGCCGCGCTCGCGCAGCAGGGCCGCCATTTCATCCGAGAGGGTGATGTAGGCATGAGGCATGCCGATGAGGGAAGGGGTCAAACGATCGAGGACACTGGCAAGGCGAGCCCCGGTGGTTTTGTAAGTGTGGGGCATGGCCAGATAGCTGATGGCTTTCACTCCGGCACGGCGTGCGGCGAGGATGCCCAGCGAGGAGAGTTCTAGCCCCCCCTGAACGGAAACCACGGCATCGGGGGCGTGGCGTTCGATGGTGGTGGCGAGGTCGGAAATGCGCCCACGGCAGATAAAATGGCGGGCGGCTTCGAAGGTCGTCGGCTGTTCGTCGGTTTCTTCGAAAGTGAGTTGCGGGTAGCGCCGGGCGAGGTCGGCTAGGTGCTTGAGGAGGGTGGTGTTTTCCTCGGAGGCAATGAAGTGGAGCTGCCAGCGACCGTCCTCGAGGAGGGCTTCGAGGCCGTGGAGTGTCATGGCCTCATGGCCTCCGAAAACAGGGCGGTCGTTGTAGAAGAGGAGCCTCACCAGTGCACGAGGAATTACATCACTCCTACGGAGGCGGGAAGGTCATTTCTTGCGTTCGGAATCCCCGTAGGTGGCGGTGAATTCGTTGAGATCTCGTTCGTGTCCATAGAGGACCAGGACGTCGCCTCGTTTGAATTCATGTTCGGGTGTGGGGATGGATTCAAGGGCGCGTCGGCTTTTTTCCTGACCAGACCGGGAAAGGATCGTGATGAGGTTGAGTCGGTGCTTTGAACGCAAGGCGACTTCGCCCAGGGTGCGGCCGATGTATTCTTCAGGGACCCGGATTTCAGCGACGGCATGGACATCGTCGATGATGATATGGCGAATGTATTCGAGGTGATTGAGACGATGGGCGAAGTTGACGGCGGCGAGACTCTCGACGCGGATGGCTTCGTCAACGCCGGTCATTTCGAGAAGCTGGTGGTGCAGGTCGGAAATGGAGCGGACGAAGAGACGTGGGCCCTGGATCTGGCGCAAGCGGGTGGTGACCATCATGCTGGCTTCGAATCCTTTGCCGATGGCCACGACGATGAGGTCCATGGATGAGAGAGAGAGTTCGTCGATGACTTCCTTGCTGGAGGCATCGGCCACGACGGCGTAGGTGGCGGCCGCTTTGATGCGGTCGACGAGTTCTTCGCGGAGATCCACGGCGAGGATCTCATGATCCATGGCGGCGAGTTCGCGGACGAGGGCGGAGCCAAATTTTCCGAGTCCGATGATAGCGATTCTCATGGCGGGGTCAGTTCAAGGGGAGGCGAGCCTCCGGGTAGCGGAAGTGTTGCGGGCGCGGGCTGCCTGCTAGAGTCAGAGCAAAGGTGAGGATGCCGATCCTTCCGATGAGCATCGAGAGGATGATGACGAGTTTGGAAAACTCGTTGAGCTCCGGAGTGATGCCGCGGCTGAGGCCCACGGTGGCGAATGCGCTGACGCATTCGAAGAGAACGTCATCGAGCGCCATGTTGGGTTGCGAGGCGCTGATGGCGAGGGCGGAAACGACAATCCAGAGGAAGGAGAGAAAGAGGGTGACGTGGCAACGATCGAGAACCGCCCGAGGAATCCGCCGGCCTCCGAAATGGACGTCGCAGCGGCCGCGGAGGAGGCGTTGCAGTTCGAGCATGGCGAGGGCAAAGGTGGTGGTGCGCACGCCGCCAGCGGTGCCTCCTGGGCTGCCGCCGATGATCATCAGGAAGCACATGAGAACGACGGCGGCGGCAGGCAAAGCGGCCATGTCGGAGACATTGAATCCTGCCGTGCGGGCGGTGACGCTATTGAAGAGGGCGGTCCATATCCGGCCCGCAGGTGCCTCCGCGGCAGGATCGAGGAGGGCGAAACCCAGAGTGCCGCCGAGCAGGAGAGCGGCGGTGGTGATGAGGACGAGGCGAACGTGAACGGGAACGCGGTGGCGTGGATGCCGGCATTTCGCCCAGGGTTGCAGCAACATCCGCTTAGCGGGGGAAAGGATGAGCAGGTGAAGTTGTCCGGCGACCACAAAGCCGAGCCCACCCATGATGATGAGAATCATGATGACGGCCTGAGCTCCGTAATCGGTGACCGCGGCGGGATGCATGAGTCCTCCGGGGAGGGTCGAAAAACCAGCGTTGCAGAAGGCGGAGACCGAATGGAAGGCCGCTTCCCAAAAGGGCCGTTGCAGGGTGCTTTCACCCCTCCAGCACAGGTAGATCAGCCCTGCGCCGAGTGCTTCGGAAAGGAGGGTGATGCTGACGATGCGTGAGACGACGCGGCCTACCTGGTGGATGTTGGATTCGGAAAGGATTTCGCCGAGCAGGGCGCGATCACGCAGACCGATCCCCTGACCCGTCATGAGGGTGAGGAAATAGGCGAGGGTCATCACTCCCAAACCGCCGATTTGAATGAGCCCGAGGATGATGGCTTGGCCGGTGAAGGTGAAATCGGCAGAGGTGTCGAGCGTGGCAAGTCCGGTCACGCAGACGGCGCTGGTGCTGGTGAAGAGGGCGTCGAGGAAGCCAATGCCGTGCGTGGTGGCGGCGGGGGTCATCAGCAGTCCGGCACCGCCGAAGATGGCCAGCACGAAGGTGCCAAACACGAGCAGAGCGGGCGGGATCTTGCGCAGCCGGCCTTCGCTGGTCAGGCGGACAGCGCGCAGGAGGGTATCGCCGACCAAGGTGAGTTGGCTGATGGCGAGAAGGAGGAGTCCGGATGCGCGAATCAGAGACCCTTGGGGGCCGATATCCCGGAGCCATTCGCTGAACGAGGCTTCCAGAAGCGCGATGAAGGGAATGGCGAGGAAGGTGAGGCGACTGCGCCATTTGCGACGTTCGGTGCGGGCGCCGATCAGCCGTAGGAGTTCGGTGGCGAGAATGCCCACCGCGAGCAGACCGGTAAGGACGGTATTTCTGCGGCGAATCGCGGGTTCGATGTCCCAGCCGATTTCGTGGATGAGGAGTCCGCAGATGGCGATGCCAAAGGCAAGCGCGGTGAAGTTCAGGATGCGGACCGTGCGGGGCGAAACTGTCACAAGGAAGGGGCCTCGCCGTCGGCAAGGTGGCGAGGAGCCTAATCGGCGACCCTAAGGGCGTCAACGGGCATGGACCCCGCCGTTTTGTAGTGGACGGCGGGGTGGGTGAAGGGAGCAGGTCAGCCTGCGAAGGTGTGCGAAGGAAGCCCGTGGACTCCTAGGCCCTTGATGACGAGCAATCGGCCTGCGAGTTCTTCGACTTCGGTTTTGTGCACTCCGGTGGTGACGTAGAGGTCGCTCAAGTCCGGTCCACCGAAGGCGCAGGAGGTGGTTTCGAGGCAGGGGAGGTCGATTCGGTGAAGGGTTTCGCCGGTGACTGGGGAGTAGCAGACGACGCAGGCCCCGTGGCAGAAGGCGATCCAGAGGTTGCCGTCGGCATCGAGGGTCATGCCATCGGGAGAGGCGTCGATGGCGGAGGTGTCGACAACCCCTCGGAGGTTGGAGAGGTGGCCGTCAGCATAATCGAAGGCAAGGACTTCCTTGCGAGGGGTGTCGATGTAGTAGCAGGTCTTTCCGTCTGGGCTCCAGATGATGCCGTTTGAGTTGGTGACAGGACCGAAAACTTCGTGGACGGAGAGGTCGGGATCGAGCCGATAGAGGCGGGCATCGCCGGTCTTTTTGACCAGGCTGATGGTGCCTGCGAAGAAGCGTCCATCGGGGGAGCATTTGCCATCGTTGAACCGGTTATCGGGTTTGTCCGGTTCGGGATCGGAGAGAGGGCTCAGGCCTCCGGTTGCGGGATCGAGAAAGTGAAATCCATGGTCGCCGGCGATGAGGAGGCCGCCGGAGTCGCGAACGACGACGGTGCCGACGCGTTCACCGATCTGCCACGATGTTTCCTGTCCGGTGGCGGGTTGAAAGCGGTGGACCTGCTGGCCCTCGATATCGACGTAGTAGAGGGAATCCTGATGCCAGAGGGCTCCTTCGCCCCATTGGGAGTGGATGGTGCCGGCGGGTTCGATGGTCATGATGCCGGAGAAAAGGGGAGGGAGGTGGCAGGCGGCAAGGGGAAAGGGCCGGAAGCGAGGGCAAGGGGAGCCGCAGCGGGTGAGCGATGTTTCCGGGGTGGAGATCAGTCTTGCGGCAGGTGCGGCTCGAAGCGCATGGCGCGTTCGTGTTCGTGGGCTTTGGCGGACTTGCGCGCTTCCCGGAAGAAGTGCTCCTGGGCGCGGAAAGTTTTTTCGCCTGCGGAAGGGCGAATTTTTTCTGATGTGCCGTCTGGAAGGATGCGGGAAGCTTGGGAGTTATCGCGGAAGAAGGTATCGAGAGTTTTGATCAATCGACGGCGCGCACGGGCGTCCTCAATGGGGACCATGAGTTCGACTCGGCGATCGAGGTTGCGGCCCATCCAGTCAGCGGATGCGATGAAGACTTCGGGGTCGCCGCCGTTGTGGAAGTGGAAGATCCGGGCGTGTTCGAGGTAGCGATCGATGATGGAGATGACCGTGATGTTCCGCTGCATTTTGGTGTTGCCGGGTTTGAGGCAACAGATCCCACGGACATTGAGTTGAATGGTCACTCCGGCTGCCGAAGCGTCGTAGAGGGCGGCAATGATCTCGGGGTCTTGTAAGGAGTTGACCTTGGCGGTGATGCGGGCGGTTTCTCCCTGGCGCGCACGCTCGGCCTCGGAGGCGATGAGCGACAACAGCCGTGGCTTCATGGCGGTGGGTGCGGGCACGAGGCGTTGGAACCGGAGCAGTTTGGAGCGGCCGGTGACGGCGTTGAAGAAGATGGAGGCATCGGCGCCAAATTCGGGTCGGCAGGTCAGCAGGGAGATGTCGGTGTAGAGGCGTGAAGTGGATTCGTTGTAGTTGCCGGTGCCGAGGTGGACGTAGCGACGCAGCCGTCCGGATTCGCGACGGACGACCATGCAGATTTTGGCATGGGTTTTGAGGCCTTTGACGCCATAGACGATCTGAGCACCCGCGCGTTGCAGTTCTTCGGCGCGGACGAGGTTGCGGGCTTCATCGAAACGGGCTTTGAGTTCGACGAGGACGGTGACCTGCTTGCCGTTCTCTGCTGCGCGGATGAGGGCATCGATGATGCGGGAGTTTTTCGCCGTGCGGTAGAGAACCTGTTTGATGGAGAGCACATCGGGATCGACCGCGGCTTCGGCAATGAAGCGGACGATGGGTTCGAAGCTTTCGTAGGGGTGGTGGAGAAGGATGTCGCCGCGGGCAATGGCATCGAAAACGGGTTCGTTGGGAGGCAGGGCGGGTGAAGGCTGGGCGGGCCATTCTGCATCGCGCAGTTCATCGAAGCCAGGAATGAAGGCGAGTTCCATGAAGCCAGAAAGGCCGAGGGGCCCCGGGCAGCGGTAGGTTTCTGCCGAGCTGGCCCGACAAAGATCCTGAATGACTTTCCCTAATTCTCGCGGCATCGGGGTGCCGAGTTCGAGGCGGACGGTATCGGCGATTTTGCGCGCGGCGAGGACGTCTTCCATTTCGCCTGCGAGGTCGATCGCGTCTTCTTCCTGGACGGCGATGTCGCCATTGCGAGTGACGCGGAAGGTGGCGGTGGCGGAAAGAGTTTCCCCGGGAAACAAAGATTCGGCGTGGCGGGCGATGACTTCCTCGATGAGAACGAAAGCTTGGGCTTCGCCGGGGACGTCGACAGGAATGCGCCGGGGAAGGATTTCCGGCACGGGGACCAGGACGTCGCGGATGGCGCCGGTTTCGTCATCGGTCAACCGGCAGGCGAGGGTGATCTGCAGGGCGGGAACGTGCGGCGGTGGCCCCTCGGGATCGATGGCCAAGGGGGTGAGAAGTGGACCGACGTGGGTGTGGAAGGAGGCCGCGACTTGCTCGGCCTGGGTGGAGTCGAGGGCGTCGATGGAGAGCAGCAGGAGGCCGTGGCTTTCGAGTTCGGGAAGGAGGGACTCTGCAAGCAATTGGTACTGGTCTTCCATGAATTGGAGGACGCGTTTCCGAATCGCTTGGATCTGTTGATGGGGAGTGAGGCCGGAAAGGTCTCTGCGCTGGCGTCCACTGCGGCGCATGAGCATCAGGCCGCCGACGCGGACTTGAAAGAACTCGTCGAGATTGGAGGCGGTGATGGCGAGGAATTTGAGTCGCTCCAGCAGGGGGAGGTCGACGCGCAGCGCTTCGTTGAGGACCCGCTGGTTGAATTCCAGCCAAGAGAGTTCGCGATTGAGGTAGGGCAGCATCGGTGGTGGATCAGGCGGGGTCTTCGATGAACACGTCGAGGCCGAAAACTTCGGCGAAAAGGTCGCCCTTTCCCTGCATGGCGAGGCGTTCGACGGCGACGTCGGTGACCCCGGGGAGGCGAAGTTTCAGGCGGCTATTGTCGAGGCTGACGATGATGTCACGGACCCGCTGAGCGTGGGTCCGCTCAAGGGCGTCGGCGACGCGAAGGATGGCGGCGAGTTTGGAAACGAGGATGCGGTCGGCGGTGTCGAGCGCGGCGTAGATGGGGTGATCGAGCTTCGGCCCGGAATGCCGGTGATAGCGGGAGACGAGGGCGATGATGGTGACGTCACGGCGGTCGAGCCCGAAGATCTCGCTATTGAGAATGATGTATTCGGAGTGTTTGTGGTGAGCACGTGGGCTGACGTAGGTGCCGACTTCGTGAAGGATGGCGGCGACGTGGAGCAGGAGGGCATCGTGTTGGCCCATGCCATGGAGGGCCTGGAGTTGCTCAAACAAGTGGAGGGAGATGCGGCCGACGTGTTCTCCGTGGCTGGGATCTGACTGGTAGCGCGAGGAGAGGATGCGGGCGGACCGCAGGACTTCCTGGTCGAGGGAGTCGGTGAGGTTCGAGGAAACGAGGAGATCGAGGAGCAGTCCGCGTTCGTAGTCGCTTGAGGGGATGTGGAGGGACTCCGACCCGAGGGATTCCGCGATGGCGAGGTTGATTTCGAGGGCGGGGACGAGGGCCTCCGCGGTTTGGTAGTCGATCTGGAAATGCTGGACGAGTTCGAGTTCGCTCATTTCCGAGGCTTGGCGGGCGAGGCGCCGGAGGAGTTTGCGCGAGGAGATGCCCTTGGTGTCGGTGAGGAACGAGGCGACCTGTTGGATTTCGTAGCCAATGAGGACGAGGGCATCGAGGCGGGCATCCAGGTAGTCGAAACGCAGCTGCGTGAGGTTGGCGGAGCCACTTTCGCGAATCACGCGGAGCATGGCTGCACCTCCGTTGTGGGAGCCTTCGATGGCTTCCCGAGTACGGTGAGCGCCCATCCGATAGGAGGTGTAGCGAGTGATGGCACTCTCTTCGAAGAACAAGGCGCGGGTGTTGCCGGGGCCGACGTGGATGACCAAGGCCCGCGGGTGCTGCATGGCGGGCATGTCTTTGAGCCGACGCCGAGTCTTGAGATAGATCAGCCGGGTCATTTCGCCATCATCGATGGGGGCGATGGCGAGGCCGCAGGCGATGCGGATGCGGTTGAGAAAGCGTTCGTGGTTGGTGGCCTCGATGATGATGTTGGTGGCGACCGCACGGGAGGCGGCATCAAGGCGGATGCCATTCTCGCGGGCGGTGTCGGCGAAGCCACTGAGGATGGTGACGATGCGTTCGATGGTTTCGCTGGTGATTTCACCGTGGCGGAAAATATCGCGAGCGAGCGGGGCGGGCTGCTCAAGAATATCGATGGGGATGTGGCAGCCTTCCTCGTTGGTCTCGGCAATGAGCATCGAGACGGAGCTGGCTCCGATGTGGATGACCACCGATGGGGTGGATTCAGGGGCGGGAACGGTCGTTGCCGGCTCGGACATCAGGGATCGACAGTGGCGCGGAAGGGGCTGCTTGCAACGCTGAAAATGTGACAGAGGTTCATTCGCTCAATTGGTGCTTTTCTCTCCGCGCCAATGTCGCAAGCATGGGCTGACATGAAGTTAGGCGACCCGCGCAAGGCGTTCCTCGTCCCTGAAGGGGGAAAGGTGAAGCTGACGGAAGAGGGAGCGGATGAGCTCAAGATCTTTCCCAAAGGAGGGAAGTCGGATGGAGAGCAGTTGTTCTTGGAGATTCTCCAGAAAATCAAAGCCCAACAGAAGGTGCTCTATGCTCAGGGCAAGCACCGGGTGTTGGTGATCATCCAGGCGATGGATACGGGAGGCAAGGACGGCTGTGTGAAGTCGGTGTTTTCCACGGTGGATCCGGCGGGCATTTCTGTGAAGTCCTTCAAGAAGCCGAACGAGGAGGATCTGGCCCACGATTTCCTGTGGCGGGTGCATCCGCATGTGCCGGGAAATGGAGAAATCACGGTGTTCAACCGCAGTCATTATGAGGACATCATCGCGGTGAGGGTGAAGAAGCTCTATGACGACAGTGTGTGGAAGCGCCGCTATCGCCATGTGATCGAGTTCGAAAGAATGTTGGCGGAGGAGGGCACGACGATTCTGAAGATTTTCCTTCATATTTCGAAGGCGGAGCAGAAGCGGCGGCTTGAGGCGCGGTTGAAGAACCCCGCGAAGCATTGGAAATTTCATCCGGACGATTTGGCGGATCGGGAGCGTTGGGAATGCTTTCAAAATGCCTATGAGGATCTGATTGAGCGGACCAGTACTGAGCACGCGCCTTGGTATGTGATCCCGGCAGATCGCAAGTGGTTCCGGAACCTTGCGGTGGCGCAGCTCTTTTCTGAGACGCTGCAAGATTTGGATCTCACTTTCCCCAAGGTGTCATGGGACGCAGAGGAGATTCGCATCAGCGATTGACAGGCCGGAAGTCGTAGGATGAAACACGGCCATGGGTTCATGGGACACAACCGCGTTCGCAAACGATACCGCTGCTGATTGGCTGGCGGAACTGGTAGAGACTTCCGGCTGGAGCATGATCGACGAGGCTTTTTCGTCGGTGATCGCGGCAGGCGGCGACTTCATTGAAGCGCAGCAGGGGGAGGAAGCGATTGCTGCCGCTGAGGTGGTGGCATGGATCAATGGTCAGCCAGGGGATACCGCCGAGGATACGGATGCTCTGGAGGAGTGGATCGACGAACAGGAGTTCGAGGCTGATGCCAACCGCGCCAAGCGAGCCCGCAAGGTGGTGGACCGGATTTTCAATGAACCTTCGGAACTTCGGACGCAGTGGGAAGAAGAAGGAGAATTCGACGACTGGCGCAAAGAGCTGACTTCGTTGAAGGATCGCCTCGCAGGAGGTTGATCGAAGGCTGGGCCTGAGAGAAGAGGCGTTACGTGGAACTGCCGGAGACAGGGTCTCCGGTGGTGGACCCGGCAGGAATCGAACCTGCATCTGCGCCTTCGGAGGGCGCCATTCTATCCGTTGAAATACGGGTCCTTTTTGACCGGTGCCGCGGGTTTCCGCGGGCGGGCGGGAGTGTTAATGCCCGCTTCCGGAATTGGCAAGGGAGAAGCAGAGATTTTGCAGGGTGGATGAGGGAGGCGGGAATCGCCCTTGCGCCGCTGCCGGCTTTGGCTCGTGACGACGAGCTGGAATCGCCCGTCGTCACGAAGGAAGGGACGGTTTCAAGCTTCGAGGTCCTTGTGCGCACGCTCGAGTGCGGCCTTGACGAAGCCCGAGAACAAGGGGTGGGGTCGGTTGGGCTTCGATTGGAATTCCGGATGGAATTGGGAGGCCACGTAGAACGGGTGCTCGGGGACTTCGATGATCTCTACGAGGCCTTCCCCGGCGGAAACCGAGGAGATGACCAGGCCGGCCTTTTGCAGGCGATCCTGGTAGTCGGAGTTGAATTCGTAGCGGTGGCGGTGGCGTTCGTGAATGCGATCCGCACCGCCATAGAGGTCGGATGCTTTGGTGCCGGCGAAGAGGATGCTCTCGCAGGAGCCGAGACGCATGGTCGCTCCCATGGTGTCGACCCCCTTCTGCTCTTCCTGCAGGCAGATGACGGGGTGCACGGTGTTTTTATCGAACTCGGTGGAGTTGGCGTTTTCGAGATCGCAGACGTTGCGGGCGAATTCGATGGTGGCGATCTGCATGCCGAGGCAGATGCCGAAATAGGGGATCTTATTTTCGCGAGCGTAGCGAGCGGCCTGGATCTTTCCTTCGATGCCTCGGTCGCCGAATCCGCCGGGAACGAGGATGCCATGAACGGCTCCGATGGCTTCCGATGCGCCGCGGTCTTCGATGGCCTCGGCTTCGACTCGGACGATTTCGATTTTGGTATCGTGATGGGCGCCCGCGTGGATGAGGGATTCGTAGATCGATTTGTAGGCGTCCTGCAGTTCGATGTACTTGCCGACGACGGCAATCGTCGCACGATTGCGGGGTTTGATGATTTTCTGGACGAAGGTTTCCCAATCTTCGAGGGCAGGGGACGGGGTGTGTCCGAGCCCGATTTTGTCGACGACGAGGCGGTCGATCTTATCGCGGCGCAGGTCGAGTGGGCATTCGTAGATGGTGTGGGCGACGTCGCGGAAGGCGACAACGTTCTTGCGTTCGACGTTGCAGAACATGGCGATTTTGCGCCGGTTGTCTTCGTCGAGGTCGGCCTCGGTGCGGCAGATGATGATATCAGGTTGAATGCCGATTTCGCGCAGTTTGGCGACGGATTGTTGGGTCGGCTTGGTTTTCACTTCTCCGGCGGCCTTGATGAAGGGCAGCAGGGTGACGTGGATGAAGCAGACGTTTTCCTTGCCCACTTCGAGGGCGAATTGGCGGAGGGCTTCGAGGAAAAGGAGGCCTTCCATGTCCCCCACGGTGCCGCCGATTTCGGTGATGAGGACGTCAACTTCCGGGTTGTCGTCGGTGACTTTGTGCAGCCGGGCTTTGATCTCGTCGGTGACGTGAGGGATGAACTGGACGGTTTTGCCCAAGTAGTCGCCGCGGCGTTCTTTTTTGATGACGGCGTCAAATACCTGTCCGGAGGTGAGGTTGTTCATCCGGGAGAGGACGCCCGAGGTGAAACGCTCGTAGTGGCCGAGGTCGAGGTCCGTTTCCGCCCCGTCGTCGAGGACGTAGACCTCCCCGTGCTGGTAAGGGGACATGGTGCCGGGGTCGACGTTGAGGTATGGGTCGAACTTCTGCATCAGCACCTTGAGGCCGCGATGTTCGAGGAGGGTGCCAATGGACGCGGCGGCAAGGCCCTTGCCGAGGGAGGAGACGACGCCGCCGGTGACGAAGATGTATTTCATGAAGTTCCGGGATGAATCAGTGTGCTGCGGAAAGGAGGCGCTCCACTTCGAGGGCTTGCTCGGGTGTGTCAACCCCTGGTGAGGTATCGAGGGTAGGAAGAACCTGAATGGATGCCCCATTTTCGAGGGCGCGAAGTTGCTCAAGGGATTCGGCGCGTTCGAGCGGCGAGGGGGGCCAAGTCACGAATTTCTCCAGGAATTCGCGGCGGTAGGCGTAGATGCCTTTGTGGCGGTAGACGGGGAGGCCGTCGACGGGATTGCGGAAGTAGGGCAGAGGTGAGCGGGAGAAATAGAGGGCACGGCCGTCGAGGGCGGTGACGACTTTGACGACATTCGGGTCTTGGACGGCGGGATCGGCAGGATCGAGAGGATTGGCTGCGGTGGCCATGTCGAGGCGCGGATGGGCGGCCATGGTGGCGGCGAGTTCGTCGACCAATTCGGGGTCGATCAACGGCTCGTCGCCTTGAATATTCACGATGTGAGTGGCGCTGGGCAGGGATGCCAGTGCCTCGGCAATGCGGTCGGTGCCCGTGGGGTGATCCGGCGAGGTGAGAATCACCCGGGCTCCAAATGCCTCGGCGGCCTCGTAGATGCGCGAATCGTCGGTGGCGATGGCCAATTCGTCGAGTTGTCGGCATTGGCGACAGCGTTCCCAGACGTGCTGGACCAGCGGTTTTCCCGCGATGAGGTGAAGGGGCTTCCCGGGGAAGCGTGAGGACCCCCAGCGGGCTGGGAGAATGCCGACGATGTGTGTTCCGCCTGAGTTCAACAAAGCGGACGGAGAGTAGTCAGCCCGTGTGCGGGCGGGCAAGAGCGGTGTTGAGATGCTGGAGGGAAAATGCTCTCAGTGCCCCGTCCACTGGCCGTCTGACTCGAGCAGTCTCAGAGCCTTATCGAAAGATTTGCCGGTCAAGAAATGCTCGAGCCGGGAAGACAGTTGGCCGCGATGTTGATGATGCCAGTGATCAATGTTCTCGGAGACCTCTTGAAGGGCGACAAGGTGCCCCTGCGGGTCTTTTTCATACCACGCGCGGTCTGCGATGACTGCAAGGCGGTGGCGAAGAAGTTCGGCAAGGTCGGCGTGAATCATCGACAGGACCATGCATGGGTGCTGCCTCGAGGGCAAATCCGTCGTCGACGGACCCTGTCGGCGCTTTCTAGCCTCCGCCATGTTCATTGCGGGGATTTCCATTCATTTTACGTGGATCGATTGGCTGGTGTTGTTTGGTTACCTCGGGCTGTGCACCTGGATTGGGCATCGGATGAGTGGTGCGCAGGCCACCATCCGAGATTTTTTCCTCGGGGGGCGTTCGCTTCCCTGGCCTGCGGTGACTGGCTCGATCATCGCCACGGAAATCAGTGGTGTGACCTTTGTGGGGGTCCCTGGGACGCTGTTCGCGTTGGAGGGGGATTTCACCTACCTGCAATGGGCCATTGGTTCGATTTTCGCCCGCTTCCTTGTCGCGAAGTATCTTGTGCCCCTTTATTACGAGCAGGAGATCTACAGCCCGTATGACTACATGGGTCGGCGCTTGGGCCGCGGGGCGAAGACGGTGGCGACGGTGTTGTTCACAGCGGGCAGCATTCTCGGTCAGAGTGTGCGCGTGCTGGTGGCAGCCATCCCATTGAAGGTGGTGACGGGAATGCCCATTGAAACAAGCATTCTGATCATTGGTTTGTTTGCGATCGCGTGGACTTTGATGGGGGGGATGCGCACGGTGATCTGGACGGACGTGATGCAGTTTGTGATTTTCGCTCTCGGCGGTGCAGTGGCGTTGGTGTGGATCGTGGGAAGTTTGCAGGGTGGCTGGGGCGAATTCTGGGAGACGGCCAGCCGGTTTGGTCGCACGAGGTTGTTGGATTTCACCCCTGGGTTCAGGGCGGAGCTGGAATTCACATTTTGGGTGGCGCTGTTGGCGGTGCCTTTCCAGAACCTGACTTCGTTTGGAGTCGATCAGTTGAATGCCCAGAGGATGTTTTGCTGTCGGAATGCCAAAGATGCTTCAAAGGCCCTGATTTTCAGCTGTTTTGGGCAGGTTTTGACTTTGTTGATGTTGATGGTCGGCGCGGCCTTGTTTGTGCACTATCACGTCCATCCGTTCACTGCGGACGAGGCTGCCTTGGTCAAGGCGGGTGAGGAGACGGTGGCGGGGAGTGCGGTGCGCCTGCCAGCGGAAGGGGACTATGTGTTTCCGATGTGGATTGTGACGATGCTACCCACGGGGCTGAGTGGACTCTTGTTGGCCGGGGTGTTCGCCGCGTCGATCTCGAGCCTCGATTCGATCCTGGCTGCGTTGAGTCAGACGACACTTTCTGTGTTTTACCATCCTGAAGATCGCAGCGATGAGGAGTTGGAAGGTCTGAATCTGGTTTGGAAGTCCCGGATGCTGGTGATTTTCTGGGGGGTGCTGCTGACCGGCTTCACCCTGCTGCTGAATGTGGCACGAGAAGGGATTCCGATTCTCCCGTTGGCCTTTGGGATGACCAGCTACACGGTGGGTCCGCTGTTGGGCATCATGGCGTGCGCGGTTTTGAAGCGTGGCAGTGTGCTTGGCGTGGCCCTGGGATCAGCGATTTCGTTTTTGTTGGTGGCGCTCATCCGCCCGGATTTCTGGGTGTTACTGAGTAAGGCGGGAGTTTCGATTTCCTGGTTGGCTCCCCTCCACACGTTCGACCCTGTTGCTCTGGGTGCGGGCAAGGCGGTGCCGCTCTGGTTTTATGGTTGGGCCTGGCCGGTGACCGCGATTTTGACCTTCGCGGTGGGTTGCCTTGTGCCCCGCACGGGTCGAAGCGCCTGAACTTCAAATGTTCACCCCCCATCACGGGGGTTTTTGAGAGTCCCGTGACGGACTTGTCACCCCCGAACGGACTGTGTGTAACTTCGTAAATGACCTATAATCAAAAATTTGTATCTTCGGTTAGAGGATTTTACGAAGATTAAAATTTTAGGCGTCCGAATCAAATCGAGGGTCAAGTTCTAAAAAAATTTAGACGTGGAACGCTTGTGGAAAGGGGGGTTGCAAGATGTCCTGTTAGAGCAGCGAGAATTCCATTTTTCGTTGCCTCTCGGATGGGTTTAAAACCCGGGGCATGTCGTCTCGCGACGCGACCCGCTGGGTCGAGGTGGCGAGGGAAACCCAGAAGAACTGAACGATCGAGAGACTTGCAGAAGGAGATGGAACCGGTGGGAGCGTTGAGCAAAGTGGATGGGGTTGGGGAGTTGTCCGATCAGGCCAAGGCATGGTCGGAGGCGTGTAGGCACCTCAGCCCGATGGTGGGAAGTGACGCCTTCGAGCGTTGGTTCAAGGCGGCCCAATTGGGCCGGGCGGTGGACGGGGTGGCCGTGGTGGAGGTTCCCAATGAGATCCACCAAGTGTGGATCGAGACGAACTACATCGACGAGTTGCGTGCGGCTCTGGGTGAGGTTTTTGAAGATTTGGTGCAGGTGCGGATTGAGGTCGTGGAGGCTGGGGAGGCTCGAGGGGAGGGTGCGGATGCGGAGGACGCGGGGGAGAAGTCGCCGGATTGGTTTCCTGAGACGCTTCCGGATGAGGTGCCGGACCGCTTTGACAAACGGTTGAAGCGGGCGGGTTTGAACCCGTCATTCACGTTTGATGGATTTGTGGTGGGGGCGAATAGCCAGTTTGCGCATGCGGCCTGTGAAGCGGTGGCTGACGGGCGCGGGGGGGCTTACAATCCTCTTTTCATCTACGGGGGACCGGGTCTTGGAAAGACGCACCTGATGCAGGCCGTGGGGCAGGAGTGGTTGAAACGCTCGGTCCCGGCCAAGGTGGTGTATTTCACCTGCGAAAGGTTCACGAATGAGTTCATCGAAGCGATCCGCAAGGGGGATTTGGCGCGGTTCCGCAACCGGTATCGGAGTGCGGAGCTGATGTTGATCGATGACGTGCAGTTTTTGAGTGGGAAGGATCGCTCCCAGGAGGAGTTTTTCCACACCTTCAATACCTTGATGGATGGGCGCTGTCAGTTGATTCTGACGAGTGACCGACCTGCATCTGAGATCAAGCAGCTGGAGCCTCGATTGGTGTCCCGTTTCGAATGTGGACTCACTGTTGAGCTGCAACCACCGGCGTTTGAAACGCGGTTGGCAATTCTTCACAAAAAGGTCGAAGAATGGGGGGTTCGGGTCGAGGAAGGGATTGTGCGCATGTTGGCGGAGCGGCTGAAAACCAATGTGCGACGCTTGGAGGGTGGCTTGATGCGAGTGGGGACCTATGCGTCCTTAGCAGGAGAGCGGGTGACTCAGGAAAAGGTCGAGCATCTGTTGCGGGATTTGTTCCGCGAGGAAAACAGCCGGCAGGTGACGATTGATTCGATCCAACGGTTGGTGGCGGAGCATTTCGACATTCGTTTGGCGGACATGACCAGCCGTCGTCGGCCGGCGAGCATTGCGGGTCCGCGTCAGGTGGCGATGTATTTGAGCCGGACGTTGACCAAGAGTTCGTTGATTGAGATTGGCGAAGCCTTTGGGGGGCGGGATCACGGCACGGTGATTCACGCGGTGAGGAAGGTGGCGGGGTTGATGGAGACCGATGGGGAATTGAGGGATCGGGTGGAGCGGATCCAATCGGACCTCAGACGCTGAGGGACTTGGGAAAAGTTTTTGAAATTCAGTCAGGCCCGAGGGGGCGGGAAGGGCGATTTTTCTAGTCAAACGAAGGCTTGCCAACCCTTCTGAAATGCGGAGAGCATGCCCGTGCCGCACTACGAATGAGTCGCGGTATTCCCGCCATGAAGTTCACTGTTTCCAAAGAGGCCCTCTTGGATGGGCTGCAGAAGGTCCAGCACGTGGTCAGCACGCGCACCACGCTTCCCATCCTTTCCAACGTTCTCCTCGTCGCCGAAGACGGGCGTCTGCGCCTGACGACGACCGATTTGGACGTGGGGATTACGGGATCGGTGGAGGCCAACGTGATCAAGGAAGGGGCAACGACCCTTCCGGCCAAGCGACTGGTGAATATCATCCGCGAGCTTCCTGCGAGCGAGGTGGAGATCACGGTCGATGCCAAGAATGTTGCCTCGATCCAATGTGGTCCTTCGTTCTTCAAGATCATCGGTCTGGGTCAGGATGACTTCCCTCCGTTGCCGGACTTTGAAGGAGCCAAGGAATACCGGATTCCCCAGTCGCTGTTGCGGGACGGTCTGAAGAAGACGGCTTATGCAATTTCGACGGATGAGACCCGTTACGTGCTCAATGGGATCTACACCTCTTTCCGTGAAGGAAAGTTGACCTTGGTGGCGACGGATGGTCGTCGTCTGGCGATGGTGGAAAATGATCTCGAGTTTCCTGCGAGCCAGGAAGTCGATGTGATCGTTCCGACCAAGGCGGTGCAGGAGTTGCAGCGACTCTTGGGGATCGAGGGCGAGGTATTGGTCCGCCTTAGCGACAATCAGATTTCGTTTACGATTGGCGAGCACCTGCTGGTGAGCAAGCTGATCGAGGGCAACTATCCGAACTACCGTCAGGTGATTCCGGGCGAGTCGAGCATTCGGGTGGAATTGCCGCGGGAGGCGACTCTGGAGACGGTGCGACGAGTTTCGCTGCTGTCATCGGACAAGTCCAACTCGGTGAAGCTGGTGTTTTCGCCTAATCAGGTGGAAGTGACTGCGAACTCACCGGATGTCGGTGAAGCCCGCGAAACGATGGAAGTGTCCTATGATGCAAAGGATCTGCAAATTGCCTTCAATCCGGAATTCCTGAAGGCGCCCTTGCAGAATCTGGAGGACGAAACGGTTTATCTGGATCTGATCGATGAGATGAGTCCGGGTGTCGTTCGGATCGAGGGGAGCTTCCTGTATGTGATCATGCCGATGCGGGTGACGAACTGATCCGAGGTAAGATCGAGCTTTTTCAAGAAGGGCGAGGAGGAATCCTCGCCCTTTGTGCGTGGGGAGCGGAGGGGGTTCAGAGCTTTTTGGCGATCATCCACAGGGCCATGGCGATCATGAATAGGTTCTCGCTGAGGGAGACGAAGCCTAGGGGAACGGAGCTGCCGCCGCCCACGCAGGCGCAGTGGAGATCGCGCTTTTCGATGTAGACCGCTTTGATGATGGAGATGGCGCCGAGGGTGCTGACGAGAAGTGCCAGGGGGGCGACGATCCAGGTGAATAGCCCGGCAATCATGAAGATGCCGGCGCCCGCTTCGATGAACGGGTAGATGGAGGAGTAGGGAACGTAGCGGCGCGCGAGGAGGTCATATTGGACGAAGCCCGTGGCGAAGGAGGAGAGGTCCTGCAGCTTGAGGATGCCGAGGATGGCCATGGAGAAGGCGATGAAGAGCTCGAGGACCCGAAGAGGGGCCAGAGTGCCGAGTTGAGCCCAGCAGGTGGTCATGGCGAGGCCGAAAGCGACGGAGAACACGGCGATGACGGGCTGATAGGTGGTGCCCTCTTTGGGGTCGGGAGGGAGGTGGAGGAATTTTCGAAGATCGTCGTATCCACCGATGCGTTCCCCTTCGATCCAGATTTGCGGGGTTTCGTCGTAGCCATGTTCTTTTTTGTAAGCGGAGTTGGCTTCCATGGAGGTCAGGTGGTGATCCTCGGGTGCGTAGCCGTGCCGGCGCAGGAGATCGATGGCTTTGATTCCCCACGGGCAGAGGTGATTGGGAGTGACCATGCGGTAGAGGGAGGCGTGCTTCTTTTTCATGGCGATGGGTGGAAGGTCCGGAGCGGCAAGGTTCCTCGGGATCGCGAGATGTCGACCGAAGGATGGCCGCAGGTTTTCGGGGGGCGAGGGTGGATGGTTGCCGGGGGCGGAGTGCGTGGTATTTTTCCGCCCGAACATGGAGGAGATCACGTTTGAGCAGTTTTTGCAGGTGGAGCTTCGGGTGGGGGAAATCGTCGAGGCAGAGGTTTTTGCGGAGGCCCGAAAGCCAGCTTACAAGTTGATGGTGGACTTTGGCCCTGAGGTGGGAATCCGGAAATCGAGTGCGCAGATCACGACTCACTACACGCCGGAGGAGTTGGTGGGGCGGCAGGTGGTGGCAGTGGTGAATTTCCCGAAGAAGCAGATTGGTCCTCTGATGTCAGAATGTTTGGTGACGGGGTTTCACGCTGCGGATGGAGGGGTGGTGCTGTGCGTGCCGGATCAAAAGGTGCCGTTGGGGAGTCGGCTCTGTTGACGAGAGAATCGGGAATGGACCCGCTGGGAAGACCGCCGGATGCTTGCCCCGATGACGATCGAGCCGGTGGGATGGGTGCGGACCTGTTTTGAGGAAAAATTCGGTGTGCCGCGGCAGCCGGGGCTGTGCCCTTCGGCGTGGGGTGAGTTGCGGTTCGCGCCTGAGTTTCGGTCGGTCGACGCGGTGAGGGGGCTGGAAGGTTTCAGCCATGTGTGGTTGGTTTTTGGTTTTCATCTGACCGTCGAGCAGGGTTGGCGGCCAACGGTGCGGCCGCCGCGGTTGGGGGGGAACGAACGGCGGGGGGTCTTTGCGAGTCGGTCGACATTCCGGCCGAATGGCTTGGGGCTCTCGCTGGTGACTCTGGAGGAGGTGGAGTTGGGCGCGGAAGGCCCGGTTTTGCATTTGGGGGGATTGGATTTGGTGAGCGGGACACCGGTCTATGATGTGAAGCCGATGATTCCCTTCGCGGAGGCCTTGGTCGAGGTGCGTGGCGGCTACGCGGAGGAGGTTCCGATGCGAATGCCGGTGGTTGGAGTGGAGAAACTGGAGGGAATGCGTGCGCGGGACCGTGAGGTCGTGGTGGAGGCACTTTCCCTCGATCCGCGGCCCGCGGCAGGACGGGCGGAGGTGGGACGAGAATTCGGGGTGGGGATGTGCGGGAAGAATGTGAAATTTCGTGTGGAGGATGGGGAATGCCAAATCCTAGGAGTCGAGGAGTGGCGGGGCGGGGGGATGGAGTGATGCGGCCGGGAAGGAGTCGCTCATTGCGAAGACTTGCGCATCGGGTGGATGCAGGGCAAAGGGGGGTGTGGACCGTTGGGCTTTGATCATTGCCACCCTCCTCGCCGCGATCGGTGGGGTGAATGGCATGCTATCGTTGCGCCACGGTCATCGATCCGGTGCCACGGTTTATTGGATGGTGGCAACCTTGGTGGCGCAGTTGGTGTTTCTGTCGGTGCGCGGCGAGGCTCGCGCGGCGTGTCCGTTGATGGGGCTGGGGGAGATCTTGGTGTTTTTGGCGTGGTCGTTGACGGTGTTCTATTTGTTGGTCGGCACCACGTATCGATTGTCGCTTTTGGGAGTGTTTTCGACGCCGGTGGTGGTGGTTTTGCAGTTGGTGGCGTTGATTCCGGGTGTTTTGGAGTCGAATCCGCAGCGGGTAGCGGCGACGGATGCCTGGCGTGAGACGCATGCGGCGATGTCGGTGCTGGGTTATGGTGCGCTGGCCTTGGCGGCGGTGGCGGCGGTGATGTTTTTGGTTCTGAACCAGCAGTTGAAGTCGCACCATCTGGGGTCGGGGCTTTTCAAGAATCTGCCGCCGGCTCGGGAGTTGTTGGTGTCTTTGCGGCGTCTGTTATGGCTGGGGTGGGTGATGTTGAGCGTGGGAGTGGTGGCTGGGGTGAGAATGCCTCGGACGGAAGGTTCGGAAGCCCATCTGGTGGCGGCGATGGGGGTTTGGGTGGCCTATGCGGTGTTGCTGGGCGTGCTGCAATTGCGGGGGATTACGGGAAAGCGGCTGTCGATGTGGACGGTGCTGCTGTTTGTGGTGTCCCTTTCGGTCTTTGCCTCGGTGTGATGGAATTGGTTTGCTACGGATTGAATCACCGAAGCGCACCGGTTGAGGTGCGCGAGCGTTTCGCGGTAGCGACCTCGAAGCTGGGTGAGCATGCGCTTTCGTTGCGGGAGATGGAAGGGATCGAAGAGGCCGTGGTGCTGTCGACTTGCAATCGGACCGAGTTTTATCTGGCGGGATCATCGGCGGCTGAAGCGGCCGAGGCCTTGCGGCAGCAATTGGGTGCTGGTGGGCAGGATCACTGGTATGAGATGCATCGCATGGAGGCGGCCCAGCATTTGTGTGAGGTGGCCAGTGGATTGGATTCGATGGTATTGGGAGAAACGGAGATTTTTGGTCAGTTGAAGACGGCCTACCGCCACGCGCATGAGGCAGGAGCGACGGGAGGGGTGTTGAACCGGCTTTTCCAGAGGGCGTTTGGGGTGGGCAAGAAGGTGCGGACGGAGACTTCCATTCAGGAGGGAGCGACATCGGTGGCGGGAACCGCTGTGGAGTTGGCGGAAAAGATTTTCGGACGTCTCGATGGATGCCGGGTGATTGTGATCGGCGCGGGGGAGACGAGTCGCCAGACGGCTCAGGCTCTGGTGTCTCGAGGGGCCTCGACGGTTTTCGTGACCAATCGCTCGCACGATCGGGCGGTGGAGTTGGCGGAGGAGTTGGGAGGGCGCGCGGTGAGGTTTGAGGAATGGCAGAGTGTGCTGGCTGGAGTGGACGTGGTGATTTCGTCGACGGCGGCTCCGCATCATGTGGTGCAGCCATTTCACGTGGAAGCGGTGCGGCGGGTGCGAAAGTTCCGGCCACTATTTCTGATCGACATTGCCGTTCCGCGCGACATTGACCCGGCGGTTGGGGGGATTGAGGAAGTGTACCTTTACGATATTGATACGCTCGACCAGCTTGCGCGGGACGCGCGCGGTCGCCGGGAGCGGCAGATCGCAGAATGCCGGGAGCTGATCACGCGTGAGTTGGAGAAATTGAATTTGCCGGGAACATGATGATGGAGCAGGTGAGGATTGGAACTCGGGGGAGTGCGTTGGCGCTGGTGCAGGCGGAGGCAACGGAGCGTGCTTTGGCGATGCATTTCCCGGCGTTGGAGGTGGTGAGGGAGGTGATCAAGACGACGGGAGACCGCCGGACGGATGTGGCGTTGAGCGAGGTGGCGAAGGTGGAAGGGGTGCTGGATAAGGGTGTTTTTACCAAGGAGTTGGAGTTAGCCCTAGAGGCGGAAACGATCGATATCGCGGTGCATTCGTTGAAGGATGTGCCGACGGTTTTGGATCCTCAGTTCAAGATCGCGGGGACTCTGGAGCGTGCTCCGATCCGGGATGTGCTGGTGTCCAAGACGGTGGGTGGGCTGGATGCCTTGCCTGCGGGTGCCGTGGTGGGAACGAGCAGTGTGCGGCGGGCCAAGCAGTTGGTCTGGTTGCGTCCTGATGTGAGGGTGGTCGATTTGCGGGGCAATGTGCCGACGCGGATGGCAAAGGCGGCAGGACCGGAATACGATGCCATCATGCTAGCCGAAGCGGGTTTGGTTCGGCTCGGACATGATCTGTCGCGACCTTGGGTGCATGAGGGGGTCGCGCTGCATTTTGCGCCTCTGGCGGAAGAGGTTTTTTATCCGGCGGCCGGGCAGGGTGCGATTGGTTTTGAGATCCGGGCGGACGATGCGGAGTCGGCGGCGGTGGTGAGAGCGATTCATCACCCGGCGACCTTCGTGCGGGTGACGGCGGAGCGAGAGTTTCTGCGCTTGCTTGATGCAGGCTGCCACACCCCTGTCGGAGTGTTCACGAGGTTGGAGGGGGGATGGATCACGATGGAAGCCCGGGTTTTTCCGGAGCAAGGTGGAGAGCCGAAGACCGGCCGCGCCGAGGGCAGCGATCCCCTGGAGATCGCAAAGGAACTTTTCGAATCACTGGCATGAGCAGCATGAAGAACGAGGGCATTTGTTATTTGGTCGGGGCCGGACCCGGCGACCTGGGTTTGGTCACGCTGCGGGCAAAGGAGTGCGTGGAGCGTGCCGATGTGGTGATTTACGATGCCTTGAGCAGCCCGGAGATCCTGCGCTGGATGAAGAAGGGCGCCGAGAAGGTGTATGTGGGGAAGCGTGCGAAGAACCATGCAATGAGCCAGGAGGCGATCAATGCTTTGATCGTCGAGCGGACTCAAGCGGGGCAGCACGTGGTGCGGCTGAAGGGGGGCGATCCGATGATTTTCGGCCGTGGTGGGGAGGAAGCGGCGGAGTTGGCCGCCGCGGGCGTGGCTTTTGAGATTGTTCCGGGAATCAGCTCATCGATCGGTGGACCGGCGTATGCCGGCATTCCGGTGACGCATCGGGACCATTGTTCCCAGCTGACTATTTTCACGGGTCACGAGGACCCGACGAAGGAGGACAGTTCGATCGACTACGCGCAGTTGGCGAAGGCCCCAGGAACCAAGGTATTCCTGATGGGCGTGGCTCGACTGCGAGCGATTGCCGATTCCTTAGTGGCAGGAGGAGCCGATCCGGAGACGCCGATGGCGCTGGTGCGGTGGGCGACGACTGGTTCGCAGAAAACGTTGGTGGGGACGCTGGGAACGATGGCGGATTTGGCCGAGGCAGCCGATTTTCAAAGTCCGGCCGTCGCCGTGGTGGGGGATGTGGTGAAAGAGCGGGCGAAGATCCAATGGTTTGAGCGCCGACCTTTGTTTGGCAGGCGGATCGTGGTGACACGGACGCGTGAGCAGGCTGGGGGTTTGAGCCGTGAACTGGCGGGCTTGGGGGCGGACGTGATCGAGTTGCCGACGATCCGGATTGAGCTCCCTGAAGACCGCCAAGGGTTTGCCGAAGGGGTGGCGAATGCCCACGAGTATGATTGGTTGGTTTTCACCAGTCCGAACGGGGTGCAGCGGTTTTTTGATGGGTTTTTCGCGGTGTATGAAGATGCCCGAAGTTTGGGGAATCCGAAGATTGCGGTGATCGGTGAAGGTACGGCAGCGAAGGTTCGGGAATACCACTTCGGAGTGGATTTGATCCCGGAAAAGTATGTCGCCGAAGGATTGGTGGAGGCGTTTGCGGAGGAGTCGATCGAGAATCTTACGGTACTGTGGGTGCGGGCGGCGGAAGCGCGGGACGTGGTTTTCGACGGATTGACGGCGCTTGGAGCGATTGTCGATGAATGCGTGGCGTACCGTACGGTGCCGGAAACGGAGGATCCGACAGGGGCCGTGGCAAAGCTGCAATCGGAGGGTGCGGATCTGATCACTTTCACTTCCAGTTCGACAGTGGACCACTTTTTCCAGCTAGGCATGCCCTGGCCGGTGGGCTGTGTGGCTGGGAGCATTGGTCCGGTAACGAGCGAGACTTTGCGAAAGCATGGCGTGGAGCCTGCCTTCGAGGCAAAGAAGCATGACATTCCAGGACTGGTGACCGCGATCCGGGAATGGGCCGGTTCCTGAGCGACCCCCGGGATCTTGTGCATCCTTCGGGATTGGCAAGGGAGGCGGAGTCGTTAGGTTGATGGGCGTGAACGATGATGTGTTGCGGTTGATCGATGCGGCCCTGGCGGAAGATATCGGCGAGGGCGATGTGACGTCCGCGTATTTTGTGCCGGAGGAGCGGAAGGTACGGGCCTTCATCGTGGCCCGAGAGGAAGGGGTTCTGGCCGGGGTGCCGGTAGCGGCGGAGGTTTTCCGGCGGGTGGATGATGCGATCGATGTGCGTCCGATGTTGGGTGACGGAGCTCGCGTGACGCGTGGTGCCCACGTCTTGGCGATCGAGGGATCGGCCCGTTCGGTGCTGACGGCGGAGCGGACCGCATTGAATTTCCTGCAACGGCTTTCGGGAGTGGCCTCTGCCACGGCGAAATATGTGAAGGCAGTGGAAGGGCAGCGGGCGCGAATTCTTGATACCCGCAAGACCACTCCAGGGTGGCGGCAGTTGGAAAAAGCAGCGGTGGCTTCGGGCGGAGGAACGAACCATCGGATGGGGCTGTATGATCGGGTGATGGTGAAGGACAATCACCTGGTGGCCGAACATGATTTGGATTCGTTGCAGGCAGCGATTCGGCGAGTGAAGGCGGAAAAGCCGGGCATGGAAGTGGAATTGGAGGCGGATTCTCTGGAGCAGGTGGAGGCCTTTCTAGGGATGGAGGGCGTGGATCACATCCTCCTCGACAACATGACGGCGGCTGAGCTGAAGAAGGCGGTGGAGATGCGCGGTGAGCGCGCGTTTCCCCGGTTGGAAGCCAGCGGTGGAGTGAGTTTTGAAACCGTGGCGGGACTTGCGGAGTCGGGGGTCGATTACATCTCTGTAGGCGCCATCACCCATTCGGTGAAGGCGCTGGATCTGGGGCTGGATTTTGTGCCCTTGGAAACTTCATGAACGGTTTGGGAGATTGGCAGATTGAGCGAATCGTAGAGATCGATTCGACGAGTGAAGCTTGGAAGCGTCGCCAGCCCGCCCATGGAGCGGTGTTGGTGGCGGAGAGGCAAACCGCAGGGCGAGGTCGACGAGGGGCACCGTGGCTGAGTGAGCCGGGGGCGGGTTTGACGTTTTCGGTGGCGTTGAGGCCCCCCGAACCGAAAGCGCTTTGGCCGAGATTGGCTTTGGCGACCGGCTTGGCAGTCGCAGAGGCCTTGAGTCGACTGGGTGTCGAGGCGGAGGTGAAGTGGCCCAATGACGTGATGTTGGGCGGGCGAAAGGCCTGTGGGATTTTAGTCGAGGCTGCGGGGGAAGTCGCGGTGGTTGGGATCGGCCTGAACGTGAACGCCACGCAGTTTCCTGAGGGAATTGAGGCGAGTTCTTTGAAGTTGGCGACGGGCTTGGAGATGGATCCGGAGGTGGTGCTGCTCGCTATTCTGGTCGCCTTGAAGGCGCGGACCGCGGAGATCGGAGCGGGGTTTCCTGAGCTGATCCGAGCTTTGAGACAGCGTTGTTATCTCAGCGGAAAGAGGGTGGCATTGAAAACCCCATCGGGACCTCGGGAGGGAGTGGTTGAGGAGATCGGAGCGGGTGGCGAACTGGTCCTAAAAACCGAGGAGGGTCTCTTGACGCTGCTGCAGGCGGATGAGGTCCGGGTGATCGATCAGTCCTGAGGAGGTGACCAATTTGGGTATTTCCGTTTGAGCTCGGTCGCATACTGGGTGGCATCGGCGGTGTTGCCGGCGGCCTTGAGTGCGAGGATGAGCTTGTGGTAGGCGAGGGGTTTGACGACCTGATCGCTATCGTCCATGAGCTCTACGGGAAGGATGTAGGCACGGACGGCTTCCTGAGCTTGGTTTTCTGCGAGGAAGATGTCTCCGCGAACGAGATTGAGTTGGGCTCCGGTGCGACCTTCCGGGCGGAGGGCGAGCCCTTCTTCGACGGCTTGAGTTGCCTCTTTTGACTTTCCGAGTTTGAGAAGGGCGGAGGCTCGATCTGCGAGTCCATCGGCCTTCCAAGCAGGGTCTTCCTCGGTCTGCAAGGCATGGTCGATGGCGGTGAGCGCACCAGCCGCATCTCCGGAGCGAAGTCGCGCTTTCCCGAGGAAGCGCCAGACTTCTTTGGGCGCGAGTTCGGGGTTTTCGCCATCGGCAATGAGGTCGTAGAATCGGGCGGCATTGAGGAAATCCTCGCTGCTGAATGCCTGATCAGCGGCCCATCGGATGAGGGGCTCGGGGAGGTCGATGGCATAGCCGCCTTCGATGGCAAGTCCGACTTCAGGGATAAGCTTCTCGCGGTTTTTCTCGGAGAGGTAGACGAGGCAGAGGAGCAGTCCGGCGTGCTTGTTGTAGCGTTTGGGAGCGACTTCTCGGGCGCGGGTGAGATAGTCGATGGCCTTGGCGCCGGCGCTGGTTTTGACGAGACCCCATCCGGTCCAATAGCAGGCTTTGGCGATGGCATCGGGGTCGGTCGTCAACTCGGCTTCGAGGAAGCGCTGAAAGTAGTCGACCATCTGTTTGAGATTGCCGTCGCGTTTGCAGATTTCGGCGGCGTCGAGATAGGCGAGAGTGAGGAGGCTGCGGTCCTCGGAGGCGGCGATGACCGCGTTGAAGTCCGCGAGGGCCTTGGCGTTTTCTCCGGTTTCGAGGTAGGCGCGGCCGCGGGTTGCGAGGGCGGTGGCGGTCCGTGAATCGCTAGGATTTGCCTGGATGAAGCTGGAGAGTGAGCGGATGGCCGCGGCGTAGTCGTTGGCTTCAAATAGGCAGCGTCCGCGTTGGTATTCGAGGCCGACGCGATTTTTCTCGGAGAGAAGACTGCTTTCGATTTCGCGGTAGGCATTGGCGGCGTCCTCGACTTTGCCTTCGGCAAACAAGGTCTCGGCCTTCATGAGCCGAGCGGTTTGCAGTTTCGGATCTTTGGAGAATTTCTCTCCGTAGAGCTGAAGGAAGGCATCCACCTGATCAAGGACGTGGCGGCCTTCGATTCGGTAGAAGCAGAGCAAGCGGTAGTAGGCGGCGTCGAAAGCGCGATCCGATGTTGGGGGTTCCAAGCGCTCGACCTGGCGGAAGAGCGGCATGGCATCGGCGTTGCGATCGAGCATCATGAAAGCCCGGGCGGCGAGCATCAGGCGGCGGGATTCGACTTCGCCTTCGCCGGTGAGGGTGCTGCTCTGGAAGATTTTGATGACCTCACGGTAGTTCTTTTGCTCGAACTGGGCGGCCATCATGGCGATTTGGGCCTCGACCCGCTCGGCTTCCATCCCGGGTGTGCGAAGGATGAGCTGGAAGTAGCGTTCCGAATCGTCGAAGCGACCGAGTTTGGCGGCAGTCGCACCGGCGGCCAGGGCGGCTTTGCCGCGGGTTTCGGCCGATTCGGTCTTGGAATTGACGACTTGTTCGAACAGTTGGAGGGCCTCGGCATGGTCGCCCCCGGCTGCGATCAGGCGGCCATAGTCGAGTGCGGCCTTGGTGCGATAGACGTTCGACGGGTCGGCGTCGTTGAGCACGGTTTTGAAGTGCTGCAAGGCGGGCCTGGACTGGCCCAGAAGTTCGTAGCTTTTGGCGGCGTAGTAGTGACCGCGGAGCCGATCGGAAGGTTGGGTGGCGATGGCGGCCTGTTTTTCGAACAAGGTGGCAGCGAGGCCGTATTGGCGATTGTTGAAATGATCGGCAGCCAGGGTGTAGGCGGCGGCGGCGGCGTAGCGACCTTTCCCGAAGCGATTGAGGAGCGTGTGGAAGGCGCGTTTGGCTTCATCGATGCGGCCGGTGCTGTAGCAGGACTGGCCAAGGTACCACCAAGCGGCTTCGGCATTTTCGTGGCCGGGGAAGTTGGTGAGGTATTGGGAAAAGATCTCCGCGGCGCGGGAGTAAAGATCGAGTTGAGTCTGGCCGCTGGCGCGCTTGGCCGATTCGTAGACATTGCGGCCGTGCTGGAACCAATCCTGTGCGGGGTCCTGAACCAGCGATGGGTCGACGGGGACGGCGCGCGGGGCATCCTGAGCCAGCCCCGGGAAGGGAGCGAGCAGGGCGAGGGCGAGAAGGCGGCGCATGGCGGTCGAATGAAAGGGAAGGGGGAGCAATTGGCAAGCCACGCCCTTAGGGACATAGCGCCACGGAAAGAGCGATTTGCCACGGGAACTCCCGCCCGGGCATCATTCCTCAACTGGCTTCTGAGTGGCAAAGGAAATGTTCCAAATGCCCGAGCGCTGGCAGACGTCCATCACCTTGACGATTTCTTGGAAGGGGGTGCCGGCGTCGCCACGGATGCGTACGGGTTGGTTTTCGTGCTGAGCGGAAATCTGTGAGAGGGTTTCGGCGAGTTGGGCGTGGGTTTTCGTCTGCCCCCAGACCGAAACGGTGCCGTCGGTGCGGACATTGAGGATGATTTCACCGAGGACGCGTTGGGGATCGGCCCCCTCTTCCGAGGTTGGGACGGCGATCTTCAGGTCCATTTCTTCCCGGGAGAACTGCCAGGTAACGATGAAGAAAATGAGCAGAAGGAACACGATGTCGATCATCGGTGCCAACTGCATGCCCGCGGGCTGCGGCTCTCGGTTCTGGAATTTCATCAGATGCCGTGAAGGTCGGGCCGGTCTCCGGCCAGCGGAGAGGAGGGGAGGGGCATGGCGTATTCGTCGCTGCGGCGCGGCGCGGGTTCCGGTTGACGGCGCTCGGGCTGTTGGAGGTGAGTTTGAGCGTGCAGCATCGCCATCAAGTGAGTGGTGGCTGCTTCGAGCTCAGAGACATAGCGCTGAACCCGGCCGCGGAAGATCGAGTAGAAGACGAGCGCAGGAATGCCGATGCTGAGTCCGGCCGCCGTGGTGACGAGGGCTTCCGAAACTCCGGAGGCGAGCTGCATTTGTTTCACTCCTTCAAAGTTCCCTTGGGAGATGTGGAGGAAGCTTTTGATCATGCCGAGGACGGTGCCGAGCAGGCCGACCATGGGCGCGATCGAGCCGATATCGGCAAGATAGGTGATGCGCGATCCCAGCAAACCTGCCTGACGGGACCCTTCGGATTCAGCGATTTCCCGAACCTCAGAGAACGAGACATTCTCATTGCGGGTCATGAATTCGAGGCTTTTCTGGGTGATGCGGGCCATGCACTGACCTTGGCGGTGGCAATAGCCGATGAGCCCTTGGAAGTCGCGTTTGCGAATGAGGGCCTCGGCGGTGTTCATGAATCGATCACTGACGACGGCGTTGCGGCGGATGGTGAGGAGATAGAGGAGGATGAGCACCATGGCCGCCACAGAAAGGAGGGCGAGGGGATACATCATGAGACCTCCTCGATCGATGAGCTGCATGAAGTCGAAGCTGGCGGCTTCGGCAGGGGCCTCGGCGTCGGCCGCGGAGGCAGGAAGCAACAGGGCGATGGAGGAAAGGGAGAGAATGGCGGACCGCATCATAAGAAGGGGTGGGCAAAAGCTTAATGGCCCTAGCTGGCAACGCAAGAGCCGCGCCGGAGGAGCGATACGGACGCAAGGTCTCGTCTTTTCAGCTTTCCGGGGCGCTGGGTAGGGGTGGAGTGACAAGATAGCGGGTCGGATCCGGCACCCCGGCGAGCAGGAAAGCTTCGCGTCGCTCGACGCAGGTGCCGCAGGTGCCGCAATGGATATCGCCGCCTTTGTAGCAGGACCAGGTGGTGGAGAAATCGATTCCGAGCTCGGCTCCACGGCGGGCGATGGCGGTTTTATCGAGATCGATGAAGGGTCGCAGGAGTTCGATGCGGGCGTAGGTTCCTTCGCGCATGGCAGTGGCCATGCCTGCCATGAATGGCTCGCGGCAATCGGGGTAGATGGCGTGATCGCCAGAATGAGCGGCAATGACAAGTCCTTGCGCTTCGACGCTTTCAGCGAACCCACAGGCAATCGCGAGCATGATCCCGTTGCGAAAGGGGACGACGGTGCGCTTCATGTTCGCCTCTGCGTAGTGCCCATCGGGGATTTCCCCGCCACTATGGAGGAGGTCGGACTGAAAATGCCGGTCCATGAAGCCGAGCTCGATGGTTTCGTGGCGCACACCGGCGTTGTTTGCGTGGAGCTGGGCGAAAGGGATCTCGCGGGCGTTGTGCTTGGAACCGTAGTCGAAGGAGAGGGCGGCGACGACCTCATGTTCGTTGAGGGCGTGGTGGAAGGCGGTCACGGAGTCCATGCCGCCGCTCAGGAGAACGATCGCTTTCATGCTGCCGGGTGGCTGGCCTCACAGGTGAGCTGGATGCCGCCGCGGGCACCGAATTTTCCGCTGACGTGGAGCTCGGTGGGGTCGAGAGCCGCGACGAGGTCATCGAGGATGCGATTGACGATGACCTCATTGAATGAGGGGGTATTGCGGAAGGAGGCGAGGTAGAATTTGAGCGATTTCGTCTCCACGCAACGTTCCCCGGGGACGTAGCGGATGACGATGTGCGCGGTGTCGGGCTGGCCTGTGACCGGGCAGAGGGAGGAGAACTCGGGGCAATCGAGGTGGATCCAAAACCGCCGGCCGGGCCGGCAATTGGGGAAGGTTTCCAGTTTCGCCTCATCCGGCGAACTGGGCAGTCGATTCTCGGAATGGCCGAGGAGCGTGAGATCGTTGGCAGTCACGCCGCGGAGGCTAGGGCCCCGGCGGCGCGCTGTCGATGGCGGGTCTTATCGAGCCTGCGCCTTGATGTCGGTGAATTGGGCCAGCAGTCGGTCGGTTTGAGCGCTGTAGTTGCGCACTCCGATCATGCCATGTTGGAACGTGCCGTCCTCGGCTTCGATCACGAGCTGGTTGTCGAGGAACACGTGGATTTTCGGTCCGACGGCTTCGACTTTGAGGCGGTAATCGTGGTCGGCATCGATGGGTTGCGAATGGCTGGCCAACTCGGTCCAGGAGCCGCCGGCTTTGCCGAGGACAATTCGATCGTCGGTGGCGCGGATTCCTGCGTAGTAGCCTTGGTAGGCATCGGGCCCCATGGCGGGCTCGCTGACACGGAAAATCAGGCCCGAATCACCGGCATCGCCAATGGAGACCACCGCCTCGTAGCTGAAGTCGCGAAAGTCGGTATCGACCGCCACGGCTTTGACCCCGAAGGAGCCGAAGGAGCCTGAATGGGCGTTGGTAGCGGGCTGAAGACGGCCGTCGAGGACATACCAACTGCCTCCATAGGTCAGCCATCCGTCGAAGTTGCCGTCCGCGAAATCGTCGGCGAATTCGCGGGCGGATTCAGGCTTTTGGCCGACGGTCGGAAAGCTCGTCACCCGCAACATTTGGCTGCCGAAGGGGACGAGGGTGAGCTCCTTGTCCTGGCCAGCGCTGGTCACTGGGCTGGTGGGCGGGTCATTGGCGAGGCGGCCATGCCAGGCAAGATCCCACTCAGGGAGGAGTTTGCCGCGGACACGGGCGTGGATGGGAGTGTGTGCAGGATCGAAGGGATTGCCTTCGAGCGGTGCGACATCGACGGCAATCGAGGACTCGGGCGAGGAGGGATCCACCTCAAGAGCATAGTTCCAGGGTGAGGTGGACTTGATGTTGTAGGCGTCGAATGAGGCCAGTGGAGGTTGGCCCATGGATTCCCAGTCTTCGTCGACTTTCAAGGAAAGCAGGAGGGGGCCGTAGAGGAAGGCGAGGGTGTGCTTGATGCCTTCCTCCGCGCGGACTTTGCGGGGAAGCTTCAGCTCGACGGTATCTCCTTCCTTCCATTCATGATCGGTGATGCGATCGGTAAAAGGGATGCTTTCGCCGTTGATTGACAGGGTCGGGGCCTCGCACCAGCCGGGTTGCCGCAGCGCAAGAGGAAAGCGCATGGGCTTTTCGAGATGGAAGGTGAAGGTGATGGTGTCTCCGAAAGGATAGGTGGTGTTCTCTTCGATGCGGACCGGTGTGCCATCGGGAAGTACCGTGTTCACCGTCGTGGGGACGTAGACCAAGGGCGCGAGGCCGCCGTCTGCCGTGGCAGCCCAGGCATTTTGAGCCAGTTTCGGCCAGCCCATGTGGAAGTTGTAGCAACAGCAGGGGAATCCGGAGATCGGCGACGGATTGGTGGCGTTGTGGTGATCCTGATCATAGCCTTTCGGCCCGAGAGCGGCGACGACGTTATTGGGAACGCAGTAGTAAACGTGTTGGTGGATGTCGGGCGATAGGGAGCCGGGCAAGGCGTTGAAAGCCATGCGCTCAAGGTGATCACTAACGGAAGGGTCGCCGAGGATGCGGGCGACGGTCGCGTCGCTCAGCATGCGTTCGACGACGGAACACAGTTCAATGCCTTCGACTGTGCTACGGCCAGCGAGGAACTCGGTGCCCGAATTGATCCCGACGGAGAGGCCATGATCTCGCATCAGGTTGGCCTGACCTTTGGCGTAGGCGGCGCGGTCTTCCTCGCGATGGGACATCAACGAAATCAGTGCAGGAGTTTTGATCGCCTGCGGGATGTTCACGCCGTGGCGTGGCTGAAATTCTTCGTAGGTGAGGAAGGTGTTGTCGGTGAAGATTTCCGTCCAGGGATAGGCCTGTTCGGACAGAAGCTTGGCCACGGGAAGGAGTTCCTGGTTGCCGGTGCGGTTGTAGAGCCAGAAAAGCGTTTCGATGTCATCGCCGGCACGGGATTTCCCCCAGTCCCTGAGGGGGCGCCCGGGGAGTTCCCGTCCCATGTGGAGGAAATAGCGGGTGAGGAATGGGATGACGCGTTCGTCTCCGCTGGCTTCCTGATAGTCGCGTAGCAGGTGATTGACGACCATTCGGGGCCACCAGTCGTCGTTGCTCGCCGGGCCGTAGAATCCATCTTCGCGCTGGCTGGCGAGGATGGGTTCGATCCAAGCCATGGCTTCATTTTTGAGGGTTTCGTCGTTGAGTCCCCAGGCCAAGGGGATGAGCCCCTTCACATAGTAGGGGCCTTTTTCCCAGTCCTCGCCCTTGCCCCCACGCCAGGCAGAATCGGGTGACACGGCGGGTAGCAACTCTTCGGCGTGTCCTGAGAGGCCACTGCGCTGAAGTTCCATTTGGGTCCGCAGCCAGCCCTGAGGTTCGATACTGCCGAGGGGCAGCGCGGCCATGGGGGTTGGCGCCAACGGTTCACGGTTGGCGACTGGAGCTTGCTGGCCCATTGCGGGAGGTACGAGAAGAAACAGAAGGGAGGAGAGGCGAATCATGGCTTGGAAAGCGAGAAGTTGTGGAAGCTGGCGTGGGTATCGACGACGCGAAGGCCGACGCTGCCGTGACTCCAGGAGTCATCCTTGAAGTCGATGAGAGTTTTTCCGTCGACGGAAACTGTGAGTTGATTGCCTTGGGCGGTGACGCCGAGTGTGGCTTTTCCGCTCAGTTTTTTGGGCAGATCGGAAGCGGCAAGTTCGGTCCAATTTTTGCCATCGGTCTTGCCGAGGATGACGCGGTTTTGCCCAGGAAGAATGCCGGCAAAGTAACCTTTTTGGGCGTCGAATCCGACGGTGGGTTCGGTAATCCGGAAAAGCAGGCCGGCATCGCGCTCACCGTGAACCCAAGCGATGTCGACGGAAGCTTTGAAATCGGAGAGATCGCCACCGCGCAGCACCAGCTTCTCGCCGCATCGGTAGTCATTGACGGGTGCTGCGGGAATCACGCCGAGGTGGACACCGTCCTTTTCCTGGGTGATGAACTGTTGGTGGCCATAGTAGGCAAAGGCCTCAAGAGCATCCTTTTCCCGCAGGTTGCTGCGGAAGGGTAGAGAGATCGCGGATGAGGTGGCACCGCTGGGCAAGGGGAGCGATGAACCTGCCACGACCGGTTGCCCGAAATCAGGCAATCCCTCGGGGGTAAAGGTGAATGGCTGGGCGAAGATCGCCCGCTGCCAACCGGGATTGCGTGAGCGTTTGGCATGATAAACGTGCCACCACTCGGAGCCATCGGGACTGGTTACGAACGAGCCATGGCCGACGCCAAAGGTGTCTTCCGTGCTGCGGAACACCGGTTCGGGAAATTTCGTCCAAGCTGCCGGATCGAGCGGATCTTCTCCCGTGAGTTCGAGCATTCCGAGTTTGTAGGTCGTATCCCACGAGGCACCGCAGGAGTAGACGACGAAGGTGCGGCCATCGTGTTGGAGGATCTGGGGCCCTTCGTTGAGTCCCCGGGAGGTGGCAGTTTCCTCGGTGCGTTCCCAGAGGTAGTCGGCGTTGTCGCACAGCAAGACCCGAGGCCCCGAGAGTTCGACCGGGGACTTCATGGGGGCGATGTAGAGATACTGACGGTCGGTGCCGGGGGCATCCCAGCCCGACCAGATGGCGAACTGTTTTCCGTCGAGTTCAAGAACGGTCATGTCGATGGCCCAGATGTTGGGCGACTTGCCGTCAGGACCCTCTCCAGTGGCAAACGGTCCGTGCAGCTCGTACGGTCCCAAAGGGTCTTTGCCTTTGGAGGCGAGGGCATAAGCAAGGTGGTTGGCGTTGTTGCCATCGTCGGCGGCGAAGTAGATGTACCAATGTCCGTCGATGAAATGGGCTTCAGGGGCCCAAACTTCCTTTGAAAAGGGGCCGGACTCAGGGGCCATCCAGACGACGTGGCGGGTGCCGAGGGACCCGGGATGATCGGCCAACCACAAGGAGACGCCACGATTGCCTTCGGACTGGCACCAAACGTACTGGTCTCCCTCTCGGGTTAACCAAGGATCGGCCCCTTCTCCAATCGGGTTGGTAATGGTGGGAGCGGCGTGGACGGCAAGGGTGCCGACGAGGGTCAGAAGTGCGATTCGTGGGTTGAGCATCTTGGTGGCAGGAATACTTCCTACTCCGGCGCTGGCTTACAAACGATCCGCGTCAGTTTTTGATTGGGCGTGAAAGAGTGATTGGGGGCGCGAGGAGATTTTCGAGATAAGAATGACGGGGCCCGACCCCAAGCGGATCCCAAAGGGATCAGGAGGCGGGATGGCGGCCACCTGCCGGGTGTCAGGCACTCATTCCGAGCCGATAGCCGATGCTGCGGACCGTCAGGATGAGGTCGGGGTCGGAGGGATTGGCTTCGATCTTCCGCCGAAGCACGCAGATGTGCTGATCCAGAGTGCGGGAGTCGGGGAAATAGTCCGAACCCCAGCAGGTATCGAAGAAGGCATCTCGGCTGACGGCTTCCCCGCGATGTTGGTGAAGCAGGCGAAGGATGGAGATTTCTCTGGGAGTCAGCTCAATCGAAGTTCCTCCACGCAGGGCGCATTGGCGGGAGGGGTGAATCACCAGGGGACCGACGGAAAATGAGCCCGGGGCGGTGCCGATTCTGCGTCGGAGTGCAGCGCGAATGCGGGCAAGGACTTCATGGCGGGTGAAGGGCTTGCGGATGAAATCATCGGCGCCGAGATCGAGGCCAGCGACGATGTCGATTTCCTGGTTTTTGGCGGAAAGAAATAGGATGGGCACCTCACGATCACTTTCGCGGACTCGGCGGCAGAGGGAATAGCCATCGAGACCCGGCATCATGATGTCGAGACACAGGAGATCTGGCTGGTGAAGGCGCCACATTTCGAGGGCGGCGCGTCCGTCCGGGGCGCGGAGGGTAGCAAAGCCTTCGCGTTCGATGCAGGTCGCGAGGGCTTCGAGGGTGATGGGGTCGTCTTCAGCGATGAGGATGGTCATGCCACTTGGAATCGACGGTGAAGGGGTTCCGCCGCGGGAGCGGGGATTTGGAGTTCGAATCGGGCTCCACGATGCGATTTCCGGAGATGGAGGTCGCCGCCATGGCGGCGGGCAAGCTCACGGCCGATCGCCAAGCCGAGACCCGTGCCGCTGGAGCCTTCGTGAGTGCTGGAGTGAACCCGTTCGAAAGGCCGAAAGATGCGTTCTTGGTCGGCGGGCGGGATGCCAGGGCCGAGGTCGGAAACGGTCAGGGAAAAGACTCCATTTTGCCATGCCGAAATGAGCGTCGCTCGGTGCCCCGAGGCGGCGTATTTTTCGACGTTCGAAAGCAGATTGCCCGCGATTTGCTCGAGGGCATCGGGATCGAGAATCACGGCAACTCCGGAGGCAAGGGATCGTTCCAGCTGGATTCCTCGTCGTTCGAGGGCAGGGGCGAAAGTATCGGCTACGCGCATAAGGATCTCGTCGGGCAGGCATCGAACGGGGGAGAGTTGGAGCGCGTTTCGTTCGCGGCGGGAAAAAGTGAGAACGTTGGCGACGAGCCGTGAGAGTCGCGCGATCTCCTCGCGGACCAAGCTGAGGCGTTGATGGGCCGCGGTTCGGTCTTGGTCGATTGCGTCGTCAGCGAGATCGAGATTGAGGGAGAGATTGGTGAGGGGGGATCCGAGTTCGTGCGAGACGCGGTTGACGAAGGAGACTCGCTCCGAAGCAAGTTGGAGGGCGCGGCGTTGTTGACGGTGGAGCAGGAGACCGCAGGCGGCGAGGATGAGGGAGAACCCCCACCCGGTCGCCAGGGTGGCTGGATCGTGATCGTGGTTCTGAGTCACCCGGTCCCAGCCGCGGATTTGCCAAGTTCCGGAAAAGGTATGGATCGGTAAAATGGCGGCTGCAGGGCCTTCGTGAGAAGGTCCGATCGAGTAGACGGAATCTCCGTGGGGAGCTTCGATGCGGAACGATGCTCCAGTTTGCTTGAGGGGCCCAGCGGGTTCGCGGAGCCAGTTTTGAAGGTGGGATGCGAGTCGTTCTTGCACTTCAGGAAGGTGAATCAGAGCGGCGCAAAGGACTCCGGATTCAGGGCGAGAAAGGTGGATTTTGTAGTCGGAGCTGGGAGTGGAAAGCCACACGCCTTGCTCTGGTATTGGCCGATCGAGCCAGTCTCTTTCAAGGACAACAGCGTGGTCAGGATTGAAGGGAGAACGGGCGTCGACGAGAGTGATTTCCGGCGGGCCGACTTCCTGAGGTCGAGGATCGTAGATGCGTTCGGGGCCCTTTTTCCGAAACAGTTGAATCCGACGGACTCCCGCGCCGGGGTCGCTCAGGTGTCCCCGGTAAAGGAGGTCCTGAGCATCCCGTTGGAGGTAACCACGGAAGAGGGAGTCGAGCCGTGCGAACTCCTGACGCAGAACATCGTCGAGGGCCAGCAGTTGGTCGCGATCGATGGGCGTGCGGTTCTCCTCAGTGCGCCGGGCCAGGCGCTCGGCGGCGATGGCGGTGAGCAACGCCAAGGCAAACATGGGGAGTAGGGTGAACCATGCGGGACGCATCACGGCCGGGAAAGTGTGGCCGTCATGAATACCAACCAGACTTCACTCGGCGAGTCTGGATTTGGGGTATGGGAAGAGGGGTTGAAGCTGCCGATGAGGAGGGGTCGATTGACCCGGCAGGTCAGCGCTGTGCGGATTTCCTGGCGATCGAAGATCGGCATTTCGACGCGAGCCAGCCCGTTGCCATAGGCTTGATTTCCATGATGGAGAACCCGCTCCAAGTTGACGGAAAGGTCAATGATCTCACCATTCATTCCGAGGTTGGGGGAAATTTCGGCGGTGAGCCCCAATTCCCGGGTTTCAAAGGCGCAGGGTTTCAGAATCGGGTTCTCGGAACCAGAGGGGAGAGCGAGGCTGAGAGAGGTGGCTTCGGGACTGTCCGCCGAGGCTGAAGGGTCTTGCGGGGGGCGATTGACGATCGCGTCGTATTCGGTGGGGAAGATGAAGTCGCTGGCGGACTTGGCCGTCGCTTTTTCCCCTGAACGGGCCCGAACAATCATCAGGACTTCCCTTTGAAGGGTTCCGCCGGTGGCCTGTTTCACCAAGGATTCGTAGAACTCGATATCTGGGGTTCGCTGGGCGAGTTGCTCGGCTGCTGATTTCTGATCGAGTTTGAACACCTCAAAGCAACAAGAGACCTGTTGAGGTCCTTCCCACCGCGGTTCGGCAGGTGCGTCGGTTTGGGTTTTGAAGGGGTCAGCTTCCGTTTGAGCATGGAGGAAGCTGGCGGCGAGCAGGCAGAGGATGGGAGCGAAGGATTTCATCACCCAGCCACGATAGAAGATCGCGGCTGGGAATGGGTCAGCAGTTTGTCAAAAGCTTAGGGGCGTTCGAAATCGGATCCTTTGTCGGCCGGCATGGCTTGGTGCCAGGCGAGGAGTTCGCGGGTCAGGCGAGCCACGATCTTGGGCTTCTTGGAGGCGAGGTTTTGAGTTTCTTCGCGATCGCTGTCCAAGTTGTAGAGTTGGGGTTCGGAGCCGTCATACTCGCAGAGGAGCTTCCATTGGCCGTCGCGGACCGCGAGATCGGGAAGGTCCTGGTTTTCGTTGCCTGGACGATCCGGGGGGCGGCGGAAGAAGAGCGGCTTGTCGCGAGATTCCGTCGACTTTCCAAGAAAGGTCGCGAGACGGGCTTGGCCATCGAAATGGGCGTCGGGGGCTTCGACTCCAGCCAGTTCGAGTAAGGAGGGGACGAGGTCGATGGCTGCGAGCACCGATTGGGTGTTAGTTTTTCCCGCCTGATCGGCAGCGAGAAAGCCTGGACTCCAGACGATGAGAGGCGAGCGAACGCCCCCTTCGTAGAGTTCCGTTTTGTGTCCTTTGAAGGGGCCAGCGGTCCCGGCCCCGGGTTCCGGGCCGTTGTCGGAGCAGACGACGATGACGGTGTTGCCTCGGAGCTTCTCGCTACGACGGACGTAGTCGAGGATTGGTGCGAGTTGCTCATCGGCGGAATCGAGGACACGCTGATAGAGTTTGCGCTTGGCGTCGCCTTGGCGGTTGCCAGGCGGGAAGAAGGGGGAATGGACGTCGTCCGGCCAAAGATTCACGTAGAAAGGGGTGTCGGAAGACTCGGCTTTCTTGATGAAATCCAAAGCGGCTTCCGCAAAGCGGGTGGTGACCTTGGAGCGGTCTTCCCACTCGATGGGTCCGTGTCCGAGGCCGGCGCTACCGAGGTCCCATGGATGGGTAGGTTTTCCGTTATGCGGATCGCAGATCGGAAGCACGCGCGGACCAAGTCCTTCGAAATTGGTCAGCGAGGCATCGAAGCCATATTCGGTGATCAGAGGGGCATCGGCGACATCGCGTTGGCCGCCCATGTGCCACTTGCCAAAGTGGCCGGTGGCGTAGCCTGCCTGGTGAAGGTAGCGGGCGAGCATGGGGGCCTTCGGATCAAGCCACTGGGCCATGCCGCGGCGTTCGTTCTGGGCGCGGTTGTCGAGGTAGGAATGGATTTTCCAGCGTTGCGGGTATTGGCCCGTGGAAATGGCAGTGCGTGATGGCGAGCAAATCGGGGAGTTGACGTAGAATTGCTCAAATCGCAGCCCCTCGGATGCGAGTTGGTCGATGTGTTGAGTTTCGACCTGTGCATTGCCAAAGCAGGAAAAATCCCCCCATCCCATGTCGTCGATGAAGACAAAGAGGATATTGGGTTTGTCGGGAGCGGCCTGCAGGCCGGTCACCAGCAGGAGGAGCAAAGCGAAGGCGCGGATCATCTTCGATAGTATGGCCAAGAATGACCCAATGTTACGCGAAAAACGACAGAATCCGGGCTTTTCAGAGTTTGAGAGCCTCCTCAGTCTTTCGTCATGATCGGTAAGGCTCTGGGGATGTGGGGATTGTTGGCGATGGCGTCGTTTGGCGATGTCGAGGCCCGCATGGTCCGAATCCGGGGATGGCATGCCGCGATGGATGAGGGTAAGGCGGTGAGCGTGCGGACCCTCCACCAAGATTACCAAAGGGGGCGCTACTCTGTCACGGCGACCCATCGTGAATTCGATCAGGGTCTAAGCTCGGTGACCTTGGAATTGATGGAAGGGAAACATGGTGGTTACACTTTCCACTACTACTATAAGAAGGGTGAGTTGTTTTTGCTCTACGTGGTTTCAGAATCTTGGCACTTTTCTGGTGGTGAAGGGGAAACAGAAAAGATCTCAGGGAGCCGGAAGGAGGATCGTTACTACTATGAAGATGGGACGTGCATCCGGCAGATGAGTCGGTCGCTCGCTCGGGAAGGTCCGACTGAGCTGGCGTCTGAGTTGGCGATGATGGAACAAAAATCCATGAAGCCAGATGAGTTTGCGAAGTTCTATGCCGACCAGGCGAAGGCCTTGTTGCGTGTGAGATCGCATGAGGATCTGCACGAATTTGTGGACGGGGATTCGATCGATTTCTGATCAACCTTTGCCTCCACTGATCCGGGAGGAAGGCTCTTCATTGAGTCGATGGTCGAGTTCGAAAGCCGCACTGATCATGGCGAGGTGGCTGAATGCCTGGGGGATGTTTCCGAGGCATTCGCCCCGTTTCCCCAGTTGTTCGGAAAACAGTCCGAGAGGGCTCGCATACCCGAGCATCTTTTCAAAAAGCAGTCGGGCTCGTTGCAGATCTCCGGAGCGCGAAACACACTCAATGTACCAAAACGAACAAATGGAGAAGCTGCCTTCCTTGCCTTCCAAACAGTCGGAAAAGGCTTCACCCACGCGGTAGCGATCGACCAAGGAGTCGTGAACCAGGGTATGGGATAAGGCGTCAAGGTGCTGGAGCCATTGGGGGTCGGTTGGGCTGATCATGCGCACCAGGGGCATGACGAGGGAGGAAGCATCAAGGGCGGTTCCCCCTTTGAATTGGACAAAGGCGCCTTGATCTGGATCCCAAAACTCGTCGAAGACCTCTTCGTAAATGGCATCGCGTGACTTTTGCCAATCGGCGACGGGCCCGGGGAGTCCGCGTTTGGTTGTCAGGCGGATGGCACGATCCAAGGCAACCCAGCTCATGATGCGGGAATACAGGAAGTGGCGGTTTTCGCTGCGAACTTCCCAGATGCTGGCATCGGCCTCATGAGCGTGGCGGCAGACATGGTTGGCGAGTTCGCGGATGTTCCTCCAAAGTCGATGTGAAATGGGCGAGCCGGTGGCGTCGAAGAGCTCAATGGAGTCCATGACTTCCCCGTAGATATCCAGCTGTTTCTGATCGTGATTGGTGGAGCCTATTCTAACGGGCCGGGAGTGCCGGTATCCCTCGAAATGATCGAGATGGACCTCGCCGTCGATGTCGGAGCCATCAATGCGGTACATGGTTTTCAAAGTGGCGTCGTCCTCATCTTCGGTGATCCGGTCCTCGAGCCACTTCATGAAGGCCCCGGCTTCTTCGGTGTAACCTAGCCGCATGAGGGCATAGGTGCTGAAGGAAGCGTCGCGCAACCATGTGTAACGGTAGTCCCAATTGCGCACTCCGCCAATTTCATTGGGGAATCCGAAGCAGGGCGCTGCGATGATGGAGCCGTATTGGCGAGAGGTAAGAAGCTTGAGAGCGAGAGCCGCACGGTGCACCGATTCCCGCCAACGGCCGTTGTAGTGGCAACGGCCGATCCAGCGGCGCCAGAAGTTGCAGGTCCTTTTGAAGGCATCTGCCGAGTATCCCTCGTGGCCGCAGGAAGCCGCATCGGGAGCATTCGCCTCGCGCATGATGAAGGAGGCATGTTCTCCTTCGAGAAGGAGGAACTCGGCGGCGCCATCACGGTTTCGTATTTCGAGGGGGACACTGGAATGCAGGAGAAGACGGAGCGGGACTTCCTGATCGGACTCAAAGAGCAAGGTGTGAGCGTCCAGCGCGGTGACGTGATGGGAGGCGCGCCCATAGTCGAACCTCGGAGCAAAGGTGAGAGAAAACCGGACATCGCCGATGACGCTCTTCGCGCGACGCACCAGGGCCTGTGGGATGGCTTCGTCGGCTTCGTCCAGGGCCATGAAGCTGGAGACTTCTGCCACTCCATCTTCCGAGAGGAAGCGGGTGATGAGGACATTGGTGTCCGGAAGGTAGAGTTGCTTTTCTGCGCGGTCGTCGAGCACCGGTTCGATTTGAAATCGTCCTCCATTTTTTCGATCGACGTGGGCAGCGAAGATGGATGGGGAATCGAAATGGGGAAAACACATCGATTCGACGGCACCGTTGGGTCCGAGCAGGGCGACGGTGCGAAGATCGCCAATGATTCCGTAAGCGGAAATGGGAGGGAAAGGATCGTGAGGCATGGATGGAGGGAGGTCGGATCGCGCGTTGACCCCTTCGCAGATTTCCGGCCGATGATCGAATCGGAGCCTTGAGAGGTTAAGAGGACGCGACGTGGAAGGGGCCTCAGACCTGATAAGTGTCGTGACGTTGAAGCCGTGGGCATTCGGCTTCGCGTCTCAAATCGCACGGTAGCGAAGAGACAACATGGTGTTCTGCAATGGAAGCGGAAGGGAGAAGCCTTGGATTTCAAGGTATCAGCGGCGGGTACAGACCCTGCAGGGGTGGCGGGCATGGAAATGAGCGTTCCTGCCGAGGCGGAAGGAGTTCGAGCGGGTGAGTCCACGCGGCCTCATCCGATGGCCGAAATGAAATCGATGTCACTGGACCATCGGGTCGCGGTGGTCACGGGGTCGGACTCAGGGATCGGCAGAGCGATTGCGATCGAGTTGGCTCAAGCGGGAGCAGATGTGGCCGTTTCCTACCACAGCGATCGTGAAGGTGCGGAGGAGACCGCGGCGCGGGTGCGGGCAGCGGGAGCGCGGGCATGGGTGGGACGATTGGATGTCACTGATCCAGTTTCGGTCGCCTCTTACATGAAGACGATTTCCGAGGAACTGGGGCGGATTGCCATTCTGGTGAACAATGCCGGAATGGATGGCGACGAGGCTCACGTCGCTTCCATCTCCTTGGATGAGTGGGACAAGGTGATCTCGGTGAATCTTCGGGGGCCATTTTTGTGCACGCAGGCCGTGCTCTCGGATATGATTTTGGCGCGCCAAGGGGTCGTGCTCAATGTGACTTCAGTCCACGAGACGATTCCTTGGGCAGGTCATGCGGCTTACTGCGCTGCCAAGGCGGGAGTCTCGATGATGACCCGAAGCATGGCGCTTGAATTGCAGAACGTGGGGGTTCGAGTGGTGGCATTGGCACCAGGGGCGATTGCGACGCCGATCAATGCGGAGGTCCGCAATGATCCCAAGGGGATGGCGGATTTGAAAACAAAGATTCCCCTCCAACGAGTGGGTGAGCCTCAGGAAATTGCCCAAATTGCCCGAGTGTTGGTTTCCGATGCGGCATCTTACGTCACTGGTACGACGGTGACCGTCGATGGAGGGATGACTGCGTATCCGAGTTTTTCTCATGGGGGCTGAGATATCGATCTCTGGCAAGGTTCTTCGCACCTGGCAGTGGTTGCGCGCCCGGTGGGGCGTGCCGATGCTCGCGGTAGTTCTGTTAGGGGGAGCCTTCGGCTTCCTCGAAATTGCCGAGGAAGTGGGGGAGGCTGAGACGCGGAAAGTGGACGAGACGATCCTTCTGGCGATGCGACAGGAGGGTCATGCGGATCGTCCTGTCGGTCCGGAAGGGTTAGCGGAAGTTGCGCGAGATATCACCGCTTTGGGAGGAGCAACCTTGTTGACGTTGATCTGTTTGGTCGCGTGGGGAATGACCTTGTTTGCCGGGAAGCGGAGATTGGCGTGGGTGGGTGTGGGAGCCGTGGTGGTGGCCATGCTGGTGATGAAGTTGCTGAAGCTGGGCTATGATCGACCGCGCCCGGATTTGGTGGAACATGGAACTCGGGTGGTGAGTGCGAGTTTCCCTAGTGGGCATTCGATGATGTCGGCTGTGGTGTATCTGACTCTTGGGATTTTGGTGGCGCGGACCCAACCGAAGCGTCGAGTGCAGGCGTTCGTACTGGCCGTTTCTGTGGGGGTCACGGTGGCTGTGGGATTGAGTCGAGTCTATTTGGGTGTGCATTGGCCGACGGATGTGCTGGCCGGCTGGATGTTAGGGGGTGTCTGGGCGCTCGCGGTGTGGATTCTGGCGGGAGTGCTGGAGGACCGCTGTCGGGCCGAAAAAAAGACGACCCCCGGAAGGGGGCCGTCTTGAGAGGGAAGAGAGCGATCGAGATGGTGCCTCAGGCGAGGCGTGCGGCGAGAAGCTCGCGCTGGAAGACGATTTCCTTCGGCATCAGATCGTAGAGCTTCAGGAACAGGCGACCTTGGTCGACGAGCTCTTCGGCCCATTCGTCCGGATTGTAAGCCATGCACTTGTCGAACTGCTCTTCGGTGAAGCCTTCGAGGCCATCCGAGTTGAATTCGGTGAAGTGAGGTGTCCAACCGATCGGTGTTTCGTGGCCCAGCACGCGGCCTTTGCAGCGGTTCACGATCCACTCGAGAACCCGCATATTCTGTCCATATCCGGGCCACAGGAACTTGCCGTTTTCATCGAGACGGAACCAGTTCACGTGGAAGAAGCGAGGCAGGTGCTCGATCTTGTCGCGCATGTCCAACCAGTGGTGGAAGTATTCCGCCATGTTGTATCCGCAGAATGGGAGCATGGCCATGGGATCGCGGCGGACGCCGGCTTTGAGACCGATGGCTGCAGCAGTGACTTCCGAGCCCATGGTGGCACCGACATAGACGCCGTGTGACCAGTTGAAGGCCTGATAGACGAGCGGCATGGTGTTCGGGCGGCGGCCGCCGAAGACGATGGCCGAGATCGGCACCCCATCGGGATTTTGCCACTCAGGGTCGATCGTCGGGCACTGTTCGGCCGGTGCGGTGAAGCGGGCGTTCGGATGCGCAGCCTTTTCGCCGCTGCCGGGAGTCCAGTCGTTGCCCTTCCAGTCGATCAAGTGAGCAGGAGCTTCCTTCGTCAGGCCTTCCCACCAGACATCTCCGTCATCCGTGAGGGCGACATTGGTGAAGATCGCGTTCTCTGTCATCGAGTCCATCGCGATCGGGTTGGTGTCGTAAGACGTGCCCGGTGCGACACCGAAGTATCCGGTTTCTGGGTTGATGGCGTGGAGTTTGCCGTCTTCGTGGCCCCACATCCATGCGATGTCGTCGCCAATGATCGAGGTCTTCCAACCCTTGTCCGCGTATTCTTTCGGCGGAATGAGCATGGCGAGGTTGGTCTTACCACAAGCGCTCGGGAAGGCTGCAGCGATGTAGGTCTTTTCCTTTTCTGGCGATTCGATACCGACGACCAGCATGTGTTCGGCCATCCAATCGTGCTCGCGGGCGATGTTGCTGGCGATCCGCAGGGCCAGGCACTTTTTGCCGAGCAAGGCATTCCCACCGTAGCCCGATCCGTAGGACCAGATCTCGCGGGTTTCAGGGAAGTGACAGATGTATTTGTCTTCGTTGCAGGGCCAAGTGACGTCTTGTTGGCCGGGTTCCAGGGGGGCGCCGACGGTGTGGACGCAGGGGATGAAATTGCCGTGGCCGTCACGCTTGGCCGGGATCTCGCCTGCGGCTTCTGCTTCGAGGCGGTCGAGCACCTTCTTGCCCATGTGGGCCATGATGCGCATGTTGACGACGACGTATGCGCTATCGGTGATTTCAATGCCGATCTTCGCCAAAGGCGAGTCGAGGGGCCCCATGCAGAAAGGAATCACATACATGGTGCGGCCCTTCATGCAGCCGGTGAACTTTGGCTTCAGGATGGCCTTCATTTCCTTGGGGTCCATCCAGTTGTTCGTGCCGCCGGCAGCGCCTTTGCGGCGGGTGCAGATGTAAGTCCGGTCTTCGACCCGGGCCACGTCCGATGGGGTCGAGCGGGCAAGGAAGGAATTTGGCCGTTTTTCGGGATTGAGGCGAGTAAAGGTTCCTTTGTCGCAAAGAAGTTGGGTCAGCCGGTCCCATTCTTCCTGCGATCCGTCGCACCATTCGACGGCATCGGGCTGGCAGAGCTGAGTCATTTCCTCGACCCAGGCGGCGAGGGCTTCGTGTTTGGTAGGATTGCTCATTGCGGCGCTATCCTGAGCTATCGAGCTGACGCTGGGCAACGCGATCCGAAAATACGGCAGAAAATGATCCGAATTCGCGGAGTGGGTGACTCATCGCGCGAATTGATGCACAGTGGATGCGGGAATCCGGGGGAGTGAGACGGCAAAAGGTGCCGAGAATTCGGCGTCTGACCGAAAAAAGAGGGGCGCAAGGTTTCCCCCGAAACCATGCGCCCCAAGCGAGTTTCACCGAACCGAACTCTTGCGGAGCCCGATGTTGAGGACCAGCCCCCCAGCCGGTACACATCAACACATTCGAGAAACCCACTCATGGTGACGAAAGCCAGCGGCTTTCACCGTTGTCTTCCATCAGTTCGTATATCGGAGTTTTCAACCTTCCTTTCCATTCAATTGGAAAAAATGCGTAAACATTCGAAGTGGGATGAGGCGGGGCGGGAGCGGCCCCAATGATCTAACCAAATCTCATCGAGAGAGTTGAATCGAATCAAGGAGAGGAGAGGCTCCGTAGAGATCAGGGGGAGTTGGAGAGCTGAAGTCCGGCCATGAAAAAGGACGGACATCCTGAGATGCCCGTCCTCGCCAAGTGAAAAGGGGTGCGAAGTCTTAGCGGCGGCGGCGCAGCAGGCCGAGGAGACCGAGTCCGCCGAGGAGGGCGACCGTCGGTTCCGGAACTGCCAGAGGATTGGAAGTCAGCTCGCCAGTGCTGTAGTAGAGGTTATCGATACTGACGTGCCCGTCCTGACCGCCAGCGAGTCCAAAGGCCGCGAGGCTAGAGGTTCCCAGAGAATTCCGGAATGCGGAATCCGAGGCTCCCAGGACGCCGTCGTCCGTGCCAGTGGAGGTGTACATGTCAAAGGTGTTCGCGGTGGTATCCACGACCAACCAGACATTGTACCAGGTATCCTCAGACATGTTGTCGATCACGATGGTCGAGTTGGATGCCTTGAGGTCGACGCTGCCGGATGTGCCGGAAACGAAAGGCATGACGGCGAAGTCTGCCCAAGAGTCGTTGTTGTCGAGGGTGGCAGTGGTGTCGGTCAGGCCGATCATCGTGTCATAGGACGAACCACCGCTGACCACCATGACTTGGAAGAAAATGGTGGTGATGCTGGAGTCCGCGACGGTGAAGTCGCTGGAGTAGGCGGAGGAGAGGTTCGTGACGGCACCGCGCCAGCCGGCAGCAGCTTGAGCGGGGAGACCCCAAACTTCGAGGGCGTTGTCCGCGGCGCTTGAGTCATCGGTGATGATGGCATTGGAAGTGCCGTTCCAGACTCCGGTCCAAACTCCGGAAGTGGCATCACCTGCGCCTGCGGCGCCGATCGTCGTGATACTGCTGTTGTCGTAAGAATCGAAGCTGTCGATGAGCGACCAAGCCGCGTGAGCGGAAAGGGAGCTGAGTGCAAGGGCGGTAGCGGCGACCGCGGCCGTGGGCCGGGAAGCTGGAATCCAGTGTCTTCTCATGTTGATGGAGGTAGGGTCTTGAGTTCAGATGACACTCGGGGAGGGACGCGGGCTGGAAACTGGTATCGCCGAGTAAGTGGCCACGGGTGTGGCCTGCACGGCAGAGCAACCCTCAAACCATCTCGACCCCTCCATATGGGTTGGAAAGCTCTAAGGTTCTCATTTTCAGAGGTCGCATTTCATGCCTCTGCCGTCGACTAGATGAAAGGGGGGGAGGGATGCCTGAGGTGCGGAGACGAGGAAGGTGGCGGAAGCGTCAAATGACGGCGTTTGTGAGGCCGGAGCGAGGACCTAGCCTTGCGCGCATGAGTTGGACGAAGATTGTGTCGATGATGGGGGTGATGTTGGCGGTCTCCGGGGCGTGGGGGGAGGAGCTGCGGTTGAATGATTTTCAGATGATTGGAACGCACAATTCCTACCATCTTTCTCCGACCGAGGCGGAGTTGCAGATGATCGCCCGAAACAAGCCGGAGGATGCGAAGGCGGTGGTTTATTCGAATCGAACTCTCACGGAGCAGTTGAATCGTGGAATCCGCCAATTCGAATTGGATCTGTGGTCCGATCCCAGCGGACGGCGGTTTGCCCATCCGATGGCATTGCGTCTCGCATCCAGGCCGGGAAGCTCGGGCGGGGTGAGTTCACACGATCCTGCCGGGAAGTTGCTCTGGCCGGGGGCGAAAGTCCTGCACGCGCCCCACTATGATTTCCGCACGACGGTGCTGACGCTGAAAGATGCGCTGGAGGAGATGGGAAAGTGGTCGGAGGAGCACCCAGATCATCATCCGGTGATGGTGATTCTTGAGCTGAAAGGTCAGACCAAGGATTGGACGAACGAGAAGCTCAAGGTGCTGGAGGCGGAGGTGCTTGAGGGGATGTCGAGGGAGCGTCTCCTGACTCCGGACGACGTTCGTGGCGATGCCAAGGATCTTCGATCGGCGGTGGTCGGCAGGGGCTGGCCGGAAATGTCTCAATGCCAGGGGAAGTTTCTTCTGATGTTGGACAACGAAGGAGAGGTTCGAGACGGCTATGTGGACGCCGATCCGATTCTGAAGGGTCGGTTGTTGTTCCCGAGTTGTGAGAGCGAGAACGAACCGGCGGCCGGGTGGTTCAAGCTCAACAACGTGATGAAGGATGCGCAGAGAATCCGTCAGCTAGTGGAGTCCGGGTTTTTGGTCAGGACCCGTTCGGACGTGGGGCTCAAGGAAGGTCGGGAGAATGATCCGACACGGAGAGATCTCGCCCTCAAGTCGGGGGCTCAATTTGTGAGTACCGATTTTCCCGAACCGAAAGAAGGGATGAGCGACTATCAGGTGGTTTTCGAGGATGGTGGCTATGTGCGGAGAAATCCGGTGACGAAGAAGTGACCGGGCCACGAAAATGGCGGACCCCGGGGTCGGAGTCCGCCATGCGTTCGGTTCGGTGAATGGCTCGATCAGCGACGTTGGCGCCGGATCAATCCGAGAACTCCGAGGCCGCTGAGAAGGGCGATCGAAGGTTCCGGGACCGGGACGGTCAGGAGGGTGCCGTCCGAGTAGTAAATGTTGTCGACCGTAAGCTGAGTGCCGGCATTTCCGCCCGCCATGAAGCCGATCGCGTTGAGGTCGAGATTGCCCGAGAAGTTGCGCCAGTTGGCGTCCCCGGTGACGAGCACAGCTGCGTCGGTGCCGGTCGACATGTAGAGGGCATAGGTGGGGTCGGTGGCGTCATTGTTGACCACAACCCAGACATTGTACCAGACATCCGGGGTCATGGCGGCCCAGAAGGTGCCAGGAGCGTCGGCGTTGATGTAGGGAGTGGTGGCGTCATTGTTGACGTAGGGCATGACGGCGAAGTCCTGCCAGGCATCGGTCGTGTCGATGTTGCTGACATCGGGTGAGAGCCCCATCATGAAGTCGTAGTCCCATCCCGCGCCGTTGGAGGTGTAGGATGCCTTGACCTGCCAATAGAAAGTTTTGATTTCGCCCACCGTGATGGCGGCGTCGGTGCCGGTGAGGTTGCGCTCGGCACCGCTCCAGGTGAAGCCCCCGAGGGTCTGGAGAGAGTTTCCTTGGTCGGTGGCGATGATGGTTGATGCGGAGCTATCGGTCACCTCGGTGTTCCAGGTGCCCGAGGTCGCCGCGCTGGTTTCGCCGAGTGCATAGCTGTCGAAGTTGTCGAGCAAAGCCCACGCGGCTTGGGCAGAGGGAAGGGCCAAGGCGGCGGCAATGGATGGAATCACGATACGCCGAAGGGGGCGAAATGGAGTCAATCTGGAGTTCATTCTGGGGTAGGTTGGTTGGCTTTTCATCGAAGGTATCCGCGTCAAAAACGCGAAAGCACCCTCCATGGTTGACGTTATAGAAAGCGTTTCTTGTGGGGTGGGGTCAATCAAAAGAAACGTATCTTGTGACAGCGTACTGGGATCCCTAGGTGCCCGTATCACTTGGGCTCAGAGAATCTGATCGCGAAGCGAAGCCCGAAGAGAACTAGGGAAGTTGGGCTTGAAGTGGAGCGTTCGTTGGGGGGTGATCCAGAACCCAGTGTGGGATGGCAGCTCCACGGTATTCATCAAATCTCGAATCGCCTGAAGCCGGGAAGGGCTGAAATGCCCCTTCCGGACTTTGAGCTGCCCGGCGCGGATTTCAATCCACTCGGCAGCGTGACGTTCAAGGTGATGCATGCCGATCCAAGAAAAGAATCGGCCATCAGGAGGCAAGGGCGAAGTGCCGTAGAGCGATTCAGAGGTGCTTGTCGATCTTCTCCAATGCGGCTTCGACGGTGAGGCCGTGCTTGGCACGCAGGATGTCAATCTTGCCATGTTCGATCCATTCGTCAGGCCAGCCGATGCGAACGACCGGGGTGGCGACGCCAGCGTCGTGGAGATGTTCGATGACGCTGCTGCCAAAACCACCGACGAGCACGTGGTCTTCGAAGGTGCAGACGACCTTGGCTTGGCGGGCGACGCGTTCGATCAGGTCTCCATCGAGAGGTTTGATGAAGCGAGGATTGACGAGGGAAACGGAGAGTCCTCGAGCTTCGAGGCGGGCTTTGGTTTCCTCGGCCATGGAAAACAGGGTGCCTAGGCCGATGAGGGCGACATCGGTTCCTTCGGAAATCCACTCACCCTTGCCGAGCTCGATGGGCTCGCAAGGGCCATCGACGGGAGTGCCGGCGATCGGGCCGCGAGGGTAGCGGATGGCGGTGGGACCATCATCGTAGACCGCCATCCATTTCAGCATGGCGACGAATTCGGCCTCGTCCTTCGGCTGCATGTGAATGAGCCCGGGAACGATGCGCAGATAGCCAATGTCGAACAGTCCGTGGTGGGTAGGACCATCATCGCCGGATAGGCTGCCGCGGTCCATGCAGAGACGCACGGGAAGGTTCTGCAGGGCAATGTCATGAAGGATCATGTCATAGGCGCGCTGCATGAAGGTGGAGTAGATCGCCAGGAAGGGCCGGATGCCTTTGGTGGCCAGACCACTGGCGAACAGGGCGGCATGTTCTTCCGCAATCCCGACATCGAAGTAGCGCTCCGGGATCTCATTTTTGAAGATCTCGAGCTTGGTTCCCCCGGGCATGGCGCCGGTGATGGCGACGATTTTTTCGTCCTCCTTGGCGAGATCGGTCACGGTGCGGCCGAAGATGTCCGAGGCGGTGGGGGTGGAAGATACGTCAGTGGATCCGTCCTCGATTTTGTAGGTACCGAGGCCGTGGAATTTGCCTGGGTTGTCGATGGCGGGTTGATAACCGCGGCCTTTTTCGGTGATCACATGGAGGACTACCGGCTCGTTGAGAGTCTTGAGGTAGTCGAAAGTTTTGACCAGAAGGGGAAGGTCGTGGCCATCGATGGGGCCGAAGTAACGAATGCCGAATTTCTCAAAAAGAACATTCGGGAACAGGAGGTTCTTGGCGCCTTCTTCGACCTTGTGGGCCAGATTGCGGGCGGCCTTGCCGGCAAGCCTTTCGACGAATTCGGCGGCAGCATTGCGCACCGAGGAGTAGGTCGAGTGAGTCTGAAGGGCATTGAAGTATCGGGCGATGGCACCGACGTTCTTGTCGATCGACCATTCATTGTCGTTGAGAACGACGATGAACTTCTTGGTGGTCTCCGCGATGTTATTGAGCGCCTCGAGAGTGGGTCCGCAGGTGAAGGCCGCGTCGCCGGCAAGGGCGACGACCTGGCAATCTTCGTGGGTGAGGTCGCGAGCTGCGGCCATGCCGAGAGCGGCAGAAAGGGCTGTGCCTGCGTGTCCAGCACCGTAGCAGTCATGTTCAGACTCACTGCGCAGGAGGAAGCCATTGAGGCCCTCGTAGGTGCGGATGGTGTGAATGCGCTCCGCTCGGCCGGTCAGCATCTTGTGGACATAGCCTTGGTGGGCCACGTCGAAAACGAAGTGGTCCTTGGGCGTGGAGAAGACGCGGTGGAGGGCGATGGTCAGCTCAACGACTCCGAGGTTCGGTCCGAGGTGTCCGCCCGTTTTGGAGAGATTCGTGATGAGGGCATCACGGATCTCCTGTGCCAACTTGGGCAGATCGGATTCAGGGAGCGCCTTGAGATCCTCCGGAGAGTGCAGGTTGGCGAGAAGGGTGCCGAGGTGAGGAGGCTCAGAAGAGGCGGATGTCGTCATCGGGATCGTCGTCGGACGATTCGTTGGTCACGTCTTCGTCCGGGGTCAAGGGGTTTGAAGCTTGTTGGCTGATGGTTTGGAGTCGTTCCCGAGCACCTTGCAGCACCGTTTGGCAGCGGTCGAGGAGCTTCACGCCCTTCTCGTAACGCGAAACCAGTTGTTCCAGTGGGAGTTGTTCCTCCTCCATGGATTGAACGATGGCCTCAAGCTCACTGAGTGCGTCCTCGAAGGAGGGTTCAGAGAGATTTTCCGGCTCTGCTTTTTTCCGGGCAGGCATCAGTTGTCGAGGGTGTCGTCGGAAATCCGCTTTTCGCTGTAGTAGATGATATTTTGGCCGAGGAGGGGATAGCGAATGGGGAAGCGCTTGGCGAAATCGGCCATGGTGGGGGCCTTGTCGTAAAGCGGGAACCCGACTTGGGATTTGGTGGCACCGGTGATTGAGGCGACGGTTCCGTCGAGGATCAGTGGGGCGAAATCTTCGTTGTCGGAGACGATCGTGCTCACGTTGCCCTGGTTGCGAGAGGAGGGGGTGATGAGGACTCCGGTGAATTGGTTGCCTTGGTCATTGGCCTTCTGTTCGAGTTGATCGAAGTCGGCCATGGTTTTGGGCAACCAGAGGGAATGGACGTCGGCATACCAAGCCACCGCCCAGGGTTGGTCGGAGACCACGACCTCGGTGGAGGTGGGGCTCTTGTCGACCCAGGTGGCCAAACCTCGGTTGAGGATCAGGGGGTAGTAGGGAGGCCATTGAGGCCATCCGCCTTTATCGGAGAACAGGAGGAAAAGTTTCACGTCGCGAGGGAGCGACAGAAGCAAGGGTGCTGCGGAGAGCACCACGACGGCATAGTAGTGCGCGTTGCGGAGATACGGGGTGTTGTTCACCGCGGGGAGGCGGCTCCAAAGAATGGAGAGAAAGGCCAACCCGTAGGCTGCCATGATCGGGGCAAAGAGGAGGTGGATTTGGTTGGAGTGAAGAGTCACCCGGCTGTCGATTCCGAAGACGGCCATGCCAATGGCACCAAACAACCACATGATGGCGATCAGCCAGCGGAATCGAGCAATGGCAGGGCGCTTGAACGGGTGGAGAAGGGCGATGAAGAAGATGGGTGCCGCGAGGATGCCCCCGAGGAAGGGGATCAAATCGGTGACCTGAACCAGGGTGGTGGCAAAGATTTTCAGCAACAACCCGTCGAGAACGAGGGGAGTGGAGCTGAGATCGAGGGTCCGCATCACGGCGGATTCCGAGCCGGAAGAAAGTCCATTGTAGAAGACGAATCGTGCCACTCCGAACGGCTGGCCAGTCACTTGAGCCATGCGGATCAAGGGATAAGCGATGACGGCGAGAAGGATAGCAAGGGAGGACAAGGCGATCACCCCGCGTGGGCGGAATGCAACAGCGGCGAAGATCAGGTAGCCGAAGAAGACCCAAGCCGTGATCCAGTGGGCGAGGACCATGAGGGAGAAGAACAGAGCCGCGAGGAGGGGCTGCACGTAGTTGGTTTTTCCTTCCTCCTGTTCTTCAATGGCGCGGTAGGCAAAATAGACCCCGCAGGTGAAGAGAAGAAGGAGGAGCATCTGCGGCAGGCCACTCTGGGAGAATTTCCAGAACATGTCGGAAAACAACATCAGCACCGCCGTGAATCCGGCGATTTTGCCATCGAAGATGCGACTGACCAAGAGGAAGGTCACGCCGATGGCCATCAAAAAGAAGAGCGTAGAAACGACCGCGACCACCCGGTCCAATTCATAGACGAGTTCGGTGGCGGGAATGGTCCATTTCTCCGGCTGATCGGCGCCGACGAGCTTGAACACCGCCCCCAGAATCATGGGGTTGAGGGGGGATTGGTAGGTGTCCTTGAGGGTGACGAGGGAGACGGCCCCGCCTTCGTGCGATTCGGCGAGGTGGAGTTCGAGGGGGCGGATCACCTTGGTGGTGAGGCCTTCGCCACGGGAAATTTGCCGAGCGAGTTGGGCCTGATCCATGGCTTCGGGAGTGCTGAGGCCGCGGAAGATCACGAAGATGTGAATCAAAGCGAGGGCGATCAGGCACACGAAGAAGACGGCACGGCGTACCACGGTGGCCGGGTCGAAAGTCGAAGAGGGGTCGCTCATGAGTGATGAAAAAAGTCGGGAGAAGTGGAATCAGAGCCCCATTTCCTTGAGCTTGCGCTGAAGGGTGCGGCGACTGATGCCAAGAAGCTCGGCGGCCCGGGTGCGGTTGTCCTCGGCCTCGGCCAAGGCGGCCCGGATCGTCTGAGCTTCGAGGGCATGCAAGTTGAATTCCCGGGGAGCGGCAAGGTGGATTTTGCCGGGAAGGTCTCCGCTGGCAGGTGGAGGGGGCGGGGGCTCCCGCAGGAGGCTGGAAGGGAGGTGCTTGAGGTCGATGACGGGATCGTTGGACATGACGACTCCGTGTTCGATGGCGGTGCGCAGTTCACGGACGTTTCCCGGCCACGGATAGTGGCGGAGGGCGGCCATGGCGGCATCGGACAAGGGTTTGACGGGGCGTCCGTTTTCTTCGGCGAATTCTTTGAGAAATCGGCCTGCGAGGAGCACCACATCCTCCGCGCGCTGCCGCAGGGGGGGCATTTCGATGCGCACCACATTGAGTCGGAAGAAGAGGTCTTCGCGAAAGTCTCCGGAAGCAACGAGAGCGGCGAGATCTTTGTTGGTGGCGGCGACGACCCGTACATCCACCTTGATGGTGGAATTGGAGCCGACGCGTTCGATAGTTCTTTCGGAGAGGGCGCGGAGGAGTTTGACCTGAGTGGAGGCGTCGATTTCGCCGATTTCATCGAGGAATAAGGTGCCTCCGTCGGCTTGTTCGAAACGGCCGATGCGGCGTTGAGCAGCTCCGGTGAAGGCTCCCTTTTCGTGACCGAAAAGCTCGGATTCGAGGAGCTGGGGGGAGAGTGCGGCGCAGTGGACGATGACGAGTTTGTCTGCCGGCCGTCCTGAAAGGCTATGGACGGCGTGGGCAACGACTTCCTTGCCGGTGCCGCTTTCGCCTTCAATGAGGACGGTGGCCCGGGTCGGGGCGACCTGTTTCACGGTTTCGACGACGCGGCGGATGGCCGGAGATTTTCCAACGAGTCGTCCGAGGCCTGCGGGATCAGGGACTTGCTGGCGGAGTTGCTGGTTTTCGACTTCGAGGCGCTGATTGCGGAGGGCTCGCTTGAGGAGCATTTCCACCTCGTCGAGGTTGAGGGGCTTGGTGACGAAGTGCCAGGCGCCGCGGCGCATGGCTTCGACGGCTGTGTCTACCGAGCCATAGGCGGTCATCATGATCGCGACCGGGGGCTGGGGTAGGGCAAGGGCATCGTCGAGGATTTCCATGCCGGAGTCGCCGCCGAGGCGAAGGTCGGTGAGCAGGAGGTCCGGGGTATCGGCCTTGAGAATGGCTTTGGCCTCCTCGCGGTTGGAGGCGACGATGACGTCGAATTCCTCTTCCAGGGCGGCACGGAGGCCGTCTCGGGTGGCTTTTTCGTCGTCGACGATCAGAAGCGTGGGGGTCATGGCGGAGGGTTGCGCAGGATGGCGCGAGCAAGAGGTGATGAGGTGCCGGTCTCTCGGTGGGCGGAGATTCAATCGATGTCGATGATCCCGGTGGTGTCCTCGAGGAGGCGAACGGGGCGGGGCCCGCGTGGGAGGTGGATGGAAATGGTGGTGCCGACGTCCGGCTCGGATTCGATTTCGATTTCACCGCCATGGCTGCGCACGACCCGCCGGACGATCAGGAGTCCGAGCCCCGTTCCCGATTGTTTGGTGGTTTGGTAGGGTTCGAACAGCGAGCCCATTTGTTCCGGGGAGATGCCACTTCCGTTGTCGATGAATGAGATACGGGATTCGTAGTCATTGGCGAAGGTGGCGATGCGAATGTGCCCGTTTTTGCCGCGGATCGCCTGATAGGCATTGCGGAGAAGGTTGTAGAAAACTTGCTGGAATTGGGAGGGATCGATTTCGAGGCGTGGAAAATCGGAAGCGAGATCGAGCTCAACGGCGATGCCACGAGAGGCGAGTTCGGGTTCCAGGAGCCGGAGGGTTTCGTGGAGGAGGGCGAGGGTATCCGTGGATTCGCGGTGGGGAGTGCTCGGTCGAATCGCCTCCAAGAATTGTCGCAAAATGGTATCGAGGCGCTGGATTTCTCGGCGGGCGGTATCGAGATGCTCTTCGAGGGGGGCGCGATCTCCTGGGGGGAGTTTGCGGAGCTTCCGGGCGAGCAGTTGGAGATGGATGTCGAGCGAGTTGAGGGGGTTGCCAATTTCATGGGCGACCCCGGCAGCAAGCAGGGTGAGGGCATTGAGTCGTTCGCTCTCAAGGGTGTCTTCCGCTTCACGGCGGGTCGCGGTCTGGTCGCGGACGAGCATGACCCAGCCGAAGGAGCCTGTCCCTTTGGGGGTGGCGATCGGGGAGAGGTAGAAATTGAGGTAGCGGTTTTCGGGATAGAAGACTTCGAGGTCTCGGGAAACGGTCTTCCCGGGTTTGGCGAGGGTGGAAAAGTCGAGCCCGGGAACGCGACGTTGCAAGGACTGTCCAATCACCTCGTCGTCGAGGCCGAAGAATTTTTGGGCGGCACCATTGATGAAGGTGACCAAGCCATCCTCGTCGAGGACGATGACTCCTTCGTGGAGGGCCTCGAAGACTTGTTCAAGGAAGCCTTTTTCCCGAATCAGGCGGGATAGCAGTTGCTGCGCCTCGATGGGGTCGATGCGGTCAAGGCGGGCCAGGAGCTTTTCAAGGAAGCCGGATTTCAACTCGAAGTTGGACGTTTCAAGTTTTCAGGTTCAAGTCACCTCATGACTGAGGTTCTTGTGGTGCTTTGTACCTTTCCCCATGGGGAATCGGCGCGACAGATTGGCGCGGCTCTGGTGGAAAAGCAAGTGGCCGCCTGTGTCAACCTGCTGCCCGTGGTGATGTCGATCTACCAGTGGGAGGGAAAAACCTGCGAAGAGGCGGAGGTGCTGGCAGTGATCAAGACGACTCGGGCCGCCTATCCGGAGTTGCAGGCGGCGCTGCTGGCGGTCCATCCCTATGAGACTCCCGAAGTAGTGGCACTGCCAGTCGTGGATGGGTCGCCGGGGTATTTGGAATGGGTGATGGGGATCAACCGGTGATCGAGAAGCCTTTCACTCCTTCCAGTGGAGGGATGTTTTTGACGTGCATGCCCTTGATGTTGTGTGCCATTGGGCTTTCTTCTGCGATTTCTTGGATGAAATCTTCGACTTCACCGGATTCTCCCATGACTTCGAGTTCCACGGTGCCCTCGGGGAGATTTCGCACGGTGCCGACGACTTCGAAGCCTTTGGCGAGATCCTTGCAGGTATAGCGGAAGCCGACGCCTTGGACGCGGCCTTCAAAGGTGACTCGGCGAGCGATCATGAAAGGAGGGTGGATTGGTATTGGGCCATGCCGTTGAGGAACATTTGCACGGCAATCAGGATGAGGAGGAGGCCCATCAGGCGTTCGAGGGCACGAGTGCCCTTTTTTCCGAGAAAGCGCATGAGGGTGGGTGAAAGGAGGAGAATGACTGACGAGGCGAGCCAAGCAAGCCCGAGAGCGAGGGCGATGGCGGGGAGGTCGTCCGGATGCTTGGAGGTGGTGAGAAGGAGGAGCGCAATGGCGGAGGGACCGGCGAACATCGGGACGGCCATGGGGACGATGAACGGTTCCTCATCTTCCTCTTCATGAAGCAGGCTGCGCGCCGGGAACAGCATGCCGAGGGCAATGAGGAAGAGAATGATGCCGCCGGAGATACTCAGGGTGGCAGGGTGAAGACCGAGAAAGCTCAGAAGGTGCCGACCAAGCAGCAGAAATAACACCATCACGCCCAGCGCGATCAGCATTTCCCGCACGAGGACAGGACGCCGCCGGTGCTCGGGAAGCTTGGACAGAAGGGAATGGAAGACCGCGACATTGCCAAAGGGATCGAATACCAAAAAGAACGTGGCGGCGAGGGACAGGAGATTCATTCCGGACTGTGGTGGGTGAAGCGAACGCGGGTGGGGGTGGGGGTTTCCACCGAAATGCGGCTTCCATCGGGTGCGATCGCGGTTTCTCCCTCAGCGGGGTCGGTATCGGATTGGGCGAGGAAACCCGCCATGATGCGACCGGCTTCGGCGACCCGGGTGGCGGCGTCGGGAGTGGCCAGTTCGATCTCCCAATCGAGATCGAGTTGAGTGTCGGACCGGGCGACGAGGCGATAGCGGTCGCCCTTCCAAGCGGCGGCAGGCTCCAGCCATGGAGCGTCGCCTGGGTTGAGGGTTTCGAGCCACAGTTCGAGGCCGAGGCGACCGGCGCTTTCTTCGAGGACCAAGGTGCCGGAGAGCTCGGGGAATTCCAGGGCGATGGGGGTTTCGCCAGGTTGAGGGTAGAGCTGGGCGGTGAGGAGCGGCGGCGAGTGAAGAACGGGGGCGAGGGCGTCGCGGTTGAGGTGTCGTTCGGCGAACGGTAAGCCCACACGCGACGGGAAAGTGGCAAGACCCCGGATGTAAGCGGGAAGGCTGGCGAGGAGGTCCCCTGCGTCGTTGTTGCGGTTCTGACTACCCGTGAAGCCGATCCCGAGGGCTTGGCGGGCGAGGAAGCGATTTTCCAAGGCCAAGGCGGTCCCGTGGTGGAGGGCTTCACGGGAACGGTCCGGCTCGTCTCCCGAATAGCCGGGAGCGGGGGGATAATGTTGGTGAAGTAGGATGCGCACGAGAACCCGGAGAAGGGCTCCTTGGTCAGGGATGCTGGTGGGTTCGTATTGATCGGTTACCCATCCGTCGCCCGTTTGGTCGTCGAACCAAGAGCGGGCACCCAGGCTGCGAGTGGCGGCCAATTGAGGGGCGAACAGATCATCGGGGCCCAAGAGTCCCATCAGTCGCCAGGCCTGCTGACGGTGATCGAGTGAATTCGGGGGAAATCGCGATTCGATCGAAGCGATCACGCGGCCGCGAAGTTCTTCGAAGGCGACGCGGTGGACTACGGGAGAGCTCCGGAACTCAAGGCCCAGTGCGTCTTCCACATAGTGTTCGAGCGCGGTCGGGACTTCAATTTCCCCTCCCCCCTGGGCGAGGGAGCGCAGGCTGTCGTTTTCCGAGCGGAGGAGTTGGATTTCCGACTCCAACTCGCGGATGCGGGTCGCGTTCTCCTCCTGGAGGCCCGTATCCGCAGCTTTCTTCCACTGAAGGCCTTGGAGAAGGCCGCCAGCGCCGGTCGCCGCGCCCACGAGCAAGGCGAGTAAGGTAGGGGGGCGCATGCCGTCGATGAACCTTAGCGCCTGAGCGGTTTGGCGTTCGGGTTGGCGGGGCTGACTTCCTCGAGTTCGTTCAAGTTAGGAAGCGCCTGAACTTCGGGGACCACCCCTTTGCCGAAGACTTCTTCAGCCGTTTTGCCCTTGATCAGGGTCATGCCCACGGGGAGCTCGGCAGTGCCGTCCGGCTTGTACTTGTAAATAAACATGTGCACCGGCATCTCGTTTTTGCTGCCGGGAAAGAATCGCTTGACGCGGACATCATAGAGGAGCTCCTGAACCAACTTGCCAAGGGTCGGTCCCGGGCGCTTCGAGTAGCCGAAGGAGGTCTTGTAGAGCTTGTTGCCGAGGCCGTCGTAGATGTCGCATTTCAGGGGGTTGCCCTTGTCGTCAAGACGATAGACGGTCTTCAGAGTGAGGTTGTGGGCGCCTGCTGAATAGGTGGACTTGATCAGGGTGCGCTCGTCCTTGCCGCGCTCGAATCGGGTCTCGGACCCGTCTTCATTGCGTTTCACCCGAGCGAAAGGTCCTTTGATGTCGATGCCTGGGAGGCCTTGAGCGATGGCGTGAGTCCCCAGCAGAAGAGCAAAGAGCGCGCAAAGAATCGGGCGGGTCATGGGCGCGGAGATTAGTGCTTGGCCTTGGCGGGGGCAAGAAGGCATTCCGGGGGCGGCATGTGGTGGAAATCCCGCGGAAAATCGCTCGATCTGAGCCGCCGTGCGGCGGTGATGGGCATCTTGAATGTCACTCCCGATTCGTTCTCCGACGGGGGGCGTCACGACGCACCCGCCGGTGCATGGCGGCGTGCGAAGGAGATGATCGCGGAAGGCGTGGACATCATCGATATCGGAGGGGAATCGACTCGGCCGGGGGCCGCCCCGGTCGACGCCGACGATGAAATTGCCCGAATCCTTCCCGTGATTCAGGCACTAAGGAAACGGTGGAGCGGATGGATTTCGATCGATACGATGAAACCCGAGGTAGCGCGAGCGGCCTTGGCGGCGGGAGCTGATATCGTCAATGACGTCACGGGTCTCCGCGAACCGGCCATGGTGGAGCTGTGTCGGGAAACCGGTTGCGGCGTGGTGGTGATGCACATGAAAGGTGAGCCGCGGACCATGCAGCAAGCGCCCCATTACGAGGATGTGGTGGCGGAGGTGCGGGAGTTTTTCCAGCTCCGGCACGCAGAGTTGCGAGCGGCAGGGATTTCCGAAGAGGCATTGGTGTATGATCCCGGTATCGGCTTTGGGAAAACACTGGAGCACAACCTGGCGCTTCTTCGGGCGACGTCCACGTTGGCTCCTCATGGTCGGCCGCTTCTGATCGGCCTATCGCGCAAGGCGTTCATCGGAAAGTTGCTGGAAGGGGGAGAGCCCCTGGACCGAGACTGGGCGACGGTGGCTTTCACCGCTTGGACGCGAGAGGAAGGTGCCATCATTCACCGAGTCCACGAGGTGCGGCGCAATCGCGAGGCACTGCGGATGGTAGAAGCCGTTCTGGAAATCGCGAGCTAGTCAGGAGGGAGGAAGAAAAGCGACTTCGAGCAGGCGGGCCACCTCGGAGAACGTCGGATTCTCTCGGATGGGGGCGGCATGGCGCGTCAGCAGGGGAACCTGCTCCCGGGTATGATCGGTTCCCGCGTGATAGGGATCGTTGCCGTGGTCGGCGGTGATGATGAGGAGATCGTTCGCTTCGATCTTAGGCAAAAAGGTGCCCAGCCAGGTGTCGAACTCGATCAGGCATCGGGCGTACCCATCGGGATCGCGGCGGTGACCGTAGAGCGTGTCAAAATCCACCAGGTTGGCAAAAACCAGACCATCCACGCGCTCCGACCACAAGCGCTCGATGGTCGCCATGCCGGCGGCATTCGAAGGGGTGGGGTGGCTGTGAGTGATGCCCGATCCTGCAAAAATGTCGTGGATTTTGCCAATGCCGTGGACGGGAACGCCGGCGGCGGTGAGGCGGTTGAGAACGGTTTCCGGCGGCTGGAGCGAGTAGTCGTGCCGATGGCTCGTGCGTTGGAATCCATTCGTGGGGTCGCCCACGAACGGGCGGGCGATCACGCGGCCGATGCGGCAATTTCGGCGGTCGAGAACCGCTCGGGCATCGCGACACCATTGTTGGAGACGTTCGAGCCCGAAGATGTGGGGATCTTCATGGGCGGCGATCTGCAGGACCGAATCCGCGCTGGTGTAGAGGATGGGTTGGCCGGTGCGAAAATGCTCGGCGCCTAATCGAGCCAGGATCTCAGTGCCGGAGGCGGCTTCATTTCCAAGGAATGAGCGGCCACCGATTTGTTCCAGTTCGGCAACCAAGTCTTCGGGGAAGCGCTCGAAGGTCGCAAATGGCTCGGTCAGCTGGGCGCCCATCAGCTCCCAATGACCAGTGGTCGTGTCCTTGCCGGCGGAAAGCTCGGTCAGCCTCGCGGCGTTCTTCTCCTGAAGTTTCGAGGGGAAGGGTGGGTTGAGGAGATCGTCGAGTCCGAGCGAAGCCAGGTGGGGCCAGGCGAGGTTGGGGATTCTTTCTCGCAAATGGCCGAGGGTGTTGGCTCCTTTGTCGCCAAAGTCGGCAGCGTCGGGGGCATGGCCGCACCCTACGGAATCAAGGACGATGCAAAGCGCTCGCATGGGATCGATTTCGACCCGAGAGAGAGCGAAAATCAATTTCCAAGCGAAGGGAGACAGAGGAGAAAACCGAGCGGGAATTTGGAAAAAACCCGATTTTGGCTTGCATTGGGCCTGCCATCGGGTATCCACCGCGCCCCGAATTATGGCTAAGAAAAGCTGGATTGCCCGCAACGATCGCAAGAAGCGCACGGTCGCGAAGTACGCTGTGCTGCGTCGCAAGCTCAAGGACGAGAAGGATTACATCGGTCTCACGATGCTCCCTCGCGACGCTAGCCCGACCCGGCTGGCCAATCGTTGTGAGTATTCCGGTCGTCGCCGCGCCTTCATTCGCCGGTTCCGTCTTTCCCGGATCAGCTTCCGTGAATTGGCTTCGCACGGGATGATTCCCGGTGTGACCAAGTCGAGCTGGTGACCTGGCGCAGATTGCGCTAGTGATTCGCGGGAGGCGGTAATAGCCCGTTCTCCCGCATTGTCATGCCCATCTACGAATACGTTTCTGAAAACCCGGAAGATCCTGAGCGATCTTGCCGGATCTGCCGCAAAGGGTTCGAGCTTCGACGCCCCATTGATCGGGCACCCTTGGAGAAATGCCTCGCCTGCCGGAATCCCGTCAGGAAGGTGATCTCTCGCGTCAATACCCCCAAGATTGCCAAGCCGCTCTCCGTGAGCGATGCCAAGGCGGCGGGCTTCACGATCCTCGAGAAGCGCGACCAAGGGGTTTATGAGAAGCTTTAACCGGCGATGAATCTCTTTTTCTCTCCGGCCATCTGGGCCGTGACCCTGCACGAGGTCTCGACGGAATATCCGTCGCCCCTCAAGATCGTCATCTATTTGCTGGGGATCTTCTTCTTCCTTTTGCTCAACGCGTTCTTCGTCGCGTCCGAGTTTGCCATCGTCAAAGTCCGGCCCAGCCAGCTGGAAACGGTGGAAGAGGAAACACCTGGAAAAGCGCGGCGGGCCATCAGTGTGGTGGCGAAGCTGGATGGCTACCTTTCTGCCAACCAATTGGGCATCACGATTGCCTCGCTGATGCTGGGTTTCCTTGGCGAGCCGTTCATCAGTGCGTTGGTGTCTCCTACCTTGTGGAACCTAGGGGTCCCTCCAGAGGTTCAGATCTGGGGATTCAATGTCGAATTGATCAAGTGGGTCTCGTTGGTCTTTGCGATCGTGACTTTCACCTTCATGCACGTGGTGATTGGTGAGCTGCTGCCCAAGTCGATTGCCATTCGCAAGGCGCTGGCGACCACGCTGTTGTTGGCCAAGCCGCTGCATCTGTTTTATCGTTCGTTCCACTGGGCCATTCGGATCCTCAATGGTACGGCCAACTTTTTGCTGAAGAAGCTCTTTCGCATCGATCCTATCAGCGAAGGCGAGCACATTCACTCGGCCGAGGAGTTGGCTCTGTTGGTCACGCAAAGTGGCGAAGCGTTGGAGGTGACGGAAACCGAGCAGGAGATTGCCATTGCGGCTCTGGAGTTGAATGAGATTTGGGTGCGTGACGTGATGACGCCTCGGCAGGATGTCGTGGTGTTGGATGCGGACGAGCCTTTCGAAAAGGCTTTGGAGATTGCCCGTCGGACTCGCCATACACGCTTCCCCTTGGTGAAAGGGGGCCACCTCGATCACCATATTGGACAGATCCATATCAAGGATGTGCTCGATCTTGTGGGGCAGTCCGACCCAGATCTGATGCGGATCAAGCGCGAGCTCAAAATGGTGCCCGATACCATGCCGCTCGACACGCTATTGAAGTTCTTCCTCAAGGAGCGACAGCACTTGGCCTTGGCGGTGGATGAATTCGGCACTCCCGTAGGCATCGTTTTCCTCGACAATGTGATCGAGGAAATCGTTGGCGACATTCAGGACGAATTCGACAACGAACGCCCCGACTTCGTGCGGATCGGCGAGGAGGAATTCGTGGTCGACGGCACGATGACGTTGAATGATCTCTCCGATCTGGCTGAAGAGCTTGAGCTGGAGAGCGGTGAGGTGACCACGATTGGTGGCTACATCACCCAACAACTGGGGCGTTTCCCGGAAGTGGGAGAAACGATGGAAATCGAAGGCTGGGAAGCCAAAGTCACCAGCACGGATGGGCGCCGAGTGGGGCAAATCCATTTTCGCAAGCTGGAGCCCGCGGTGACCGAGGAGATCGCTTCCGACGAACAGGAATAAAAATCCTCGTCGCGCTACTCCACCGACTCGACGAAGCTCCGTGCGACGAGGGTGAGGATCTGACTGTCTTCGTCGACGGGCAGTTCCTCATCAAAGTCGGCCACGGCATTTTCGACGGAGAAGCCGGCATCTGTGAGGAGTCGCTGCAGCTGGCGCGGAGTGAACCAGCGGACGGTTTGCTCGGAGAAATGTTCCTGCGTGCCTGTGGGGTCAGTCAGACTATAGTGGTGCTCACGGCGTAGGATGCGTGCTTTGCGATCGATCTGGTGGCGGGTGTGAACGCTGGCCCGTCGGCCATCGGGGAGAGAGGTTTCGTGATCCAGATACCACTCGTTTTCGGGCAACTCGCGGTGGATCTCCGCCATCGGGATGAAGACCGTGAGATAGAGGAGGCCGGCAGGTTGGAGGAGTTTTTGAAAGTGGGCGAGGGTCGCCGCAGGGTCCTCGGCGAGTTGGAAGGTGAAGGCGGGAACGAAAAGAGATGCGTAGGTCTTGCCAGGAGCAAAGCGACTCATATCGCCGTGGTGAAGAACCGGTTCCAAGCCGCAGTCGGAGGCGCTTTGACGACAGAGCGCCAACATGTCCTCGGAGTTATCGAGGCCTTCGATGCGACAGCCCTTTTGCAGCAATGGGAGAAGCAAGCGGCCTGATCCACAACCTATTTCCAGAGCGGGCTCCTCGAGGAGGTTTTCGATCCAATGAAGCTCGGGAGTGTCCTCATCCGCCCAAAAGGCATCGTGCAGCAGGGCTTCGAGGGAGGTGTAAGTGTTCACGGAACGGATGAACCGTGAACGGGCGCCTGCCGCCAAGGACGAATCGCACCCGCGGGGTCAGGCTTGGCCGCCGGCGAAAAAGATTTCCATGCGCCGGTGGAGGTCGTCGTAGAAGCGCTTCTTCATGGCGTCGAGGGCGGCGAGTTTCTCGGGGCCTGCGTGAGCGTGAGCTTCCTGTTCGAGCTTCATGCGTTCGGCGAAAGATCGTTCCATCTCGATCAGGGAATCGAGGAATTCCCGTGCGGCACGCGAGTGCTCGACGCCATCGACGAGGGCATTTTCGAGGGACTTATTGCGGGTCACGGCGATCAAATTGCCCGCGGCCAGTTGGGACATGTAGCGGCTGTGGCTTTTCTGAAAGGCTTCGTGCTCGGCGGCAAAGACGGTTTCATCTCGGTCGAGCAACCGATCGTAAGGCCCCGGCTTGGTGAAAAATTTCACGACCAATGGGATGGTATCCACCAGCATGAAGAGTGCGGTGAGGATGAGGTAGGTGGAGAAGGCGAATTGGCCCCCTTCGGCGCCCTGTTCGAAAAGTTGATGGAGGGCGAGCGTCTGGGTGAGGATGTCGCGGCGAGGTTCGGCTTGAATGGCATCGATGCGCTCTCGTTCTTCCCGGGACAGCTGGTCCAGTTCGCTTTGGGCGGTTTTGAGTTCGGAATTACGGGTTTCGATCTGGACGTCGAGCGCCTCGCGGACGGCATTTTGTTGGGTGACGAAGGCGTCGGCTTGGTTTTGTTCAACTTGATGTCGAAGCGTGGCAACGCGTGCAGCTTCGGCCTGATTGGCGGCTTCGATCTCGGCGAGACGGGCTTCAAAAGCGTTGAGTGCTTGTTTTTCTGCTTCGCGTGCTTGGGTTTGAAGCGTGGCTTTCTCGGCAGTCAGATGCTCAAGAAGAGAGGCGAGGCGCTTGGTTTCTTCGCGGCGCGGTTCGAGTTGATCGGCCTTGATGGAGCGTGCGCGTGGCCCCTCGCCGACGAGTCCGGATCGTTGGCCATTGAGTTCCCGCTCATATTCGGACTGCCAGAAGGTGAGGTCGGTTTGGGCTTGGGTGAACTGAGGGGTGAGTTCATCGAGCTGGGAATCGATCGCGTCCAAGCGGGTGCGGAAGGGAGCGGTGGCTTCTTCCGTAGCGGACTTCAGTTCGGACTGCTGTTCGGAAGTCAGTCCCGGAATCGCCGCCGTAGGGTCGGTTTTCTCCTGAAGGATGAATTTGGCGTCGTAGGTTTCCAGGCGGTCTTGTTGGAGCTTGGCAATTTTCTCCTCCAAGGTGTCCATGCCCTGCCGGACTTCATTTTTGCGGGTCCCGAAACGATCCCGTTCGGCTTCCATTTCTGTCGCCCGATCGTCCTCAATGACCGAAGTCACGGTGTCGCGAAACAGGAGCAAAACCAAGGGGTGGGCGATGGTCAGGCCCATCAGCACAGCGACGCCAAGGCGCAATGCGAACTGGGAAAGCTTGCGCGTCCACGAGAGGAAGGGCCGGTAACCGGCGAGCAGCGCACGGTCGATCGTGAGAATGATGAAGGCCCACACCGTGGCCACCGGGTAGATGACCTTGGGTTGATCGGTGAGGGTTGAGAGCGCGTAGGCGCAGGCAATGAAAGCAAAGGCACAAGGCACCAGCACGGTGGCCCCAAAGGCCACATATTTCCGCTGTTCCCAATGGGGGCATTGCTCAAGGGTCTCGGTGCCGGCACCGGACAGCCAGAAGAAGAGGCGTTTCAGGGAGGTGGACATGGTTGGACGGAGTGGAACGGAATCCATACGCGCCACGTCCGAACCATGTATCATCCCTCCACGGAGCTGGAAGGAGGGGTGGGCGTGGGCGCATCGGGAACCAGCACATACAGCGTGGTGCCGGCGGCGAGTTTTTCAATTTCCCGAGGTGCAGGTCGAAGGCCTTTGGCGGAGTCGCTCAGAAAGAGCACGATCGCTGAGCTGTCCGCATAGGTCTTCTGGAAATCCTCGAAGCCAAATTTCTCGGTGAGATGGGATTTCTTCACGACAGCTCCGGAGTGGGCGAGTTGCTGAAGCCGAGGGTGGCCGGGCGCTCCAGTGAAGCAATTCTGCACCCGGATTTCCGAGGAGGTTGCCGTGCGGTGATGCGCACTGTGGTCGGACGGTGCCAACTGCCAGACGTGAGCTCGGCCGAACTGGTGAATGAACCTTTGGGCGGCGATCGAATTGACTTCGTCGTTGGGCGTACCTGCGACCAAGGAGCCGATCCCATTGAAATCGAGTTCTTCTTCCGCGAATTCGGAGAGGATATTGGCGCGATGGGCTTCCAATCCCATCAGCTTGGAGGCGGCGATGTTGGAGTAGTTGGTATCGAGCAGCATCACCCGGTGACCGTCGTCGTGCAGTGCCTTGGCGACCAAGCGGGCCCAGGCATCGGCCCCGGCGAAGAGAATGCCAGTGGGATTTCTGGAGGCTAGTCCGAGGGCCCGCGCCAAGGGAGAGGCGGCGAGACCGTAGACGGCGACGGTTCCAATGATGACCAGGAAGATCAGGGCGGTGAGTTCCTGCGACTGGCTGGCGATGGTGGGGCCCAATTCGCCGAAACGGCCATGGCGCGCTGCCATTTCAAATTCCAGCGCGAAGACGGATGCTACGGCCGCGGCGACGATCCCACGCGGTGCCAAAAAGGCCAAGAAGGTGCGTTCCTTAAGAGTCGTTTGCTTGGAGGAGAACAGAGAGCCGAAAACCGAGAGTGGGCGCCCGATGAAAATCAGGAAGGCGAGCAGGGCCATTCCTTTGCCGAATGCCCCGGACAATTCATCGAGCGAAATGCGTCCGGAAAGGACGATGAACAACGAGGAAATGATCAGCGTGCGCAGGTTTTCTTTGAACTCGAGAATATGGCGAACGGAAGCGGACTTTTGGTTGGCAAGGACGACCCCCAGCACGGTGACCGTGAGAAGCCCCGCTTCTTTCTCGACCTGATTGGACAAGGTGAAGGCGACGGCCACCACTGCGAGGAGAAAGACCGGCTGCAAGTAGTCGGGGATCCAATGCCGGCGCAGCAACTGTTCCACGATCTTGCCGAGAATGTAGCCGCCGATGCAGCCGACCAAGGCCATTTTGGCGACAGCCCATAACACTTCGGACCATGCCGCATCAGCGCTGCTGGAGCGGGAAATCAGAAAAATCAACACCCCCAGAATCGCTCCGATCGGGTCAACGACGATCCCTTCCCACTTGAAAATGGACGCCATTTTTCGGGTGGGATTCACGTGGCGCAAGAGTGGCGCGATCACCGTTGGCCCCGTCACGGTAAGAATCGCCCCAATGAGGGCGGACAAGCGGATGTCGTAGCCCAAAACCATGCTCATGAACCCCGTGGTGAGAGCGAAGGAAATGACCACTGCCAGGGTGCAAAGGCGGAGAATCGGAAGTCCTGACTCCCGAAGCTCGCTCAACTTCAGCGTGAGACCTCCTTCGAAGAGAATGATCGCCACGAATAGCCCCACGGCAGAAAGCAATGGAGAGCCGTGGCCTTCTCCGGCGGCCAGGAAGTTGTCGATGCGGACTCCAGTGAATTGGCCGAGACCAAATCCAAATGCGAGCAGGAGAAGAATCGACGGCAGCTTGAACCGCCACGCACACCATTGGGCTGCGACCCCGAGGGCGAGGATGAGGGTCAGGTAGACCAGCGCGGACATCGGAGCCGAGGAGGCGAGGAGGGAGGGCATGCGCGCCCATCTTGGAGTCGCTCGGGTTCCGAAGCTAACGGAAAATCACCAACGCCTCGTTTCCCCTACGCCATCAGTTACCTACGTCAAGGAGTAGGCGAAAGATCCTTTCCAGGGGATGAAAGTTTACTTAAGTAAACGGTCATGCCATCGCCCGACTCTTTCACCGACCCTTCCGAGCGCATGAAGGCGCTGTTCGATGCCGCGATTCGCAGCCCCGAGCTTTCCGCGACCCAGAAGACTTTTGAGCCGCCGTCGACCCCGGCACCTGCTCCCGTTCCCGCCCAAGCCTTCGTGGCTCCTGCTCCAGTGGAGGCCCCCCAAGCCCGCCAAACTCCGCATCCCGCTCCATCACCCGCGGTATCGCACGTGGAGACGGATACCGAACTGACGGCGATGCTTGAGGAACGGAATTCCAAGCTGGAGAAAAAGAAAGGTCGCGCCCGGGTGCTGGCAAACCTCGCCTTGCTGCTGCTGGTCGTGGCTCCGGCAACCGCGGTGATGGTCCATCCCGGTCTGCGCGCCAAGTTCGACTGGTTGGTGCAAAACCTCGGCAAAGGCATGGACGATGTGAAATCGATGGCCGATACCAAGGACTCCTACGATCAGGCGCTCGACCGAATCTCTTCGCGGGGTGATCAGATTGATGACGCGACTCGGGCCTTGGGGGGAGATCCCAATTCCGTTGTCCCGGGAGAAGATCCGGAAATGAAACAAGAGATGGCGGAATTCATGGGTGAGGAGGCGGAAGGATTCGATCGCCGTCGGGCCGGATTGGAGAAAATGGGCTTTGTTGCCAAAAAACTGACCGGCATGGACGAGGAGAAACCGGCCGAATCGACTTCGGAGTCCCATTAATCCCGCTTTTTCCCTGACGTTCCGCTGCTTCCGGCGCTAATCACCGGGCATGCGGAACCGCTTTTACACGGCCTTCGATCTTCACCGGCATTCAGGGCGGGAAGATACCGGCGATTACCGGACTCCGTTTCAAATCGATCGGGATCGAGTTCTGCATACCCCTGCCTTCCGACGCCTTCAGAACAAAACGCAGGTTTTCTGGAGTGGGGAATACGACTTCTATCGGACCCGCCTCACGCATTCCTTGGAGGTGGCGCAAATCGGCCGTTCGATCTGTCATTGGTTGCGACATTCGAGCGATCGTCTGAGCGACGATTTCTTCATTGATCCGGATCTCGTCGAGGCCGCATGCCTATCGCATGATCTCGGACACCCCCCTTTCGGCCATGCGGGGGAGCGGACTTTGAATCATTTGATGGCGGACTGGGGCGGTTTCGAGGGCAATGCCCAAACTCTCAGACTCCTCACCGAAAGGATTTTTTCAGCGAAGCGTTCCGGCATGGATCCCACTCGGGCATTTGCCGATTCGGTGCTGAAATACAAATCGTTATGGAGTGAGCTGAAACGACTCCAGCAGCAGGCGCCGAAGAATCATTTTCTCTACGACGAGCAGGTGAGTTGGCTCGATTGGGTGCTGGACGGTCACGATTTTCCCCCGGAGTTCCCTCCCGGCGAGGACCGCGACGGATGGAAGTCCATCGAATGTCAGGTCATGGATTGGGCGGATGATACGGCCTATTCCCTCAACGATCTCGCGGATAGTGTGCGGGCCGGCTTTTTGACCCGGGAACGCATCGAGCGATGGGCGGAATCCCGTGAAATCGAGGTCGCAGGGGGGAGCCCGTTGGGGGATTTGCTCGAAGCAATGAGGAGGCAGAAAGTCGATCCCTTCGTCGGCAGCCGAATTGGCCGATCCGTCAAAGCCGTGACCTTACGCGACCGAGTCGGCTTTCTCAGTGAGGCCACCCAGCGCTATCGTTATGAACTGGAGATCGACCCCCAGGTCCGTGCGGAGTGCGAAATCTTCAAGCGTTTGGCATTCGAAGTGGTGTTCCTCTCTCCCCAACTCAAGCAATTGGAGCACAAGGGAAGCCACCTCCTGCGCGGTCTCTGGGAAGTCCTCGAAACCCGCTATGTTCGAGGCGAGGCGATTGATGGGCAGAAGTTTCAACTCTTACCGGAGGAGGTTGCCTTGGAGCTGGAGCGAACCTCGCGTCCGGCGGCGCGTGCCCGACTCGTCTGTGATTACCTCGCTGAAATGACGGATGGGGAAGCCGTAAGAACGTACAAACGTTTGTTCACCCCCGACTTTGGATCGATCGGCGATTGGGTCGGGCCATGACCCACGAATGGCGGCCGAGGTTTCAAGTCGACACTGCGATGGGGGGCATTTCCTCGTGATCGGAGGCGAAAAGGGAAGGTAACGGCTGGAAATCCCATAGGGAAGCATGGCCCGGCGAAACTCTCTTCGGTGTTTTGGGTGTTTGTAAGTCATTCACCAAGAAAGGTCTTGAGGGATGCGGGGGCTGTGTGGTGAGGTGATGGAGTCCGATGAAGTGGAAGAGGGGCGGTGGCGTTTCCTCCTCTCATGTCGTTCTCCCCTATCCACAAAATCTCCCCCTCCCATGATGACTCGATGGTTCGCCCAGGTGGGCTGGCTCGTCGCGGGTTGCCTGGCTTCGGTCGTTCAGGCGGCTTCCGCTCCCTTGCCCTTCTTCGAATGGCGTTCGATGCTGGCGACGGACGGATCTGTTCAAACGAGCTTGGTATTCCGGTCCACCCCCGGAGTGTTGTATCGTTTCGAAGTGTCACAGGACCTCCAAACATGGACGACATTCGGCACCCCGATCTATGGGCTCGGGCACGAGCATGCCTTGGCATTGTTGGAGACATCTCCGGCTCCCTCCACGCCCCCTAACCCTTCTTGGGCCGAAGGATGGGCGGCCACTCCAGTCTCCTTGCAACTGCAGTCGGGGGAAAGCGGAGGCTGGGTGGCAACTTGGCGCTGGTTGGAAGACGAGCGTTTGCTGAGTCGAAGTGGGGAGGGGGATCTGGACCCAGCTTGGCAGAGTGTGCCTCTCTTCAGTCGCTCGGGGCAGGGATTTGCTTTCTATCTCTTCCATCCGGGAGGGACGGCCTCCGCTCCATCGGTGGAGATGGAGCCTTTATCGGGAGCAGATGAAGAGTTTTGGGAGGCGCTGGCGGACGCCATGCCATCGATGAATGAGGAAGTGGCGCTTGTGCCGGTCGAAAGTGCCCTGGCACCACCTCCAGCCCCTCCCGATCCCGAAGCACGACGTTTTGTCCGCATGCGCCTCGATCCGGAGCTGGACTCGGACGGAGATGGAGTGTTCGACGCCGACGAATTTGCGATGGCGGCGGATCCCCAGCATCCCGATTCCGACCTGGCGGATCCATTTTCCGCCGACCGCGATGGCAATGGAGAGCCGGACGGTTGGTCCCTCGATACGGACGGTGACGGGATTCCTGACATCGAAGATTCCAACCGCCACGATCCGCAAATTCATTGGCGCTCAACCTCCGCCCCCCGCTTCGCCATCTTTCAATTGCCGCCCGCCCTCGATCCTGCGGGAAATCAGGACACCCCCCTCCAGTTGACCCATGGAGGAGCCGTTCTCTATCAGAGAGGGACATGGTTTGCCGGAGCCTATCACCCCCTCCATCTCGGAGTGCCCAGCGCAGGCCACCTGGATCAAGCCCGCCCACTGGCAATGAATGAAAAGGGGCAGATCTTGGGCCATGGTACCGTCACCTATGGCGAACCTGCGGAGGTGTATGTGGATGAAAAATGCTGGTGGCCGACTCCACAATCTCCTCCGCAGCGCTTTGGAGATCAGGGGGTGATGTGGACCACCCAGGACGATTGGAGTTCCCAGTTCACGGCGCGAATGGGTCGACTCTCCGATGCGGGACAATTCTTTGGGGACTACGCCGTGATGACGGCGCTGCCCGATGGTGGCTACGAAGAGTCCCACCAAGGGAATGCGCTGTGGACGCTTCCGGAAAAGGGGAGCTTCCCGACAGCCATGCTCGGGAAAACGACTCCGACGCTGATTTTGGATGACAGTCACTACTGGACCTACGAAGCGCCCGATGGCGGGAAAACGACGTGGTATCAACCCGGGGGCCAAAAGGTCTTCGCGAAGCGACTGGCACGGGCCTTCGTCCGCAATCCCGGGGGAACTTACACGGGGTTGTTCTATCCGGATCACTGCATGATTCAATCCACCGCTGATGCCAGCAGTGATTGGAAGGGCAGTCAGGAGTTGGCCCGTTGCACGGGGTTCAGTGAGCAGGGCTGGGCGCTCGTCCCGCAGGGCGAGGTTCTGGACGGGCCTGCAGGGCTCCAATATCGAAGGGACCGGCTTTGGGCGAATGGACAGACGCTTTCCCTCCTTGATGCCGCCCCGGGCATGGATGGCGAGTGGCGGGTCTCTACCATGAATTCCAAGGGCGGTCTCCTCATGAATCGTCAGGACCCCGTTTCTGGGGACACCCATGGCGCGGTGGGAATTCCCGTGGAAATTGAGGACGATGCATTTGCCACCGGGGTAGACGCCATCTCGGTGACGGCGAAAGAACCCGATGCGGCCTGTGAGGGGCGGGTGTGGGTGATGGTGCCTGCGGAGGCGACTGAAGCTCCCAAGTTTCGGATCCGAACCACTGCCTCCTTGTTGGCTCCTCTGACACTCATCAATCAGGGTCCCTGGACCTGGGGTGCGCAGGGCACTGAGGTTCCCTTGACCCAAACCGAAACGGAAATCTCGGTGGCTTCCGCAGCGACCACGAGTGGCGACTACCACGCTCGTCTGCGAGCCGGGACTCAAGATTCCCTCTCTCAGCCGCTGGGCATCAAAGTGATGAAAAAGAGGACTTTGAAAGTCAATGTGTGGAGAATAAGATCGCAAATTGGTAATGCTGTTGTAGCTCCTCCTGAACTGACCAAGTTTAAGGTGGATACTATGCTGAATCGAGTATTCCTGAATCAGGTGAATTTAGATTTTCAATCCTCTGTTTTCGATGTGACACTGTCATTTGATAATGTTGGGTCCTTAGGAAGTATGCCTGATGATGGGAATATTGGTTCGCTAGATATAAGTCAAGATTTTGGAATTGAAGCATTCGATATCCGTTCGAAGATAGGATTGGGTCTCGAAGATTCAGATGCGGTGGTCAACGTTTTTGTGGTGGGGGGAGTGCTAAGTATCCGTGTCCCGGGAGCGGGATATGATTTTGTGAGTTATGCAAAGGCGGATATTGCGCGTCGGCATTGTTGGATAATTGGATTGCAAGTTTCTGAGGGCGAAATAATGAGATCGATGTGCCACGAAATAGGGCATATTCTCATTGGTCCAGGTCATCCCGATGTTGCCTCTAATAGGGGTCCTGCACCATTACTAGGAACTGATCAATCTCGTAGATTGATGTGCTCAGGAAAGCTGCGCCAGGTGGATGGGACTGGCGTGCTGCTAGTGAAAAAGGAATGGGATCTGATTGATATCAGTTTAAATGAAATTCTTGAATTGGAGGGTGTTGAATGAAATGAAACTTGGTTCATGTCTGTGCATCTTGGGGCAATTGATGCTTGCGTGCCCAGTGTTGGCTAACCCCGAGGAGAGTGATCGAGGGGATTTGATGCGGAGTTCATTTGCATATTTAAAGAATGGTGCGGAAGAGGCAAAAGTGAACCCGACAATTGAAAATGTTGGTGGTTTGGCCCGAGGTATTCGCAAGCTGGGGGAGAAGAGTATCTACCCCCATGAGGATCGTGAAAAAGTAAGGGCGAGCCTGATTGAGTCGATCATGATGATCCCGAATTTTGAGTCCTTTCTGATTGAGGGGCTCGAAGTCAAGAAATTGGAATGGAGATCGGGAATTGGATATCCTCACGAGTATGATGTCGAAAGAGTCAATGTCGTGAAGACTCTAGAAGCCATACCTGCTCCCGGGTCCGTTCGAGCCTTGGGTGAGCTTCTTTTCGATGATTCTGGAGTTCCTTATCCGATAGAAGAAAATCCTGATTCGTGGTCACCTCCAGAGAACCCCGTTCTTGCCATGAGAGCTCTTACCGAAATCCTTGAGAATCCACCCCTTGATGCGGGGGAACTGACACCGCTTGAGGAGGTTCGAATTCAGCTTGAAGCATGGCGATCATGGTTTGATCAAGTGAGGGCGGGACGTCGTTCATTTCGACTCAAAGGGAGTCTCCAAAGTTACACGCTTGCGAATCCTACCGATCAAAAGCGGCCACCCGCATGGGAGACGCAAAGAGTAAATTCAAATCGGAGAAGCATATCTGAACGGCGCTCAACTGAGGCGGTGAATTCCCCGGATTCGGAGAGTAATCAGCGGAGTGTAAAAATTAAGTATTTGATTTTGATGGTCGTGGGGTTTGCTTTCGTGTGCCATGTCTTGATTGTGCGGTGTTATAAAATAAAAAAATTGAAAGGTGAGCTAGTTAAAAGGGGGGCTCGACGAGAAGGATGATAGGCGGTAATTCATATTCGGTGACTTCAGTTTTATGGTTTGCTTTTTTGTTGGGTGGGTTTTGTCTCGATGTTGCGAAAGGCGAAGTTTCAAATCCTATGACGGAATCAAAAGCTTCTGTCCTCGATGCCTGGGAAAAGTTGGCTGAGAACATTGAAAGTAACCCCAGCGATCAGGAATTTGAAACGCTTGCCCGAGGCGCTCGAGGGCTCCGAAAATCCAATTTTCCCGATGATCGACGCCTTGAGGTCAACTTCAAGCTTCGAGAAGCGATCCTGAAGATTCCTGATTTTGAAAAGCGCCTGATGAAACAGTTAGAAGAAAAGCGCGCTGCATGGGAAAAGTCAAAAAACTATGATCAAGGCTATGACTCCGAGCGAATCCGTATTATACAAACGTTTCAGGTATTGCCTGACCCGAGATCAGTGGAAGCATTAGGTACCCTTCTCTTCGACGATTCTGGAGTTCCATTTCCCATCGAAAGCAACCCGGACTCATCGTCTCCTCCAGAAAACCCAATTTTCGCAATGATCGCCTTAGCAACCATGTTAGAGGATCCACCTTTTCAGGTTAACGAGACCACTCCTGTTGAGGTGCTTCGTGCTCAGAAAGAAGTTTGGAGATTATGGTTTGAAGAGGTTGAATCAGGTAAACGATCCTTCCGCTTCAAGGGCGATCCGCGATCGTATCATTTGGATCCTAGCAGAGGTGAGGATTGGGATTCCGATACCCAAGATCGCAATAACGTTGAGCTTCGGCCACCTCTGTTGCAGCGTTTGAATCATAGCTCCTTCAGAGAGGGCGAAGATGGTTATGGGGATGAGCGACTTCCAGGATTGAAACGGAGATTCTTTGTTATTCTTCTTGTGGCTGCTAGTTGGGTTGGATTGGGTTTGGCGTATAAAGCAAGAAAAAAGTCGATGATGTGAGAAGATGTTTCTAAAAATGGGTGATTGTGGTGAAGTGAATGACCGGAAATTCGATTCAGCTTTGAATTGATTTGATCTTGGATATGGATGGGGTGCTCATTAGTTTTATGTGTGTTTTGATGACCTGTCCTTTATTAGGCGATGGGGAGGTCGAGCTCGATGCCTGGAACGGGAAATTGGACGAATGGGAAGAGCTTGCCGATCGCTATGCTAAATCGGCTAATCCAAAAGATGGTGAAACAGTCGAGCGGGGGATAAGAACACTCCGAGAGCCATGGGGTGGCCCTCCTCAAGAGCTTATCGAAAGGCTTGATCAAGTTCATCAAAAGTTGGTATTAGCGCTGCTGAGTGATTCAGACGTTATTGATAGTTATGAAGAGGAAATCTCTAATGCGAGAGCGCAGTGGAGAGGATCTGATCAAGCATTGTGGGAGAGCAGGAATGCGTATTTCAATCGCTGTAAAACCGTGATCTCAACACTTGGGAATCTTCCTGATCCTAAAAGTATTCGAGTCCTTGGAGAGCTTTTGAATGACACAGAAGCGATTTGGATGCCGGATAGTGACGAGATGTTTGGTCCAAATTCTCGCCCAGCTCTGTTGGGGCTTAAAAACCTAGTAGCTGATGGGCCTGAGGATAGCGATGATGTGATCTATGGCTCTTCGATAGACCGAACTGCTTGGATGAATTGGTTTCAGCAAGTGAAACAAGGAAAGCGGACCTTTCGATTCAAGGGAAAGATGCAAGCCTTCAATTTGAGAGGACCAGTAGCAAAAGAGCTTCATCCGCCGTTCGAAAAGGGAGATTTTCCAGTTCCTCGAAAGTCGCTGGATGAAAGATTATCAACTTTCCCTAGTTCTAGGGTATTATCCGAGAAAGCCAATGCCGATCAAAGATCTTTATGGGTGATGATCGCATCTGGACTAGGAGGGCTTGCCCTGGGGTTGGGAGCTTTTTTATTCATTGGACGTCATTGGAGGAAATTTCGGTAATCGAAATGCTTATTGGCTTCTTAGGATGTTTATCGCGAGTCGATCTCCGGGTCGAAATTTTCAAGAAGTATATAATTGAATTGTGATCATGAGTTGGGCGTTCATGATGTATCTTGTTATTGCGGAACCGATCGTGAAGGGGCTTGATGAGTGCGAGTGGTCCAAAAGATTCGATGAATGGAGGAGTCTAACGGCGGAATACCAGAAAAAACCAACGGATGTAAATCGTGACCTTCTAGCATTAACTATCCGGAATATGGCAAGGGGTTGGGGCGGTCCTCCGGAGGAACTTCAGGCAGAAAAGACCGAAGTTCAGGAAGAAATGATTGAAGTTCTCATGGGGAATCCAGAGAATTTGTTGTTCTTTGAAAGCGAAATCAAAGAAGCTAAGAGAAAATGGTCTCAATCCGATCAGTCCAGCTATGAGGAAAGAAAGGAATATTATTCTCGATGTGAGAACTCTATTTCCATTTTGGGCTTTCTGCCTGATCCGCGATCAGTTCGTGTTTTGGGTGAGCTTTTGACGGATACTCAGGCATTTTGGACGTCAGAAGGAGAGGAGGTTCTCGGCCCGAATTGTCGTTACGCAATGGCCGGATTGAAGTCTCTCATTGAAGACGGCCCAGAATCGAGTGATGATCCCATTTACGGAAAGGTCATCGACCGTAATGCGTGGATCCATTGGTATGATCAGGTTAAATCCGGAAATCGAACATTCCGATTTCGTGGAAGTGATCAATTTTACTCACTTCAAGGTCCAGTGGATAAGGCTCTTGGCTCCTATTTGGAACCGGGTTCTCTTCCAACGCGGCGAGATTCGATAAAAGATAGATTTTCAAGAAATTGGGAAAGTCACAAGTTTGAGAAAAGGGACGCGAAATTGAGGGGATTTGGGTTGATATATCTGGGTGTAGGATTCAGTGTTATTGTATTGGGGTTTATTGTATATAAGAAGATTCATGATTTTAAAGTTGGGCGATCATAATTGATGTATTTCATTGTTGGTGGATTCGTTGAATAGACTAGTGAATGAGGTATTCCGTCATCGCGAGGTTGATGGGTGTTTTGAGTTTAGAACGAATTTCCTAAATTGTCCGATATTTGAGCGCGATGAATCGACTGGCTATGTGTATGGTGGTTTTGTCATGGATTCCAGATCTCAGTGGGGAGGACCGGAAGGATTGGGTCATGGAGTCGAGTTCGATTCAGAGTTCATATGACTATCTGAGGAGTAGTGCGGAAGAGGCAAAAGCGAACCCGACAATTGAAAATGTTGGTGGTTTGGCCCGAGGTATTCGCAAGCTGGGGGAGAAGAGTATCTACCCCCATGAGGATCGTGAAAAAGTAAGGGCGAGCCTGATTGAGTCGATCATGATGATCTCGAATTTTGAGTCCTTTCTGATTGAGGGGCTCGAAGTCAAGAAATTGGAATGGAGATCGGGAAGTGGATATCCTCACGAGTATGATGTCGAAAGAGTCAATGTCGTGAAGACTCTAGAAGCCATACCTGCTCCCGGGTCCGTTCGAGGGGATGTCCCTCAGATCGTTAGAATCGGTGGCATCCATGGGTCACGACTACGATGCCGCAGGTCGTCGCGAACTCACCCGCCGCGAAGACGGCACCTGGTGGACCTACGGCTACAACACCCGCTCTGAAGTCACCGCCGCCGCCAAACACGCCACGACCAGTGCCCTTGTGCCCGGGCTGGAATTCAGCTACAGTTACGATGGCATGGGAAATCGGACCAACTCCAGCGCGGGTAGTGGCAGCGGCATGGCCATTCGTGGGTTCACACCCAATGCCCTCAACCAGTATTCTACCCTGACCAACAACGCCAAGTTGAACCTCCTGGTGCGTTCCGATGCGGCCATCACCGCGACCGCGAGTCGAGGCCCTCACAATGGGATCGATGTCCAAGGCCAATTCTACGGAATTCGGCAAACCGCCAATAACGCGGGAAATGGCAAGGTGGTTACTACCAACGTCACCCGTAGTGGAGGAGGCACCTCTCAGGTGAAGACCTGGGTTCCGCCCAATAGCCTGACTCCGACCTATGACGCGGGAGGAAAGCTCCTCAAAGACGGACGCTGGGACTACACTTGGGATGGAGAAAGCCGAATTGTGAAGATGGTTTCCTCTGGTTCGGCGAAGAATGCCGGTGCGCCGAATATTACCCTGAGATTCGCCTACGATTGGATGGGGCGTCGTATTGGCAAATCGATCACGGAAGGCACGTCCACCACCCACGAATCCTACGCTTACGATGGCTGGAATC
>NZ_JACHFD010000006.1:0-46413 GCF_014201715.1 Haloferula luteola
CAAATACAAGTCACCAACCCAATACCACCAAGCACAATGCAACACCGCAGCCTGAATAAAAACCAAGGCTGTCCAACTTCCAAGGGAGCACTACATTCTTGGCTTTTGGATTCTCCTCCAGTTGGTCGACGGTAGCGGTCAAATCAGCAGTGCCGACACGGGAGGAGGAGTGGCGTACGCTGCTCACATTGGGGGCTTCGTCGCTGGCGTCATCACCGGCATCTTTGCCCGACTCCTCATGAAGGAAGAACCCGATACTCCTTTTCGTCGGCTCACGGAGCCACGCTATCGCTGACCTTCAGCGGTGTCCTCCCCAGCCATCCAGCCGTACAGCATGACCCATAGGCACAAAGCCAGCGAAAATGCCGGCAACTGCACCGGCTCTGGCAACGTGTAGAGCACGGTGACAATCGGGATCCACACCCCCCAACAAGCGACCAAACTGGGCACCACCTTATCGCGATAAAAAGCAGCCGTGAAGAACCGCCGCTGCCAGCGGTATCCATGGTTCTTCCATGCATACAGCCAAACGGTGACCGGTGCGGCAAAAATCGGATTGTACACAAATTGATCGACCAATACTTGGGGCACCACCACCTCGATTCTCGCCTCATCGCCGAACCACATCGCCTGAGCCCGATAGAAAAAATCCACCACGGTTCCCATTCCTGCCCAAAACGGTGCCGCAAATACCAATTCTCTCGCATTCGCGGATTTCAGCTTTCCCTTCTGAAAGACCACCACGCGCAAGAGCTCAGGCAAAATTCCACCCGCGACCAAGCCGCTAAGGGCACTGTACGGCCACCCCCAACGAGCTTTCACCTCCGCAAGACTTTCAAGCAACCCTCGAAAGCTCACCGAAAAGCCGTAGCCTACGAGGAGCCCCACCATCGCGATCTGTACGACGAGGCCGGGGACAAGATTTGCTTTCGCCGCGCGCAACCCTGCCTTCCAAGGGGCCTCCCGAAGAACTTGCGGTTGGGCATCAATCGCCATGCCGCAAACAGCCACTCAGCTAGCCCGCTTGCCAAGCCGCAATTGCGCTCCGCTTGACCCGCTTTCAGTGCTCTTCCTCCTCGCCAGGGCGCCGCGCCTTAAATACCCGCAATAGAAAAACCAAACTCGGAAAGATGAAGGCGCTCCCGACCAACAGCGCGATCACCAACTGACGCAACGTCGCCTCCGGTGCTGCCTGCTCATAAAAACTCAGGGGGCCCTGTACGGTGATCGCTCCATTCGGAGCGTACAACAGCCACCACCCCAACAAAATCAATACCACCTGACCCGCCGCAATCACCCGGGACCATACGACCCGAGTCTTCACCAGAAAACGCCACAGCACCCCGCAAAGCAACGTTGCCAGCAGCAAAGTCGTCATCGCCAGCGGATGTCCAAGAAACTGCCGTGCGAGAGAAACCGGTTCTGCCAACGACAAGACAAATACCCCACCCCCCGACACCACGACCCAAGCATTGAACACCGCGCCCCAACGCCGAAAGCGCCGGCGTAAAGCCTCATCCTCCGTTTCACCAAGCAGATAAATGCAGGCCAAAAAACCAAAAATCCCCGCCACAAATCCTCCCACACTCAGCGGAAATGCACCCCACCATGGAGCCACGTAGGCCGACCAAAAATCCCCTGCCTCGTTGTCGATCAAACCCCGATTCAAGCTCGCGGCAATGATCCCCAGCCATAACGCACTCCATAAGCTCGAAGCTCCAAACAGCCAGGTGTACGCCCCCTGACTCCGTGGGCCTTGAATCGAATCGTAGTGCCGAAACGTAAACATGGTCCCGCGCACCACGACTCCCAACAACAACGCCAACATCGGCAGATGCAGCGACACCATCAAGGTCGTGAAAATCTTCGGAAACCCCATGAACAAAATCACCACCACCAGAATCAGCCAAATGTGATTCGCCTCCCACACCGGTCCCATGGCGTGATTGATCACTTTCTTTTGCCGCTCCCTCAGTTCCCCAGCAGGCAACAATTCAAGAATACCGGCGCCAAAATCTGACCCACCCATCAAAATGTAGAGCAGCAACGAAGCGGCCAGGAAGAAAACCAGAATATCGATCATGATGCCTCCACCTTTCTTTGAGTGACCCGAATCTGCCTCGCAAAGAGCCACACCGTCATCCCTCCCAATCCCAGATAGAGGATCAGGAACAACAGGAAGTGATACACCATCCCGGGCACTGGCGTCACCGCATCCTGGGTCCGCAGGACTTCATAAATGATCCAAGGTTGCCTCCCTACCTCGGTCACGACCCAGCCCGCCTCGATCGCAATCATTCCCAATGGCGTCGATGCCGCTAGCGCCCCCAAAAACCACCGAGGAAACTTCCCTTTCTTCAAAAACCAGAAGTGGAGTAACCCCAAGACAGCCATCAGCATCCCCAATCCCACCATCACCTGGAAGGCGACGTGGACCACCAGCACAGGGGGCCAATCCTCCTTGGGGTACTGGTCCAGTCCAATCACTTCCGCTGCCGGATCCCGGTGGGCCAACACACTCAGCATTCCCGGGATTTCAATCCCCCAGTGCATCGTTTCAGTGTCCTCGTCCGGAATGCCCCCGAGGGTCAAGGGTGCGTAGGTGGATGTCTTGAAATGCCCCTCCAAAGCAGCCAGTTTCGCCGGTTGAAGCTCCGCCACTCGCTCCCCGGCAAAATGTCCCACCAACGGCTGCACCAGCGCCGCAGCCGCACCGAAAACCATCGCGATCTTCATCGCCTTCAAATTCAGCTCCGGTGCCCGACCCTTAAGATAGAGAAAAGCGTGCACCCCGCCCACCGCAAACCCCACCGCCTGCACCGCCGCCACCTGCATGTGCGCACTCTGGTGCAGCCAGGCGCGGTTGAACATTGCCGCCACAGGATCGATCCCCGTCGCCTCACCGTTGACCCACTCAAATCCTGCCGGGGCGTTCATCCATGAGTTCGCCGCCACCACAAAAATTCCAGACAAAAACCCGGAGATTCCGACCACCAAGCCCGTCGCCCAATGCACCCACGGTGACATCCGTTTCCATCCATAAAGGAAAAGCCCAATCGCCACGGCCTCAATGAAAAAGGCCGTCCCTTCCCACGAAAACGGCATTCCGACAATCGGCCCTGCATGCTCCATGAAACCCGGCCATAAGAGCCCCAGCTCGAAAGATAGAACCGTCCCCGAAACCGCCCCTACCGCGAACAAAATCGCCACCCCACGCATCCACATCTTGGTCAGTTCCAATGACACCTTGTCGCCACGCTTCAGGTGCAAGTAGTGCGCCGCAGACATCAAAAATGGCATCGTCATCCCAATCGCCGCGAAGATGATATGAAAGCCCAAAGAGAAGGCCATCGTCGCCCGCGCCGCGGTCAGATCGTCCATGGCCTGACCGTAGGCGACCGCCATCCCGGATCAACGGCAAAGCGGTCCCTCGCCATGAAGGCCATTCATTTCATTTCTCTTTGGCCGACATTCGGCCCATGGCAGAGCCCCAGAATCACAAATCCATCAGAACGACCCTCAATCGGAGGAAACGCTGTGAGTTTGCTGTCTCTGGAGCCCCTACTCGAACCGTCTCCAACACCGTCCCATCTCCTTGATCCACAGGGCTGCCCACGGACTCCACCACTCCGGCTCCCCCGGTCCATTCGATCAAGTCCAGCGACGTCTCCACCTGGTAGTCGATTTCGGTCGCATCCGCCCGACGCCGGAATTGAAGATAGAGATACTCCCCACCCTCATCACTCGCTCGCCCAGCCACCGGCATCGCGGACCACGGAGGAGAAATCAAATCCGCCCCCAGCGCATACATCAGCAACCAGTTGATCCCCGGCAAGGCTTCCGCGTCGGGATCCGTCGCATTTTGGGCGGTCATCCATTCCTGAAAAGCGCTCGAAGCCCCCCCTGAGACTCCGGGTGAAGGAATCCCAGCCGTCCAACTCTCCGGCAACGCATGGTCGGGCGCCGATGCAGGGTCCACCAATACCATCGCAGCCCCCTCCCCGTCAGGTTCCGTGGGCCAAGGGGCCACATCGTCATAAACGAAATCGTGAATCGCAATGCCGGCACCATACGAAAGCTTCACCTGCTCACCGCCATTCGAAAGATTTTGATCCACACCCCATTCCCCTGCAATCGGCAACCCCTCTCCATAGCGCTCCTCAAATGCCGCACGACTCTTCACCACCAGCACCACCTCACCCGGAGCCAGTTCGGTGATCTCTGAACCGGCAAAATCGAAATCCACCCCCTTCGTGAAACGAACCGGAGTCAGATCGAGAGTGAGCGTCGTGCTGATGTTCTGAAGCTCCAGATACTCGAAGTCCTGGTCGTCGCCACTCGCAGGTGGCGGGCCCACGGGATGATACATCACTTCCGTGATCATCAGGTTCTGCTGAAGATCGGCCAAGTCGTCCGGCTCCGTTGTGGTGAAGGCGTACGGCTCCGACCAATGGCTCCACCGTCCTGTGTCGTCTTTCATCCGCACGCGGGCCCGGTAGCGATGACCTGCCTTGACCGCTCCCACTGGGATCGTGATGGTCGAAACATAGGTCTCCAGCTCCCCCGACAACCACACCGGAGTGTACTCCATGTGGAAATCATCGCCCTCCTGCCAGCCCGGAGCACTTGGATCCTCGATTTCTCCGATCCGCCATTCCATCGCCGCAAAAGTTCCTGCGCCCTGAGGATCGGCAAAGGCGCTGGTTTGAAAGGCCAGCCCATTGACCGAATGCTCCTCATCCCCGAGGTAGGTGAGCGTCGGACGCACGGGAAGCAGCCCGGAATCCGGGCCATCGGCGAGACTGTCCAAATACGCCGCCCGTCCACCTGCCCCCACCGTCGGACCCGAACTTCCCGACCACCCGACAAAACAAAAATTCTTCATATCCTGGAGCTTGCTAAAGCTAAAGCCCTGAAGCGCTAGCAAGGGATCATCATTGCCGGAACCCTCACCGCTCGGAGCATTGCGCCATCGGTCCATGTCGGCCTTGTAAAACTCGGAAATCACCGCGGCACGATCGTCCATCAACCCCTCGATCTGATCCGTTTGCCAAATCAAATCCCGAAACTCGCGCAACACATTCCGGTGGGCGATCTTCATCTCAGGCTTGTCGACATAGCTCGCGCCAGCAGGTGCCGAGTCCGTGCTCATATCCCACCCATACAAGGCATTGTTCGCATGCTCCCATCCCTGGTTGAAATTCGGCCCAAAACTGGCGTCCCAATCGTAAGGAAGGAACCAACAAAGACCCCGCGTAGGGTCCGGACCCACGGGTTCAAAATACCATGCCAGATTCTTCAACGCATGGCGAACGTCCTCGTGAATATAGGGAAACAGATCGTAGTGCCGGATCCCTTCAGCGACGGCCGAATATCGATACCACTTCTCATAGTTCACATACCGTTGCAACCACTCAGCCGTCTGGGCGCCGTGGAGATTGTCGCGGATATGATTGAACTCCGACCCATCCGAAACCATCGCGGAGGACTGATAACGGCGCTGCCGATCCGCATCCCAAATCCAGTCGGACATCTTGTAGAGATTTCCTTTCTCCATCTCATGGGTTTCGAGGAAGCCGCTCTCGTACTCCTCCACCGCCTGACTAAGGCCCCAAAAATCTCCACCATACTGGGTGGGGGCTTCGTCAGCATCGTCGATCACCCGAAAATGGATCCAATGCGTGTAAGCGGCAGGCACTCCAAAGGTCCGCCACAAGGTCGAACCCACCTCCTCAGGCATTCCCCAGTTATTCCCTCCCTGCGTGCCATACATGCGATTGAGAGCCATCCGCTTCCACGTCGCCGGATACTTTTCGCCTTTTTGATTGGTCGCTTGGAACTCATGCCCGCGATGAAAGCGGAACTTGTAGTGCCGCTTCCCTTGCGGAAAACGTCCGTCGTAATCGCCATAGCGGCTGTTTCCACCGCGAAGTCGCGTCACCACGTGATCGTAAACTTTGCCATCATACACCAACGCTCCCTCCCACTCTTCCGATCGGCGGGCCGACAACACCGATTCATCCCCCGTGTTTGGAAACTGTTCCCACGCATTGTACGCCTGCAGGCTGAGCATATCCGCATGTCGGATCAACCAGTGATAAACCGGCAGTTGCGTCAGCATCTCCTTCGGCCACACCTTGCCTGCCGAACCACTCACCGAAGCCGTCGTAGCCACGTAGTTCGGAACCCCATCGTAGACGAAGCAGGCGAAATTCAGGGCGTCATCATCCTCGTACGGAACTCGCACCTCCGTTCCGGCCAAATCCTCTGCCTCGATCCGATACCGCACCAACGTCCGGTGCTCCTGACCTGGAATCACCCCCGTGAACAGTCCGTCGCCTGCCACACTGTCGCCACCCGATCCATCGTCCACCATCACCACCTCGGCCCAATTGGCAGGATCCTCGAACTCGGGATTTACCGGTCTTTCCCCATCGGGATTCGCCAGCACTTCAGAAACGGAACGCGGAAATCGCGCCGGGATGAAGGCCCCAGGTGCCACGATCTGATACAACAATCGGACCTCCCCAATTCCTTCAGGATCGCTCGCCTTCGCGGTGATCAGAATCGGCTCTCCCGATTTCGGCTGCTCGGGTGCGTGACTGACTTGGCGCAACTGAGGTGGGGCCACCGTAGCAAAAACGGAATTCTGCTCTCCCGGGGTCGGTTGGATCGTGGCGCTCGAAGCCGGACGGATCAATTCGAGGTCAAACCCCAGATCCGACGATCCCAAAGACCCATTGAAAACCTGAACGGCAATCGTGTTCGTCCCCTCGACCAAGAATGTCGCAGCATGGTTGATCGAAATCTCATTCCAGACACCCTCCGTATCCGAATCGCTGGCAGCTAAGGTCGCAATGGTCGGATCCGTCGTGTTCATATTGCGCTCCCCTGCGAGAACTCCGTTGATCCAAATCAGCACCCCATCGTCTTTTGAGAAGCGCAGAAGCAAATCCGTGGGCACCTCGCCCTCCGCAATCTCGAAAGTCTTGCGCAGGAAAATACTACGGTAGTTGTTCTGCATCCCGGAAATGACCGTGTTCAGATTCAGGGTGCCCGCCGCGCTCGAAATCACCCCGTATCCGATGGGTGAAACATAAGAAGTCCAGCCCCCATCCTCGACAAAACCCGTCTGCCGCCAGGCATCCGTCGGATCCGATGCCTCGCTCATCCCTGGGCGCCACTTCCAACCGCTCGCCCCCGCATCCACATAGGTGAGCTGCTCCCAATTTCCCGTGGAGCCCGAACCCCTCCAGGAACCCGCCAAATCATTGTCCAGCGAAGGGTGAATCAACTCCATCGATGCCCCCGCACCTCCCGGCGAAATCGGCCACGGAAAGGTCGCTCCGTATTCGACCCGGTCCTTTTCCTCTCCTGCCCCATCCACCAAGACCAATGCTTCTCCGTCCCCGGAAAGTTTGCCCGAAAAGGGCCCCAGCGGAGTGAATCCGAACCGACTCAGAAACACAGAGGGATCCATCGCCACGACCAAATACCCACCGGGCTCAATCCACGAAAACGCAGGAAACGTGTAATCGATCCCCGCATCGAATCGCCACCCGGTGAGGTCGATCGCTTCCGAAGTGGGATTGAAAAGCTCCACAAACTCACTGCGACCATTGTCAGGAGGATCGTAGTAGACCTCGTTGATCACCACCGTGGACTCCGTAGCAACCACCTCGAAAACCCATACCTGTTCAACACTCAGCCCATCCGCATCCGTCACTCGCACCCGGATCGAGATCGTTTGACCTTCCAACCCCTCAAACGAAACCGTCGCCATCAGCTGATGCCCCACCACGGTGAACCAGGCGTTGTGAGTATCTCCCTCACCAGGAACCAACATGAAGGAGTGCAAGTCACCCTCGTTCGGATCCTCCGTCGTCAAATTTCCCACAAATCCCCCCTCGGAAAGATTCGAACTGAGGGTCCCCGTCGACACCTCCACCTTTGACGGGGCTGTGGGTGGAGGATCGATCCACAGCTGCATCGTCGCCACGTTCGAATCGTTCCGCCCGTCGCTCACTCGGAAAGAAAATGCATCCTCTCCAAAATAGCCCGGCTCAGGAGTGAATATCAGATTCGGTGCGGTCCCTGATAGAGACCCGTGACTCGGCCCATCGATCACTTCCCAGGTCAGTGCCGATACCGGATCATTCGGATCCGTCGCTGCCAACACCACCTCACCCGGTTCATCCTGCTCCAGCACCACTCTCCCGCCTTCCGCCACGGGGGTGCCCAGCAAAACTTGAACAGCCACCGACGCTTGGACCTCGTTCATCCCGTCGCTGGCCGTCAAAGTATAGGTCGTCGTTTCGGCCGGGAAGACCGTTACCGGGCTTCCTTCTGAAACCTCGACGCCGGGAGAGATCGATACCGAAGTCGCTCCCACCACCTGCCAGCTCAGAACCACAGGATCCCCGGAATACACCAGCGATTCATTCGATGCGAAACTCACAATCCCCACCGCACTTAGCCCGAAATCCGGAGCCTCCGCTGCGAACTCCTGGATCACCTCCCCATCACTGAAAGCCGTGTCGCAAATGCGCAGGCGAGCGACCGACAAAGCGCCATTGATCGACGTCACGGATCCATCGGTGTTCGACTGAGCTGCCAACCGAATGGGCAAATCACTTCCCAAACTGCTCGCCGACCAGGTCATCAATGGTCCGATCGATTTCGAAGTCGAAAGCCGACCATCAGTGTATGCACGAAAGCCCCCCGTCTCCGCATCATATACAAACGTACAGCAGGTCCAAACTCCGGACTTCTCCTGGTTCGACCACCCCACATCCGCCACTCCCCACCCTCCGAAGCATCCCCACGTATCATGATTGCCGTGGAAAAAAGCTGCGAGCGATCGATCCGGGCCATTGCGGCGTCCCCATGCCACGATCGTCTCCTCCGATCCCACCGTGGGATTGTAGACCCACGCCACCACTGTCCGGCTACCATTTCCCGTGAGCGATGCGGGAGCTATCGGACCCACCATGTGATCTGAAGATCCATCAAAGGTCACTCCGCGGATCCCCTCGATATCCTCCACCACCGGCCGACGACTGAAACTGCTCTGCTCAAAACTCGCCCCAAGCGAGCCGGAATTCACCCAACTTGATAATGTCCCCGTGCTGAGTTCAGCCGCATCCAAATGCACCAACTCTTCGGCTTGCAATGTCCATGGCATCAGCCATCCGATGCACATCGACCATAAAACAGACCGTAAGGGAAATTCAGACCGTGAGGGGAATTTTGTCATGAGTTGGGTCCACCAACCTACCGCTCTGTATGGACAATGCAATCCAACGCATTCACCCCATCAAAAGCCCTATTTCTCCTTTCAAATCCGTGACTTAACGTACTTTTTTGCTCCATTTTCAAAACCACCATCCCGGCAAATCTCTGTCATCGCCCCACCCACCCCTCCGTTTTGTCACTTCTTTTCTGGTGACGGTTCCTTCACCTCATTCTCCTACGGACGGGGGATAGACAATCCCACGGAACCTTGCAGGAGATACTCAGGCAAGGACGTCATGATCACCCTCTCCACGATGAATCCCAACTCGCTCTTTCTTTCGTGCCTCCTCCTCACAGGTGCTTCCAAGGGAGGGGAACTTCAACTTCAGGCGACCAATCCCCTCGCCATCGCTCGCAGCCGCGAAACTCTGGAGCTCACTGCCGCTCAACTCGCTCCTCTGGCCACCGAGGATCTTCGGAAAATCCACATTCGTGACACCTCAGGACAAGAGATTCTCTGCCAGGCCGTCGACTCCGACTTCGATCCCTATCACACTCCCGATCGGGTCGTCTTTCAGGCAGACTTTGCACCCAGCGAAACCCTCAGTTTCACCATCTCTAGCGGCCCCAAACAGACTTTTCAAAAGAAAGACTTCAGAGTCTTTGGGCGCTTCAATCGCGAACGTTTCGATGACTTCGCCTGGGAGAACGACCGCATCGCCCATCGCACCTATGGCCAGGCCCTCGAAACTTGGGACGGCGAACCTCTTATCAGCAGCACCATCGATATCTGGTCGAAACGCACCGAGAAGCCGATCATCAACGATTGGTACCTGGCCGATGACTACCACGCGGACCACGGTGAAGGTGCCGACTTCTACTCTGCCGGTCTCAGTCGAGGTTGTGGCGCCCTGGGAATCTGGGCATCGGATCGGCTCTGGACCTCGCGCAACTTCACCGCATCCCGCGTTCTCGCGAACGGGCCGATCCGACTGATCTTCGAACTTGATTACGAACCATGGAGAATTGGAGGAACCGCTGTCAGCGAAGTGAAGCGAGTCACCCTTGATGCCGGCTCACAGCTTAACCATTTCCAAAGCACCTTCCACTCCCTCACTCGTCCTGACCAACCCGTGGAACTTACGGTAGGCATCGGGTTGCGAAAGACTCCTGGAGACACTGCGGCGACCGATTCCGCCAAGGGATGGCTTTCACAATGGGAACCCGTATCCGGCAAAAATGGCATGCAGGGCCTCGCCGTCTGGCTCGATCCCGAAACCCTCACCGGACAAGCCGAAGACGAGCTCAATCGTCTCGTCCTCGCCAAACTCCCGTCCGATGGCACCCTCAATTACTGGAGTGGCTTCGCTTGGGACCGAGCCGGAATTATCACGGACTTCGCCGCCTGGCAGACCTACCTCAAAAACTTCGCTGCGTTCCAACAATCCCCCATCGAAGTGACCCTCACGGCACCCTGAACCCGTGTAACTTACTTATTTTAATAAAAATAACGAAAGCCATGGTTGCCGACCGGTTTCCTTCAATCATGACGTTGCCGCCCGCCGCACGTGACCTCGTCCGATCGATACCCCATCGGGCACATGGTTCCTTCTATCCTCCAATTGGGTTGGTTGGCGTCGACCCGAGACACCGATTGAATTGTCTCCTGACCCATGAGACGACCCACGATTTTCCTGTGCCTTTTATCCTCTCTCTTCGCCACCGACTTCAATATTCGCGACCAAGGAGCTCAAGGCAACGGAATCACCCTGGATACGGCTTTCATTCAGCAGGCCATTGATGCTGCCGCAGAAGCCGGCGGTGGAACCGTGCGATTTCCTGCTGGTACCTATCTGAGCTTCTCATTGCAGCTCCGCAGCGACGTTCACTTGCAGTTCGATCCTGGGGCCACCTTACTCGCCGCTGATCCGGCTGATGGCCAAGGACGTTACGATGCACCCGAGCCGAATCCTTGGGATGCCTATCAGGATTTTGGGCACAGCCACTGGCAGAATAGCCTGATATGGGGCATCGATCTCGAAAACGTCTCCATCACCGGTCCCGGAAAAATCGACGGCAAGGGACTCTCACGGCGCAGCCCGGGTCCACGTCGACCCACGGAACACGGAGACTTTCCTCTATCGCTCGGTGACGACAGCGGCGCTGAAATAGCGGTGAATCCCGGCGGCGAGGAAGGCAACGGAGACATGGACGGATTGGGAACCAAAGCCATTGCCCTGAAAAACTGTCGCCATGTCACTCTCCGGGACCTGACGATCTTCAGAGCCGGACATTTTGCCCTGCTCGCCACCGGGATTGACGACCTGACCTTGGATAACCTCAAGGTCGACACCAATCGGGACGGTTTCGATATCGATAGTTGTCGACAGGTGCGAATCTCGAATTGCCTCGTCAACACGCCCAACGACGACGCCATCGTGCTCAAGAGCTCCTACGCTTTGGGAGAAAACCGGGTCACGGAGAACGTCACGATTACCAACTGCCAAGTCAGTGGCTTCGATCTTGGAACCATGCTCGACGGAACCTTTGGCCGCACGCAAACCGAAGCGCCGGACCGTGAAGGTGTGTGTGGCCGAATCAAGTTCGGCACCGAATCCAACGGAGGCTTTCGCAACATCGCGATCTCGAACATCACCATGGAACGTTGCCGCGGAATCGCTTTGGAAACGGTGGATGGAGGGTTCCTAGAGGACGTCACGATCACCAACGTGACCATGCGAGAGATCGTCAATGCGCCCCTTTTCCTGCGGCTCGGGGCCCGTTTGAGAGCCCCCGAAGGAACCCGCCCGGGCACCCTCAAACGCATTCGGATCTCTCACGTGAACGTCGAAGGCGCAGATCCTGACTACGCTTCCATCATCGCCGGCACCGCCCATGATCCCATCGAAGATATCAGCCTCAGCCACATTCACATCCGCACTCGGGGCGGCGGCACTCTCGAACAAGCCGCTCGCGAGCTCCCCGACGTCGACGCAGCCTATCCGGAACCTTCGATGTTTGGCATCACGAACTGCCATGGGTTCTTGGTGCGCCACGTCCGGGGAATCACTTTTCACGATGTTTCCGTGACCCCGGACCAACCCGACTTCCGCCCCCCCTTTCATTTGCACGATGTTCTGGGGGCGCGGTTTTTCGGAGTTCGCAGCTATCCAGCGGAGGACTTACCGGCACTTTCCACCCGCGGGGATGTCGAATTGCGGCAGTGGGAATGTGAGCCAAGCCTGGAGACAAGCCCATAGCTTCAGCGAAACATCAACCTTGGGTCGGCCAAATGGACCAAGAGGTGTCCTGACCCAAGCTCGGAAGAATCGGCCCACGATCAGGCATTTCGCTGGGCAACATCTTGAACAGAGGAAGTTTGCGGGCTCCAAGAGCATCCTTCGCATACTCCGCGCCGTCCTTTTCAATCAGCAAATAGCCGCTGTAGTGCCCGCCGGGTCGCTCTCCTGTAAGAATCGCAAGCTCGATCGGGACTCCCTTTTTCACGGTCAGCCAACGACCCTCAAAAGTTTGCCATCCTCCAGGAGTGAATTCCTGCTGGAACGAATGCCGGCGCTCCGCACCTCGCAACGGGGATTTCAAGCTACCATCAAGCGCTTCACGACCATTGGCCAGAACCACCAGCACATCGTCCGCGAATCCCACAAAACGGAATTTACCATCCTCCGGTGGAACCACCGAGCCCCGATAAATGATGCCCCAGCGGCGACCCTGCACCTTATCCCCAATCTCGAAAGCCTTGGGTGCTTCTGCCGCTTCGATCCGAGGAATGTAGAGCTGGGTCAGACGCAACTGACGCGGCGCGGCAAAAAACCCTGCCAAGGCGTCGCTGGCCAAGTTGCGGCGCACCGCACGGTTCATTTCCTCATCGTAGAGGTGATTGACGGGCGCCTCGATCTGGAAACTCCCGTCCTTCTCAAAATCTTGAGGTCGCATGTCCGTTGGCTTGCCTTGGGGGTCCTGCTTCAGGTCGTAGAAGGTACCTGCGAGACCCGGCCCATGGGGCGATCCAAACATCCCGCCCCCTCCACCACCCGCACCGCCACCATCGGTGAACCCCCCGCTTCCCCAATCATCACCGAAGCCGGAACTCGCCCCGAAATCCTCCGAAATCTCGGCGTCAAATTCGGGCACCGGCACCGATGTGGGAGCCGCCACGTTCGCAGCAATCACTTTGGCGGCCGATGCAGACGAAGGCGAACTGGGCTTTTGTTGAACCCGGTTCGTCATTTTCTTCTGTTCGACCGAATCTTCATTTGAGGTCGGCGTCGAATAACTCACCAACACCTCGACAGGTTGGATGAGAGGCCGGATGAAGATGAAACCGAGGATCAGCCCCACCAGCACCAGCAGGAGGAAAGCCGCCACCATGGAGGTGATCGTCGCGTTGCGTTGTTGGGCGTGGAGCCGCTGTTGGGCTTCTTGTGTCAGTTCTGCGTGAAGGCTCATGAAGAAATTTGGGGTTTCTTATCGGAGTGTCTCCCTCCAACCCGTAAGAAACCTTTCTTCTTAGACCTTTTTGCTTACCTCATTGGAGGAATTTCACCTCCTCAAAGCCGATCCGCCTCCCACCTGATCTCAGCGTCGGTGAAATAACGGACTCTGACTTTTTTGAACTCCTTGGTTGAGAACAGGGATTGCCGATGGACGATCCCCGTGGCTTCGGCGATCGCCGCCAGAACCTTTTCACAATCTTCGGCGGATTTTCCATGGACCATCGTGAAAAGATTGAAGGGCCAATCAGGATAACTGGGTCGCTCATAGCAATGGCTCACCGCGCGGAAGCTCGCCATCTCCTCACCCATTCGTCGCAAAGCTTCCGGATCCCCTTGCGGCCCAGCCCAGACGCCCATCGCATTGGCCCCAAAACCGGCGCGCCGGTGATGCAGCACGGCCGCAAAACGCCGCTCTCTTCCTGACGCCAGAAACGCCGATTGCATGTCACAGAGCTTTGAAAAGGAACAGCCCAGCAATTTCGCCATCTCCACAAAGGGCTCAGGCACCAAATCGAGATCCTCTTGCAAATGCCGCACCGCCAAAATCTCGTCGTCCGTCAGCGGCTCCACGGCCTGTCGGTTGGCCTCGCTGTATTTCGGATGCTCACGGTCGGTCGCCTGCCCCCTCCCCTCGGTGTCAAATCGCACCCCTATCTTGAACAAGTTCAGGGTCGGCAACAACCGCGTCGACTCTGCCCCAGAGGTTCGGTGAAGGCATTCCACCGTCCCCTCCAACCCCAAGCGGCTCGTGGGGGGCACCGCCACCGTATACCACACATTGAATTCATGATTTCTCAGGTAGTTGTGACTGACCCCTGGATGTCCATTGATCTCCGCAACCGCTCGCTCCAAGCGATCTTCCGGAACCTTCGCCGCCACCAAACTCGAGGCATATCCAAGACTTCGAGTATCGAAAATCGCGCTCACCTGTCGTACCACTCGATCTGCCTTCCATTGCCTAAGGGTCGCCATCACCTCATCCTCAGAAAGACCGCAACGCTCCCCCAACTCCCGAAAAGGTCGCTCTACAAATGGAATGCCTTCCTGGATCAACCCCAGCAGGGCCACAGAACCGGAAAGTGGAGAAGAATCAGCCATCCCCCCCAAAAAGCCGCGTCCTCCGATCTGCGTCTCAGCAAAAACTGCCGGAATCCGGGCAACAATTCGCATCCCTCATGAGTGCTGAAGAGACCCGATCTCAATAGTCAACTTATTTGAAATGATCGTCCTTTCCTCACCCCCAAAGATTTCGGTAGTTCCTTCCCACCATGCGGTTGTCTATCCGAGCCAAGAGCCTCTCCGGCCTCCTCCCGATTCTCGCAAGTGCACCCCTGTACTCCGAAGAGCCTGCAGTGCGGATCAATGAATTCCTGGCCTCGAATCAAAGCATCCAACCCGACAACGCTGATTTCGACGACTACTCGGACTGGATCGAGCTTCACAATCCAGGAAACGCCGAAGTCGCCCTCGACAACTTCTACCTGACCGACGATCTCGGCGCACCGACTCAATGGCGATTCCCAGCGGGCACAAGCATCGCTGCCGGTGGATTTCTCGTCGTTCGCGCCGATGGTTTTGACGCTGGCCCAGGTGAGACCCATCTCCGCGGTTACTATCCTTGGGGTAGCACCTTCACCACCCGCCGCCACCATGCCTCTTTCAAGCTCAGCGCCGACGGGGAAGCCATCGGCCTCTATCGACTGGATTCCCCACCCACCGAAGAAACCCTCATCTCTCGCCACGCGATTTGGAGCTATCGCGACCTCGGAACCGATCCGGGAGCGGGCTGGACGGGCCCCGGATACGACGACGACCTCTGGAGCAGCGGAACGGCCCCCCTTGGATACGGCGACTCTTGGGTCACGACGCTCGTAAGCTACGGCGCTGACAGCAGCTCTAAATTCGCCACCACTTACTACCGGCGTCATTTTTCCATCACTGATCCAGCTGCCATTTCCCGGCTCTCCCTCTCCATCATGGCTGACGATGCGGCCGTCGTTTATCTCAACGGAATCGAAGTCGCTCGACTCCGCATGCCGCAGGGAACTCCCTCCCACGATCAATACTCGGGGACTCTGGCACCGACGGAAAACATCTACGAAGAACTCGAACTCGCCGGCCTTCCACTGGTTGCTGGAGACAATGTGGTGGCTGTCGAGGTGCACCAAGAGTCACCCACCAGCAGCGACACCAGCTTCGATCTTGAAATGACTGCCGACGTCCTCACCGCACCCGCCGTCGAGGTCGACTCAGTTTCCTTTGGACCACAGACCACCGATGTCTCTCAAGGCCGCGACTCGAGCGATCAATGGGTCTTCTTTGGAACCCCGACCCCAGGCGCCCCCAATCTTAGCTCAGCACTCGTTGAACCAATCGAAATGAGTCCCGAACCCACCGCTTCGATGCCGAGCGGCTTCTACGAAACCAGCCTCACCGTCGAACTCGGCGGAACGCCCTCGGGATCCATTCACTTCACGCTCGATGGGTCCGATCCCGGACCTACCTCGCCCATTTACGCCACGCCTTTAGAGCTCACAACCACCAGCATCCTCCGGTCGCGAGTGATCGAGGAAGGCAAGATTCCTGGACCCATCCTCACCCGCTCCTATTTTCTGGGATCTGATGCCGACCCTCAACTTCCTGTCGTCTCTTTCGTCGCCGATCCTGCGACGCTGTTTGACGACGACATCGGCATCTATGCAAACAGCAGCCCCTACCCCTTCAAAGGTCGTGAAATACCCTTGAGGCTGGAATTTTTCGAGGCCGATCGACAACCCGCTTTCGCCGTCAACGCCGGCACTCGCATCGCAGGTGAGAACATTTGGCTGAAGGCCCAAAAGCCCTTCAATGTCTACTGCCGAGGAAAATATGGTGACGACGCCATTTCATACGCGCTCTTCCCCGGTGAACCTTCTGCCACCATCGGAGAATTCAATCTCCGCAACGGCGGAGACGACTGGGAGGAAACCCTGCTTCGCGATGCGATGATGCCCTCAATGCTGAGCGGACAAATGGACGCCAGCTACTACACCTACCGCCCATGCGTTCTCTACCTGAATGGAGAATTTTGGGGAATCTACAACATTCGCAAACGGCTCGATTCGACCGCCTTTGCGACAGAGCACCACCTCAGTGCGGACGACTACGACCTCGTCCAATATGCCCATGACGAAAACGGGGTCACCCGTCTCACCGCCGATACCGGCAGCACGGATCGCTATCAGTCCCTCCTCGATCTCGTGACCACCCAAGACCCCGCCGACTCTGAAGTCTGGGCCCAGATCGAATCTCAGGTGAACATCGATTCGTTCATCGACTATGTGATCGCCACGGATTTCGCAGTGAATACCAGTTGGTCCCACAATCGAGAATTCTGGAAGGGCCATTCGGCCAATTCTCGGTGGGAGTGGATCATCAACGATTTCGATCGAGGCTTCGACACCGCCAACCTCTCCGGTTCCCTCATCGACAACTTTCTCTCCAGCGATCCCCTCTTTTCCCGCCTGGCACGCCAACCGGCGTATGTCGATCGATTGATCCAGCGCTACGCAGCCCACCTCGGCAGCACCTTTTTGCCAGACCGCTTCGATGCCATTCTCGACGATCTCTCCTCCGCACAAGAAGGTGAACTCGATCGTCACATCGACCGCTGGAGCGCCGAAGGCGGTATCGCCAGCCGAAGCTCCCGACAGGATCAGCTTGATGAAATCAAACAATTCGTTCGCGACCGTCCAGGTTACGCACTCGACCGACTTGAACTCGAATTGGGGCTCAATCGCGATCCCGCATCCCTCACCTTTGGTGTCGTCCCCACCCTTGCAGGCACCTTGCGAATTGCGGGAGTTCCCATGCGTCCCGCGATGGAAGGAACCGTCGAACTTTTTCAAGGTACACCCGTCGAGTTCACAGCGCAGGCCGCGCCCGGGTATCGCTTCGTCGCTTGGCGCGATGGCTCGACGGACCCCATCCGCACCCTTTCGCTTACAGGCGCCACCACCCTGACCGCTCAATTCGAAGAGGGCGCCGAGACGGTCCTCCCCCTGCGGGTCGACTCCGATCTCCATCTCACTGAGAACGACTCACCTTATGTCGTCGACGGCAACTTGATCGTCACCTCATCTGCCACCCTCACCATCGATCCCGGCGTCACTCTCCTTTTCACAGCGGGGTCCTCCATCCTTGTTCACGGCACCCTACTCGCCAATGGCACCGAAGCCGCCCCGATCGACTTCCAACCTCGCGATTCCGCGGAATGGGGGAACCTTGGATTTGCCAACACCTCCACCCCTTCCAGACTGAGCCATGTCGTTCTGCGCGGAGCCACCGTCAGCCGCGTCGACCCATTGAATCTCAAGGCCGCCATCTCCGGTTTCCATGCAGAATTGGAGATGGACCATGTCGACATCGAAGGCCCTCAACCGATTTTTGCCCGCCACGGGTCAACGCACCTTGTCGACAGTAGAATCCACATCACCTTCACGGGCGACGGGATCAACGTGAAGACCGGCGAGGCGCTCGTCGAGCGCTGCACCTTCACCGGGAATGCCTCCGTCGATACGGATGCCATCGACTATGACGGAGTCCTCGACGGCATCATCCGAGACAATCGCATCTTCAACTTCCGAGGAGACAATAGCGACGGCATCGACGTTGGCGAAGGCTGCGTCAACCTCATCGTCGAGAAGAACCGGATCTACAACAACTCAGACAAAGGCGTTTCGGTGGGACAGGGATCCGAGGTCATCATTCGCCAAAACTTGATTGTCGGCTGCGCACTTGGCGTCGGCATCAAAGACTCAGGATCAGCAGCCACCATTGATCAAAACACCTTCGCTCGCAACGATGTTGCCGTTGCCGTCTATGAGAAAAACCGAGGTGCAGGAGGGGGCTCCGCCGTGGTGACCAACTGCATCTTCTCTCGCTGCAAGGAGGCTCCCGTCACCGTCGACGCCCTTTCGTCGCTCGCCGTGAGTTTTTCGTTGAGTGACAGCACGCCCATCCTCGGAACTGGAAATATCGTTGCTGACCCGTTGTTCAGCAGTCCTGGGATTTACGATTTTTCACTCCAACTGCTTTCTCCTGCGATCGATGCCGGAGACCCGGGACACATCCTAGATCCAGATGGATCTCGCGCCGATATGGGCATGGCCTACGTCTACGATCCCCTCGACTACCCCTTTCTTCCTCCGCACGTCATTGTGGTCAATGAGGTTCTTTCACGCTCGCCTGGGACCGAACCCGATTGGATCGAGTTGTACAACCAAGGCTCCACACCAGTGGATCTCAGTGGCTGGTATTTGAGCGATCAAGCGGACGATTTGATGCGCTATCGAATCCCGGATGGGACTCTCCTCGCGGGAGGGGGCTATCTGGTCTTCCGAGAAGATGCGAATTTTGGAGCCCTCAGCGCCGACCCCGGAGTCATCACACCCTTTGCTCTGAGTGGCAATGGCGACACCGTCCATCTTTTCAAGCCAGCTTCAGGGTTGGACCTTGAATACCATGAGATCGAAGACTTTGGGGCCTCTGAAGCTGGCGTCACCTTCGGTCGCTACGATAAATCAGGTAGTGGCACCACCAATTTTGTGGCCATGAAATCGCCTACACCCGGGGCTCGCAACTCGCCACCTAAGGTCGGACCCATTGTCATCAGCGAGATCATGTATCACCCTGAAAGCTCGGCTGATGCCGAGTATCTTGAGCTTCTCAATATCTCGGCAGAACCCGTCACCCTCTACGACGAAACCCGAGGAGCCGCATGGTCCATCACGAACGGTATCGAATACACTTTCCCCACTTCACCCCCTCTCACCTTGCCTGCCGGTGGACGGCTCATCCTCACCCGAAGCCTCAGCGCCTTCCAAAGCAGCTTCTCCGTGGCCGAGGGAACTCCGGTTTACCCATGGACTTCGGGTGGCCTGAGCAACAGTGGAGAGACCTTGGAACTCGGCAAACCTGGAGAACTCGATGAGAATTTGTCGCGCACTTTCATTCGAGTGGATCGCATCAACTATCAGGACACGGCACCTTGGCCCCTCGCTGCTGACGGTGATGGCCCCGGGTTGGAACGCATCAATCCCTTCGCCTATGGCAACGACTTTTCGAACTGGCAAGCCACCGCCGCCAATCCAGGCTGGCCCACCACGCTTGCCAGCTTCCACCAATGGGCGCTCGATTCCAACCTGCCCCTCGACAGCCAAAGTCCGACCGACGATCCCGATCACGATGGCCGCGTCAATCTTCTCGAGTATGCGTTCGGCTCCTCGCCCTCAAACCCCACTCATTCTCTGCACCCTTCGGTGCTACCGAGCACCGACGTTCCTCAGGTCGTCTTTCCGTTGGAATCGATTCGGGACGATCTTTGGTACACCCTTCAATGGTCTCCCAATCTCGACGCTGGTAGCTGGGAAACTCTGGAAAACATCCAGGCCGTCTCGACCGACTCTGGGTGGGAGATTCATGCCAGCGCTCCCGACGCCACTCAGCGGGGGTTCTTCCGCATGAGCATCGAAGAGCGCTGACAAAAGGATCTCATCAGGGAGTCGTCACCTGAAACCGATAAAAGGCCCGCGAAAGTGACCACCCTTGAGAATCGGGGGCGGCGAGCAGAGCATTCGTCCCCGTGTAAGTTTCGCCGACGCTGGTCCAGTCAGAAACCAAGTCGGTGCTCTTCTGAAGCTGATACACCGCTCCAGCACTCCCATAGGTCGTGACCACGACATCGTCGCCAACTCGCGAAATGCCACTCAACCCCGTCTCCAAGGGTTCCGCGACATCCACGGCAAATTCGTAAACATGCAGGGGGGTCGTTCCCGCTGCGGAAGACGTGCTGTTCTCTTGAATGTAGACGCTCAGGACACCGTCACGAAGCAACCGCGCCTGATCGATCAGGGGCTCGCCAGTGAAGGCATTCGTCACCTCGACGACCTGCTGCACCTTCCAATCCGTATATTCCGATTCCTTCGATGCACTCGCGATCGCGAGGCGTCCGGCAGAATAGCCCGGGAACACATTCACCCCTGTGGTGTAAGTGGTGAACGCAGCGTAGACATTCCCAGCAGCATCATAGGCAATGGCTGGCCGAGAACCGACTTGGAAAACCTCGGGGGGAATGCGGCGCTGCTGCCAACGCCCAGTCCCAGGCTCCAAGAAGTAGTGGTAGTAAGCCACGCCCAAGGTCGAATACACGTTGGTCGTCACATTCGGATACTCGAAGCCCGCATCCTCTCGACGGTGCAGCATCATGGCATGCACGCGACCGTCCTCGTCAACACACTGTGTCTGTTGATTGATGAGGAGCTGGTTCAAGTCCGTTGGCTTGAACGAAATCCCTGGGGTATTCAGATCGATGTCCTCGCCAAGGCTGGTGTCTGCCACCACGGCACCTGCCGTATTTTTCCAAGTCACCCCCCGATCCTCCGAGTAGGCATAGCAAATATCGTGATTCGAGGATCCCGCGCCTTCTCGCCAAGTCCAGGTGACGTGCATCGAACCATCTGGGGCATAGTCAAAGCCGTTGATGTAGGGACAGCGGCTCGCCGAACCATTGTAGTTCCCACTGCGTTCGATGAAGCGGGTCGGAGTCGACCAATTCGATGTTGCCGGCTGGTAGTGGGAGAAGAACTGGTCGCCATTTCCTGAGCTGCCATTCCGCCAAACAAAGGTGAGCCCTCCATCTGGAGAAGGTACGAACTGCGGATAGGTGACTTCCGTCTGCACCTGCGATAAGGAAACTATCCAATTCTGCTCAGCTTGAAGCATCCCTGCTCCCCACGCGTCCTTCTGGGTCGTGCACAAGCCAGCGATCGAGCGGCGATAGCGCAAAGTATGGCCATGGTGATCGTAGGAAAAATGCAGGCTCCCATCCGATTCGCAAATTCCAAAGGCGACCACATTGTGCGCATCCCAGGACGTCCCAACTCCAGATTCGTCGCCGTTCGTGAACTCCGAATCGGTGCGGTAGATCTCCCATTCACCCACCGAAGCACCACTCACTGTTCGCCGCGCAACCACGACCATTTGAACCGAACCGATGCTATCGTAGTAAGCGGTGTACTGGTAGCCATCGAAGGTGTAGAGAATCTGATCTTGGAACGAAAGGCCATTGATCGCCCGACCATAAACGGCCGACTGAGGCATGATGCAGGCGTTGGTGGCGACAACTGAATTGCCCATGTAGGCAACTGAGGGGGCTTTCCAAGAGGGCTTGGAGCTGACGTCATTGGCATTGGTAGCAGCCACATATTCACCGATGTTCACGTAACCGTCTGAGTCCGGATCGCTGTAAGCATTGTTGTCGAGAGTTCCAAATTGCTCCTGCTCCCAGGCATCCGGCAAACCGTCGCCATCCAAATCCCCTGGCTTGGAGCTGAAGGAGGTTGGATCGGAACCACCTTCATACTCTTCCAAGTTACTGAAACCATCACCGTCCGAATCGCCTTCGGCCGTTTCATTGAGATCACCGAACCACCGAGCTTCCCAAAAGTCAGGCAAGCCATCGTCGTCGATGTCTCCGGGCTCGTTGTAAATCGTCGGATCGCTGCCCGCCAGGTATTCGTCGCGATTCGTCTGATCATCACCGTCAAAGTCATCATCCGGCAAAACATCTGCCAAGCTGGTGATCGCGTCGTCCGGATTGGCATCGATCACCCATTGCTCGAACAGATCCGGCAGGCCATCCTGGTCCGTATCCACCAAGGCTTGGCTCTGGACCTCAACCTCCGTGATGCTGTTCCAATCATTCACGGTATTGCCGTATCCCACATAGCGGATGTAGCGTGCGATGGTATTTCCCGTGAGCGCAAAACTCTCCAAGGCGGTTGTGGTGCCACTGCTGGTCTGAGAAACCAAAGCTGGCCGCCACACCACGCCATCCATCGAAAGCTCGACATCAAAAGTAGAAATACGGGTGGTGCCGTTGAAAAAGGCCAAATCGATTGCCGTGACTTCCCGATTCTTACCCAGATCAAACGAAATCCATGACCCATCCCCCTCCGCCGACCAGCGGGTTGCAAGGTCTCCATCCAAGGTATTTGCCGGCACATTCGTGGAACCTGCTTCGTAGGAACTCCAATCGTGCACTTGCACACTGTCGAAAATGAACTCGTTGGCAGCACGAGCCACTCGGCTGACACGCCCTTCGTCCAGACGGCCGATCAAACCTTCGCTGGTACCTCCGAACGAACGCCCCTCGTTGCCGAACATCAGCGGCGAGTCGTCGCTTTGAAAGGATACCGAAGTCGTCCCCGTGGCCACCAGATTGGCGACCTCCGCGCCACTGTCGACCCGGGTCCAATAGAGGGAAACCGTGCCTTGGTCGTAAACCGCTGCCACGTGATACCATTCATTTGCCACAAAAGCATGGGCCCCGGTCAACGACGTCAAACTGAAGGTCACTGCAGCGCCCCCGCCGTCGATAGGGTCAAAATTCAGAGTGCCATCGCTGTTGATCCGAAATTGAAGAGCACGACTCACCGTGCCGTCGATTCCCCACAGATGCTGGTTGGTTCCGGTGATGGCCGCCGGGCGAATCATCGCCTCCAGGGTGAAGGTGTCCCCCAGCTTGTTGAGCGTATCGAAGGTATCGGGTGCGGTCGCATTGTCGTCGTAGTGAAACACACCATCACCCGTGACATCGACGCCGACTCCGGTCGTCGCCGTATTCGTACCTGCCGTTCCGAAGCCGGAGTAACCCGCATCTCCACTAAAAATCGAGGTCGCCGTTTCACCACTCGTCGCCACCCCGTTGAAACCTCCTGCAGCATCCACGACCTGGGTTGCCCCAGTCGCTTCGTCCATGTGGTAGAGGATCACCGTTCCTGAATCGGCGATATGAGGGGAGACCGATTGCGCCGTCAAAGCAGGCGCCATCAGCGAACCGAGGGAGCTGGTCAAATATAGGAAGGTTGCACTCTTCATCCGTGGAATCTTTGAGAAAACTCCCGGACGCTTGACCGCTCTCCGGTCGTCTTCAAGGAAACCCCGCCCTTACCCCACGAAATGGTGGGGACTCGGCCAACCACCGGAAACCCCGGATCCAACCCCTATTTGACCTTTTTCCAACGGTCGACTCTCTCCCAAAAAGCGCGGCCCGCGGAGGTCTCCAAATCTGCCAACAACCACAGTTCACGGGCCAGAGAAGCCACATCGATCATCTCGCCGGAAGGCTTCTCCTTCCACTCCTCATAGTGGTGATCTGCGGTTTCGATCGCACGCTTTAGGTAGCGCTTCTTCCCGGTCAGCCGGTAGATTTCAATGTCCGCCTCGACCTGCAAATGGGACCAACGCCACTTGTCGCGATACGCCCCGTTGCCCTGAATCATTGACTGGGCCGCGTCGGCAGTACGACGTGCCTCGTTCCAATAGGCATGCTCTCCGGTAATCCCATAAAGGGCGATGAAATTTCGGATCATCAGCGCGGTGTTGTAGGTCAGCTTTCCCCGGTTCTCCTCACCGGTCGCCACCACCACCGCATCTTCAAACAGCAAGTCGTCGCCCTGAAATTGCTTGACCGTCCATGCCGTGATCCGGTTTCCCCACTCCACCCACTCCTTGGCCTTTTCCGGATCGGAATACTGAGCGAGCCGGTAGCAACCCAGAGCCGCCGGAGCATTCGCGCAGGTGTTCTTACTGCCACCCTTGTGGCCCTCGTGCCACCAGATGCCCCCGCCCAATTGATCATCCCATCCGCTAAGCACGAACTCCTGGGTCTCCTCGGCCCGTTTCAAGTAGCGCTTGTCGCCGGTGATGTCATAGGCCTCCAGGAAGGTGAGCACCATCCACGCATTATCGTCATAGTACTTGTCGTTCCCGCCTCCTCCCGTGGGCAAAGGCTCATAGCCCGGAATTTTCACGCCTTCGTCCCAGTAATGATCAAGGACTTTGAAGTATTTGCGCATCTCACGCTCGTAGGCGTCGTCATGCCGGGCACCACCCGCCAAGGCAGAAAACATGATGCCGCAGCCCCATACTGTCGCGGGCTGGGTTTCTCCAGGTTTGTCAGAATAGTAGCCGGTCTTCCTGTCTCGAAAGTTCTCCTCGAGGTAGTGGGTCACCTCACCGGCACGCTTCTGATGCAAATCGCCCGTGATGCCTTTGACCGCAGACCAAACCATGGCCGGCCACATGGCTGCCACTCCGACCAGAATCCCCCATCGATTTGCGCGCATGGCCCCCTTACGCAGCTGACGGAACCCGCATTACACGCCCCGACCGTCATTCTTGGCAACCGCCATGGGCGAAATCAAAATAGCTTGCCGGAGGTACCACCAATCCGTCCTCGGCGATCACCCATGGGCCTGCATGCGATTGCCGGACATCTGGCGCGTTTGCACATACCGACGCCCCTCGAATGCGCAGCGCAAAATCCCTCTTATCCATGGGCCGCCCCCTCGAACCCAATAGCGCCAACTCTTCCATTCCACTGTGCTGGCACTCGATGCGGCTCCACATGTCCGCAGACAAAGCACCTTCAGAGCGACATACCAGGGCTTCTCGAATCGCAGCCAACTCGACGGGAAAAGTCACACGCCCCCCCCGGCCTTTCGGTCCCACCGATTGAAATATCACGCCGAGACAGGAGTCGAACCGCCGGCCCAAATTGACGGTTTCCCACAGGTCCTCAAGATTTCCCTCGCACACCGTGCACACGAGAAAAAACGGCAAACCTGCCCCATCGCATCGCTCCATCGCCGTGTGCTTGATCTCCCGCAAGTCCGCACCCCGCAAATGAAGGTGGGCAGAAGATTGGGTTCCATCGTACTGAAGATGCACGACCAAACGGCCCGTCTCTGACCGGCACGCAAGCTGCCGACTCAATCCAGGATCTCGCCCCAGGCGGAGACCATTCGTCCGAAGAGCGATTTGACGGATCCCCGAACTTCCCAAAATCCAATCCAACAGCGGAAACAGATCCGGATGCAAAGTGGCCTCCCCTCCTCCCAATTCCAGAGTGTCGATTCCCGGCACTTGCTGCAGGGCGGTCACAATCCGATTCTTGAGAGAGGCTAGCGAATGATACTGCAAGGTCTGCCCCCAACCTCCCGCGGGCTTGTCCGATATGCAGGAAGGGCACTGCAGATTGCAGCTGTCCAAAATCTCCACCAACATCGCTGGGGTTCCCAAGCAGCCTCGGCCAACCACAGAATCTGAGGGGCTGGCCGCTTCGTTCCAGCCATCGAGCAAGGATTCGTCGATCGAGAACGTTTCTCGACGATCAAAGCGATCACATTGCCGAGTCATCCAAAACTGCTCGGATCCATGTTCTGTCGACTTCCATATCTCAACGGAACAGTATCCTTTGCACACCGGACATACCGCCCGGGATGACTTCAAAATCGCGATGGGTTTTTGCATCATGGAGTAACACCCTCCGAAAAGAGGGCGGCATATCACCCAAGGAAAACGAAAGGTGCAATGCCAATATCACAGTCATCAGGTTTCGATTGAGGGCATTTTGTATCCATTAGGGATTTCACTTAGACACGACTCTCGATAACGTCCAATTCCCGGAACAAGATCCGGATTTCTGCGAAAAAACCCCACCCTTATTCAGGGGATACCGCTGCCATTCCATCTGCGTGCCAAAGGCAAAAGCACTTCGTCAAAAATTCGTAAAGAATTCATCTTGAGATCATTTTCCCTCCCACCCGCCCACATTCATCGTTTCCAACCCAACGGAATAAATGACATTCCATAAGATCAGCGCAGTACTAGACCTCGTATACGAAACGCTCTTTGTTGAAAATATCCGAGCGGATTCGGCAATCGATAGGTCTCGGCTACTCGTGCCATGATCGATTTCCATTCGCAAAGCCTCGCCACCTCAGGTTGCCTCCATCATGTATACCACATCTGGGTGATGCCCCTGAACCTCTCGCTCACGTCTTTCGAGATGAAACGAGCGGCGCTATTCGTCCGTTTAAGCTCGTCCGATTATCCGCTTCTTTGGGACTTTCTGCCCGCTGTCGGAATCCAGCAACTGTCGTCGACGCCAGTACACCAAAGCGGGTGCCATCGGGGCTGGTTCGCCACTCATGACACCCGCGTCGCATGCCCTCCCATGGAGAGCGGTGGAGCCATCAGTCTTGCAGACTGTATTTCTCAGCCAGTTTCTGATACTCGTCCTCGGTCACAGGGAGCACCGAACCGTGGCGGAAGTGGAAGGGGAACCGAATATCATCCGCCTTCGCAAATTTGCCCTTTTCGAGGTTGTCGGTCACGTATGGCTGATAGCCCTGACCCTTGCTGTAGTAGTCGAGCAACAGGCACCACTTCCCAGGTTTCCCGGGTGCTCCTGCTTCGATCTGGAAGCAAGCGGGCCCCTCGTAACCTTCGAGATGCTTCAGCGAGAACCCATTGACCTTCTTCCAACGCCCCATCAGTTCAGTAGACTCCTCCATCGTGATCGCCTTGGTCGTTTCGTCCTTCGAGAAGCGGTAGTAGGTGCCGTTTTCGTAGACGATGTCCGTGTCGATGATGTCTCGACGCTCTTCAATGTAGATGAACGGCTCTCCAAACTCCTTGAAGTCCTTGGTGCGAGCCGCCCAGATGCGATGCTTCTTGAATTCATCGCGGCCGGTCTTCGATGCCCAAAAGACCAAGTAATCCTTCTCCTTTTCGTCGTAGATCGCTTCCGGCGCCCAGGTACAGCCGGCGTCATCCGGAGCCACCTTGACCATCCAAGGCTCACTCCAGTTCACCAGATCCTCGGTTTCCCAGACGACGATCGATTTGCTCCCTTGGGTCACGGCTCGACCCCAGTTGTGATGCGTAAGGTGGATGGAGAGATCCGTGGCGATCACCCAGGTCTTCTTGCCATCGTGCGATCGTAGAATGTAAGGATCCCGCACTCCCTTCTCGCCCAGTTGGCTGATCAACACCGGATTGCCCGAGTTCAGAGCCTTCCAATCTCGACCGTCCCGACTCAGCCCGAAGTAAATTTGCTCGGTCATGGGATCCTGTTCCCCTTTGAAAGTCGTGAACAGGTATCCGCCGTCTTCCGCCAAAAGCGGAGTCACCCACAGGGCTGCCATTGCAAGGAATCGTTTCATGAGTGACCGAGTCTCCGTGGATTTTCCAAGAATTGCAACCGATGAAGCAAATCATCGACTTCGGCCTCGGCTCCACGGAGCGTCCATGAAAGTTCCCAAGCCGGCAGCGGGTATCAGACCGTTTCCAACTCCAATTCATCGACCCCAGAACCTTCTCGACCCACGCCATGATGACCCGACTCCTCGTGACCCTCGCTCTCGCTTCCACTCCGCTTCTCGCACTCCCGCCCGATTCCATCGAACCCATGGGACAGAGCTTTGAGGCTCAATCTCCCGCCGGCACCTTGAAAGTGCTCCTCGTCGGCTCGGGATCATCCCATGACTTCCCCAAGTTCTTCCTTGGAACGGACGCCGAAACCCTTGAGGCAGCCGATAAAATCGACTGCGCTGCCACGCCCAACTTAAAGGAAGCCTTGGAGCTGATTGAGGATGCCGACGTTCTCGTTTTCAGCGGAAACCATGACCAGTGGGGCAGCAAGGAATGGCAAAAAGCTCTCAATGACTTTGCGGATTCCGGAAAAGGTTTGGTTTTCCTCCACGCCGCGACCTGGTCCCACCCGTGGGAAGGCTACAACGATCGATTCATCGGAGGCCGCACACCGAGCCATGGCTACGGGGAATTTGAAGTGAGTGTGAAAGGAGGCAACAACCCGGTCACCGAGGAATTGCCAAAGCGATTCAAAATCAAGGATGAGAACTACCGATTCGAACTCGACCCAAAGGCCAAGGTAAAGATTTGCTGCGAGAATGACCCGGATCAAACCGAGGACAAAATTCCGAGCGTCTGGATCGTCAAAGACAAGAAGGCCAAAATCGTTTGCATCACCCTCGGACATGACGCCGATGCTCACGACAACCCCAGCTTCCGCACTCTTTTGACCAATGCCGTCAACTGGGTCGGAGGTCGTTGATCGTCAGCGCGCCGACAACCATTCCAGACGCCTCCTAAGCTTCTCCATCCGCTCAGCATGGGGCAGCGGATACAGCACGGGATACCAGGCACTCATCACCGCCGCTCGAGCGGTGAAGCACGTCTCAAGGACCGCTTCGTCCACCTCGCCATAGCCGTCACGGATCGCTTCGACCGTGGCGGTGTCCGCATCCAAAAATTGCGGGTTCCATAAGATCGAAGCCAGGTCCCATTCGATGGGTCCGGAGAAAGTATCTTCCCAATCGGTCCACAGGAGACCGTCCTCCGTGGGGAGCAGATTGCCAAAATGGGCATCCCCATGGAGAACCTGCCGTGGAGCCGAAGAGAGCACCGCGATCGCCGCATCCAGATGCCGGACCAGCAGTGCATGCTCCTGGCCCGACCAGCACGGTTCTGCTTTGGAACTCTCCATCAGTGAACGCGTTTCGTGGAGGATCGCCAGATGCGGCCAGTCGCCGGTGAACTCACTCAAATGCCGATGGCACTCCGCCAGAGTCCTTCCAACCTCTGCAGCGTCGGGCTCTTGATCCACGGCTTGGACGAATCTCCAGAAATTCATGACGTAGCCCGCATGCTCGTGGGGGCCCGGCGGAATCAACGGATGGACAGGGATCACCGGAGCACCCCGCTCAGCAAGAAATTGCGCCACGGCAATCTCACGAGAAAACCAATCCATTCCTTGCCGGGGGCCGTTCCGATCCACCACGACCCGTGCCACCAGGTCGTCTGTCAATCGAACCACCAAGGTATTGGCGGCCTGCAAGACATCGCGCCGATCCGGCTCAATTCCCGCCAGACGCGCCCGTTCTTCTGCCGCATGGAGGGGCAATTCGAGAGCATTCACGGCGCAAAATCTGACTCGATTCCCCGCCCTGCCAATCGCGAACTCTCCCCTGGCATCGACGAAAAACCCCGTCCCAGGCGCACTGAGACGGGGTCAACGGCTCTCAGGAAAGGACTTAGGAATTCATCAGTTCCTCGATCTCCTCCGCCTCGATCGGGATGTTCCCCATCATGTCGAAGTTTCCGTCTTCCTGAATCAAAACGTCGTTTTCGAGGCGAATGCCAAGCCCCTCTTCTCGAATGTAGATGCCCGGCTCGATGGTGAACACCTGACCAACGGCAAACGGCTCGTGTGGCGGGCAGACGTCATGAACATCGAGTCCGAGATGGTGCGAGGTCCCGTGCATGAAGTACTTCCGCACCAGCGGCTTGTCAGGCCCCTGCTCCTTCGCAGCTTGGGCATCGATCAGGCCGAGGTTCACCAACTCAGCCTCCATCAGCTCCATCACCTGCTTCTGATACTCCATCGGGGTATTTCCCGGACGCAGGATCTCATTGGCCCCTCTCAGCACCCGCAAGACCGAATCATACACCTCACGCTGACGAGCCGTGAAGCGACCATTGACCGGCACCGAACGCGTCAAATCCGAGTTCCATCCCCCGTATTCCGCAGCCACATCCATCAGCACCACTTCACCATCCTGGCACACCTTGTCGTTCTCCAGATAGTGCAGGACGCAGGCATTCTTGCCGGATCCCACAATCGGATTGTAGGCGAACCCACGGGATCCACGGCGAAGGAATTCGTGCAGCAATTCCGCCTCGATTTCCCACTCTCCCACTCCTGGTTTGATGAACCCGAGAGTACGACGAAAACCTGCCTCGGTGATGTCGCAGGCTTTTTGGATGAACTTCAATTCCTCGACGTCTTTGGTGATCCGCAAGCGATGCATGAGCGGAGCCAGACGTTCGTAGTGATGAAGCGGATAACGCGCCTGGCACCGCTTGATGAAGCGATCATTGGCCGTCTCCACCACCACTTCAGCACGAAGATGCTCGTTGGTCGTCAGATAAATGTGCTCCGCTTGAGGCACCAAGCGGTGCAGCCAGCCATCAAACGAGGAACTCCACTCGACACGCGAGATACCGGTGGCCTGGCGGGCCTCCTCTTTCGTCAGCTTCTCCCCGTCCCAGATCGAGATCAACTCGCTGGTCTCCTTCACAAACAGGATTTCGCGCTCCTTCGGATCCCCGGCATCGGGCATCAACACCAGCACGGTGTCCTCCTGATTCACCCCGGTCAGGTAGTACAAATCGGAGTTCTGTTTCAGCAGCAGTGTGCCGTCCGCGTTAGTGGGCAAAATATCGTTGGCCAGAACAATGACGATGCTGTTCGGCTTAAGCAGAGCCCTGAGCTTGTCGCGATTGCGGACGAAGAGCTGGGGATCAATGGGATCGTAGCGCATGGGTATGTGTTTATTGGAAAAAAATCGATGTCCTCAGCCGCCCCGCCAATTCAGCTTTTGGCGCAGGGCGCCGTAAAACGACCTCCCCGGCAGGCGCACCAATTTCAGCGCCCGGGGGTCCTTGCGAATCACCACTCGATCGGCGGCGCCAATTTCATCGCAGTCCCGCCCATCCACCGTAAAAAGGAGGGCCCCGTCCTCCAGACCATCAGGCGCAAGTTCGATCTCGGTCGCATCATCGACGACCAAAGAACGTTGACTGAGAGTGTGAGGACAAATGGGAGTGATGACAAACACGCCGGCGGAAGGACTGATCAGCGGGCCACCCGCTGACAGGGAGTAGGCCGTGGACCCCGTCGGCGTAGCAACGATTAGGCCATCCGCGCGATAACGATTCAACAAATCCCCATCGACCGTCGCCTTCATCGAAACTAAGCGCCCGGTCTGCCCGCGGGCCAGCACCGCTTCATTCAGCGCGACATACTCCCGAGTACGTCCGTCACCCCTGACGACCGTCGCGGAAATCAAAGTCCGGCGGCTCAACTCAAAGTCTCCCGACTTCAACGCATCGCAGAACTCTTCCAATTCGTCGTCCGTGCAGCTGGTGAGAAATCCCAAGGTCCCAATATTGACCCCAGCCACCGGAGTCTCCGTCCGCCCAAGGGTCGCCAGCGCATGCAACATCGTGCCATCGCCTCCCAACACCACCACCACATCCGATTTTGCTGCCAAATCCGGCCCCGCCAAACCCACACCGCCCACCAACTTCGCCGTGTCCGAATCCACCTGCGACGCGATGCCTCGCTGTGCCAATGCCGCGACCAGCCGACCATAGGCCTTGACGGCTCCCGGCTTGTGCGGATTGGCAATGATGCCGATTTTCATCGCCATCGGTCTATCCGCTCCCCTCCTGATCCGCAACGCGCATTCCTGACGAATCTTGAGGATCTCCTCCCCGCGACCTGCGTCTCAATCGTCGATCCCCACCGACGTGTCCACCTGCCCGAACCACGGATCGAACCGACGTTCGCCGCTGAGGGTGAGCCTCAACTCCATCACCCTCCCTCACCAAGTTCTCCACCGATTCCCTTTCACCCGCTTCACCACCAAATTTTTCGGCCACCCACCCCCTAAGCAAGATCCCAGGCTCCCAGGCCAATCAGGACGCTCCATCGAAGAAGAATCCCAAGGACAGGGAACACACCCAATCCAGACTTGAGTTGTCTGACAACTTTGCTTCCCTCTTTCCACCACCGCCATGTCCGACTTTTTGACCGTCTCCCGCGAAGCTCACGACCAACTCGTTTCTGCCGCCTACCAAGCCCGTGGCTACACCGCTACTGAGGCCGCTGAGGGCACCAAGCTCGCCGCTGAAGCCGCCCGCCATGGCATTCGCACCCACCACGCTCTCAAGGCCCTCCATCTCGATCACCTTTTCGGCTCCGCAACCGGTGGTTGTGTTCCAGGTGCCGAAATCGAAGTCATCCCCTCGCGCTTCAAAGGGTCTGAAATCTGGAATGCCCACCGCAAACTCGGTCAAAGCGTCGCTTACCGCGCCATCGATCGCTGCATCGAACTGGCAGATGAATTCGGTATCGGCCAAGTCGCCGTCGACGACGCCTTCCACTACCTGTGGGGCGGCGGCTACGTCATGGAGGCGGCTGAACGGGGCTACATCGCCTACACCAATTGCACGTCCGCCCTGGCCGAGGTGGTTCCCTTTGGCGGAAAATTCCCGACCCTCGGCACCAATCCCCACTCCTGGGGCCTGCCGACTCAAGAAGCCGTAGGATTCCCGATGGTGAGCGACTGGGCCACTTCGGTCGTCGCCATGGGGCGCGTTCAAGCATTGAAGCGCGAGGGCAAAATGCTGCCTCCCCACGCTGCCGTCGACCGCGAAGGCCGCCCCACTACGGACCCAAACGAAGTCGCCGCCCTTCTCCCCTTTGGAGCCCACAAAGGCTATGCCATGTGCCTCCTCAATGAACTTTATGCCGCCTTCATTGGCGGTTCCTTGCCCACCCTCCGAGGGCGTGCTGCCACCGCCCCTGAAGGAGAGAAAACGACGACCACCTTCTACTTCCACGTCATCCACCCCGAGGCCATTTCCGGCGGTGCCTTTGCCCAAGGCCGCAGCCAATGGGAGAATCTCAAAGCCGTCATGGCCGATCTTTTCGGCCACGGCAATGAGACCTGCATCCTCCCTGGCCAATTCGAAGCCGAGGCTCGACAACGCTCCGATGCCGCGGGCGGCCTTCATTTCACAGCTGCCGAAATCGCCGAGTTCAACGAACTCGCCGAGGAGATCGGAGCCCCCGGTTTGCAGCCCATGTGATCCTGTTCACCTCCGACTTGGGAGAACCCGTCTCCCAAGTTTTCCCGACATCCCTCCTTCCTCCCCCTTGACCCCGTCCCTGGGAAAGCCGAGCCTGTCGGCGTCTCATGGCCACAGCCCTTGCATTCAGCCCGATCGACGAAATCCTCGCCGATATCGCCGCCGGAAAGATGGTGATCGTCGCCGACGATCCCGAGCGCGAAAACGAAGCCGACCTCGTTGGGGCCGCCTCCCTTTGCACTCAGGAAACCATTTCCTTCATGGCAACCCATGGCCGGGGGCTCATCTGCGCTCCCATCACCGCGGAACGAGCGGAGGCCCTGGAACTGCCTCAAATGACCCGCCGCAATCGCGAGGGTCACAAGACCGCTTTCACCATCTCCGTCGATGCCGCATCCGGAGTCACCACCGGCATCTCCGCCGCCGACCGTGCCCGCTGCATCCAATTGCTCGCAGACCCTCAGGCTGGTCCCGATGACTTCGTCCAACCTGGTCACGTCTTCCCCATCCAAGCCGTGCAGGCGGGCACCCTCCGTCGCGCCGGCCACACCGAGGCCGCCATCGACCTCGCTCGACTCGCAGGCCTCCCTCCCGCCGGAGTGATCTGTGAAATCATGAACGACGACGGCTCCATGGCCCGCGTCGGAGAACTGGGGACTTTTCAGCAACAGCACGGCCTCAAAGCCTGCACCATCGCCCAGCTCATCGAATGGCGCCGCCGCTCCGAGAAGCTCGTCGTAAGGGAAGAAACCATCAAACTGCCCACCGACCACGGTGACTTCGATTGCCACCTCTATCGCATCGAAACCGACGGCACCCATCACCTAGCGCTCACTCGCGGTGACATTCACTGCGATCAGCCGACCCTCGTGCGGGTCCATTCGGAATGCCTCACCGGCGATGTCTTCCTTTCCCAACGCTGCGACTGCGGGGGTCAACTCGACGCCGCCCTCGAACACATCTCCAAAGAAGGGGGCGTCCTCCTTTACCTCCGCCAAGAAGGCCGGGGCATCGGCCTCGCCGCCAAAATCCATGCCTATAAGCTTCAGGAACAAGGACTCGATACGATCGAGGCCAACGAACGCCTCGGCTTCTCCGCCGACCTCCGTGACTACGGCATGGGGGCTCAAATTCTTCAGGATCTAGGCGTCGGAAAAATTCGCTTGCTCACCAATAATCCCAAAAAAGTCGTCGGCCTCGAAGGCTATGGACTGGAGATCGTCGAGCAGCTCCCGATCCGGCTCCCCGCCAATCCTCACAATGCGCGTTATCTCGAAACCAAACGCGACCGCATGGGGCACGCACTCTGAATCAACCCCTCGCAAAGATTTTTTGATTTTTCCATATTTTTAGCCGCCCTACGGAAACACGTAATTTCCAACGACTTTCAACCCGGCTATTTGGTCAACCGATGGGGTCTATCCGGCAACTCGTCAAAAAAAGTTGCCCATATTTTTAAAAACACTTAAACACATGGGCGCTCACCCCTACACCCCATGTCGTCCCCAAGAACCCGCCTCACTGCGGCCTGCTTTCTGCTGGCTGGAGTGATCCCTCTGTTAGGGAGTCCTCCGCTGCCCCACCAGCAGGGCTACTCCGCGAATCCGATCAGCCGAATGGCTCGCGTCGTCAACCCTGACCTCGCCGAACTTGAACAACGGATCACCGCCCTGAACTCGCGCGTGCGAGGCATGGCTCCCTATTCGCCCAAACCCGTCAAACAAGAGTTCGGCTGGCGGTCCATCGAGACCGATCCCAACCAGAAACCCCAACTCACCCTCGACCTCGGCGAAACTTACCCCCTTGGCGATATCTATCTGATCCCAGCGCTCCCACCATTCGGCGAAACCCAACGCCTCTTTCCCCAGCGCCTCACCGTCGAAGTCGCTCGCCTCGCCGACTTCTCAGACTCCAAACTCATCTACACCACCGCCGAGGATAAAACGGAATCGGATGGCGGCTTCCCACTGCGCATCCCCACCCGAGAACTCGACGCTCGCTTCGTTCGCCTTACCGTTGACCAAGGCCATCGCCGTGGCGACCAAGCGGTTGCCATGATCTCGGAAATGATGGTGCTTTCCGGTGGCCAGCCCGTTTCCATGACCGCCAAGGCCCAAGCCACCGGCTCCATGGACAGCCCATCCCAGTGGAGCCCCGAGTATGCCATCGACGGCCAATCACCCCTCGGCATTTGGCAGTCCGGACGTTGGAATCGCTCTCGGGGCCAACTCCTCGAACTAGTTGATGCCGAGGATGTCGTCACCTGGCAGTTCGATCTCGGCGAATCCGCCGCCCTCGACCGCGCCACGATCTTCCCCTACGAACTTCCCGAGGTCGGCGGCACCAGCTCACTCCCGTCGACACTTCAAGTCGCTGTCAGTGACACTCCCCATCCGGACGAAGCTTCCTTCACCGCCTGCTCAGGCGGTGAAACCTTCAGCCCCTGCACGGTTCCTCTCCGTGGAAAAACTGGCCGCTACGTCACCATCCGCGGCTCGGGCCCCTTCAGTATCGGCAAACACCACCTCGTTGGAATTTCTGAATTCGAGATCTGGTCGCTCGGCCGCAACCTCGCCGCCAACTTCATCCCTGTCCTGAAGGTCAACGAGAAGCTCATCGCCGCTTCTGAAGAACTGACCGACGGTCGCGGCAATGGTCTCGAAATCATGCCCGTCGGCGACTGGCTGCTCGACATCGACCAACGTCACAAGATTGAGGAGCAACTCGCCCTGCTCACCCCCGTCTGGAACAGCAAAGTCGCCGAGTCGGAAATCAATGTCACCTGGGGAGCCTCGGTCGCGATCGGCCTCACCTTCCTCATCCCTGTCGCCATCTTTGAGCGCCGTCGTTTGGTCTCCCGCAAGCACATCGATCAACTCCGCCGTCGCATCGCCTCTGACCTCCACGACGACATCGGAAGCAACCTCGGCAGCATCTCCCTGATCGCCCGTTCCGCCAAGCGGGACCTCTCCCGGGCTCACGATCCTGACGCCCTCGCCGAAGACCTCAACGAGATGGAAACCATTGCTCGTGAGAGCTCTCTGGCGATGCGCGACATTGTTTGGCTCCTCGAAAGGAACCAAGACAGCATCGGAGATTTCGTCGAACGGATGCGCAATACCGCCGATCGCCTGCTGCGCGACATGAAGTTTGAAATGACCTGCAAATCGAACCGGACAGCCCTCAAGCTGACCCTCGAATCCAAGCGTCATCTCTTCCTCTTCTACAAAGAAGCACTGCATAACATTCTTAAACATTCCAAGGCTTCTAACGTCAGAGTAAATATCTATGATTACCGCGATAGTTTGATCATGGAAGTTGAAGATGACGGGATTGGCCTACCCCTCGACGAAGCGGGGAAAGCCGCTGCTGTCAGGAAACTTACAGCCCGTGCAGCCGTGCTGGATGGGCGTTTCAACGTCGATTCTGCCCCCGGCAAAGGGACACGCTTGCGTCTTGAGGTGAAAAGAGCGAATCTCCTCGCGAACAAAGCCGCGGCATGAACGAAAAAACCCCAAATGAGCCGATCCGGATTTGGATCCTGGAAGACCACCCCCAATTCGCCAAACAAATGACCCGGCTCATCTCCGGAGAAGATGATCTGGACTGCGAAAAGGTCTTCGCTCACCCCAACGAACTCTACTCCGAGATCAACTTCGGCACCCCCCTCCCCGATCTGATGATCTTCGACCTCGGCCTGCCGGGCAAAGATGGCCTGCAGGTGCTCCGCGAGGTGAAGGAGAAATACCCCCAACAAAAAATCGTCATTTTGACCGCCTTTGACGACCGAGAGCGCGTCTACCGCGCCATCTGCAACGGCGCATCCGGATACCTGCTCAAGACATCCGAACCTGACGATATCATTCACGGCATTCGTGACGTCATGAATGGCGCCGCCCCGCTCAGCGGAGCCATCGCCAGCATGATCCTCGACGGCTTTGCCAAACTCGGCCCAGTCGAAGAAACTGAGCCACTCACCGGACGAGAAGAGGAGGTCCTGCGAGCCATGGTGCGCGGGCTGATCAAAAAGGAAATCGCCGACGAATTGGAAATCTCGCTCCACACCGTCGACATGCACCTGCGCAGCGTCTACCGGAAACTGCACGTCCGCACCCAAACCGAGGCCGTCTCCAAAGCGATTCGCAAGGGCTTGGTTTGACCCCCCTCAACTTCTCTGCCGCCATAAACGGCACAGCTCTCCTTCGCAGACGGTGACTTCGTTGCCGTCTGCGGTTTCGTATACGCCCCGAGGCTCCACGAGCCGGCGTAAGGCCTGACGCTCGGTTAGATCCACTCGACTGCCGACGCTCCACTTCCTCACGCCTCGCAGGCGCAGATCCAAGGCCCCAAGCAGCACAGGAGCGTAGAAGCCGTGCTTTTCAGCCAGAAGCGATCCCGCACGCAAAAGAGCCTCCGCCTGCGTACGGTAACTCGCATTGCCTGTCAGGGCTTCTAACTTGAGAAGGTTGACCGCTGCAGCATGGTTCGGCGCAGGCTCCGCTCCATCGTGGTCCTCCCGAATGATCATCAACTCACGCCCTGATAGGGAGGGTCGCATCACATAGCCGATCTTCTCATCGCTCCAAAACTGGCGATCCAAGCTCCCTTGCAGCTCGACGGCCCAATCCAGCCATCCCTCGTCTCCAAGAGCATGCAGTTCGATCAATCCCTCGATCAGAAAAACATAATCTGCCGGGAAGCCTGAAACTCCCGACTTTCTGCCCCGCCAGGATCTCTCCAATTGCCCACTGGACCACAACTCCTTGCGCAGAAACTTGGCAGCAGCCGTGGCGGCCTGCATCGCCTCCTCCAAGCCAAGCACTCTCGACGCCCGGGCCAAGGCCCCAATCATCAATCCGTTCCACGCCGTGATGATCTTATCATCCCGGTGCGGTCGTAACCGCTTTTCGCGAACCTCAAGGAGATGCTTACGGATCGACTCCAATCGCTGGGGGGCATCTGCACCGAACACCTCCACCCAACGCGGCTCACTCAAAGCCTGATAAAGGGTATTCCTCCCCTCCAACTCGCCATGGGGGTCGCTCTCCGGCCGGGAGTTCCCTTGCAGTTCAATCCCCCAAACAGCGCAGGCCAGGGCTGCATCGGACGGCGACAAAACCTCCTGAATCTCCTCCGCCGTCCACGTCCAGTAGGCGCCCTCTTTCACCTCTCCATCCGCATCCCGGCTGTCAGCGTCCTCCGCCGCATGAAATCCCCCCGCTGGATCCGTCAGGTCTCGAATCACATACTCCACCAAGCGTTCCGCCACTTCGGCATGAGCTCGCTCCCCCGTCCACTGCCAAGCATCCAAGTAGAGGTGCAGCAACTGAGCCTGATCATACAACATCTTCTCATAGTGAGGAACATGCCAGTAGCGGTCCACGGAGTAGCGGTGAAATCCACCGGCGATCCGATCGTGCAGGCCTCCAGCAGCCATCCGCTCAAGGGTTCTCTCTACCATTTGCAGGGCGCTCGCCGCCTCGTCACTCTCCGCGCCAAAACGGTCTGCCAGTTGCAGCAACAGCCGCGGCACCGAGGGGCGAGGAAACTTCGGAGCCATGCCCCAACCTCCCCATTCGGGATCGAAGCTGGCCTCGCAATGGTCCAGAAAATCTCCGAACACTTTCTCTCCTGGCAAGCCACGCAGCACCACATCCGCCGTACTTTGTTCCTGCAAATGCTCCGCCACCCGAGTGGCCGCTTCCTGCATCCTCGTGCGATCCTCCCGCCACAACCGGGCCAGTTCCCGGCAAACCCGGGGAAAACCCGCCCTACCATGCCGATCTTCCGGCGGAAAATAGGTTCCGCCGAGAATCGGCTCCCCGTCTGGAGTCAGCCAGACACTCATCGGCCAACCTCCCTGGCCCGTGGTGGCCTGCACAAAGGCCATGAATGCCGCATCCACGTCAGGACGCTCCTCGCGGTCCACCTTCACACACACAAACCCTTCATTCATGACCGCCGCGATCGCCTCACTTTCAAAGCTCTCCCGCTCCATCACATGGCACCAGTGGCACGTCGAATAACCCACTGATAGAAACACCGGCACATCCCGACGACGTGCTTCCTCAAACGCCGCTTCTCCCCACGGCAACCACTCCACCGGATTGTGCTGGTGTTGCAGCAGATAGGGAGACGTTTCACGGGCGAGGGCATTGGGCATGCGCCAACCTAGGGACGGCCCGTCACCCTGTCGCCCGGATTTTTTGAACGAATCGCGACCAGAAAGTCCTACCCCCCAAACGGAAGCTTGCCGGTCCCGCGCGGAGCCACCGGCTTCTCCGGCCCTTCATACACCCTCACATAGTCAACTCGCATCTCGACCGGAAAAGCCGTCGAAACATCCGGATTGCCCAGAAACTGCCCGCCCACTGCCAGATTCATCACCAAGTGAAACGGTTGGTCGAAGGGAGCCGGCCAGGGATTCAAGTCACTCTCGGACTGCGGCACAGCGCCCTGGCCAACATTCCCCTCCAAAGTCTTCGATGAACTCCACCAAAAACGCTTCGTCGAATAATTTTCCCCATCCACATACCACCGCAATTCACCCGGCTCCCACTCCAGCGCATAGACGTGCCATCCATCGATACCCTCCCCCTCTGGAAACTCAAATTCACCTCCACTGTGAACGTTCCCAGGCCAACGGGACCCATAGTGGATCGTTCCCAAAATCCTCCCCGGCTCCTGCCCACGCGCTTCCATGATATCGATTTCCCCGGATGCTGCCCACGGACCATAGGGGTTTCCCTGGTCGGGTAACATCCACAACGCCGGCCAAATCCCCTGCCCTGTGGGAAGCTTCGCGCGAAACTCAAAACGCCCATACTTCTGCGAGAAGAGCGTCTTACCATCCCTTCTGACCGAGCGCAATCGGCCCGAGGTATACCCGCATCCATGCAGGGACTCCTTCAAAGCGCGGATCACCAACTCCCCATCGCTTACCGCCACATTGCGCTTCTCCTCCGTGTAATACTGAAGCTCCTGATTGCCCCATCCAGCAATCCATTGTTGGGCATCATATGCGTAGTAGCCGTTGCCAATCTGATAGTCCCACTTCTCCGGATCCAGTTGCTCGCCATCAAACTCGTCGCTCCAAACCAATTTCCAGGGAGTTTCCGCGCCTGCCGCCAGACCCACCGCTACCCATCCAGCCAAGATTCGCATCGAAATCATCTCGCTTGCCCTTACGCAGCCACCCCAAGCGTCTTTCCGGAATCTGTGTCACGGCGAATAGACCATCACGGGGCCCGTACCCCCTCCCCCTTGAACCCGCCGCAACTTCTCCACGGCCTTCACGACACATCCCGCGGCCTCCACCACTTCCTCACGCGTATTCATCCGACTGAATCCAAACCGCAAACTGCTCCGCGCCTTTCCATCCGAAAAGCCCATCGCCTTCTGTACATGACTCGGCTGCTGCTTCCCCGTCATGCAAGCACTTCCCGCCGAGCACGCCACCCCCATCTCATCCAACAAGATCAAGAGACCCGCCGCCTCACAACGCTCGAAGGAAAGATGACTGGTCGTCGAGACCCGGTGAATCAGGTCGCCATTCACCGTGACCCCCTCCACGCCACCCACCACACGAGCTTCAAAATCATCGCGCAACCCCCGGAGATCACGACCAGCCTCCAACCACAGCCGCGCCAACTCCGCCGCTTTTCCCATCCCCACGATCCCGGCCACATTCTCCGTTCCGCTCCGTCGATCGCTTTCCTGGCCACCACCCCGCAGCAAGGGCTCAAAGCGACAACCGCTCCGGACATAAAGAGCTCCCACTCCCTTAGGTCCATGAAACTTGTGCGCGCTTAGCGAGAGAAAGTCCACCGGCACCTCCCGAACATTCACCTCCACCTTACCCATCGCCTGAATCGCGTCGGTGTGAAACGCCAGGCCTCGGGCATGCGCTTTCTCACAAGCCTCCACCCACGGCTGAATCACTCCCGTCTCATTGTTGACCGCCATCACCGACGCAAAGCCTCCCCCCTCCTCAGCCCGAGCGCAGGCTTCATCAAATGCCTCCAAGTCCAGGCGCCCCCCTGAATCCACACCACATTTCTCCACCGCGTAGCCGACTTGGGCGAAATTCTCGATCACTTTCAGCACCGCACTGTGCTCCACCGCCGTGGTCACCACCCGACCGGATTTCCGGCCCACCCACCGCGCAAGCCACTTCAAAGCCGTATTCGTGCTCTCCGTTCCCCCGCTCATGAAAACCACCTCCTCAGGGAGGGCTCCCAACCACACCGCGACTTGCTCCCGCGCTTGCTCCACGGCCTTCCGCGCCGCTTTTGCCCCACGATAAGAAGCATTCGGGTTGCAGTATTGCTCCGTCAACCAAGGCATCATCGCCTCCACCACCTCCGGGAGCATCGGAGTCGTCGCATTCGCATCGAGGTAAATCACCCGCCCACGCTATCCGCTCCCGCTCGGCGATCAAGCCGCGCTCCTGCACTGGACAGAGGCCCCATCCCACTCCAAGCGTGAAACCACCCATGCGCCGACTCATTCTCATCCTTGGCGACCAGCTCGATGCCAACTCCCCCGCTCTCACTCACGCCGATCCTCACCAAGACCGGGTCTGGATGGCCGAGGTCACCGAGGAATCCACTCACGTTTGGTCCCACCCTCAGCGCATCGCCCTGTTCCTCGCCGCCATGCGTCACTTCCGCCACCACCTCACCGAACAAGGCTGGACAGTGGACTACTCCGAACTCGATGCCCCTGAGAACACCGGCAGCCTTTCCTTTGAGCTCACCCGCACCCTCGAGAAGCACCGACCCCAACACGTCGTTCTCGTCGAACCGGGTGATCATCGCGTTCGCCAATCCCTGCTGGAAACCTGCCACCACCTGGGAGTTCCCATCGAGTTCCTCCCCGACAGCCACTTTCTCTGTTCGATCGAAGACTTCCGGCGGCATGCATCTGAACGCAAATCGCTCCGGATGGAGTTCTTCTACCGTGAAATGCGCCAACGCCACCACGTCCTCATGGAGGACGATCGCCCCGCCGGCGGAAATTGGAACTACGACTCCGAAAACCGTAAAAGCTTCGGCAAGGAAGGGCCTCAGAACCTCCCCTCACCGATTCATTTCGAGCCCGATGAGCGCACTCAGGAAGTTCTCGAACTCGTCAAACGCCGCTTTCCCAACCACCCCGGATCACTGGATTCTTTCGCTTGGCCCGTCACGCGTCGCGCCGCACTCGCCCGCCTGAGAAACTTCATTGAAAAGGCTCTCCCTCACTTCGGCGATCATCAGGATGCCATGTGGACCGGCGAACCTTACCTCTACCACTCCCTCATTTCCACAGCTCTCAACCTCAAACTTCTCCATCCCCGTGAAGTCATTGATGCCGCAGAGCAGGCCTGGCGTGAAGGCAAAGCCCCCCTCGCCGCCACCGAGGGGTTCATTCGCCAAATCCTCGGCTGGCGAGAATACGTTCGCGGCATCTACTGGCTCCACATGCCCGAGTATCTCGAGCAAAATGCTCTGGGAGCAGACCAACCTCTCCCGGACTTCTACTGGACCGGTCATACTTCGATGCACTGCCTCTCCCAAGTGATCCGCCAAACCCTCGACACGGGGTATGCTCACCACATCCAGCGCCTCATGATCACCGGTCTCTATGCCCTCCTCCTCGGTGTTCGTCCCAAGGCGGTGCACGAATGGTACCTCGCCATCTTTGTCGACGCCGTCGAGTGGGTCGAACTCCCCAACACCCTCGGCATGTCCCAATTCGCAGATGGCGGCATCATGGCCTCCAAACCGTACTGTGCTTCCGGAAAATACATCCAGCGCATGAGCAACTACTGCCGCCATTGTCCCTACGACCCAGCTCAGAAAACCGGCCCCCGCGCATGCCCATTCACCACCCTCTATTGGGACTTCCTGCTCCGCCACGAATCGAGCTTCGATGCCAATCCACGCATGAAAATGCAGCTACGCAACCTCTCCCGGCTTTCCCCAGACGAAAAGGCAGCGATCCATCACCAAGCCGAACTCCTGCGCCAGCACCCGGCGGCACAAAAGCCTCAGCATCTCTCCGATCCCGATCTTTTCTCCTGACTCATTCCCTCCTCGGCACCACCGGTTCGATCGAATCCTTTGCAAGCCAACCTTGGCTCGCCGTCCCGTCCACCGTCACCCAAAACCAATCGCCCTTTTGCTCGCCCAATCGAACCTCGCGACCCGCCGGTAAACTTCCTTTCTCCTGCGCTGTCTCAAACGGCGAAATCCGCATCGTAGCAGGCCCTCCGATCACGACCGCACGCGTCGTCACCTCGTCCCACCCCCTTAGCATCCACGACGAGCCCACCGCAACCAGACCTCCTAACACCCCCACCGGCAATGCGATCCAACGACCTGGCTTTCGACTCCATGCCCAACCGAGAAGCACCCCCATCGGCATCATCACCGCGCCGAGCACGGCCAATTGCGACCATTTCCGCCACGACAACCGACTCCGCCAACTGGACCATCGATCCGATTTCTCCACCGTGAACACCGCCGCTTCATCCCGGATCCGCTTGAGGTTTGCCTGCAAATCCGGATCCCGAGGTGCCAGCAACAGGGCTCGTTCCAACGCAAGAATCGCCCGGCCCTCTTGCCCCAATTGGTGATAGGCGCTGCCAAGATTCTGTAACACCGAGACCCGCGGCCCGTCCCTTTCCAGAACCTTCTCAAAACCCTCCGCCGCCTCCTCAAACCTCCCGGAATGATAGTCCACCAAGGCCCGCTCAAAGCCTTCGTCCGCCCGGACTGAGGCACCGAATAACATCCCAAGACCCACCACCACTCTCCAAAACTTGCCTTTCATATCATGCGCGGGTGGAAGCTTCTGAAAGCCTTTTCAATCCCTCATGCAAAACCTCTCGCCATTCTTCCAGCGAGCCGGCGCTTGCGACCTCGCCCGAATACTCCATCCGATCTCCTGTCCGCCAAAGCTCCAGGCATCGTTCCTCAACTCGGCCCTCCAAATCCGTCAAAGTCAGCGACTCCGGGCGTACCTCTCGGAATTCGGCAAGGCGACACTGCAACGCCTCTCTCGCCGCACGGAAGAATCCCGGAACATCCCCCCGTCTCACCGCCTCTTCGGCAGCCGCCAACGCCGATGCTTCGGCAGCTCGCACGGCGAGCCATGCCAAACGCCGAGGGTCGACCTCGCGCTGCTTCCATATTCCCCACCCCAACAGCGCCAAGGCCAAACTTCCGCAACCCACCACCGTCGTCGTCACCCTCTCCACAGGCCATGGCTCATAGCGACCTACCCGGCCCAAGGTCTCACGAACGGGAGCCAACTCCGGACCATCTGGAAGCGGAGGGCGCTCGTTTCCCCCATCCTTTTGCTCGCCTTCGTCGAGAATCACCGTTCCCGTAATCGCCACCTTCTGGCCATCGGATTCGAGAACCTGATAGGCCCCAAGGTCGGGATCAAAGTACGTCAATCCCAGTCGAACGTCCTTCGCTCCCGGCCGCATTGGAACCACATTGAAGGAAAACTCCTTGGTCCCTTCGAACGATGCTGCATCTCCCGGTGAAAAATCCTCCTGCCCCTCATACGTCTTCCATTCATCGGCGGGAAGGGGCTCGGGTTGCTTGAGCAGCGTAAAATTCCCAGACCCCTTGATCCTCGCCCGAACCCTTGTGGGCTCCCCGGTCTCCATCGTTTCAGGAATCTGGACCGACTCAAATTCGAAGGTTCCGATCGCTCCCGAAAAATTTTCTGGCCGACCTTCCTTTGGTAGTTCCAACACTTCCAACTCCGGCGGTTCGGGCGTTTTCAGCGTCACGTCTTTCTGAACCATGGGCGTGAAAAGATCGTCAAATGGAGAGCGACCAAAAAACGGATCTTCGAAACCAGGGAGACCCTTTTGGGCCGAGCGGTCGGGAACTGCGACCGTACAATCGAGCGACAACCCAGCAGGATAGGTTCCCGCCTTCGTTGCCGACAATCCCGCATACCACGTCAGAACGCGGTAGTCTTTGCCTTCCAGATTCTTGATCTCCTGCCGCGGTTGCTCACTCAGATTCTGCAGAGTGAATGCGCCCCCCTCGGGTCGTGGTTGCCCCCCCAACGAAACGCGCACCCCCACCGGAAAATACGCCTGAATCCTTACCGGAGCGATCTCTCCAGGATACACATGCTTGCGATCCTTCTCCACCATTTGGAAGGTCAGATGCCCAAAATCCGATTCCTCTCCCGGCACCTTTTCTTCATCTCCCATCCCTCCCGGCTCACCCGATGACGACGGCCGCACCTTCAAATGCAGACGGTCCGTCTGAAAAACCTTCCCTCCCACTCTGACCGGAAACGAAGGGATATCATACTCTCCCGGGACGTGAGCCCCTACGATGTAAGAGTAGACCATCGCACGACTCACCGTACCATTCACAATCTGCATGGTTTGTGAACGACCCCGAGGATTCACCACCAGATCCTTCACTTCAGGAATCTGAGGAGCCTGATCCGCATCTCCACCTTCGATGCGAAGGGTGAGCATCGCACCGTGGCCAGCCTCGACCACATCCGTCGAAAGCTCGGTGGTGACTTCGGCACCTTGCAATGCCAGCCACCCGAAAAGCCAAAACAGCAAAACTCCACGCATCGTCATCACCAAGTCTTTCGATTCCTTCCCCGCCGCTCGCGGTTCTGATCGGAGAGCGGCACCGGGATCACCACCCGTTCATCGTTCCCCAAACTCTCCAAGAGACGCAAAGCTTCCTCCCGCGACATCTCACCCTTCTTCCGCTCATCACCCACCGATACCTCAGGGGTTTTTGTTCCTTGCGCTTCCTTGGCGTCTCCAGCTTCACCTCCAGAAGGCGCCGACTCCTCCGGACGCTGCCTTTCCTCCTGCCCTTTCATCCCCTCCTCCTTGGGGTTATCTTCGGAGTTCTTCGGCTCCTCTTTTTGAGAATCTTCAGCATCCTCCCCCTTACCCTCGTTCTTCTTCGACTCCTCCTGAGGATTCCCCTTCGAGTCCTGTTGTGAGTCCTGTTGTGAGTCCTGTTGTGAGTCCTGTTGTGAGTCCTGCTTCTGATCCTGCTTCTGATCCTGTTGCTGATCCTGTTGCTGATCCTGCTTCTGGTCCTGC
>NZ_JACHFD010000006.1:46509-237956 GCF_014201715.1 Haloferula luteola
CTGCTTCTGATCCTGCTTCTGATCCTGCTTCTGATCCTGCTTCTGATCCTGCTTCTGATCCTGCTTCTGATCCTGCTTCTGATCCTGCTTCTGATCCTGCTTCTGATCCTGTTGCTGCTTGAGTTCCTCCAGCTTCTTCTTCACCCAATCCCGATTGAATTGGGCGTCGGCATCCTGAGGCTGGAGTGCCAAGGCATCTTCATACGCCTTCAACGCTTTCTCCCAATGCTCCATCGTCTTCTTGGGATCGTCCGCGTGATGCGCCTCCCCCCAGCGATATTGGGCATTCCCTAAATTGTAATACGCCTTCTGCTGGAGTTCCAAATCCGACGTATTCAACGAATTCTCCAGCTTCCCGACGGCCGACTCGAACTCCCCATTACCATAGGCCTCCGTACCAGCATTGTAGTCGACCACCGCTTCGCTCCCCCGCACCACCGCCACCGAGATGCATGCCACCCATACCAGAGCCAACGGCCGGACTCGTCGCGCCACGGAAGGAACGGTCAACTTCCGCCGCTCACGCTTTCGCTCTCCTAAGATGGCCTGCACGATCCACAACACCAACGATACTCCCAAGGGCCACTGAAATCGCTCAAGTGGCACTTTTTCCATCTGCTGCGCCAACTCGCTCTTCGGCACCAACGCCAGACGTTGGTGGTAGATGGCATCCAATCCCTCTGCTCCCCGACCAAGCGGCACATACAGTCCGCCCGTTCGTGCCGCGATCTCTTCCAGAGTTTTTGCGTCCAAACTCGTCTTCACCAACTCACCCTTTTCATCGCGAACGTAATCTTTCCGGCCAAATCGGTCGGTCACGGGAATCAGTTGCCCATCTTCCGCACCCACGCCCACCGTGTAGATCGTCGTGCCCTTTTGGGCCGCCTCGTCCGCCGCCGCCAGAGCTTCTCCCTCCAGGTCCTCGCCATCCGTGATAAGAACCATCAACCGATGGTTGTTCCCCTCCGCCTCGAACAATCGCTCCGCCTCGTGAATCGCGCTCGCCAAGTCAGTCCCCTGCTGAGGGATCAAATCTGTGTTTAGCGTCTTCAATGACTCACGGAATGCATCGTAGTCCAGAGTCAAGGGGCACAACGCAAACGCCGTCCCAGCAAACGGAATCAGTCCGACCCGGTCCCCTTCCAACTGCCCGAGAAAATCGAGAATCCCCAATCGCGCCCGCTCCAACCGGTTCGGAGCCAAATCCTCCGCCAACATGCTTCGCGATGTATCCACTGCGAATAGAATATCGATCCCCCGTCGTTTCACCTCCCGCCATTCATAGCCCATTTGGGGCCGCGCCGCAGCCCCTGATAGGGCGAGCAAGGCAGCCAACCACAATCCCCGCCGAGTCCACCGCAGCGCCGGTGACCAACCCGCTACCAACCGCGCGTGGAATCGGGGATGAGCCAACTTCTTCAGATCCTCACGACGACGACGATCCGCCATCACAAATCCCCACGCCCCCAGCCCCGCCAGCAGAACACCGGCCGCCAGCCACCACGGTTGAGCAAAATGCCATGTCATATCGTCCATAGGTCCTCAGGGCAGATGCCGATAACGTGTTTCCGCCAGCCAACGCTCCGCCAGCAATAGGATCAGGCCCGGCACCAAGGCGAAGAGAAACAACTCCTCGTAGTCCTCGTACTTTTTCACCGTCCTCTTCGTGGTCTCGAGTTGATTGATCGCATCGTAAATCTCTTCCAACGAACCCGTGTCGGTTGCCCGAAAATATCGCCCTCCCGTCAGCCGTGCGATCTCCCGCAATGAGTCTTCATCGATTTCCACATCCATCATCGCCAGCCGCTTGCGCCCAAAGCCATCGCGCACCGGCATCGGCGCCTGCCCCTCAATTCCAGCTCCGATAGTGTAAATTTTGATCCCCAAGGTCTTCGCCGCCTCGGCAGCCGTGACCGGATTCGCAGCGCCCGCATTGTTCACCCCGTCCGTCAGCAAAATCACAATCCGCGATTTCGCATCGGAATCCCGGAGGTGATTGACCGAAGCGGCAATCGCGGAACCGATCGCCGTTCCATCCTCCACCCGACCGATCTGCACCTCATCGAGACGCTTCTTCAACCATTCGTGATCCAAAGTCAGGGGGCTCACCAAATACGGCCGTCCCGCAAAGGCCACCATCCCGATGCGATCTCCAGGTCGCTCACCCACGAATTGCTCCACCACCTTCTTCACCACCTCCAGTCGATTCACCTGGCGACCCTCCAGCTTGAAATCCATGGCCTCCATCGAACCTGAAACGTCGATCGCCAAGGCAATATCAATCCCGCTCGTTTCAATCTCCGTCCTTCCCCGCCCCAATTGAGGCCGCGCCAACGCGACCACCAAGAACGCCAAACCCAACAAAAGCAAAACTTGCAACCACCCTCCGATCCTTGAACGAGGACGTCCACCCACCTCCCGTGCATCGGAAATCGACGGCAGCCGCAACGCCACCGCGCGCCCGGACCGACCGCGCAACCACGCCACGACAGGCAATGCCAACAGTGCCCACAACCACCCTGGGTTTGCAAACTGGAACGCTGTTTCCATCATACCTGTGCCTTCCTTTCCTCCACCCGCTCCCTCACAAAACTCCGCGCCTGCATCAAAAGCGCCTCACGATCCTTCTCCGCGATCTCTTCGCCCGCAAACTTCGCCCGATCACATGCGCGAAGAAACCGACGCAACCCCTCCACTCGCTCACCTAAGCCATCGGAGTTGCCTGCCACTTCACGGAGAAACTCCTCCGTCGTCCGCTTCGGTGCGGCAATCCCGAACCGGCTTTCAATGAATCGGCGCAACACCCCACTTGCCGCTTCCGCGAAAACTCCGGCAGCCATCCTACCCCCTTCGCGGCCTAACCGATCCAGCTCCCCATTCGCCTGCTCTTCAGCGGACAAAACCACCCCCTTCTTCCGGCGCAGCCACCCGACGATCCCCGCCGTCAAGAGAAGCAGACCCAATGCGATCGCGATCACCCACCCGATCGACGTCGGTTCCTCGGGAACCGGAATCTCCACGATCGGCTTAGGCCCACGGATATCCCCCCCTTCCTGCGCCATGGACTGCCCGATCAGCGCCACAAGCCCGATCCCTCTCTTCACGATTGGTGCCTCCGTTTCCTGAAAAATCCCATCAACTGCGGCAACCATTCCTCACCGCTCGTGAACTCCAGATGGTCCACTCCACTTCCCGCGATGGCCGCCTTCATCTCCTGTCGCCGCCGCGCCGCCTGCTGCCGATACGCCTCCCTCACGGAGGCCTTCCCCGTATCCAACTCCACATCTTCACCCGTTTCCGCATCCTCGATTCGAAGCACTCCCACATTGGGGAGCTCGTCTTCTCGCGGATCATTCACCGACATCGCGATCACATCGTGGTGCCGACCCGTCACCGCCAATTTCCGCCGCAGATCCCCAGAAGACTGCGATCCTGTTAGCCGGAAATCCGAAACCAGAAAAACCACCGCCCTGCGCCGCAGCACTTGATTCACAAAGTCCAACGCTCCACACAGATTCGTCCCGCGACCCGTCGGCTGAAAGAACAACGCTTCACGGATCACCCGTAGAATATTCGTTCGGCCCTTCACCGGTGGGCTATAAAGTTCCACCTCGTCGGAAAACAGCACCAAGCCCACCTTATCGCGATTGCGGATCGCCGACGAAGCCAACACCCCGGCAATCTCCGTCTGCATCTCACGTTTGCTCGTCTCACTCGATCCGAAGTCCGACGATGCACTCACGTCCACCATCAGCAGGATCGTCAATTCCCGCTCTTCCGTGAACATCTTGATGAACGGTTCACCGGTCCGTGCCGTGACGTTCCAATCAATCACCCGTACATCATCCCCTGGAACATAATTGCGCACCCGGTCGAAATCCATTCCCCGCCCCTTGAAGACACTCGCGTAACTTCCCGACAAGTGATCGTCCACCAACCGACTGGTGCGGATATCGACCCGCCGCACGCGGGCCATGATTTCCGCTGCACGCGCCTCATTGTCCGCCTCTTCGCGCTGCTCTTTCTTCGACTTCGCCATCGCTGCTCAGGACTTCATCACGAAATTCTTGGTCACCTCTCCCCTGCTCTTTTTCTTGTCCCCATCCTCAAGGCACCGGCATTTCATCGAGAATCTGTTGGATGAAATGCTCTGCATCCAGACCTTCTGCCTCTGCCTCATACGAAACCACCACTCGGTGCCGCAAAACATCACGGGCCACGGATTTCACATCGTGCGGCGTTACAAAGTTCCGCCCATCGAGAAATGCCCGGGCCTTCCCGAGAAGAGTCAGTGCAATCGATGCTCGCGGTGACGCCCCCACTCGCAAATAGGGCCCGATTTTCAGCTGAAAATCGTCCGGCTTCCGGGTCGCGTGCACCAAGCTCACGATGTAGCGCTTCACCTTTTCATCGAGATAGACCCGATTGACCACCTGTTGCGCCTGGGCAATCACATCGAGCGTTACCACCGGCACCGGCTTGGCCATTTCCTGGGTACTCGCCGCGACATCAATCACCGCCATCTCTTCCTCCATCGTCGGGTAGTCGACGATCACCTTCATCATGAAACGGTCGAGTTGCGCCTCTGGCAAAGGATAGGTTCCCTCCTGTTCCAGAGGATTCTGCGTCGCCATCACGAAGAACGGCTCTGGCAAGCGGAAACTCTGTTCTCCAATCGTCACCTGCTTCTCCTGCATCGCCTCCAACAAGGCACTCTGCACCTTGGCAGGAGCCCGGTTGATCTCATCCGCCAAGATAAAATTCGCGAAAACCGGTCCGTGCTTCACCTCGAATTGGGCAGCGCGAGGATCAAAGATCTGGGTGCCCACAATATCCGCGGGCAGCATGTCAGGCGTAAACTGTATCCGCCGAAAATTCGCGCTGACCAACTGAGCTAGCGTCTTGAGAGCCAGAGTCTTCGCCAGCCCGGGAACCCCTTCCAAAAGCACATGCCCTCGAACCAACAGCACCGCGATCAATCGATCCACCAAGTCCTGTTGACCGATGAGATGGCGCCCGATCTCGGCCCGCAAGGGAATCACCCACTGGGATGCCTGCTGAATTTCTTCCTCCGTGACCCGCTCTGCCGCGGGCTTCATCTCCGTTGTCTCGAAAGTCATGAATCGTCGCGTTCGTTTTCCAACATCAGGAGCGTTAGCCTCCCGTCCCCCTTGCCTAAGAAACTTCCCCACTCTCTGGAAAGAACCAAGCATCACCTCCGATTCTTCGCTGCGGGAGTGAACGGATCGGACGCCGGTCTTAGCGGTCTTGCCAGGCAGGAAACTCAAGGATTGAGAATCCGCTCCTGCCTCGGACTCCTTCTGCCAAAAGAAAAAAGGGCGCGACCGAAATCGCGCCCTCTAAAATAGATTCGTCATGGGCCTCATGTGGACCCGAGCTGGTTCACTTACCCCACTTTTCGAGCAAGGTCGTCGCCATGTCGCTGGGAGTTTCAGCCACGGCGATCCCACACTCGGCGAGAATCCGCTTCTTTGCTTGGGCCGTGTCCTCCTCTCCACCGACGATCGCACCAGCGTGCCCCATGCGGCGGCCGGGAGGCGCTGTGGCTCCAGCAATGAATCCCGCGATCGGCTTCTTGCAATGTTCAGCCGCCCAACGCGCTGCTTCGACTTCCGCGGTACCACCAATCTCTCCAATCATGATGATGGCCTCGGTTTCCGGGTCGTCGTTGAACATCTGGAGCACGTCGAGGTGCGAGGTGCCATTGATCGGGTCTCCACCGATGCCCACGCAGGTGCTCTGACCATAACCCAACGAAGTGAGCTGGAACACCGCCTCATAGGTGAGAGTGCCTGAACGCGATACGACCCCGACATTGCCCCGCTTGTGGATGTAGCCCGGAGAGATCCCGATACGGCATCCCCCGTGAGACTTGTCTCCGTGTCCGGGAGTCACGATGCCCGGGCAGTTTGGACCCACCAGTCGAGCCTTGGAGCCTTGAAGGGCAGCTTTGACCCGCATCATGTCCATGACAGGGATGCCTTCCGTGATCGCCACCACCAGCTCGACACCGGCGTCGACCGCTTCAAGAATGGCATCGGCCGCAAATGGCGGCGGGACGAAGATCGCGGAAGCCGTAGCACCCGTGGCCGCAACCGCTTGTGAAACAGTGTCGAAAATCGGCACCTGCCCTTCGAAGGTCTGGCCGCCTTTGCTCGGGGTCACCCCGGCGACGAGCTTGGTGCCGTATTCGAGCGATAGCTTGGCGTGGCGGGCGCCAAAGCTGCCCGTGATGCCCTGGACGAGGAGCTTGGTGTTTTCGTCAACGAGGATGGCCATGATGTTATGATATCGTTAGAAAGGTTCGACGCTCAGTGAGCGCACTCAGGATGATTCGGCTTCTTTTGGTGGAGGGCGAGGGTGTTGCCATCCGGATCGGCAATCAGTGCCATACGGCAAATCGGAAACTCCTGGATCGGCATCACGATCGTGACGCCCTCGGCCTGAAGTTTCGTTACGGCAGCATCGAGGTCGGCAACTTCGAAACAAATGCCACCGCCATTCGCATCAGGTCGCCATTGGTCATTGGCGCGAGCAATGGCCAGAGTGTGACCGCCGGGGATGGTGAATTCCAGCCAATGCAGTTCCCCTTGATCTTCGAAGACATGGCCCTCGGGAAGTCCCAGAGTTTCCCCATAAAACCGGCGGGCCCGGGCCATGTCCGTGGCCGGGTAACCGGTAAAGGCAGCTTCTTGAATCCCAATGCCGATCATGCAAGGAAGGGGAGCAAACGCTTCAGCCGACTGCGGCAACGATCTTCTTGGCAGCGTCCGCCATGGTATCACCAGAGGTAATGTCCAGCCCGCTGGCGGCGAGCGTCGCCTTTCCGGCTTCGACGTTGTTTCCCTCCAAACGGACGACCAGAGGAATCGGCAAGCCGGTTTCCTTGGCGGCAGCGATCACCCCTTCGGCAATCACGTTGCAGTCCATGATGCCACCGAAAATGTTGATCAAGATGCCCTTCACGTTGGGATCCCCGAGAATGATTTTGAAGGCCGCAGTGACCTGCTCCTTGGTCGCACCACCTCCCACGTCGAGGAAGTTCGCCGGTTCCCCGCCGTAGTGCTTGATGATGTCCATGGTGGCCATGGCAAGACCGGCTCCATTGACGAGGCAGGCAATGTTTCCATCGAGCCCGATGTAGTTGAGGTTGAACTCCGAAGCCGCCACTTCCCGGGGATCCTCCTCCTCCGGATCACGCATCGCCACAATGTCGGGGTGACGATAAAGAGCGTTGTCGTCGAAACCAAACTTGGCATCGAGAGCCAGCACGCGGCCATCCGGAGTGGAGACCAGCGGATTGATTTCCACCATCGAACAATCGCAGGTCAGGAACAATTTATAGAGTTTGGCAACAAGACGGCAGAACTCCTTCGATTGCTCACCATGGAAGCCCAGCTCAGCCGAGAGCTTGCGCAGCTCGTAGGGCTGAAGTCCCAACAGCGGGTGCACATGGTGGCGGATGATTTTCTCCGGTGTGTCGTGGGCAACATCCTCAATGCTCATGCCCCCCTCGGTGGACGCAACGATCACGGGCCGCGAAGTGGCACGATCCATGAGGATAGAAAGGTAGTATTCGTGGGTGATGTCGACCGCCTCGGCAACCATCACCTTGCGCACCAAACGGCCTTCTTCACCCGTTTGCACGGTGACCAAGGTCTCATTGAGCATCTTGCTCGCAAATTCAGCCGCCTGGTCGGGAGATTCAATGAGATGCACCCCACCCTGAAAACCGTTTTTGAAATGGCCTTTGCCCCGGCCACCGGCGTGGACCTGCGCCTTGATCACCAGCTTTGCACCAGCGAACTCCTGGGCGGCCGCAGCGGCTTCCTCAGGCGTTGAGGCGACCTTCCCCTTCGGGCTAGGGACTCCAAATTGGTCGAAAAGCTCCTTGGCCTGATACTCGTGGATGTTCATGACGCGAAAAGTTGGGCGACGCTGAAAGGCCGCCATCGGCCGGTCAAGGCACAATCCCCTCCAGCCCCCTTCCTCGGTCAGAAAACCATTCTTAGCACCCGAGGCCGGGCTTCATTGCGGAAGCGAATCCAGCAAAGTCCGTCGTGAGATTCCCAAGAAACCTCCTCACCATCGACTTCCACCCGCAACGGGACATTCGAGCTGGCCACCAGCAGGACTCCGGGAGTGTCTCCGACCCCTTCGATGGTCCACGCTGCCTCCTGGCCTTCCCTTGGCAAAGCTTTGCATCCGGCAGCTAATACCCGCGGTCCGGGCGACTGGGGAATCGCCTGCAAGTCAAGCAACAGAGCCCGAGTGCCTGGCTGAACTTCAAAACGCGGCTGCACCTCCAAACGAGGATCGAACAGATTGATCCAGCGGCCTTCCAGAACGGTCGCGCGCTCAGTCGGCGACTCATCAAGACCCGCGACGACTCGATAGGGCCCCCGTTGAAGCATCAAATGCGAGGTCGTGCGCCATTCCAAACCGGCGTGTTCCGCCGCAGCCTGAACCTCGCCAACCCATTGGTCATCGCGGGCAGCATCATCCGAAAAGGTCGCGGGATTCTCCTTGAGCCAGACGACAGCACCCTCACCCACTTCCACTCGTCGGCCTTCTGCCTGCACAAATTCCTCGTCCGCGAGACCGAGGCGCTCAAAAAGATCGAGTCGAGGACTGCGTGGTCTTTTCCCTCCATCATTCCACCACTCGGGAACCGCCAAATACGGATCGGCATCATCGTCCACCACCACCAACTCTCCCCCTTGGCGAACCCATTGGGCGAGAGCTTGATGGGGCTCGGAAGACAGCGGCTTCTGACCCGAGTAGGTGAGTGTCAGCACCTTGAAGGGATCCAGAAAACCCTCGATCCCGACGTTTTCCAGCTGCACAGGTTCCACCGGCATCCCTCGCTTCACCAGCGGCAGAGCTTGGCCATAAATGTGTGCCATGTCCGGATCGCTCGGCGCCGGATCCTCGCGTTGGAACATCAGCGAATCGCTCACCAGCACCCCAATGCCTCGAGTTCCGCTGTCCCACTCCACCTGCTCCTGATTCATGTCGGCCAGAGCCGACATCACCACCTGCAGTTCTGTGGCATAGTCGGGTGGCATGCCCTGACGTTGGTCCTCTGGAGCGTTCCGCGGATAGCGCCCGCCAAAGGCTCTTTCGGGCCACGGTGCCACCTCAAATCGCCACACTTCCGGCTGCAACAACGAGGCCGTGAGAGTGGACTCCCAATGAGTTCGATAATCGGTCCAGTCATGGCGCGGATTGTCCTCCACCGGGTCGTTCAAATACCACACTCGCCGTCCAGTGGAACGCACCAGATTCTGCATGACCCCATACTCCAAAAACGCCGTCTCGAAGGTTCTCTCCCGCTTCACACCCCGATATCGATTGGGCGTCCGGGAGGTACCGGTCCAAACTTGGGCAATGTAGCCGTCACAACCGTCGATCCGTGCCAGGCTCGATTGCGGGCTGACAATATGCCAGTGAGCGTAGTTCAGGAGGCTATGCGTCGGCACGTAGCACTTCACATCGGTGCCGTGCTCCCGATTCCACGCATCCACCCGGGCAAAAACCTGAGCCAGCGCACGACGGTAAAGAAAGTACTTCAGCTTCGATGCCTTCCACTGGGCCTCGACCGATCCATGAGGAGCCTGCCATTCCTCGTCGTAGTAGTCTTTCCATTCCCTTTTGAATCCATCCGAGTAGCCCGCCCGTGCCCAAAATTCAGGCTCCTCCAAATGGATGCCCGTGGCTCCCGCCATCAGGGCTTCCTCCACCCCCTTGGCCAAAAACTCACCGAAGTTCGCCGCAGGGCACATGTAGTAGACGTCGCCGCCGTGGCTGATCTTGTTACCATGGCGATCGGTCTGGGCGTTATCGACGTGGTTCTCTCCATCAAAGCGCCCGTAGAGGTAATCCTGATAATTTCCCCACGCCACCCCGGTCATGACGTGAATGTCGTAGCCCCGCTTGCGCCAGGACTCGATCCGTTCGGTCAATCGTTCTCCGATACCATACACCAGGGCCACATCCGAACGAAGGTTCCCTTTCGGACTCCAAAATTCCGATGTCTGGAAACAGGTGCGCTCGTCGCTCTGCTTTGGATCCCGAGGAAAGGCAGGAGGCGACTCTGCCGCCAAAGTCGCCTGTGCACACGCCGATACCATGAGAATCCCACTCCATCGCATCCCCCCCTTACGCCTCCCTCCACCGAGTTTCTGTCCGACGATTCCGTCAGCTTTCGTTGCCCAACGCTTCCGCCAACATTCTCAGGTACTCATCCCGCGGCACCTCGTATCCTCCAAAAGTCCGCAAATGATCGGTCATCCACTGGGTGTCCAACAGAACGAAACCCGCCTCGCGCAAGCGCTCCACCAAATGCACCAGGGCGACCTTCGAAGCATCAGTTTTCCGCGAGAACATACTCTCGCCAAAAAAGACGCGCCCGATCGCCACGCCATACAACCCACCCTGCAAACCTTCGGCGTCCCAACATTCCACCGAATGAGCAAACCCAAGGTGAAAAAGCTGTTGATAACTTTCGACAATTTGATCGTCGATCCAGGTTTCCACACGTTCTCCACAGCTTTTCACAACCTCCCCAAAAGCCGTATCAAAACGGACTTCGAACAAACACTTCTTCAAAGTCCGCCTGAGACCTTTCGGCACATGGAAGCGTTCATCCAAGGGAATCAGGCCACGGCGATGCGGTGAAAACCAATGAATTTCACCGGCTTCCGCCATGGGAAAAATCCCTTGTGAATAAGCGTTCAGAAGTAGCTCAGGGGCAATCATACCCGACTCAGGAAGCTTGTACACAACTGTGAATATCGCCGTCGGAAACCTTTGTTTGAATCACCTCTCCGGGTTGTACCGAATGCACGCTGTGAACAACTTTCCCATCGGGTCCGAGGGTGATTGAAAAGCCGCGGTCGAATGCCGACTGAGGCCCCAGAGCCTTTAGCAGACCTCCGAGATGACTGACTTGCGCCGCGCGATCTTCCAGTTGAACACGGGCGGCACGATCGATGCGACGTCGCAATCCCTCGAGGAGTTCCCGTCGCTGAGTGACCTGGCGCTCCGGTTTCATTACCGCCAAACGCAAATCCAGAGCTTTCAGCTCCGCCCGTTGCTGGCGCCACCTCGCCACAACCTGACGGACCAATCGGTAGCGAAGTCCATCGAGGCGCATTTCCGGTTCACGCAACAGTCGATCACCCCCGCGGGAAAGCACGCCGCGACGGGCATTCTCCAGAACCAACTCCAGCCGCTCGATGCGTTCAGAGACGCGACGCTTCAGGCGCCTCTCCAATCCTTCGATCCGTTGTCGCAACGCCTCCCCATCAGGAACCGCCATTTCAGCCGCAGCACTGGGAGTGGGAGCCCGGCGATCCGCAACGAAGTCGGCAATCGTGAAATCGATTTCATGGCCCACCGCCGACAGCACCGGAATCGGGCAGGCAGCAATGGCCCGAGCCACGACTTCCTCGTTGAAATTCCACAAATCCTCCAAGGATCCCCCCCCACGGCCAACGATTAGCAGGTCGCACCGTGGCAGACCGAACCGTTCCGGTTCCCCCATCCTGCGAATGGCTTCGGCAATTTCTTTCTCGGCTCCTTTCCCCTGCACTCGCACCGGAAAAAGCACGGGTTTCACCCAAGGTGCCCGCCGGCCCATCACGTTCAATATATCTTCGATCGCGGCACCGGTCGCCGACGTCACCAACCCCACCACCCGTGGAAAAGCGGGCAACTCCTGCTTCCGCTCTGCGGCAAAAAGCCCCTCCGCCTCCAGCTTGCGCTTGAGCGCCTCAAATCGCGCCTGCAGATCCCCCAATCCGGCGCGCTCGACTTTCTGAACGATGATCTGCAGCTGGCCGCGGGCCTCATAGACACTCGGCTCTGCGAATACTCGCACCTTGGCTCCATCCTCCAACGCCTCGGATCCCGCTTTCCGGCGCGCCCCGAACATCACGCAGGAAATCTGGGCACCTTCATCCTTCAGGGAAAAATACCAATGTCCGCTGCCCTGTTTCCGGAGGTTCGAAACCTCGCCTTCCACCCACTGTTCCCCCAGTTGAATTTCCAGCAGGTTCTTCATCCGGCGGACGAGCTGGGTGACGCTCAACGCCTGCGGTTCGCGAGATGATTTCGATGAAAAAAGATCCACAACGGGGATCATGCCCCGTCACGCCTCGCCATCAACCTTTCATGACCGGACGGACCCGCCCGCGGATCGACGGGAGCGTCGGGCACCCCGCAAGCAGCATCGCCACCTCCAGTTCGTGGCAGAGAATGCGCAGCGCATGCGCCACCCCCACAGCCCCCGCAACCGCCAAAGCGTAGAGCATCGGTCGCCCCACCATCACCGCATCCGCACCCAGAGCGAGCGCGATGAAAGCATCCGTGCCACGCCGGATTCCACCATCGACCAACACGGGAATCCGCCCGGCAACCTCTCGGGAAATCTCTGGCAAAACCTTCAAGGGCGCAGGCAGCACATCCAGTGTGCGACCGCCATGATTCGAGACCACCAACCCATCGAAACTCGCTTCGACCGCGCGCTGGGCATCGGCAACACTCAACACCCCTTTCAACCAGACGGGCAAACGCGTTTGATTCTTCAACCAGATCAGGTCCTCCCAAGTCGGCAGCTCCGCGAGATAGCGGGGATCCAAAACCGATTCCACGACCGGCCATGCCGGCTCTCCCACCAAATGGGGAGCTTCGATTTCCTCAGGAAATCGGAACCCAGCCCTCTGTTCTCGATTTCGAATGCCACTGACAGGCGCATCCACCGTCACCACCAAACCATCGCAACCCGCATCCTCCAAACGCCTAACAAGCCCCAACATGAACTCACGATCCTTGCGGACATACAGCTGGAACCACAAAGGCACTCCCAAATGACGGGGCATGGCCTCAATCGGCGTACTGGCCCGACAACTCATCACCAGCGGAGCTCCCATCGCCGCGGCGCCGAGGGCCGTGGCAAGCTCACCCTCCGCATGAAACAGTCGATGCGCTGCCATCGGAGCGATGAAAAACGGATGGGGGAGTTGGCCTCCTCGCAACTGGAGAGTCGAACTCGCCCCATGCATCTCAACGAGCACTTGAGGCTGGATCGACCACTGCCGATACGCCTCCTGATTTACCTTCAATCCCCTCTCATCCGCAGCTCCTCCGGCAAGGTAGGCCCAGATATCCGGGGGAAGGAATTCCGGCGCCAAACGCTCATAGTCGCAGAGAGCCACCACGTCTTGGGGAATGCGTTCGAGACAAGTCTTCATCACTTCAGGATTCCCGACAATGCTCTTCCAGATTGCTCAACAGAATGCGTAGCGCCCCCCCTGAGATCCAAACCTCCAGCAGCAGACACACCAGCGATCCCCCCATCAGAACCAGCGCAGCCGCGAAACAAAACACCGAAATCACCTGCAAGCCACCGACCACCGACACCATCGACACCACGCACAGGAACAAGCTGATCGCCCCCAGCACCTGCATCCATCGAATCAATGTCAGCCGTTTCCGCAAATTCGAAATCTGCGCCATCAGCGTCTCGTCTCTCCTTTCCAACCAGCTGGCATGCAGCTGCCGAATCAACGCCGCAAGGTGAAGAAAGCGATTGGTGAAGGAGAGAAAAAGCAGGCTGATGGCCGGAAAAAGCAGGGCCGGTGTGGAGACTTCAAGCGTCACGCCCCCCTTTACCCCGAAGACTCGTGATTGGCAAAAGGGGACGTCGCTTTCTTCACCACTCCCGCATCTCCTGGTTCATCTGCCGGCGTTCCTTCCGGTGTTGGATCTGACGCTTTTGCTTGGGAGTGAGAACCTCTTCCCGATCGCGCCAGGAACGGCCGGAATCTCCCGCCATAAGACAACCTCGAGGATGGATCTCGGCGATCACTTCAGCGAGCTGATAGGCCTCAATCTGCTCCCTCACGGTCCGCGCGTCCTTGTAGGCGAAAGGTAGCTCACTGAGGTCCGGCTTTCCGCAATACCAGCGGACATCCAGGCCCGCCGTGCTCTCAGCCAAGATCTTGCTGCGGCTCTCCTCCTCCCGATAGCGACGCCGCAGGGCCGTTCGCGAAAGGTTGCGGCCCGCCCCGTGAGGGGCAAAGGCATGATACGCCTCATGGTCCGCTCCTAACACCCACAAGATCGGCTCTGCCATGTTAAGGGGAATCAGGCCAAGTTGCGGTCGGCCCTGATCATCCCGCCACGCCGGAGTGGCACCCTTTCCGTGATAGAAAAGATCCCCCCTCCGCCACACGAAATTGTGGGCGTTCCCCACCTCCGCCTTGGCGATCCCACCAATGGCTTCAAGGAATCGACGATGAATCGCCCGGTGGTTCGCTCGCGTCCAACGGGAGACATATTGAAGGGCCTCCCAATATTCGCGTCCGTCCTCCGAATCCGCATCCAGCCAAGCAGCCGCATCGGGGATGCCCGCCGCCTGCCGCGCGACATGTTTCACCGCAGCTGCAAGTCCCCGTTTGTAGACATGGGCGCCCAGACTGCGGGATCCATGGTGCGTGACCAGAACCCGATAGTGCCCGATCGGCAGAGCAGATGCCAGGTCTCCATGCCCGGTAAGCTGCAACAGCGCCCGCATCTCAGGACGAACTTCGACCTCGCCAAGAAAAGCAAAATGGTTGCCATCCCCCTGATCGGCGATCTGGGCCCGGGCTCTCTCTCGCAAACCGTAAAGAAAGCGGTTCTCCCACACAGGCTCGTCAAGCACCGGATCGTCGACCCAATCCTCGGGAGCACGCTGGCCCTGACCCATTCGCGTGGCATGGGTCAGAGCATCCATTTCTACAGCCAGATCACCCTCTGCCCGATAAAACGTCGCAAACATCGAACACCCGATGTCCGAGGAATGCGCCGCGGGAAGAATCGCGTTCTGCGCCACCACCACCCCACCCACCGGGAGGGTGGCCTCGGCAGTCCCAGCAGGACAGGCGTCCGGCATGATCGCTCCTCCGATGAGAACCGGAGTTCTCAGGAGCTGGTCCATCTGCCGACGAACGCGAGTGAGATTCTCCCTCTCTTCCCGGGTTTCAGCACGAATCGCCTCCGCCCAAGGTAAGGGAGAATCCCGAAGTGTGGGCTTGGGAACTGGATCGCCAAATTCCCGCTTCAGCAACTTGATGAGATATTTCGGACTCGTGATCCCACGGGTCCGGTATTCGGCGAGCTTCTCAAGCATCGCCTCCAATCGCGGACCCGGCAAATAGCCGGCCGCGATCAGGTCATTCTTCGTGATTACTTTCATGGGGCGTCTGCGAACTCTTTCGGGCGGCCCGCCAATCCTCATCAATCATTCCATAATTCACGCGGTCACACAGTTCTCCCAGTCTCTGGGAGCGTAGCCGCTGGACACCTTCGAAGCCCATTCCCGCCTTGGCCATGACCCGTCCCGAGGCAGGGTTCCCGCTGAAGTGATAGGCTTCGATGCGCCGCAACCCGAGATCCTCAAACCCGTAGCGAAGCATCTCGGTCAGGGCTTCGGTCATATATCCCTGTCCCCAATGGTCGATGCCGAGCCAATAGCCCGCCATTCCCCACGGCTTCCCAGGTTCGGGGTGAAGTCCAATTGCCCCGATGAGGGCATCGGTTTCCCGGAGGACGATGACGAAAGTTTCCCAACAGCCTTCCTCCTCTTTCTTGCGAATGGCCGTCAGCCATTCCTCCGCATGGCGTCGCTCATAGGGCCATGGAACCACACTGAGCATTTCCACCACTCTGCGTTCTTGGAGCAGATGGGTGATGACGTCGATGTCCTCCTCGTACGGAGGACGCAGTTTCAATCGAGATGTCAAAAAAGTCTTCATGATGGATTCAAATTAAGGTCAGGGAGCGAACACGGCTCTCCCTGACCATAGGGGGACGAAAAGCAGCCCGCCGTGACGGGCCGCGGGGTCACCTCCCTCCGGAAGCCGGGGGGGCGATGCTTGGGTGGGTGCCGATGCTCCGGGAACCGCTTAGACCGAGAACTTGAGGAAGTAATTCCAGTCCTCGATCTTCCACGAATTCCGGATCCGCAGCGAGGCAGGCACGGCCTTTGGCGTTTTCGGTACCGAGAGCAGCCGAAGTCCCGCTTCTTCCGGAGTTCGGGCTCCCTTGCGGGTATTGATTCGGCGATCGGAAAGCACACAGTTTTCCCAATCGTCCACCCCGCCTCGTGACCTCGGAATGACGTGGTCGATGTTCGCCTCGTCCGGCCGGAGAGTCCGACCGGTATATTGGCAACGTCCTCCGTCACGCTCCCAGATCCCCCTGAATCCAAAGACCGGACGCACCATCGGCACCCGATCAAACTGATGAAGGAGAATCACCGTAGGAACCCGAATGCGCCCACGCGGAGTCCCCACTGATGGCAGATCCTCCGGCACGTCGAGCACCGACCATTGCTCCCATTCCATCGGCTGAAAGGCACCCTCTTCAATCCAGATCGCTCGGGCAGTGCCCGAAACGAGGTGGCTGAAAGCTTCCGCGGGTGAAATGGCATCGATGGCCATCCAGTGGCGGTTCAGCACCAAAACGCTGGTTCGATGAAGGATGCTGTCAGTCATGGCAGTGGGAGGTCGTGGGGATGAATCCGGATTTCGAGGGAGGTTCCGGCCCGAAGATGCCCAGTCAAAGCCAGGCAAGAATCAGGACCGATTGCTTATCTTTTCATGTAACAACAAAGACACAGAGATGGAGGCACTTCGAATATCTTCATGAAGACACCGGAAGTCTTTCAAATGGCCCCAGAGCGCGGGTGGCGCGCCGGATGTCAGGAAGCCCCAAACGGTCGTTGAGGCGATGTTGGATCGGTGGCGGAGCCGTACGGATGAGGAGGCTTGGAGCTTCCGAAGTTCGGGTAAAATGGCTGCGCAGGGTCGGGTGTCTTTCCGGAAGGTCGCTGGGGATAAAGAAAAAGCCCCGTTTCCTTGCGGAAAGCGGGGCGTCACAGCTCGGGTCTTCTGACTCGTGTGGGTCGTCATATCAACCCATCCCTACTTTCCGGATTTCTTCGATGCATCGGATTCGACACCTCCTTACCATTCTGGATGGGGGCCTCGATCCGCGTGATGGCATGCCCTGCATACCCGCCATCGACGAACCACTCCCCGCGCATGCGGCAAGGTTTGGTTGGACTGGATGAACGATGCAGGAACATGGTGCTAGGAGCAGATTGATTTTGCTGGCGGAGCACTATCTATCGATCCCGCCCATGTCAACACCCCAGTTGCTTTTTCAATATCATTTTCTCGAATCTTTCGCGGACCTTCGCCCCCTATGCACGGATTCCTTCCCTGCGATATTGCCGAATCTCTGCCTCGACCGGTAAACTCGGCGCGTGGAACACCCTGAATGGATCGCCCCTCTGCTCGCCGTGGGCATCGCCTGCCTTCACGGGGTCGGCCTCTTGCATGTGCTACACGTCCTGATGCGCGGCCGCACCTCCCAAGGGACCATTGCCTGGATTGTCTGCATGATCGTCGCCCCATGGGTGGCCATTCCATTCTACTGGATTGCCGGGCGTCAAAAATTTGCCGGGTACATCCGCGCCCGACGAGCCGAGGACGCAGGACTCCGGCGACTTTCCGACGACATGCATCGCCGGCTCCGCCAATTCGAGATTCAACCCGACGATCCATTTGGTCGCGCCGCCGCTCAATTGGGAGGACTTCCTTTCACCCGCGGCAATCACCTCGAACTCCTGATCGATGGAGACCGGACCTTCGAAGCCATCTTTGAATCCATCCGGACGGCCCGCCACTACCTGCTGGTCGAATTCTTCATCGTCAAAAACGACCGCGTGGGACAGCGCTTCAAGGAGGCCCTATGCGAAAGGGCCCGGGCGGGTGTCGCCGTCTATTTCCTTTTTGATGAGGTGGGCTCCCACAAGCTCTCGCGAACGTTCCTCGACGAACTCAGCGAAGCCGGCGTGGAATGCCATTCCTTCGGCACCAACCGCCATTGGTGGTCGAGACTGCAGATCAACTTCCGCAACCACCGAAAAATCGTCGTGGCCGACGGTCGCGAAGCCTTCGTCGGTGGACTCAATGTCGGCGATGAATATCTGGGCCGCGATCAACGGTTTGGACATTGGCGCGATACCCATCTTCGCCTGCGTGGGCCGTGTGTGCAGGCCGTGCAAATTGTGTTTCTCGAAGATTGGAATTGGGCGGCTCCTCGTCGCCCAGATCTCCACTGGGATTCCCACGAAGAACCGTCCGACCAAGCGGCAGCTATTTTACCGACCGGCCCGGCCGACCCCGCCGATTCCTGGCAACTCGTGGTGGCCGAGTCGGCAAACACCGCGCGCCAGCGCCTTTGGATCGCCTCACCCTACTTCGTCCCGGATCAAGGCGTCCTCACCGCACTTCAGGCAGCTGCCATTCGAGGCGTGGATGTGCGGATTCTCATTCCCGAAAAAGCCGACCACCTCATGGTTTGGTTGGCAGCACCCACATTTTACGAGGAGACCCTCCCGTTTGGGATCCGTATCCTCCGCTACCAGGCAGGCTTCCTTCACCAGAAAGCCATGCTGGTGGACCACCGCTACGCTTTTGTCGGCACCGCGAATCTCGACAACCGTTCCTTCCGCCTGAATTTCGAAATCACCGCCGTCAGCACCGACCTCGCATTCATTGATGAAGTCGGCCACATGCTGGAGCAGGATTTCGAACAAGCCGTGGAAGCCCAAGTCGAAGATTTTACCGGACGATCTCTTGGCTTCCGCATCGCCGCCCGCGCCGCACGCTTGGCAGCCCCCGTCCTATGACCCCGGGCGCAAGCCGCGATCTCCCAAGAAAACAAGTTTTTCAAAATCCCCTGTCACAATCTTCCTTCCCCGCTTCAATGGAGGGTAGCATGAGAGCATCACTCCTTTTCACTGCCCTGATCACCGCCGCTTCTGCGGAAACGGCCCTTACGATCTACAATCGCAACCTCGCTGTGGTGAGAGAGACCCTTCCCCTTCATCTCGAAGCAGGCGAAAATGCCATCACCTTTGATCGCGCCACAGCTCAGGTCCAAGCCGACTCCGTCGTCCTCCGCGATCCCGCCGGCTCCCATCCCTTCTCCCTCCTCGAACAATCATACCGCAACGACCCAGTGAGCCGCTGGCTACTGCTTCAACAGTTCGAGGGACAGAGCATCGAGTTCAGCCACACCTATCCCGATGGCCGGGTCGATCTGATCCCAGGGAAAATTGTCCGCTCTGGATACGTCCCCGGCGGATCTCCAACCGAACCCATCATCGAAGTCGAAGGCAAGTTGCTCTTCTCCCTCCCCGGAGAACCGCTATTCCCCAACCTCGGCGACGGCTCCATCCTTCGTCCGACACTCAGTTGGCAGATCTCCGCTCCGGAGGCTGCGAACTTCGATGCTCAACTGTCCTACCTCACAGGTGGCTTCACCTGGGAGGCCGACTACAATCTGGTTGCCCCCGAGAAAGGAGAATCCGTCACCCTGGCCGGCTGGATCACTCTCAGCAACCACTCAGGAACCGGTTTCGATCAGGCAAAGGTCAAGCTGGTCGCTGGCGATGTGAATGTGATGGAGAGCGACGTTCGCACCCTGATGAGAAAGAATGCCATCCACCCCGAATCGGCCGCTGCCGCGCAAGTTCAGGAGAAAGCTTTCGACGATTTCCACCTCTACACCCTACCGCGGGCTCTCACCATCCGGGATAAAGAAACCAAACAGGTCGAGTTCCTGCGATCCCCCCAAGTTCACGCGACCAAGAAATACATCTACGATGGTGCCTCAGGATTCCGCTACTACGGCGGCATCCAAACCCAGCCCAGCCAAGGTCAGACCTTTCCCAAGGACGTCGCCATCTACTGGGAGTTTCGGAATGATGAAGACAACGGCTTAGGAGTTCCACTGCCTGCAGGACGCGTTCGCTTTTATCGCGAAGACTCGTCCGACGGGAATCTGGAATTCGTCGGCGAAAACCAGATCGACCATACCGCCCGGCATGAACAACTAAGCATCTACACAGGCAACGCCTTCGATCTCGTCGGCGAGCGGAAAATTGCCAATTTTGAAAGCAACGAGCGTCAAAAATGGATGCGTGAGACCGTGGAAGTTCAGCTCCGCAATCGCTCCAAAGAAGCCAAGACCATCATCGTCCGAGAGCACCTATGGAGAGGTGCCAATTGGACCATTGAAAACCCCTCCCTCCCTTTCGAAAAGCAGGATGCGCAGACCATCGAATTCACGGTGAATCTCCAACCTGACGAGGAAAAGACCCTCAACTACGCCGCTCACTATACTTGGTGATTCGGCCCCTCTCCGGTCATTGAAACCCTCGGCACCCCATCCCAAAAGGGGCGCCAAATGCATTCAAAAATCACCGGCTCCTGAAGCAATCGACTGAGTGCTCATCGACCATTCCCACGGCCTGCATGAAGGCATAGAGAGTGGTCGATCCCACAAAGTTGAAGCCGGCCTTTCTCATCGCCTTGCTCATCGCATCAGACTCTGCGGAGGTGGCAACCACCTCGGCCATCGTGCGCGGCCGCTTCACCACGGTCTCCCCTCCGACAAAACTCCAAATCCATTCCACCGGGTCGTCGAGCTCCAGCCAGGCCCTGGCGTTCTGCCGGAAGGCCATCACCTTCCCTCGGTGACGGATGATCCCAGGGTCCTCAAGGAGCCCCTCCAACTCGGAATCGCTCATTTCTGCCACCTTGCTCACCTCAAAATGGTGGAAGACCTCACGGTAACGCGCACGCTTCTGGAGCACGGTCCACCACGAGAGCCCCGCCTGTGCGCCCTCGAGGCAGATCATCTCGAAGAGATGCCGAGGATCGCGAGACGCCACTCCCCACTCCATGTCGTGATAGTCCACATACAAGGGCTTGTCTTCCGGCACCCATAGGCAACGCGTCATGCCGCCCAGGCTGCCAGCCTTGGCCGCGACCGTCCATCTTTCCGCGCAGATTTCCCCCTCGACCCGCCACCACGCTCGGCTATGCCTTCGGGACCCATCGCCATGCCTTCATCCCGTCGTCCCCTCCTCCCCTGGTTTCTCTGGCTCGGTGTCTTCTACGCCGTCTGGCTAGGAATCGTGCTGGTCGGCAACCACGGACATACGGTGCGCGAGCATCTTGGAATCGCCATCGCGATGATCTTCGGCTCCTACTGCGCCGGAGCGACTCCAATGGGCGGGGGCACCGTGGGATTTCCCATCCTCGTGCTCCTTTTCGGTGAACCTGCCACCCTCGGAAGAGATTTCAGTTTCGCGATCCAGAGCATCGGCATGACCAGCGCCTCGATCCTGATCGCATGCCGTCGGCAACCGGTCGAATGGCCCATGCTCCGCTGGGCGGTGCTCGGCTCACTCATCGGCACCCCCTTCGGCATCCTTTTCATTGCCCCGCATGTGCCGTCGCTTTTCATCAAACTCCTATTTGCCGTCGTGTGGTGCTCCTTCGGCGTCCTGCACCTCTATCGGCTCCGAGAAATCACCCGCCATGAGGGACTTGCGCCAGGAGCGCATCGCTTCGACCGCACCGCAGGTCTGATGATCGGCCTGTTTGCGGGCTCCGGAGTGGCGGCCCTCACCGGTGTCGGCATCGACATGGTCATCTACGCCGTGCTCGTTCTGCTCTGCCAAGCCGACCTGAAAATCGCCATCCCCACCTCGGTCATCCTAATGGCCGCCAACTCGGTCATTGGAGTCGCCACCAAGAGCCTGACGAGTGGCTTTCAACCCGGAGTTTTCGAAAACTGGCTCGCAGCAGCTCCAATCGTCGCCCTCGGAGCTCCACTGGGCGCCTTTGTTGTCGATAAAATCGGCCGAACGCCCACCCTTTATGGCGTCTCCGTGCTCTGCATCGTCCAGTTTCTTTGGACCCTGCGCGACGAATGGTCGCAGCTCGGTGGCCTGGGACTTCTGGGGGGCATTGCGGGCGTGCTGACCTTCAATGCCGGTTTCGAGATTCTCCATCGTGTGGGGGCTCGCTTCGACCGCCGCGGCTTACGCGGTGATTCTGATCCAGACGAATCGCGCCTTGCCCCCGCCGATCCGGACTGATTTTCTCCCCGGCCCAAACCATTTCCGCAGAACATCATGGCCAACAAGGAGCATACCGACCCCGTCCGCATGGAGAAGATCGTCTCCCTCTGCAAACGCCGCGGCTTCATCTTCCAAGCCGGCGAACTTTACGGCGGTCTCAACGGATGCTGGGACTACGGTCCACTCGGCGCCGAACTTAAGCGTAACCTCAAGGACTATTGGTGGCGCAAAACCGTGCAGGAGCGCGACGACGTGCTCGGCATGGATGGGGCGATCCTGACCATGAAGCAAGTTCTCAAGTCTTCCGGTCACCTTGACGGTTTCAGCGACCCGATGTCCGATTGCTTGCTTTCGAAAGCCCGCCTGCGTGCCGACCAAATCCCTCCGCAGGATGGCACGGCTGTCTGGTACTCGGGCGCTCGCCACGAGGCGTCCGCTTGGTCCACCGACAAAGCATTCGCCGTCCTCGTCCCCGCTGGCAAGGACGCCGATTCGGCCAAGAAAACAGCCCGCCAGTTCTACGGTTCGTTCATGCCGGACAAAAAGGTCTCGCCCAAGGAATTGGAACTCATCGAGGACAAGCGCGAGGAACTCACTGGCACCACTCGCTTCAATCCCGAGAATGGCTCTCTTTTGACTGAGCCGCGTGACTTCAATCTCATGTTCAAGACGACCATGGGAGCCTCGGCCGATGAAAACGACCCGAACGCCGTGGCTTTCCTCCGCCCGGAAACGGCTCAATCCATCTTCGTTCAATACAAGAACATCCTCGACTCGAATCGAGTCAAGCTGCCCTTCGGCATTGCTCAGGTGGGAAAATCCTTCCGCAACGAAATCAATCCCCGCAACTACACCTTCCGTAGTCGCGAATTCGAGCAGATGGAGATCGAATACTTCTGCCGCCCGGAAGATGGCCTCCGCCTCACCGATGAATGGCTTGAATCCCGCCTTTGCTTCTATGAGGAAATCGGCATCCCACGGGAAAAACTCCACATTCTGGATGTGCCGGACGGCGAGCGCGCCTTCTACTCGATGAAGACATACGACATCGAATATGAGTTCCCCTTTGGCATTCAGGAACTCGAAGGCGTTGCCTACCGCACCGACTACGATCTGGGCGTCCACCAGACCGGCTCTGGCCGCCCCTTGGAGTACTTCGACGAGGAAACCAAAGAGCGCTTCCTGCCTCATGTCGTCGAACCCTCCGCTGGCTGCGATCGCACCGTGCTCGCGATGATTTGCGAAGCTTTCGACGAAGAAACCCTGACCGATGAAAAGGGCAAGGAGGACGTCCGAACCGTCCTGCGTTTCGCGCCCCGCATGGCCCCAATCAAGGTCGGCATCTTCCCGCTCCTCAAAAAGAACGAAGAGCAGGTCCGCCTGTGCCGCGAAATCCAAAAGACCCTGCAACCCTGGATGACCGTCTTCTATGACGACGGGGGTGCCGTGGGCCGCCGCTACCGTCGCCAAGACGAAGTGGGAACCCCCTTCTGCATCACCGTGGACTTCGACACCATCGGCGAAAATGGCCCTGAGCATCAAGGCACCGTCACCATCCGCCATCGCGATTCCATGGAACAGGAACGCCTGCCCATCGATGGCCTGCTCAGCTGGCTCCTCGACCGCATCCGCTAACCCGGGTGGGTCTGGTGGCCCCATCTCCAACTCTCAAAAACGGGGCGATCTCGCCCCGTTTTTGCTTACACCCAACAGGGTCTCCAACCGCTCAATGCAGGTCTTCCGGTAGAGGACTATCGATCGCCCGCTGAGTTTCCCAACGGGAAATGCCGCCATCCCGGTTGACATCGTAATGCTTCATCAAAGCATCGAGATCCGCCTCGGTCACGCCCGTCACACCACTTTCCCGCACTCCTTGCGCCACTTCGGCCTTCGTCAACTCGCCGTTGGCGTCGTAGTCAAATCGATCAAATTTCTCCTGCAACGCCATGACCTTGCGATTATGAGCTTCCTCCGAGTGAGGAGCTTCAGACGCACAGGCGGCGAGCAGCAGAAACAGCGGAAACATTGGCTTCATGATCCGGGATTATAGCCCAGGAAATCGCTCCGCAAGCTCCGACTCGCCAAACCACAGCGTCCTCTTTTCACTTCCTCCCATGCGAATCCGAGTTTACGTCGCCGGAAAGCCCGCCCTCGATCATGCCAAACGAGGTGTGGACGACTACCTCAAGCGTCTGCGCCGCTACGGCCACGTCGAACTCATCATTCTCAAGGCCGGGGATTCCGCAACCGTATCCGCCCAACTTCTCGCCCGCAGCGAAGGACACCATCGCATCGCCCTTGACGAAAGGGGGGAAGCGCTGACCACCCAACAATGGGCCGACGTTTTCGAGGAACTCGAACAGAGGGGCGAAGTCAAAACCCTTAGTTTTCTCATCGGAGCCTCCGATGGACATACCGAGTCCCTCAGACGAGCCAGCAACCGCATCTGGCAGCTCTCCAGCCTGACGCTGCAACACGAGATCGCATTGGTCGTCCTGCTTGAGCAAATTTATCGGGTAGCCACTCTCCGCAAAGGAGAGCCCTACCACCGCTAACTCGCGCGAACTCCAGGCTCAGCGCCGCTGCTGCATCGGCAGTGCTCCAAGTTGCCCAGCGCCTTGTCCGGCTACCGGACGATTGTGAGGCAGCTGATTGGAAGTCGACGGCGGCACCTTCGGCTTCGGATTCAAATCCGGGTCTGACGTGCAGGCGTTAAATCCAAGGCAGCTGAAGGCGATCACGGAGAGAGTGAAAAGTCGCATGGCGGGAACATAAAAAAACCTCCGTGCGTTTCAAGCGCACGGAGGTCGGAAAAAGCAGTGTCCGCTAAGGAAGTGGATCAGTTGGTGGCCGGCTCGGCGAGAATCACCGTGTCACCCGGCTGGATCACCACTCCTGGAGCGAGAGAATCGAAGTCGATCTCAGCCACAGTCTGGGTGGACTCAATGCTCGAAGGCGTCACTTCTGCGATGCGGCGACCATTGCGGGTCACCAGCAGGCGGGTTTGAGGCTTGAAGCCGCTGGTCGTGCCCGCGCCAATGATCACGAAACCGTAGTTTTGGTCGACACCGGTCACCACGGAGGACATCGCATTGCGTCCCATCCGGGCATCCCGCTCGGACTTGCGACGGGAAAGGCGGGAAATCTCCTCACGGTTCTGAGCGATGCTCTTCTCGGCGGCTTCGTTGTTGTTGGTCAGCTCTTCCACTTCGGCATTCAGCTCCTTCTGCTTATCGGTCAGAGTGCGAATGTTCTCTTGGATGCTTTCCATGGTCACCGGACCGGTGATCCCAAGACTTGCGAGGGCGGCCTCGATTTCCTTACGAGCCTTTTCGGCCTCGGCGAGCGTGGCCTTTTGCTCTTCGAGCTCCCCTTCCACCGTCGCAATCTCGCGCTTGATGCTGGATTGATCGGACTTGAGGGTCGAGATGCTGGCTTCAACCACGGCCAATTCTTCGTTGGCAGTCGTCAGCTTGGTATTTTCATCGTCGAGCTCGGCTTGAGTCTTGTCGATGTTCGCAGAAACCCGGCGGTTGTTGCTCACCGTCGCTTCATGGGACTCGAGCTGCTCGCTGAGGGCCTTCTTGTTGGAGGCGGAGAAAAACGCCGCGACTCCGGTGCCGAGAACGGCAATGACGTAAAAAAGGGCTTTCATGTGTGATGGAACAATGGGGCTTTTAAAAGGGATCGAAAACCGGATCAGTTGCCTTCGGAGGTTTCAGCGGCAACCGGCTTCACGAGGTCACCCACCATCAAAGTGGTGTCTTCGGCGAGGGAACCGGGGATCACATCGGCGGAAGCCCGGCCGGCCTCGACGGTGCGGACGCGGAGCTTAGCGATGGTCTCACCGTCCCGCACCACGCTCAGCGTGGAACCTGCGACGGCACCCGCGGAGTTGCCCGCCGAGATGGTCACGAAACCCCAAGGGCCAAAGATCGAATTGATCTGAGCGGACTCGAAGAAGGAGTTCTTGTTGGAGTAGTCGCGGTTGATCTTGTTGTAATCCGCGATGACTTCCTGAGTGCCATTGCGCTCGGAAAGCAGGTTGGCCTGCGTCGCCTTGAGGCTGGTGCGGCTGTCCTCAGCGGAGGCGATCTCTTCCTTGAGGCGGCGAATCTTGCCGGCGATCTCTTGGATATCGCCCAGCTCATCGGTTTGAGCCTTAATGTCCGAAATGCGTGCTGCATTCTTTTCCGACTCCGACTTCTTCTCCTCAAGGCCGGACTTAAGTTCGGCATTGGTCGTCTGAGTGGCGGTCTCCTCGTCCTTTTTGACGAGCGTTTGGGATTCGACGTCTTCGCGAGTTGCGATCGTATCGTCACGATCCCCTTGAAGTCCGGTCAATGTGGCCTGATTTTGGCTCAACGTCGATTCGGCAGCGGAACGACGATCCACTTCGGTTTCAAGGGCAGATTTGTTCTTGAAGGCAATGTAGGCGGATGCGGCAAGCAGCACCGCGCTGATGATGGCAAGGATGTTGGCCATGGAATTTTTTTTGGGAAGGTGGGTTTCTTGGGCCCGGAAATTAGGGAGACCCATCCACCCCCGGCAACCCTTAAATGCGGCAATCGCAAACGTGTCTTTACAAAGGATGACGCCGGAACCATCCGTGACCGCCCCTTATGCAATCGGTCTTACGAGTATTCACCTACCTGCGGCGCTACCCCGGTTTGGCGACCGCCCAGCTGTTCTGCGCCACCTTGATGGCCGCCTCGGTCATCTTCTTTCCGAGCGTCGCCAAGTTCGTCATCGACCAGGTTTTGCCCGACCCGGAACGTCAAAGTGAGCTGGCCTTCTGGGTGTTGCTCGGACTCGGAAGCTTTTTTCTCAAGGATGGTCTCAACTGCGCCCGGATCTTTGTGAACAACCATTTCGAGCAAAATGTCATCTTCGATATTCGCTCGGATCTTTATCAGAAAATCCAACGTCTGCCCCTCAATTGGTTCGATACCCGGCGCACGGGCGACGTCATGACTCGAGTCGTCGAAGACGTCACCTCCATGGAGCGAGTTCTCATTGATGGCATCGAACTGGGCGTTGTCGCCCTGATTCAGCTGCTCGCCGTCGGCCTGTGGATGTATCTCACCGATTGGCAAGTCGCCCTCTGGGCCACCCTTCCTATCCCGATTTTGATCGTGGGTGCGTGGGTGTATTCCAAGGACGCGCGCAGCCGCCACAAAGCCGAACGCACCACCACATCGGCTCTCAATTCCCTGCTCCACGACAACATTGCCGGGATTCGCCAGATCAAATCCTACGCCGCAGAAAACGTTGAGCATGAACACTTCAATCGCCTTTCCAACAAGGTCAGGGAAGCCACCCTGCGATTGATGCGCTGGTGGGCCATTTACAACCCCAGCATGTCCTTCGCCAGCATGCTCGGCTACGCGCTGGTTCTTTTCTTCGGCGGCAAGGCCGTCATCGCCGGCAACATGTCGAGTGGAGAGCTCTTCGCCTTTTTCCTGCTGCTCAGCCTATTCTACGAGCCGGTCTCAAAACTCCGGCAGCTCAACCAGCTGATCTTTTCCTCCCGCGCCGCGGCCGACCGGGTTTTCGAGATCATGGATGCCGATGACGAACTCAATGCTGCCGATGGCGCCGTGCTTCCTGACGACCTCCGGGCCGAAGTCATCTTCGAGCAGGTTTCCTTCTCATACGGCGAGCAACCCACCCTTCACGAAGTCCACCTCACGGCACGTCCTGGCCAAACCATCGCGCTGGTAGGTTCCACGGGTGCCGGAAAATCCACCGTGCTCTCCCTGCTGAACCGATTCTACGAGGCGACTTCCGGACGCATCACCATCGATGGCCGGGACATCGCCGAATTGGCCAAGCCATCACTGCGCGAAAAACTCGCCTACGTCACCCAGGAGCCGTTCCTCTTCAATGGCAGCGTGAGGGACAACCTCATGCTCGGACGGCGCGACGCCGATGAAGCCGACCTTTGGCAATGCCTGGAAGCCGCCCATGCCGCCAACTTCGTCCGCCAGCTCCCCAAACAACTCGACACTCACGTCGGCGAACGGGGAGTGAAACTTTCCGGGGGGGAAAAACAGCGGCTGTCCATCGCCCGCGCCTTGCTCAAGAACGCCCCCATCTTGCTCCTCGACGAAGCCACTGCCTCAGTCGACTCCCAAACCGAGCACGAAATTCAGGCCGCGCTCGATGCCCTCATGGAGAACCGCACCGCTTTCGTCATCGCCCACCGCCTCTCCACCATTCAGAATGCCGACCGGATCTACGTGCTGGAACGCGGGCGGGTGATCGAGGAAGGCAACCACGAAGAACTCCTGTCCCGGGAAGGAAAATATGCCGAACTCTGCCGTAAATCCTTCCTCACGGCTGAATCGGCTCCCGCTTGATGAAATCCCGAACAGCCCATCGTCTGCGCCGCTACGCCTGGGTCGCGGTGATCCTCTACGGACTCCTGGGGCTGTTTTCTTTTTTCGTCGCCGATTCTCTCATTTTCGCCCCACCCAGCCATCCAAATTACCAGGCGGATGGCACCACCCTTCAGCTTCTCGACACTCCGCAAGGGGGCCAGTTGGCCGTGCTGCATCTCCCCGCAGCACCCGGCAAGCCCACGGTTCTTTATTCCCACGGCAACGCTGAGAATCTCGCCCACTCACTGCCCCTCTACGAAGCGTGGAACCACCGTGGCTGGGGTGTTTTCGTTTACGACTACCCCGGTTATGGCCTTTCCTCCGGAAAACCCAGCGAAACCTCGGTCGAGAAAGCTGCCGAGGTTGCCTGGAACCACCTCACCACCGAGTGGGGAGTCGCCGATCGGGATGTTCTATTGATCGGTCGCTCCGTGGGGAGCGGGCCCGCCACTTGGTTGGCGACTCGGCACCCCGCGGCGGCTCTCATCCTGATTTCGCCCTTCACCTCCACCTTTGAGGTCCTGCCTCCCGCGCAGTGGATCTTTCCCGGAAACCGTTTCCCCAATCTTCGCCGGATCCGCCACTGCGAGCTCCCGCTATTGGTCATTCATGGGACCGCGGACGATGCGATTCCACCCTCCCACGGACTCGCCCTCTATCAAGCCAGTCCAGCCACCCACAAACTCTGGCTACCGCTTGAAGGCGCAGATCACAACAACCTCTTCGACCGCGAAAGCGATCGCATCTTTCAGTCCATTCAAGACTTCACTGGCCGCTGATCGCCCACTCAACGAATCGGCCGCTTGCGACCCTCATCATCCACACTCACGTACGTCACGTGAGTCGTGAACAAAGGGGGCGATCCTGGATTGCGACGATCCAATACCTCAACCGAATATCCGGCCGACGTCCGACCTTCGTGATATTTCTCACACCGGATCGATAGGATCGTTCCCTGCCGCACCGAGTGCCGGAACTCCACCTTGTCCATCCCGATGGTGACGAACTGGCAGTGAGGAAAATCGAGGCTCGCTGCAATCCAGCAAGCCTCGTCCACCCACGCGAGGAGACGTCCGCCAAACAAAAACCCCAAATGGTTCAGGTCTTCAGGCAGTACCAATCGCTGAGTCTCCATCGCTCGATCAGAAGAATTTCCTTCGCTTCTCCCGATACACCAGAGCATCCACCGAAAACTGGCCGGCGCCCGTGATGACCAGCACCAAGCTAGGGAGGAAATACAAGAATGCCGGTTCTTTTGCCGCCCCCCCAGCCATGAAAAACGGGGCCTCGCTGTGCACCTGGAAAGCCGCCACCAACATGGTGAAGCCAAACACAAAGGCCGCTGGGCGAGTCAACAACCCCAATACCAACAAGGCAGAGCACCCCACTTCCGCCACGATGGTGGCCAGCATGCTGACCGGGGGCGACATGGCAGATAGCAGGGGCAGCGAAGGCACCGTCCAAGTATCCTTTGCCTTCGAAAACATCTCAATTTTCGCCCACCCGTGGCCAATCAGCATCATCAGGCCGAAACCGACACGCAGCACCAACAGACCAGCCGAAGCCACCGCATCGCGGGTGCCACATTCAAAAAGGAACTTCTTCATGCTTCTTTCTCGTTCGATCGCGGGCGCAAAATGATCCGCTTGAGCCGATCGTCGCCCGACGGGGAAATGCTCTCTACCTCCGTTTCGTCAAGCAACACGTTGTGGACGAGCCGCCGGTAATACGCATTGAGCGGGCGCATCTTCATCGCCTTTCCCGACACCTTGACCCTTTCGATCATGCTCTGAACCTCTTCAACCAGCTTATCCTCTTGGATCGCCCGGTAGTGCTCGCAGTCCACCTTGACCCGCGGCGCCTCCGGGAAGTGCTTTCGGAGAATCCGGTTCACCAAATACTGCATATCATCCAAGCGCCCTCCATCCTTACCAATCAGGTGGGGACTCTCGCTCGTCAGAATCTGCAGGCACGGACCATCATCCGCCTGTTGCAGTTCGATGTTCACGGGGAACCCCAGATGCCCCAACATCGTATCGAGGATCTTCTTTGCCGCCGCTTCGGGTGTCATGGCGATCAAGCTAACAGCGCTCTGCGGTCGGTCAATGATCCTGCACCCAAACCCGGGCCAGTTCCGTCGCCTTTTCCGCCAGTCGCGCCTTTTCCTCCTCACTGAAATTGTGGGGCGCGGCCATCCCGACCCCCAAAGTTCCCAGCACGGAGCCGTCAACCGGAGAAAACACCGGCACCGCCAACGAGCCCGCCACTTGGGTCGCTCGCGCCCCTTCCTTGGCGATGCCTCCCAAATCCTGCTGGAGATTGCACAACTCCACCGGTTCCCGGGTGGCCGCTGCAGCTCCCGCAATCCCCTTGCCGAAGGGAATCCGCTGAATCACCGGCAGCAACGATTCCGGCACGCCCACCACGGCCACCAACTCCAGCCACTCACCATCTGCCGACCGGTGTACCGTCCCCGTGCACCCTCCAAACTCGTTCAGCACCTCACCCAACCATCCTTCATCGATCATGCCCGCAACCAAACACCATCCCCGGATTCGCGAAAGCGGGAAAACTCACCCACCCTTTCCCGCCCCACCATCGACTCCCCAGGGTTCCCCCGGCACCCGGCATTCCAAAACGAATTCCTCTGCTCACACGATCCGCCCTTTTCTTTTCACCATCCGATGGGTTAGTCCGGTCCCCGATCACATCCGTGACTCGAACCCTGTACTCATGAAAGCCCTGAATCAACTGATGCTCGTCAGTGCGGTCGCCGCTTTGGCTGCCTGCAAAGAAGCCCCCGCTGGAGACTCCGCCACCAGCACTACCGGTGGTGAATTCCCCGTCGAATCCTTCGGCAAACTCCCCGACGGCACCGAGGCACACCTCTACACCCTCACCAATGCTGCCGGCATGACCGCGAAAGTCTCGGACTTCGGCGCCACCTTGGTTTCCCTGACCGCTCCCGATAAAGACGGCCATTTCGCCGACGTGACCCACGGCTACACCTCGGTCTCCGGATACGACAACAAGGACAACCCTTACTTCGGCGCCTCCGTCGGCCGCTTCGGCAACCGCATCGCTCACGGCAAATTCTCCCTCGATGGTCAGGAATACACTCTGGCCACCAACAATGAACCCGGCGGCATCCCCTGCCATCTCCACGGAGGCGACGTCGGCTTCAATCGCCGCATGTGGACCGTCAAGAGCAGCGAACTGCCCAGCTCGATCACCTTCGAATACATCTCCAAAGATGGCGAAGAGGGCTACCCCGGCACTCTGACCTCCACCATCACCTACACACTCACCGACGCCAACGAACTCAAGTGGGAGGCCACCGCCACCACCGACAAGCCCACCGTCATCAACCTTGTCCACCACAGCTACTGGAACCTCTCCGGAGATCAGACGACCTCGATCAACGATCACATCCTGACCCTTCCAGCCGACAAATATCTTCCCACCGATGCGGGCCTGATTCCCACCGGTGAGCTGGCCCCTGTTGCCGGCACGCCGATGGACTTCAACAGCCCCACCGCCATCGGCGAGCGGGTCGAGCAAGACTTCGAAGCCCTCAAGCTTGGAGGAGGTTACGACCATTGCTGGGTCCTCACCAATCCTGACACCAACGGCCTTGCCTTGGCCGCCCGCGTCAAAGACCCGAAGAGCGGCCGCGTTCTCGAGGTTTCCAGCAACCAGCCTGCAGTGCAGTTCTACGGTGGCAACTTCCTCGACGGCACCCTGACCGGTAAAAATGGCGACGTCTACGGCCGCCGCACCGCCTTGTGCCTTGAAACCGAAGGCTTCCCGGATGCGCCCAATCATCCTGAGTTCCCCTCTGCCGTGCTCAAACCCGGCGAGACCTACCACCACGTGATGGTCCACAAGTTCTCCGCCGAATAAAGCGCATGAATCTTCCAAGAGCCGCCGGATTCCTCCGGCGGCTCTTTTTTGCCCCTCCTTTCGTGGGTCCCTGCAAAACACACTCCGTCCTTGCGGCACCTAACGGGGCTCCATTGAATGTCGCGCCACAGACCACCTGAACCCAACCCATGAACAGCCTAGAAGTCATCCTTTTCATCGTCGCCGTTGTTGGCGTCGTTGCCCTTGGCATTTGGAAAGCCAGGGATGAGACCGACGCCGAAAACACCGGCGCTTCCGATTATTTCCTCGCCGGCCGCGGCCTCACCTGGTGGCTCGTCGGCTTTTCCCTGATCGCTGCCAACATTTCCACCGAGCAGTTCGTCGGCATGTCCGGGTCCTCCGCCAACTGGCTCGGCATGGCCATCGCGTCCTACGAATGGATTGCGGCGGTGACCTTGATCTTCGTGGCATTCTGGTTCCTGCCCCGCTTCCTGAAAGCCGGACTCTACACCATCCCCGAGTTCCTCGAGTATCGTTTCGATGGCGTCGCCCGACTGGCCATGGCCATTCCCGCCATCGTCACCTTGGTTTTCGTCACCACCTCTTCGGTGATCTTCTCGGGGGCGAAGTTCGTTTCCGAATACTATCACGACGTTCCGGTGCTCAACAACCTGTCGGCCATGTGCTGGCTGATTGCCGCCTTCGCCGCGGTCTATGTGTTTGTAGGCGGCCTCAAAGCCTGCGCTTGGACCGACCTGATCTGGGGTGCGGCGCTCGTTGTCGGGGGTGCGGTGGTCATGTATTTCGCATTCAACACCCTCGCCGAACGTCCCGCCGAGGATCTCATCCAGACCAAGGTCGCCAACTCATCTGCGACCGTTCAAGACCTCGATAATGCCGGTCCCTGGGAGCGCCTCATGCTCCTCAATGACGGCAAAGAGGGTGAAGCCATTGCTCAGAATGGAGACAACTTGGCTGGCGGCAAGATGCACATGAAACGCCCCAAGGAAGATTCCGACATCCCTTGGACGGCCCTTCTCATCGGACTTTGGATTCCCAACTTCTTCTACTGGGGTCTCAACCAATACATCGTCCAACGCACCCTTGGTTCCAAGTCCCTCGCGGAAGGCCAAAAAGGCATCGTGTTTGCCGCGTTCCTCAAGCTCATCATCCCCTTCCTGGTGGTCATCCCCGGCATCCTTGCCTTCAACCTGTTCTCTGGCGATCTCCACAAGGGCGCCCAGACGATCAACAGCAGGGTGATCGAGAAAGCCGCTCCCGGTGATGTGTTCAAGGTGGAAACCGCCTTCGTCGAACGCGAACCCGAGCTCGCTGCCAAGATCCTCGCCGACAATGCCAACGCGGCAAAAACCACGGCATCCCCTGCGCCAGGAGCCTCCGCGACCGAAATCGCTGAGCAAATCAACTCCCTCGCCGATGAAAGCAAAAAGAACCTCGCCGGAACTCTCAAGGGGTACGACTACGACGCCGCTTTCCCCATCCTCGTCCGGAACTTGATCAAGCCCCATCCGCTCATCTCCTGGTTCGTGCTCGCCGCTCTCTGCGGTGCTGTGATCAGCTCGCTGGCTTCCATGCTGAACTCGGCCTCGACCATTGCGACGATGGACCTCTACGCCAAATTCTCCGGCGTTCAGGACTCCGCCAAACTCGTCTCCGTGGGCCGGATCTTCGTGGTGATTTTCGTGCTGCTCGCCGCTCTGGTGGCCCCCAGCCTGAATAACTTCACCTCGATCTTCGCCTACATCCAGGAATTCCAAGGCTTCATCTCGCCCGGCATCCTTGCGGTGTTCATCTTCGGCTTCTTCTCGCCCCGCACCCCGCGGTGGTTCGGTGTCGTCGGGATCCTCACCAACGTGGTCGCCTACGCCGCCTTCAAGTGGCTGATCGGACCCTACCTGGTGGAACACGGCCTCTGGTATGCCGATTCCATCGCCTTCCTCGACCGCATGGCGATCTGCTTCTTCATCGTTCTGGTGCTGGGTATCGTGATCACCTTGATCAAGCCGCTGCCTCGCCCGGTCGAACTCCCGGTCAATGATCAAATCGCGCTCGAGAGCTCGCGTGGCGCCCAGATCTGTGGCGTTTTCGTGATCATCGCCACCGCCGTGCTCTACGTGATCTTCTGGTAACTCCAACGGATCCACCTTCTCACCCCGTTCGGCTCGCCGGACGGGGTTTTTTGATGCCTGCATTTTCGGCTGGGCCCACCCGAATGGTGACCCTCTTTCGCCTTTGCCTCCGGCGATGCATCGACCAAGCTCCGCCAACGAAACCTCCGGATTTCCGCACTTCATGGCCCTTCCCATCAATCCTCCTCTCGCTGACCTCGCCTCCGACGCCGACGCTGCATTCCGTCAACAATTTGATGCCGATCCGACCCTCCACGCCGCCGCCCCGGGTCGGGTCAACCTGATCGGTGAGCACATCGACTATTGTGACGGCTTTGTCCTCCCCTTTGCCATCGAGCGATATATTGTCATCTCTGCCCGTGCCAATGGCTCCCAGGAAGCCCACATCGGCTCCACAGGCCAGGAGGTCGTGACCCTCGATCTCACCAAGCGCAAAGAACCCGGGCAACCGAAGTGGGCCAACTACATCCGCGGCGTGATCCGGGGATTCCAAGACCGTGGTCACCACATCCCCGGCTTCGACGCCTGGATCGTCTCCTCAGTTCCTCTCGGGGCTGGCCTCTCGTCCTCCGCCGCCTTGGAGTGCGCCGTCGCCACCTTGCTTGAGGGCCTTCTCGACACTGTCCTCGACACCAAAGAAAAGGCTCTCCTCGCCCAGAAAGCCGAACATGACTTTGCCGGCGTGCCTTGCGGCATCATGGACCAGTTCGCATCCGCCTTCGGCCAGCCTAACCGCCTTGTTCTCATCGATTGCCAGACCGGGGAACCCGAACTCGTTCCCTTCGAAAACCCCGACCTCACCGTGCTCATTGCCAACACCATGGTGCACCACGAGCTTTCGGATGGTGGCTACGCAGCCCGCCGCAAAAATACCGAAGACGGCCTCGCCCAAATCGGCAAATCCTCCTGGCGCGATGTCACCGCTGCCGATGTCGAGGCCCATTGGGACGCCATGGGCGAACCCGTCAACCGCCGCGCTCGCCACGTCGTCGGCGAAATCGCCCGCACCATCGGAGCCGCCAAGGCGCTTGAGAAAAACGACTTCGAAGCCCTGGGGCCCCTCATGGCTGCCAGCCACGATTCACTCCGCGATGACTTCGAAGTTTCCTGCAAAGAACTCGACATCATGGTCGAAATCGCCCGCTCCATCGGCCGTGCTGGTGGCGTCATTGGCGCTCGCATGACCGGTGGCGGCTTCGGCGGCTCGACCGTCACCCTCTGCGAATCCGGAAGGGCTTCGGAAATCGCGGAAACCCTCGCCACCGAGTATGCGAAGGCCACCGGCATCCAAGCCGAAATCTTCGCTTCCCGCCCATCGCGCGGCGCTCACCTGCTCTAAAGCAAACGCTCGATAATCCGCACACTTTCAAGGACCCACCCCCCAATTCATAGGGGAGTGGGTCCATTCTCCTTGCCACCTTCGAGGGAGGCTCCATGGATAGGCATCGCTTCATGAAGACCCTGTTCATCACGTTCACCCTCGGGGCCCCCTTGTTGGCCCAGGCGGCTCCGGATTGGGAAAACCAGCACGTTTTCCGCATCAACAAAGAAGAACCCCGAGCCATTTCGATGCCCTTCCCCACCGCGGAAGGTGCGCTCTCCCACAAGCGCCTGGAATCCCCATGGTGCCAGCTTTTGAACGGAGATTGGAAATTCCATTGGGTCGAACATCCCGACCAACGCCCCGTCGATTTCTACAAGCCCGACTTCGACAGCTCCTCGTGGAAGACCATTCCGGTTCCTTCCAACGTCGAAATGGAAGGCTACGGCACGCCCATCTACACCAACGTCACCTATCCGTTCGTCAAGAACCCGCCCTTTGTGATGGGCGAACCCCCGCAAAACTGGACCACTTTCAAGGAACGCAATCCGGTTTCCTCCTACCTCCGCACCTTCACCATCCCGGAGAACTGGAAAGGTCGCCACACCTTCATCAACTTCAATGGTGTCGACTCCGCCTTCTACCTCTGGATCAACGGCCAGAAGGTCGGCTACTCCCAAGATTCGCGGACTCCGGCAGAATTCGACATCACTCCCTACCTCAAGGAGGGGGAAAACACCCTCGCCGTCGAAGTCTACCGCTACTCCGATGGCGCCTATCTTGAGGATCAGGACATGTGGCGCCTCTCCGGAATCTTCCGGGATGTCTACCTCCACTCCTCCGCGCCCCTTCAACTGCGCGACTTCTTCGCTCGCGGCGGCCTTAGCGACGACTACGCCAAGGGCACACTGAATCTCGAAGCAGAAGTCCGCGACCTCCAAGGCGGCAGCTCTTCCTGGTCCGTCAACGCCATCGTCACCGACCTCACCGGCAAGGAAGTGGTCAACTCCACCCTCACCGGAAACACCGGCGAAGGGTCCTCACTCAAACTCGAAGGCCTCGACATCCAACCTTGGTCAGCGGAAAGCCCGACGCTCTATCAGCTCCTGCTCACCCTGAAGAATGCCGACGGCCAACCGGTCGATTACTTCGCCACCAAAATCGGATTCTCCCGCAGCGAAATCAAAAATGGCCAACTCCTGGTCAACGGCCAGCCGATTCTCATCAAAGGCGTCAATCGCCACGATCACGATCCCGACACCGGCCACTACATCTCCGAGGAGCGCCTCCTCGAAGATATCCTCCTGGCCAAGCGGAACAACATCAATGCCATCCGCACCTGCCACTACCCGAACGACCCGAGATTCCTCGAGCTCTGCGATGAATACGGCCTCTACGTTTGCTCGGAGGCCAACATTGAATCCCATGGCATGGGCTATGGAGACGAATCCCTCGCCAAAGACCCCTCTTGGAAGGATGCCCACCTCGACCGCGTCCGCAACATGGTCGAGGCCTTCAAAAACCATCCATCCATCATCCTCTGGTCCCTCGGCAATGAAGCTGGCGACGGTGTGAACTTCGAAGCCTGCTCCGAGTGGATCAAGGCCAACGAATACTCCCGCCCCGTTCACTACGAGCAAGGTGGCCGCAAGGCCCACGTCGACCTCTACTCGCCCATGTACGCCTCCCACGATTGGTGCGAAGGCTACGCCCGCGATGAGGAGAAAAAGCCCCTCGCCGAACAACGGCCTCTGATCCAGTGCGAATATTCCCACGCCATGGGCAACTCCACCGGTGGACTCGCCGAATATTGGGATCTCTTCGAAAGGGAACGCCTGCTCCAAGGCGGATTCATCTGGGACTACATTGACCAAGGCATCCGCACCACCAAACCCGCCCCGGCCGAACTGACCGATCACTCCGCCCAAGGGCACTTCGTGACCGCCAGCGGCAAGCTCGATCCTACCCGCGGCCTGATCGAAGGGAGCGCTTCCATCGCGGACGCCCCCAGCCTGCGACCCGAAGGCCCCTTCACGGTCATGGCCGAAGTCACCCCTGCCGAAAATCCAGGCCACAACGACATCCTTTCAAAGGGCGACCAATCCTGGTCCTTGAAGATCGGCGCCACCGGACGGCTCGAGTTCTTCGTCTACGACGAGACCTGGCACACCGTCGCCGCCGACCTTCCCGCGAATTGGCAAGGCCAGCGCCACACCGTCGCCGGGGTTTTCGATGGCAGCCAACTCCATCTCATCCTCGACGGCAAAGTGCTCGCTTCCGCACCGTTCACCGGAAAAGTCCGCTTCGATGGTCGCCCCATCGTCGCTGGCTCCAACGACGAGCATCCGAGCCGTGTCTTTCATGGCGACCTCCACCGCATCCGTTATGTCGGTTCGGCACTCGCCGCCGATCAACTCGATCAGGGTGCCGCCTTGCTTGAAGTGAACTTCCGCGAATTCACCCAGCCTGAAGGCGAACGAGAATTCTTCGCCTATGGCGGCGACTTCGGTGACATCCCGAACGATGGCAACTTCTGCTGCAATGGCATTGTCGCTGCCGACCGCTCGCCCACCCCGCAGCTGCCGGAGGTGAAAAAGTGCTACTCGGATCTCGGCTTCGAACTCGTCGGACCAGGGGAAGTTCGCATCACCAACAAGCGCTTCTTCGCCAGCTTGGACGACCTCAAACTCGCCTGGGGTATCCTCGTCGATGGCGTGGGACGCCTGGATCGTTCCGCACCACTGCCGAACATAGGGCCTCGCTCCTCTGCTGTCGTGAAGCTCGACCTCTCCGAGGTGCCTCTTTCCCCGGGTCAGGAAGTCGTTCTCGCCGTGGATCTCTCCCTGAAACACGACACCTCGTGGGCACAAGCCGGCCACCGCGTTGACTTTGCTCGCTTCGTCCTCGCCGGTTCCGGCATCACGGCCCCGGCGAGTTCCGACTTGCCCGCCCCGAGCGTCGCCGAGTCCGATACCCTCGTCACCGTCAAGGGAAGCGACTTCTCGGCTGATTTCAGCAAAAGTAACGGCGCCCTCGAACAACTCACGGTGAAGGGCGAGAAACTCCTCCTCGCTCCCCTTACCCTGAACTTCTGGCGTGCCCCCGTCGACAACGACAATGGGACCGACGGCAACTGGCAGGTCGACTACCGACGCGTCTCGGCCCCTTGGAAAACCGCTGGCCCACAGGCTCGCGTGCTCTCCCACTACGTCGAAACTCTGGACGACTCCGTTGAAATCCATTTCGCCCTCCGCATCCCGGTGGGCAACAGTCAGGCTGTCGTCATTTATCGAATCGATGGCGGTGGCAAGGTGACGGTCGACACCACCTTCAAGCCCCGGGCGGGTCGCGATGAATCCATTGGCCGCATCCCACGGATCGGCATGCAAACCCGAGTCGCCAAGAAACTCCACACCCTCTCGTGGTATGGCCTCGGCCCGCACGAAACCATGCTCGACCGCCACCGCGGCGGTGAACTTGGAAACTGGGCCGTGCAAGCCGATAAAGCTTGGTATCCCTACGTTGAACCCCAGGAAACCGGCAATCGCACCGGAGTTCGCCACGGGCGCCTGACGGACGACTCAGGCAAGGGCCTCGCCTTCGCCGCCATCGGCAGTGAGCTCTCCGTTAGCGTTTGGCCATTCACCACAGCGGACCTCGAAAACGCCGCTCACCCCTGCGACATTCCAGAGCGCGACTTCGTCACTCTGAATCTCGATCACGCCCAGCAAGGCGTCGGCGGCGAAAACTCCTGGGGCGCGCTGCCGCTGCCTCAGCACATCCTGCGTCCGAACCAAGACTACCACTGGATCTTCAGCCTCGAAGCCCAAGACTGAAGTCCCCCCCTCCCCTTTCACCCGGACCGTTTCGGCGGTCCGGGTTTCTTTTTGCCCCCATCCTTCATTTTCCGCTTCATTCCACCCCATGCGCCACCTGCTCGTTCTCCTCCTCACCTTGGTGCTCAGCTCCTGCTTTGACGTCAAAGAGGAGGTCTGGGTTCATCGCGATGGTTCTGGCGATCTTGCGCTCGTCGTCCACCTCCCCCATCGGGCCTTGCAACTCGCCGGTGGGAATGAGGCTCTCGAAAACGCCATCCTTGAGTGGTTTCAGTCCACTCCTCAGCTGGAATTGAGTTCCCTCGATATCCTGCCACCCACCCCTCCCAGTGAGGACACCACGGTCCAGGTGCGTGCCCACGCCCCATCCCTGCGAGTGCTGTCCGAAATCAGCGAATCCATCCCCTCGCAGACCTTTCCTTCGATGCCCAACCTCGCCGGGACTTTTCAAATCGATCTCTCTATCCGTGGCGTCGACTTCCACCGCCAAGTCAACTACCGCCAAGCACTCGGCCTCGCCGCCCTCGCCATCTCATCCGATCAGCGCCAGCAACGGCACCTTGAAACGCGCATCCACCTGCCGACCCGCGCCACCACCAGCAATGCCGACGAGATTCTCGATCAGGGCCGCACCCTCGTTTGGCATCGCTCACTGGGCGACGCTCTCACTCGCCCCACGGAGATGACCTTCCACGCCCCTCTCCCCCTGCCCCTCGGGTGGCTCGCCTGCCTAAGCGGCCTCGGCCTCCTCCTTGCCGGTGGACTTAGCTGGCGACGCCTTCGTCGCCGTCCTTGACCGCATCCTCTTCTTCCAGCTTTCGAATCTCGGTCATCGCCGATCGTCCGCCGGTTTTCAAAAACAATAGGGCCCCAGGAATCGCCCACACCAATGTGAACACAAATCCCACCAAGGATGACGCCACCGCCACATCCGGGGGCATCCCCGTCAGATCCTCCATCAGAATCTTCAGCGAAGCCTCGCGCACGCCCAAACCCGCGACAGAGAGCGGTAGCGCACTCAACATATCGACCACCGGCATCGCCGTCAGCACCGGTCCAGGGGCCACGTCGGAGCCCGCCAATCGGGCACCGCACCAAAAAGTGGCATAGTAGACCGGCAACATTGCCATCGCCACCGCCAGCGCCACGAGCCCCTGCCGCCATTTCCTCCGATAGACATCGTAGACCAAGGGAAGCTGACGCATGAAGGCAATCTTCCAATGCCTTCCCCGGGCGTGAATCCGATCGTGGATGGGCGGATAGGACACCACGAACATCGAAAGCACCATCACCAGCCCTCCAGTAAAGAACATCCACGCGAAGCGCAGCATCCCCCGGGTTTCCGGGCTCTGTGATGCGAGCGCGTCAAACCTCCCCGCCGTCAACGCATAGAACACCAACGACATCGCCACCAATCCCACCAGGTGATCAAACAACACCGTGATCGTCACCGCTAACTTGCGCTCCGGATGATCTCGGATCAGCAGGAAAATCCTCACCGCATCTCCTCCGATTCCTCCCACCGCAGCCAAGTTGAACAAATTGCCAATCAACGTCAGCTCCACTGCGCGCATCAGGGAAATCCGAATCCCCTGAGCTCCTAACAACAGCCACAACCGGGCTGCCGTCATCACCGCCGTCAGGCCCGCCAAGGCCACCCCTGGCAAAGCCCAACGCCACGCCAGAGACCCAGGATTGGAGAAGATCGAACTGTTCCAGTCAACTTCATGCAGCGCCCACCCCAGACACAGCCCGGTCAGGCACAATTTCACTAGGAGCAGCAGCGCCTTTTTCATCAAAAATCGCTCCCGCGTGGTCGCTTCTCCAGCGCCCTCAGGCAGCTTCGATGGCCTGTGCAATGGTTTCCACCGATTGCAGAATCGACTTCGCCTTCTCGGCATCGCCGACCTTCAAGCCGAAGTGCTTTTCGATCGCCACCACCAACTGCAAGGCATCGACCGAATCGAGCCCCAGCCCCTCCGCTCCGAAAATCGGCGTGGTGTCCTCAATCTCTGCCGGATCGAAATCTAGCATGAGCTCGTCCACCATCACTTCTTTGATCCGCGTCCGCAGTTCCTCACCTTGAGCCATGTTTCCGAGTGTCCGTGTTGAAAATCAGAAGATGCCGCCGTCGATCTTCAACGCGGAACCTGTGACGTAGCCCGCATCCTGACAAGCGAGAAAGAAGACGGCTGCCGCAACCTCGGCCGGTCGGCCAAATCGGCGCATCGGAATCCCCATCTTCGCACGCTTTGCCCCCTCCGCGTCCAAATGCGCCAGCGCTTCCGTCTCGATGTAACCCGGCAGCAACGCATTCACCGTGATCCCAGCCCGTGCGACCTCCTTCGCCAGGGTTTGCGTCAATGCCACCACCCCAGCCTTCGCCGCAGCGTAGTTGGTCTGCCCCAAGGGGGGCAAAACCGCACTGAGCGAGGCCATATTCACAATTCGCCCAAAGCGCTCCCGCATCATGCCCGGAATCACCGCTCGGCACCCAAAGAAGACCGAATCCAAATTCGACGAAACCACCGAACGCCAGGCCTCATCGTCCATCGTCGCCAACAGCGCATCGCGATGCATCCCAGCATTATTCACCAGCACGTCCAAGCGACCGTCCGCAGCCTGAATCGTTGCCACCGCCGCTTCCCAAGCATCCTTCGAAGTCACCTCCAAGTCCACCAAACGTCCCCGCTCCGGAAACTCAGCAATCAGAGCTTCGGCGGCCGCACGATTCGAGCGCACCCCCAGCCACACCCGCGCTTCCGGGTCCTTCTCCAGGAAATACCGGCCGATTCCCAGCCCCAGTCCGCCATTGCCGCCCGTGATCAGAATACTACGCACCGCGCCATCCTCGACAGCCCCTTCCACTTGGCAAGTTTCAGGGGTTCTCCGCCATGTCATTCAGCGAGGATCCTCACCACCGCAGGCTCCAACCCCTCGGCGTGGACCACCACCGTGATCTCGCCCGGGCCAGTCGCTCGCACCACCCCGTAACCACGCCCCTGGAAAGCACTCCGCTCGCTACCTTGGAAAGACTCGTGGCTCGTCACCGATCCATTGTCCAAGCCGACCAGCCGGCCTGGGCCTTCCACCGTCCAACGGATTCGTGGATGGGCACGCGGAACCCTCGTCCCTGCAGCATCCACCACCTCGACCTCCAGTTCCGCCACCGATTCGAAATCCTGAGCAAGGGGCTTCCCGTCTCCCAGCAACCGCAAACTCGCCGCCATCCCGGCCGTGGTCAATTCATCCACGGCCACCCTTTCTCCCCCGCGCCGCGCCACCGCTCGCAACTGGCCCTCTTCAAATGGAACCTCCCAGCTCAGCGAGAAATCCTTCTTCACCTTCTTCGTCCCCAATGAGCGCTCATTCAAAAACAACTCCACTTCATCCGCCACCGCATACACCTCCACGGTTTGCACCTCTGAGGTCTCCGGATTCCAATCGGGAAACAACACCTGGCGCCGTTTCCACTCGACCTGCTCATAACCCGGATCCGGAGGCGTCGCTTCCGTCACACCCACGCGACGAAACATCTTCACCATCGGCGCATCCGACCACCAACTGCGCCTCTCCCAGCCACGGGGTTGCACCCACCCCGTACGATCCAACAGCCCCGCATTGAATGTCGTGATCGGCCAGCTGCTCGCTTCGCCGAGATAGTCGATTCCCACCCACAGAAACTGTCCGGCATGCTGCGGATGATCCCGGCACTCCAACCAAGTACTGCGCTCGTGCCCCTGCTCCGTGCCAAGAATCTTCCGCCCCGGCTGATCCTTCCACGCCTGCAACAACTCCGCATCCCGATAGTTCGTGCCGATCACATCCAACAGATCCGCCAACCCATTGTCATAGTCGTGCGTCACATTCGGGCGAAACAAGGCCTGCGTCACCGGCCGCGTCGGATCATTCTCGTGACACACCCTCACCAACCCTTCCAAAACCTCGAGAGCCCGTTCCGGATCATGGGTATCCCGGATTTCATTGCCGACGCTGTAGAGCACCACAGAGGGGTGATTCCGGTCCCTCCGCACCATCTCCGCGAGATCCCGCTCCCACCAGTCTCGGAAGTTTTCGTGATAATCGTGGCGATTTTTCCCCATCGTCCAGCAGTCGAATGCCTCGTTCATCACCAGAAAACCCATCTGGTCACACACATCGAGAAAACCGGGATCGACCGGATTGTGCGCCGTCCGAATCGCGTTGACCCCCAAATCCTTCAGACGTCCCAGCCGTCGTCTCCAAACATCCAAAGGCACCGCCGCCCCCACCGCCCCACCATCATGATGGAGACACACGCCCTTTAATTTCAGATTCTTGTCATTCAGCCAAAATCCTGACTCGGATCGGAACTCCGCATGCCGGATGCCGAACGGAACCTGCACCTCATCCACCACCGCTCCCCCCTTCAGCACCTCGACCTTCATTTGGTAGAGCACGGGCGTTTCCACCTCCCAACGTCGCGGAGAAACCACCTCCAGCACCACTTTCCCGTCAGAGAAGGGACCCGCAGCCACCTCCTTCCCGTCCGGATCGAAAACCACTGCGCGAACCTCTTCCGCTCCCTCTTGCGACAATTCAACCTGCACCTCCACCTGAGCCCGCTTCTCGTCCACCATAGGCGTCGTCACCCACACCCCATGGGGCACCACGTGCAGGGGATCCGCCACCATCAACCGAACATGCCGGAAAATCCCCGAACCCGCATACCATCGGGAAGCAGGTTGGGCCGAGGTGTCTGTCTTCACCACCAATACGTTCGCATCCTCCCGCAGTTTTCCTGTCAAATCACACCGAAAGCTTGAGTAACCATACGGTCGACCTCCGACTTTTTCCCCATTCAACCACACTTCACTGTGGGCCATCACTCCATCGAATTCCACCCACACGGCACCCTCGCGCGCGCCCCCCAAATCCCTCCGATACCACGCTTCCCCCGTCGGCAGCCACCCACCGCCTCCCCCACTGGGGGCGTCCTGGGAAAAACTCCCGCCAATGCTCCAATCATGAGGAGTCTCCACCACTTCCCAGTCGCCATCGGCAAAGCCCGCCTGCTCGGCGCCGACCGCAGAACCTTGAAAAAACCTCCAGCCGGCATCCAGCGAGACCTCCTCACGCCCCATCGCAATCCCTACCGCCAAGCCCAGCATCCACCAGCATTTCATCGCGGCATTCGAAGCTCCTCCTCGACCTCTGGCAACCCCCCGCTCGGGTGATGTCGGGCATTTCCCGCTTGGCAAGTGAAGAACCTCTCCAGACTCTCTGCAGATGCTGATTGCCTTCGAGGGCATCGATGGTGCCGGAAAAACCTCACAAGCAAGATTGCTAGCCGATTGGTTGGAGTCTGAAGGCAGCCTCGTCGTCATAAGTCACGAACCTACGAATGGCCCGTGGGGAACAAAGCTTAGAGAGTCAGCTTCAAGTGGAAGAAGTGCACCTGAAGAAGAATTGGATCTATTTCTGAAGGACAGAAAACAACACGTCGAAGAACTTATACAGCCATCTCTCAATAAAGGAGTTACCGTCATTCTTGACCGGTATTATTTTTCCAATATGGCTTATCAGGGAGCCCGGGGGCTCAACCCTTCACGGATTCGGGAAGTCAACGAAGCCTTCGCTCCAGTTCCCGATTTTCTATTCATTCTCGACCTTGAAGTCGACCTCGCTCTCCAGCGCATTGGCTCCCGAGGCGACATCGCAAATGAATTTGAAAAGCGAGACGCTCTTCAGGATTGTCGAGACATCTTTAATACCTTGGAGAATGAAGCATTTGCTCACATCATCGACGCAAGCAAGTCGCTGGATGAGGTCCATTCGATGATTCGGGAAATTCTATCCGGCGGAACTCGGCCTACAACCTAGCGCTGTCTTTTCACGAACTTCCTCACTGCGCGGGTTCTTTTCCTAGCATTACTCCACCTCTTGCTTCCTCTCACGCCTCATCATGCCGATGAAGACTTTGAAGCGACGATACCTTCGTATGCCGCAAGTAGGAACGTAGGGGAGTGAGAGACAGGCTCTAGGCGCTCTCCTACTTCACATACACCTCGCGCGCCTTCGCTCCGTCGCCCGGCCCAACAATGCCCCGCTGCTCAAGAATATCGACCATTCGCGCCGCTCGGGTGTAGCCCAGACGAAGCCGTCGTTGCAGCAAACTCGTACTGCATTTCTGCTCCTGCCGGACGACATCGATGCACTTCATGATCATGTCCTCATCCGCATCCGAGAGCTCCTCCTCTCCATCGTCGTTGGCGGCACTCTCGATCGAGCGCTGAATGTCCTCCACAAAGTTGGGTTCCGCTTGCCCCGAGCAATGCTTGACCAAGCGCTCGACCTCTTCGTCGGATACAAATGCCCCCTGAGCCCGCTCAAGCTTCGCGGAACCGGGTGGGAGATAAAGCATGTCACCCTTGCCGACGAGTTTCTCAGCGCCTTTGGAATCGAGGATCACCCGGGAATCGAGCTGCGATGAGACCTGGAACGCCACCCGACACGGGATGTTCGCTTTGATGATCCCTGTCACCACATCCGCCCGAGGCGTTTGCGTGGCAATGACCAGGTGGATCCCCGCCGCCCGTGCCTTTTGGGCGATCCGGGCAATGTTCATTTCCACCTCTGCCGGAGCCGTCTGCATCAGGTCCGCCAACTCATCGACGATCACCACAATGTAGGGGAAACGATCCGGAATTTCATCCTCCTCGATCTCCAATTCGTCGTCCTCTGCCTCGGGGCCCAGTTCTCCGCTCTCCAGAGCCGCGGCAATCGATTCGATCTCCTCCTGATCGACCTCTTCCTCTTCCCACGGCGGCTCAGCAGCCGCATCAGCCAAAGGCTCAACCGGGGCCTTTTCCTCCCGCGGTCGATTGTTGAAGCCATCGAAATTCCTCACCCCGCACTTCGCAAAGACTCGGTAACGTTTCTCCATCTCGTTCACCACCCACTTCAGGGCAGCGACCACCTTCTTCGGATCCGTCACCACCGGCACCACCAGATGCGGCAGCTTGTTGTACATCTGCATCTCGACCACCTTCGGGTCGACCATGATGAAGCGCAGTTCGTCCGGCCCAAACTTGAACAACATCGAGGCAATGATCGAATTGATGCACACCGATTTCCCCGATCCAGTCGCACCCGCGACCAGAAGGTGAGGCATCGCGGCCAGATCGCCGATCACCGTCTTTCCGTAGACATCCTTGCCGAGTGCCAAAGGAATCTTCTTCTTGGCTGATCGGAATTCCGGGTCCTGCAGCAGCTCCCTGAGCGGCACGGCCACCTTCACCGAGTTGGCCAGCTCGATGCCCACCGTGTCCTTGCCCGGAATCGGAGCGAGAATATTGATCCGCTCCGCCTTCGTGGCCCGGGCGATGTCCGCTTCCAGCTGGGAAATCCGCGAAACGCGCAAGCCCACACTCGGATAAATCTCATAGCGGGTGATCGTCGGCCCCCGAGTGATGTCACCCGCCGTGGTTTCGATGCCGAAAGAGCGCAATGTGTCCACGATCGTTCGCTGCACCTGAAGCAACTCGTCGCGATTCGCCTCCGGAGATTCCTCGGCCTCCTCGACCACATCGAGAAGATCGAAACCCGGCAAATCATAGTCTTCAAAGCGGGCGGTCAGCAGCGATGCGTGTCCTTTCCGCCTCTCGAAGGGCTTGTCGCCCGGCTTCGGTGCGTCCAGGCGGCGCTGCGAAGCATCAATGATCTGCGGCGTCGGAATTTCCCGCAACGGCAATTCCGCCTGCGGAGTTGGTGAGTCTTCGACCGGGGCACTTGCCGGTTTGCGACGTTCCTGACGGCGCTTCTCCTTTTCCCGCTCACGCTCAAATTTTAACCGCGATTCCTGATCACCCCGTTGGCGGCGTTCGGCGATCCCATTCGAAACCTTGCGAATCCCCGCCATCGTCAATTGAGCCGTTCCTTTCGCGAACCGCAGCGGCCGCTGGCCGACGACCAAAATCAGCGCAAAGAGATAAAGCACTGCCGCAATCACCTCGGTGCCCGTTTTTCCCACGATGGGCCGCATCAGGAAATCCGCCACCAATCGACCCAACACCCCTCCCGCTCCCGGCAACTCTCCAGCCTGCGACCAGCCTGCATGAAGAAACGCCGAACCACTCAGAATCATCACCACAAACCCCGTCCCTGTCCGCGGCCAAAGCCGCCCATCAAACACCAACTTGATCACCCCGAACCACACCAACGCCACCGGCACCAGAAATCCGGCTTTCCCAGCGAAATACACGTGAGCCAGCCCAATCACCGTTCCCAGAGGACCCAGGAAATTTCCCCGCGGAGATTGCGCCTCCGCATGCGGGGCCAACGAATCCCCCATCCCCAACACCGGCAAATCTTCCGGCGTAAACGACAAAACCGACAAAAACAGGACCAGACCGAGCCCGATCAGGCTCAGCCCAATCAGCTCGTTCGACCACTTCGGCGGTTCGGGGGCCTCACCCCGCTTGCGGTTGTCCTTCTTCGACATCGATCAATCTGCGGCCGCCAGCATCCCCCGCACCCCGCTCTGCGGCAAGGTTGTTTTCCAGGCCAGAAATTCAGGATTTCTTAGCGAAATGCCGCGAATTTGGCCTTTCTCCTAACCTCGGAGATGGGCAGCGTCGGGGCCATGGAACCGATCACTTTCAAGCCCCTTTACATGCAGCGCGTCTGGGGAGGCCGGACGCTGGAAACCGCCTACCGCCGGGAACTCCCGGACGATGCCCCCTATGGCGAATCCTGGGAGGTGGTGGATCGAGAGGGTGAACAATCGGTCGTCGTTGGCGGCCCCTTGGCGGGCGCCACGCTGCACGAATTGTGGAGCACACGCCGCGATGAAATTTTCGGCGCCGGCATGCCCGACTGCACTCGTTTCCCCTTGCTCATCAAAGTCCTCGACGCCCGTGATGACCTCTCCATTCAGGTGCATCCACCCGTGGATCTTGCCCCGGCACTCGGCGGCGAGCCCAAAACGGAAATGTGGTACATCGCCGATGCGGATCCCGGCGCGAAGCTCTACGTCGGATTGAAAAACGGTGTCACCCGAGAAGACTTTGATCGCGCCCTGGCCGATGGAACCGTCGCCGACGTGGTCCACGCCATCCAGCCCAAGACAGGCGACTCTATCTTCATCCCCTCCGGAAGGCTCCACGCGATTGGCGCCGGATTCTTGATCCACGAAATCCAACAAAACTCCGACACCACCTACCGGGTGTTCGACTGGAATCGCCTCGGACTCGACGGAAAACCGCGCGATCTGCATGTCGAAGAATCGCTGAAAAGCATTGATTTCGACGACTTCGAACCCGGGATGGATGTCCCTGACGGCACTGTGATCGCCCGCTGCGAGTATTTCGTCGTCGAAAAAATCGCCCTGGCCCCTGGGGAGTCCGAGGGCAACGCCTCCGAGGATCGATTCTCGATCTTCTCCGTCGCCGAAGGCCAGGTGACCGGCTCCGACGGACGCATCTTCAAGAAAGGCGAATTCCTACTCCTGCCCCGTGGCACCAGCAAGTTGACCGCTTCCGGTCGCGCCACCCTGCTGCGCACCACCCTGCCTTAAAGTTCGCGGATCAAACTTTCACCCCGGCCATTGAGCAAACCTGATCGAAGTGATCAGGCTCGACCGGGGTGATCGACAACCGGGTGCCGCGTTGGAGAACCCTCATTCCCTCAAGCGCAGGCTCGCCCTTGAGCTGATCCAGCGTGACCATTTCAGGAAATTTGAGCACAAACTCAAAATCTCGCATGAGCCACCGCGGAGCTTCCGCAGTCGACTTCGCGTCAAAATAATCCGACTGCGGATCGAACTGAAGATCATCGGCGTAAGGTTCGCTCACCACTCTCGCGATACCCACCACGCCGGGCGGTTTGGCATTGGAATGATAAAACAGGGCGAGGTCGCCCACTTCCATGTCATCGCGCATGAAATTCCGCGCCTGATAGTTGCGGATTCCATTCCACGGTTCCCGGCCGACGCGGGCAAGGTCGTCGATCCCAAACACATCGGGTTCGGATTTGATCAGCCAATGGCGCATGCCGACCCTTCCCGCCCATCGGCAATTCGAGCAAGCGGATTCCGGGGAATGCGTTAGGTTCCCCCCATGAACCCCCTCGCGAGCAAGGAACAGATGTTGCATCAACACCTGCAGGACCGCGGCATCCGCGACCTGAGGGTACTGGATGCTTTCCAGGCGATCCAACGGGAGGATTTTCTCCCCGAACAAGAACGCGGTCTTGCCTACGATGACACCTCCCTTCCCTTGCCCCACGGGCAAGTTGCTGCCCAGCCCTACATCGTCGCACGCATGGTCGAACTCCTCGAACTACCCGAGCACGCCCACGTCCTCGAACTCGGTGCTGGCTGCGGATTTCAAACGGCCATCCTCGCTCACATTGCTCGCGATGTTTGCAGCATCGAGTGGTACCCCGATCTGGCCACTCAGGCAGCACGCAACCTCCTAAGCCTCGGATTCACCCACATCGAGTTGATCCACGGCGATGGCCTCCTCGGATGGCCGGATCGCAGCCGGAAATTCGATGGCATCGTGCTGGCATTTGCCGTCGATGAGATTCCCCAGGTGCTCTTCGACTCCCTGGTTCCTTCGGGCCGATTGGTCGCCCCGCTCGAAGTCGGAGACCATCAGACGCTCCGCGTCTTCCAGCTCGATGAACACGGTGACGTGCAGACCCATGACGAAGAAATCGTCCACTTTGTTCACGGCAAAACTCACGCCACCCCTGGCTCAGAATAGCTCCCCCTGATCGGGGAGACAGCGGCGAAAATGGTCCCCCTTCACCTCAGGCGCCGTCGTCGCCAGTCCCAGCCTGCGGCAGCTGGCATGGAAAAGGGCCCTCAGTTGCTCAGCAACCGGACCCGTGCCCCGCATCCGCTCTCCCGGAGTGTTCCGGTTCAGCCGTCCGCCGTGAGCATCGCGAATGCGCCCAAGGACCTTCTCTTTGGCCCCGGGGCGATGGTGGTCGAGCCAATCCCCGAAAACCTCCGCCACGGCTCCCGGCAATCTCACCATGGAGTAAGCCGCAAAACTCCCGCCCACCTCTTTCACCGCCTTGAGAATCTCCGGCAACTCATGGTCGTTCAGCCCTGGAATCATCGGCGCAGCACTCACGCCGCAAGCCACCCCCGCGGCAGATAGCTGCTCCAAGGCTTCCAAACGCGCCCGCGGAGTCGACGCACGAGGCTCCAACACCCGCGCCAAAGCCGGATCCAGAGTCGTCACCGAAAGATAGACCGCGACGGCCTGCCACCGTGACAATTCCCTCAGCGCATCCAGATCACGGGTCACCAGCGCGTTCTTGGTGATGAGCACCACCGGTTGCCGAAAAGTCGCCATCACCTCCAAACACCCTCGCGTCAGTTTCAAGGTCCGCTCGATCGGCTGATAGCAGTCCGTCACCCCACTCATCGAGATCTTCCCCAAGCGGTAACCCGGACGCGCCAAGGCTTCAGCCAAAAGCCGCGGAGCTTCCGGCTTCACGACGATCCGCGATTCGAAATCAAGCCCCGCCGAATATCCAAGGTATTCGTGATAGGTCCTCGCATAACAGTAACTGCATCCATGTTCGCATCCCCGGTAGGGATTCACGCCGTAGTCGAAAGACAAATCCTCCGCCGAATTTCGAGCAAGAATCTCCTGGGAATCATCGCGCAAAAACTCCGTCCGCAACGGCCGCGAATCCTCGTCGACCCATGCATCTTCATCCACTTCCACCTGCAACGCTTGAAAGCGGTTGGCAGGATTCCCTTGCGCGCCTCGTCCCCGAATGGAGTTCATTTGAACATTCTTGTCTCGATCACCTGCCAGACAAGAAGGAATTCCGCGCAGGAGGCGACGCCCTCCCGGATTTGCCTTGGCGAATCCTCGACCTCCGCGCATGTAGTGAACTGTGCCCAAGCCCGGTCTCGCTGCCGCCACTTCGCTCGTCATTGCCTCAATGATCGGCACCGGCGTCTTCACTTCCCTCGGCTTTCAACTGGTGACCCTCCAATCCGCTCCCCAGATCCTCCTCCTCTGGGCGGTGGGCGGAATCGTGGCTCTTTGCGGGGCTCTGTGCTACTCCGCGGTGGCCAAGGCCTACCCACGCTCAGGAGGTGAACATCACTTCCTCTCCGAATTGTTTCACCCAGCTTTGGGATTCATGGCAGGCTTGCTATCCGCCATCACAGGCTTCGCAGTGCCCACTGCCCTCACGGCTCTGGCACTCAGCAACTACCTCCACGTGGCCTTTCCTGCCTTACCGGTCACGCCCACGGCGCTGGCGGTCATCCTTCTCGGCACCCTCGCTCACTCGATTTCCTCGACGACCAGCGCGCGCGTTCAACTCGCCTCCACCTGCCTCAAGTTGCTGCTCATCCTTGGTTTCATCGCAGCCGCCCTCTCTTTCCCAGGCAAAGGAGACATCCGCTGGACACCCGATTTCAGCACCGATTTCACCGCGATCGGCACTCCCGCCTTTGCCGTCTCTCTCTACTATGTCTTCTATTCCTATTCCGGCTGGAATGCCGCCATCTACGGCTTGGAGGAATGGGATCGTCCCACCCGTACCGTGCGCCTCGCCCTGATCGTCGGAACCCTGGGCGTAACCCTCCTCTACCTCGCTCTGAATGCATCTTTCCTCCGCGCCGCCCCGGTCGAAGCCCTTCAGGGCCGATTGGAAATCGGTGCCATCTCCGCGCAGCACCTCTTTGGAGACCGGGCCGGCCAAGTCATTTCCGCCCTGTTCGCAGCCGGTCTCTTTGCCTCCGTGAGCGCCCTCCTGTGGGCGGGGCCCCGAGTGCTCGCCGCCATGGCCGACCATCTTCCCACCCTGGGATTCCTCACCCTCCACGGAACCGCCCCGCGACTTCCCCTCTGGCTGCAGGCCAGCCTCGCCGCGGTTTTGGCCCTGCTCAGTTCCTTCCGCGAGCTGGTTCTCTACACTCAAACCGGCCTCACCCTGTGCACCCTCCTTGTCGCAGCGGGAGTGCTCCGACTCCCGGGACCCAAACCCGTCGTCCCCGCAGGGATCTTCCTCGCTTTCACCTCTTTCGTCATCGTCCGCTCGATTGTCGATCAACCGTGGGAAGTCTCCGCCGGCCTCGCCACCGCCTTAGCCTGTGCATTCCTCGGGCTTTTCCTCACTCGATCTCCCTCCCATTCTTCCACCTCATCCTCATGAAACGATTGCTGATGCTCCTCCCCGCGCTGGCCTTCACCCACTGCGCCCCCGAAATCCCGCCGACTCAACAAACCACCACCCCGCTGAATCCCGCCCGGGACTATCGCCCTGTGGATGGCGATCCCACTGTGGACGATGTCGCCCGCTTCCTCGCTGGCCGCCCCGTCGAACACGGTGCCGCATTGGCCCGCTGGCAAATGCGAGATGGAGACTACCACACACACGCCCTGGTCATGGATTCCCGCTGGCGCAATGCCGGTCGCAAACGGGCCGTTGCCCAAGCCCAGTTCTACTACACCACCACACGCAACGCCATCGGCAACCCTTCCACCGTCGTCTACCCGTTTGGTGGTCCGGACATCTTGCACGCCACCTCGATGTTCCCCAAAGCCTCGACTTACGTCCTGCTTGGCCTCGAATCCGTGGGCTCAGTGCCGGACTTCAGCGCCGGTGTTTCCAAACCCATGCTGGCGGACCTCGCCGGTGTGCTTGAGGCACCCATTCTGCATGGCTACTTCATTACGGAAACCATGCGCCAATCCCCTCCAGCGACTCCGATCCTCCTCACCTCCCTCGGCATCATGGGTGCCCGGGTCGACAGTATTTCCGCCATCGACGCCGGCGGACGCCCCGGTGTGGAAATCCGCTTCCGCGGCCCTCAAGGAGGATCCAAGCGAGTCCTTTACGTGTCCGCCGACCTCTCCAACCGCGGCTTCGACAGCTCCTTCCAATCCTGGCTCAACCGCTACTCCGGCGGCGCCGCCTATTTCAAGGCAGCTTCTTACTTGCCTCACGATTCCGCCTTCTCGTCCGTACGCCAGTGGGTTCTGAGCCACGCGAAAGTTGTGCTGCAGGATGACTCCGGCATTCCCTTCAAGGACTTCGATCCCGGCACGTGGGAAACCACCCTGCTGGGCAACTATGAGCGACCTATCCCCCTCTTTGCCAACTTCCGTCAGCCCGACCTCGCAGCAGCCTATGACGCCGCTGCCGGGCGTACCCCTTCCATCCCCTTCGGATCCGGCTATCACATGCGGGCTGCCGAAGCCAACTTGCAGATCCAACGACGCCGTTAATTGGGCTTCTCGGACGGGTCGGCCACCGGCCTCAAACCACCCAGGCTCCCGTCGGTCTCGGGAGCCGGGGCAACCAATCCAGCGGAGAGGATCAGCTTGCTCGCCTCCTCCAGAGTCATGTCACTCATGGTGATCCGCTCATTATCCATCAGGACCACAAAACCCGTAAGCGGATTGGGAGCTGTCGGCAGGAAAACCGAAGTCACTTCCTTCCCGGTCCGTGTATCAAAAAAACTGCCCGTCACGAACCCGACCAAACGGCAGCCCGGGCTCGGATACTCCACAAAGGCCACCCCTTTGAAGTTTCGCTCTGATCCCATCCCCTTGATCGCCTCCATCAGCTGCTGGATCGACGAAAAGAGAAATCCAATCACCGGAATTCGCTCAAACTTCCCTTCGACCCATTGAAGAATGTGCCGACCTAGCGAGTTCGTCACCGCAAACCCGATCGAAAACACAATCAACACCGGCAGCAACGCTCGCAAAAACTCCGAACCGGGGAACTCAAACCGCCAATAGCCCGGATCCGCCGGCCGCATCCCGCGAATTTGATTCAGGAAGTCATACAAGCCTCCAATGATTCCATCCCCCGCCTGGCCGAGGATCTTATAAATCAATACCAAAATCCACAGGGTCGCAAGAATCGGGATCACCGAGGCAACCCCCGCCAACAAGGTGCTGAAGGCTTTTTTCAGACTTCCCGTGCGCACGGGACTATTTGCAGAAGAGTCATCCATCGACGCCCCGATCCATAGCCATCCCCGCCCGGTTGGCAAGGAGGGCCCCTGTCGCTTCCGCGAAAATCACGCGGCGATTTCGCCCCCTGATCCGGACATTCTCCGAAACACTCGGCCCCCTCGCGAAAGTAGACTTATGCTCATGAAGCTACGAACTGCCCTCGCCGCTTGCCTTTCCCTTCTTTCGGTCGTGTCCGCCGAAGAACGGAAACCCAATGTTCTCCTGATCCTCGTCGACGACCTCAAGCCCGTGCTCGGTGCCTACGGCGATCCCGTCGCCCAAACCCCCAATCTCGACAAATTTGCAGCCTCTGGCATGCGCTTCGACAAAGCCTACTGCAATCAAGCCGTCTGCGCGCCATCCCGCTACAACTACATGCTCGGATCGCGGTCCACATCCACGGGTCTCTACCACCTCAACCAGGAACTTCGGAAATTCGTTCCCGACGCGGTCACCCTGCCTCAATACTTTGCCAAATTCGGCTACTCCACCCAATCGCTCGGCAAAACCTACCACGTGGGTCACGGCATTCATGGCGATCCTCAATCCTGGACCGTACCGCCCCTCCGCGATCAGGAAGTCGAATACGCCCTTAAGGAAACCACCGGCGGCCAACTCACCCGCGAAGAAGCCTACTTCAACAACATCTTTGACCGACCCATCAACGATCTGCCGAAAGGCCCCGCATGGGAGGAAGCCGATGTTCCCGACGAGGCCTACGCCGACGGACGCGTCGCCGCCGAAACGATCAAGCGCCTCGAAGCCGCGGCCCAATCCGACGAACCCTTCCTCATCGCCGTGGGGTTCGCCCGCCCCCACCTTCCTTTCACCGTTCCCAAAAAATACTGGGATCTCTATGATCCTAAAAAGCTGCCCATGCCGAAGACCTCGGAATTCCCTCAGGACAGCCCACCCGTCGCTCACAAGCACGGCGGAGAGATCGCCAACTACAAGCCCGTCCCCAACAACGGCCTCACCGATCCCGATCTCACCCGACAACTCATCCACGGCTACTACGCCGCCACCAGCTACACCGATGCCCAGGCCGGCAAAGTCCTCGATGCCCTCGATCGCCTGAAACTCAGCGATAACACCATCGTCATCCTTTGGGGAGACCACGGCTTCCACCTCGGAGACCACGGCACCTGGACCAAGCACACCAACTACGAACAGGCCAACCGCATCCCCATCATCATCCGCGCTCCCGGAGTCACCCAACCGGGCACCTCCACCGAGCAACTCGCCCAAACCGTCGACATCTACCCGACAGCCGCCGCTCTCGCCGGACTGCCCGCCCCCGAAGGCCCCCAACCCATCGATGGTCACAACCTCGTCCCGGTTCTCAAAGACCCCAAGGCCCGCATCTCGGACCACGTCTACCATGCCTTCCCGCACGCGGTCATGGGCCGCGCAATCCGCACCGATCGCTATCGCATGGTCGAATGGAAACGCTCCGGCGCTCCAGAATCGACCGCCAAATATGAACTCTACGACTACGAACGCGACCCCGAAGAAACTCAAAACCTCGCCGCCAAAAAGCCGAAGCTTCTCGAAAAAATGAAGGAAATCCTTCATCAATATCCCGAGGCCGTCATTCGTTGATCGCTCCCGACTTGCGGCCCTATCTGAACTGACGTGTGAAACCCGAACGCATCCGCCGTCTCGATCAGCTCGACGCCATGGTGCGCGAGCACCACGTCAGTCTCCGCTATTTCATCCGCTCACTCGGAGTAAACGCCGCCTGGGTCGATGATCTCGCCCAGGAAAGTTTCCTCGTCGCCTACCGGAAGTGGGAGGAACTCGACTCCCCCCACCACGCCGGCCCCTGGCTGCGCAAGATTGCCCGCAACTTGGTCATGAACGAAATCACCAAGACCGGCCGACGCCAGCGCCTGATCGACGAAAACCTGACCACTCTCCTCCTCGAAGCCACCTCCAGTCATCCCGCACCTGGAGAACTTCAGGACACCGAGGCCCGCCACCAAGCCCTCCGCGACTGCCTTGAGCAACTCACCTCCCGCGCCCGCCAGGTCGTCGAGGCCCGCTATTTCCGGGATCGCAATGCGACCGAGATCGGCGAAGAACTGGCCATGAGCTCCGTCGCGGTCCGAAAGGTGCTCTTCCATGCCCGCCAAAATCTGGCGGCTTGCCTCTCCGCCCATCCCACGGAACCCACTGCCTAAGCCTCCGATGAGCGATCCTCAGCCCCTTTTCGAAGACCTCTTGAGTGAACTGCTCGACGGCGAACTCGACGATGCCGATCGCGCCCTGCTCCTCGAACTCCTGAAGCAAAATCCCGCCTTGCTCGAGGATGCCCGACAGCATCTTGACCTCGCCGGACGCCTCACCGATCTCCGCTCTCCTCGCGGCGACGAAGCCTTCGTTCAAAGTGTTTCCACTCACCTCCGCCAAGTTGCCGACGAGGATCCCAACGCGTTCCCTCAACGGGTCACGGGGCGCATCCAGCGCTCACGCCGACGTCGCATTCTCGTGGGAGCGTTGACTCTCGCAGCCTGCATCGCCGCCACTACCCTTCCCGCCTTGCTTCGCAAATCCACGCCGACCCGGCCATCCGCGCCGGCGGTCGCGCTCGCCATCACGTTGCCCGATGCCCGCGGCAGCGAAACACGGCTGGAATCGTATCCCGTTGGCCAAGAGGTCCACCTGCGGTCCGGCCGCATGAAACTGGAGTTCATCAATGGCGCCGTGGTGGCCGTCGAGTCCCCCGCCCACTTCACCATTCGCTCAGCCGAGGAAATCGACCTCCACAGCGGCAATCTCAATGCCTGGTGCCCGGAATCCGCCCACGGATTCCGCGTCTCAACCCAAACGGCCCAACTCAAAGACCTCGGCACCTCCTTCGGCGTTTCCGTTGGACCCGATGGCACCTCCGATTTCCTCGTCCTGGAAGGCGAAGTGGAAGTCTCCAATCAAGGAGCCCAACGCACCCTCCTGCAGGGAGCCGCCGTGCGTGCGTCGTCCCGCCACGAACTCAAAGACGCCGACTTCGAAACTTCCGCCTTCACCCACACCTGGCCGCTAGCTTCCGGCATCGTCTCCACCCGTGGCGAGGTCATTCCCGCTCCCCCGAATATTCCCGAAGTCGTCGCCGCCCACGAAGACGACTCTCACGTCATCGTGATCCCGGAGCGTCGCAACATTGAGCTGCCCGATCGCATTCCCGCCGACATTCAGGACCCTGGGGTTTATGAGGCCGAGACCATCTCCAATCCCCACCCCCTCCTCTCCTCTCCGGGCACCCGCGGTCGTAGCTATCTCATTCGCTACAATCCCGTAGGCATCGTCGACGTCGGAGCGTTCAAACGCTTCGAAGGCTCCGTCACCTTCGACCGGCCCGTCCTCGCCATCATCACGGCCACCAGCAAGCTCGATGCCTCCGACTCTTTCGCCTCCGCCGCACCCCTTCCCGCCACGGCGGAAGACATCACCATGCGCGGCCTCGAAGGACGGCAACCCCCTCACCCCACCGATGGGGTCCAACTTTCCGCCGACCGCCGCACCGTTTCCGTGATCTTCTGGGCAGGCGAATCCGTCGACGAAATCCGCGTCATCACCGCCGAGAACTGACCTCGCTCGGGGGCATTTGATGAAATGATCCCGAACGCTTGGGCGTCTCGTGACATGAACCCTTCAACCCACTTTCAACCCATGCGATTCCTCTTGCCGCTCGTCGGCGCCTTCCTCCTGTCTCCCCTTTGCGCCGCGCCAAGACCCAACGTCGTCTTCATTCTCGTCGATGACATGGGCTATTCCGACCTGGGTTGCTACGGCGGTGAAATCGAAACCCCGAACATCGATTCCCTCGCCGCCACCGGCCTGCGCTTCACCCAGTTCTACAACTCCGCCCGCTGCTGCCCGACCCGGGCCACCCTGATGACCGGGCTCCATCCCCACCAAGTCGGCATCGGCCACATGACCGGGGAAAATGCCAATGCCAATCGCAGCGTCCCACCTGCCTACGCCGGCAATATCAACGACTCCTGCGTCACTCTCGCCCAGGTCGCCAAGTCCGCTGGCTATGCCACCTTCATGACCGGCAAATGGCACCTCGCCGGCAAAGACCAGGGAGATTGGCCACTGCAACGGGGTTTTGATCGCTACTACGGCTGCATCGCCGGTGCCACCCACTACTTCCACCCTTCCGACTTCCGGATCATGTACGACGGCAACCAGCCAGATCGTGAACCGAAGAGCACCACCGACCGCCCCTTCTACACGACCGACGCCTTCGCGGACCACGCCCGGGAATTCATCCTCGATCACGAAAAAGGGCCTTCAAAGGATGAGCCCTACTTCCTCTACCTCGCCTTCACCGCTCCCCACTGGCCCCACCACGCCCACGATCAGGAGCTCAAAAAATACCAAGGCCGCTACGCCATGGGCTGGGACAAACTCCGCCAACAACGGTTCGCGCGCCAAAAAGCCTCTGGCTTGATCCCCGCATCCTGGGAACTCACCCCGCGCGATCCCGAAGTCCCCGCCTGGGAAACCTTGGATCCCCAGAAACAACAGGAATGCTCCGATCGCATGAGCGCCTACGCGGCAGTGATCGATCGCCTCGATCAAAAAATTGGCGACGTCATCCAAACCCTCAAAGACACCGGCGAATACGACAACACCCTGTTGATCCTCCTTTCCGACAACGGAGCCTGCGCGGAAGGATCCGTTCTGGGCCTCGGCGACCCGCGCGCCGACCGCCAGGCTGGCACCGACCTGATCCGCCCCAGCTATGGCAAAGCCTGGGCCAATGCCTCCGCCACTCCCTACCGCCTCTACAAGCACTTCGCGCACGAAGGCGGCGCCAACACCCCGTTCATCGCCCACTGGCCCCTGCACATCCAACCCGGTCGGGATTGGTATCGGGAACCCGCCCAACTCATCGACCTGATGGCCACCCTCGTCGATGTCACCGGTGCCACCTACCCCACCCAGTTCAAGGGCCACGACATTCTGCCCATCGACGGAATTTCCCTCACTCCTGCATTCGATGGCAAATCTCTGGCTCGGCCCACCCCGATCTTTATCGAACACGAAAACAACGCCTTTGTCCGCGATGGCGATTGGAAACTCGTCGGTCGTAACGTCACCCCACCTTCCGGTCTAAAACCCAAACGCTGGGAACTCTACCACCTCTCCGAAGACGGCACCGAACTCCACAATCTCGCCACCGACATGCCCGAGCGTGTCCGCGAAATGTCCCAAGCCTGGCAACAGTGGGCGCAACGCGCCCAAGTCTATCCCAAGCCAAAACCCAAACCATGAGCCGACCTTCTCTCCTCCACTCACTCGCCAGCCTCTCCCTTCTCTGCGCATTCCTCCCGGCCCAGGCCGCCCCTCAGGAAATGCCCGCAGCCATGCCGCGCGCCGAAATCGAGGCAGGCCTGAAATCGCGCGATCACGCCCTCTTCATCAAAGAAGGATGGATCCGCGATCCCTACATCACCCTGGGGCCAGACGACGTCTACTATCTCACCGGCACCACTCCCAACCCAGGCGATCCCCGCGAGCACAACGACCCTTTCAACATCGGGCTTGGTGAAGACTCCATCGTTGGAGGCACCGTCCAGATTTGGAAAAGCAAGGATCTCATCGACTGGGAACCTCTCGATCCCCCCTTCACCATGAAGGACAGCTGGCACAAAGAACCCGGCGATCTCGTTTGGGCTCCGGAAATCCACTGGATTCCCGAAATGAATCGCTGGGCTCTCGTTCATTGCCCCGAACCCAAAGCCAACTTTGCCCTCTCCGCCGGTTCGGATCTATCAGGTCCCTGGACCCATCCGATGGGACCTCGTCTCGGCCGCAAACACGACCCATCCATTTTCCACGACGGGAACCACTGGTGGATGCTCTGGAGCAACACCCTCATCGCGCCCCTGTCGAAAGACCTCAGCCGCTTCACGGCCAAGCCCGTCCGCATCGACCCATCGGGCTCGCGCCCCGGACCGAACGGTCAACCCATCTCTCGCATCGGCCACGAAGGAGCCACCATGATCAAAGTCGGAGACCTCTACGTCCATCTCGGCACCGCGTGGTCGACCGATCGCATGCGCCAGGGTTCCTACAACCTTTACTACTGCACTTCTCGTTCCATCACAGGACCCTATGGACCACGGAAGTTCGCCGGACGTTTCCTCGGCCACGGCACTCCTTTCCAAACCCGCGATGGACAGTGGTGGTGCACCGCCTTCTTCAACGCCAATGTTCCTCCCCTGCCGCGCAAAGACATCGAATCCCGTGACCTCGGTGAAACCGCCCAGACCATCAACCTCCGCGGCACCACCATCGTGCCCATGGAGGTGAAACTCGACGAAGCCGGTGAGGTGGCCATTCGCGCCCTCGACCCCGCTTACGCCACTCCTGGACCCGACGAGTCCGAGACCTTCTGATCCTCCACTTCCGTGCGCACGCTTTTTCTCCTGATGCTTCTCGGCCTCTTTGCCCGCGCGGCGGAGCGGCCGAACTTTCTCCTCATCCTTGCCGACGATCTCACCTGGTCCGACCTGGCCTTCGCCGGAAACCCAGATGTCCGAACTCCCCACCTCGATCACCTGCGTGAAGAGAGCCTCTGGTTGAAGAGCATGTTCACCCCCGCCACCACCTGCTCGCCCACCCGCAACGCCCTCTATACCGGGCTGTTTCCGATCCGCTCAGGGGCCTACCCCAATCACGCTTGGGTTGAAGACGGCACCCGCAGCCTTTTCACCCACCTCAAAGAAGCCGGTTATCGAGTCGCCCTTCAAAACAAGGAACATGTCGGCCCCAAACCCAGCTATCCCTACCAACACATGGATGGGGCCGATGACCTCACCGAAACCCGATCTTTTCTCTCCAAGGACCCAGAACAACCATGGCTCCTCGTTTACGCCTCCAACGATCCGCACTCACCGTGGAATCGCGGCCCCCAATACGACCCCGAGAAAATCAAAATTCCTCCCTACCTCCACGACAACCCCCAAACCCGCCGCCAGCGCGCCAAATACTATGGCGAAGTGAGCCAGCTCGACCAGCAGGTCGGCAACCTCATGAAACTTCTCGAAGAAACCGACCAAGCCGATCACACCGTCGTTATCTTCCTCAGTGAACAAGGCTCGTCATTTCCCTACGGAGGCAAATGGCTCCTCTACGACAACGGCATTCGCTCCACCACCCTTGTGCGCTGGCCCGGTGTCGTCAAACCCGGCTCCACCTCCTCGGCCCTTCTCCAATACACCGACGTCACCCCCACCCTCCTCTCGATCGCCGGCATCGACCCCAGCCACCTCACCGTCGGCCGCCCCCTCGCCGATGGTTCCGACGGTTTCGATGGCAAAGACTTCACCGCCGTCCTCAAAGGCGATGACCAGCCCATCCACTCCTACATTTTTGCCCAGCACACCACCCTCGGCATCTACGGCGCCAAGGAGCCCTATCCCATGCGCGCCGTCCGCGACGCACGCTTCAAGTACATCCGCAACCTCGCCCCGGAAAACACCTACGAGATCGGCGGGATTCATCATTCCCAACCGCTGCAGTCGTGGATCAAAGACGCCAAAAAAAATCCCGACCTAAAGCGCAAAGTCGACTTCCTCTACCATCGCCCTGCCGAAGAACTCTACGATCTCGAGAACGATCCCCTCGAAGAACACAACCTGGCCGGACAACCGGAATTCGCCGATACCCAAAAATCCCTCTCCACGGCTCTGGATGCCTGGATGAAACGTCAGGGAGATCGAGGCATGGCGACAGAAAAAGACGCCCGCCAGCACCAAGACGAACGCTTCCGCAAAGGGAACAAGAAATGATTCCTTCCAGCGACTTCTTGCCTGGCATCCGGCCCGAAGCCTGCTTGCCTCACGCCCATGCTTCGCACCCTCGTTCTCCTCGCTTCCACGGCCGCCTGCGTCTGCGCGGACGTCGAAAAACCGTCCCCGGAACTCATCAAGCAATTCTCGCTCCCCGCGTTTTATAAGAAAGTCGTTCGGGTTGAGGACTTTCCTGTCGTCTCCTCCGATCAAGTTCCAGACGCCGCGCTCGAAGAAGCCGCCCACAATGTTCGCCAAATGCTCGATGGCCGGGAGGACATCCTCCATGGCCTTGCAAAAAACAAAGTGCGCCTCACCGTCATGGCCGTCAGCGAGCGCACCTGCGACGTTCCCGAGCACTCCGACCTCAAGCCCGCCGCCTTCTGGAACCGGCGCGCCCGCGGCCTCGGCGCGAGCACCGAGCGACCCTGCGTTTCTTGCGGCGAGGAGAACCTTCTCCACAATCCGGGCGACCCTTATTCCACCGAATCCATCATGGTCCATGAATTTGCCCATGCCATTCACCAGATGGGACTGAGTGAGGTCGACCCCACCTTCGACACTCGCCTCCAGGAAGCCTACCGGCATGCCATGGACAAAGGCCTCTGGAAAGGACTCTACGCCGCGGAAAACCACTACGAATATTGGGCCGAAGCCGTTCAATCATGGTTCGATACCAACCGCGAAAACGACGCTCTTCATAATCACGTCAACTCCCGCCAGGAATTGATCGACTACGATCCGGACGTCGCCGCCCTTTGCCGGGAAGTCTTCGGCGATCGGGCATGGAGATACGTGCGGGCCGACGATCCATCCCGCCTAACGGAGCCGCATCTCAAAGACCTCGACCGTTCCAAGCTCGCCCCCTTCGCCTGGACCAAGCAGGAAGAAGAGGACTATCGTAAGAACCCCGAACCGAAATAGCCCTCCCCGTGCAAGGCTGGGCGCCGCCTCCCCGTAGGAGCCCGCCATGCATCGCATCATCGGAATGCTGGGAGCCCTCTCTCTGGGCATCATCACCGCCCACGCCGAGGACTCCAGCCCATGGCAGGACCTCTTTAACGGGAAAAACCTCGACGGCTGGTCCGGCGACCCTCGCCTCTGGTCCGTCGAGGATGGCATCCTCACCGGTCGCACCGACGACGGCGAGCGCAAGCTCACCGTGAATTCCTACCTCATTCTCGACGTCGACGTCCCCGCCGACTTCGAGCTTGAGTTCAAAGCTCGCGTCACCGGTGAAAACTCCGGCGTCCAATACCGCAGCTGGAAAGTCAAAGACGTTCCCTTCGGCGTCGGAGGCCTCCAGTGCGACCTCCACCCTCAGCCCGAATACCTCGGCATGTTTTATGACGAGCGCGGCACCGGGATCACCGTCAAGCACGGCGAAAAAGTCACCGTCGGCCAGGGCGTCGAAACGCTTCCTGCCTCCACCAAGCCACCCACCCAACTCGGGGAATGGAACACCTACCGCGTCCAAGCTGTCGGGCGCCACTACCGCCACCAGATCAATGGCCAAACCGTCGCTGAATTGATCGATGCCGACGACTCCCAACGTCCACTCGACGGCATCATCGGCCTCCAGCTGCACGTCGGCGGACCCATGAAGGCGGAATACAAAGACTTCCGGATTCGCCCGCTCGCAGCATGGCCTGGGCAGGCATCCACGATGGTCCCCGTACCCGAAATGCCCGGCACGCAACTCCTTGAGGGCTTTCATTTGGAGAAAGTATATGACATCCCCGCCGAAAGTGGATCGTGGGTCACCATGACCCGCGACGACCAGGGTAACTTCTATTGCGGCAGCCAATATGGCGGCATCTGGAAAGTCACTCTGGACAAAGACGGCAAGGTCACCGCCACCAACCTCAACATCCCCCTGGAGAGCACCCAAGGAGTCCTCTGGAACGATGGCTGCCTATGGATCTCTTCCACAGAGTCCCCGGATGGACGCAATGGGGTGTGGCGCGTGGACCTGCGCCAAGGCACTCCCGCAGAGCCTGAACTCGTCAAACCCGTCCCGCGGGGCGGCGAGCACGGCCTGCACACCTTGCGCCGATCGCCCGACGGCCAATTCATCTACCTCGTCTCCGGCAACCATTGCCCCCTCCCCGAATTTGATCGCTCGCTCGTCCCCGAAGTTTGGGCAGAAGATCAACTGCTTCCCCGTCGCCCCGACGCGAACGGTCACGCGGCCAACGTCATGGCACCTGGTGGCTGGATCGCCCGCTTCCGCCCCGACGGTAGCGATTGGACCCTCGTGGCCATCGGTTTGCGCAATTCCTACGGACTCGATTTCAACGCTGATGGACAACTCTACACCTACGACGCCGATATGGAATGGGACTTCGGCATGCCATGGTACCGCCCCACCCGCATCTGTGAAGTCGTCCCCGGCGCCGAATTCGGCTGGCGCAATGGCACCGGCAAATGGCCCGAAGCCTACGAAGATTCCCTTCCCGCAGCCCTCAACATCGGCCCCGGATCCCCCACTGCCCTCCTTTCCGGTCGCGGTGCAAAATTTCCCGCCGCCTACCAGCGCGCCCTGTTCGCCTTCGACTGGACCTACGCCACCATTCGCGCCATCCACACCGACCCCGGTCAACCTGTGCGTGGCGAAGAATTTCTCGCCGGCAATGGCCTGCCGCTGACCGATGGCGTCGTAGGCACCGATGGTGCCCTCTACTTCCTCTCTGGCGGCCGCCGTGCTGCCTCGGCCTTGTGGAAAATCTCCTACACCGGCAAAGAATCCACCGCACCGATCGCGCCGGCACCTGCCATCGAAGAACCGACCTTCACCCTCGATGAAGCCTGGCAAAAGCTTGGCTCCACCGACCGTACCGATCGCTTCCTCGCCCGCACCCGCCTCGAACTCTACCCGCCCTCCTCGTGGAGCGATCGACTCAAGGGAGAAAAAAATCCCTGGCGGGTCATCGGTGGAGCTATCGCCCTCGCCCGCACCGACCAAAACGACAGCGTTCAGGTCGCCACAGACGCCCTCGTCACCCTCGATTTCTCTGCGCTCGACTCCCACGCCCGCATCAACTGGCTGCGCGCCGTCGGGCTCATCATCGCCCGCCATGGCGCCCTTCCACCCGCCCAGCGCGAACAAGTCCTCGGCTGCGCCAACTCTTCCTTTCCTTCCGGAGATCGTGAAGTGGATCACGAATTGGTGCGCCTGCTCTGTGCCATCCAAGCGCCTGGCATCGTCTCACGCACCCTCGATTGGGCCGACCAAATCGGAGCCCAGCCACCACCCGATTGGCTCGAACTGGCGAAACGCAACGCCCAATACGGCGCCGACATCGAGGGCATGATCGCCAAGTTTCCCTCCGCCGACCGCATCCAGGCCCTCTACTGCCTGCGCGCCGTACCCGGCCCCTGGTCGGGCCCCGAACGAGAGCGTGTTTTCGCTTGGTTTCAGGATCTCCTCAGCATGCAAGGCGGACGCAGCTATGCCGGCTTCATCAAAGACCTCCGCCAACAAATGCTCGACTCCTGCACCCCCGAAGAACAGGAGCGCTATCGTGATGCTGGCAAAGGCAACAGCAACCCCTTCGCCAACCTCCCCCCCGTGCAGGGCCCCGGACACTCATGGACCGTCGATGAAATCGTCGCCCTCGCCAACGAAGGCCTCGATGGCCGCGACGCCCACGCGGGCGAAAACATGTTCAAAGCCTCGCTCTGCTCCGCTTGCCACCGTTTCGACGGTGAAGGAGGCGCCGCCGGTCCCGACCTCAGCGCTGTCGGAGGTCGCTTCAGTATCCGTGACCTCGCCGAAGCCATCGTCGATCCCAACAAACTCGTCTCCGACCAATACGCCTGGGAGACCCTCGTCCTCCACGATGGTTCCCGTATGAACGTCCGAGTCATCGAGGAAACCGAGGAATCGCTCACGGTCGCCACCAATGCGTTTGAACCATCCGAACAAAGCCACGTCTTCACTTCCGACCTCCATCAGCGCGAACACTCCGCCATTTCTCCGATGCCTCCGGGGCTCATCAACCGCCTCAATCCCGAGGAACTGAAAGACCTCCTCGCCTTCCTCCTCAGGAAATCAGCCTGAATTCCAAAGCCCTGCAAGTTGGGACGGATTCACCGTGTATTCGTCCCGACCCATGAAACGCAGGAACTTCATCCACTCCACCGGCATCGCCGCTTTGGCCGCCGGAGTCAGTCGTGCCGCCGAAACCACCGAGCACGCCACCCTTGCCGACCACACAGTCCGCGACATCGAATTCAAAGAAGTTCGGTTTCACTGGCCTCGATTGGTGGGAAAAAATGCCCGCCTCGATGTCCATGGCCAACACCACCGCCTGACCGTCGCCATCGTTCATACCGATCGCGGCGCCACCGGCTGGGGCTCCGGCTGGCGACCGGACGCTGGCATCGTCGACCTCGTCAAAGGCCGTCGGCTTTCTGATCTCATCGATCCCGCCTCCGGAATCCTCAATCCCCAACTGCACTTCCTCGACTTCGCCCTCCACGACCTCGCCGGCATCATCCTCGATCAACCCGTCTATCAGATGCTCGGCGCCAAGGGCCCGAAGGAAAACCGCCTCTACAGCGGGATGATCTACTTCGATGAACTGGAACCGCCCGATCATCCGTCCGGCCTCGACAAAGTCATCGAAAATTGCGCCTGGGACCTCGACTACGGATACCGTCAGTTAAAAGTCAAAATCGGCCGCAGTGGCAAATGGTACCCCCATGACAAGGGCCTCGCCACCGACATCGAAATCGTCAAACGCATTCAGGAAACCTTTCAAGATCGCGGAGTCGAAATCCTCGTCGATGCCAATGATGCTTACAGCGTCGACGACGCCATCGCCTTCCTCAAAGGCATTGAAGGCGTGCCGCTCTTCTGGTTCGAAGAACCCTTCCGCGAGGATCGCGAAAAGACCAAACAGCTCCGCGACTGGATGCACGCCAACGGACGAGAAAAAACCCTCGTCGCCGATGGCGAGGCTAATCCCGATCCCGCCTTCTGCCTCGAACTTGCCCAGGAACACATCCTCGATGCGGTCCTTCACGACACCCAGAGCTACGGCTTCTCCGCGTGGCGGAAACTCATGCCCAAGCTCATCGCCTGCGATACCTTCGCCAGCCCACACGCCTGGGGCGATCGCTTCAAAACCAACTACACCGCCCACCTCGCAGCTGGCCTTGGCAACTGCTGCACCATCGAAGGTGTCACCTGCGAATCCGAAGACGTCGACTTTGGTGACTATCCCCTGAAGGATGGCAAGATCACTGTCTCCGATGCCCCCGGATTCGGGATGAAACTGCGGGTCTGAACCCAGCCCCGCAGCCCACGCCCTCCGCCGCTCAACTCCGACCGGCGGAGATCAGCGTGTTCTTCATCAACATCGCGATCGTCATCGGCCCCACTCCACCAGGAACCGGAGTGATCGCAGCACATTTGGGCGCCACCTCGGGGTAAGCCACATCACCCGTCAGTCGGAAGCCACTCTTGCGGCTGGCATCTTCGACTCGATTGATGCCCACATCAATCACCACCGCTCCTTCGCGCACCCAGTCGGCCTTCACCATTTCCGGTCGACCCACGGCCGCGATGACAATGTCTGCCTGACGGCAAATCCCCGGCAAATCCTTGCTACGCGAATGCGCCACCGTGACCGTCGCATCCGACCCTTTGGCCATCAACAACAGCGCCATCGGCTTGCCGACGATCATACTGCGACCAATCACCACCGCGTTGGCACCCTTCGTTTCCACGCCCGCTTCCTTCAGCAACCGCATGCAACCCGCGGGGGTGCAGGGCACGAATCCGCTCGGATCTTCCAGAGCCAGCTTCGCCACATTCTCCGGATGGAAACCGTCGACGTCCTTTGCCGGATCGATCGCCCGGACAATCGCTTCCTCATCAATGTGCGGCGGAGGAGGACTCTGCACCAGAATCCCGTGAATGGCGGGATCGGCATTCAATCGCTCCACCACCGCCAGCAAATCTTCCTGCGTCGTCTCCGTCGGCAGCACGATCTTTTCGGAATGAATCCCCAGCTCACCGCAGGTCCGAACTTTCGATCCCACGTACACCTGAGAGGCGGGATCCTCCCCCACCAACACCACCGCCAAGCCCGGTGTCACGCCCCGGGCCTTCAATTGCTCCACTTCCTGCCGGCACTCTTCGAGCACCGCTGCAGCCACAGCCTTGCCATCAATGATCTTGCTCATGCTTCTGGGTTGAAATCATCCACTCCGGACCGGAGCACCGCTTCAATTTCCGCGCGCCGGTTTTCAAAGCCATCCTCCCCAAGTCCAGGGTCCACGGCAAGCGCGGCATCAAATACCACCCGAACCTTGCTGAACGGCTTGGGAATCACAAACCGATCCCAGGACTTCAACCGCCACGCCGAGGAAAATCGAACATGGATCGGTACCAAGGGAGCCCCCGTCGTTTGCGCCAACTTCACCACCCCCGCCTGCAGATGATACCGCGGCCCCCGGGGCCCATCCGGCGTCACGCAACAATCCCATCCCTCCCTCAGGGCTCTGCGCAACGCCACCAAGGCCGCCACGCCACGTCGTGAACTTGAGCCCCGCACCGAACCAATCCCAAACACCCCTACCGCCCGGGCAAGCATCGCTCCATCATGGCTGGCACTCGTCAACACCACCGCCCTTCGCCGCCCATGCACCAAGGCATCCCACGCCTCAGGCACCGCAAAAATCCGGTTGTGCCACATCGCCAACACCACCGGCCGCGCCATCGCCGCGACCCCGGCACGATCCTCAATCTCGTAGCGCAACGTGGTGCACCAAACCCGCATCAGCCAGCCCGCGGCCGTTCCTAACAAAGTCGCCTTGCGGCTCTCCCGAATCTCCGATTGATCCCCCATCACAAAAAGCCGCCTGCGTGCAAAGTTTCTACCAGATACTGTTGGCGGGCAAGCAACTGGGCATACAAATCCCTCCGGCCCGGATCAGGTTGACGCCGGGACGCCTCCACCGGCGTCACCACATATCCAGCGATTTCATCGAATCCCAAAGTCTCGCCTTGCTCGTGGAAATACACGGCCGCCGCCTGCATCGCCGCCCCCAATAGGGCCCCGCCGCCGCCTTTCACCGGCACCGTCGGCAAATCGCAAACATCCGCCAGCAGCGCCCCACCCGTCGGTCCCGGATCATGCACCAAACGCAGCTCGTTCAGCTCAAATCCCATCTCCCGCAGCCGACTCACCGCATATCCAAATGACAACGCCACCCCCTCCGCCGCCGCCCGCGCGAGATTGGCCGGAGTGAAGTTGTTCAAAGTCATCCCGTGGATCAACCCTTGGGCATCCGGAAGCTTCGGCACCTCTTCGCCCCGCAAATACGGCAGAAACGTCAGACCCTCCGCACCCGGCGCCGCCGAGGCAATCGCCTTCTCAAACTCCGCCTTACTCCACCCGTAGTGCCGACGCACCAGCTCAGGAGCCGCCACGATGTTGCGCAGCGCCATCCGCGTGAAACCATGTCCGGAAACCTCGCATCCGATCGTTCCCTCGCCGAGAAAATCCACCAACGGCTGCTCACTCACCGCCGCCATCCCTCCATCCGCAGAAAGATCCGCTACCCCCTCACCCGGTCGCGCCGTACCACTCGCAAAAAGCATCGCCGCACGTGCTCCCAAACCCGGCGCCACCCATACCCCCTCGCTCAACCCCCACGCCTGCGCCAACGCCGGACGCAACCGACCCCGAGGAGACGTCTCCACCAAGCCCGATGGGAGCATTTCTCCCACCGCAGGATCGATCCACTCCGCCATCTCCCGGCACCAAGAACGCGTCGGGACGGAAAACAACCCCGTCGTCGCTGCCGACGAAGCCGAACTCCCGCCCTCCCCGGTCAGCCAATACCCCACAAAGTCCTGAGGCGTCAGCACCTGCGCCACCTGCTGAAAATGCCGCGGCTCGTGATCGCGCAGCCACAACAACTGCGATGCCAATGAGCCCGCTTCCGGCGCATTCCCAATCAGCTCAATCACCCCCGGAGCCCCCCCGAACTCCCGCGCAATCTTTTCCGCCTGACTCTGCGCCGATCGATCCACCCCGAGCTTTGCCGGGCGAATCACCCGATCCGCCGCATCCAATACCACCAATCCTCCCTCCGCCGCCGTCACCCCCAGCGCCACCACCCGCTCCCGCCCCGCTCCCAGCTTCTCCAATACCTCGCGAACCGCTTGATCCAATGCTCCCAACCAACGAGTCGGATCTTGCTCCACAAAACCTTCCGGCAGCCCCTCAATCGCGCTCAGGGGGGCGGTCGCGATGATCGAAGCATCAGCACTTTCCAGGTCGAGCGCCATCACCCGGGCCATCAATGGGCCCATCTCGATTCCGAGAAAAAACATGGTTGGGGTGCCTGCGAGCCTCCCTTCCTCCCCGGGGCTTGGCAAGCTCTGGCTTGATTCGGAGCCGCTTGACGCCAAAGTTCTTCGCCGATGAGCGATTTTGAGGACAAAGTGCGCGAGGCCCTCGCCCAACCGCAGAACCAAGGTGAAATGAGCGATGCCGACAGCGTCGGCACCGTCGGTTCTCCCGACTGCGGCGACATGCTCCGTATGTGGCTGAAATTCACCGAAAAAGACGGCAAACGGGTCATCGACCGTGCCTCCTTCCAGTCCTTTGGCTGCCAAACCGCCGTCGCCGTCGCCTCCATGGCGACCGAGCTTCTCAAGGGCAAAACCCCCGAGGAGGCCGCCCAACTCTCCGCCGATCAACTCACCGGCGACCTTGGCCCTCTCCCTCCGATGAAGATCCACTGCGGTCAGCTCGTCGAAGGAGCCCTTCGCGACGCCCTCGGCCAAGCCCCCGAAAAGACAACGGCGCCCACCACCGCACCCACCCTCTCCTCCCAACTCCAAGCCCCCAAAGGCAAAGTCCGCATCGTGCCGCTCGACGAGTAAGGCGACCGGAAAACCTTTGCTAGGTCCCCGCCATCAAGAGCCCCTCTCACCGCTTCTCTTTGGTGAGATCGAACATTGTATCCGTCAGCCATTTCCGAAACGACTCGTTGTCCTGGAACTGTTTGAAAAGCTGGGCGTCGTCTTTGAACATGGCGGTGATCACCCGCAGCCATGCTTTGTCGCCCTTGCTTTCGAGAATGCGCTGGAAGTTGGCCGGTGGCGGCAGATGGGTCCACAACGGGTTCCAGACCGGCAGCACGGGTGCGGGCGGTTGCCGCCGATTTCGAGCAGGCGAATCCGATGATTCGACGTCGAGGCCTCCACGTCTTGATACCTTGAAAAATCAGTTTAGTCCTGATTTTCAACGTAATACTTTTCCTCTTCGAACAACATCCCGCCGTCGGAAATGAAGGCGGGCCGCTCCCCTGTAAGCCGGATTCTGTCAATCCTGAGGCCATTCCCTCAGGTGGACGATCATTTCTCTAACCTGCCGTTGCCAGCAGGTTCCCCGGTTTCCCGAGGGGCGACTAATACCCGGGGATCCAACGGGCGGGCAGCCCTTCCCCTGTTCTGTCTTGCACCGCGCGGGGTTTGCCGTGCCACCGTCGTTGCCTCCGGCGCGGTGGGCTCTTACCTCACCAACGTTCCCGGGGAAATCAATTCTCCACGTCCCACATCGATTTTTACACCCGTTTTACACCACTCCTGCAGAGGCGCTTCAGATCTTGTTCAGGTAGGCAGAGAGGGTAAGGTTTCTCTCCTCGTTCTTTTGAGGGACTGTTCCCGAGATCACCGTTACGGAAGAGGCCAACGCAGAAGCGTGCACCTCTGGGGGAGGTGCACGCTTTCATTTTCGAGATTCTGATCCTTCGTCATCGGGGGCTGAGAAGAGTCGAATTTGCGGGGGGAACTCGAAACGACGCTTGGGGGAGCGCCGCTCGACAAGGGGAGACTCCGATATTCTTCCCCAATGCGCTATGCCGAGATCGGGTGCCCGCATTTGGGGGGCCTCATCACTATGCCCGCGGATAAGGAGCACTCGGAGGCGTGAAGCTGTCGTCCGTCGTGTAGCGCGCGACGCCTTTCGTCACTCGCAATTCGTCAATCACTCCAATGAAGTCGTTGTTGTTGTCCTCCCCACCCAGGCGGACAGGGCTGCTGCCGTAGCCGACGTTGATGGCGCCCCACCCTGTATCCGACTTCACGAAAACGCCGTCGACGAACATCCGGATGGTGTCGCCCGCACGGCAAACTGCGATGTGGACGAAATCGCCGGTACCCACAGTCACCCCAGTTGACGAGATGATCTTCGAGCCGGTATCCCGTGCAAAAAAGCTCACGACCGCCGGCAATCCTGAACCCGCAGAGTAGGCAGCGACCTGAATATTGAATTCCCCTGCCGTCGGGGAACTCTGATTCCCATTGAAGCTACCGAAAATCGTGATCGCATAGGTGTTTGAGGCCGTGTTTCCGATCTTGGCGTAGAGCTCGATTGTAAAGTCCCCAGTCCCAAAATCGCACCCGCATGCTGAGGCGGTGCCTAGAACGACAGTTTCGGACCCGGTATTTCCATTGCCTCCCGACGAACCAAACAGCAACGCTCCACTCCCAACGATCGCATCAGCACCACTTATCGAGATTGCTGATCCTGTCCATGTCCAGCTACCACCAGTGGGGGCAGAGTTCACTACAGCACTTCCCCCTGGGCTGTCGAAACCGAGAAGCAAGGTCACATTGGCAAAATAAGGATCAGGTTCGACCGTGGAAGCGGTCCCACCGAAAAAACCACAAGGAAAGAGGATCATTGGAAGTCGAGGGCTGAAACGAGGTAAAGGCTGCCATCGCCAAAACTCAGGAAGGTCAGCACGTCGACCGAACCTGCGGCCGTCGAGAGCACCGGAGCGGTGCCGCCGGGAAACTTGAAGTTCGCGCCGTAGCTCAGCGTTCGGGTGCCGGTGCCATCCTGAATGACTCGCAGCACGTAGGAACCTGCGGCCACGTTCGTCGGATTCTCCAACGCGCGGTTCCCGGCCAAGGTGACAGACGCCATGTTCCCATTCGCGCAGTCCCAAGGGATGTTCGCGCCGTCCGTCAACGTGACGACACCAAAGCCGACTCTCGCCGAAAAGGTCTGCTTGCCGGTCAGGGTGTTGTCCTGCTCTTTCGCAGCCGCTTTGAGCGCCTCACGGAGGGGTCCCACGGTTGCCTCGTCTGCTCCATTGATTTCGATTGGCATGGTGATTCAGGGGGAAGGGTTAATCTTCAGTGAAGGAGATGGGTGAGCCGCTGTAGACCACGGCCTCGCCGCCGAAAATCAGCTCGAACTCACCTGCAGACGGGATCTCGAGTTCTGGATCGGGTGGAGGATTCTCTCCCGGATCCCCGCTAACAGAATCCACCAGCCACACGATGTTGTCGTTGCCCGACGCTCTGAACCGATTGACGAGATCCCGATAGGCGTGGCGTAGCGGCGACCCGAGTCGATAGGTCTTCTTCCCCGTCGCGATCGAATAGCTGTAGCCGCTGATCAGCGCCCTCATGTTCGCCGTCTCGGGGCGGAATCCGGCAATGTTCATTGCACTACCGAGAGGATGGCCGCTCGGCGGATCGGCATCCTGAACCGCGGAAACAGTCCCCTCCCACGGCAACCAGTTCTGAGTCGACAGCAGATTGTCTGCGAGGCCCTCCGGAGGATTGACGAATGCGTAGTCTTCGGGACGGATCAAGGTGGTGTCCGCAGGCCAGGACGTCTTCACCGCAATCGCACGGCCTGAGACCAGCTTCCAGTCGTACCGGTAGTGGTTCCCGCCGTAGATGGTTGCAAAGGTGTCGGCACCGAGTAGCTCGGCCCACTCTGGCCTCTCAGGCGTCGCATCGGGATCGATGCGTTTGCTGTAGGCGATCGCAGACACAACCACCTCCTTGTATTCGATCCCAGCCTGCGCCCACCAATCCTGAGCATCCCCCTTGGTGAGGAAATGAGTGAAGCTCGCCGGAACTACCCCTCCATCGGTGTCCGTCATTCGGACCGAGTAGGCATAGAGCTTTCTCAGGGAGTTCGCCGGATCTGGGCCCAAATACTTGATGCCAGGAACATTGATGTGGATCGCTCCCAGCTGCTCATAGAATGGTCCCACACCGGGATTCGCAGCGGAGGTCGCCGCAAAAATTGGCTCTATTAGCCTGAGGAGTTCGCCTCCGTTCCCAGAAAACGGCAACGATCTCACCACCACCGAGTCGGTGAAATCCTGAGGCAACCAGGTATCAATCTCGGGGCCTGAGACGAGGTTGAGCTGACGTTTCGGTAGGGCGCTCGTCACCACGCCTGCCGTTGCTGTCGTCCAGGTAGTCGCCCGCTTGTTGTCCACCGTCGTCCGAGTGGCAGCGAGCACCTCCACCTGCTCCAGCTCGAGATCGAGGCGGGGTCTGATGCGAATCAAAGGGACCACCGTTTGACCAGGGGTGATCGTCAATGTCGCGGCCGCCGGCCGCCGCTGCATGCACAACGCGGGATACCCCTCCACTGTGTAGTCGAAATAGACGATACCATCGGCAACCCAGCGCATCACCTCAGAGATTGCCTCACTGATCGGGATGTTCCTCAGGCTGAGGCGAGGGCAGGTGAAAACACTGGCGATCGACCCTTCCCGAATTGGGCACCCGAGAGCGACCGCACGGGCGATGAGTGCAATCAGCCAGGTCCTCGGAGAGGCGGTCGCCAGCACGAACTGTGTACGCTCGGATTCGGAGTCTGTTTGATCTTCGACCTCACTGGATAGCGGTGTCTTAGAAAGCCACCACCACGGACCCTCGACTACGATGTTCGCGTAGGCGTTCTCGCCATCGAAATCAATCTCGCGCGTGGTCACCCATCCATCAAATTGCCGCACGTCGTCCCGCCACAGGCTGATCTTCTGCCCGAGATCGGGCACGAGGATCGTCGCGGATACCGGGTCATCGAGCCAAATTCTCCACGCCAGCCGATCGGAAGCGAGACTCTGATATTCCGGCTCAACTCCCTCGGCCTGCACGTCCGCGAGACTCCGCGCCGTCTCGTCGACCGCCTTCCCTGCTTCGCCCTTGATCGTCCAGGTTGCCATCGGTTACGGGTTGGGGTTGCGGGCTGACTGCTCTAGAGCCTCTATCCGACGTGTAAGACTCGAAGTCGCTCGCTCCATACTGCGATGGGCGGTGCCAATAGCATTCTCGGCTGCTCCAAGCGCGTCCACAGCAGCGCGATATGCTGCAACCTGATTTGCATCACGGTCGCCAATCTGGCTGCTGAGCTGCTGGATCAATTGAAGGAGTTGATCGCTTTCGCCAGCCTGAAAGCCATTTCGCAGGATCTCATTGATCTTGTCCTGTGCTTCCTTTGCCACAGGACTATTCGCCCCGTCGACCAGGCCACTGACTATTTTATCAATCTCACGAGCGATGAGCTCCCCGCTCATTTGCTCCACCTCTGAAATCCCTGCATTCGCCACATTAGCGTTCTTTGTGGCCACCTCATTGACCTGCTGGCTACGTCGCAAATCAACTGCATCATCCGCCGCATTTTGTGCACGGTCCACGGCAATGGAAGCCTGCCGAAGATCTTCCACGGCTTTGGACAGGTTCTCCGCCGCTTTGGTCTCAGTCTCTGACGCCAAAGTTGCATCCTCCATCTGCTTCTGCAGCGTCGGGATGAGAGACTTAATCTCAGAGAGCAACGGTTGATCACTAAGCTCAACACCGGTCCCCTTTAGTCTGCCCACAACGTCCGCAAAAACCGAGTTGTAACTGTCTACCTGCGCCTTGCTTGGTGCCGCAGGCCCAACCGCACCCACATAGGTTGCTGGAACCGATAGGTTGGTAATGTCTTCCACTAAATGCGAAAGAGCCTCTGCCTGAGCCTTCGCGATCTGAGCGTCTTCAAGGGCCTGCCTTGCATTGTTCTTTTTAGCCACGGCTGCTGCTGCCTCTGCTTCGAACCTCTCAACGTCGAGCCGACCAACTCTCTCAAGACGGGCGATCTCCCTTTCAGCAAATCGCTCCCGCAGAGCTGACACCCTTGCGGATGCTTCGTCTTGACTGATCAGGCCCGTAGCAGCCTGCCGTTCTAACTCCCCAACGGCAAACTCGGTTCTATTCTTGTCCAGCTTTCCTGCCTGCTCCTCAAATTCCTGGCGCTTCTGAATGTTACGCTGAATTGCCTCCGTCTGGATATCGATCGCCGTGCTCTCTGCCTGAAACACACCAACCGTGCTGTCGTTCGAAATCTTCTTCCACGTTTCATCCAGCTGCTCCCACCTCTCTTGGATGCCTTCAATCGAGTCTCCAGCTTCTTCTGCACCATCCTTCGCTCGGCTCATTGCACCATAGATCGCAGCTCCAATTGCGAGTGCGGCCCCCGCAAGGGCTCCTCCCGGACCCAGAAAACCCAGCAGCTGCGATCCCTGCTGTGCAAACGCTGTCATCGCATTTGTGCCCATGCCCACCTGCACCGCAAAGTCTCCAACCTGATAGCCTGCTTGTTGGGCAAGCGCTCCAAAATTTCGGACGCCCCCTGCCCCGCTGCTACTTGTAATCGTTGCTCCTAGACGCCGAGCTTCCGTAGCCGCGTCAGCAAGCGCCGTCTCAGCTGCACGGACTCGAGGCACCATATCGAGAAACTCCTGAGACCCGACATCCAGCTTCATCAGCTCTCGCTGCAGCTGGACGACCTCCTGCTCAAGCGCGTCAATTGATCTCGCCGCCTGAGAAGATTCCTCGGGAATACTCTCAATCTCCTTCGTCTGATTCCGATAGCTAGCAGCAATCCTTTCGACTTCGGCCACCTCCCGCTCAGCAGCTGTGAGGAATTGCGCTCGATGAGCATTTCGCTCCTGCTCGGTCTTTTCGACAACCTCCAACGACCTGTTGAGTTCGTCCACTGCCTCTTTGGCGCTCGCCGCTCCTTTGGTGTCGGCCGTCGTCTTGATGCCGATCTTGAAATCTTTGTCGTTTGCCATCAGTCAGCCTCGGTAAATGTTGGTCGAGGATCCGCGACGAAGGTCCACTGCTCCCACGTCGTTGCTCGTCCGTAGAACGGAAGTCCCGGCGTCACGCCGGCGCAGACGGCCGGGCCAAAAACCCACCTTGAGCCGTCCTCAAAGGAGAGCTGCAACACGCCGGCGGCTCCGATGGGAAGGCCGCTTTCACCGACGTCGAGGTGTCGCGCCTGCTGCGTCTCACGATCGGCGTGCTCAACCTCAACTCCCAGCGTGATACGCGCAGTCGCCCCGCCAAGAGGTTTGAAAAATCCCCACATCGCGAGGACGCCGCTCGCCTCAAACATCCTCTGCGAAGCAATCGCCTTCGGAGCACCAACGATCCAACCACCGGCGGCTACGAATTCATATTCGTCCCCATCGATCGCAAATGCCCACTGTGCTGCTGATTCCAAAATCATGCGTCGACCATGGGTGAGGCGGTTCCCCCAGATATCGTCTTCGGAGCACCGGTCGGGTATCTCTGCGAATCCCTCTCTTCATCGGTTCCTTCGACTCCGGCTCCTAGAAGGGTGAACAACACCATCCCTGCCCGTGCAGTGGTAGTATTGGAGCTGCCTCCTGCGTATGTCTTGCTCGCACGATTCGCGATTACCACCTGATGGCTGTCGATGATCTCACCATCCTTCCGCAGTTCAACCGTGACTCCAACGTCAACAGTGCAGGTGCAATTCGATCCCTCCGGACCGCCGTTCGCGTAGCTATTGCCAGAGGCGATCACGAGAGGATCGAGGACAGGAGGGGTATTAGTGGAATACCACCAGTTTTGATAGATCACGAACGACAGGCTCCGCGCCCCTGTTACCTGTCCATCCCCGTTGGCATCCAGGGATCCTAGGCTTTGCCACGCCCCGCCCTGAACCCGATAGGAATAGGCACCGCCTGAGCAGCCCACGAAGTGGATCTTATACGCTCCCGTCACGGTATGAGTGCCACTTTGCCCTCCTCCGCTCACTTCGTAGGTCTCCACCGGAGGCTCGTCATGGTCTGCATCCACTTCAAGGGACTGGCCACCCGCTCCCCCATTACCCGTTCCGCCTACTGTGTAGACCCCGTCATTGATTCCAGCGACACCGGTGATTTGGACCTTGTCTCCAGGATTATAGTCGTTTCCTCCCGGTCCACTGCCGCTAGGAATCTCAATAGTGATGGTTCCATTCGGAGTCTCGTCAGTCGGTGGATTGTAGTAGCCGCCAATAATCGTGACTCCATCGCCCGCTTGCACGAGGCCAATACCGATGCGGAAATCCCATGTGTGCTGAGTGCGCTGAAATTCGATCACCTGATGGTCCGACGTTTCCAGCGCAGCTCGAAACCATCTCGCCGCGCCTTCTCGCGGCATGACTTTGAGGAGCTTCTTTGCTCCCCATGGATCAGCTGCGATGGCGCTGCACCAGCCATGCAGGACCTCGGCACTGCTTCCGTGCTCGGTCACTTTCCCGATCTTCAATCGCTTGATCCGGTTTCCACCTCCCGCTGGCTTGCCAGTCGGCGCGAGATCGAAGCGACCGACAGTCACAGTTTGGGCAAGCGACTGCGCGAGTTCCTCTGGCATCAAATCGCCAAAATCCAGGATCACCCATGGTGACTCACCATCGGGATCCCAGACCACTCGCCAGTCACTCTCGCGCATCAGACCGCCGCGGGGAAAGTCACTCCATCAAGCTCTGCCTCACCACTGCTGATATACTCAATCTGGTAGGTAGGCATACCGCTCTCATTCTTCCACTCGGGCACGTCGCCGAGGCGAAGGCGAACCCAGAGCTCGAAGGTGCAAAGCTCGGTGCCGTCTTCCTTGATGGCCTTGATCTTCATCCAGCCGTCCAGATGACGAAACGACTTCTCAAAGGGCTTTTGAGTCGTCCCAGGGGTCGGCGCCGTCGCGAGACCGAAAGCGAGCTGGTGAACGATCTCGTTGTATTCGAGCGTTTGGAAGGTGAACTCGTCGCGGATGACCCACTCGCGCTTGCGCTCAAAGTATCCACCTTCTGGCCGGGAGGCCTCGCGGGTTTCTTCCTTCTTCGCGGGAGCATGCTGAACGCGGTTGATCGAGCCCAAGGAATAGCCGTCGTAATCAGTCAGGTCGGCAGGCTTGGAGTCGATGGCCACGGCTTCTGCCGGATCGCCCACCTCGGTTCCAGCGGGAACAAAGTGGATGAGGGCGCCAATGAGGAGTTCTTCGGTGAGTGGAAACATCAGATGAGGGTGTTATGAGTTGAGGATGCGAATCTTCTTTTCGGCGGCAAGCTGCCTGGCCTTATCGGCGTCGAGAGTGATGCGAGCGCCTTTGCCTTTGTGGTGGCCTCTGATTTGAGTGCGGGCCACCAGAACGACAGCCTTCACGGATTTCGCCTCCTGAAGCTTCGGCTCGGGTTCGGGTTCGGGTGTGGTCTTCATGATTATTCAAATGAAAGGGTGACGCCTTGAGAGGGCAGAAGGACACGCATCTGCCAAACGGCGTGACCTTCGAGCCGCGCAGGGAAAAACTCAGGGACGACGAGGAATTGCTTTGTTTGAGAACTCGGAAGATTCGCTGGTTCGAAACCGTGGATCGCGGCCACCATTGACTCGATGACTTCGTCGGCTGCCGTGCTATCCTCGTCCTGTAGCAGAGCTGGCGCGTAGAGCGTCACGAGATAGGAAAGAACGAATCGAGGCTTTCGGAAGTTCTCGGAGCCATTGCGGCCCCTTTGCGGCGAAACCACGCAATAGATCTCTGAACCCTTTCCAATTGCGGCGTCGATCATGGACGCCAGGTTGTTTTGCCTCTCAACCATGCACGCGTCAGCGAGCTCGGGAATCTTGTCCCGAAGCTGATTCTTAATCGCCGAAGCAGTGGAATAGATGCACGTGCTCATCGTCAGAAATTGAGTTTACGGTCACCACCCCAACAGACACTCGAAGGACGGCTTGAAGTGCTCTCGTGAGGGTCGACGAACATTTCCCCTGGTTGATTCGGGATCGAGTCGATGAACTTGCGTGCATCGCGGTACTCGTCCCGACGCGGATCGATCTCGCCGATGTCCAGCGGGACTTGAGTGATCATGGAATGCCGCGCAATGATGGCGGCAGCGGAAATGCATGAGTCTGGCAAGGTGCCATCCGGACCCAACCCAGCGACATCTGGATTGGCTCTGATCTTGCCGCGGATCTCATTGCAAACCTGCGAAACTATTTCGGTGATTCGCGCCTCCGCATCTTCGCCGTCAGCCTTCGACTGGTTGACATAGTGATTCAGCTCTCGTGCTGAGAGCCTCAATTTTACTTGAGCGGGTGTGAATTCAATCCAGGCCATGGCTTTCAAAAACAAGCCCCCACCCGCAGGTTCGGGCGGGGGCCATCATGCTTTGGGTGGTGTGGAATTATTTCTCGGACTCCGATTCTATCGGGTCGGGCGGGTTGTCTTCGCCGCTCTCAGCGCCATTCGGTTTGGAGTCATCAGAGTCCCCGTCCTCCTTCTTTCGGGCCTGCTTCTTGGCCCGCTTTTTGGCGGAAGGTTCATCGTCGTCCGATGGGGATTCGGCCTCCTTCTGCTCAGGCTCGTCGACTGCATCGACCTGTCCAAACCGTCTCCAGGCGATAATCTGCGAACTCCCGGGATGGGCGGTGATTTGCTTTCCCTGCGGAATTCGCTTTCCGTTCAGGAGAACCCCGTTCGGATCTTTCACGATGAATTTCATGATGATCAGCCGAGGACGTTGGAAAGGTGGTAACCGCAAGCAGCCGCCGCGATCTTCTCGTCGACGTCGTGCTTGAGCTGATGGATGAGCGCGGGCGGGTTGTTTTCGCGGTAGCTCATGACCGCGATCTCGCCTCCCTTTGCTCCTGTGTAACCAGACCATGCAAAGGTCCGACCGAAAGACGGGCTCTCAAGATCCAGCGTTGCTGACACATGCGCCAGCACCACCGAGTCTCCCCATACTTTTGCCACGCTGATGGCTTGGCCTTCGGCGGCGGCATTTTTCACCGTGCCTGCGACCACGACACGATCCACCTGGAGGATTGCAGCAAGGATCTGCGCAGTGATGTTCCCACCTTGGGTGTATTTGTATTTGTCCCGAATCTGATCGAGTTCAATCAGGATGTTGAACACGTCACGAGGGATGATCGCCACGTTCGGGTCGAGACCGCAGTTGTCGTGAATCACTTCGCGTGCGGCTTTGATGTCGCCAATAGGATCGCCTCCAGCGGCATCCCACTTCGTGCCGGGAGAGGAACTCGGCACGCCTCCACCGGTGGCCAGATCATGGCAGCGCTGTTCCTTGTTGAGCAGCAGAATGCGAGTGCCCCGCTGCACCTTGCCCCGGTCGGCGTCAAGAGCACTTGCGTAGATCGCTTTCTGCCGGTCATCGAGTGGCAGCTCGATACCGTAGTCACGAGTGGCAAAAGTATCTTCGTCGAGTGTCAGGTCGGCACGCTCATACGGCGCACCAGCAGCTCGAGGCTTGACGGCAGGAACGGTCAGCAGGTTGTCCCTTAGCCACACTGGAAAGCGAGCTGCCTGCACGGCGGCGGGGAAGACGGGGAACAACGCTCCCGCTGCATATTCCGCCTCATTGACGGCGTATTCCGAAGCGGTGCGAGTGAGGACGTGATTAAAAATTGCGGTCGATTTCATGAAGCTTCAAGGATGAGGTTTTAGGGGACAATGACCGGCTCGATGACATCAATGATCTCAACGACGTCATCTTCCGCACTGTTGCCCATGGCGGTCTTCCGACCGAATGTGCGATAGGAGCCTGCGACGGCGGGCTGGGTGATTACCTTGGCACCGGCGCCCCAAATCACGCGGGCATCCTTGGCAATCACTCCGCCGGCCTTGACCTTCACTGTTCCGCCCTTGCCGAGCAGCCGCACTGCGACCTCGCGAGATTCCATGCTGGTGCGCTGATGCAGGACGCCGATAGCGGCATCACCTGAGGTGGCGAGTTTGACGGTGTTGTCGGCGTTGCCGAGCATCACGAGGAAGCCTTCCTTGTCGACGAGATCGCCAAGCGTCTCCTCCTGGAAGCTCTTGTAGGGTCCTTCAGAGTAAGTATCCATGATGATTGAGAGAATGAAGGGGAAGAGTTAGTTCTGGGTATCGAACTGCTTGCAGTAATCCTCGTAGAGTCGCGGGTTCGAGGCGGCGACTTGTGCGTAAGCCTCATCCAAACTCGTAGCCTGTTTGGCCGAGATCAGCGCTTCAGCCCTCTTCTCAAACTCGCTCACGGAACTGCGCCCATCGCCGGCAGCAATCTTGAGCGCTGGCGTCTCAATGTCATCGGCACCATGGGTCGCCGGAATTGCATTGAGAGCGGCAACCGCAGTTTCCCCACCGTTCTCGATCGTGTTTCGCCAGAAGCTCTTAGTCGCTTCGTCTTTCGGCGCGATGCGACCTGCCTTCACCGCATCTTCGACAGCAGTCTCAGCTCGTTTCGCTTTAGCCTTCTTGTCTGCTTCCTCCATGTCGGAGAGGCGCTTCTTGAGATCCGCGTTTTCTTTGTCAGATGCGGCCAGCTTCGCCTCCACATCCTTCAGCTTTTCACTGTCGGATCGCATGGCGGAGATTCGGGTTCGAGCGAGGGTCTCGGCGGTTTCGAGCGCGGCCTCTTTCTCGGAAAGCAGGCCACAGGTGGCGAGGATGAGGGCAGTAGCCATGGGGTCAGGTTGGTTTGATTTGAAGTGGTGCTCGGCGTTGGCCGCGGCAATACGAGGGATTTCGCGGAAGGCGGGATCATTCACCAGCCCACCCAGTGGTCCCCGCTTTGGGAGGCCCGTTGGCTCACCTGTTTCTTGGTTGAGGAGGAACTCGGGCGAGAAGTATGAGAAATCCCGTCCCTCGACCGCACGGCGACCACTGTCCGTCCAGTCGACGGCCGCAATCACGCCGCGGCCCACCTCATATCGAAAGCCAGTCGGAATAGCTGAGGCGGCACCGTTCTTGTGCTCGAAGTCAAAGATCGGACGAACATTCTCACGCTGGCGCTCCGCAAGGTCCTGCTGAAGCTTCGCCGCGATGGAAGGGCCACGATCCGGAGAGACTTTCACAGTCAGCCTGCCAGCCTTGCCGTTTACGAGAGGCGTGATGGTGTGAGTGCCCTCGGGGAAATAGACAATCTCGGCCGGCGCTGAATTCCCGTCGGGGAGCGCCATCGCGAAGGCGGTGACATGAGTGATCATGCCAAAATGGAACAGTCCCCCTTCTTACTCTCCCAGCCGTCGCGATGGTCCCCACCATCAGAAGGGAATGCCACCGCTCAAAATCTCCGCTGCGACAGGTTCGAGAGCCCCATCACCGGTTCGCCTCGGGAGGAGGAGCCAAGCCAAGGTCTCCCATCCCTGCAATCATGTATTCAACTTGATCCGCCGTCATTCCTGCGGCCATCAGTCGAGGGCGCGCCTCCTCGAGAGAGATTTCACTCCTCATCAACTCGTCGATGATCTCGTTCAGTTTCTCTTCGTCGCGTTCCATATCATTCAAATGGGATTCGGAGCCATCCACGGCGGGCAAACAATCTCCGCAGCTCCTCACGGATAGGCTCAAAGTCTGAATCTGTCCACTGCGTCGCCCCTTGGCGGCGTCCCTCAATGGCCGCCTGTTCGGCCCGAAGCGCCTTAAGCATTCCTTCATCCCCCGATTCAATGGCAATCCACTGGGCGTAAGCCCGTGCAAACAACTCGTGAGGTTCGCAGGCGTATTCTCGATAGCGAGATGGAAGGTTAGGGTCGACGCTCAGAGCCTTGTAAGCCTCCGAAGCCTCCACAGCCTGCCGGAAACCCGCGAATTCGTCTCCGAAACTTCCCCATGTTCCAAGTGCTGGGGCATACGGAGGAGGATTAAAGTTGGGAGGTGGTTTGATGGGAGACGGGTCCCCTTTTCCATTCCAGAAGGCCCAGTGGTCAAGATAGTGGCCCGTTTCGTGAGCAATCGTCAGACCGCGATCAGGGGTTTCCGGGATGGGTGGAGTGATGCGGATCTTCGGGGAGTCGAAGGGATTGAAGTCACCTCTCGTTCCTCCCGGCGCTCCGGGTCTCCGCTCATAGGAGCACACCGCAGCGGCAGAGTCTTTGAACTCCACACCGTGCACTCGATCGATGGCCTCAAGAGCCCGCCGAATCTGCTGCCCCATCTCCCCTCTCACCCGAACACTGGCATTGGAGCTGATGTCGACTCCTGAGACCCCTTCGGCCGTTTGCGGATTCGCTGCGACCTCGGGCTTGATCTTCATCTCGTCGCCTTCCCGGTTGGCGATCTGCCGCAATCTCTGCGCAAGCCTTCTCCGTAACTCGGGATCGAGCTTCCCAACCTCAGCCCGCAATCCTTCGTTGAATCCCGGTGTCTTGGGCGCCGGTTCGTTCACTTTCAGGCCGAGTCTTTCTGCTTCTTCGCGCCTGACATCTTGCTGACCCATGCCTGAATGAAATCCGTAGGGCTCCCACGGGACCCCGAATCCTCCGATCAGCGGATCATTGTGCCACTTCGCCCAGAAGTCGAAATCGGTTTTGAGGCGTACGTCTCCCTCTCCTGCAGCATGACGGAGCCGAGGTTCCTTCACCCCGCGGACCCTGACGAATCGAGCCGCAGGAAAGGCGCGGCGGACCGCTGGCGACATGCTTTGACGCCATTTCCCATACCCAAATGCCTGCCGGATGTTCGTGTCGAAAATCAACTTGAGCCGGGCAGCTGAGCGAAGGTCCGTCACGTCGTTGCGATTCACTTCCCCGAATCCCCCCTTGGCCATTCCCTCCTTCAGCATGAATTCCCGGATCTTCTTCACGAAGTCCGCCCTTGATCCGACTTTGAGTGCTTTCCGTTTCACTCCGTCCGGACCGACGACCTCCTCCGTAGCTTGAGTCAGGAAGTCCAGGAGCAGCTGGCGGGTACGTTCAGCGAAGCGGGCATCTTCGATGCCTGCCGACCAGATAGCACGCACCCGCACAGCAGCGCGCTGGTTCCCCCACTCGGCCGAGTCCCAAAGTTCTCCTCGCGGAACCTTCTTCTCGATGAAGCCCAGCGTCTCCATAAATGGCTTGGGTCGGGTAATCATGGCATGTCAACGATCGTTGCGAGTTCCTCAAGCCAACCGCGCCGAAAGGCTTCAATGAGGTCTTCTTCCGGGGGCAATGCACCCAGCCAAGGGTCCTGAGTAATGCCCCGGCTCAGCAGGTAGACTGCGCGAACTGTGGACCGCGCCGCCAATCCTGCATTGCGACCGTTCCTTTTTCGGATTCGCGTAGGAGTAAGAACTGAGAAATCCCCTTCGTTCTCAACCCTCTCGAAGAGAGCCATTTTCCCGGGAATCATGAACAATCGGCTGCTGAAATCCCTCGAGTAATCGATCGCCCGACGACCATGGGCCTCGGGCACAATGGGAATGGTGAGGAATTTTACCCTCTTCGGTGTGATAGGTCCGCCCTTTACCTTGTGGCGGTAGAGTGGCGCGCCATTAGCGATGATTGCGCCAGTCGCATCGGAGGAAGCGACATGCCAGGCAACAGCGATGTCCTCGCCGAAGCCCGTCGACTCGCGGCCTGGCCCATGTGTGCCAAGGCTGGGATTGTCCCATTTACGATCCTGAGCAAAAGCGAGGTGATAGTCCCGGGCTGCAAGAACCGCCGATTGGGCTGCCACCTGATTGAGTTCGGTCGCCTCGGAACCAGTCATCGCTCCGATCAGGCGCTTAAGCTCCGCATCCAGCTCGTGGATTCCCTCGAAGTTGACCTCAATGTGGATCACGGCTTAAAGCGATAGGTCGAGCCCTCCAGCATTGCCGCGGCCATTGAGTCTTCGAGAGCGTCGCTCAGCGCCTCTGTGTCGAGGCGATCAAATAGCTCCGGCATCTCTCCCTGAGCTTTCTCGACGGCCTCAATCAGATCCTCATCGCTGACGTTACCAGACTCAGCCAGAGCAGCGAGACGTGCGAAGAACGGCTGCACATTGCCGAGCCATTCGGCGGACACTCCCGTTAAGTTCTCAAGCATCGAATCGACGATCTTCTCAAGGCCATCTTCTGGAGGCGGCGTTTCCTGCTTCGCTGCAATTTTCGTGCTCGGCATCCGGTGCAGGAGCATCAATGCCCTCATGGCAGGCACTCCAAGCATCTGCGACTCAATCTGAGCTTCGGGATCCAGCTCAAGTTGGGCGAGCCAGCGGTGATGTCCATCGATCACGTAACCGTCGCTCGACGTGAGAATCGATCCTCCTTTCAACGTCCCGTCAGACATCGCTTGCTTGATCGCATCGACCTTATCCCGTCGGAAATTCTTCTGCGATGGTTTCAGGTCCCCTGCTCTGGGAAGAGTCAGCGAAGCATCGACACCCCGAGCACGAAGGAATTGGACCAACGCTGATCGGTTGCGATTGGTGGTTTGGGGCATCTCCGACCGTGGCACTCCCAGGCTATCCTCGAACTCCTCCCATACCTCCTCTGCCGCTCTTTTCGCTGCGGCCCGGGCAGTTAAATCGGGAGCACCAGACGGAGGAGTGTTCGCCACAGGGGCAGCACCTGCTGCGGGACCTCCTTGCTCACGACTACCACCAGCAATGAAGGTATCGGAGACGTCTTTCGGCTTCTCGATTCCGTATCGCTCCCGAATAGCCGACTCCGACCACTCCAGGCCGGGAAAGGCACGGACGATGATCTCGTCACGCTCCGCCATCGCTTTCTCGTCCTTGTTGTCGGGCCAATCGGGATAGATTTCAGGAGCCTCTTCGTGGGAACCGTAGTTGAGACGGAGAATGTGCCGCCCGAGCTGTCGGGTGAGAATCCCGCCGATGAAGTCGCAAACTCCCTCAATGACATCCTGCCGGATGTTCTGGTGCACCATCCCGAGCGACCGGTTGCCGTTCTCGCCGGTATCCGTGGTGAGAGTTTGCCCAAGAATGAATGCATCGCACTGCCGGTCAGCCAGCTCGATCAACTCCTTCTGTGGGATCTGGCTTGCGCCCTTCATCACGTCGAGCGGCTTCAACTCCATCCCGCTGGGTCCCACTCCGTAGCCATTCGCGGCCATCTCAGCCAGCATTTGGCAAACCGGGTCTCGATCCGGGTCCGACTGATAAGTTGCCCACATGTAGGGCGTGCCGAACTTCTGGGTGTATTGAAGGAACCACTTCAGGCCATACTGCGCAGCAAGCCAATATGTGGACAGCGCCCGAAGTGGTGCGGCAACCGTCGGGTGTCCGAGGTGCCCTCGCTTGATCGCTACCAAGAATCGGTTGCGGTATTTGCCTTCGTTGAACGGAACAAGATTGGTCCATCCCGTCAGGCCTCCCTCAGGATCGAGCATCAGTTGATCCTCGATGTCCCCGAAAGTGCCGGTAGAGGGGTAAGCGCAGAATCTCGCTGGCGTCAGAAAATAAGCCCGTGGGACGATCATCCCATCCTCCCGCTTCTTCCAGCGCACTTCGGAAACCCCGATACCTGTGAAATACTGCCAAGTGAGCCATTCAAAGAGATCCTCAATCGCACCTTCGCTTTTCTCCTCAAGGGGATCAGCTCTCCAAAGGATTCGCCGGAAGAAGGCCGCCTTCTCCTCAGCACTGGACGTCGGTTCAGTGTCCTCGTCCTCGGTCCAGGCCTTGATCTTCCATGGAGCCTTACGGGCTGCCCTTGCCAACTCGCTGATCGCCTTCTGCAGGTGTGGCCACCGGTCGGCCATCGTCGCAAAAAACAGGCTTGAGGCCTGAACGTCGCCATTGATCGCGCTATCGACAATCAGCGCAACGTCATCGGGCAGCATATCCCGCTGCATCCGCTCAAACGAGCGATCCCGGGGAGTTGGGGAAACGATGGGCCTGATGCCACCTCGCGGCGCCCGAGCAGAAGGCAATGCGATTGAAGTGTCAGCTGCGGTAACACGGACGATTTCGTCGCGACGCGGAGGAAGGCTTGATCCGACTGGATTCATCGCCCGTATTCAGAGCTCGAACCCAATCTTAGACGAAGCCGTTCAAGCGGTCCCCATGTCCGAGGAAAGACGGGTCACTTTTGAAAGCGGCTTTAAGACCAAACGTTCACCCCTTTTGGGTTGAATGGAAATTAGACATTTGCTCCTACTCCCGAATGAAAGTTTGTCGACTCAGGACGAACATTGAGCCAGGTCAAAATCCCGAAAATCTCCCAATGGAATCCATCTGTGATGAGTGCATTGAAGAAATGAGCACCGTCCTTATGCCAGGCGATGAGCCTCTCATTTTGAGCAGCCACGAATGGAACGACTCTTGTCCCGACATCTGTTTTATTTGCGACAAGACCAAGCAGGAAGAAGACAACGAATAGAATACTGCGCCCCGCCCAGATCACCTCTTCCCCGTTGAAATTGCGCACCTTACTTCCGATTTTCGCTTCTCCTTCTGAAGTCCAAGTATTGCAGCTCGTCAGGTAGGCCGGTTTTAGCCACCCTTGAGCCTTGCTGATCAAAGACCGCAGCAGAAACTGCTATTCGCCAAAATATATGAGTACCATTGGATCGTTCTACTTGCTCAGTGACAACAATCGCGCTGGGGTAGTCGAGGCGGCCATGTCGCAATCCAAGGCGCTTCGAAAAAAGCGATTCGGCTTCTTGCCGCCAAAGCTCCCTCTCCATCCAGACCCATTCTGGGCGTTCATTCGCTCAAATGCGCAAGAATTGGATGACTACCCGTATTCTGGGCACTTGCTCTTGGATGTCGAATTGATTGCCCCTGACACCCTCGCCTCAACGGACCAAATCGGGAAAGATCTCACCCGAATTGTAAAATCGACCTTCATTTCTTTTAGACCCGAAGATTCTGCACAGTCTACGGCGATATTGGAATCCGCCGATTTTTCTGAGTCCTCAATTAGGTCGTTCCTCCTCCAAGAAGGGAGAGAACACGAATTAGCCGACTTTATTGGACCAATCAAGGTGACTGTCGAGCACCTAAAGAGTTGGCTTGGAGCGGTTACTCATGGATACGTCGGGATACTAGCGATCGGGTAATGACACACCAGAAGCCACGCTCTCGAGCAAAATGACACGGGGCAGATCTTACCGCCTCTTCCAATGGCAGCTCTCCATTCCGCAGCCTTTGGCCATGCGTTCAACGTCGGCCTGGAGGCGTTCAATGATCTTGTCCTGAGCTGAGAGACGTTCCTTCATCGTCGACCAGAGAAGCCCGGCGAGCGCTGAGATAACGCCGCCGAGCACTCCGATGATTCCGAGGATCCAGGCAATGGGGAGTTCGATCATTGGCTGAGCAGATCGGCGTCGACGTAATCGGCGACCTTGTTCTGGGCGTTCGAGAGAAGCGTGACGGCTTCGGTCAGTAGGGGATCGGCACCGACCTCCTCCACGGCATCCAAGGCGGCGTGGATGGCCTTCTCCGCCGGTGTCCAGCGGAGCATGTCGTTACGGCGCGGGATGACTGGAAGTGGCGAGACGGGCAATTCAACCCCAAGGAACCGAAGCACACCGGCAGCGATGGCAGTGGCTGAGCGCTCCTGGAAAGCTGCATCGTTCAGCAAGGACTCGCCGGCGTCGGTGTCAATGAACTCCAGTTCGAACAGGATGGCGGGGCCACTGGTGCGGACCAAGACCGCGTAACCTGCCTCCTTATCAACGTCTCCGTCGGTGAGGTCGACTCGGCGAATGCTGCCGGGGTTGGCTGATCCGAACTCCTCGAACACGAGAGTCGCAGCGCGATCGCTCGTAGTTTCGCCACGTGAGGTGTAGACCTCGAAGCCCGTCCCTCCTCCGGCATTGCAGTGAATCGACACGAAGAGATCTGCAACAGCACGATTGGCGATCTCCGCCCGCTCTGTCAGCCCAAGGAACACATCCGAGTCCCGCGTGAGGATCGAGCGCACCCCCGCCTCGATCAGGATCGCGTGAACTCTTTTCGACACATTTAGGGCAATGTCCTTTTCCTTCGATCCTCCGGGCCCGAGGGCTCCAGAGTCATGGCCACCGTGGCCGGCATCGATAACTGTCGTGGGAGTTTTCATTAGGAGATTACTTCGGCCTGGATTTCATGGGGCGGCCGGTGTCCCCACCTTATGTTGGAGTGCCTTCAGTGGGTGAGGACTCGCCAGAGGATCACTTTCCCGAGTCGACAACTTCAGCGACAACATCGACCACGGTGCCGACATCGTAGAGTCCGCTCACAGGGAAGGCTGTACCGGCCTCCCGCGCCTTCTGAGCGGCGACCTCAGCTTTGAGGACATCGACGGTTGCCACCTGGAAAGGTTCGGCAGTGGGTTCGTCGAGTCGCAGGACTGCGACCGACGCGACAGGCTGCCCGGTGAGCCCCGAGATGACTCCCGTGCAGGATTGGAGGGTCAGGAATCCGACGGCAAGTAGCAGAGGAAGCAAGATTGCCGAGAGCTTGCCGAAACTGTCGTTCTTCTTCCCGTCATCGAGATAGTCCCCCACCAGCAAAATGACGTGACCGAGGGCAATGGCCGCCACAGGCAAGATGGCGATGACTCCGGCCACGTTCTCAGGCAGGATGTTGATAATGCCCTTGAGGTCGAGACCGCCGAGGGCCGAGCAAGCAGCCGCTACGGCGGCGAGGATGTGGAGCGCTTTCTTCATAGCACTTCCATGGTGGCTAAGGAGTTCATCCCGGACCACGCAAGGCAGTGGTCCCCGAATAAGTCAGTTCCACATAGCAAGCCTAACTTTATGTAGTTTTTTGACCATCAGTGAGTTTTGAATATCCCTATCGACTCCACTGTGGGGCGCGAATATGATTTGGCGCATGGAGACGTTCGGAGGCGAGCTGAAGAAGCTGAGAGAAGAGCGGGAGGTCTCGCTTGAGATATTAGCCCAAAGAGCCGGAACCTCACCTGCGCATTGTCGCGAGGTCGAGGAGGGGAGAGTTATCCCCACTCCTATGGAAGCTTTCCTCCTCTTGAGAGCGTTGGGATTCCCTCCTTCCGAAGTCTTGGAAATCCTCGGTAGTCGGAGGCACGAGGAGCCGTGAAACTCATGCCCAAACCCGATCAGGATAGTCAGGCCAGTCGGGTCGGGGTGCGCCGGAGTCGCTGCGCCAAACGATGACGGCTGCCAGATCGGGAGGGAGTTCGAGGGCAAGAGGATGGTCTTCGGCGACGCGGCCGAGCACCCACCAGCCGGGAACTTCTGTCATTTCGGGTGCCTCGTCGGTGCCGCCGGTGCGGTAGGCATGCCGCCCGATCACCGAGAGATTGAGGCCTGCGGCGAACGGGAATGTTTCAGCGGACTCTGGATCGGTGGTCCCGAGCGCTACGCCGGCCGCGGTCGCGGTTTCAACGTCCGGATATTTCATGAGGAAGTCGATCATGGCATGGAGTCGAGGAGGGCCCGCACCTCGGAGGGAGTGTAGAGCCCGGGAAGGAAAGCGAGGTTTCGGAGATGTCCGTCGAGGTTGCTGCCGATGGACATGCTTGCGGGAGTGGTGCCGGAGAAGTTGCCGATGTTGGCAGAGGATGCCGCCGCGCCGTCGCCAATGCGGCGGTGGAGATAGCTTCCTCCAGCGGTGGAGAATGAGAGAGCGACGTATTCGCGAGCCGAGACGGTCGTCGTTCCGGCGTTTGTGGGGCCTGACAAGCTGGTACCATTGCCAACGTATGCATGCGGGTAGCCTGGGCCGGTGTCGGCCGCGCGAAGGATGATTCGATCGTTCCCGCTCCCGAGTGCAATGATTTGCCGCGCTTGGCCGGTCAGGCTTCCCGGATACGCGCCCACTTCGGCGAGGATGACGCCAGCCGAGGGGTCAAACCAGTCCATGTCAGATAGACTCATGACGTCCTGTTGGCGCGTTGCTGCCGCTGCACCGGTCGGAATGTAGGAAGAAACTCCCCCCAGTTCCATCTGCCCACCAAACGCGTGGACTCCGGCTGGAGGGGTAATCGCGGGAAGTCGCGCAGCCGCAAGTCCTGTAGACAGTGCAGGAGCCATAACCCCATTTGTCCCCGCCGAAGCAACAACCCGGTGGTTGCATCTGAACCACCCATTTACCAGGGCTCTGATATTGCCTACCCCACCAAACGCGGTCAGAGTTCCGTTATTCAGGTCAAAATTGGTGTGCTGTCCCGTCCCGAATGCTGCACTGCCGCCCGTAATTTGCAGAAAGTTGGTGAGACCAGGTTTCCCAAAACAAGATAAAGAATACGTCGAATTTTGAACAACCGTGGCAATGCGGCTCACAAGAATTCCAGCCGCTGCGCCCGCTGATTCTAGAGTTTCGGCAAGGTTTGTCCCGGCAGGATCCGTAACCGTATTTGGAGTGACATCTAGAGCGCTTGGGTTCCACGCATTAGTGTTGTTCAGCTGATCGCTGTGCCATTGCAGGTTGGTGCTTTGACGCTCAAAAAGTGCGCCTAGGAAAGCTCCGGTGAGAGGGTCGTGGTCAGAGCGAAGTTCGTTGGACGCCGCAAGTCGCAGGAGGCCATCAGCGTCGAAGTAACTGGCCTGCGAGGCGCGAGAGACCGCCGGGATTTCCGGACCTCGGATCGATTGAAACCGTCCGCCTTTGGGTCCCCAAAACAGCGTCGCCCCCCGCGCCCATGACGGTAGGTTGCCACCGCCAAGTAGGCTCACCAGCATTGGAGCTTCCGTCGGCGTGAGGACGGCTGGGATTTGAGGTCGAAGAATCACTGGTTATCGGTCACCCGGATTTCGTTGGCCTCGTCACTCAGGTTGACCACCCTGATCTCAGGAACTGGAGTAACCACGATGCAGCTTCCGTCAGCCTGAGTGCGTCCGAGGAATCGCCAAGTTCCCGGAGACCGAAGACCCTGGACTTCTGCAGGTCGCTCGGACATCACTCCAACGACAGCTCCAGTCACGGTTTCGAGTTCCCCGGTGTTTCCACTGGGGGCGACATCAGCGGCAGCGTGTAGTTCAGCCATGGGAAGACGATGCCTTCAGTTTGGCTCATATTGAACTCGGCGGCGTGGTCCCCGCTCAGAAGCGCACCGTGCGGCCACCAAATGGGTTTGCTGGAATCACGCTGGATTTAGCAGACTCAGCGGTCAGAGATCCTGTCATTCTTGCTCCGCACATGATGGACATGAGGTAGGTGTCTGCCCGGTCGGGACTCTTCACGCCCCGCTCCTTCATCTTCTTCTTTGACTCGATTCGAAGGCGCCCTCGATCGTCCCATTCAAGGCGGCGAGTCGTGAGTTGCTCGAACAACTCGGCGCTGAAATCCCCTCGAGGCCCGAGGTGGATCTTCCCTCTCTCGATCAGTCGGCACCCTTCAATCCAAACCTGCGAAATGAGGTTCGTGTACTTCTCGTCGTCAATCGCCGGAAAGCCGCCCCGAAACTCCTGAGGCTTGAAACCTTCCTCGGCCATGTCCTTCACGATCGGAATACCCATGCCATCTGCATCCGCCCAGACCTGCCAGGGTTTGAGGCCATGAACTTTCGTGTAGAGATTCACATGCTTTCGACGCGACTGGACCGTGTCGCTATCTCGCCACGCTTCGACGAGCCGCGGAAAGTTCCCTCTTCTGATCGAGATCGTGTCCTCATCACCTCCAGCCGCGAAGTCCGAGGCCCCGACAATCTCCCCTGCTTCGTCTTTCTCCGGTTGCCTCACAAACGCCAACGTCAGAGCTTCCGGGGTGATGACGACCCGGGTGTCTAGCGAGGTAAACTCAGCTAGGTGCATCGACCTGAACAATGGAGAATCTTCCCCAAGCTCCTCCCGGTCGAAGGCGATCTTTGCAGGGTCGATGTGAGGGCACTCAGAGGACGGAATCCGCCTCGTCCAGTAGAGTCCTGCGTTTCGATTGAACGCCTGGAAGAATTTCCCCTCAGGCTTCCCAGGTGAACTGGTCCAGAGTTGGAACTTCCGAGTGCATCGCTGGAAGGCACCAAAGATCTCATCCGGGACTCCCTTTGCCTCGTCGACGATGATGAAAACCGGATCATCAGAAAGACCCGACAGCGGATCTCGAGGCAGCTTAGGGTGCCATCCTTCAGCTCGGTTGGGATCGTTGGTGGAGAATCCGATCACGCCACCAATTCCGCTCTGCCTTCCCGTGGGTGTGGTGACTGTGCACTCAGAACCTCGCCGGACACGCCAGCCAGGATTCAACCGTTTCAGACCGGCGAGCGAAGGCCATAGCTGATTCTTGAGCTGATTCCATGACCCTGAAGTCATGATCACCCACCCTTGCGGGAATTTCCTCAGAAACCACGAGATTGCCGGCGCGATAACGTCGTTGGTCTTTCCCGATCCATTTGCAGCAGCGAGCGCGACAGGTGGCCCTCCGAATTCCTGAAGGCCAATCGCCTCAAGGGCTGCGATTTGCCAATCGTAAGGGTTGCGTCCCAGCTCAAGAATCGCGTGCTCTGCGGGCGTAAGACAGTATCTCATGCTCCGTCACCCTCGCGCTTTGCCGACTGCGTCTCCCGGATCTGTCGCACTCTCTCAACTGCCTCTAACTGCTCCGGTGAGAGCCCCACCGCAGAATTGAGTGGCGCCCCATCCGGACCACTGTGCTCGATCCCCTGCGCGAACATCTTCAGGTGCCTTCCAAGGAGTTCCAGTTGCTGAGTCTTGCCCGCAAGCTTGAGCGTAAAGTTTCCATTCCGGTCCCATGACCAGCCAATAATTGCCCGCCGAACCTCTTCCGGAAGCTTGGCGATATCAGCCGGACAGTTGATGCTGGCCTTTCCAAGATCGCCAGGATCGTAGAACGCCATCACCTTCAGTTCCTGAAGCACTCGATCTGCAGTCAGCTCGACCCGCTTCGACCGCTCGACCATGAGCCTCTGAACCTCAGTCTGGATATGAGGTTTTGTGAGGTTTTCGAAACCGATCTCCTTCGCCGTCGCTTCACTGTATCCAGCCCGGATGGCAGCCTGAGTTGCGTTCAGGTCGACGAGATACTCTTCACAGAACATCTGCTGCTTAGGCGTCAACGATGGTTCCGAGATGCGGCATTCACGAGTTACACGCTTCTTCGCAGCCTTCTTGGCTGGGGCGTTCTTCTTCGGCTGGCGCTTTGTCGGGCGAGTCACGTTGGAAGTACGCGACGCAACGGAAAACAGGTCAACCGGGAGCCGTGGTCCCCTTCCTACACCAAAACGCGAGAGGGCATTATAAATTCAAGCTCCTATTTTAGCTGCCGTCCCTGATCAGAGAATTAAAATGGCGAGCGTGGACTACTTTTCGATCCTTCGCTCAAGCATTTCCGTGATCGCCGCGACACTGGCGTTAACGGGAATTTGTTACGGCACTAGATGCCCGGAGACAGGCAGATTCACGAAAGCCGGGCGTATCATGGTTGTACTGATCGGGATTTCATGCATCCTAACCATTGCGCTAGAATTCCTCGCAAGCCATAGCAGTCGAACGGAGCGGGAACGAGATCTTGCAGCATTTTCGGCTATTGAGCGGAAAACATTCTCTGAGACCGTAAGGTACGGTCGCTTTCAGGACAGCACCATAAAGGGTTGGCCCGAGGGAACCGCCTCATATGCTCTCAATTGGTTAACCTTGCCAATCGACGAATTAAACCTTCAATCAAAAACAGAAACTTCCCGCGAAAGATGCGCTCGCGTCTATAATGGAAGAACTTCAATGATGGCAAATGAGAACGGAGATGAAGTTTTCGCCTATTATGGCCAGCGTGTTCGGCTCCGGTTCAGCCCTAGAAATTCTCCTATATCCCAACAAGACTGGCTCGCAGCCAGAATCAAATACAAAGAGCTGGCTGATATTCAACTCAAAAGCAAAACCACCTACGCGATATCATGGGAACCAAGGGATGACAAATCCTATTTCGAGTTCCTCGAATGGTACCATGATTTCTGGTGCAATCCACCTTCTCTTCCGACTACCGTGATGATTGGAACTTGGGAGCACACCTTTGACTATAAAGAGTCTCAGACAGATTTAGTCCTCGCCTCCCCCATTGGGGGGACACCTATCCCTCGAAATGTAAAAATGCCAGTTCTGGTGAGAACTTATAACCATCCATTCACGTTTGATATTTCGGTTGAGATCGTTGATGCCGTCCCCCAAGGCGACACCATTCACTACTCAGATTATGTTCGCACCGATGCCGCTCTTGGCACAGTCGCTCACATGCATCGCTACTGGACTGTGGTAGATGAAATTGCCGAAGAGAATTGGCCTGAATAGCTCAAGCGGAATTCATAGTGCCGAATTAAGATCCGAATAAAACGAGGTGTTCTCAATTTTCTACCCATTTGAGATTCGCTCTGCCTTTTCCAACGCCGCGATGATTAAGTCGCGGCGCTCAAGTGCCTCCCGTAGATCTCTCGTCCCCAGCCCCTGTGTGATGCGTACTCCGACGAGCTTTGGCCCTCGATCGATCGTTGCCCTCATTTGGTAGAGGCCGCTCGGCTTCCTCTTGATGTGATGCACTTCCTCCAGGCGAATCCGCATGTAGTCGCTGCTTTCGAGGGAGTGGATGGCAGCAAGAACAGTTGCTTTGGCAGGACTCCTGCGACCAGAAAACCACTTCCTAAAAGTGCTCTCCTCGAAACCGCAGATTTCCGCGGCTCTACTGATTGCAACACCAGTCAATTTAATGATTTCCGAGAGACACAAAACTGGATCTCCCGAAGTCCTTAACCGGGACTCTGTCCCGGTTTTCCTCGCGCCTGAAATATTTTTTCGGTCACTCATTTATCGAACGGGGACGATCAGGGTGTTGTTGATTAGGCGAGAGAGGATTGGCGCGAACCGGTTGCGCTTCGAGGCCACGCCATCTGGGTCGAGTGCCGCCGTCAGCACCTCGGGCGACGAGAAATCTTCGTCGATGTCGTCCGGCTGAGGGTTGAGGCTCCAATGGGTCACCAGTCCCTCCCCGTGGCGATGTTCGAGGATTTCGAATAGCGCTGTTTCAAGTGGCGCCGTCCATGCTGACTTTCCCAGGTCATCGAGGAAGAGAACACGACAGCGCTGCCACACCCGGAGCTGCTTGCGAGCCTCTTCGCCGAGCCTCCTGTCGGTCCGATCCCGCCACGCCTGCTCAAGCTTGAAGGTGTTCATCCACCCGATGGTGCGGTGACGGTGAATCATCTTCTTCGCCACGAGGGCCAGGATCCGCGTTTTGCTTCGGCCTGGAGGCCCGACGAGCCCGATGGAACGCGATTCCCATGCTTCGTCACGGATTCGCATCCAGACCCGGCGGTTGAAGTCGGCATGTTCGATGTCGGTGGCCCGATAATCCGCAGGCACGATGGCCTCCCACTTCGCTTTCATGTCCGCGATCTCCTGCTTTCGGTCTTCCTCAGCCTGTTGCTCCTTTTCCCGGGCTTCGCAGGCATCGCAGAGGTGCCGGCAGTGAGCGAGCATGTCCTTTCCGAACATGAGCACAGGCTCGTAGGGCGACGGCGAGCCGCAGGAATCACAGGCCCGGACCTCGATCGTCGAACGCTCGTCGTCGGTTTCAATGGTGGTTGTGGGATCAGTCATCGAGGTTGAGAAGTTGAGGTTTGCGACCACCGACATCGATGGTCGCGGGTTTGTTCAGGCCGACCTTGGCAGCTCGACGCGACTCCCAGCTTTCCGGGGCTCGACGCCATTGGTCGTCCCGGAAGAACTTTTCGGCGCTTGGTGCCCAGGCGATCCGTTCGTTCTCGGGCCAACGCCTGACTGCCGCGGTCGCGGCTTTGGTGGCTTCAAGAATCTCGTCGAAGGTGTGGTTGCCGTCGTGCCGCTTGATGCACTTCCTTGCGGCCTCAAGGGCTGGCATGGTCAGATCAGGTCGTGGACAGGCGGATACCAGCGACTCCGCCTCGCGGGCGCGAGCTGCGGCAGCAGCTTCCCTTCCTTTCCTTTCCTCATTCCCTTCCCTTCCCCTTCCTTTCCTTTCCGTTTCAGCGATTTCGAAGCGTTGGGATTCCGTTGGGTTTTCCGATTCGAAACCGGGTGGTTTATTTTCGGTTACCTCCGGGGTATCGGGTTGGGTTTTCTTTTTCGGCCTTCCCCCTTTTCGGCCATTGGCACGATTGGTTTTCACCTCGGTTTCCTTTTCGACCGGGTAGAACAGAACCACGAGGCTTTCCCCGTCCCATTCCCAAAGCTCCGAATCGGTTTCGATCTCGCGTCTGGTCACACGGACCAGCTGCTGCCACTTACGGTCTTTCCAGTCTTTGCACGACTCGATGCGGCCGCCGTTCTCCTGTCCGATGCAGAAGCGCTGGAGCTTGAGCCAAGTAGCCTGATTCACCGGTTCCTCGCCCACGAACTCAGGCGAGTCGAGAACGCTGCTGTGTAAATTGAGCCATTCCATAGAGTCAGAAAAGAGTGCCCTGGGTTCCAGAACTAGAGAGTCGGGCCGATTCAGTTGGGGCGAAATCTGCTGCTGCACGAATTGTCTCAAGTGGAGAGGTCAGCTTGTGCGTAGCTCGATCCTTCTCCTGAAAATGAAGTGCCGTGAATTGGAGCACCTTCCACCCAAGCCGCTGGGCTTCGTTGAGCTTCTCACAGTCACCGGACATACCCGTGATGGATGCGTGCCGTCCGATGTGCCCGCCGCCGGTCTGGCCGTGCCCGTTATATTCGACCGCGAGCATCTTGTTTGGCACTGCGAAGTCGAACCGCCAACGCCTCGTCGCGTGAAACCGGTGCTCCGTTGAGACCGAGTCGCCGAAGATACTCCGGAGAATCTGCAGGAGCTGAAGCTTATTGCGGTCTCCAGATTTCATGCGGACCTCCTCTCAACTCCAAGGCACTCAGCCGGGATTCCTGCCCGTCGTATTGCTTCATCCAGGCACGCTTGCGAGCGGTGACGTTGTCCCGGGCTTGCAGTGCTGACGTCAATCGAGCAGGACCTCCCCGCTTTGAAGTCTTCGCGAATCCAGTCAAGGAATCGCACCGTCAGCGCCTCGTCCTGACGCTCAATGATCGCGGCATTCTCAAAAACCTCAGCCTCGAAAATGTGGAAAGGTGCGATCGCTCGACGCGACTGAGCCGCCTGCTGCTTTGCCCTTTGGTGGAGATCGAGCCAATATCGCCGACGGTAGGCAGGCTGAGCCACCCACCATCGCATGTCTGAATCATTGGGCGTTGTTCCCTGCATCCATGAGAGGCAAAGGCGCTCAGGCGTCCAAAATTCACGCTGCCGACGCGCATTCTCCGACCACTGGAAGCGCAGGCGCGTCTCGAAGTCATTGCCTTCGAGATCGAGATTGAGTTGATCGCTCATGCAGCGGCCTCCTTCCCTTCCTCTGCGTCCACGAGGTGCGAAACGTCCTCACGTTGCCCAACAACTGCGGCCACCAGAGCTCGAGCGAGCCGACGAGGAACCGCATTCCCAATCTGCTTCACCTGATCAGTCTTCGTGCCGGTGAATTGGTAGTGGGATGGGAATCCTTGCGCCGCCGCCAATTCGTGCGGTTGAAGCATTCGAAAACGGATGTCGAGCAAGTAGCGGTTGCCATCAATGTCGATCACCGGACGGACCAGGCCGAACCTGTCCTTGCAGGTGACGGTTGGTGCTGGCTGGTCGATGTCATGTGGTTGACCGTTCCCGTAGAACGAAACAAGGAACGGCTCCACGAGAGCAATTGCTCCTGATGTCGCCACGGTCGGAGCTGGTTCACTGATCGGACGCAGCCTTCCGTCGCTCTGCTGTGGGAGGAGATGAGGTTCAATTAGCGCGAGATCTCCACGCTCGCCGCAGATGGTCGGGGTGGGATCATTGAGCGACTTGACGCGACTCGCCTCCCCGGCACGGCTCATGCCGTTCGCGGTCTTGATCAGGAATGGCTCAACAAGTCCCAAGTGGGCACCCCCTGCCGTGACGGTGGGAGCTGGATTACTGAGACTCCGGGCCGTGCTGTTGATCTGCCCAGCGGCCGTGCCGCGCAGCTCGACAAGGAAGGGCTCAGCCACTCCGTGTCTCGCTTTTGTGACCACAGTCGAGATCGGTTCTTCAATCGAACTGATGCCTCCTCCCGGTCCCCCGCTTTGGTTGTCCCAAGCGACGATGAACGGCTCCGCCAAATGAAGGTGCCCCTGAGCAGTGACAGTTGGCAGAGGTTCGCCGAGCCCGTGGACACGCGGCGCCTGCGTTGGTCTCTCGCCATTGCCCGGCGTGATGAACGGTCCCAGCCCGAACTTCTTCAGCCCCGCCATGATCCGAGCCATGGTCTTGTCGCTCAGTGGACGCTTCCGCTCGTAGATCGAACCGGCCGGCAGCGACCAGTCGATGATCTCCCGCGCTGGAGTCCAGCGGCGTGTTGCAAACAGGTCATCACCCTTCGAGTGTGTCTTCTCTGGCCACACGATTTTCCTCCGGCCGCGCACCGCTTGAACAAAAAGCCGCGTCCGAGTTGTTGGATCGCCGTAGTCGGCGGCACACAAGAGCCGAAAATCGGTCTTGTATCCCAGAGATCTGAGAGCGGCCAGCCAAGCCTGAAACGTCTCCCCCTTTTTGGAGGCGAGCGGACGCCCTTTGCTGCCGATTGGCCCCCAGGTCTGGAACTCGGGAACATTCTCAATCAAAATCACCGGAGGCCTGAGGGCCTCAGCCCACCGGACTACGCACCACGCGGTGGCGCGGCTTTGGTCATTGATCGGCTTTCCGCCCCTCGCGATGGAGTGGTGAGTGCATTCCGGGCTCGCCCACAGCAGATCCAGCTCGCCCTCGCCAAAGAGTTCGCGAGGATTCACTGCGTCGATGCCCGTGCAGAGATGCCGCGCATCGGGATGATTCGCCGTATGCGTTTCGATCGCTCGCGGCCAGTGATTGATCGCCGTCAAGGAGGGGCGCTTCCCCATAGCCTCGATGGCTTCCATCGCGCCGGCAGATGTCCCGCCAGCCCCACAGAAGAGGTCTGCAATGTGAAAGCTCACGCCGCCACCTCCATCCCAAGTGAACGACAGATCGAAGGCATACATTCCAGCACCGGCTTATGGATATGATCGGCTTCGAACTCCTCGAGAAACTCAGGCGTCCGCTCGATCAGCTCCGCGCAGAATTGGGTCACGTGCTCACCAAGCTGCTCAGTGTAGGCATTTCGCCGCACTTCGATCACTTTGAAATCGAGTGGGTACGCCTCTGGGCAATAGAGAACAAACGCCCACGCATCGAACCCTGAGAGCCAAAGGTGGCCGTGGACCTGAGGTATGTTCTCAGTCGGAAGCTCTCCTTTTTCTAGGATCGAGAGGTGCTTATCGAGGTTGAAGCACTTAATTTCGATACCGGACACAGCTTCACCGAGATCACCGAACATGTCGTAGATCAGGCCGTCAGGCGAGCCGCCCGCCATGCAATGGTCGCTCTGGATGAAGGCAACCTCGCGGACGTTGAAACCGGTCTCCTCGCGAAACCTATCGCGAGCTTCGGGTTCAAGCGCCTGACCTCGATCTGTCCACTTGTTCCCTGTCCATTTCGGAAGGTCATACTTGGTGCTGATAGCCAATCTTCGCATGTAGGCCTCGCGCTGGCCGGAGGCCTTCCCACCGCCAGTGAGTATCTTGCCGAACTCAGACGCCGTGGGACGGACGGCGCGGAGCTGATCCCACTCCTCGTGCCCTTGGTGAATTCCTGTGATGATCTTCACTGAGCACCTCCCTCTTTCGCTGCGTGCCACGCTGCATTGACCGCTGAAGCAAACTTCGTTGCCCGTTCGACATTCGACGGATGCTTGAGGTTCGCCTTGGCAGATTTGATCGGGCCAAAGGCCATCACCACCGCGGACTCGAACACAGTCCATTCCGATGCTGCATCCATGTCGGCATCCGAGGCCTCCTGAGGTTTCGGTTTCCGTGCGAAAGGTGAATCGTCGAGTGACGGGGCGATCACCGAAGCGCCCTCCATCTTGGGTGCCTGCGCCTGCTTCACAGTCTCTGCTTTCGCCGCCTCAGCTTCGGCGCGAGCCTTCGCGGCTTCTTCTTGTGCCTTGCGCTTCTCGTCCTCGGCACGCTTCACATCGAGGCGGCGGCGTAGTTCGGCCTCCACCTGGTCGGGCGTCTTCGTTTCGAGCGACTGACGATCCATAATCAGCTCGCGACCGTGGACGCCCTCGAACTCGTCGAGGATCGCTTTCGCTTTCGAGATCCTGCCATTGATGATGGCCACCGTCGTCTTGAGGTCCTTGATGATGGACTTGAGCACTCTCTTGCCTTTGATCACAGCTTCCAGCTCACCGCCGAAAGTGCGCTCACGCTGGCTGACCGGTGCGTCCCATTCGATCCGCTCAATTGCGTCAGCGATGTGCTTATCTCGCACCTCCTGCTTCTTCGCCTTCACCAGCTTGTCGAGATCGAGCCTCGCACGTCTCACTTCTTCTCCGGCCTCCTTCAACGAAGCCTTCAGTTTGGCAACATCGCCTTGGTCCATCTCTTCGATGGCCTTCGAGATGGATTCTTCCGCCACCTTCAGAGCTTTGATATTGGAATCGGCTTGGCCAAATTCCTCGTCTGTCTTCGGGTCTCGATTGATCCTCCCGAGAGCGGCACGGACCATCTCCCGGAACTCGACGATGTTCGAGGCGAGCACCTCTCCCTTCGTCTCCACCTCAAGCGGGATCAGCTTGAACTCTTCCTCGGTTCGGGGCGTTGCAGCAATAACCTTCACAGCAAATCCCCTTCCGCGTTTGAGTTCTCGAGGAGCTGGTAGTCTTCCAGTGTAAACTGCCCCTTCGTGCTTGAGGTGATCGTAAGGCGCACAGCTGTGCCTTGATCTAGTCGGCTCAAATCCTCACCCAGGGAGGAGGAGAAGGTCGATAGATCGATGGATTTGCCCCCGATGTTGAAGTTTGCGACCCAAAAGGGGTTCCCGGATTCGGTCTGTTTCTCACTCAGGCTTCGGAATCTCCCATCTCGATGAATGCGATCCTTTTTTTGCCGACCTGAGGCAGGCGTGATCGATGGGTTGGGATGGATCTGAGCAGGGTTCTCAGCTTTCGCCTCAGCCACTTGTCTTCCACCTTCAACGCCTCCCTCAGCTTCGTTTGGCACGATCTCGGCTTGCGGATCGATCGCTTGCTTGCGGGTAATCGCGCGCCGCGGAGTGACGTCTCGCATAGGTTCCGGCTCGAATTCGTCAGGAGAATAGACCCCGAGCATCACAGCTGGAGCATGGCGCCGTGCCCATTCACGGGCTCCACGGTAGGCGAGCTGACGTTCCCAATTGTCGGGGTTCGCCCAAGGGGATCCATTGCCGGTGGTTTCCCATTGCGCCACGGTGCCCTCAATAGTCCGAGGGTTGTCTTCATCGGGGAAATGACCTGAGACGACGACTTTCTTCTGCTTACCGCTTCCGGAGTATTCGTAGTCGAGCCGAATCCCTAGCTTCGCATCAATGACCGATGCGACCAGCTTACCTTCCCACATGAGGCGCCCGTGGACGACACTTGCGCAATCGAGAACAGCAAAGGGTGAAAGTTGCCAACGGGACGCTTGCTCGACGACACGCAAGCAATTGGCTGCGATCTTCTCGGGCGAATAGGGTCCGGATTTGTCCTCACAGAGCGTCTTCGGCACCAAGGAGCTTGCTGCGAGAGCATGTGCAACCTGATAGAGGCGTTCAAAGGCTCCACTGTCGAAGATGCTGAGCCCAGTAGAAGGGAACTCAGAAGAAGGCTGATAGGGAGCCAAATCGGCGGGTGATTTTGATAAAGTCTGCATTGGATCTTGGAAATTCAGGATTCAACGCCCGGTAGTTCGGGCTGGTTTGGGTCCGGCAATGGTGCCGATAGTTTGGTCTGATACTTCGCGGTGAAGCTGATGGAGGTCTCGATACGAGCGGCTTCGATATCGACGGCAGCTGACATTGCCACTTTGAGCGGCGGGAAGTCCTTCGCGTTCTCCTGTGCCTCCTCAATGTTCTCGTGCCATGCCTTGAGGATATCGTCTGAGCGCTCGTGTAGGGCTTCGCGCACCTGGTCCGCGATCGTGTCGAGGAACGCCTCCATGCGTTCGTTATTTAAGTTGATCGAGCTCACTGGATACGTGCTGAGGTTGCCTCTCGGGGATCTCGCACCCCGTGAGCGTGAAACAGATTTTCAGTTTCCCGGCGGGCCAGCTCGACGGCGCGGGCTACCCTTCCGGCCGACCAGAGTGCATGCAGACACCATCCGAAGAAGAAGGAGACGGCGAAGAGGATTACCCCGCAGAAAAACAGGGCAGCGCTGGACGGAATCATGAAGCCTCCTTTCCTGCGAACCTCGCAACAGCTTGCTCAAGCTCACCCAGACTATCACCTTCAATGATAGGATAACGGGGCGGAATGTTACAGGTGGTGAAGAACGTTCCTCCTGTGAGTCCTACTGGACACAGTCGCAGATCAGGGAACTCATCACGGAGGCGAGCGGTAATTTCCCTCATCTCACGGGTTGCGTCCACCTGCCACGCTGGCAGATCTTGACGTTGGTCTTGTTCGGTGCTCATTTGCGTTTGTTCTGTTTGTTATTCAGTTCACTTGCCCTCGACCGGTTGCAGCTGGTCGGGGGCTTTTCGATTGGGCTCCCAGCCCATGAACGGATCGATTTAACCCCCACCCGGGAGGGGCATTGTTTTCCATGGTCGCCACCCATGCGTTCATTGAGCTGGGAGAAATGGTTGAGGTGGGAGGTGCCGCTCACGCCTTCCCTCCTTTCAAGAAGTCCTCGAAGTCCCGCCTAATGTCATCTTCCGTCACCTCCCCGCCTGCCCGGTCCGCCATCCAGCGGAAGAAGGCCGCAGGCACCACCCGCGGAGTATGCTTACGATCCCCGGGGATCCGGGCCACCGGCAGACCGCAATCGAGCAATTGTTGAGAGTCTTTCGGGCGCTTGCCGATGAAACGGCAGATGGTCGCCATGGGTTGGAGCTTCATCACGCGGTCTTCGGGTAGCGTTCGGTCGGGAGGTTTCGCAGCCCGTTGAAGTCGCCACGGTCTTGAGCGGCGAAGTGGCGCTCAAGATAGGCCGGGAGGCTCGCCGGCATCGGCGGCGCGGGCTCGTCTTTGCGGATTCGCAGGGAACCGCGCAGCACGGCGGCGACTTTCGATAGGGTCGGTTTCATCGGATCAGGCCGACTTCTCGCTTTTCGAGGTGAGGGATTGAGCAGCTTGAATCGTCCACTCTCGGACGATCTCGATAGCGCGGACGCCACGGCGGATGGCCTCTTGGCGGACTGCGCGGACGACCTCTTCAGGGAGGCCCTCGGCCCACTCTGGGGCAGGCGGATTCGCAATTGGTGATCGCATGACCCGAAAAGACTTCCTTTTGAGAACTCTCGCAACCCCAAAATTCACTTTGAATGAATTTCTTTTGCATTTCGTTCTCAATTTGCGACTATCGAGACATGGAATCCATTACTCCTCAGGAGATCCAACGTTGGCTGGATGACAATCGCCGGGATAGGGATTGGCTCGCTGAGCAGACGGGCGCAGCTAAGGGCACGATTGCGAACTGGCTTGCCGCGAATAAACGCAAGCCCATCCCCGAGCCGACTTTGCGGCTCATTGAGAGGCTGATGTGCGACGATCTCCTTGGAGAGCCTCAGTTCTCTTTCGGTGAGGCGAAGATAATTCGCCAAGCAATGGACCAGGAGGGCTACAAGAGCCTTCGCGACTTCATGCGCGACGCTGTGATTGCGAATGCCCGACAACTCGTCTCAAGCTCGGAATCCGCCGGAGACTGCGACTCCATCTTAGCCTTCCCCGAGATCACCCTCCTCCACGCAGCAGCTGGCTCACCAGTCCACACCGATGGTGACACCTGGACTCCGAACCGCCAAGTCGGCCCAGGACGCTTCGCTTGCCAACTGCATGGTGACTCTATGGCGCCGAACTATCCCGACGGCTCAGTCGTGATCCTGCGCGAACGGAACACCCTCACCAACCCCACCCTCAAAAAGGGCCAAATTTACCTGTTCGACTGCGGGGGCGAGAAGGCGCTGAAGGTCTATCAGACCCGCGTGGCTACGCAGGAAGAGATCGAAGCTGGTCTCTCGTACGTTTCGCCGCGAGACGGAAAGACCAAGGTGCCAGTTCTCAAATCCCTGAATCGATCCCATCCCGATATCGTCGTCAAAGAACCAATCGAGTGGCTGGGTTGGCTGGACAAAGCGGACAACAAGTGATGCCTTGCCTCCCTGGGAAATCGACCGTTAGATTTCCGTGTGTCAGATAAGCATTCTCATCCAGCTGTTGCTGCACTTAGTCTTTTCGGCCTCATCGCTCTATTCTTCGCCGGAGGATGCCTCTTGCTTTATGGAGCCACAGAAGGCAAAAATTCCGCCCTATTATGGATCTCAATTTGGGCGCTCCCATCTGCGATTTCATGTTGGGTGCTATCTGTTGCCCTTTCCGCACTCCTTCGAATTGCTGATTCAGCGGAGTTGATAGCAGAGCGGGATTACAGCCATTTGGTGGAACTGATGACGGTTGAAACCAAGATCAGGCTCGACCAACGACAAACCGAGATGCAGTCCGATACTCCGGCCATTTCTGAGAATCCGCAGCTTGAGGCGGCACCAGCCACCCAGGCAGAGCTCAATGTTCCGAACTTCATGACCACGGTACCATTCGGCGAGACTACTGTGGCGCCTGAAAGAAACGAGGTGTCCGAGCACGCGATGACAGAATTTCACCGCTACTGTGCTGAGGTGGACGCCAAGGTGTTCGATCAAAAAGAACGCCAACGGATGAAGTTAGAAGCAGCGGACCAACTACTGGGTGATGGCCCAGTTTGAATCTTTCTCCTATACACCGTAATTACTGCCCCGTCCATGCCCCGCGATCCGAGGTAGTGGTACAGTGTAAATCCGGGTTTTTTCAGGCCGCTTGAATCGGGACGCGATCCGTGGGAGCGTAGGCCATGCCTGACCGCTCACGAAAACGACCACGCGACCCCAATCAGCTCGCGAAGTTTATCGTGGATCAATCCACAGGGGACACTCAGGAAGAAACTCCGCCTGACGACAGCGGGAAGGACAAAGCCGCTATTGAGCTTGGAAGGAAGGGCGGACTAAAGGGTGGCAAAGCAAGGGCGCGGGCGCTGACAAAAGAGCAACGCTCCGAGATCGCCCGTATTGCAGCGTTGGCGCGGTGGAAAAAGAAGGACTAAGCAACGTCTTCTTGAGCGTCGCCACCGTTCAATCTCCACTGCACGTCTTCAGTAAAGTCATTTTCCATCTCGATTGGATCTTCAGCGGGATTCACTCGATTCCAGTGATCCAAGTCGAGCGTAAGCTGTACAAGGTCGCCCACTACTTGCTCACGACGATTGATCGCCGATTTGAGCATCGGTCCACGAGGTGCTTCATCGATATCAATCCACAGCACAAGGTTGCCGTTTGAATCAGCCTTGTAGGCGTGATTTACCCGATAGGGTTGACCTGTGACATTGTCCACGCGCGTCTCTTCCCTTGCCGCCTTAGAGAACTCTCTGGCTAGCAAGTCGAGCGCGGTGGCCGGTTTTGGAAGCTTCCATCCCATTTTGGCAGCCATGTCGGCAACCTTGTGCATGTCCACTTCCTTCTCATTCGTCTTGTTTTTGTAGTGACGAATGAATGCCTGCATTTTCTGGTGTTTAGTCTCCATAGCTGGATTGTTGGTGATCAGTTTTCGACTGGGTGAATTTCGCCCCAACCGTCGATGTAAGCCGAGGGAGCAACTTTCTCACGGACATTCGTGAGATACTTTCGGAATATCTCATACCGTCCGGTTTTATGTTGGAGTTGTCCCACTACAATTCCGGGATGAATTTCTAAGCTTCGGGAGAACCCCAGAAGATCTCTCTCCGAAAAGAGAGGGGCCTTACGCTTAATAAAGCTCTGCATGTTTTTCTCCGGAACGCAGAAGTTAGAAGCGGCTTCGTTGGCAACGCGCTCCTCTTCGGGAATGTCTGCACCGCTACCTGCATTCTCGCCCTCAAGCTCGGCATCGAGCATCATTTGTTCGCGGCCATGGCCTTGAATAACGTGCTCAAGCTCATGCCGAAGCACGAACCAGAAGTTATCAAGCCGGTCGAATCGAAGAGTCATCCCGATTACTGGCGATCTTTCGTTTAACCAAAAGCATACACCATCGATCTTCGCGCCGGGGAGGGATTCGACGATAACGAAACGGATTCCTGATTCCATCAGAATGCGAGGAACCTTGCGCACGGCATCCGCCGAAACCCTCAGAGCTCGCAGCTTTGTCACCGCAGATTGTCCCTTTTTTAACGTGTAGGGGGGAACAATCATTTCGGCCGCGATCTGCCTGACACGATATAGCCAAGCCAATTGAGCCGGCGTCGCCGGGGTGTTCACATTCGTTTTCTTGGCCGCATGCGGAAGGATCTCGATCTCCTCGGCAGACTCACAGCCGAAGAACTTGGTTAAGGCCGATTCAACCTTCGGGACATCGCGCATGTTTTCAGCGTCAAGCCATCCACGCTTGATCATATCTGCGATGGGAAGGCTGCCGAACAACTTTGCCCTCGTCGCCCGTCCAGGGTCGGGTCGCTCGATTAACTCGGCCTGCTTAAGCGAGTAATCAGCTTGGATCGCCATGAGCTTTGCTGGCTCGATGCCCAGTACGTCGCCGATTGCGATCGCGTTGGAGGCGTCCAAAGGGCGCTTCCCGGAAATAATTTTGTTGATGCCGCCCTCATCCATTCCAAGGACGATGGCCAGCACCCGCTGAGTCCAGCCAAGCTCCTCAAGCCGATCTTTGATCAGCTGGCCTGGCGTTCGGTATTCTGAGGTATTGAAAAGGTCTGGCATGGGTGTGCCGGAAGCCTTAGGAAATCCAAGCATCGTGGTCAATCGGGAAATTGTCCGTTTTCGCAAACTGTAACATAATGCTTGACCGAGGAGGTGGTGATGCCACCATCCGCCCATGAACAAGCTGAGCACCGAGAAACGCAGGATGGTCGTTTCTATGCTGGTTGAGGGAAACTCCCTCCGCTCGATCACCCGGATGACTGGCGTCCATCGCACTACGGTCATGAAGCTCCTTTCGGACCTCGGTGCGGCCTGCTCCAACTATCAGGCCAAGGTTTTCCGCAACCTCCCCTGCAAGCGCATCCACTGCGATGAAATCTGGTCGTTCGTCGGAGCTAAGGGAAAGAACGCCAGCGCCGAAAAAAAGGCGGAGGGATGGGGCGATGCTTGGACTTGGGTTGCCCTTTGCGCCGACACGAAGCTGGTTCCCTGCTGGCATGTCGGAGGGCGTGACGCGGGCTTCGCTTGGGACTTCATGCAAGACCTTGCTGCCCGCCTCGCCAATCGCGTCCAACTTACAACGGACGGCCACAGGGCATACCTGGATGCTGTGGAAGAAGCATTCGGAACGGAAATCAATTACGCCATGCTTGTGAAACAGTATGGGGCGACCAGCGACAAATCCCCGGAGCGCAAATACAGCCCTGCTGAATGCACCGGAGCCAAGAAGGTGGACATCACTGGCAAGCCCGACAAGAAGCACGTTTCCACTTCTTACGTCGAACGTCAGAACCTCACCATGCGGATGGGGATGCGGCGTTTCACCCGCCTGACGAATAGTTTCAGCAAGAAGCTTGAGAACCACGAACACGCCATCGCGCTCCACTACATGCATTACAATTTCTGCCGTATCCATCAGACGCTCCGCGTCACCCCTGCGATGGAGGCTGGAGTGAGCAATCACGTCTGGTCACTCGAAGAGGTCGTTGCCCTTCTCGATTGAAACTGTACCACTACCCGATCCGAAGGACGGACCCAAGGAGAAACCATGATCCTCACCATCGCTTTCATCTTCCCGTAAACACGTAGCACTCATAGCCCGATCTTGAACCACGCTTCCCCCACTTCCACCGGAACCGGACGCCGGTAGTTGCGACGGATTATCGCCTCGGAGTTCCCAGCTTCCTCTGCCACCTTTCCGATCGAATGGGTCTGAGCCAATCGGTAGCTGCAGAATGAGTGACGGCAGACGTCATTCGGCCACCGATCTAGGATTCCAGCCTCCCTCACCAGCCCCGACAGCCGCGTATCGGCGTTGAGCGGCGCCGCGAACACCCTCAGCCTCTCCTCATCGCGCTTTTTCCGACTTGGATCACGTGAGGGCGGTATCAACACGTCGGCCTCAGACGGCAGCGTTCCCAGAATCGCCGCCAAATTTGGCCGCATCGGCACGAACCGCTCAGCTCCCAGCTTGCCGGCGACAGCGGCTCGAACGTGAACGTAGCCCGGATGGGAGGTGAGATCGTCGAGCCGGATCGCCTGCGCTTCCGACGGTCGCAGCCCTCCCCAGCATTGCAGCGCGAAATATCGTATCAAATCCGGCGATTGTTCTCGAAGCAGGCTCAAGATCCGCTCTCCGTCCGGAACCGGCCAGATGGACGGCGACTTTCGTTCCTCCCGACGCTTCGGCACGATCTCCGCCGCCGTCCGCTGGTTCGGATCGATCCATCCCAGCTCCCTTGCGCGACCGAGCGCCGTGCTCCATTTCGCACGACGGTTGTTGTAAGTCCTGGGCGACGGCGTGCCCCGCGAGCACCATTCTGCAATCAGATCCGGCGAGATCGCTCCAAGGCCAAGATCGGCCAAAGAATCCGCAAATGGCTTCAGCTCCACTTTGAGTGACTTCCACGTCTGCGCCCTTCGGTGTTCCCGATACTCATCCTCCAAGCGGCGGAACAGCTCTCCCAACGTCCACTGCGAGCGTTTCGATTTCGCATAGGCCTCTGCCGCAGCGGTCAGTTCTGCCAAGCCTCCTGCCAGCCTCAGCGCATCACCGCAGGCATCGAGCACCGCGAACGGAGAACGATCGCCGGCAATTGCCTTCAGCTTCGCAAGCACCTCGGCATCCTGGCCTGTCACCCACTGCTTCCCCGTGGCACCGTCGAGCCGCTTGGCTTGGGCCTTGGCAGCCTCGACAGCGTCTTCATATTTAGTTTTTGTAGTCCCCCGTCCTTTCCCGGCCTCACGCCATTTTAGCGCCCACTTCCCGTCCCCTCGCTCATAGACGCGGACGATGGCGCTGCCGAATCGGATGGTTTCCATGCCCGGATTTTACACCCTATTGCACCGGAAATCAGCCCATAATTGTCACAATGAGACCAATTTTGGCAGGCATAGACTTTCGACGAGGCGTCAGCAGAAAGGGCGGGCCGCTCCCCTGTAAGCCGGATTCTGTCAATCCTGAGGCCATTCCCTCAGGCGGACGATCATTTCTCTAAGACGCTCTTTACGAGCGACTTCCCTGATTTTTCAGGGGGCGACTAATACCCGGGGATCCAACGGACGGGCAGCCCTTCCCCTGTTCTGTCTTGCACCGCGCGGGGTTTGCCGTGCCACCGTCGTTGCCTCCGGCGCGGTGGGCTCTTACCCCACCCTTTCACCCTTACCTGTTCCCTTGCGGGCCATCGGCGGTTTGCTCTCTGCTGCACTTTCCGTCCAGTCGCCTTGACGCGACCGTCCCTCGTTTTCACGAGGCACGCTGCCCTGTGGTGTCCGGACTTTCCTCTGGCGGATTTCGAAAAACCCACCAGCGATCGCCCGGGGAGCGGCGCGCGGAGTCTCCTCATCCGCCGCTGAAGTGCAAGGAACAATCGCTCGTCCTCAGGAACCGATGAACGGCACGTCGATCGCGAACCACACGATCATGAGAATTCCCACCACCAGTTTGACCACCAACGAGGCCACCGTCCCCACTGCGGACCCCACCCCTGAATGGAGGGCTTCTCGTTGACCGATCCGCGCAAACGCGACCTCAAAGCCATAGGCACCAATCAACGGACCGAGCACCAATCCAAAGGGCATGAAGAACATCCCCACCAAGGCCCCGACCATCGCCCCGACCGCCCCCCACTTTGTCCCTCCAAACCACTTCGCTCCCGCCGCACCACTCACCCACTCAAACACTTGCGATCCTACCAACAACGACCCCAACACCACATAGGTCCACCACTCCACCCCTGAATCCTCTCCCAAAATGAGCCCATGCCACACCGCCGCTCCCAAAATGAACAAGTGACCAGGAATCACCGGAACGACACAGCCCACCAACCCCATCGCCAACAAAGAGATCGTCACCACCCAAACGCCTGTTACCCCGACGCCATGCCACATTGGAAGATTCGTCAGCCATTCCCACATGCCAGCCGGATACTCTCGCCCGCGACCTGAGGCAACTGAAACGACCGCTCCCCCCGGCGTTGACAGATGCGTCAACCCGCTCCGTTGTAGGAAGCATGGAACACCGCTCTGAAGCGTGGAAAACCTTCCGCCTGCTGGCCATCATCGCCGCCTTCATCGCCATCGCCTGGCTCGGCGTGCGCGCGGTCGAGGGGTTCACCCGTGGCACTTCCTCGGGAATCGAGCGCAGCCTCGACAAAGTTCTCGCCGCACTGACCCACTCCAACACCCGGGTGGTCGAAGGCCGCGCCGAGATCATCTCACAAAACGACATCCGCGAACTCGCACTGGTCGAACTTCGCATGTCGGCCACCCGTAGCTTCGAAAACGAAACCTACGTTCTGAAATACCTCCCTGCCGGCACCAAAAAGCTCGTCGCCCGTGGCAACTACCGCATCACCGCAGGCTACCGCCTGCAAGATGGCGTCTCACTGCGTATGGAAAATGGCCGCACCGTCGCCCACTTCCCCCCCGCTGATATTCTCGGCGTCGAGCTCATCGATTTCGAGGTGCTCAGTGAAAAAGACGGCTGGGCCAACACCATCACTCCCGAAGATCGCTCGACCTTGCTCCGCGAACTCCGGCAACAGATGCGCGTCGAAGCGAAAAAATCCGGACTCCTCGATCTGGTCGACTCCACCCTCAAAACGCGCCTTCGAGACCTCCTGGGCGTCGAGAACGTGGAGATCGAACGCGCAACGTCCTCCCCACTTCAAGACGTTCCCGCCCAAGAACCCCCCTGACCCGGAGAACAGGTCAGGGGAAAACGAGTTCAGAGAATGCGCACCCTCACTGGCCAGGGCGCACCTCGGGAATGATCACCGTATTGACGGCATGCACCACCCCGTTGCTGGCCTCGTGGTCGGTTTCCTCAAGGGTCGCTTCGTTCACCATCACGGCTCCCTGCCCGACGGCGATCGACAAGGTCGTGCCCGCGCTGGTCGACACCACCTCCGAACGGAAATCAGAACTCATCGTCTTCCCGGAAACAACGTGACCCAACAAGATGCGGCGCAAAGTCGCACGATGCGAAGGCTCAAACCACTCTGCGAGAACCCCATCAGGCAACTGCCGGAAAGCTTCATCCGTCGGAGCAAACACCGTATACGGCCCCTTGCGATCGAGAACCCCTTCCAATCCCGCCACCTTCAGGGCCCGGTGAAAGATCTGGAACTCGGACGATTCTCCCAAGTTGACACCCACAGTCTGGCTGCTGTCGAAGTTCTCGGGCATCACTCGGTCGAACAGAGATTTGCCCGGAACGCCCAAGCTCACCGGCATGCGGCTGCGGAACTCGGTCGATACCGGCATCGGCTCCTCCGTCCGCTCCACTTGAGAGCGTTGGGCAGGATTGCCAAAAGGTCGGTTCACTTGCGCCTGCACCGTGGACGGCACGACCACGGCCCAGATACTCATCAGGCTGAGAACAGGGATCGTCTTCATCGTAAAATAGGAGTTGGTGGCGGGGTCCGGCGGCTTCGGAGAATTCGAACCCAGAGGACCATCGGCCGTTGCCTTCACTCCGCAGGTCTCGTTCCCAAACCGTCTCTACCACTGAAATCCCCCTGACCTTAAATCACCTACGGCCCAAACCGTATCAGGTAACGAGCCGCCTTTCCCGGCCGCTTTCATTGCAAGTCGGGCGCCTCATCGTGCAGATCGCACCGCTGGGTCACTTCCAGCGCTGTGCCATCACCAACGAACCCAGCACGAGCACCGCCCCCACCACCAGGCCCCAGCCAGCGCTTTCTCCCTTCAAAAAGATCAGCGACTCCGCCATTCCACACAGCGGAATCAAAAACCGGTAACCCGCCAACAACGGCACCGGATGCCGCGTCGACAAATGATTCCACAACCCGAAAGCCGCCGCCGAAACAAAAGCCAGCCAACAGGTCAGCCCGATCACCGGAGGCGACATCAATTCACCCGCCCGGGCAAAGGTCGAGCCACCTGTCGCCAACAGCATCAGCCCACCCACTCCCAAGGAGAACCCGGTGGCGGCACGGGCACCGATCGTGCCCTTCATTTTCCCAAATTGGAGAATGCCCACCGCGCCCATCCCGGTCGCTCCCACCATCAATAGCGCACCCAGAACCGGTTGCCCAGCGCCCGCTCCCGGCGCGGCCGTCGCCAGCGCGATGCCCGTGCCTCCGATCCCGATCGCCAGCCACTGCCTACGGCTCGGCCACGGAGCCCCCGTCATAAGGGGAGCCAACAACATCCACCAAAAACTTCCCGTCCCCGCCAACAATCCCGCCAAACTCCCACTCGCGATCGCCACCGCAAAATAAAACATCAAATACTGACCATAGGTCTGCGTGAGCGTGAACCCCCACAACCACCGCTTCGGCGTTGCCTTCACCTCCGTCCATGGCTTCCGCGCGACCAGCCACAGCATCAAACCCGCCAACGAAAACCGGACCCCGGCAAACCACCAATACTCCGGTAACCCCACCTCAATGCCCTGCTTCTCCCAGATCGCATAGACCGTTTTGATGCTCGGAAACGCACTGCCCCACAGCGCCGCACAAAACATCGTCGCCGGCAGCACCTTGAACCATCGATGGTCTCCCTCCACGCCGCGGAACTTTGGTGAGCAGATCGAATCCCGCAAGACTTCCCGATTTCCGCTTCCACCCGCGGCATTTCCCGCCCAACCTCCGCCCGCAACGAACCAAGAAGCATTTCTGTCATGGCTTACGATCTCATCGTCATTGGAGGAGGACCCGGCGGCTACGTCGCCGCGATCCGCGCCGCCCAGCTCGGAAAAAAAGTCGCCTGCGTTGAGGCCGATCGCGCAGGGGGTACGTGCCTCAATTGGGGCTGCATCCCCACCAAGGCCCTGCTGAAAAATGCCGAGCTTTACCACACCCTTTCCCACCGAGCGAAAGAGTTTGGATTCTCCTTCGACAACCTCAGCTACGATTGGTCATCCGTCGTCGGTCGCTCCCGCAAGGTCTCTGACCGCCTCGCCGGTGGCATCGAATTCCTCTTCAAAAAGAACGGCATCGACTACGTGCGCGGCCTCGGCGCCGTGACGGCCCCCGGGAAAGTGGAAGTCACCGCTGCGGATGGCACCAAGACCCAAGCCGAGGCGAAGCACATCATCATCGCCACCGGTGCCAAGTCCCGCCAGCTGCCGCCCCTGCCCTTCAACGGCACGTCGGTCATCAGCTCCAAGGAGGCCATGGTCCTCGAAAAGCAGCCGGAAAGCATGATCATCATCGGCGCCGGCGCGATCGGAGTGGAATTCGCCTACATCTACAATGCCTTCGGCACCAAGGTCACGGTGGTTGAAATGGCCCCCACCATGGTCCCCGTCGAAGACACCGAAATCGGCGAAGCACTCGAAAAGTCCTTTACCAAGCAAGGCATTCGATGCCTCGCCAACCACAAGGTCACCGCTACGGCTGACAAAGGCACCCACGTCGAAATCACCGTGGAAGGAGCCAAGGAAAATGGCACCTTGAAAGCGGATGTCTGCCTCGTCGCCATCGGCGTCCAGCCAGTTCTGCCGGGTGGCGAACAACCGGCCCTCACCGATCGCGGATTCATCCAAGTCGGCGACCGCTACGAAACCTCCATCTCCGGCGTCTACGCCATTGGCGATGTGACCGGTCCTCCGCTCCTCGCCCACACCGCCTCCTTTGAAGCCATCCAGTGCGTCGAAGGCCTGTTCGTTGAGGGTCACAAGGTCCGCAAGGTCGGTAATTTCCCCGGCTGCACCTACTGCCACCCACAGGTCGCCTCAGTGGGCAAAACCGAGCGTGCCCTGAAGGAAGAAGGCATCGAATACACCGTCGGCAAAATCCCCTTCATGGCCATCGGTAAGGCCATCGCCGCTGGAGAACCCGACGGCTTCGCCAAATTGCTCTACGGCAAAAAACATGGCGAACTGCTGGGAGCTCACATCATCGGTGACAACGCCACCGAACTCATCGCCGAAATGGGCTTGGCGCTCGATCAAGAACTCACCGCCGAGGAGATCCACTCGACCATCCACGCTCACCCGACCATGAGCGAGGTCATTCACGAGGCGACCCTCGCCGCCGAAGGCCACGCGATCCACTTCTGATCTGGATCTCTGATCCTTCCGCCTTTTTCATCAACGCCCGCCGGTTCGCCCGGCGGGCGTTTTTTGCCGCGCGGCGGGGGCTTGCCGAAACAACCGCGCTGCGATTACATCCGCTCCATGAGCCAATGGTATTACTCGCACGACGGACAACAAAAGGGCCCGGTTCCGGTCTCCGAACTCTCCCGACTCGCCTCCGTCGGCGAATTTGATCCGGAAAAAGACCTCGTGTGGCGGGAGGGCATGCCCGACTGGCAACCCGCCGTCACCGTCGATGACCTTCCCTTTGGCGAACCGGCTGCACCGCCAGAAGTACCCGCGACCCCGGCTCCTCCGGCTCAAGAAGTCGCCTCGCCCTATCAGGCCCCCGTCTCCCCTCCAGCCCCCTCGGCTGGCTCGACTTCTCCGGTGGCCACCACCTCCGGCCTCGCCATCGCCTCCCTCGTCTGCGGGCTCTGTGGCTTCTTTACCTGCATTCTCTGGTTCCTTTCCCTCCCCATCGCGGTCGCAGCGATCATCACCGGTCACATGGCCCATTCCCAGATCCGGGCTCTTCCCGCAGAACGGCAAGGCAAGGGCCTCGCGACCGTCGGTCTCATCCTCGGATACCTTTCGGCCCTCCTCGCGGCCCTTTCCGCCGCCTTCGGCATCTGGATTGCCACCCAGACACCCGATCAAATCCGCGGGCAGGAAATCATTCCTGAAAACCTGCGCGAGGAATTCGCGCGTCAATTGGAACGCCAACAACAATTCCTCGAGCAACACGAAGAGTCCAAGCAGCCCTAATCGGGCCTTCTTCTTCCCACAACCTCAGTCTCCTTACCCATGAATCCCTGGTACTACGCCCGTAGCGGGAAACAATTTGGGCCAGTCCCGGAGCCGGAACTCGAACGCCTCGCCCGAGCTGGCGAACTCGATCCCCTTGCCGACCTCGTCTGGAAGGAAGGCATGGCTCAATGGATGCGCCCTTGCGAAATCCCGGAACTCATCTGGGCTCGACCATCCCCCACGCCCTTCCCCTCTCCCGAACCCGCCCACAACCCCTACTCAGTGGGAGAAGCGGGCATCGCGGCCGGCACCCCTACCGCAACGGCTCCTTGGGTGGAGATCCCCCCAGGAAGCAGCCAATTGGAAGTCGGTGCCTGCATCTCGCACGCCTTCCAACTGACCAAGCGGTCCTTCGGAACCATCATTGCCGTCGGCGCCATCTACCTCGGTCTCATCATCGGGTTTGGGATCCTTCAAACAACGATCACTGCCATTCTGGGCATGGGATCTTCGGGAGACACCTTTGCCGAAATCAGCACCGGGTCCACCACCCTCTCTCAACAGGCTCCACCTGCAGCCCAAATCGTCCACTGGCTTCTGGAAATCGTCTCCCACGTCTTTTCAGTGTTCCTGGGTCTCGGCATCACCCGCATTGGTCTCAACATCGTCGATAGTCGGCCCGTGGAAATCTCCATGATGTTCGGAGAATCTTCCAAACTCATCCGCGCCTTGGTAGCGGGCTTCCTATATGGAATCATGGTCGCCATCGGGTTAGTGCTTTTCATCGTTCCCGGCATCTACCTGGCACTACGGCTTGGCCAGTACCATAGTGCCATTGTCGACCGAGACCTCAGCATCGCCGACGCCTTTGGCTACAGCTCGAAAATCACCGAAGGGAATCGTTTGAACCTCTTTGGATTAGGACTACTGTCATTCCTCATCGTCATCGCGGGAGTGATCGCGCTCCTGGTTGGACTCATTTTTGCCTACCCCATCGTCTGGCTCGCGGGGCTCGTGGCGTATCGCTGGTTGCAATACGGACCAGCAGTCCTCCAGCCGCCAGCACACGCTTGATCCACCCGATCCTCCTTCTCACCGCACCGGGCAACCCGGTGCGGTTTTTTCGTTTTCGGATGAATAGTTCTCACCAACCCACGGTCGAAGAAAGCGAATCAGGAACTCCTTCGAATATCATGAAAAGACTCCTTCATCTGTTGACTCTCTCTTCCATTCTGTTGGGTGCCGCCACCACTGCCGAGGCCCACGGAAACTCCCGCTCCCACCGCTACGTATCCCATCGTACTTCTTGTGGATGCCCCGTGTATGCCGAGCGCTACGTCGCCTTCTACGATTCCTGTGGTCATCCGGTCTTCCGCACTCGCCGCATCCCGGTCGCCCACCAGTGCCGCCCCGTTTGCCCGCCCCCGCGGCCCCATCGCATCGAATACCAACAACCCAACCGTTCTCGAACCGTCGTCCGGGTAAGCCACAACACCCGACTCCCCATTCCGGTGCCGGTCCCAGTTCCTGTGCCTCCTTGGCACCGCTAATCGTGCTCCATCATCGGGCCGGCTCCCCTGCGGACCGGCCCGTCTATTTTCCGGCCTCTCCCCTCTTGGCGACTCGAGCCCTCATCATCACATCCGATCCGAATCGCTCGAACACGACCTCGTCGAGCGCACAGCCTTCGTCAAAACCTTTGCCCTCTAACGGAGGAACCGCTCCTCCTGTCAACATGGGAGCCATGAATGCCACCACCTCGTCGATCAGTCCGGCATCCATCCAACTTCCCGCCATTCTTCCACCACATTCGAGGAGCACGCTGTGAACTCCACGCTCCTCCACCAAGTCCCGAAGCATCTTCTCCGGATTCCCCCGCGGCACCACCAACGTTCGGTCCCGCCATGCATCCGTGAACAATGGCGCATCCGCAGGCAAGGAAAGTGGATCTTCCGTCGCCACCACCCTCCAGGGCGTTTCACGACCCTCCAAATACGATGGGTCCCGTAAATCCAAACGCGGGCGATCCGCCCGTACTGTCGCGCCGCTCGTCACAATCGCCTGCACCTCGGCACGCAATGCCTGAACTTTTTGCCGCGATTCCGGACCAGTCAGCCACATCCCTTCCCCGGGAGGACGCGTCAATCGGGCATCCAAACTCATCGCCGTCTTCCAGATAACCCACGGAAGCCCCGTCAACATCGCCTTGCGAAAAGGTCGAATCCAACGCTTCGCCTCCTCTTCCATCACACCCGAAGTCACTTCCACACCGGCGGCACCTAACACTCGATTTGCGCGACCTGCATGTCGTGGATTGGGATCCATGGCCGCATACACGACCCGCCGCAGACCTGCCTCCAAAATGCCATCCACACAGGGAGGCGTGCGACCCTGCGTCGAGCAGGGTTCCAAGGTCACATAAATCGTCGCTCCACGCAGCTTTTCCTCGTTTCCCCGGCGCCGCGCATCTGCCAACGCCTCCCGCTCCGCATGGGGAAGCCCCGCTCGGCGATGCCATCCAGCACCCAATTCCTCCCCGTCCTTCACAATCACCGCCCCCACCGGAGGATTTGGTGCCGTGCGCCCCATTCCCTTCTGAGCTTCTTCCAATGCCCTCCTCATCCAGTGTTCATCGGCCTCCATGCCTCTTTCCATGGAGATTTGCGGGCTCACTCGCAACTCCGAGATTGAATCCCGACTCGATTGGATCCATGTTTTTAGATACTGGGAAAGGATGTGATTTCCCGGTTTGAACGCAACTCAATGGATTCCATGAAACCCTCAATCTTCATCGCCACTTTGGTCCTCGCCACCCTTCCCGCCATGGCGGATGACGCCGCCGACGCCTACCGCCGGGGAGTCGAAGCGCTGCAAACCAATGATGTTGATGCTGCCAGCAAGGCCTTCAACGAAACCCTCAAACTCAATCCCCAGCATCCTTACGCCCGCTACCAGTTAGGACGCCTCAAACAGGCGGCTCCACAAATGCGGGCGAAGAAGAAAGAGGCCGAACTCGCCTCCGTCCGGCTCCCTGAAGTGCGCTTCGAAGAAGCTCCTCTCAGCGACGTCCTCACCGCCCTGAACGCCATGATTGAAGCGGAGTCCACCAAGACCCTTGGCAAGGACAAGGCCATCACCCCCAATCTCAACGTCCAAGACAGCACGGGGAAACTCGGGGCCAAAGAAATCTCACTGCAACTCAAGAACGTCCCCGCCAACATGGTTCTCCAATATGCCTTGGATCAGGCAGGAGCCAAAATCCGCTACGACGAATACGCCACTGTGATCGTTCCCGCTGGACAGTAAGCAAGCTTGCCAGCCGCCGGCATCCCTCAAAGCTTGTCGGCGGATGGAACGGATCTGTATCACCGGCGGCCAAGGTCGCCTTGCCCACTCCATCGCCGGGGCGTTTTCTGCTCTCGGCGATGCAGTCGAGGCACCCGGGCGAGACCAACTCGATGTGAGCTCCACGCCATCGGTGGACGCCTATTTTGCCCAACGTCCTGCCCCCGATCTCCTCGTTCTCCAAGCCGGCGAAGCCCAGCACACCCTGCTTGCCCGCACATCGATCACGAATTGGGACGAAACCTTCGAGGTCAATCTGCACGGCGCCTTCCGCTGCGCCCGTGCCGTCGCCCGCTCGATGATTCGGGCTCGCCGTGGCCACCTCATCCTTCTTTCCAGCCACGCGGTCGCCCACCCGGCCCCTGGCCAGGCCGCCTACTCGGCTTCCAAAGCCGCGTTGCACGGTCTCGCCCTCTCCCTTGCCCGCGAGTGGGGTCCTGCACAAATCCGGGTCAATGTCATCCTCCCTGGATTCATGGACACACCCATGACCTCCGGGGTCTCCCCCGATCACCGCGAGGCAGTCCTTTCCCACCATACCCTCGGACGACTCAACACACCCGAAGTGGTGGCAGATTTTCTCGTCCACCTTCATCGCCACCTCCCTCATACCTCCGGGCAACTGTTTCAGCTCGATTCCCGCCCCGGTTGAGGAAATGCCGGATTGACCCCGCCGCCACGACCCCTAACCTCCGGGCCCATGAAAACCCTCGCTCCCGTCCTGCTGCTGACGCTCGCCGTCGCTTCCTGCAGCACCGCCGCCCGTACCGTCCAATCGGCGAACCGGACGGCCTACGCCGCGAACCGCACGCTGAACAATTCGGGCCAACTGTCCGCCAGCGCCGCGACCACCGCCTACCGCACCACCTCATCGTTCCCAGGACAAGCTCAGCAAGTCGCCTCTCGCACCTACTCGAACGCTCCCGCGACCGTTCAGCGCAGCCAAGGCACCCTGAGCCGACTCATGGACGCGATCACTCGCTCATTCAACTGAGCCGCTCTCAGCCCGAAACTTTCCGGCCTCCTTCACCCGCTGCCTCGATCCGAAGCCAGCGGGTTTCTTTTGGCATCAATTCCGGAAACCGGTCCGCCCATTCGGCCACCACCACACCGCCCTCATCCAGCAGTTCGTCCCAACCAATCGCCAGCAACTCCTCGGCCGACTCCATCCGGTAAAAGTCCAGATGCGCCAGTCGCAAACGTCCACCTGGGTACTCATGCAACAAGGCAAAAGTGGGGCTCGTCGCCTCCGCTGTGCAGCCCAATCCGGACGCAAAACCTTTCGTCAGATGGGTTTTCCCTGCGCCCAATCCTCCCACCAACGCAATCACCTCGCCCCCTTCAAATCCGGCGGCCAGCTCTTCTCCCAAGGCCATCATGGCGGCCTCATCGGCGACTTGTCGTTCCACAATCCCGAAAAAACCTGCAAAGGAACCGACGTCGAACTCAAAAAATTCCCTTGCCGCTGAGAAAGCCCTGTGCTGTCCTCCCCGCCCGCCCGCGGATCAGCGGGACTCACCATCAACTTTTCCCACGGCCATGGCCTACGCAGTGATCAAAACCGGCGGTAAGCAGTACCGCGTTCAAGCAGGCGACAAACTCGACGTCGAAAACCTCAACGTTGACGAAGGCACCAAGCTTGAGTTCGCCCCCATCCTCGTGGGCGAAGGTGCTGACATCAAGATCGGCACCCCTGCCGTGGACGGCACCACCGTCACCGCAACCGTGCTGGGTAACTTCCGCGGACCCAAGGGCATCGCCTTCAAGTTCAAGCGCCGCAAGGGCTTCCACAAGACCAAGGGCTTCCGCCGCGCTCTCACCAAGATTGAGATCAACTCAATTGGTTGATCCACCGCACCTGAAACTCCCACCCTCTCCGACTCATGGCCCATAAAAAAGGACAAGGCTCCGTCAAAAACGGACGCGACTCCCGCTCGAAGCGCCTCGGCGTGAAAAAGTTCGGCGGTGAAGCTGTCATCCCCGGCAACATCATCCTGCGCCAGCGTGGCACCAAGTGGCACCCCGGCAAAAACGTCTTCATGGGTAAGGACTACACCATCCACGCCGGCATCGAAGGTCGCGTCTTCTTCGACCGCAACGGTTCCCGCGTGAACGTGATGCCCTACGAAGTGGCCGCCAACTAAGCCGCCTCCCTACGATTTCCCGAAAGCCGCCATCCCTTGTGGAGAGGCGGCTTTTTCGTGCCCACTCTGGGCTCCCCTTCTCCCAGTCGATTGCCCGCACTGATCACTTGGCACCGGTCAAGCCACACTCCAACCTCCCGCCATGTCCGCCGCCGACCTCAAAGCCATCCTCCTTTCCAAATCCGTCCGCACCGGCACCTTCACCCTCGCCTCCGGGAAAACGTCCGATCTCTACATCGATTGCCGCGTCACCACCCTGGATCCCGTCGGCGCCAACCTCGTTGGCGAACTCGGCTGGGCTGCTGTTCGCGAAAAGATCCAGACCGAGGGACGATCCATTCAGGCCATCGGCGGCATGACCATGGGCGCCGACCCCATTTCTCTCGCCGTGGGCATGACCTCTGCCCGCAATCACCCCACGGAGGCCCTCCAAGTCTTTACGGTCCGCAAAGAACCCAAAGGCCACGGACAAGGCAAACAGATCGAAGGCAACTTCCAGGCCGGCGACACCGTGATCGTCGTCGACGACGTAATCACCACCGGCGGCTCCACCCTCAAAGCCATTGATGCCATCGAGCGAGAGGGAGGCAAAGTCGCCTTTGCTCTCGTGCTCGTCGACCGTGAAGAAGGCGGCCGCCAAGCCATCGAAGCCCGGGGCATTCCCGTGGTTTCCCTCTTCAGCCGCAGCACGCTGCTCTAAACCAGACCACTGCTGATCACGGTCCCTCGGAGGCTTCCGAAGGCTCCTCGGGCATCGGTGTCGCAGGGATCCCTGCGAGCGTGACGACGGGAGGCGGTGGCTCGTCTCCCTGTTCAAACTTGGAACTCATCGGCGAGCCCATCCGAGCCGGAGGCGGGCTTTGACAAGCAGCCAAAGCCATCGCCCCACTCACCACCCATCCGGCAGTTGCCCAGCCCGGCACCTTCCGGACCATCAGACTCCTCTCTCCATCGTCTGAAAAAACCACCGTTCCGTCGCTTCGCTGCTGGAAGCGCACACACGGCAGCGTCTCTCCGGAAAGACATCGCTCGCCCTCCTCACGAGTCATCGCACTCAGATCGTAAACGTCCTTTTGACAGTGAGCACAAAACCTCTTCCGCTCATCTCCTTGCATCGATTCCCAATCGGCGGAACAGAGGAACGACAACTGTATTTTTCTCGGAGGATTCATTGGCAACTCGATGATCAACAGTGACTCACCATCCTGTCGATACTTTACAACTCGGATGCGAACGCTCGCGCATCCTTCCGCCCCTTGACCACCTGAGGCATCCACTTCCAAGGGTCCACTCCCTTCTCACCGAACACCGCGATCCCAAATACCCCCACATTGCGGGCATCCCCATGGCGCTGGTTCGCATACGAATCACCCACACTTGAGAATTCAAATCTTGCCACGGTGTTCCAACTGGTCCGCCACCCCTTCACTTCCAGAGTTTCTCCCGGCGAAATCACATATCCCCGCTTGGAAAACGCAGCGGGTTTGCCGTCGATCACATCAAGACCATCGACACTCAACACCACCTCCACCCGGCTCCGACACCGATTCTTGACCGTGATCGAATAACTCCGACCCGGCTTCCCTTCCACGAACGTCTCCTGACCTTGCCGGTAGCAAGGCCAATAGCCGCCCCAACCCTTGATCCCCCATTCCACCATCCCTCCTGCCACCTGCATCACGGAAGCGGTCTTCCACCGATATCCCGCCATCGCTTTGATCCCTTCCGCATCATTGTAGAAAACCTTCCCCGTCCCCGCAGGTTGGCGCGCGCTCCTTACGAACGAACCTTTTTGCAAAGGATCCCTCACCCTCTCGCCAAAACCCGTCGCCAAACCCGGACGATCTTCAGGGCGTTCAAGCTGAGCATCTCGATCCACTCCCACTCTCGGCACAGGAGAACTCAATGCCACCTCAGGTGGAGATGAGGGCACAACCGTCGTGCACGCCGCCAGAACCCAGACTCCCGCTCCAGCCAGCACTCTTCTCCAACTCCATACTTCCGCAAATCCATTCATGATGCTGGAAAACCAGCACTTCACAACCTCCGAGTCAAGCCGTGAATGCTGTTTTTCCAGCATAAGAATTGCAGTTTTTCCAGCACCCGCTAGGATGAGAGCCGATGAGCGAAGCGAAGGACAGCCGTCTGGCCCGGCGAGAACGCCAGGTCATGGACATCCTCTATCGATTGGGAGAAGCCAGCGCCCAAGAAATCCTCGAAGCCATTCCAGACCCGCCGACTTACTCGGCGGTTCGCGCCCTGCTCTCCACCATGGTCGAGAAGAACCTTCTTACCCATCGCAAGGACTCCCGCCGCTATCTCTACCGACCTGCCATCTCCGAAACGAAGGCCAAACGGTCCGCCCTCAAAACACTCCTCACCACCTTCTTCGAGGGGCGGCCTGAGAAACTGGTCGCCGCCCTTCTCGATCCCTCGGACCAACAACTTCCTCCTGAAGAGATCGAGAAAATCCGCCGCCTCATCGACGAGCCCGACCCAAAATGATCGCTTCCACACTGGCATTTTCCCTCATCGCCAGCGTGCTGGTCGCGATCTTGGGACGCCGCGAACCACGATTGAGTGGGGTCGCCCTGGGTCTGCTCCTCGCCATGCCTTGGCTCACCCTCCTGCCCAAGTGGGACATCCTTCCGCCCACGCCAGGCGCCCGTCCCTCGGTCTCCCTCACTCCCATTCTCCTCGTGGGAACCTTTCTTCTGCTCCTCCGACTTGCCTTTTCCATGCATGCACTCGCCCGCTTGAAGAAGAGCTCCTTGCTACTCAAAAGCCTCGTCCTCGCAAACGGCCTTCAAGTCGAACTCCGAACCTGCTCCACCCTCTCCGGTCCCGTGGCTGCAGGTGTATTCCGGCCCGTCATCTTGGTTCCTACCGCCTGGAATGCGTGGACCCCCACTCAGCAGCAAATCGTTCTGGCCCATGAACTGGCCCACCTCCAACGCCGCGATCCCCTATGGCGACTCATCGCGGAAATGACCTGTGCCGTCCATTGGTTCAACCCCCTCGTCTGGTGGCTGGCACGCTGTCAACGCCACGCCGCAGAATTTGCCTGCGATGCCAGCGTCGTCCATTCCGGTATTCCAGCGAGAACCTATGCGTCCGTCCTGTGCGATCTCGCCGCCGCCCGGCCCACTCCCGCCCCCGCAGTTGCGCTTGCCGAATCCAGCCTTCTTCACGGTCGTGTGCAGCGCCTACTTCACCCACCTCATGGAGTTCCGCCACGCGCTACCGCGCTCCTTCTCGCGGCCATCGGGCTCCTCGCCGTCGGCATCGCGATCATCCGTCCAGCGGAACCGCTGGCATCCCAGATCGCGCCCGAAGCCACTCTACGCCTTGCGGCCGATCCCTTTCCCGGAAACTGATCCCTCACTCAGCCGCCACCAACCGGCAACCCCCGACCCCTTGATTTCCCCCCACTGACGTCACGACCGCTTGGCGATAGACCCCTTGCTGAAGCGCATCCACCGCCGCCACCAATTGAATCGCAGCCGAGGCCCCCATCGCCTCACCAAGCATCAGCCGGGTGGAAATCCGCGGACCGCACCATGGCACCGAATCCTCCGCAGCATCCAATCGGGGAACTCCTACTCGACCATCGGCCCACACCGTGAAGCCATCATCCACAGCACTCAATTGCGACCACAGCCGCTTCAGCGCCCGCGTCCGATCCGGCTCCAAAGCATAGCTCACCCCATCCGGCACTGCTGCCAACCGGGGACCCGCTCCGTCTTTCTCCAGCAGCACCGCTGCGGCCCCTTCTCCGGGTAAAATCCGCCGATCATAGTAGCCCAGAGCTTCGGCACTCAGCCAGTCCGCCTCCTCTGGTGCCACCACCAGCACGGCATCCGCATCTCCTCGCTCCAACCATTCGGCCGCGAGATCAAGTGCCAGGAAAACCTCCGCACCATCACCAATGATCGTATCATTCGGCGCCGTGCACTGGACCATCGCCGAAAGGTGGCTCGCCGGTGCATTGTAGACCGTCTCCGGAAACAAAATCGGGCTCGCCACCGCAGGATCCGCCAGCACCTCACCGTAAAAGCGATTCGAGTAGTTCACGCAGCCATTCATCATCGAGCAGATCACGCCGAGCCGCAGCTGGCCCGCCTCGATTTCCGCTTTCCGTTCAGGGCCGAGCGCTTCAAGCGCCGCCGCCGCTGCGAATTTCCCCACCGAACTGGCCCGCCGCAATCGCGCCAACTTCGGGAGCAACGCCCGATCCGCGAGCGCTGGCACCCTCGCCATCGGCGTGCGGATCACATCTCCCGCCGAAGTCGTCCGCTCCAGAAACTCCGGAACCACCGCCTCATCACGAGCCAGGAACTCCCGCAGCGCCGCAAGCCCCCACCCCGCAGGCGACACCACGCCGACACCACCAATCGTCAGAGCCTTCATCGCTCCACCTCCCTCCCCAAAATCAACGTCGCATTCGCGCCGCCGAACCCGAACGAATTCGTCAACGCATACCGCACCTCCGCCTCGCGAGGCTCACGCACCAAATCAAACTTCACCACCGGATCCACTTCTCGGACATTCACATTGGCAGGCAACCACTGCCCCTGGAGAGCCATCAGGCAAATCACCGCCTCCACCGCCCCGGCTCCTCCAAGCAAGTGCCCAATCGACGACTTCGTCGAACTCAGACGAACCTCGGAAACCGACTCGCCCGCCCAACGCGCCACGGCATGGGCCTCCGCAACATCGTTCAAAGGAGTGCCCGTGCCGTGAGAATTGATGTAGTCAATTTGCTCCGGCTCCAATCCCGCCATGCGGGTGGCCGCCGTCATCGTGATCAAGGCCGCGTCTCCATCGGGATGCGGCTGCGTCAAATGATGAATGTCCGTCGCCGCACCGTACCCCAGCAACGTTCCCAAAACCTGCGCACCGCGAGCTCGAGCCGACTCAAGACTCTCCACCACCACAAATCCCGCACCCTCCCCAATCGCCAAACCATCGCGCTGCGCATCAAACGGCCGGGGAATTCCACTCGGCGACAAGGCCTGCAAAGAATCGAAACCCGCAAACACCATCTGCGCCAAACCATCATACCCCCCCGCCAACACACGTTCCGCCCGACCCTCGCGCACCAAATGAAACGCCTGACCGATCGCATTCGCCCCAGAAGCACATGCATTCGATATGATTCTCAACGGTCCCCCAATCCCCAGACTCGCCATCATCCGCGTCATCTGACGTTGCGGCTGATACGTCTCCACCCGGCTCCATTGACCCCGTCGGGTGCCCTCAAGCGCCGCTCGATAATAATCCTCACCAATCGGCATCGCTCCCGCCGAAGTGCCCACACATACCGGCATCTCCCCACGAATCCCAGCTTGGCTCAATGCCTCCCGAGCAGCCGCCCACGCCATCCGGGTACCTCGGTCCCAACGCTCCCACTCCCGACCCATCCCACTCCGACCCGTCGGCTGCTCCGGCATCGCCGCCTGCCCGGCACTGCCAACCCGTTGACGCGACACATCAAACAGATCCACCTCTCGAAAGGCCGTGCGCCCCGCCCGAAAGCCATCCGCATTTTCGACGAATCCCGCACCCATGGAGGTATGAATGCCCGCACCCGTGATCACCACAGGTCGGGTCGAGGAGAGGCGGGGCTGATGGGGAAGGTAAGCCACGATTTCCGAGTTTTCTCACTGGCCCAATGCCAGCTGCGGCAGCTAGGCAACCCCCATCGAACTTGTCAAATGCTGCTTCCCCGCTGGCACCAGACCCTCACCCATTTCCGGGATCAGCCCGCCATTTTCCATGGCGAGGCCGTGCTGACTTTCGCCGATCTCGCCGCCGCCCTCGCCACCCAACCCCTGGCCAGCGCACCCGTTCTCGCCACCGGATCGGCCCTCGAGATCGTCCTCGCCACCCTGCGCGGATGGCGGGATGGCCAGCCTGTCGTCCCCGTTGAACGCAAAGACGGAGCCTTGCCCGAACTCGATTCCCTGCCCTCACAGGTCGCCCACGTCAAACTCACTCCAGGCAACGACGGCCGCCCCCGGGGCGTCTGGTTCACCGCCGAGCAATTGGCTGCCGATGCCGACGCCCTCGTCGAAGGCATGGGACTCGCCCGCCACCTGCCCAACCTCGCCACCGTCTCCCTGACCCATTCCTACGGCTACTCCTCCATCATCCTCCCCCTGCTCCTGCACGGAATCCCCCTGCAAACCGTCGAAGTTCCTTTTCCCGCCGTCGTCGCGGCAGCCTGGAAAGCCCACCCTCAAGTCGTCCTCCCCGCCGTGCCCTCGATGTGGCGGGCGTGGCATCGTTCCGGAATCCTTGAGCAGGCACCCATCGCCCTCGCCCTCTCCGCCGGTGCCCCCCTCGCCCTCGAACTCGAACAAAGCATCTGGGATCGCCATCAACTCAAACTCCGGAATTTTTACGGCACCTCCGAAGCGGGCGGCATCTCCTTCGATACCAGCTCTCAGCCCCGCAGCCATGCAGGGGATCTCGGAACCCCACTGCCCGGAGTCCAAGTCACCCTGTCCGACGACGATCGATTCCACATCACCAGCCCTTCCGTCGCCATCGGCTACGATCATCCACGCCCCGGAGAAAAACTCGGCAACGGCAACTTCCTCACCCCCGACCACGGGCACCTCACCTCGGGGCGATTGATCCTCGATGCCCGCGGTGGCGAACACATCAACGTCGCCGGCCGCAAACTCGGCCCCGGCCGCATCGAAGGCGCCCTTCAGGCCACCGGCCTCACCTCTCACGTTCGGGTCTTCGGACTGCCCAGCTCCGATCCCGAACGCGTCGAAGAAGTCGCCGCACTCGTCCCCTCTCACACCGACGTGGCCGCCCTCCGGCGCGCCGTTTCCAGCGCCCTCGCGGGCTGGGAAATCCCGCGACATTGGTTCACCAGCGATCAGCCGAGCGATTTCTCACTCACCCGGGCAGCTCTCCGCGCACGTCACCACCCCGAAACCGGCAGCGATCCGACCTGATCTCCTCCGGCATCTCATGGCGGGGTTCGCCCCGCCAACTGCACCTTCGCTGTCGCCAGCACCCGGTCTCCCACCTTCACCTCCCCCGCGACCTGAATCATCGGTCCGAGCCGACCTTCGACCACCGCCGAAATCTCCAGCACCTCCCCCGGGACCGCCGCTCCAAGAATTTTGGCCCCACGAATCCCCGTCAGCAACAAACCCTCCACCTCCGCCTGCTCAGGGTCACTTTGCGCAGCCACCCCACCGAGCTGAGCAATCGCCTCCACCAAAATCACTCCCGGCATCACCGGATTCCCCGGAAAATGCCCCGCCAAGAAGGCTTCATCACCGCGCACCGTGTAGCGACCTCGCGCCGATTTCCCCCCATCCAGCTCCACCAAGCTGTCAACAAAACGAAACTCCGGACCGTGGGGAAGGGCATCAAGCGCAGACATGACCGAGCCATGACCAAGAATCGCCACCGGGGAAATCCCTAACTTTTCCCCCGTCCTCAAGCCTCTCAACCTCATCCGGCTGCCAAAAACGTCAGAATCCATGCTTGGCCCCGGGCAACGGCACACATTATGTTTGAAACGCTCCGCCATGCCTCCCGCTGACCCCTCCGTTTTGACCGATGCGAGCGCCCTCCCTGCGCCGGCACGGTCGTGGCTTTGGTGGCCTCTTGAAACCTTGGCCGCGACGGGAGCCTTCGCCTATTGGGGCATCTTTGGGCTGCTCTTCACGCTGGCAGCCCTGCCCCTCTGCCTCGCCCTCCCCAAACGAAAGGCCGAGGTCCTCGGACGCTCCTTGCTTCATCGCGCATTCCGCATTTTTGTCCGCTACCTGCGACTGACCGGGCTCGTCTATGCCGATTTGGACTCCCTCAAACCGCTTCGCCAGCGGCGCGATCCCGTCATCATTGCGCCCAATCACACCTCCCTATGGGACGCCGTGTTCGTGATCGCCTGCCTGCCCCAGCCGATCTGCATCATGAAGGAATCCATCCTCTGCAATCCCTTCCTGGGCGGCGGAGCCCGGCTGGCAGGCTACATCCCGAACGGATCTTCCTCCCGACTCGTCCGCGAGGCTTCGGAAGCCCTCACCCGTGGCGGCCAGCTGCTACTCTTTCCCGAAGGCACCCGAACCCGTCACGATGCCCGCTGGATCAACCCTCTCAAAGGTGGATGCGCCCTCATCGCCCGCCACGCCCAAGTGCCCGTGCTGCCCATCTACATCCGCAGCAACACCCGCTTTCTTGAAAAAGGATGGCCCCTCTGGAAACGCCCCGAGTTCCCCATCCGCATGAGTTTTGAACTGGGTGAGGAGCAAAGCCCCCAGGAGGGAGAATCCGCCAAGGACTTCACCCAACGCCTCGAAGCCGAATACCAGGCCCACCTTTCCCGCCCCCACAAGCTGCGGCGGCAGGTTGCAGAATGAAATCCGGGCACCCCGCTGATTTTCCTCACATTCCGCATTCGACAAGCCGCCGCGCCCGCCCCTACCCTCCCCCGCCGCGCGCACCGGACCCGCCGGAGGCGCGACCAGACGTGTCTCATGAAAGCCATCCTCGCCCTTGAAGACGGCCGCCTTTTCCAAGGCCGCGCATTCGGAAAACCCGGCACTACGACCGGCGAAATTTGCTTCAATACCTCGATGACCGGCTACCAGGAGGTCATCACCGATCCGTCCTATCGCGGACAGATCGTGACCATGACCTACCCGCAGATCGGAAACTACGGGGTCAATCCCGAGGACACCGAGTCCTCCGAACCTCACGTCCGTGGATTCGTCATCGGAGAACTCTCCCCGATCGCCTCCAACTACCGCTCCCGCCAAACCTTGGCCGAGTATTTCACCGAACACGGCATCCTCGGCATCGAATGGGTCGACACCCGCGCCCTCACCAAGCACCTGCGTTCCGCCGGTGCCATGCGCGCCTGCCTCACCACCGAACTTTCCGAAAGCGAAGCCTTGGCGACGGCACAAAATGCCCCCCCCATGGAAGGTTCGGACTTCGTCAAAGAAGTCTCCACCACCGAAGGCTACACCTGGGAGCAGGACAGCCGGCGCTTCGCCCTGCCCAACACCGTCACGGGCGTCGAAGGAAATTGGCTGGAGCTCCCCCCCGTCAAACACCGCATCGTCGCCTACGACTTCGGGATCAAATACAACATCCTTCGCCGCCTCCGCCAAGCGGGCTTCGAAGTCGAAGTCGTCAATGCCCGCACCTCTGCAGCCGACGTCCTTGCCCGCAAACCCGATGGGGTCTTTCTCTCCAATGGCCCGGGAGACCCAGCCGCCCTCGGCTACATCCACGACGAAGTGAAACAACTCGTCGGTAAAACCCCGATCTTTGGCATCTGCCTCGGCAACCAAATCCTCGGTCACGTCTTCGGCGGCTCCACCTACAAACTCAAATTCGGTCACCGCGGCGGCAACCAGCCCGTCAAGGACCTCCGCACCGGGAAAATCTCCATCACCTCGCAGAACCACGGGTTTGCCGTCGATGACTCCAAGCTGCCCTCCAACATCGAGGTCACGCACATCAACCTGAACGACGACACCGTCGAAGGCATTCGACACAAAGAACATCCCGTCTTCAGCGTCCAATACCACCCGGAAGCCGCTCCCGGCCCTCACGACGCCAGCTACTTCTTCGACGAATTCGCTGCATTGATCGACTCCACCAAGTGATCCACTGAATCGCCACGAAGACGCCCAGATGACCCAGGGGCGCACACGCGGTCACCGAGATTTCCGCTCCGCGTCTCCCTGGTCCCTTGGCGGTGATTCCCTTCCATTTTCATGAACACCATCGTCACCGGTCTCCAATGGGGAGACGAAGGCAAAGGCAAGATCGTCGATTACCTCACTGAGTCCGCTGACGTCGTCGTCCGCGGCCAGGGAGGCAACAACGCGGGCCACACCGTCATCGCCCGGGGCACCAAATACATCCTTCACCTTCTCCCTTCCGGCATCCTCTGGGACGGAAAAACCAACGTCATCGGCAACGGCGTGGTGCTCGACCCCATCGGTCTCGTCGCCGAAATCGCCCGCATCGAGGCTCAAGGCGTCGCCATCACCCCGGAGAAACTGCTCATCTCCGACCGCGCCCACGTCGTACTGCCCCTCCACAAGGAGCTCGACGCAGCCCGGGAAGCCGCCCTTGGAGATCGCAAAATCGGCACCACCAAGCGTGGCATCGGCCCCACCTACGCCGACAAAATCAACCGCTGCGGCCTCCGTGTGGCCGATCTGCTCGACGAGGCCTACGCCCGTGAAATGATCGCCCTGCGCACCGCCGATGCCAACGAAGTCCTTGCCCGCTTCGACCTGCCGACCTTCGACGCCACTCAACAGGCCGACGAAATCTACAAAGCTTTCGAACGCCTCCGGCCCCACATCTCCAACACCATCCCCGTCCTTCACGACGCCTGGAAAGCCGGTCGCAACATCCTCTTCGAAGGGGCCCAGGGCACTCTGCTCGACATCGATTTCGGCACCTATCCCTTCGTCACCTCCTCCAACACCACCGCCGGCGGGTGCTGCACCGGTTCGGGCCTCCCACCCACCGCGATCGATCAGGTGGTTGGCGTCTGCAAGGCCTACACCACCCGAGTGGGTGGAGGACCCTTCCCCACCGTCGATGAGGGCCTCTCCCAGTACCTCCATGACCTGGGGCGTGAATTCGGCGCCACCACTGGCCGCCCACGTGGCTGCGGCTGGCTCGATGCCGTCCTCCTTCGCCAAGGTTGCATGGTCAATGGAGCGACCGGCCTCGCCGTCACCAACCTCGACGGGCTCGATAACTATCAGACCCTCCAAATTTGCGTCGCCTACGAAATCGATGGCACCCGCCACGATCTCGCCCCAGCCGACCGCCACGCTTGGGATCGTGCCGTTCCCATCTATGAGGAATTGCCCGGTTGGATGAGCGACACGAGCGGCTGCACCGACTACGCCGAACTCCCCGAAAACGCCAAGGCCTACCTGCTGCGCCTTTCCGAGCTCTGCGACACCCCGATCCAATTCGTCGGCGTTGGCCCCGATCGCTCGCAAACCCTGGTCGTTTCCTGAACCAGTTCCGACTCCCTTCGTAAAAAGTACGGGCCGCTCACTCGAGCGGCCCGCTTGGTCTCCCCCCCTCTGATACTCTCAGAGAGAACCTCAAAAAATCAGCAACTCGACGACCCTTCGGCCTCCGATCGCACCCGCCATCGGATCACCGGGGGGAACGAAATCCCAGAATCTCCTGCGAGCATACGCCGACCTTATTGCCAAAAGTCGACGCTCCCGATTCGGGGGTGGGCACTCGCAAAAGCCCCTGTTGTCGCGGTTTCGCTGGCCGCCAAGCTGCTGAAAATCTCGAAAACTTGTCGATCCTGCCCGAGCTCCCTGAGGAATCCCCTTCCCAGACCCCGGCCCTCCCGAAACGAACCTACCTGCCATCCACCCCCTCATCTCGGCGTGGAAATCGAACCCTTTTCGGAGTCCAAAGCTTCTCCGGCATTCGAATTGAGCTGACGAAGCAGCAGTTCGATGCCTTTCTGGATCGCGAGGCTTCCAACCTGCTCCTTTTCAAGGCCAAGCTTCTTCGACGCCTCATCCAACCTCCGGCCAATTTCTGACGGAACGCGAATCGCTAGTAGTGGGTTTCGGGGGGAGTTCATTTTTAGACCTACGTGAGACCATGTAGTCGATATGACTACGCCTTGCAATCCATAATTGTCTGAATTTCAGTTTTTTATTCCATCATCTCCATGAGCAGCCCCAAACGAGTCTCTGCCCCCCTTCGTCTCGACCCAGAAACGCTTGAACACGTTCGGATCGCCGCCGAACGCACTGGGCTGGCCCAGGCGGATATCCTCCGGCTCTGCTTGGCCATCGGTCTGGAAGACCTCCGGAAACTCAACTATCGCATTCCTGAAGTCCTTTCCGACGCCGCCTCCCGACCCCCGGGGAAAAACCTGCGCTACAGCGACGCCTCCACCTCGCCGAGCCTCAAAGTCGCCGAGAATCCCCATCAGGATTGATTTCTGCGCCGCCACGGCCTCGACCCCTCACACCGCACGAAAAAGGGCTCCAAGCCACCGCTTGAAGCCCTGGAAGTCTCGAATTTGGGGTTCTCAATACTTCACCCCGCAGCCATACGGCGCGGCCTTCTTCACGGCCACTTCCTCTTCTTCGGCTAGGGAGTCGAGAGCCGCCGCCACATAATTCGTCGCCGTCTCCAAGGACTCCTTCTTCAAGTCGGGCTTGTCATCAATGCCCCCCATGTAAGCGATCTCCCCTTCATCGTTGATCACGAACAGATGGGGAGTGGTTTCTGCACCATAACTTTTGCCCACCACACCGGCAGGATCCCTCAGCACCGCGGTGGCCTTATTGCCCGCCGCCTCCGCCTTTTCCTCCAATTGGCTCGCCGATGGCAGCTTGCCTTCCGGGCCGGACTGCACCGTCAACCACACCACACCTTCGGTGGTGTATTTCTCCTGCAGCGACGGCATATTGCCACTGCTGTAGTGCTTTTTCACGAACGGGCAGTCGAAATTCACCCACTCGAGAACCACCGTCTTCCCGGCGTAGTCCTCCAATGAAACTTGCTTGCCGCTCGCACTTTCGAGCGTGAATGACGGGGCTTTCTCACCCGGCTCAAGGGCCAAGGCCGAAGCCACGGACAGGGCGGCCGCTGCTAAAGCGACCAAGGAGAAGGGAGTTTTCATGATGGAATCAGTTTTGAAGCTACAAATGGCACCGTGCCGAAGAGTAAGCCGCTGTCCACGGGAATTTATTCCATTTCCTTCCCCCAATGCAGCAGCAGCGGGGCCTTGAGCTTCCCTCCCACCAACACCACTTCCAGCGACTCCCAAGACTCCGCTGCATACTCATGGGCCGGCACCACCGCCTTCCATGCCCCCTCTCCGGGGCCCAAAACAATCTGCTCTTCCGGATTCAATGCATTCGGTGTCGCCGGGATCAATTCAGCTCCCTCACCGTCCAGCGTAGCTGGCAGCACAATCGCCAGCGTGACCTGATCGCCCTCGCGAACCACGTCCAGCGAAGCACCTGACATCGGCTGAGGCACCTTTTGAAAGGCCTCCTCAATCTCCTCCGCCTGCTTGCTGGGTTCCCCGAGCCCTTCTCCCAAGGTCAACTCCAGAGTGGCCTCACCAGGAATGCAGGCCGCATCATCGCAAGTCAGCCAATCCACCTTTGCCTTCACCGTCACGTCACCCGCCGCCTCCTCACCCGGGGTCAAAAATACCGGCATCACGATCTCCTTGGCATAACCAAAACCCACCATTCCCGAAGTCACAAAACGCTCTGGAATCGGATACAACAAGGGTCCTGCCACCCAGCCATCCGGCAACTCCCATTCGATCGAAACCGGCATCCCAGAATCGCCAGGATTCACCCAGTAGCTGTGCCAACCCTCATCCAAGGTCAGCTTCAAAGCGGCCTGCACCGGTTGACCTGCCGCATACCCCTCCGACGCTGCAAACAACTCGGCCTCAGCGTGCCCCGATTTCACCCCAGCCAATGCCCACGAAATCGAGGCCAGCGACGACATTGCAAAAATGACAGGCTTCATGCCCGCCATTCTAACCCCGATCCGCGCCACCGCCAGCCACAGGAAAGAAATGCTCCATCGCCTCCACACAGGCCCGCGAATGGGTCAGATCACACACATAGCCCCCCACCGAAGCCACGTGCGCCCGCACCTCCGGCACCGAATTCCCCGGACAGGCCACCTGCCCGGCGGCATCAGGAGAAAGCATCTCGAAATCATTGTGGCTGTCGCCAATCGCAAAACACTCCGCCGGTCCCAGCCCCAATCCCTCCGCCACCTTCCGCAAGCTCGATCCCTTATGATACTGCCGATGACCAAAGCGCAGATAAACCGAATTCCGCTGCCAACCGAGCAGCGGCTCATCGGCCGCCATCTCCACCACCCGCCGGACAATCCATTCCATCTCCTCCTCCGTGCGCGACACCAAACCAGCCGGATCGCCATCGTGCTCCACCCAGGTCGCCCCCGTGTGCTCCTCCACCTCCGCTCGGATGCGCTTCAATAACTTCGCGATCTTCTTGAAAAACTTGCGGTGATCCTTCTCGCACTGCCGATTCCACCCTTCATCCGGAACCCAGCGCCCCACCGCATTCGGATACCAAATCTCCCGCTCCCGTGCCACCACCCAGTCTGGGCTGAAAGGAAAGTGAGACTCCACCAGACCTTCCACCACGTGATTCATCGCGCGACCCGTATTGATTCCCCACACCGCGCCCCGCTCCTCCCTCAGCCGCTGCAGACACACAAACAACTCATCCACCACCGGCGGCACCGCTGCCGGATCATGCAGCGTGCCATCGAAATCGAAACACAGGACCAAACGGGGAGAATCAGGGCGCGCGAGCGGTTTCACGCCCCTTCGTTACCACGACCCCGTCATCCGGCGAGCCCGGATCACCCGGAAATGCCATCGCATCCCCAGTCCACTCACTCCTCCACTGGTACCGCCCTCGGAGCTTCCTCCTCCACGGGGACGGCACGCGGCGGATCCGCGGGTTCCTCCTCGACCACCCGAGCCTTGGGCGGAGCCTCTTCCTCCACCACCCGAGCCCGTGGGGCCGGCTCCTCCTCCACCACCTGCGCTCGCGGCACCGACTCCTCCATCGGAGCCTCTGGCTCGACGGGCAAGGTCCGAGCGGGTTTGACCAAAATGGCTTTCGGAGGCGCTTCCGGAGTCTCTTCCATCCCTGGATTCGCCTGGGGCCGCACCAAAGTCGCCTCCGCTTCCGGGCGCGCTTTCATCTGTGGTGGCGCCTGGGTCCGCCGCATCTTAATCTCCACCCGACGATTCGGAGCCTGCTGGTCAATATCTCCCTGGTTCACCAAAGGATCCGATTTCCCAAAACCCCGCGTCTCAATCCGCTTTCCGTCGATCTTCAGCGATCCTGTCAGGTAAGACTTCACCGATTCCGCCCGTCGGCGAGAAAGCTCCAAATTGTAGGACTCCGTCCCAAACAAATCCGTGTAACCCTCAATCCAGCAATAGAGGCCCGGATTCCGCTCCACCAACAAAGCCAGCTTCATCAAGCCCACCCGCGCACTCTCCCGAAGCTCGGCACTGTTGTATTCGAACAACAAATCACTCGGCAGCATCGTCTTCTTGCCCACCAAAACATTCTCCGGAAGGCCCACCATGTCGTCCAAGGACACGACCCCCTCCAAGGTACCCTGAAGCGCACCGTCCTCCTGCCCTCGCCGGAGAATTTCCTCGGTGAAATCATCCAATGCCGAATCGTCCACCGTCACCGCACCCGGATCCACAATCACCTGGCCGTCCTCAGCAGCCGGTAGCGGATCTTCCGTGCGGCCCAACTCAGGCAATTCCGCATCCAGATCAAACCCGGCCGAGACATCCATCTCGATCGGCAACTCCGCCACACCCGACAACGCCGGCTGCGACGGCTTGATCGCAAACTCCGGATCCACCGTGTCCGGGGTGATGTCCAGCTCATGATCCTCCGGCAATTGCGTGAGCACATCAATCTCCTCCAACAACTCGGCCGTGCTCTCCACCGGCACACTCTCCGGCTCCGGCGCCACCTCATCCATCGTCGGCGGCAGCACCTCCACCCGGTCAAACTGAATCGGCTGGGTCCGCACCTCCTCCGCCTCCTGGAACGGCAACAGAATCTTCACCTTCCCCAGCGCCAGAAAAGCAATCCCGTGCAGCAGAATCGCCAACAACAACGACACCGTGATCCACCAGCCCAAATGATCCGGGCCGGGGAGTCGGGACGGTCCATCATCCCGAAAATCCTGCCATGAGTAGTCGTCCGCCACGCGCTCAGAATACGCCTTCCCTCGCCCGAAACAATCACGACCTTGTGGCGCGATTTTTCTTTGGCATTGAGCCTGCTGGAGTCACCCACTGTCATGCCTGCGAAAAAAGCTGCAAAGAAGGCTGTTGAGAAAACTCCGGCCAAAAAGGTGACCGCCAAAAAGACCACCCAAAAAACCGCGGCGAAAAAAGCCACTCCCGCAAAAAAGGTCGCCACCAAAAAGGCGGCCAAAAAGACGGCCACCAAAGCCACCGCGAAAAAGGCCGCCAAGCCCGCCGCAACTCCCAAGTTGCCGCCCACTCACGAACAACTTCAGACCCAAGCCTACTACAACTATCTTGAACGCCTTCAGGCCGGCCTCCCCGGCAGCGAAGACGACGATTGGGCTTTGGCCCTGAAACAACTGTCAGCCTGACCCGCTTTGCCCTTCCCCCTGACGCGGAGCCGGGCACACTCCGCGCCATGAAGTGCTCGACCCTTGGCATTGGCCTCGCTGGCGTCGGAACCGTCGGTTCCGGTGTCATCCTCGCGCTCCGCCGCAATGGCGATCTGATCCGTGATCGGACCGGCGGCGCCGTGGACATGCAGGTCACCAAGGCGCTGGTGCGCGATCTCTCCAAGCCTCGCGCCGTCGCTCTGCCTCAGGAGGTGCTCACCACCGATTGGAAGGAACTCGTCGCCGATCCCTCCGTCGACATCGTCGTCGAATTGATCGGCGGCACCACCGATGCCTTCGAAATCGTCGCCGCAGCCCTGAAAGCAGGCAAACCCGTGGTCACGGGCAACAAAGCCCTGCTTGCCGAACGAGGCGTCGAACTCTTCGCCCTCTCCAAGGAACACGACACCCCGATTCACTTCGAAGCTGCGGTCGCCGGGGGCATCCCCATCATCAAGACCGTCCAGGAATCCTTCATCGGAAACCGCATCCACTCGATGAGCGGGATCATCAACGGTACCTCCAACTACATCCTGGAGCGCATGACCACCGCTGGCCTGGATTTCGAAACAGCCCTCGGTGAAGCCCAACAACTCGGCTATGCCGAAGCCGATCCAGCTCTCGACGTCAACGGTTGGGACGCCGCTCACAAAGCCATCCTATTGGCTACCCTTGCTTACGGTTTCCCCATCGACCCGGCAATGGTCCACGTCGCGGGCATCGAGCAAGTTCGACCCATCGACATCGATTTCGCCACCCGGCTCGGCTACGTCGTGAAACTTCTCGCCGTGGTCCGCGAACATCCCAACGGGGCCGTCGAACTGCGGGTGCAGCCCTCCTTCATCCCCAAAAGCCACATCCTCGCCAGCGTCAATGGCGTCTTCAACGCCGTCGCGGTCCATGGCGACGCCGCTGGCGAATCCCTCTTCTACGGGCGCGGCGCAGGCCAGGATCCGACGGCCTCGTCTGTCGTCGCCGACCTCGTTGAAGCCGCCCGTTCGCTCCGCCAAGCCACCGGCCATCGCGGCTTTCTTCCCTACCGCGAATCCGGCCAACTGCTTCCCATCGAGAACACCGAGACGGCCTCATACGTCCGCTTCGACGTCACCGACCGCCCCGGTGTGGTCGCCGAAATCGCCACCGAACTGGCCAAAGAAGGCATCGGCATCTCCGGCACCCACTCCCCGGTCAATCCCGAGAGTCCCGACGCCGACTTCGTCGACATGGTCTTTCTCCTCCACACCTGCTCGTTCGGAAAACTTCAGGCCACCCTCGATCGCATTGAGCAGCTCGATTGCGTCAACAGCTCTCCTGTCGTCTTCCGCATCGAGAAGTTGTAACGTGACGCCTGCTTGACGATTCCGCCCGCCTTGCTTGGTTGGCGGAATGAACTGGCTTGCACCCTTCCTTCTCGCTTCCGCCTCCTGCATGGCCGCCTTGGTGGAAAATCCCGTGACCTATGACGATCACGGCACCGAACTCGAAGGATTTCACGTCTACGACGATGCCATCGATGGCCCCCGCCCGGCCGTGCTCATCGTCCACCAGTGGACCGGACTCACCGACTACGAGAAAGGCCGCGCCCGCCAACTCGCAGAGCTAGGCTACAATGTCCTCGCCGCCGACATCTACGGCAAAGGCATCCGCCCCCAGCCCCCGGAGTCCGGCAAAGTCGCTGGCACCTACAAAGGAGATCGCGCCCTCTATCGCTCACGATTGACGGCTGGACTCGACGTTCTCAAAGCCGACGAGCGCACCCTCCCCGACCAAGTGGCCGCCATCGGCTACTGCTTCGGAGGCACCGGGGTTCTTGAGCTCGCCCGCAGCGGTGCCGATCTCGCCGGTGTGGTCTCTTTCCATGGCGGCCTGGATGCCGCTGAAGGATTCCTGGCCGATTCCGACACCCTCAAGGCCAAGATTCTGGTGTGTCACGGGGCGGAGGACCCCCACGTCCCATCCTCCCAGATTCAGGATTTTCACCACGAGATGGAACAGGCAGGTGCGGACTGGCTGATGGTCAGCTACGGCCACGCCGTCCATGCCTTCACCCAACCCGGCGCAGGCAATGATCCCTCCAAAGGCGCCGCCTACAATGAAGCTGCCGACCGCCGCTCGTGGCAGCAAATGAAGGACTTCTTCGCGGAAATCTTCCACTCCTGAAGCCGCCCTTCACCGGCGCTGCATGCCTTCCGGCATCCAGTCCTTATCCGCCGGCTTCAAATACGACTCCACGGGCTTGTTGGCATCCGTTTCCTGATCCGCGGGCGGCTCCAGTCCGCGCACCGCCACCTCAATTTTGGCGCGGAGTGCATCCTCCGGAATGTCACCAATCACCCGCTCGACCTGCCGTCCGCCACGGTAAATCCTCACATCAGGAATCTCGGAAACCCCTAGGCGGTGAGCCAGGGAACCCTCTTGATCGACGTCCACTTTTCCCACGAGCACCTTGCCCTCAAATTCACCGCCGAGTTTTTCCAACTTCGGACTCAGACTGTGGCAGGGGCCACACCAGTCCGCGTAAAAATCCACGACCACGACCTTCCCCGGGGTATTCTTGAACGCCTCGAAGTGGGCAGAACCGAGACTCTTGAAACCCTCCGATGGCGCCGCAGCCTTCGCTTCATCCGTCGGCTTCAGAGAGTCCAAAACCTTGTCGCACGAAACACTGATCCCCCCCACCAAAACCAGCATCAGGGATCGGCGGATCCACTTCAAAATTCCTTGGCTCATGATGGAATCTTCTCCCTCGCGGAGATCGCCAGAAGACTAGCCGACCGCCCACGAAGCGAAAGCCTTCATTCCCGGCCCGCCACCGGCCACTCCGTCAAGGCCGTCGATAGCTCCGGCAATTCCGAGCGCTCTCCCCGCTTTCGCCACACACAGACAAATCCCCCGCTACCAAGACCTTGCTGGGGATACAAGGTGTAGCCAGGCAGACGCGGATCTTCACTTTCCCAGAGCTTCAGGTCAGGCACCTCAATGAGCTCAAAATCCTCAAATCGGCGGCCAAACCATCGCATATTCTTCCCATTCTCGTCCGGTGAAAACGTACAGGTCGAATACACCAACCATCCTCCCGGTGCGACGCAAGCCGCCGACGACGACAGGATCCCCCGCTGGCGCATCGCATTCCCCTTCACCGTTGCAGGATGAAAGCAGCCTTGGTTTTCCACCCCCCGGGCCAGTAGCGACTGACCACTGCACGGAGCATCGACCAACACCCCGTCGAAAGCCTCAGGTGCCTCCACGGCCAAACGCGCAGGATCCCATCGCTGCGTATGAGCCGCGATTCCACATCGCGAAAGATTGTGCCGGAGAATCCCAAGACGCTTTGGAACCACCTCATTCGCCAAATGAAACCCCGGCGCCAAATGCCTCGATGCCAGCACGCTCTTGCCTCCGGGGGCAGCACACACATCGAGTACGCGCCTCACCGGCCGCGGCACCACAGAGAGCGCCTGCATCTCCCAAACCGACGAAAAATCGAGTCCGTAGCTCTGCTCACCGGCAGCTCCCGTCCGCCGACTCACCCACTCCGGGGTCCACTCCGGCAAGCCATCGCGGCCTCCCGTTTCCGCCCCGATATCGACCGGCAGCCCTCCGTCACCACGGCTCAAAGCCGCAAGGAACGCCTCCCGAGTCGATTCGTCACGCCACAGCCTCGCTGCCAGTCGAGCAGCCAGGGCACTCATGCCTCATCGCGCTGGGCTCGGAGATCAGCGATCTGCCGTCTCCTTGATATCGACCAGAGCCGCGATGAAATCGCCGAGAATTTCGGCCGGCACCATGATCGTGTCGCGATTGCCGCCCACGTCCTCGGTGATCTTCACCACTCGACCGCGCGCGTTCTCCTTAAGATCGAGAAAAAACACCTTCCGGTCCGCCAAAATCTTCTCCGTATGCAAGAGATCGTTGTTGTCCACCATTCCTCCTTTACTTCGTTTCCCCGCGAAGCATTGCCCCCGAGTCTTGATTGTCAAGGCAAAGGCCGCGAGGCTCCCGCAACCCGATTTTTTCGCCATGGAACTCGACCTTCTCGGCGCCCACGCCGATCGCGCTTACCCGGTTCTCGCAAGCCTCATCACCCCCCGCCCAATTGCCTGGATTTCAACCAGTGACTCCAACGGAATCGTCAACCTCGCCCCGTTTTCCTTCTTCAATGTCTTCGGGTCGGAACCGCCCTTGGTCGCCGTAGCACCGGGCGATCGTCCTGACGGAAATCCCAAGGACACCGCGCGAAACATGAGAGAAACAGGCGAATTTGTTGTCAATTTGGTCTCCGAAGCCCTCGCGCCAGCCATGGTCCGCACCGCAGCAAGCCTCGCTCCGGGAGTCGATGAAGCAGCCCGTGAAGGCCTCGCCATGGCACCCTCGATCACCGTCGCGCCCCCTCGCGTCGCCCTCGCACCCGCCGCCCTTGAGTGCAAGGTCCACTCCATCCAGGAAATTGGATCCAATCGACTCGTCCTTGGCATCGTCCATCGCGTTCATGTCCTCGATGAGATCATCGACCCCACCACACTCCGGATCCATCAGCACCTCCACACCCCCGTCGGCCGCATGGCATCGCCCCATTGGTACTGCCGCACCGGCGATCTCTTTGAAATCGAACGTCCCGCCTGATGGCTGATTCACCTCCGCTGCTTTACCTCGCACCCATGCAGGACGTGACGGATCTCACGTTCATGCGGGTGCTCACCCGCTTCGGAGGTGCCGACGTCTACGTCACCGAGTACTTCCGCGTCCACGAGGCTTCGCGCCCCGACCCATGGATCCTGCGCTCCATCGATGAGAACCCGACCGGCAAGCCGATCTATGCCCAGATGATTGGGCAGGACCGCACCGCGCTCGTCCGCACCGCACAGGAACTTCTCCAGCACCCAGTGGCAGGCATCGACCTCAACCTCGGTTGCCCCGCCCCTGTCGTTTGCAAAAAGGAAGCCGGAGGAGGCTTGCTGCGAAACCTGCCGAAGATCGATGCGATCCTTTCCGATCTGCGCGAAGCTATCCCCCGTCACTTCACGGTCAAAACCCGCATCGGCTACCACACCCCGGAAGAATTCGAGGCCCTCTTGCAACTCTTCTCCCGCCACCGCATTGATGCCTTGGCCATCCATGCTCGAACCGTTGCGGAAAAATATCAGACGCCCATCCATCCGGAATACGTGGCGCAAGCCGTCGCGACCCTCCCCTGCCCCGTCATCGCCAATGGCAACATCGTCAACGCGGCGGCTGGCCTCGCCTATCATCGGCAGACCGCCGCTGCCGGACTGATGATCGGCCGCGGCGCCATCCGCAATCCATGGATCTTTGACCAACTCCGCGCCGTCTTTTCAGGAACCCTTCCCACCCTTCCGCGCTGCCGCGAACTCCTCGATTACGTCCGCTGCCTCTATCAGGAAATCGCTGCGGATACCCAGCAGTTCGATGCCCTGGGTCACGTGCAGAGAATGAAGAAAACCATGCTCTTCGTCACCCAGGGATTCGCCCCCGAATTTGAATTCCAGCTCCGCCGGGCAAAAACCGAATCGGAATTCGATGCGATCTGCCGTGATTTCCTCGATCACGACGCACCGGTGCCCGACCTCCCTCCCGAGAACTCGCGACTCTTCTGCGGCTTTAGCGAGCTGTTGCGACCCGCCGTTTCTCAACCCTCTTCACGGTGACTGCCGTCACAAAACGGAGGCGTTGAGGTGCGCTGACAACCGCACCACGAAATCACCTTGGCTTCCTTGAGCTCCCACCTCACTGGCTGAATTCCCGTCCCGGAATGACTGCCATCGCAGAATGGAGGAAATGAGGTGCGCCCGCAGGCACACCAAAAATGCACTCCCGCCTCGACACGAATCGTGCAAGGCGCACGACCACCAGACTCAGGTTCCTGCTGAGGCATGCAAAGCGAAATGGCCCGCTCGGATCCCCAAGCCTCACTTCACCTCCACCGTCGCCAGGCCCTGAAGCAGCGACTCATCCATCGCCGGCTTCGGCTCCTCGACCTTGGCACTCAGCGGCTTGGCGCTGCGACCAAGGGTCGGATAACTCTCTCCGGGGACTTCGCGGAAGTAAGTCACTCCCAACCATGCCGTCAAAAGAGCGGCCGAACCAGATACAAAAACTTTCACGTTCATAGCAATGGGGGATCGGACGCAGCACGTTGATCCTCTGTGGGCGGGACGGGCGGACTCTTCTCCGACCGACTAACGGAAGTAAAGCAATTTCCCTGCCGGATCTGGATCATCGCGCCAATACCACCGGGGCACTGAGATTTCCAAAGCGATCGACCGCACTGATCGACAGTGCCTCGGGGGCCTCTTTCCCCCCGAGCTGGAAATCCAAACCCCCACTGGAAACGGACCTCACCCCCAGCATGCGCCACGTCCGGCCCTTGCGCCCCATCACCGCCACCTTCGCCGTCTGACCATCACCGGACTTCCAACGGATCTGCAACTGACCTCCCGACGCCGAGGCCTGAGCCGAAGGACGGCCCACTTGCCGCTGCCCCATCCACGGCATCGGCGGCACCAAGGCAGGCTCCGCATAAGCTCCTTCCTTCAAAAGATTCGCCACCCCTCCGCGATTCTGCATCAGCCCCTTCATGCTCCATTGAATGTGCCCCACGTAGTTCTTTCGGCCCACTTGACGGCTCAGCCCGACTTGCCGGGTGATCTCACTGGCCGGGCGTCCCGGGTCCTCGGAACTCCCGACTCGGGACACCGCAATCCCCGGCCACACCGGGCGCGTGCCCTGCTCCCGCCACCAATCCAATAGGGCCGAAAAACTCTGCTTTCTCGGTTGGTCCCTCCAGTAGAGCTGCGGAGCCAAATAATCGACCCATCCGTTCGCCAGCCACTTGCGGGCATCGCAACCCAACTGCTCGTAAGCATCCAACCCGGCCTCGATTCCTGTAGGCACTCCCGGCCGCCAAATCCCAAAAGGTGAAATCCCGACCCGAACCCAGGGCTTCGCCCCTTTCACCTGCCGATAGAGATTCTGGACGAAATCATCGACAATCGCTCGTCGCTGCCCCGGAGACCGGCCATCGGGAAAACCTCTTCCCGCCTCCGGATACGGATAGAAATAGTCGTCCAGGTGCACCCCATCGACATCGTATCGCCGCACCACATCGAGGATCGCGGCCATCGCCCGCTGCCGCGTCTCCGGCGCCGAAGGATCGCACCACAACAACGATCCATAGCGTTTGATGATCCCTGGGGCCGCCTTCGACACATGGCTGGAGCACGCCAAATGATTCACGTTCGACAAAGCACGGAAGGGATTGAACCAGGCGTGGACTTCAATGCCCCGCCGATGCGCTTCTTTTACCCAGAAATCGAGCGGATCGTAGCCCGGGCTCCGTCCCATCGTCCCCGTCAACCAAGGACTCCATGGCTCCAGCGATGAAGCATACACCGCATCACAATGAGGTCGCACCTGCAGAATCACCGCATTCATATTCAGCGAGGCCATCTGATTCAAAATCGCCCGTGCCTCTTCCTGTTGGCTCGCGACGCTTAGCCCCTTCGCACTCGGCCAATCGATATTGTGGACCACTGCCACCCAGGCCCCACGGAACTCTCGCGGAGGCATCGGAGGTCGCTCGCCAGACGGCCGATAGCTCTGTCCCAGAGCCGCTGAAATCAAAAGCAAAAGACCAACCAACGTGCGCAGTACCATACCGCCTACCCCATGCCTTCGAACGCCCCGGCACGCAAGCGGAGACCCAGCGAAAACCCCATTCTCTCGTTCCCTATCCACACCGCCCCCCACAAAAAAACCGCCCCCCGTCTCCGGAGGGCGGCCGAATGATCCCAGAGGATCTCGAATTTCTTATTCCGTGACCGGAACGTAGCTCACGGTGAGGCGACCGAACACGCGCGCTTCACCCATCGGAAGCTGTCCGCTGATCTCCGACTCATTGTCGGTCGTCGGCGTCCAGGTCTCCCACTCGACAAGGTCCGTGCTGGTTTCCAGACCATACTGCACTGCCGGATCGGCTGCCGCATCCGCGCCCTTGCCGAAACGAATCGTGCCATCCGCTTGCAGGCTTGGAAGCAGATCATACTGCCGTGGATTCAGGCCCAGGGCATATTCCATCAACTCCACAATCCCGTCGCCATCGGCGTCTTCGTTGAAGTTCGACCCGGAGATGCCATTGAGGGTGGCCCATTGGTCAAACAGGCTCGGCGTGATGATCGCCGTCTGCACGCGCAGCATCGGAGCCGCTCCTGCAAGTTGCGGGTTGTTCTTGATACCCGGGAAGAACGGCTGCCAGCCATCTTCGGTGTCCGGCTTCACATTCACCCCGTAGTTTTCGGCACCGGCACGCCAGTTCCGCACGACGGTGGTGATGTCGACGTAACTCATCGAACTCCAACCCATCCCGTTGAAACGAGCGGCTTCCGGGCTGATATCGGTTCCAACCACCGGACCCAGGTTTCCGAAGTAGGACTCCGTGTTCCAATCGTTGAGCATCTGGTGCACCGTGTAGTCACCACCCGTCTGAGCGTTCCCGCTGCCCAGATAGATCGGCGAGTTCGTCACGATCAACAACTCCGCCTTCACCACTTCCTCACCGATCGGGATCGACCCGTCATCGCCCGTCCCAAAGGTCACCGGGAAGCGCATCAGAGCTTCCGTCGTGCCCGTATTCGCATCGTTCAAGTCGAGGAATAGCGTTTCCACGGCCGAGCCATCCACCGTCGCCCCATCGGGAAGCGCACGGGTGTTGAGCACCGCCGATTGATCCGTCTCATAGTAGTATTCCTTCACGCTGAGGGGCGTGTAGGTCACCACCAAACGAGGACGCAGAACCGGATTCGGGTTCCCCACTGTGCAGATCGACCAGCCATCCGTCGTTCCACCCGAGAAGATCGAGAAACCGTAGTTCGGCTCACCCTTCGACCAAGCCTGCACGATCGGCGTCACATCCGCCGAATTGACACCGCCCTGCACCACCGTTCCGAAACCGGAAACCGGCAACAAAGTCGATGCCCCACGAGCCCCTTCGAATCCTTCGAAGTTGTCGGGAGAATCATCGAAACCAAGGTTCGCCCAGGTCGTCGTGTTCTCTCCAATCGCGGTGACATAATCCACTGGAATCACCAAACGGTCGACCAAATACGGCCCGCCCGTCTGCGCGTTGCCCACCGTAGAGGTCGTCAGATACAAGTGAGCATCGATCACCTCCGAACCCACCGGAATCTGGCCTGGGCCATCCCCGAAGATGTTGTCGAAATGAATCAACGCATTGTCATCCGGACTGCTGTTGGCCGGGCGCCCGTCGAGGAAGTAGTTGTCGTAGTCGACACCCAACTTATCGAACTCGGTTCCCCGCTCACTCACCAGCATATCCAACTGCCCAGTGTAGGCCTCCGTTCCCTCTTGGAAACTGACCGTCGTCGTCGGCACCTGGGGCGCTGCGTTCAGAATGCTCGCCATCGCCTTATTGAAGACACCCACGGTGTATCCCGTACCCGCTTGCAGAGTCACGATCAGGCTCTCTGCCTGCTCCAGTTCAACGTCGCCATTCGCAGCAATCACCAACTCCACGATCGACTCTCCGGCCGGGAACGTCACCGCGCCCGAAAGCACGTCGTAGTCGTCACCCGGAGTGGCCGTGCCACCCACCGAATAGTTCACCGTCAGCGGCGCATCCGTATCTCCCGACCGCCGGAAAGTCAGCACGATGTCGTCATCGCTGTTCTCCGTCGCCTGGTTGTCCGTTGCGTAAACCACCACTTCGTCACCGTTCAGAGTCACCGAATCCATCGGCATCACCACAAAGCGGAATCCTCCCTGCTGGAACTGGGCATTGAGACCCGGAAGATCCTGCGAGAAGACCACGAACACATTGCCGACCGCGGAGTACGACATGATGTTGTCTCCTGCGTTCCCATGATTGTAATCCGCGGCAATCAGCATCACCGAATTGGATGGGTTGATGATCGTTCCATCACCGATGGTCACCTCGTAGCCTTGGGTGCCCAGGTTCACCGAACCACCAACATCCCCAAGCTGATCATTCAGGGCTACCAATTCGCCATCGTTGGTCACCAATCCACTGAAAACCTGCTCAGTCGTCACCGGAACATAAACGAAGCTGAAGGCCGAATTTTGGACACCTTGGCCGTTGTCACGGCTGATGACCGTCCACTTGTCGTCTGCAAGACCCACGCTCGTCACGTTATCGAGGCCATCGCCGTAACCCATCGAGATCAAGTTACCCGATGCAGGCAGGCCCGTGATTTCATAGGCACCTGAGCTGGTGTTCACGATCGATACACCAGCCGGGAGATTGGCACTCCCCCCGATGACAGCACCCGTGGCATCAAAATTGCCACCGATCCAACCATCGGCAAATGGCAGATAGCTCAGCGAAAATCGGGACGATTCATCCGGAGTGGCCGGATTGTCTTCACCCGGACCACCATTGTCTTCCACACTAAACCCATAGTAGCCTTCCTTCTCGAAAGGCGACAGGTTGTTGTCGGCCGCCGCTAGATTACCAAGAACCGTGTAGTTCGAGCCGATCAACAGACCCGAAGCGAACGGCACCGGGGCCCCGTTGATGTTGATCGCAGGTGAACCCAGAACCGTACCAGGGTTGTCGAATGCCAGGGGCGTCGCGGTGGAACTTTCCACCACCCAGTTAGCCGGATCTGCAGGCGAGGTGCCTTCCGTGTCGGCATCCACGTCACCCCCATCGATCACCCCAGCGGTGTAACCCGGCAGGGTCGGAGACGGCAGAGTCACATCGACCACCACCTCACCGGACAGCGAAGTTTCACCGAGGTTATCCGTCGCCACCGCCGTCAGACGATGCAAGCCACCCAGCGGAGCATTGGTGTAGGAGAACTCAAAGGGCTCGGCATTGTCCGATCCCACCAGCACGCCGTTGTCGAAGAAATCGACCTTCGTAATCGTGCCATCCGCATCTGAAGCCGAAGCCGTCAGCGCGATGGTCTCTCCCAGCAAGTAACGGTCGCCTTCAAGCGGACTCGTGACCGCCACCTCCGGCTTCGCGTTCGAGGAGAACGCGTGACCCGCCGTCCAGATCGGACCATTCATCAAGGAACCAGCGACATTGCCCGCAGCCGTGCTGGTGATCGTCTCGCCAGCCCCTTCCGTCATGCCCCAACGACCCACCAATCCCGACTCGGCAGGAATTTCGAAATTCACGCGCTCACGAACCTCGGATTGGGTCAATGCCCGGTTCCAAATGCGTGATTCATCGAGGAATCCGTGGAAGTATCCCGCTGGTTCGCCGAGTGAATTCAGGGCGGTTCCAATGCCAGCGTGCTGGATGCTATCGGCGCGCGGCAGCAAGCCACCCGTGTTCACTACCGCTTCCAAGTTCCCGTTGAGATACAGGCGCCATTCGGTGCCATCATAGGTCGCCACCGCATGCTGCCAGGTGTTCATTTCAACCGGAGTCTTGCCAAACACAGGAGCATTCGTGCCCAGATTGATATCCTCAAAGTCCGCAGCCAGAACTCCCGTCTCCTCGTCAATCCCGAGGAAGTAGTTCATATCGACATTCGACTGGTCCGATTCGCCCCGCCCCTTCGTCACGAGCGGAATCGCGGTCACGCCACCCGATCCAGTGCCCGTCGCCACACCCGAACCTACACGGTAAAACCAAGTTTCCAGCGTGAAGGTCGAAAGCTTCAACGACGGATCGTCGCCAAAGGTGACGTAGTCATCGACTCCATTGAAGAACAAGCCCCCTGAGCCAGCGGGAGGAACCACTGAAAAGTAGACCTGTTCCGCCGTCGTCCGAGCACCCGCGTTGTCTTCGACAATCGCATCGACCGTGAAGTTCACCGGCGAACTGTAAACGGGAGTCGTGTATTCATACGGTGCCGTCGTGTCCGTCGCGACAAGAGCTCCATTCAGGTAGAACTCCACCGCGGTCACCGAACCCGGCGCAGCGTCGGCCGCATCCGCAGTGATCGTCACGCTGCTGCCTTGAGAAAACACCTGACCATTGCTGGGTGAAGTGATCGCAATCGTCGGCTGCTCGTTCTCCGGCTGAATCGTGAAGAATGCGAAGCTGAACATGTCCTCGTCGGCCACCGCACCATCTTCAAGCACCGGATTGTCCGTAGCATTGACGATGTCACGACTTTCCACCACCCAACCCTCAAGGGCCGCGTCCCACTCATAGGAAACGATGTTGTCGAGGTTGTTGGCCTCGCCCGTGCAGGGAGAAACGATCAACGTACCCGTCTCACCCGTTTGCGCAGCGATCTGCAACAACCAGCGGCCTTGAGTAGCGAACTCAACGGCAACACCGCTGCCGCTTTCGCTCACTCCCTTGCTGACTTCAATCTGGGTGCCATCCACCGCCACCACCGTCGTGCCGTCGGCGATTCCCGTGCCGCTGACCTTTTGACCCACTTCAATGCCGCTGGCGTCCACCACCGTCAGAGTCGTGTCGTTCGCCACCGAGATGAAGGAAATCGACACGCCCGCATCCGTGACGAATGCCGGCTCGCTGATCGTGATGGTCGTCCCGGAAATCGCCACCACCGTGGTGCCTTCCGTGATTCCCGTGCCACTCACTTCCATCCCCACAACGATCCCGCTGGCATCGCTCACCGCCAGATCGGTGGAGGTGTCGACCGTGTTTGCAGTACGCTCAAGCGTCTCACGCGCGGTCATGTCGGCCGTGGTGCCAAAGGCATTCACCGCATCCACTCCGGCGACCGGACCCAACAGTTTGGTGACCGTGTAATTGCCCCCGGAAACCTCCGAACTGCCATCACTCTGCACGCGACCCACGGCAGTCACCAAATCCGGTCCAGCAGCGGCAGTCGGAATGTAGACAAATGAAATCGGATCCCGCTCCGTTCCCGTACCATTGCTCTGGTTGTCTTTCAGAACCACATTGAAGGTTCCATCCGCATTATCGGCAGAAAGCGCAAAGTTGTCCTCGTTCTTGAATCCGGTGACCAACAAAACACCATTCTCACCCGTTGCATTCACGCCGTAGGAGCTCAGCGTGGTCAGATCGAGTTTGAAGTTGCCGCTGCCATTGTCGAAAAACTGGGCTCCACTTGCAATCCCAGCAGAAACGTGAAGTTCGTCCTGAACTCCACCATTGGTCCCACTGGAATTCTGGGTGTAACCACAAATCCAGCCTTCCGTGAACGGGAAGAACGCCGCGGCGATGTTGATGTTGAACTCGCTGCCCAAAGGAGAGTGGGCCACCGGAATGAAGAAGTATCCCGATCCCAGATCGCCATGAGAGGTCGCGTAGCTCAGACCTGTGGTGTCGCCGGTCGCGGAGTTGTCACGGCCATTTTCACGCACACTGGTAAGCATGACGCCACCTGCCGTGTCGTCTTCCATGCCAAAGCTGACATCGGTATCGCCACGGTTGGCAGCACGGATACTGAAGTTCGCCGTGCTCCCGGGAGCAACGGAAACGGAAACGGCAGGGCTGGCAGAATCGAGTCCGTTGTTCGTGGCATTCAATTGCACCACGTCCACGTTCCCGAACTCCATGCCCTGCACGCTACATGTGAGGTAGAGTGCCGCGGATGAGGCGGCGGCAAAGGTTCTAGTCATCGCGGCGTGGACCAGACAAAATCGCCCTCCATCCCGCCGAGAAGAGTCGTGCGACGCAAACGTAACTCAGCTGTTTTCAACAATATCGACACATTTCCCCCATCTCACCCGCCTTCCCGTCATACGCCTCGCCCTCCTTCCCCTCACCAAACCTCTGACACTCTGCAAGCCACATCGGAAGGCCTCACTCCTCCCGTTCAGAGGTCGGCTCAGGGTTCCCCCGCACGGATTCTGACGAAAATGTGAGATTCCCCCTCCGGCAGCGAAAAAGTGACCATTCCCCCTGCCCCCTCCACCTGCTCCTGGTGGTCCCAGCTCCACAAATCGTCGCACCACTCGACCGTATAATCGATCCCTTCCGCCCCGGGAAATCGCACTCCCGACGCGTCCACCTCCACCCGAAACACCGAATTCCGGTCTCTCGGATCACTCCCGAATGCGAGCTCATCACCATCGCTGAGACCGTCATTGTCATCGTCCTCATCCTCACCATCGGCCATGCCGTCCCGATCAAGATCGCCCACGAAAGTCATCACCACATCATCCACCGCCAATCCCTGAAATCCCATCGCCGCCGAATCAAGGATCTGCCCGGGATTCAACTCACCCCTGCTCGACGCCGAAAAATTCGCCCATGCGAAATCTGCCGAAGCCGCCCCGCTGCCCACCAACCCAAGTGACGCCCCCAAAGGCGTGCTGCCACTTTCCGCGACCCCGATGTCCACCGAACTCATGCTCGCCGCAGGCCCATCAGAGGCCGTCATGACACCCTCATAGGAGATCAGATGCAGCACCTCACCCGTTCTTTGATCGACCACCGCCAATCCATCGTTCCCCCCATTTTGCAACCCATCCGCGGGCAAATCCGCAACCAGGATCTGATACCCCCCTTCGACCGAACCCTCGGTGAAATCCGACGCCAGGGACAAAGCCTCCCCATAAACCGTCGCTGCCGCCGCCACCGATCCATTGTAACGAAACACCGCCAAATCTTCGCGCGAACCCGTGAAACCAGGGCCAACCACCACCTCAATGAACTCGCCGCTGTCCGAACCCTCATTGTCGTAATGGAGTTCATTGATCCAAACGTCCGTCGATGGCGGCGCCGCCGAAGCATCCACGAAAAACGCCATTCGCAGCCCAAATTCGCCCCCCGGTGGAATCGCTAACCCCGTCACTCGGGCCTCATGATGCGTGGTCCAACCCCCGTCGATCGATCCCGATGGCAAATCAGTCCGAGCCCCGTGAGTAAGACCAGGGACCGCAATGACCTGCCCCTCCACCACCACCGATATCTCGATGCCATCCGCTGAACCGCCCTGCGACGATCGCCACTGCTCAGCATCGTACGCCAGATCCAAAATCGACAACCATTCCTCCGAAGTGTTGCGAACACTGGCCTGCCACACCGCACGACTTCCCAACACTCCCAGACTCCCATCTGTGCCGATGCCATACGACCGTGCTCCCGCACTCACGAGACTGCCGGCATCTCGTCCCAACCAGATGGGTTCCTCCTCTCCCTCCAGCCACTGCTGCCAAGGTGCCGGAGCCGAAGTTCCTTCGAAACCATCGAAGCTCTCCACCACCGAGCTTTCAGCCCGGCCCAACTCATAAGCTCCGTCGCCCTCGTGCACCTCCAATACTGCCTGGGCCGAATCAAATCCACCTGCACTTGCATTCACCGTCACCTGCCGGTCGCCGGTCACCAAAAAATCCCGAGGCACGGAAAACGACGTCGTCCCAACCGTTTCCCCTGCGGAAATCGTCAAAGTCGACGCTCCAAAAACTCCTCCCTCCTCCGTAGCCGTAAGAGTCACTTCCACGGCGGAGCTTTGAACCGAAGGCAAAGTGACCGTCATCTGCACCGCCTCATACCCTTCCGTCAGGACCACCTGCGAAGCCGCTAACCCCAAGCTCCCCAAATCCGAATCCAATTCGAAGTCCGCAAACACCGCAAAATGGTCCGACGCATCGGCACTCGCCTCTGCATACGGCAAGGGACCGGGCTTGGCGAGCCCACCTCCCATGGCCACATCGGCCGCCGAATCGTACACCTCCGATCCATGCGGTCGACTCGCCATAGCAGGCGACACCATCAGCAAATCAAGAGTCTGCCCATATTCATAGGTTCCGTCATCTCCATTCAACTGCCGGGGGTCCAATTGCACGGGTGAAACCTCCTGAAAATACGACAACATCTGCGTCGAATACTTCACCGGAAAACTCACATCTCCTCCCAGCACATAGGTGGAGGGCAACCCAGACGGCAGACTGGTGAACGTCGTATCTGAAGACGAGGGATTGAAATCCCCCATCACGATGAAATTGTCAGCTTCCGTGAATCCCGAGGCATCGAGGTATTCCACCAACCGATGCATCTCAATCGCTCTACGGAATCGATCCGCCGTCGTCGTTCCCGACTTGAGGTGCGCCGACAGGATCAGAGGATCAGCCGTCGTCCCCGGCACATCCACCACCACCGCCGGAACGTGCCGACTGATCTCCTTCGCCCCGCCGGGTGAGGTCACCGAATCCGCCATCAACAACGGGTAACGGGACAAAATCACCACCCGCAGGCTGGTGTCAAAATTGCCCGAATTGCTCCCAGCATGCACATACGGCAACCCCAGTTCCTGCCCCAACAACTCGACCTCACTCAGCGGACTTCCACTCAGATCCGAGGTGTGCACCTCCTGCAGAGCCACCACGTCGGCATCAATCCGCTCCAAGATTGCCGCGACGCTGTCATGGTCGAGAGTACCTGGGTCTCCGAGCGCATAATCCGGCCAGCCCTCCGCATTGCGATGGGTCTCAATATTGAACGTCGCCACCCGCAAGCCCGTGGCCGACGCGATCCATGCGGGAAGCCAGGCAAGAACGACGAACCGGAACATCGCCGATTCCTAGCGCCGCGAACTTCGGGGGTCGACTTCCGAAACGTCGCCCCCGAAATTCCACGAATTCGCTGATATCAAATCTCTTTCGGAATCTCGAAGCCTTCCCGGTATTGCGGCTTGGCAAGCTCCTCGATCGCAGCCCCACCGCCGACCTTGCCATCCGCATCGAGCGTCGCCACAGGACCATGATGATAAGGCACCTTGTTGGTATCGATTCCCCAAAAAGCCAGCTGCTTCTCCTGCCGTTCGATCACCTCGGCAATGGATTCGGGCACCTCCTCAATGAGCTGCTTCCGCGGCACCGGAGAACCCGACCGGTGAGAAAGATTCCCCAAGTGAATCACCTCGCAGGCATTGATGGCATTCGCCAGCTGTCCCTTCAGAGACTTCGCATCCCGTGACTTTACGGCATCCAGGAAATTCCGGGCGTGCCCCCCACCGGCATCTCCCGGGAACTTAGCAATCTTCGTCTTGCCATCCTCGCCCACCACATAGCCGCCACCCCGCCCACCGCGAAATTCCCCTCCCTCACACGTCACCACCACCCCAACCCGCACGCCGCGATAGGCAGGCGAAGCATTCAGGTCCGGCTTCATCATCATGTCATTCACCTCAAACACCACCGGCACCCCCGCCCAATCAAACCATACCGTCTGCAAATTCGGTGTATTCCCTGCATCGTCCCAGCCAAAGCGCTGGCCGATCGATTCCACCCCTCCCGTGAATTGAGGATCACCCAAAACCCAGCGGATCAGGTCGAACTCGTGCGGAGCCTGATTTCCAATATCACCGTTCCCCGTGTTGTAGTCCCAGTGCCAATCGTAGTGCAGCTTCGGACGCAAAATCGGCCGATCCTGGCACGGACCCAGCCACAATTGATAGTCGAGGCTCTCGGAAGGCTTCAGCGGCGTGTCCCGTTTGCCAATCGACGTCCGGTTCCGGTAACACAACCCCCGAATCGCCTGAATCTTGCCGAATTCTCCCTCCTGAATTCTGCCAAACGCTTCGATCAGCCCCGTGTCGGAACGATTCTGCGTACCGGCCTGAACAATCCGCTGATACCGGGTCGCCGCTTCCAGCATCGGTCCACTCTGATCCAAGGACGACGTGACGGGCTTTTCGACATACACATCCTTGCCCGCCTGGCAGGCATGAATGGTTTGCAAGGCATGCCAATAATTCGGCGACGAAATGATGACCGCATCGATATCATTTCTTTCCAGCAACTTACGATAATCCTGATACTTCGCCACGCCGGGCACCTTGGCGGCCTGCGCGTCGAGATGCTTCTGCTCTGGATCCGCCATCGCCACGATCTCCACATCCGGCTCCCGGGAAAACTGATCCCTCAAGGCATCCGCACGCCCCCCACAGCCAATCATTCCAATGCGGATTCGGCCATTGGCGCCAAGGGCTCCAAAAGCCGGACCCGCCAAACTGACCAAGGACGCCGCGCCGATTCCTTGAAGAAACTGACGACGGCCGAAACGGAAGGATGCATGCATGGGTTTCATCACAGTTTTCCCTTACGCACCAAGGGATCAGATCTTTGTCATCATACAACTTTTTCACCGAAAATCCGCGCCATCTTCGATTCCTCTTCCGCCCGCACTCCCACCCTCCGCCCCCAGCTTGCCGATTCCCTCCCATCCTGTTAGGATGCGGTTGAGGCAAGAGATTCAACGATTCTCCCCATGAAATTCCTCTCCCGACTATTCTCTGAAACTGCCATCGAAATCCGCTCGGGCCAAGCCATCCTCCGCAAGGGAAAACATCACGCCGGCATGCTCTCAGACATTACCTCAATGGCGCGGGAACACGATCTCTCCCGAGGCGAGATTTGGATCGAATCCACCGGCAAGATCCACTTCTCCCATGAGATCCCTAAAGACCTGCATCAGCGCTTCCGCAACACTCTGGTTCTTTCCCTTTCCTGAGAATCATCCGTCCCCCCTCGCCTCCTTTCACCATTCGCAGCTCTTCACATCCACCCCACCGATCGGGATTCAGACTTGATCAGATGGGCGCACAAATTACCTGCTCCTTCGCACGCCCTTCCCCGAATGGTCCAAGATCTCCAAACCCCCACTCACATCGCCATCATCATGGATGGCAACGGCCGCTGGGCCAAAGAACGCGGATTGCCCCGCCGCGACGGACACCGCGCCGGTGCCGAATCCGTAAGAGAGTGCGTCGAAGCCTGCAAACAGCTCGGCGTCAAGTTCCTCACCCTCTACGCCTTTTCCTCGGAAAACTGGAATCGACCCGCGGCAGAAATCACCGCGTTGATGGCCCTTCTCGAACGCTTCCTCGATCAAAAGGCCGAGGAAATGATGAAACAAAATGTCCGCCTGCAAGCAATTGGCCAAGTTGATCGACTCCCCGAAAAAACCCGCGCGAAACTGAAAGGCGCAATCGATCGCACGGCGGGAAACACGTCACTGACCCTCATTCTCGCCCTTTCCTATGGCTCAAGGGAGGAAATCACGGAGGCCGCCCGCGCCCTTGCCCAAGACTCCGCCGATGGCCGACTGAACCCTCAGGACATCACCCCCAGCCTTCTCGCATCCCGCCTCTGGACCGCTCCCTTCCCCGATCCAGATCTGCTCGTCCGCACTTCCGGCGAACTGCGGTTGTCGAACTTTCTCCTGTGGCAAATCAGCTACGCGGAGATCGTCATTTTCAAAAAGTTTTGGCCGGATTTCAAACAGGCCGATCTCTTCGAAGCGGTTCAAGAATACTCGAGACGGCACCGCCGATTCGGTGGACTTTGATCCCGACTCCGACTTCCCCCTGATCGTGAAACACTTGCGATGACTCATTCCGAATCATCGCATCACCCGAATGAGGTATTCCGGTCATTTACGATGCGGGAAACTGCGGCAACACCCCCCGCAGGGTGAGCCAACCTCATGATTGCCTGTGGTCTTGCGTTGGTTGAGCGATGGCCCCACGCTCCCCCCGCCCCCGCCCATGGAGCACACCCAGGAACAAACCATTCTCATCGTCGACCAGGACCACGACTTTCTGGAGTGGGCGACGAAACACCTGTCCGCTGACGGAGTTCGAATCCTCCGCTGTGACAATGCCGATAATGCCGTGAAGGTGGTCGCCAAGACGCAAGTCGACTTGGTCATCGCGGATCTCCAGCTCCAGCCATTCGATGGTCTGGAGCTGCTGGCAAAAATCCGGCTCACCTCACCGGATACCCTTTTCATTCTCACCGCTGGATTCCCCAGCACCGGTCAAGTCATCGAGGCCACCCAGCAGGGCGCTCACGACGTGATGCGCAAGGAGGCCCTTTCCTTCGAGCTCCGTCCGGTCGTCGAAAATGCTCTCCAAGTCGCCGAGGACCGCCGCGAAGCCCATCATCCCGAGGCCGAACCCCAGGCCACCGATGCCAGGGTCAAAATCATCGGCGTGTCCCGTCCCCTTCAGGACGTTTTCAAAATCGTCGGCCGCGTCGCCCGCTCCGATGCACCCGTTCTGGTCACTGGAGAATCGGGATCCGGAAAAGAACTCGTCGCCACCGCCGTCCACGAATACTCCCCGCGGCGGCAACGCGAGTTTCTCGCCATCAACTGTGGGGCCATCCCGGAAAACCTGCTGGAGAGCGAACTTTTCGGCCACGAAAAAGGAGCCTTCACCGGAGCCATCGCGAAACGCGCCGGACGGTTTGAACAGGCCGATGGCGGAACTTTGTTCCTCGATGAAATCGGCGAAATGCCCCTCTCCGTGCAGGTCAAACTGCTGCGTGTCCTCCAAGACGGCACTTTCTCACGGGTCGGCTCGAATGAAGTCATCAAGGCCGATACCCGGATCGTCGCCGCCACCAATCGCAATCTCGCAGAAGAAGTCTCCGCGGGACGCTTTCGTGAGGACCTCTACTACCGCCTCAACGTGGTCGAAGTGAAACTGCCGCCCTTGCGCGACCGGCCGGAAGACATCCCGCTTCTCGCCGAGTTCTTCCTGCAGAAAATCACTCGCAAGAACGGCATGGCGCGCATTCGCCTCTCGTCCGAGGCGATTGGCGCTCTGCAAGCCCACCATTGGCCCGGCAACGTCCGCGAACTGGAAAATACCATCGCACGCGCCTGCGCACTCGCCTCATCGAACGTTCTCCTTCCCGGTGACATCCCGCTGGCCGTGGCCCCCGAGCAGATCAATGGCATCAACAAGGCCATCGACACCCTGCTCGACCGCATGCCGTCCGATAGCGCCCACAAATGGCTCATGGAAACCATCTCCTCGCGGGCACTCGAACGCAACGATGGCGACATGAAACGCGCCGCCAAGCTTCTAGGCCTCTCTCAAGTCGAGTTCCGCGATTGGAACTCCCGCGACTGAAGCGACGGCCGCCATTGCCATGACCCGGCTGCCCGGCATAGCTTCCCGCATGCGCCTGCCCCGCCTCCGTCCTGCCCTGCTCGTGGCGACATTGTTCGTCCCGCCGCTCGGCGCAGAGGACTTGGCCCAGCTCGAAGCCTACCGCCAAGGCATGGATGCCCTGTCCGGGGAACTTTGGCCGGTCGCCATCGCGCGCTTTCAAACAGCCCTGGAAGCCCCCGACCTCACCCCTGAGGACCTGCGCACCCTGCGCCTGCGCCTCGCAGAATCCCAGGTTCGCAACCAACAACCCGAGGCTGCCCTCCAAGCTCTCGCCGATCCCACGCTGGCGGAAGACCCCGAAGCCCTATTCTGGAAAGCTCAAGCCCTCACCGGTGCCGGTCGCTTTCAAGATGCCCTTGAGGTCTTTGCCCTCATCAAAGAAGGCTCTCCCCATTTCAAGGAAGCGCTGCTCACGCAAGCGTTGGTCGAGCGCTCCCTCGGCGACCTTGCCGGCGCGGTCGCCACCTTCGACCGCTTGGGGCGCGAACGCAACGCTCCCCTCATCGCCCGGCTGCTCAAGTCCGAAACCCTGCTCGAGGCCAAACAACCTCAGGCCGCGCTGGAAGCCCTGCCCAAACGCAGTGACCTGCCCGCCAACATTGCCAAACGAGCCGACTTCCTCCGCGGAGAAGCCCTCATCGATCTCGAACGTCCTGCCGAAGCGGAAACACTTTTCAACCAGCTCACGGAATCTCCCGAAGGCCAATCACTGCGCGACTTCCACCTCGCATCCATTGAACTCGCCCGCGCCCGACTGGCTCAGGGCGCCACCCAGCCCGCGGCCGATGGACTCCTGGCCTTCATCCAACTCCATCCGGATTCGCCGGTTCTGGATGCTGCCTTCTCCACTCTACTACGGTGTTTGCCCGAGCAACCCACTCCCAATGACCCCATCTTGACGCGACTTCGCGAATGGGCTCCCTCAGCCCTCACCGGGTCGCCCTCCATTCTGGGAGAATCGGGAAACGCCTCCGGCTCCTGGCCGGCCCTCCCTGTTGCCAGCGCCCAAAGCGTTGGCGCGGAAGCCCTTTACTACCTCGCCATTGCCACCCGCCAACTGGGCGTCGCCGATGCCTCCCTGCAGGCACGTCGGCTTCTCATTCGCTTGCGCCAAGAGTTTCCCCAACACCCATTGGTCGCGCGCTCGCTGCTCGATCTCGGCCGCTGGGACCTCGAGGCTGGCCGCAAAGATCAAGCCGCCGCTCACTTCGCTCTCCTTGGCAAACGCGGAGTCCCCTCCCCCGCCACCTTGCGGGCAGAAGCCCTCGCTCTCGAAGCCAGCTCGCGATTCAGCGATGGCGATTTCCAACAGGCCTCCACCCTCTTCCAAGAAGCCTCCACCCTTCTGGAAAACGAACAACAGGTCGCCGCCCAGCAAAATGCTGCCGTATCCCTCCTTGCCTCCGGGCAACTTGCGGCCTTCGACTCCCTCATCGAACAAGTCGCAGACCCCGAGCTCACCGCGCACCTAGCTCTGGAGCGTGGCATCTACCTCGCGACCCATCGCGATCCCGGCGCGCGGGCGGAGCTTGAGGCCTTCCTCGCTCAACATCCCCAACACCCTCGGGCCGCTGAAGGACGCCTCTATGCCGCTCTCGCAGCGGTCAACGCCGTCCCACCCGATCCCATCGCCGCCAAGGCTTTCCTCGACGCCATTCCTGCCGATGCCCGCAGCTCGTTGCCCGCTGCCACACTGACCTTGGTCGAGATTCGCCGCCTTCAGGCTCTCAGCGATTGGCCCGCCGCCGCCGCCCTCGCCGCCGAGTTCCTCACCCAACACCCCCAAGACCCAGCCCGCCCCTTGCTCCTTTACGAACGGGGCCGCGCCCTGTTCCAAAACAAGGACTTCAACGCTGCAGGGATCGTCCTCAAAACTCTCGTCCAGGAGTCACCCGACCACCCCGATGCCCCCGCCGCACTCCTGCTCGCCGCCCGCGCCGCAGCCGAAGGAGCCACCCCTCAAGCCCGCAAGGAGAGCATTGGGCTCTTCAAACAACTCGCCGAAAAGGACTCCCCCTTTCGCGATTTCGCACGGCTCGAACTCGCCGACCTCTACATCCTGCGCTCGCAGCTCGATGACGCCATCGCCCTGCTGGAGCCGTGGATGAAAGAACTCCAAGCCCAAGACCCGCTGCTCGTCGACGTTGGCCTCAAACTCGGCGAGGCCCTCTACGCCCGGGCGCAGGAAAGTCCTCAAGTTCTGGAACGCGCCCTCGCAGTTCAGGATCGTCTCCTCTCCATGCTCCCCGAGGACGCCTCTTCCCGACAGTCCGTTCTTTACCAAAAAGGCATGACCCTCGAGCAATTCGGAGACCGTGAAGATGCCGCTCTGGATGCCTACATGCAGGTCGTCCAGAATGCCTCTGAAGCCAAGGATGGCGATTGGAATGCCATCGAAGGTTGCGGCCGCAAAGCGCTCCTCATTCTTGAAAAACGAGAGCAGTGGTCCGCCGCCATGAAGCTCGCCAGTCGCATCGCCAGCCTCAACGGGCCCAATGCCGCCGAAGCCGCTGAGCGAGCCAAAAACCTGCGCTTGGAGCACATGATTTACGATCGCTGACGCTCCTTGCTCGCGATCGTCCCCACCTCACGGAAACCGCTCACTCCCCCGTGAGTTCGTCGAGCAAATACGGCTTCCAAGTCTCAAGATCAACGACCCCGAATCCCACCTTCCACTCCCACCAGCACCACGGAATCTTGCGCTCCTCCGCCGCGCTCCGCACACCCCGTGCATAACGACTCCTCGATTCCGGGTCAGCTTGCCGCACGCAGCCAAACTCCCCCAGATGCACCGGCCGACCAAACACCTGCGACCACTCTCGGGCCTTCTCTAACAAGCGAGTGACCGTCGCCAAGGACGATGGATTCGGTTCAACCGTTGGATCACTATAGTCCCTAAACCACGCCTGCAACTCGGGGTGACTCGATGGCGCCGACCGCGCGTCTCGCGGAGGCCCTGGAAATCGAACCTCTCGCACGTCCTCATAATGGACCCAACTGGCCTGTTGGTGCGTGAACGGGAACGGGTCGTAGGCATGAAAACTCACCATCACCCGCTTCTCATCCTCCGGAATCCATAACTGCCCGAGTTCGTCTGCTGATGCCCACCGCCCGGGATCCAGCACCACCATGCGCCCCGGATTCTCCGCACGAACGACCTTCAGAGTCTTTTCGTAAAGCCGATTCAATCGCTCTCCTTGGAGCCGCTCAGCCGGCTCATTGAGCAGCTCAAACATCAACTCCTTCGGCCAATCCCGGAAATGCCGAGAGATCTTTTCCCACCCCTCAACAAAGGCTCCCTCGTGCTTGTCAGGTTCGGCCGTCAGCTCCGCATATCCGTGCCAATCGAGCATCACCCACAACCCGCGCTGCAACGCCCGACGCATGACCGGCTCCAGAGCATCCAACAACTTTGGAGAAATTTCCCCATCCTCCCAGCGATGGTGCCAACCCACCGGCACCCGGATGTGGTCAAATCCCGCATCAGCAATGCGATCGATATCCTCCACGCCAAACGTCACCCCCCACGAATCCACCGGAGCCTCCCAGCAATTCCCCAAATTCACTCCCCGGACTAACTTCTCTGCTACCGCATGCGCAGGCGTCGGCTCGTCCATGCGCACCATTTTCCGCTCTCCTTTCGGCAGCGCCGCCATCGCCTCAAAATGCAGCACCACCGGCCGATCCTTCTTCAGCTCCAACTCCTGCACCAACGGCCGTCCCAACCAAGAGGCCCCCCGCGCCTCCCCCTCCAAAGGCCAATCGTTCTTCTCTGGATAGGCACTCCACGGAGACGTCCAACCCTCCACTCCCTTGGAAAAATCTCCATTCACCAAATCCGTGCCCTCCGCCGATACATCATCCCATAGCACCTCCTGACGCCACACCACCCCGGGCTCAGCTTCCTCCCAAGGACCACTCAAATGCAACTCCACCCGACCGTCTTCCCGCGGTGTGAAACGAATCGTCGCCTCGCACCACCTCCAGACATCGATCGGGAAACTCACATCTCGCCCCGCATCCTTCGCCTCTCCCGGATCCATCCACGATCCGTCCAGATTCACCGCAAACCCATCAAACAACTCGCTCCCCTCCAGAGGCTTCAACTGCAGCCGCGCCTGCGCCGCCCGTTGGATCGGAGCATCCGCACCCAGCGCAACACTAGCCCAGCCCACGAGGCAGCCGATCCATCCCAGTTTGACCCAAGTCATCATCGCTCACCGATAGTCTCTCCGAAGCTTGCCGTCACCCCCCGTCTTCGCTTGCCTCAGCCCATGGAACACCACGTCTACTTTTGGCTCAAAGAGGAACACCTCCATGCAGAGGATCGCGCCTCCTTCGAGGCCGGCCTCGATACCCTATTCACCATTCCCGGCTGCACCGGTGGATTTTGGGGACGGCCCGCCCCGGTCATGCCCCGCCCGGTCATCGACTCCTCGTGGCACTACGGCACCTCCATGCATTTCCCCGACGTCGAAGCTCAAGACACCTATCAGATCCATCCCACCCACACTGCGTTTATCGAGCGCTTCGCTTCATGGTGGGAAAAAGTTGAGGTCCGTGATCTCGCCAAGGGCTGACCACGGACCTCTCGCTCGCAACGGGCAACCTGAGCCCACTTAAGGAGTCGTCGCCCTCAACCGGACAAAGAGCCGACCCTGCGCGGCGAGCGAGCTTGGCAACGTCACCGTCACACGGTCGGGGGAATCCCCCTCGTTCACCTCGACCGCAACTCCTGACGTCGACGTTTCACTCGAAGCGCCCACGGCCACCCCCGTCCAAGGCCCGGCCAAATCCGAGGCATACTCGACCTCCAGGGCCGCCATCCCCAATGACTCTTCGACCCGGGTAAACTCCAGCACCCAGGCCCCTCCTTCGCCTGCCTGCCACACCCAAGGATTCCCATCCACTCCGCCCAGCGGGTCACCACCCAGAATCCACTCCAGGCCGTTCGCCAGCCCATCGCCATCGGGATCCTCTTCGAATCCCGCCTCACCGTCTAACCCGGCATCCGTCGCCCAAAGGTCATAGGGCGAAGCCACCGTCGTGGAGGTCAGTGTGATCTCATCCTGGTCCGCGTAGTGAATCACGAAGGTATTCGCCCCCGCGCTCACCGTCGCCCCTTCCGGCAGCCCCGCAAAAGTTCCCGAAAGGGAACCCTGATTCCAATCTGCGAGGGAAAACACCGTCCCTGCCGGGACAAGCCCTCCCCCCATCACCTGCACCTCGAGCGTCGCCCCTCCCAAACTCAAAGGACCACTCATCACCAACGTGTCGGAGTATCCCGATTCGCGATCCAAATCCACTGCCAACACCGCTCCCGACTCGAAGCTTAGGCGGCTCGCATAAAAGTATTCCGCTGAATTCTCGCCTGGCTCCAGACGCGCTCCCGAGTGAATCCAAACATCTGAAAAGTCACTGCTTCCATATCCAGCTAACGTCCCTTCTTCGATCACCGTGTCCCCGGTAAAGTCATTCAGACTGGTCACCACCAAAGTCCCGGGGCCTCGCTTGACCATCCCCCCATCCCCATCAATGCCACCCCGTAAAGCGATCTGATGGTCACCAGTGTCGATCACCAGATCCTCACCGTCACCCGTCAGCGTCATGGCCAGATCTGTGCTCCAGTCGGCCAAGGCTCCCAACGTGCCTTCACCCAACCGCAGCTCATACAACAGCGACGCCGACGTGATCCCGCCGCCGCCCACATTCAGGCGGCCACCCGACAAATCGTAGATGCCCGTCCCCGTATTTAAGTAAGCCCCCAACTCCAGAGTTCCTACATTCACCGTACCTCCGTTCTGGACGAACTGCGCTTCAATCGGTCCCAATGCCAGACCCAATCGCTTATTCGGAAGATCCAACACGCCCCCTTCGATACGATAGCTTGCTGTGGTGGCAGAGTCCTGGGTCGCCCCTACAAACAAATACTCGTGCCCCGTAGGATCAAAATGCACCATGCCGCCATTTTGCACCACCTCAGCGCTGCCACCATCACGACCCAGAACCATCGAATCCTGGATCGGGCCCACCACCGAAAAGGAGCTCCCTTCTTCAAAGATCACACTCGTGAAACTTCCAGCACCACTTCCCAGCCAAACCACATCCCCACCCGTTACGGTCGTCGATCCCGTAAAGTGCAAACTCGCGGATGTCGTCACCATCCCCGCAACTTCCGTATCACCCGAGAAGTCCACCTCGCCACTCTCCGCAAGCCAACGACCCGCGACCCGCGTCTCACCCGCGAACTCCGCCTCTATCGTCCCCGCTTCCAGAGCGAATTGCCCCCCAATCTGGCTCGTCCCAGCAAGTCGCAATGAACCGCCATCCATCCGCCACGATCCGCCAAGGTCCAAATCAACCTCCATGTTCAACGCACCGCTACCCGACTTCTCAAGCCCCGCTGCGCTGTCAATTTGACCACTCCCTGCCACGGTATAGTCCTGATTATCATTCGCCACCACGATCTTCCCCGGCGATACCGTTTCCTCCAAAGTCACCGACGGCAACGCAGACCCTGCATCATCAAACATCACCGGATCCCCGTCCGCAAAGGTCGCTGGCGATCCCGATTCCACCCAATTCGTCGAGGTGAAATCCCACCGGTTCACAGAACCGTCTCCCTGCCACACCAAATCGCGACGGCTGCTTCCGAAGACCACATCGGACCATGACTGACCGACCCGAATCTCATCATGCCGGACCGTCCTATTGTTGACAAAGGCCGCCATGGAAAGTCCGTCAAATGCCATGTCGGAAGCCCCCAAAACGGAGAGCGTCGGCACTCCCGGTTCCGTCGAAGAAACCGGGTTTTGGTAAACCATCACGTCGTCGGGCCCCTCTTTGAAATCGATTCGCACCACATAGAAATTCACGCCGGTACTCCCCGGCCCAATCGTCGTGGTGAACCCACCGGTGCGCAGCCCGACAATCGGCTGATTCGTATCATTCCCCACCCCTCCAATTCGGCCCGGATCGCCAAGGTCATCACGGTGGAACTCGAACTCGTAGAACAGACTCGCGCCATCCGGCTGCTGAAGAAAGCTGATATACAGAGTCTTTCCATCGGCACCGATGTCCCCATTTTCGTCGAGATATCCCGCCACGTCGAATACCCCGCCAGGCGAGGTATCCAGTAACCGGCCTGCCCTTTGCTGGTTCGGCATGTCCAAACTTTGACCGACCGACTCCTCATCAAACCCATTCGGAGCATTGGCAGCCGCCGTCAAACTGCCCTCCACCAAATTCCCTCCAAAGCCATTCACCCCTGCCCACGGAGCCCCCCACCCAACACCACCTTCCATGCCCGCAATGCGGTCCACCGGATAATCGAATCCTTCGTAGGCCAACAATCCCCCCGGGGCAGAAATCACCTCCAAAGTCGCCACCGCACTGGTTACAGTACCAGCATCATTCGTCGCTTTCAGAGTATAGTCCCCGGCATCTGCCGCCGACAGGTTCTCCAATTTCAGTCGCTCTTCCGTTCCGCCGGGAACCGGCTCGTCTCCCTTGAACCATTGGAAGCTCGGTTGGGGCAGACCATACACCCGAGCGGCAAGAGTCACACTCGTCCCTGCAAAGCCCTCAGTCCGAGACTTCGGTTCCGTCACCATCTCCGGGGCCACGTCCTCCGGCACCGTCACATCTTCCCAGCTGAGACCCATTCGAACCTCGTCGTGAGCCACAATCCGATCGCTATCGAATGCCCCGAAGGCGATCCCATCGAACGACATATCTGCCGCACCGAGGCGCACCAATGACGCCGTCTCGGGCTCCGTCAGCGAACTCGGATTCCGGTACACATAAACATCATCATTCCCTTCCTTGAAGTCGATCCGGACAACGTAGAAATTCACCTCAGTCGACCCCTCACCGATCGGCGTGTGCGTCCCGTTCGGGGCCCGCAGGTTCACCTGAGTCCCTCCCTGATCATTGCCGATCCCCGCAATGCGTCCCGGATCCCCCAGATTTCCCCGGTGAAACTCGAACTCATAATACTTCGAGGTGCCGTTGGGCTGTTGCAGAAAGCTCACATAGAGGGTCGTTCCATCAGCCCCCACACAGTGATTCGCATCAATCAATCCTGCTTTCCCAAGCGGACCGCTGGCAGAAATATCTACATTCCGTCCCACTCGGCGGGAATTGATCAGCAAGCAATGATTCCCCTCCGAATGCCCATCGTAGGCACCGGGAACCGCCGACTCTCCCAGAAGGTTGCCTTCAGTCACGTCGGCAGTTCCGTTGTTAACCGTGGTCCAGGCACCTTTCCATCCAAACCCTCCTTGGAGGCCGGTCAGGTTGTCAAAATCAGCAGCATAATCGAAGCCCTCATAAACGAGGGGTGCCGACCAAGCCGTGGTAGCCAAAACGGCAGGCAGACATGCCAACGGCAGGATTCCTATAGGAAGTCTCAAATGTGTTTTCATGGGTTAGAAACTTGGGTTCCACCAGATGAAAACAGCCACTCCCGCTTGGAAAACGGGAATGGCCGACTCGTAAAGAATCCTGCACTTACCGAGCAGGAAAGTTGACAGCCTAAGCTGACAAGATCTGCCGACTGGGATTTACGATTTCCACAGTTTTTCGATTTCTTCCAACGGACGACCCTTGGTTTCCGGCACCATGAACATCACCCAGAAGAGTTGGACGGCCATCATGAAGCCAAAAAACCCAAACACCACCGCAGGCGCAAACTTCTCCACCATTGACGGGAAAAACAGGGTCAGCAATGCAGCAAAAATCCAGTGAGTGAAACTCCCCAGCGAAGTCCCTTGAGCCCGATGCAAATTGGGGAAAATCTCCGAGATGAACACCCAGATCACCGCTCCCTGACCCACTGCGTGCGCGGCGATGAAGGCAAAGACAAAGTAAGGAACCAACGCGCCTGCACCGGTATTTCCTGCCTCGATCGCCGAAAAACTCCAGGCGCACAAACCCAGAGAAATGATGTACCCCACCGAGCCAATGAACAGCAAGGAGCGGCGGCCAAATCGATCAATCATCCACAACCCAACAAAGGTGAACACCAGATTGGTGAGACCAATGCCCACCGACTGCAAAAGCGCTGCATTCTTCTCTAGCCCCGCCATCTCAAAAATCCGGGGCGCAAAATACAACACCGCGTTGATCCCTGAAAGTTGATTGAAGAACGCGATCAGGAAGGCTAACAGAATCGGTGTCCGCAACCGGCGGCACCAAAACGGCCCCGCACTGGTCGATTGATCCGCCGCAGCGGCAATCTCCTCCACCTTCTCTGCGATCTCCGCATCGCTCGCATCCGGGTAAATCCTGCGCAAGATCCCTGCGCCCTCTTCCCGTTGTTGACGCTTTCCGATCAGCCACCGTGGGCTCTCCGGCAAACCGAAACACATCAGGCTATAAGCCAGCGCCGGGATGGCTTCCGCACCCAGCATCCAACGCCAGGCATTGTCGCCAAGCCCACTCAGCATCCGATTCGAAACAAAAGCGATCAAGATGCCAAACACGATGTTGAACTGGAACATCCCGGCCAAACGACCGCGTTTGTCCGCAGGGGCAATTTCCGAAATGAACAACGGTGCGACCACCGTCGAAATCCCCACCCCAAGCCCGCCGATAAATCGAGCTACCATGAAGCTATACACGCCACCGGCGAGTCCCGACCACACAGCTGAGACAAAATAAAACACCCCGATCCACAACAACGTTTGCCGCCTCCCCCATCGATCTGCGGGCCAGCTCGCCACCAGCGATCCGACCACCGTTCCCCACAGCGCCATGCTCATGGCCAACCCGTGCATCGTGGAGTCCAAACCCCATAATTGCTGGAAAGATTGCTCGGCACCGGAAATCACAACGGTGTCGAACCCGAATAGAAATCCCGCCAAAGCAGCGGTGATGGACCAATAGACGATTCGATTCATGAATGGGTTGATACTGGGTTGACGAAGCGTTTCAGGATCGAGCGCCATGCTCTCCCTCAACGCAAGCCGTCAGGGTGGCACCCTTCGCAATTGCCTTGGCAACTTTGACAGGCTGTCACCCCTACGGGCCGGTCACGACTGGGTTTTGGCTTTGCCGAATCGGCGACCGCGTGACCATGCATCAACGGATGTTTCCGAAGCTCCCTTTCCAGAAATCCCTGACAGCCTTGCTTCTTCTGGCAGGAACAACCTGCCTTCTGCAGGCTTCCCCGGTCACCACCGAATCGCTTCTGGAAGAAATGGGAGACTTCGACGCCATCGCTCGTTGGCCAGACCCCTCCTATGTCCAGATGCAGGCCAGCAGCCATGACCGGCGCACGATTTCACCTGATCAGGACGGCTGGTTTGCCAATGACGACCATACCCAATTCCTTCGAGAAGAAGAAATCGACGGGCGGAGGGAGAAAGTCATGCTCGATGCTGAAGGTCCCGGCGCACTCGTCCGATTTTGGTTAACCACCGTTGAGCACAAAGCCGGAACACTCCGCATCTACCTCGACCACACCACGAAACCGACCCTCGAGTTTCCCGCCTTCGATCTGATGTCCGGGGATCTGCCCATCAAAGAGCCATTCTTGCTCCCCCATCCCGGCTACACCAGAGATGGAAATGGCGGCAATACCCTTATGCTTCCCATTCCCTTTGCCCGCCACTGCAAGGTCACCTGGGAAGAACAGAGTTCCGGCCCCCGATACTACATTCTCAATTACCGCCGCTACGCACCCGGAACCGCGGTCACCACCTTTCGCCCTTCCGACCTCGTCAACTCCCAAGCCCACCTCGAGAACGTGGGCAGAGCCTTGCAGGACCCACCTTCTCGCGACGCGGAAGACCAAGTCCGCATCAATGGACCGATTCCCCCTGGCAGCTCCCACGAACGATCCCTTCCCTCTGGCCCAGCCGCAGTGACTCAACTCGAACTGCACCTTGAACCGCAGGATCCTCTTTTGCTGGCCCGCAAACTCCGCCGCACAATTCTCACTCTCACTTTCGACGGCGAACCGACCGTGTGGTGCCCTATCGGAGACTTCTTCGGCAGTGGCACCGGTCTCAATGCCCTTCAAAGTCACTACCGCACCGTCACCCAAGATGGACGACTCACCTGCCGCTGGACCATGCCCTATCGCCTGTCGGCCAAGCTCGGCATCATCAATCTCGACGACACCGCCACCTCCCTCCAGATAACCGCTTCCACAAAAATCTGGTCCTGGGATTCCCGCTCCATGCATTTCCACACCGCTTGGCATTCCGAGCGAGACCTCAGCACCCGGCCCCCTCGTGACTGGAGAGCTCTAGAGGTTCGAGGACGCGGCGTCTACGTCGGAGACACCCTCTCCCTCTTCAATCCCATCGCCACCTGGTATGGCGAGGGAGACGAGAAAATCGCCGTCGATGGCGACCCCAAGCTTCGCCACCTCGGCACGGGAACAGAGGACTACTACGGCTATTCCTTTGCCCCGCGAGGAATCATGCAAACCCCCTTCGCCAACCAAATTCGCGTCGATCACCGGGAGACCCAAGGGCACAACGTTTTGACCCGCACTCGCAATCTCGACGGAATCCCCTTTGAGACATCTCTCGATTTCGACCTCGAACTGATCTCCTGGCAACCCACTCACCTAGACGAGGCCATGGCTACCTCTTGGTACGCCGTTCCCGGAAGTCACTGCTCCATAGCCCCGGAACCCGCGCAAGCCACACTCCCCATCCCCACCCTCGAGCAAGCCATCAACCCTCCAACATTTCCCGACACCACTGAGGCCGAATTTCTCCCGATCCTCGAATCCAGCCCCGGTCTCAAAACCGAGATTCAGGATATGCGCGCATTCGGCTTTCGTGCTTGGAGCATGGGGGCCCAACTCCTTGGACGATCCCAAAACCCTGGCGACTTCATCGTTCTCGACCTCCCCGCAGGCGGGCTCACCACCGCGCGCATCGAACTCCTCGCCACTCAAGCCCCTGACTACGGCAACCTTCGTTTGACCGTCAACAATCAACCTTCCTCTCAACGTTTCTCCGGATATGCGAATCGGGTCCAGCCCGGCCCCCCCCTATCCCTCGGAACCTTCACTGCAGTCGATGGACACTTCAAAATTCGCATCGAAGTGACCGATGCTGAACCTGCCACGACCGGCGAACGATATTTCTTCGGCATCGACGGCTTTCGACTTCTCCCACCTCGCTAAAACCATCAGGCCGCCCTCCGTCGATCACGCAAGGGCGGCCACCATGAAACGTGAGCCAATTATGCCCGGCGACGCCGCAAGCCGATCAACCCAGCTAAGGCACCAAGCCAACACGTCGAAGGCTCAGGGACCGTATACATCGCTTGCAGGCCATTAAATGGGGCCTCATTCGAGCCTTCTCCATTGTCATAGAACACGGTGATCGTTCCGGTAGCGTCCGCCACCAAACCACTCAGCACAACATAGTCTCCCCCCAAGGTGAGAGTGTGTGCCTGAGGATCCCCCCCATCCGTGGTGATCGTTCCCGTCGTGGTTGCGGTGTGGAGCCCGTTGATATCCGTCACAGAAAATTGGGTATCCCGGTTCAAAGTATCACCCGCACCGTACAGGTAAAGATCCACCAGAGTTCCGGCACCAAAGCCCGAAATTTCCACGGAACGAGGATCCTCGAAACCGATCAGATAGTCCCGCATCAAATTCACGGCGTCCGTTGCCACCGCTCCTAGGTTCGTAGTCCCTTCAAGGATCCCAAACGCCCCAGTTCCATTCGGTCCCGCGGCCTGCACTGTAACCGAGAGCGCCGTGAGCCCCCCCTGAGAATCGAGCAGCCCCGATTGCGTCACCGAGGTCGTCCAAAACCCGAACTCCCCGGGAGGTCCGGTGAATGCCGTATCATCCACGACTTTCACTTCATTCCACACCGTCCCACCATCCGGTGCGGCCGCCGTTCCCGAATACTGGGCCGTCACCTCGCCATCCGGGTGATTGCCGGTGAGACCGAAATCGAGGTTTACCGTCACCGCCATAGCTGCCGGGCACATCCCCCATCCCAACGCGGAGATCGCGCCGAGAAGAAGCCTTCTTGAGTTGGGTTTTTTCATCATGATGCATTGGGTTCAATCTCCGGCAATGGGTCCGCCGGGATTCCCCCCATCATTCTGCCTCACCCCTCCTCCTCGAAACTTGAAAACAGGCCTGCCACTCCAATCCTGACATCACAGGATGGTCATCCTGATGTTTGCCGAGGACAACTCCATGATCCCCCTCCAAAAAAAGTCGCCACGTGACCCACCACGTGGCGACTTCCTCAACCCGGGTGCAAACCCGAAAACGATGGATCCCTTATTTCCAGGCCGAACTCATCCGATAGCCTGCTAGCGACTCGAAATGCACCGCTCCACCCTCCGCGATCACCTCTACGGGGACACCCTCCTGCCGCACATAACGAGCAACATAGGTTCCATTCACGAAGATTTCGACCGTCCCCACATCCGAGAAAACCTGAAGTCGAACCTTTCCCCCGTCCAACACCTGCTCTCCCTCTGCCCCACTGAAGGTGTTGCGCTCACGATCCCAAACAAACGACTCCCCAAACAACTTCAACCCGAAACGAGCCGCATCGGACTTCTCCACGTCCACCACCGCTTCGATCTCAAATGCCTTCCCCTCCACCGCTGAGAGTGGGTTTTTTCCTCCCGCAGCATAGCTTACCTCCTGCGGAACAAAAATCTCCTCCCGCAGCGACTTCACCTCTGCCGACGGCTCGATCCAAAGTCGTTCCTTGCCCTCAAAGCTCCTCAACGAGAAATCCATCGGTAGCGACATTTGCAGACTGAATGGAGCACCCTCGAATGCGGCAATATCACCACGCATCCAGCCGACGTGAACCCGGCGCCCATCAGGAGCATGATCATACGATTGGCCCGCATACACATTCCCCCAGTAATGGCGCTGTGGATCACCGCTCGCCGTGAAGGTCCGGCCATCGAATTCACCGAGTCGGTACACCCCATTCGCTCCCCATACCACCCAACGGGTCTTTTCATCATCTCCATCCACCTTTAGGGGAAACAAATCCGGGCACTCCGAATCTCCCGGAATATGATACGTCGACGTCTGCTCCCAATCCACCAGATCCTTGGAAACATGGATCCCGTATTCGTCCCCATCGTGATAGAGCGCCATCACCCAACTTTTCGTCGGTTCATACCAGAAAATCTTCGGGTCGCGGTTGCCGCCCACAATGTGCTCGATCACCGGATTGCCCGCAAACTTGATGATATTACGACCACCATCGTTGCTGAAAGCCATCGCTTGCGTCGCCTTCTTCCCGGGAATCACACTTCCCTCACCCCATGCCGTGTAGGCAAATCCCAAGCCGTGGGACGAGGTGATTGGCAATGCGCTCTGGTCCCTCGGCACCACGAATCCAGAACCGGAAAACATCACCCCTAGCTCATCGGGCCACAATGCAGGAGGCATCTCCTTCCAATGAAAAAGGTCCTCACTCACCGCATGACCCCATGTCATGTTGTCCCAGAAAATATTGTAGGGATTGTGCTGGTAACTCAGGTGCCACTTCCCATCGGCATACACCAATCCGTTCGGGTCGTTGATCCATCCACGGCGACTTGTAAAGTGGTACTGCGGGCGTCGTGGTTCTTGATAAATCACCTCCTCCCCAGGGAACGTATCGGAAAGCACTACCTGGCTCCACGCCTTCTCCATTTCCCCGGGAATCCTTCCCGTCACTCGGATCTTTTTGCCCATCAAGCGTCCCATATCACTGAAGACCCAAAAATCCGGCTTCTCGGAGAGCGCAATATTCGCATAGCTCATCCACCCGTCTTCTCCGTGGAACTCAAAGCGCTGACGCTTGGCTTCATCCCGCGTCACCGGCCACAGCAAATAACGCTTCGTCACCTCGAAAGTGTGCTCCGCCTGCAACACCCGCGGCCGCTCGCTCTGCTGGAAATGATCGACACTCAAATGCCCCCAGCCGCCTCGGCGACGATCCAGCACCTCAAGCCGGACCTCTTCCCCTTGCAAATCACTCAGATCCCACGTCTCCCACTCCAGCCTCTCACTGCCTCCGGGATTCACATTTTTCCCCGTGGCCTGGCGCAGCACCTTCCCCTGTCGAGAAACCAACTGCACACAGGTTTCCCCTTCAAACCCTCCTCCTCCGATCAGGAAATTCAAATACGCTCGCTCCACCTTCCAGAGCGGGGAGCGCGCTTTGCCCAGCGCGTCATCACCTCCGTGATAACTGCTCAGGTAACCCTGCCCTTCGAATCCCGTGACCTCCATCTGCTGCGGCAAGGCCCCCGTCGCTGGGACATCCCCAAACGCCGATCCAGTCACCTTCCAATCTCCAAAATGACCGCCATCAAAATCGGCGACTATCACATCTTCGGCCGCCCTCAACGGTCCGGAGGTCATCGTACACAGGGCGGAAGTCAGCAGCAGAAAACGAATGGAACGCATCATGGGCAATGGACGTGTGGGTAAGTTGCCACCCATTACGGCTTCCTTGCAAAGCCACCTTTCACCAATCAGACACCGCTTGACATGGCAGGTTCAAGAAGCTGTAAAGCTCAGCCCTCGATGAAACCCAATGATGCGCTTCGGCCACGATTCCAGGAAATCGCCGGCCAGATTCGCGAAGACCTTGCCGCAGGCCGCTATGGCTCGGAAGGTCGCATGCCCAGCGAATCCCAACTCACCCAACGTTTCGGCGTCTCCCGTCCCACCATCGCCCGTGCCCTACGGGTTCTCTCCGACGAAGGCCTGATCGAACGCCGCGCCGGCTCCGGAACCTTCGCACGCCCCGGCGGTCGACTCTCCGTCAACAGCAAGCTTTTCGCCCTGCTCATTCCCGACCTCGGCAATACCGAAATCTTCCAACTCATCTGCGGGGAACTCGCCTCCCTCGCCCGCATGCACGACTACGGCCTCGTCTGGGGAAACTCGGAACATCCCCGACTCGATCCCGAACTCACCGTCCAGAACGCCATCCAACTCTGCCGCCAATTCATCGACCGAAATGTCTCCGGCGTTTTCTATGCCCCGCACGAACTCGTTCAAGAGAAGGAGGAGGGCAACCGCCAGATTCCGGTCATGCTCCGCGAAGCCGGCATCCCCGTCGTCCTCATCGATCGCGACCTTTCCTCGTTCCCCTCCCGGAGCAACTTTGACCTTGTCGGCGTCGACAACGTCGCGGGCGGATTCATGCTCGCCGATCATCTCCTCAAACTCGGCTGCACTCGCATCCACTTTGTCGCCAAACCCCTCTCCGCCCAAACCGTCGAGGCACGCATCGCTGGCGTCCGCGAAGCCCTGGCCCGTCGCCAAGTGCTCCCCGACCAAAATTGGATTCACATCGGTCACCCAGAAGATCGCCGATTTGTGAAGAACCTCCTCGGACCTGCTAGACCCGAAGCTTACATTTGCGCCAACGACCACACTGCCGCACTTCTCCTCCGAGAGTTTCAGAAGCTCGGTGTCCGCGTTCCCGAAGACATCCGAGTGACTGGTTTCGATGATGTGAAATTCGCGACACTCGTTTCGCCACCTTTGACCACCATCCAACAACCTTGCCGCGAAATTGCTCTCAAGGCATTCCGTGCAATGCTGGACCGGGTTGCTGACCCCACCTTGCCTGCTTGCCACATGTCGCTCACTCCTCGACTGGTCATTCGAGACTCCTGTGGTGCCTACCTCCCCAGCAAACCGACGGAAAAAAACGTCAATCCTTGGACGAAAGCGTAAGCCCTCTGGCGCGGCCCACCCTCGCCCTATTCGCCCTCCGCCAGCAGACGAATGAAGCGCCGCCCGAGCCCCGGCGCGAGCCGAATCGAAACATCATAGGGAGACGAGTCCCCCGTTGTCTCGACGATCAGTCCTCCCGGATAGGTTCCGCCACCAAGATGAATCGGAACCGACGTCCATGCACCATCCAAATCCTCCGACCACTGGACAAATAAGCTCCGACCCTCTCCCCCGGAGTGCGCCATTTCGAAACTCAAGCTCACGCCCGTATCCGTCTCGAATGCCATGAGCTTCGAGGCATCATCCACCCGAGGATCCCCGTTGAGCCACCACTCCAGCCCATTGGCCAGAGCATCTCCATCGGCATCTCCCTCAAAAGAAGCATCGACACCTAGACCCATCCTCCTCCCCCAGGCTTGGTACGCATCCAGCGCCACCACTTCGTCCCAACTCTCCGCCATTCGGATCTCGTCGTGCGCCACCGTCCGGCCATTGACGAATGCTCCAAATGATATGCCATTGAACGACAAATCGGCCACCGCACTGAGGGTGAGCGTCGGCACCATCGGTTCGTCCGACCCCTCGGGATTCCGATAAACCCGGATGTCATCCGCACCCGGTTGGAAATCGATCCGAACCACATAAAGATTCACCTCGGTGGTCCCCACACCCAAGGCCGTCTGAACGGAGTTGGGTGCCCTCAAGGCGACCTGACCACCGTCTTGATCATTGCCAATCCCGGCAATCCGCCCGCTGTCTCCCAGATCATCCCGGTGAAACTCAAACTCATAGAACTTGCTCGTTCCATCCGGTTGCTGAAGGAAACTCACATACAGAGTCGTGCCGTCCGCGCCAATCCGACCATTCGCATCCACATAGCCAGCCTGGCCAAAGGGTCCCGTGCTCGAAACATCTAAGCGGCGACCCACTCGGCACCCATTGGGCAACTTTGCGTGATTCCCCGTCGCCGATTCCAACAACTCCACTGGTGATCCTTCTGGTGCCCTCAAGCTGCCCTCCACCACATCCGCACTGCCTCCGTTCACCGTCACCCACGGCCCTTCCCAACCAAAGCCTGCCGCCCCACCCGAGAGACTCCCCAGTCCGACAGGATTCTCAAAACCCTCGTAGGCCAAAGCTCCCGATGCATGGGCGGGAGCGGTCGCTTGCAGAGAAACCTCATCCGCCAAAAACCGCGAATCCCCCGCCGACATCAGCACCAGAAATACCTCCGTTCCCAGATCTTCGGGTCCTAAAGTCAGCTGAGCCTCCAATCGCCGCCATCCCTCTTCCTGAGTGAGGGACGCTTCATCCGCCTCTCCGATTTGACTCCCCCCACTTCCCCCGGACCCTACGGTGACTCCTTTTCGGAATGACACGGAAACCACCCCCTCCGATCCTTCCTCCAATCTCAGCAACGAAGCACCTGCTTCAAGCGTCCGCCCCAGATCCCCCAGACCAACCCAACCCAACGATTGCACCAACCCGACGGTTTCACCCCCTGGGCTGAGTGCGACCGCTCCCGTGCCGAAAAACGCAGGATACCCTTCCTCTTCTGGGAAGGCATCTCCCGTGTCGTCCAAGAACCGCACCTCTCCTCCATTTCCTCCAAACACTTCCCAACCGAAAGCCTCCGTTCGGGAATCCATTTCCGCCGGCAAACCCTCCTCCAATCCCGGATTTCTCAAACTCGATGACATCGGCCCATCTTCGCTCCACGAAGAATCCAAACTCCGCCATCTCCCCTGTCCCAACCTGGCGACTCCACCTTCAGCCCGCAGCGATGGGCTCAGCGACCCATTCTCCGGCGCAATATAGTGACTCCCGAATTGCTCCCCCTCAAACACGAAGGCCTCCAAAGTCAATCGGTCCAACAACACGCGCAACCTCACCTTCCCCTCGCGGAGCGTCACCGGACCATCCACCAAGGAAGCCCAATCTCCCGCTTCATTCACAAAGGAAAGACTCCGACTCGCGGCCGTGTAGCGGATCGATGTCCCCGGCAAATCCAACACCACGGCATCCGCCGTACCCGGCTCCCATTCGAGGGAGAGATCGACCATCCTCGTTCCCGGCATTTCCGCCAAGGCATTCTCCCCAGGTGCCAAGTCCCCCGGCCCCACCGTCAGTTCCTCACCCACCAACGCATCCAACTCTGGTACCGGCCAGGCGCACAATCGCACTCCTTCCGAAGTCGTCTTCAGCGAAAGGTCACAAGGAATCGACATCTGCTGGTTAAAGGGCACCCCATACCGCGCCGAAGAATCCGGACCACCCGACATCCATCCCATCTGCACCACTCTTCCAGCCGGAGCCTGATTGAACGATTGGGCAGCATAAAAATTCCCATGGCTGGCATGCAGCGGACCCACCTCCGTCGTGAACGTCGTCCCATCAAAGGAACCAATTTCGTAGTCAAAGCTGGCGTCGTAAATCACCCACTTCGTTTCCTCGCGATCTCCGTCCACGGCCAAGGGAACCAAATCCATGCATTCAAACGCCCATGATCGCTCCAGATCGGATGCGAACGTCCAATCCGTGAGATTCGGCGAAGTCAACAACCGCACCCTACCTGGGTTCAACTGGACCCAAAGAACCATCACCCACCGCTGACTCGGTGCATGCCAGAAGACCTTGGGATCGCGCTCTCCCGCATCCAGACCCTGATTCGGCACCACCGCCCTCCCATGGTTCCAGTAGTTCCAATGCACTCCTCCATCCGTGCTGTAAGCCATCGCCTGATAGAAGGGCTCACGGGTCCCCGCGAATGTATAGAAAGCCACCAACGTCTTCCGGCTTCCCACTTGAACACCCAAATGATTGAACTCATCCACCACAGCACTTCCCGAGTAGATCGTCCCATACTGGCCATCGACTTGATAGGGTAACAGCGCATGGGGATGCTGACGCCAATGGATCATGTCCGGGCTCGTCGCATGCCCCCAGCTCATATTACCCCAGCCCGTTCCCACGGGATTGTGCTGGAAAAACAAATGGTAACTCTCTCCATCGAACACCATCCCGTTCGGATCGTTAAGCCAGTTCCGGCGCGAACTGAAGTGAAACTGAGGCCGCCATTCCTGATCATATCCCACAGGGGGAAGATCCACGACCGGCAAACCGGAAGTGATCTCGAACCCACCATCCGCCCCCGGCAAAGGCTCATCACTTCCCCGAAAATCGTCCACATTGATGTGCCCCCACCCCCCCGTCGCCTCATCAAACACCACAATCCGCGCCGTCTTTCCCAGCCACTCCTGCGCATCAAAACTCACCGGGACCATGCACTCACTCTGATGACCCGTCGCCATCACTCGCTCTTCGCCCTCGCACCACAATTTCACTCCCACCTGACTCCCGTCGCCACCACCGATTCGGAAACTCAGATAACGCCGAGAAATCAGAAACTCCTCTGAGGTCAAAGTCCCGGTCGCACCATCCCCCCGCGTTTCACCAGGCGCTCCCGATTGACCATCGTAGTTCTCGTAGCTCCCCACCCAAAAACCTCCCTGCACAAAAGCCGACTCCCTCCCTCGTGCGACCGGGTTGTCGCCCGCTGTCGGTTGCCGCGTCGAGAAGGCTGCCCCGCTGGCCGTCCAGTGATCAAGCGTCCCCGCCTCAAAATCCGAGTTGGGAAAAAGAAGAGTCACCTCTGCTTGAGAGAATAGGGACAAGGCCGGCAATGCCACGGCAAGGATCGACAAAAAACGCTGCATGAGAGTGGGTTTCCCGCGGAGGGGTTGACGGCACCATCTCCTCGCAATCCCCCCTTCCCCACAAGCGACGACCCACCCCAATTCCCTACGGGAATCACCAAGCTGCCATCACAGATACCCTAACCTGCCAGCCAGCCGCAACTTACCATCCCGCCCGCAGAATTTTCTCACTCACCTTTCCCATCACGGGAATATCGGGGGCAAACAACGAAATTCGATACTCCTCCAGTCGCCAGCCGTGCTCCCACAATCCAGGATTCTCCGGATCTCCCATCCACGCGGCATACCATGGTTCCCATAGCTCCCGAACCCGATCCATCTTCTCCAAATCCTTGCCGATCGGCAGACTCTTCAACCGGCCCAAGCGCGATTGAATCGCCTTCAGATACCTCCCATATCCCGAAAGCCGGGAAAACCCAGCTCTCCACGCAAATTCCCGGCGAAACAACCACGCCAATTCCTCCTCCAGATCATCAGCAATCTCTCCGAGATTTCGATCACCCCTCATCGCCACCAGCCGCTCCTTCACCGGCTGCAAGCCCTCAATTGCCCCGTCGAGAGACTCGGCGACCGCCACGGCCGAACGCCACCACTCCGACCGTGCACCTTCCACTCGGCGCTCAAATTCCTCCCCCGTCGCGACCCGTCCAGGACCCATCGCTCCCTCCGCAATCACCGGCAAGAGGTCCTCGAGCGGACACCCCATGCGAGGCAATTCCAATTTGGCCATCAATCCAAGAGGAAGCTTCTTCCGCACATAGACCAGTTGATCCTCCTGCCGCAACATCAGCAATCGCACGGTGCCGGCTCGGTGCGATTGCTCCGCCTCCCCTGCTGAAGAAAAGGCCCGGGTTCCCACCGATTTCCCCTCATCCGTCAATGCTGGAAAGGCCACGCCGGCCGACGTCGTCGCCTGCACAGGAAGCTCAAAATCAGGCCATGTCCGATGCCCCGTCGACTCCCACTCAAGATTCGCCGTCTCCTCGAAACGTTGCTCCATCAACGTCCCCAGCTTTTCCCTGAGAGCCGCCACCTCCGTCCCCAGGGCCAACTCACGACCCTCATCGTCACAAACCCAAACCTTCACCACCCACTCATCCGGCATCCGGGCGAGATCGAAATCCTCCGCCCGAACCCGGAAACCCGTCACCCGGCTCAACTCTTCAGCCAACTGCTCCTCCATCGCGCCTCTCTTTTCCACCGCCTCCCAGCGGTTCGCGAAATCTTCTGCTCGCTCGACTACCGGCTGACACGCCCGACGCAAATCCTTCGGCAATGATCGGATCATCCACTCCACCCGTTCCACCCGATTTCCTGCCACTCCCCACCCAGGAAGCCCCTCCGGCAAACCCGGTAACTGGTCGATGTGCACCCCCAGTGTCACGCCATCATCGCGAGCTCCCGGGTCACATTGGTAATACACTGCATACTCCTGCCCCCCATGAGAGATCCAATTCGGGAAACCCTCAAGATCCAGCGCCTCCAAGTCTTCCAGCACCACATCCTGACGCTCTGGAAGATGGTCATCCTCGTGAACCTTCCTCCACTGGTGAAATGCCTTCGCCGTGCTCATCCCCTCAGGAAGACAGCTCTCATAGTATTCGATCACCGCCTCGTCGCTCCACAGCCCGTCGCGACGACGCAACTTTCGCTCAAGATCGCTGATCTCCTCCCGGAGCTCCCTCAGACGATCAACGATCCTCGATTTGCCCTTCACCCCCCCCTGCATCAAGCCCTCTCGAATGAAGATCTTTCGTGCCGCAGCAGGATCAATGGGCCCAAAATGCACCCTCCGTCCGTGCACCACTGGAAGCCCTCCGCATACCACCGTCTCCCGCGCATACACGGCCCCTTGACCCTCCTCCCAGTGCCCATCCGAATACCGGCTACGACACAAATGTGGGGCCACCTGTTCAACCCAAGCGGGATCGATCCGCGCCAGTCGTCGGGCATACAAACGGGTGGTTTCCACCAACTCCATCCCCATCACCCACTCCCAACGCTTTCCCCCAAACAACCCGGAACCCGGAAACAGCGCGAAGAATCCTCCATTCGCAGAGCGGTAAGCTTTCTCCTCACGATCCCACAAACCAAATTGCCTCGGTACCCCCGCCAACAAGGCACGGTGAAAGGAGGGATAATCCGGCAAAGCGGAATCCTCCTCCTCCCGCTTTCGCCGATCCCCGCCAAATTCTCTCCGCACCAACTCCGCCAATTCATCGTGCACATTCGCCCACTCTTGGAGACGCCGATAATTCACGAAATTCTCGCGGCAGAACTTTCTCAATCGGTTGCCGTGCCAGCCTCTGCCCTTACGAAACTCCTGCAACGCTCTCCAAAGATTCAATAGCGAAAAGAAATCGCTCTCCTCATGCTTCCACTTAGAGTGCGCCTTGTCCGCCTCCTTTTGCTTTTCCTGAGGTCGCTCACGCGGGTCCTGAGTTTCAAGGCCCGCCACTACCGGCAAAACCGCCGCCAACACCCCCTCGTCCTGCGCCTCCATCAACATCCGCGCCAAACGAGGATCCACCGGCATTCTTGCCATCGTGCGACCCGCTTCGGTCAGCTGCTTGTCCCGATCGAGCGCACCCACTTCCCGCAACGTACGATAACCCTCGGAAATCGCCTTAGAAGCTGGAGGATCGAGAAACGGAAAATCCTCAATGTCCGGAAGCCCCAAGGATTTCATCCGCAGGATCACCCCCGCCAGCGAGCTTCTCCGAATCTCCGGATCCGTGAATTCCTGCCGGGAGGCCAAATTCTCTTCATCATAGAGACGCACGCAAACCCCCTCCCGGACACGCCCACAGCGGCCCTTCCGCTGGCGAGCGCTGGCTTGGCTCACCTCCTCGATCTGCAATCTCTGCACCCCCCGGGCCGGACTCCATCGGCTCACTCGAGCAACTCCCGTATCAATCACACACACAATCCGGGGAATCGTCAGCGACGTCTCCGCAACATTCGTTGCCAGAACCAACCGCCGCTTCGAGCCCGGATGAAACACTCGTTGCTGCTCCCCCAGACCGAGGCGGGCGAAAAGAGGCAGCACTTCCGTTTGACGATACTTTCGCCCCTCCAACGCATCCGCCACATCACGGATCTCCCGCTCTCCAGGCAAAAATACCAAAACATCCCCCATCTCCCCCGCATCGGTCAGCCAATCGACCGCCCTCACCACCGCCTGAGCCGCATCCTCATCCTCACCCGCCGGCATGAACACCTCCTCAACCGGAAACGTCCGACCTTCCGCCTCCACCACCGGACAGTTCCCAAAATAAACCGAAAACGCCCCCGCATCCAAAGTCGCTGACGAAATCACCAACTTCAAATCAGGCCGCCGCCCCAACAAGCGCTTCAAATACCCCAGCAAGAAATCAATATTCAGCGAGCGCTCATGGGCCTCATCAATGATCAACGCGTCGTAGCGCCGAAGATCCGGATCCCGCTGTGTTTCCGCCAGCAGGATTCCATCCGTCATGAACTTGATCCGCGTTTCACGCGTCGTCTTGTCCTCGAATCGCACCTGATATCCCACGAATCCCCCCAGCGGTACCTTCAACTCCTCAGCCACCCGCTCCGCCACACTTGCCGCCGCAATCCGACGCGGCTGGGTGCAACCTATCCACGCCCGGCGCCCCCGCCGAGCTTCTCCCAACGCCTCGACCACCATCTTAGGCAACTGCGTGGTTTTCCCGGAGCCGGTCTCAGACACCACCACCACTACCGAGTGCTCTCGAATCGCCGACACAATCTCGCGGCGCCGTGCCACCACCGGCAAAGCTTCGGGATAATTCCAATCAGGGAGGCCAGACTCCATCGCGCCGGGGGCTTAACGCAGCCCACCCCACTCCTCAAGTCCCGGGCACTCAGCTGATCAGAAAAAGATCCCGCCCCCTCTCCACCCCTCCACCCTCGCCCCATCCTAAACTCTCCGCGAAGCTTCGACATTTCTCTCGAGCATGCTTCTCCCTTTACCGCTCTTCCTTCGACGATCCCTCTTCAGCCAGCAACTGCTCATAGATGGACTTCACCTGCTCGGTCAGGTCGCATCCTTCTTCAGCGAACAGAACCAGCGGAATCGTGGATGACGAAAGCGCGTCGGAGTCAAAAATCAGTGCGCCAGAATCCCATTCATCACCAAAAATCTCCACCGCCCGTTGAAGCCTATCGATCTCAGATGGTGACATCTCGGCCTTACCCGTGATTTCAGACGACCTCACGAAGTGCAGGGAAGTCCATTGTCCCGTGCCCTCCACCACGAAAGGGGTTCCTGCCAGACCGGGATCGCTTTGATCCGATGGAGCAGGCACGACACCCAACGAAGCGGATGACCTTGAAAAACGGTCGCCAAACTGTCCGTTTTGGTCGCTCCGAGGCGAGAGAACTTCCAACGAATCCTCAACCCCGAACTCGGGCCTCAATGGGGGCTTTTCCGGTGGTTCATGGCGACCATCCAGAATCGAGAGCTGCAAGCCTTCAACAAAACGCTCGAACCCAATAATCACTATTAGCCCAAATAGAGCGACGAGAATGGCCATCGGCTTTTTCATCCAAATCGAACGCTGAAGAGGTCGAGCAGCTCATCGCATCGCTCACTGACCAGTTGTCCGATCTTGCACGCCAGCCGCTCGCAGTCGCGCTCGGCCTTGCTCGCCTCATCACCGACCGCCGTCCCGGAGGCACACCCTTCGGGCATGCGCACCTCGAGCCCCACCTTCCACTGGCTGACCAGCACAGGATGAATCCCTTCATCCTGCGCGATCTGTCTGCCGGGCTTCAACTGCTTGCGGGCCTCAAGGACCACCCATGCCTTGACCTCAACGCTCTGCGCTCCTCTCTTTCGTTTCACGGTTCTTCGGTTGACGAGTGCCACCCAGATCCTACCCCATCACAACAAACCCTCCAGCTCCGTTTGGTGGGACCGAATCATATCGTCCAATGTCTGCCACCGTGGCCGTCCCCATCAAAATTGAACGACGAAACCACATAAGGCGCTCAGCAATACAGAAACGCCGACTATGGAGCCTCACCGCTCCGGCGTGGAGAGGCCAGCATTTGACGAATAAGGAGCCATCGGAGGCCATTCAACTTCTTCAGGATCCTGAGGCTTCGCCGTCCCCTCGATAGTCGATCTACCAGCCTCGTCAGCCACCACGGATTGGTTAGCCAATTCACGGATCGTATGAACTCTTTGATTCCCTGGCAGCTCGGATTCGAGCCGATCAAGAACGCGATGACCCAACCCAACTTCCCCTCTTCTCATCGCAATCTCTGCGATCAGCAACTGAACCGACGGATCAACTCTTGCATTTCCAGGAAGCCGTTCATCAACGATCCTCTGAGCTTCTGAGTGCCTGCCTAGCCGCGTAAGAGCCAGTGCATACTCAATTTGAGGACCGGGAATGTCAGGAGTAAGATTGGCAGCAATTTCAAGGATTCCGATCGCATCTTCAACTTTCCCCTGGTCCAATTCAATCAGGGCTAGGAGGCGCTCCCCTGCAAACTTCACATCCGGCGCACCACCCCGCTCGCCCAAACCAATGAGAGATTTCGCACACCATTCGGCTTTGTCATTGTTCCCAACCTGAAGGTGTGCAATCCCAAGATTCGCCAAAGCCTTCCCATTCATTGGCTCCTGAAGGACCACATCTTCCCATAAGAGCACCGGTGACGAATAGACATGATTCCGAGACCAAGTCGCCGCCGACAATACGCCCAACAAGCTCATATAGATCAATGCGCATGAAACAGCATTAAGCACGAACGAGCAAGACGACAATGCCCTAACTAGCAATGATCCCAAAAGCGCGACCATAACACCAACTATCACCAAGGACGGAAGATACATTCTAAATTCAGCGTAGGGTTCCAGCGTCAGCGGCAATAATGAACTTGTCGGAGCCAACACGCCCAGGAAGACGATGGCTGCCAACCAGAGCCACCTCCGCCTTCTCCCACCAAGGAGCACCATCGCTCCGATTAGCATGAGAAATATTAGCGCAGGCAGCCATCTTTTTGCTTCACCCCAACCCAACGGCAGAGAGAAAAAATTCAGCGATGACGGCCAAAAAATGAGCCTCAAATACTTGAAAATGGCTGAGCATTGAAACCGCAGATATCCCAACGGGGTCTCCCAAAAAACACCTGATTCACCAAGTTCTTTCGTTCGAATTCCAGTAAAAATCCAACCAATGATCGCCACGAAAATCGCACCAAGAATCAAATAATACCAACCACGCTGCTTACCGAGACTTCTCCAGGTTGGGAAATGGACAAAGCTCTCGAATATTGGAGCAATTGCAATAAACACCACCCCGGATTCTTTGGACAGGGCAGACAAGATCCCGCAAGCTCCTGCTAGGCCTAACCACCTGCGAGAACTTCTTTCCTCCGCAATAAGGAGACACAACAAGCCCACCATAAGAAACAAAGACATGATAACCTCGGCCCTTTGGTAGATAAAACTCACAGCATTAGTCGGCAAGGGATGAAGCATCCACAATATTGCGCTGCACAAAGCCAACAATTTAGGGCATGCACAATTAAATCTTTTCGCCAACTTTGAAAGCAGCAAAAACCCCACGCATCCCGTGGTAAAATGGAGAACCAGATTCGTCATGCGATACCCAAAAGGATGCAATCCTGAAACCTGAAAGTCTATCCAGCTTATCATCCCAGTTACCGGTCGACGGTCGAATTGCAAAGAACTCTCGTGATCGCGGAAAAACACTGTTGGATTGAAGGACATCCTGAAATCAGCATTCCCTGGAATTGCTTCGATGTCATCAAAGAGAAAAGGGCCTCTCAAGCTCGGCGAGTAACAAACCATCAACAGCTGGAAGGAAATCGCGAAAGCCAAAGCGAGAACTATCCCTGTGCATTTGCACTCGAACAATGTAAGAATCCTGATGACATCCGGCTTATCAGGTGAACACTTGCCGGGATCGCGCGAAAGAGGAAAGTTCGGGTTCATAGATCAAACGGACAAGGTCTTGGCGGAAAATTTCGAATCGTCATCCCTGTCCATCTCAGCCCTACCCAGACTTTGGAGCAAGTCGGGATTTCTAGTTCTCCACAAATAGTTTTTATCGCCACGAACGAATTCCTCTACCAGTCACCCACTCCCGATCCTCAGGGGTTGTCACGAACCTCGCTTGCGTTCCGCGCCCAACGATGAATCATTCTCAAACTTCACCGAATTGAGGCGAAGAAGAATCTACCGGCCCCATTTGGAACCCATGTGCCCCTCTCCCCCTCCAAAAAAATATGCGATCATCATCGGAGCCGGTCCTGCTGGACTCACCGCAGCCTACGAGTTACTCACTCGCTCAGACATCATTCCAATCATTATTGAGCGAGATTCGCAAGTAGGTGGAATCTCAAAAACAGTCAACTACCGCGGCAACCGCATCGATATCGGCGGGCATCGATTCTTCTCAAAATCCGCTCAAATTGTTACCTGGTGGGAAAAGTTCTTTCCCGTTCAAGGCCAAGTTGCCTCGTCACCTGACAACCCTTTAAACTCTCCATTTAACTGCACAGGGGGACCTGATCCTGAGATCCAGGATCGGGTCTTCCTCGTGAGAAAGCGAATCTCTAGAATTTACTTTCTTAAGCAATTTTTCGCCTATCCCCTTCGCCCTACCTTCGAACTTTTCCACTCACTCGGATGGGGACGAACATTGAGAATACTGAGAGATTATCTGACAAGCAGAGCAAACCCAATCACTCCCGTCCTGTCCCTTGAGGACTTTTTTATTAATCGCTTTGGCAAGCATCTCTATCAAACCTTCTTCAAGGAATACACAGAGAAGCTTTGGGGCGTTCCCTGTAACCAAATCAAACCTGAATGGGGAGCCCAGCGCATCAAGGGGCTTTCGTTAAGGAAGGTTTTTCTTCATTCGCTTCGACGTCAAACCGACGACGCATTACAAGCAAAAACCGAGACAAGCCTTATTGAGCGCTTCCACTATCCGAAGTTCGGCCCCGGGCAACTGTGGGAAGCAGTTGCAGAAGAGATCCTGAAGTTAGGGGGGACAATTCACCTCAATCATTCTATCTCGAAAATACAAATCGAATCAAATAACGTCACCCATGTAGCCGCACTAGACAAGCAAGGCAATCAACTCGACTTCCCTGAGCCTGACCACGTCATTACCTCAATGCCGTTAAAGGATCTTTTTCATTGCGCTATCGGCAATATCCCTGATGAGGTACGAAACTCCGCAACCTCCCTTGAGTATCGAGACTTTCTCACCGTTGGATTATTATGCCAGACGAACGATATGCAAATAAAGAACCCCTTGGAGAGAGTCGATCCGCCCGACAATTGGCTCTACATACAAGAACCCAATGTGAAGATGGGGCGAGTTCAGATATTCAATAATTGGAGCCCGTTCATGGTAGCGGATCCCACGAAGCTCTGGCTGGGTCTGGAGTACTTTGCGACAGAGGGAGACTCGCTTTGGTCCCTTTCAGACGAGGAATTGATAAAATTAGGGACAAAGGAAATCGAAGACATCGGAGTAGTCAATCGATTGCAGATCGAAGACGCCACTGTCATTCGGCAAACCAAAGCGTATCCGTCCTATGCTGGAGGATACGAGAACATCGAGATGATTCGCGCCTTCTTAAATAGCATTTCAAATATTTATCCTGTCGGCCGGAATGGAGCTCATCGATATAACAATCAAGACCATTCAATGCTATCGTCCATGGCGGCTGTCGACTCCATTTTGAACCCTTCAATTCCCAAATCCAATATCTGGAGAGTCAATGCTGAACAGGAATATCATGAAATGACGAGAGCTGCCATTCAATCTAACGAGGACAATTAGATTTATCTTTAATTATTCGACTTCTCGAACGTTTTGAATCGCCGGATCCTTAAGAAGGGGAATGACCTTCAGGAGCCACGAATACATTCTTCTGCAGCTGCCTCAAGGAGTAGAGCCGATCCGGCTTCTTCGCCAGTTCCAGGCCACGCAGCAATCGCGCTCCGGTCTTTCGTTTTGCCGAAAACCATTCTCGGCACTCTAGAAAAACCTGCTCGACGAAGTCCCGCGTCCCGATCGCCGCGCCATCGGTGAAGTACCGCACCCGGCAGCGCAAATACTCCGCCTGCGGCAAACGCCCGCCCAGCGCCAGCACCTCCAGCGCCTTCTCCCGAGAAATCCTCCGTTTGCCCAGCTCCACCCCTGCCGCTCCCTTGGCCGATTCTTCTGCTTGAGCCCCTTCCGTCGCTGGGACCCCAAACAGCTCACACCGCCAGACACGAAGAGTTTCCAAAGTCTTCTGCCCTTTCGCATGAGCGTCTAATCCGCGTTTAGATCCCGTGAGCACCTTTCCTTGCTTTTCGGTTGTTTGCTTCGGGATCCCAAGCTCCGTCAGCCATTTCACCGCTGCAGCTGCCAGCTTTTCCCCCGCCACAGCCTCGGCGTAGCCGCACCAGCGATAATCCTTCGGATCTTCGCAGATTTTAGCCCGGACTGGATTGAGATCGATGTAAGCCGCCATCGTCTGCAAAGCCCGGCACTCCCCCTGCACCAGCACCGAACGGAATCGATCCTCCCACAAGGTTCCTCGCCGCTTGTGGCGACCATTGAACCATTGGGTGAATCGCTGTTTGAGCACCTTCATGAACTTGCTCACATCCCACATTCGGGAGAACCAGGATTCGCGCAGCTCCTCCGCCGCAGCATTCGCCCCCATCTCGCGGAAATGCTGCAACTGCCAGGCGAGATTCATCGCCTGCTGATCCCCCAAGCATTCTCGAACCAAGCTCACCAAGCGTTCATCGTCCGGCAGCGCTTCGTCTGAAGGACGCTGGGGGACCTCCACCAAGATGTGGAAGTGATTCGACATGATGCAATAGGCAACGACCCGGACGCCATACAGCCGCTCGTAGACCCGCATCAGCTTCACGAAATGATCCTTCTCGGCCGCTCCCAGCACAAACTCCCGATTCACCACGCGGGACACGCAATGGTAGTAAGCAACTTCAAGAGAAGCAGGAGCCATCATGCGGGGACGTCTCATGACGGGGAGGATAAAAAGTCGGCATCAATCACGCAAGATCTTTTTCCTTTTTAAGGGACAGGCATTTTCTTGCCTAATCCAAGCATCGCGAGTATTAGGCCAGCCAGCCACCAGTTCCGAAACAAGGCAGCGACAGCTAAGCCAACACCGAAAACGACTACGGGAGCGCCCAATCTCAATGCCCATGACTCGCGATATTGAAAGACTGGCTGCATTTGATCAGAAGAAATTGAAGTCACCAGAACTCGTTCCCCACACCTGCTCGAAATCCCAAAAGCCAACATCGACCCGCAAGGAGGCCTGCGCATACCATCCTGCAGAATAGGTCCTGCTCGACCAACCCTCAAGAAGGTCAACGTCGAGCTGTGCAAAGGCACCCCCTTCAGCAAATGCGTTTTTCAATCCCGGAATCGATCCTGCTCCGGGCAGGCTACCTCGGAGGCCGATCTTCCCATTGATCCCCAGATGCAGCTCTTCCCACTCAGAAGTATCAGGTTCATGGCAATAGGTCCACGAAGTCGATACTGCGCCTGATAATCCTCCGACAACTTGGAAAACACCAAGAAAGCTAGGCGACTTCAGGGTCAATGATGCAGCGGGAGCACCGCTAACTGTTACGCAGCAACAATCAGCTGAGAGACTAACTTGCCCCCCAACCCAGAATGTAACGAGATCATTGCTTACAATGTCTTTTCTCAGTCGATAGGTTTTCTTGAATTTCTGTTTTGCGTCGGGCTTAAATCTCTCGAACTCTGCTTCTAGAGCCTCTTTCATCGCGTCCGATGCCTCTTGAAGACCCCGCTCGATCTCGTCGCCGAAGGCTTCGAATGGTTCGGCGAGAAGCCTTGCGATCTCTTGTTCGATCCACGAGTTCCCCAAATAGTCGTAGCCATTCACCGGTGAGTTTGGCCCAAATCGATACAGATTCACTCCTCCCTCTTCCCCGATTGGATCTCTAGATGACCACCTCCCCGTCACCGGGTCGTAATAACGGTAGCCGTAATAGTAGAGACCCGTCTCCTCATCCTGATATTTCGTCGAAAATCCGATGCTTGGTAGTTTGGTGGTAGATGCTGGGGCGAGTTTCTCAACCATCACCGCGTTTCCAAAGGGATCGTAGTCCATCCGCTGCACCACCGTCCCGCTGCCATCCGTCCAAGCGAGGATGTTGCCATTCGCATCGTAGCTCGGAATGTAGTGCTCCAGGCTGCTCGTGGAGTTGTGGTAGGTGCAGGCGATCAG
>NZ_JACHFD010000007.1 GCF_014201715.1 Haloferula luteola
ACGCGCCAGCAGTCGACTTCAAGTCCGCGGCGGAATACGTCCAGATCAAGACGCTCAAGAATCCCGACGGAGCCTATGGCGCCATGACGAAGGCGGTGGATGCGCTCGCTGGCCTGCCGCCGCCTCCGTCTGGTCCGGCAGGATTAAATTTACATATTCTCAAAAAGCCCGGATCGGGAAGCGATCGGCTGGAGGAAGCTTTGCTTTTCTATATAAACAACTCGAACGATGCCCGCGTGAAGCAAGTTCAAGTCATCATTCAAGAGTTCGAGCTGGTGCCATGAGTGACAATACGAATATGCCTCGATTTATCATAGGGTTTTCAACTACGCCAAGACATGTAAGCAATATATGGCGGCAGCTGGTTGATTTTTTGGCTGAACGTGAGGCATTACCAAATGAAGTTGAACTGCGTTGGATGACCGGTCGACCAGAAGAATGGGATTCACAGCTCATTGCCAAGTTGGCAGTCGGCGAGGTTGAGGCGTTCATTCTGGAGCGGAACCTGAATGGATTTCGGGTCTATTCTGGTTCAGGCGCAAGGAGCTTCCAATACACGTTGACTAGTCAGGAGGACCGAGGTTGCATACTTACTTGCTTTTTTGAAAAGGGGACGAAGGTTCCTGCTCCCTGGAACCCCCTCATCGAAGAGGTTATTTCGAAGAACCAATGCGTGGTTGCTAGTCAGAGTAACAGCCTATATCACTCGTGGCAAGGCTCTGAAACTGTAGATCGCTTTTGGGAGAAGCGGTATGGAGAGTTTCCTCTTGGTTGCAAAACATGGTCTGAACCATTTTCGGGGCCGTCACTAACGCCGCAACCTGATAGGGTGTTCATCGATATATCCAAGAACCCGGGCCGTCCCAAGGCGCTCTCTTCAGTGGTGAACTTCTACCCCACTGCCGAGATGTGGCTCGGCCCGCACTTCTGGCAGTATGCCAGGTGCACGAAGGAGGAGGCGCTGGCGGTGGACTTCTTTATCGAGAAGCGCGACACCCCGCACTACCTCTACCTCAAGTGCTGGCCGGAACCGTTCACGCGCCCTGACGGCGAACAGGGCCGGATGCAGCAACGCCTCTGGAAGCTCTTCTTCCACGAGGACTGCGAATGGCCGCCCGGCTCCGGCACGATCTGCGACGAACCGATGTATGGCCCGCCGGAACTCATGCCCGGTTACAAACAGAACAAGAGCACATGATTGGGGTGGCCGACGAGGTGATCCTCGTTCCGAAGGCGGAAGGGACGGTGGACGACTTCTTTGAAGCTTTCTTCAAGGCCTTCGAGGGGAATACATCAATAGATTGCCTGTGGAGTGGGGAAGCTTGTTTTGAAAAGGACGGTGAGATCCTTCGTCTGGAACCTCTCTTTGACGGAGGAACCCTCTCCGTGGTAGAACTGCGGGACGGTCCATGGGAGAAGAAGGAGTATGCAAAGAGTTCTCGTGACGGGCAATGCTGGCGCAGGAAAATCGACGGTGGCTAAGGCCGTGTCGGCGATTTTGGGGTTTCCCATCCATCATATGGATATGGCGGTGTGGTTGCCCGGGTGGAAGAAGGTTCCGCAAGATTTGCGGGACCGGCGGGTGGATGAGTGGACAGGTGAGGAGGCCTGGGTGATCGATGGGGTTTCCTCGCGGGTGCTGTCGCGGGCGGATACCGTGGTCTTTTTGGATGTGCCGAGAAGATTGTCGTTCTGGAGAGTTTTTTGGAGGAATCTCCCTCACCTTTTCAAATCGCGTCCAGAATTGCCGCCGGGGTGTCCCGAGATTTTGATCATCCCAACACTATGTCGCATCATTTGGCAGTTTCCGGTCCGAATTCGCCCTGGGTTGATGGAGTCCATGAAGGAGCCCATGGGAAAGCAGCAGTGGATCTATCTTCGAACTCGTGAGGAGGTGGCGGAGTTTCTATCGGAGCTAGAGTTTGGTTCCGGAGAGGAAGCGAATAAGTGGCGAATCCAGCAGCAACCCGAACGTGCATCGAAGGTGGGATGAATCTGAACGGCCTTGGAATTCTTTCGGCGATTCTTTCGGGGGCCGCGTTTTGGCTGGCGTCCCGCTATGCTGTGAAGCTGCCGTTCAAGGTTTGGTTGGGATGCTCCATGGCTGCAGTGGTGGCGGCGATTCCCGGTGCGAGTTTCGCGGCTTACTATTTTCACGTTCTTCCTGAATCGGATGGCTACTATGCATTCCGGAGTTTTCGGGGGACGGAAGGATTGGTGGTGCTCGTGGGATTGGCTGGTGGGTTGTTGGCGGGGAGACTTCCTCGGATGTGGGGGTTTCCCGTGTTGCTTGGGGTGATAGGGGGTTCGATTCTTCCCTTTATCAAGCCGTTGATCGGACCGATCCCGGCCGTGAGTTACCGAGATCAATGGGATGGCGATGTTTGTCTGCAAAGCACGCCCTCGACTTGCGGGGCGGCTGCGACGGCAACACTTCTCAAGCAGCTCGGGATCAAGGTGACCGAAAGGGAACTTGCACGGGAGGCTCATTCGTATGCGGGCGGAACGGAAGCATGGTATCTTGCCCGGGCAGCTCGATCACGGGGAGTGAGAGTGGACTTTGATTTCCAGTCGGAGGTTTTGGAAAGGATGTCCCTGCCTGCGATGGTTGGCGTTCGATGGGGTGGTGCGGGTCACTTCATTGCTCTCCTTGAAAAGGATGGAGAGGCGTTTGTGGTGGGGGACCCTCTACGGGGACGTGAAGTTTTGACAGGGGAAGAGATTCTCGACCGCTATCGATTGACAGGTTTTCAGATGGTGGTTCGTGCCACTACGAACTGAAGGGGGGTGATTTCCGGCGTTTTTGAGGGCCTTCCAAGAGTGAGGTTTCTCAGGGGCATCTTTAGCGGATTTCCGTGATGAAACCGTCGTCGATTTCGTCTCCAAGCTGTTTGCCAAGAAGGGATTGATAAAGGCGGCTTGCAGGGGTGAGGACGGTGATGTCGATGTCATCGAAGGTGACAGAGAGGCCTCCAGCTGCGGGAGCGAGGAGGTACCAGGAGGGGGTGTCCTCTCCGCTTATTTCGACAAGAGCCCCGGCGTCGATGGATTCGTCGAGTTCGAATTCGCGTCCCTCGAAGGCTGCGAAGCGAGTGACGGCCTCCGCGAGTTCGGCTACTTGCTGGGCTTGGCCAGCGGCGAGGTAGGAGGCTTCCAAACTGCGGGTGTCGTATTTGGATTCCGCTTTCGAGTCGGGATCGCTGGCCGCGGCGTGGGCATCCTTGGCGGCGCTTTCCATTTGGGCGAAACGCTGGCGGAGTTCCGTGAGGATGCTTTCGATGAGTTGCTTTTTCGGCGGCATGGGAGGCGGTCGTTGAAGCAGGCATGAGCCCGAAGGTCCATACGGGAGTGTTGGGAAAGTGAGGAAAGTGTGGAATGCGGAGGCTGGGGGATTTGCGGAAAGCGACGGAGTGGCGAAAGCCGGATGGGATGGGCGGCGTAGGGGGGGCGAACTGTTTGATTCCACTGTCCCCATGCGATTCTTGCTGTTGTTCCCTGTGTTGTTGGCCGGCTTGAGGGCCGAAGAGAAGCTGGTTGATCTGGTGAATCCTTTCTTGGGGACCGCTGCGATCACTGAAGTGAAGGAGATAGGATTTGATCCAAGTTTCCGTGTTTGGGCGGGCCTCACCTATCCGGGTGCTACGCTTCCGAATGCGATGGTCCAGCTTAGCCCGATCACGCAATTTGGGAGCGGGGCGGGGTATGAGTATGAGGATCGGACCATCCGCGCATTTGCGCATACCAATAAAGGTCACTGGGATCTTTGCCACTTGCCGATGCTTCCGGTGACAGGTGAGGTGGACCCGAAGGACTTTGCTTCGGGATTTTCGCATGAGAAGGAACATGCTGAACCAGGATTCTATCAGGTTTTCTTGGATCGTTACGGGATCGATGTGGAGTTGACTGTGACGCCTCGGTGCGGCCTGCATCGGTATCAGTTTCCACAAGGAGCGGATCGCAAAGTCTTGTTCGACCTTGGGGTTTCAAATGAAGGGATTTCGGAGTGGAATCTTGAGCAGGCGGGAGATCAGGAGATCACGGGATTCCAGAATGGGCGGGAGAGGGTGTTTTTCGGAGCGCGCTCCAGTGCGAAGATCAGCTCGGTGGAGAGGATGCAGGCGGGTGACCGCGAGGTGGTGGTGGTGAGTTTTGCGGGAGGAGAGGAGCCGCTGGAACTGAGGGTGGGGGTTTCATTCGTGAGCGTGGAGAATGCGCGGGAAAACCGAGAGCGCGAAGCGGGGGAGCGGGCATTTGCCGAGGTTCGCGCGGCGGCATCGATGACCTGGGAGAGTATGTTAGGGCGTCTGCGGGTGAAGGGAGGATCGGATGAGCAGCGAAGGTTGTTTTATTCATCCGTCTACCGCTCGGTACAGTGGCCGGGTCTCCGTAGTGACGTGAATGGTGAGTACCGCATCCACGGAGAGGTGAGACGTCACCCTGAGCGGGGGCACTATGCGACTCCGGCGCTTTGGGATACTTATCGGAACAAGTTGGTTTTGTTAGGCTGGCTTTCTCCTCAGGTGGCGGGTGATGTGATCCAATCTCTGGTCGAACGAGGAGAGCGGTCCGGGCACATGGCGACGTATTTCCATGGGGACCATGCGGCGGCCTTTGTGGCGGGATCCTATTTGCGGGGAATCCGGAACTTTGATGTGCAAGGGGCGTTTCAGGAGCTGTGGAAGAACGCGATGGAGGAAAGTCCGCATGCGCGACCCCATTTGAAGGAGTATCGGGAGAAGGGCTATATTTCGACGCCACAGATCAACCGCCCTGTGGTGGAGACCAAGGCCAAGGCGGGAGTGACGAAAACCTTGGAGTATGCCTACGACGACTATGCATTGGCGCTGTTGGCCGGGGAGTTGGGGGAGACAGAGAAGCGAGATGCATTGATGGAGCGGTCGAAAAATTATCGGAATCTTTTCGATCCTTCGACCGGGCTGATGCGGGGACGCTGGTCGAATGGCGAGTGGGTGATGCCATTCGATGCCACTCAGCCGTACTATGAATATCAGTATCGGGAAGCGAATGCGTGGAATTCGTCGTTCTTCGCGCCTCACGATACGGCCGGCCTGATGGGGCTGTATGAGTCTCCGGAGGCGTTCGAGGCGCAGCTGGATCAATTGTTCGAGATTCCGTGGAATCCGCAGCATATTGCGATGAATATCAACAGCTTCATTGGGCAGTATTGCCATGGCAACCAACCTTCCCATGGTTTCCCTTATCTCTATCACTTTGTGGGCAAACCGGAAAAGAGCCAAGCGGTGATCGATGAGGCGATGGAGCGTTTTTACGGCATGAAGGGTGGCAACACGCTTGCGGGCATGGACGACGCGGGGGAGATGTCGGCTTGGTATGTTTACAATGCGATTGGGATATACACCTATTCACCGGCCGACCCGGAGTATGTGGTGACGGTGCCGATTTTTGATGAGGTGAGAATTTCCCTGCCCGGCAAGCAGGAGGTGGTGGTGCGCCGCGATGGGAATAGCCGGAAGATGACTTCCATTGAGTGTGGGGGAGAGAAGCTGGACGGTTTCCAGTTGCCGCACGCGAGGTTGTTCTCCAGTGAGGAGGTGGTGATTCGAACAGAGGGCTCGTGATTCGAAGCCTCTTTCAGTGAAGGAATTCGACCGCGACTTCGACGTCGTTGGGCTGATCAGGCCCGCTGGTACTGCGTCCGCTTGAAATCTGGCGTCTCAGTTGGCGGGTCAGATCCGCGACGGGGGTATCGGGGGAATGGTAAAGATTTGAGAGTTCGGCGGGATCGGACGAAAGTCGGTAAAGCTGCTTGGAGGGAAGTTTGCGTTCAATGGCGAGTTTGTTGGTCGGGTTTCCCCAACCGCCGCTGCCGGGGCAGAACTCCAATTTCCAGTTGCCTTGACGGATGGCGAAGTTGCCATTTTCGGAGTGGTGAATGAGAGAGGTGCGGAGGCCGGGTTGGCCACGGAGGGACGGGAGGAAGGAAATGCTGTCTTCTCCTGCATGAGCGGGAAGGGGAACTTCGAGAAGGTCGGAGCAGGTGCGGATGAGGTCGCCCAGGCAGACGAGATCGGTGGACTTCGAACCGGGCAGAGTGATCCCTGGGAGGCGGACGATGAGAGGAATGCGGTGGCCACCTTCCCAGATGTCCGATTTGTAGCCACGGTATCCGGCACTGGGAAAGTGGCCTTGAGATTCGAGGGCTTGGGTTCCGGCAGCGGGGGCGAAGCCGTTGTCGCTGGAGAAGACGAGAAGGGTGTGATCGGATTGATCGGTCTCCTTGAGGGCGGCCATGATTTGCCGGACGGTGTCGTCGGTCTGCATGACGAAATCAGCGTAGGAGCCCATGGGGCTTTTCCCCTTCCATTCGGATGTTGGAGCGATGGGGGTGTGGGGTGATGTGAGGGGGAGGTAGAGCAAGAATGGCTGAGGGGAAGCTGCTTGCTTACGAATGAATTTCACTGCCCGATCCGTGAGGGAGGGGAGGACATCGATGGCTTCGAAATCACGGGCTGCAGGACCGAGACGTTTGGGGAAGAAGGCTTTCTGTGTATCGAGAGGTGCAGTGAAGTGATCGTCTTCGAAGAATGCGTAGGGAGGCATGTCGAGCGACGCACTGATGCCGAAGAAATGATCGAATCCCCGGGTGAGGGGGCCGTCGGGAATGGTGCCTTTGCCGTCTTTTGAGAGGGTCATGCCGAGATGCCATTTTCCGACGCAGGCGGTGGTGTATCCTTGTTCCCTGAGAAAACTGGCAAGCGTGAGGCGATCGGGCGCGATGAGTGGCGGAGCGAATCCACCCAGCACGCCTTTCTGCAAGTGTGTGCGCCAAGCATAGCGTCCGGTAAGCAAACTGTAGCGACTGGGAGTGCAGACGGACGAGCTACTATGGGCGTCGGTAAAGATCATGCCTTCACGGGCGAGTTGGTCGAGGGCGGGGGTGGCGATGCGACTTTCGGAGTGAAGGGCGTGGACGTCTCCGTAGCCGAGGTCGTCGGCGAGGATCACGACGACATTGGGCTTAGGAGCGGCGGCGGCAGATGAGGCACTGAGTAAGCAGGCAAGGAGCAGCCGGAAATGGAATTTCATGACGGGTGGGTGGAGTTGGCGGGATGCAAGAAAGCGAGAGTGAAGTGAAAACCGGCGGATCTTACGGGGTGATGAGAGGCGAAGGTACAAAAAAACCGGAAGGTGGGCGAGCCGCCTTCCGGTGAGTTGATGGGAATCGAAGAGCTTAGCCGAGGTAGCCGTTATCTTGAGCGTATTTGCGGACGTCTGCGGTGATCTTCATCGAGCAGAAGGTGGGGCCGCACATTGAGCAGAAGTGGGCGGTTTTGGCGCCCTCTGCCGGCAGGGTCTCGTCGTGGAAGGCGATGGCCTTGGCGGGATCGAGTCCCAGGGCGAACTGGTCCCGCCAACGGAATTCGAATCGGGCCTTGGAGATGGCATTGTCACGGACTTGGGCGGCGGGGTGGCCCTTGGCGAGGTCGGCGGCGTGGGCGGCGAGCTTGTAGGTGATGACCCCTTCGCGCACGTCGTCGCGGTTCGGCAGGCCGAGGTGTTCTTTAGGGGTGACGTAGCAAAGCATGGCGCAGCCGTACCAGCCGATGTTGGCGGCTCCGATGGCGGAGGTGATGTGGTCGTATCCGGGCGCGATGTCGGTGGTGAGGGGCCCGAGGGTGTAGAAGGGAGCTTCGTGGCACCACTCGATTTGCTTCTGCATGTTTTCCTGAATGAGGTGCAGGGGAACGTGGCCGGGGCCCTCGTTCATGACTTGGCAGCCTTTTTCCCAAGCCCGTTGGGTGAGTTCACCCTGGACCTCAAGTTCGGCGAGTTGGGCGTAGTCATTGGCATCGGCGATCGAGCCGGGGCGCAGGCCGTCACCAATGCTGAAGGAAACATCGTAGGCGGCACAGATATCGCAGATCTCATCCCAATGGGTGTAGAGAAAGTTCTCCTTGCCGTGGTGGATGGACCATTTGGCCATGATGGAGCCGCCGCGGGAGACGATGCCGGTCATGCGTTTGGCGGTGTGAGGGACGAAGCGCAGGAGGACGCCGGCGTGGATGGTGAAGTAGTCGACTCCCTGCTCGGCTTGTTCGATGAGGGTGTCGCGATAGAGTTCCCACGTGAGGTCCTCGATGCGTCCGTTGACTTTTTCGAGGGCCTGATAGATCGGAACGGTGCCGATGGGCACTGGGGAGTTGCGAATGATCCACTCACGGGTGGCGTGGATGTTTTTGCCGGTGGAGAGGTCCATCACGGTGTCGGCTCCCCATTTGGTGGCCCAGCGCATTTTCTCGACTTCTTCATCAATGGTCGAGGCCACTGCGGAGTTGCCGATGTTGGCGTTGATCTTCACCAGGAAGTTACGGCCGATGATCATCGGCTCGTTTTCGGGGTGATTGATGTTGGCGGGAATGATGGCGCGACCCCGTGCGACTTCGGAGCGGACGTATTCCGCGGTGATCATGGCGGGGATCTGTGCACCCCAGCTTTGGCCAGGGTGTTGGTGGTGCATGACGTTGCGCGGAACCTGGCGGTGGGGATCGATTTCCGACGGGCGGGGCATGTTGTAGCCTTCGGGCGTCGAGCAGATCTGATCCATCTGGGCCCGGACTTCAGGGGGGGCGTCAGCAGGATGGGGATAGTGGTCACAAATGGTTTGGAAGGCTTCTTGGCGACCGAGGTTTTCGCGAATGGCGACGAATTCCATCTCTGGAGTGACGATGCCCTGGCGAGCGTACCACAGCTGGGTGACGGGATGGCCCATGGAAGCGCGGAGGGGTTGGCGTTTGAGACCGGGATACTCCTTGAGCTTGTTTTTGGCGGCCTTGTTCTCGTTGTATTTTTCGGCGTGGGCGTCGGAAAGGTAGCCGTTGTCTTCCGGTTTTACGGAGCGGCCTGCATATTCTTCGACGTCTTGGCGGGCGAGAATCCAGTCGCGGCGGAGAGCGGGGAGTCCTTGAGTGACGTCGCCTTCGAAGCAGGGGTCACCCCATGGGCCGGAGCAGTCGTAGACCCGGACGGGCTCGTTTGGGACCTTGGAGCCATCGGGATATTCGGTGTCGGCGAGGCGAATTTCGCGCATCGGAACCCGGAGGTCCGAGTGGAGAGAGCCATTCAGGTAGACCCGGCTCGAGTTGGGGAAGATGGTGGGATCCTTCTCGATGGCGGCGAGTTCGGAGGAGTTGTCGATTTCCTCGACGAAATTGCCGGTGTAGTCGGAGCGGCGGTGGGCGTTTTCCGGGGTGATGGTGTCTTGCGGGTTCATGGCGAGAGATGGCGGTTTCAGTTGGAGGGCGGCGTCGAGACGACAAAGGCCACGCGGAACCCACGTGGCCTAAGGAAGAAAACCGTTCGACTTCCTACGGCGGCGTGACCCGCATCAGGTTCGGAGGGTCTTTTCCACGCGTTGGAAAATCTCGGCCCGGCGGACGTGCGGGCTCCCCTGTCGTTTCCGGCGATAGTGGCGTCGCGCGCGACGAAGTCAAGATACCGGAGGGCTGAAATCGGCGGGGACATTTCCGCCTTGGTCGGGAGGGCCGATCCAGAATAGCGGATTATGGGCGATTTCCCAAAGGTGGCCATCGGGATCGGCAAAGTATCCGCTATAGCCGCCCCAGAAGACTTTCTGAGGCGATTTGACGCGGGTTGCCCCGGCTCCCACGGCTTTCTCGAAGAGGGCGTCGACTTCTTCTTCGGTAGAGACGTTGTGGGCGAGGGAAAAGCCACGGAATCCTTCTCCATGGGGAGCCATCTGGGCATCTTCGGCGAGAGCATCCCAGCCGTAGAGAGCGAGCCAGGAGCCGTTCAGGGTGAAGAAGGCGACGCCTGGAGGGGAGTCCATTTGGGGCAGTCCCAAGCCCTCGCGGTAGAAGCGGACGGAGCGGTCGAAGTCTCTCACTCCGAGGGTAATCATGCTGATTCTGGGCTGCATGATGGCAGCCTATTTCAAATCAATGGCTCTCGCCAAGTGCCTGAAGGTAATTTTGCTGGAGCTGATCGGCATGGTGACGTCGTTGCTCGGTTTCGGCGAGGGCTTTGGCGAGGGCCTGGCGAGCGAGGATCAAGTCGTGCTCTTGCTGGTGGAGCTGGGTTTCGAGGGCAGGGAGGTCGGGGAGATTTTCAGCACGGGCTTTTTGCAAAATGGCGAGTTGCTTTTCGAAGCCCTCTTGGAGGGGGTTGAAGGATTCGGCGAGAGTGTCGCTCTGGAGTGCCGATTCTTCGGCCAAACGGGCAGCGGCGAGAGCCCTTGTGCGGATCTCGGCAGCGGTCCAGTGTTGGAGATCCTGTTCTAGGTGGCTGAGGGTTGCTTGGGCCTCGACGAGTTCGGATTCGCCTTCGGCTAGGACCTTCTCGTGTTCGGCGAGAGTTTTTTGTGCGGCTTCGATGGAGCTCTGCAAAGGAGCGAGTTGGGCTTGGGCATCCTCCCAGGCACGTTGACTTTCGGCAGTCGTTTTTTGGTGTTCGGCGAGAGCGGACTCGAGGGGTGCGATGCGGTCATTCAGTTCCCCGAGCTGGCGATTGGTGTCCTGGTGGCGGGTTTCCAGTGTGGCCAGTTGGCTCGCGGAGGCGTCGAATCGAGATTGGGTTTCGGCCGATTTTTGGCGGCATTGGTCTCGTGAGGCGGTGGCGGCGGCGATGCGTGCGGGCTTTTCTGGATCATCGGCCGATTGTTGGACTTCATTCCAGTGGAGTTCTGCGTTGGCCAAGGCGGCCTGGGCTTCATCGCGTTGTTGGGCGAGGGGAGCCAGCTGTTGACGATGCGCCCCCATCTGGGCTCCGAGATCGGCGAGTTCTGTTTGGCGGACTTCTCGCTCGTGATGGAGGGGGGAGAGTTCGGCTTGGAGGCGATCGCGTTCTGCTCGTTCCTGTTGATGGTGCTGGCCCGTTTCGCGCTCCGTGGATTCGGCTTCGCTTTTGCGGGTTTGCAGGGAGGTCACGGCGGTTTGAGCTTCATTGCGCGCGGCTCTTCGTTGGTCGCGAGCCTGAGTTGCTTGGGTGACGATGCCGGGTTGCGATTCGAGGGCGGATCGAATATGCGCAAGCCGGGTCTCGATGGTGGGAGGGTTGGCATCGATCTGTCCGAGGAAGGTGGCATCGGAGACTTGATGCACTCGAATGACTCCGTTGTAGCAGGCGATGAAAACGCGTTGGCCCTCGCCATCGAGAGCGATGGAGACAGGGAGCTCAGGAAGCTCGGTGATTTCGTGAAGAGGATTGAAGTCGGGCTTCCAAAGTCGGGCTTTGCCATCGCGACCGCAGGTGGCGAAGCTGCCATCGCGGGCCCAAGAAAAGTCGAGTACGCCGCCGGGGTGAGCGTCGATCTTCTTGATCTCGCTCCCATTGTTCATTTCCCAAAAGCGCACCGTGCCATCCTCGGAGGCCGTCGCGAGCACGTTGGAATCGGCTCGGAAAGCGGCGGTGCGGATACTGGCCTGATGGGCACGCAAGGTATGGAATTCATTGCCACTTGCAGCTTCCCAGACCCAAACGCCGCCATTGCGATCGCCCGTGGCGAGGAGCACGCCGTCAGGCGAGAAATCGACAGCGGTGACCCAATCGGTGTGCTTTTTGATGGAAGCGACCGAAGATCCGTCGGCGGTGTTCCAGATTTTGATTTTGCGAGAGGGAGATCCGGTGGCGACGGTCGCGAGATCGGGCCGAAGATCGCAGGCGAGGATGGAGTCGAATTCCTTGCCGGCGGTCATCACTCGACTGCCGTCGGAGATATCGAATGTCACAGTGACACCGGATTTGCCAGGGATACCGCCACCGACGATGAGATAGCGACCGTTGGGAGTGAAAGCGAGGGCGACCGGATCACCTTCCGGAAAGGGAAGAATGCCGACGAGATCGAGGGTGGTGGTGTCAAACAGGAGAACCTGGTGTTGCCCAGTGACCGCCAACAAAGGTGCCCATGGGGAGGTGGTCATGGATTGCACGGCGGCGGGGCGCTCCGCGACCACTGCAGGCTCTAACAAAACATGGCGGGGCATGGGCGGCGGGCCATCGGGCTTCGCAGTCGGATGGGCCGAAAGGCTCATGTCGAACTTCGGCTTACTGGGTTTTTGGGCCTTCGATGAGGCATTTTCCAGCAAGCCGCCTTCGATCCACGCCCGGATTTGGGCGATTTTTGGGTCGCTCAATTTGTCGCCTTCTGGCGGCATTTTGGGCTCGGAAGTTTGGAGGATGACGGCGAGGAGCTTGGATCCCGTGTCGCCGGCTTCTGCGATTTTTCCACCGGAGCCTCCCTTCATTGCCCCGGTGTAAGAGGAAAGATCCAGTCCGCCTTTGGCTTTGTCGGGATTGTGGCAGTTGAGACAGGACTGCTGAAACAGCGGGAAGATGTGGTCGTCGTACGTGACTTTTTCCTCGGCCATGCAGGGCAATGCCAAGGCGAGAAGGAGGGTGTGTGGGCGGAATGTCACGACCTCAGGCGGGTGGAAAGGGTTTCAGTGGTTGAAGAGGAATTCCTTGGAGTTGAGGAGTGCCCAAAAGATGTCATTGAGGAGTGCGCGTCTCTCCTTGGGGTCCGTGACGGCATCGACCTCTTGGTAGAGGGAATCGGTCTCCTCGGTGGTCGGAACCCGTCCAAGGGTGCGGAGATAGAGTTGAGTGATCACCTCTTGCGGTGTGGCGCCCTCGTCGAGGAGTCGCTGGATCACCGGGCTGCGTTGGATGCGGTTATGGGTGGCATCGCCATTGAGAAGATGCAGAGCCTGGGACAAATTCGGCTCCATCTTCACCTCACAGGAGCAGACGGTGGCACGGGTTGCGCGACCGAAGGTGGTGAGGAAGTAATTGGAGGTATTGCCATCGGCGATTTGGACGGCATGGGCGCCACTGGGGAGTCCCTTGAATTTGTTGGGTGTCTCGGTGACCTGAGAGATGGTGTCGAGAAGCACCTCGGCGCGTTGGCGGCGAATCAGGGCGTGGGAAAAATTCCGTTCGTCGGTGGCGTTGGTTTCGTTGGTGCGGGTTGAGAGTTGATAGGTGCGTGACGTGCAGATTTCACGGACGATCTGGCGGATGTCGTCGTTGGATTCGGTGAACTTTCGGGCGAGGGCGTCGAGCAGTTCGGGATTGGAGGGGGGATTGGAGATGCGCACATCATCGACGGGGTCGGTGATGCCGACGCCGAAGAAGTGAGCCCAAGTGATGTTGACCACATTGCGGGCAAACCATGGGTTGTCCGGGGAGGCGAGCCAATCGGCGAGCGCCTGGCGGCGGGACTTCCCTTTGAAGGAATCAGGGGTGGGAGTACCGAGGAATCGGGGTTGGGCGTTTTGGCCGGTGACGGGATGTTTGACCTCTCCTCCCCCATCGAAGATGACCCGTTCCCGGGGGTCTTCTGAGGGTTTGCGTTTTACTTGGGCGAAGAATGAAGCAAAGCCATAGTAGTCGTCCATGGTCCAGCGGTCGAATGGATGATTGTGGCATTGGGCGCATTGGATGCGGGTTCCCATGAAGACCTGAGCGACGTTTTCGGTGAGCTTCAGGGTATCTTGTTCGATCTGGAAAAAGTTCGTGGCGGGATTGTCGAAGGTGCCTCCTTGGGAGGAAAGGAGCTCTCGAACGATTTGGTTGAAAGGGACGTTGGCGGCAATGCGCTCTCTCAGCCATCCATAGTAGCCGAGGGCGGCTTTGTAAGAGACTTGATTGGGGCCATTGTTGAAGGTGCGGATCTGCAGCAGCTCGGCCCACTTCATGACCCACATTTCGGTGAATTCTTTGCGAGAGATGAGGTTGTCGACGAGTGCAGTGCGTTTGTCAGGAGACGGATCTGAGAGGAAGCGCGCACGGTCTTCGGGGGTGGGAAGGCGACCGATGATATCGAGGTGGACTCGTCGAACGAAGACTTCGTCGGAGCAGACTTCGGAGGGGATGACGCGAAGTTTGTGGAGCTTTTCGTGAACGAAATGATCGATCTCATTGAACTCGGGGAGCTCGGGTCGGGTGTAGGGAAGATCCTTCGGAACGACGATTGCCTGGACGCCTTCGGTGAAGGTGTGGAAACGGGCGAGGAGGAAAGCTTCGCCTCGCTTTTGAGAGGTGGCGAGGGCTCTGGCGGAATCGATGGCCACGGAGTTATCGTTTGAAGTCGAGAAGGTGGCGAGAGGAGTGACATCCCTGTCGGTGCCGTCGGAATAGGTCGCACGAACGGTGAGGGGAACTTCGAGGTTGGAGCCTTTGAGGACGAGTTGAGGGGGCTCGACGGTGATGCCCGTAGGTTGTGGAATGTCCTCCGCATCGTAGGGGGCACCATGGCGAATCCACTCTACGAGCGTCCGGTAGTTGGCGCTGTCTTTGTCGAAGAGTTTGCCGCCGGTGTGGGGAACTTCGCCAATGGCCTTGGTGAGGAGCAGGGAATCTTCCGGGAGTGCGAGATTGAGACGGCGACCGGGGAGTTCACGGGTGAGCCGGAAGTGATCTCCTTTGGGATCGAAACCGTAGAGGGTGAGATGAAAGCCATCCTGACCGCGGGCGGAGCCGTGGCACGATCCGGTGTTGCAGCCGGCGGAGGTGAGGACCGGCATGACATCGAGTTGGAACGATATCGGGCGGGGTTCGGTGGCTCCCTTGACGGTGACGGGGAGGGAGGTTCGGAGTCCGCGGTAGTCGAGATGGAGGATGGTGGTGCCGTCTTTGAGAGGGCGCAGGGTGGTATCCGTCAGAGAGGCGATGGAGGGGTCCTCCAGCGAGGCTTTGACCTGCCGGGTGATGTCGTGAGTGGCGGCATCTTCGAAGTGGGCGAGGATGACGACGCGGTGGAAATCGCGGGAGCTTTCAAGGGAGATGGCTTTGGGGAAGGCCTCAATGGAGGTGATGGAGGGGTCCGGGGCGGCGTCGCTATCGGGAAGTGCCGTCTTCGGCCGGGGTGCGAGGGTGATTCCCTCGGGCCACGGGGCACCGGCATCGATCCATTGTTTCAAGGTCTCGATGTCAGCGGGATCGAGAGGGCCTCCTTTGGGGGGCATCAAGTCATCGTCATCTTCGGAGAGACAGATGCGTTGGATGATCAGGGAGCCTGCAGAGTCGCCTGGTGAGAGGACCGCACCGGAATCTCCACCTGTAAGCATGGAGGAGCGGGTGGTGAGGATAAGGTTGCCCTTGTCCTTGTCCGGGTGGTGGCAGGAGAGGCAGTGAGTTTCAAGGATGGCGCGGGCCTGCGGGAACGGGTCGGCAATCGCGGATGAAGCGAGGAGGACGCCGACGGAAACCGGCGCACCGAGGATGGCGCGGATCTTCATGGCTGGGCTTGGGCTCGGAGTTGTTCGAGGCGCGAGAGAGGCTTTTCGGTAGGAGGTGCCGCGGGCGTTTCTGCAGGAGGGGGCGGTGATGCCTCGGCGACCGCGGGAGCGGGGGCATCGATGCGCAGGGTGCCTCCGTGACCCGTTTGATGGAGCACGGTGGTGCCGTTGTCGGGAACATCGATGCGCAGGAAGAGACCTGCATGTTTGCCCATGGCGGCGTCGGCGGCGACTTCGACGGGAAAGGTCAATTCAGTGGTGTTGGCATCGAACTCCAAGGGCGTCGTTTGGGTTCCGTGGGGGAGTCCGAGCAACTCGGCGCGGGCAATTCCGGTGAATTCTCGAGGGTGCTCCAGTTGGCAAACGACGGGGACTTTGCGCCCTTGTTCGGTGGCTGCGAGATCGATGGTGGCAGTGACCCAAGGTTCGCCGACTTTTAATGGAACGAGTGAGGAGGAAACCACTACCGACCCTTGGGGAGTATCGGCTTCGGCGAGGACGGCGATTTGCCAATCCCCAGGGGGCGCGTCGGGGTTGGCATTGATCTCATAGTCGATCTCCGTTTGTCCTTCCTCGAGGCGAAGGGTGGCAGGCGAGCCGATGCCGGGAGGGTTCCAGAGCATGCGCAAGGTGACGGGGGAATTGAATCCATCCTGGCGTCCGAGCCGGGCATGGAGACGCAGGATTCCCCGTGGGACAACCGGGACGGCGGGGGGATCGAGATCGAGGGTGAGGGGGGCTTCCTGGGTCACCGCGACAGCGATGAGATCGGATTCTGTGGTGTGGTAAGGCCCTTGGTTGTTGATCTCGATATGATGGACGGTTTCATGCAATGGTCCCGAGGCTGGAGGGATATTTTCTCCGGTAGAACGGATGCTAAAGGGGTGCCAGCCACCGGCGATGGGAGCGTCTGCGGACGCTTCGAAGATGACGGGGAAGCTGTTGATCGTGCGCGGGATGGGCGGTATCTGAAGGGTGACGCCATCGGGCAGGGAACCGGCTTCGAACAAGGCATCGCAGCCGAGGTTGCTGCGGGTGAGATTGACGGTGGTCGCGTAGCGATTGCCGCGAGGGATCACGATCATTTTCCTGGCTTGCGAGTTGTCGCGCTCAAAGACCGGCAAAGTGGCGGAAATGGCGGGGGAGCGGTGATCGATTTCGAGCCGGTAGGTGAAGTCAGGGCCGCCTCGGGAGAGCTTGTCGGAGACGACGATCAGGTATTCGCCGTCGGCTGGACAGGTCCATTGTAGGAAGGGGTCGGGAGAGCCTTGGTCGTCGTTGGACGCGAGTTGCTTCGATTGGGCATCGCGCAAGGAGAGCACGCCATCGATGGGGCAACGGAGTTCTCGGCCGCGGATCCGGATATCCAGGTTTTGATCTTTGGTGGCAGAGAAGCGGTAGATGTCCTGATCTTTGGGTTTGTCGAGGCGACCGTGAGCGGCGCAGGGAAGAGGTGGCAGAGGTGTGGCTTCTTTGAAGAGGTTGTTAGGCTCAATCTCGGTGGCGGTAGCCAGTGGGGATACAAAGATCCAATTCGGTGAGGGGGCGATTTGGTCTCCGCGGCTGGCAAACAGAGGATAGTGCCCGATCGCGTTTTCGGGGATGGTGAAGGGAATTCGAAGGCCGTCTCCAAAGTCAAACTCAAGGGTTTCTCCTGGGCGGGCGCCAGGAGGAAAAACGGCAGAGGGCCGGGGAAAGGTGCCGACGTGCAGGCGATACTGGCAGTTGTCGTTGCCCTCGTACGCCGCCTCTCGTACCAATATACGATAATCTCCCGTCTCTGGCGCGATGACGGACACGAAAGCATCGGTGCGGAGCAAGGAGGCGTCGTCGCAGGAGGCGAGTTCGAAGCGGTTGGGATCGAGAATGGCAAGGTAGGCGTCGAAAAACGTACGCCCGAGCCGCATGGCTTCGATCTCGACAGACAGTGTTTGATCTTTTTCGAGGTGGACGCTGAACCAATCTTCATCCTCGGATTGGGAAACTCCCTGGATGGTGGTGTTCAGGGGGACGGATTGAGGTTGATCGAAGCTGTTGTTGGGCTCGATTTCAGGGATTTCCGGGAGGGCGCCGACCCACAGGGTGCGGAGATAGGAGACGCCGCCCGAAGTGCGCAGGCGCAGTGGGTGCTCACCGAGGGAGGCATCGGCCGCGATGCGAACTTTGGCGATGGCTTGTTTGCCATCTTCCTGGCCTTTGAGTTCGAGGACTTCGATGCCGGGGTGATGGAATAAGATTTCCTGAGGGTCTTGCAGCCGTTCGCCAAGGAGGTGGATTTCGACCTCTGCTCCACGCGGACCGCCCCGTGGTTGAACCTGTTGGAGGTCGGGCGAGAAGGCCAGGGCGGGAGCGGTGAGAAGAAGCAGCGATTTCATGATCGGGCAGTGGCCGTGAGATGCTGGGACAGGGGAAGTCCTGCCTGGCAGTGGGAGGCGGAGCGCCGGGTCACGCGAGGATGCTTTCGAGCACGCTGCCGCCATCGACGATTTCGATGGGCCGATTGCCGGGAGCCATCAGCTCTTTGTCGGCGGTGATGCCGATCTGCTGATAGATGGTGGTGGCAAGGTCGGCGACGGAGACGGCGTCGGTATCGACTTCGCCTCCGAGGGCGTCGGAGGAGCCGTGGACGTGACCTCGTTTGATGCCGCCGCCGGCGAGCATGACGGAGAAGACGCGCGGCCAGTGGTCGCGGCCACCTTGTGGGTTGATTTTTGGAGTCCGGCCAAATTCTGAGGTGACCATGACGAGGGTGCTATCCAACATGCCGCGTTCATCGAGATCCGAGATGAGGGCTGCGATGGCTTGATCGACTGGAGGAAGCTGGCGTTCGATGGCGGCCTTGATGTTGTCGTGGTGGTCCCAGCCGCCAGCGGTGAGCGAGACGAAGCGCACGCCTCCTTCGATGAGCCGGCGGGCGAGAAGCATGCGTTGACCGGGCTCGTTGCGGCCGTAGCGATCCTTCATGGAGTCGGGCTCGGCGCTGAGGTTGAAGGCTTCGCGAGCGGTTTGGGAGGAGATGAGTTTGTATGCGTGTTGATAGAAAGCGTCCATGGAGTCGAGAGCGTCGGAGGACTCCAGTTGGCGGAAGTGTTGATCGACGGTTTCAAGCAAGGAGCGGCGGCGAGCGAAGCGGTGATCGTCGACGCCTTTCGGCAGGTTGAGGTCCCGCACTTGGAAGTTGCCGCGCGCGGGATCTGAGCCGAGGGCGAAGGGTCCGTAAGCGGACGATAGGTAGCCGGAGTTGGCGAATTCGTTGGGGACGAAGGGAACGCAGACGTAGGGTGGGAGGTTGTTGCGGGGCCCGAGTTCGTGGGAAATCACCGAACCAATGGAGGGGTATTCGACGGCAGGAGACGGGCGATAGCCGGTGAACATGTTGTGGGTGCCGCGCTCGTGCGCGGCTTCCCCGTGGGACATCGATCGAATGAGGGTGGTTTTGTCGGCAATCTTGGCGAGATGGGGAAGTTTTTCGCCAAATTGGATGCCGGGAAGGGAGGTGTCGATGGCGCCGAAGGGGCCGCGGTATTCGGCGGGGGCATAGGGTTTGGGATCGAATGACTCCTGATGTGACATGCCTCCGGGGAGGAAGATGTGAATGATGCCTTTGGCGACGCCTTCCTTGGTTTCGTAAAATTTCTGGGCGGCATGGGCTTTCCCGAGAAAGCCGGGGAGAGTGAGACCGAGGCCACCGAGGAGGCCGACGTAGAAGAACTCGCGGCGGGACGAGTAGCGTTCGAGCGGGTTGCCGGGGCAGTGTGGTTTCATGGCAATGGAAACAGGGATTCCATGGCACTACGGGAAGCGTTGCTTCCGCTTATCAAAACCTGAGGTGGGCGTCGGGAGCGATGGTCGACGGAATCGAGGCAAGAATCTGCCGTCGAAGGAGATGGAGGCGAAGTGGGAAGCCGGGTGGGGGGTGAAAAAATGCGCAGGGTGGGATCAAGGCAACCCCAGTTCGCCTTCTTTGGCCCGGGCGACGTGGATGAAAACATCATCCAGATGTTCGCGCTGAAAGATGGTTTTGAGCTCAGCGGCGGTGCCTTGGGCGAGGATGCGCCCTTCGTGCAGAAAGACGATGCGGTCGCAGAGGACCTCAATGTCTTTCATATTGTGGCTGGTATAAACGATCGAGCGGGGGCGCTGACGCTGGATTTCGGTGACAAAGGTGCGTACGCGGTCGGCGATGTCGGGATCGAGCGAAGCGGTGGGCTCATCGAGCAGCAGGAGGTCGGGATCGTTGAGGAGGGCTTTGGCGAGGTTGACTCGGGTGGTTTCTCCGGCGGAAAGCTGGCCTGTGATTCGGTCGGCGAGGTGCTCGATACCGAGCAGTCCGAGGAGCTCGCTGACTCGGGGTTTGGGGGGCTTGACGCTGTAGAGTCGGGCAAAGATTTCGAGATTGTGGCGGACCTTGAGATTGCCCGGCAGGGACGCGTAGGTGGTGCAGAAATTGGTTCGGCGCAGGATTTCGATGCGGTGCTTGGCGAGATCGAGGCCGAAGACGCGGATGGAACCGCTGGTCGGGGTGATCAGGCCAAGGATCATGTTCATGAGGGTCGTTTTGCCCGCGCCGTTGACGCCGAGTAGGCCAACTGTCTCGCCCTCTGCGACTTGGAGGGAGACCTTGTCGATGGCCTTGAAGGACCCGAAGTTTTTGCCGATTTCATGGATCTCCAGCATGACGGGTGAAGGGATCGAGCCCGCCGCGGGAACTGGCAAGCGCGAAGTGGACGGGCTCCGAAGATGTCCGGTGGAGCAGAGTCCTCAGTCCGATTCGGTGAGGGCAAGCGTCAGTGATTTTCCGCGCTCGATGGTAGGATGGAGTTTTCGATCGCCGATGCGGACGGTGCAGGGTTGGCCGAGGCGGGAGTGAAGGGTGACCTCGGTGGCGAGGCCGTCATTCCAGGTGATATCGACGGTGAATCCGCCGCGGGCGCAGAGTCCGGTCACTTTCCCTGTAGTCCAGGCAGCGGGGAGAGCGGGGAGCAGTTCGATCTCCTCGTTGTGGCTTTGCAGGAGCATTTCGGTGATGCCGGCGGTTCCGCCGAAGTTGCCATCGATCTGGAAGGGTGGATGAGCGTCAAAGAGGTTGGGATAGGTGCGGGAGGGGTCGAGCAGCGCGTGAAGGATTTTCAAAGTACGGTCTCCATCGTGGAGGCGAGCGCGGCAGTTGATGCGCCAGCCAATGGCCCAACCGGTGGAGAAATCGCCCCGGGTGTCGAGCGAACGGGCGGCCGCCTGGGCGAGGTCGGGAGTTTTCCGTAGGTCGATCTGATTGCTCGGGAAGAGTGCGTAGAGGTGGGAGATGTGGCGGTGGTTCTGGTCGGGGGCCTTGCTGTCCCAGTCGTCCATCCATTCTTGAAGTTGGCCTTTTTCTCCAATCTGGAGCGGGGCGAGTTTTTCTCGGACGGTGAGGATTTCCTGCCGGAAATCATCATCGGAGTGGAGGATGTTGGCAGCTTCGGCTGTTTGGGAAAATAAGTCGCGCAGCAGGCTCATGTCCATGGACGGACCAGCACAGACGCTGGCCCCATAGGGGTGGCGATTTTCCGGAGAGATTGAGGGATTGGTGACAAGCCAGCCGTGCTGGGGATCGGTCACGAGGGTATCAAGGAAGAATTCGCAGGCACCTTTCAGGACGGGGTAGATGTCACTGAGGAAGTCGCGGTCGCCCGTGAATTGGTAGTGTTCCCAGAGGTGGGTGCAGAGCCAGGCGCCACCGGTCGGCCACATGCCCCATTGTGGGCCATCGATGGGTTGAGTGTTACGCCAGAGGTCGGTGTTGTGATGGCAGACCCAACCACGGGCTCCGTAGTGGATCTGGGCGGTGCGTTTCCCGGTTTCGGCGATTTCCTTGACGAGACGGATGAGGGGTTCGGTCAATTCCGATAGGTTGGCAGTTTCGGCCGGCCAGTAGTTCATTTCGGTGTTGATGTTCACCGTGTATTTGCTCTGCCAGGGCGGCGAGGTTTGATCATTCCAGATGCCTTGAAGGTTGGCGGGCTGAGTGCCGGGACGCGAACTGCCAAGGAGGAGGTAGCGCCCCCATTGATAGTAGAGGGCGATAAGGGATGGATCGTTGGAGCCTTTGGCGAAGTTTTGGAGGCGCTGATCGGTGGGTTTCTCGGCGGCGGGGCTGGAGCCGAGATCGAGCGAGACGCGGCGGAAATACTGACGGTGTTCGGAGAGGTGATCGCGAAGGAGCGTATCCCAGCCCTTTTTCTCCGCGGCAGCAAGGTGGGCAACGGGCTCAAGAGAAGGATCTCCGGAGACGTCGTCATAGCGACGGAATGAGGTGTCGGCATCGAGGAAGATGAGGACGCTGTCGGCCTGTTCGACGGAGATGTGTTGGGCGTTGGAGGTGGTGGTGCCGCCCGTGGTGGAAATCTTTGCCCTGCATTCGAAGGAGAGGGCGCCGTGGTCGAGTCCCCCGCCTTTTCCTCCGTGGCCATGCATCACGAGGGTTCGCGGGGATTCGGAGCGGACTTCGACGCCCATCGGGGAATCGAAAGAGGCGGTGAAGGAGATCGAGCGAGGGCGATCGGCAGTGAGTCGAATGGCGAGGACTTGATCGACCGCGCTGATGAAGGCTTCGCGGGTGAACGTGACTCCGCCTTGTTGGAACCGGGTTGTGGTGGTTGCGGAATCGAGGTCGAGCTGGCGGCGGTATTGAGTGACTGGACCGCCACCGGAGAATTGGAGACGCAAGTTGCCAACGGTTTGGTAGGGAGATTGGGTGGGCGGGGTGCCCATCATAGTTTCGGCGATCCGTTTTTCAGCCTCGGCATATTTGCCGGCGAAGATGAGTTGCTGGACCTCGGGGAGGGACTGAAGGGCTCCGGAGTTCGAGGGGTCGGTCGGACCGCCGCCCCATAGGGTGTCTTCGTTGAGTTGATAACGGGCCTCAGTGGGCCCGCCGAAGATCATGGCACCGAGCCGTCCATTGCCGAGGGGGAGTGCTTCGGTCCAGGCTTTGGCGGGCTTGTCATACCAAAGGGTGAGGGCTTCGTTGGCATGAGCAAACGACCCAAGAGTGAGGAGGACGAGGCAACGCAAGTTCATCACGGTGGAGCAGTTGGAGCTAGGGTTTGACGGTAAGTTCGAGGACTTCGGGATCGTCGGAGAGTTCGCCGAGGTTTTCCCGTTTCAGGACGAGCATGCCTTGCGTTTGAGTGAAGGCGACGGGGGCACCATGGAGTCGTTTGCAGGAAGCTACCGAGAGTCCTGCGAGGGGGATGTGAAGGGCTTCCGGGTTTTTCGGATCGAGAAGATGCAGGAAAACGCGGGATCCGGAGTGAGTGGAAACGCAGCGATCGTCGACGGGTTGAATCGGGCCTGCGTTGGTGCCGTAAATGGCTTCCCCGTTTTTCTCAAGCCAGGCGCCGACTTCTTGGAGTCGCTCGACGTGGGTGGAAGGGATCACGCCATTGCGATCCGGCCCGACGTTGAGTAAAAGGTTGCCACCGCGGCCAACGACATCGATCAGCATGCGCAGAATCGAGGATTTCGCCATGAGGTTTTGCCGCGTGTTGAAGCCCCAGCTGGTTTGGTTGAGATTGAGGCATTTCTCCCAGGGTTCATCAAGAATCGGGCCCGTGACGGTGTGGCCGCCTTCGTCGCATTGGAAGTCGCCTTCCCAGCCAGAGCGCGGATTGATGGCGATCGTTGGTTGGAGTTTACGCACCATGGCGTTGAGTGGAATCGGTTCCCACAACCAAGCCGCATCAGCGTCGGTACCCTGGTGGGCGAGCCAGCCACCGTCGTACCACAGGATGTCAATTTTGCCGTAGTGGCTCATCAGTTCCCGAATTTGTCCATAGGCCTGCGCCTTCATGCGGGCAGCATTTTCCGGGAGTTCCTTGGGATTGAAGTAGCCGGGAAATCGCCAATCCATGGGTGAGTAGTAGAGTCCGACGGCGAGTCCGGCCTTGCGGAAAGCGGTGACGTATTCCGCGACGAAGTCGCGTTTCGCGGCGGTTTTGGTGCTGCAGAATCCGCCTTCGCTGGCATCGCTATCCCAGAGTGCAAAGCCGTCGTGGTGGCGGGTGGTGAGCACGGCGTATCGCATGCCACCTGCGATGGCGGCGGTTGCCCAGGCATTGGCGTCGAAGTGCTTGGGCACGAATTCTTCCGCAAGCTTCGCGTATTCTTCGGCCGGGATGGCCTCATGGTGCATCACCCATTCTCCCCGTGCGGGAATGGCGTAGAGGCCCCAATGGATGAACATTCCGAATTTTGCGTCGCGCCAAGGTTTCAGGTCAGCAGGAGACAGCTTGAGGCTGGCGTCCTGGAGCGAATCGCGGCTTTTGAAAACGATGGAGCTTTTCTGCTGAGAGGCGAGTTCGGCTCCGGTCATCGTCTCGACGGTATCCGACTTGGGTTCAAATTGTTGTCCGAGGAACTGGAGTTCTGCGATGTTGCACCAGCGTTCGCCTTCGGTCGCGATGTAGCGAACCCAACGAAATCGGGTGGGTTCGTGGACGGCTTGGAAAGTGAGGGCTCCTTCTTTTGGGGCGGAATGGATGGTGAAGAGGTCCACGACACCGCTGGTGAAATCGGGGGTGTTCGAGCCTTGGAATTTGCCTCCGATCATGCGGTCGGAGGCCTGATTGCGCGGGCAAAAGCGCACGCCGGTGATCTGGGCTTCCGAGCCGTCTCCGAGATCGAGGCCAACCCATGCGTCGGGTCCCGGGGGGTCAAAGTCGTTCTGCAAGGATCCATCGAAAGCGGTGGTGCGGTCGGCTCCGCTGTTCGCGTAGGAACCTGTGGTGCCGATGATCGCGCCATCGAGTTGCTGGTCCGCCGTCGCGGTGATTTCCTCGCTGTCGCCCCCCGGATGGGCGGTGACGATATAGTGATAGGTGGTGCCGGGGGTGAGACCGGTATCGACGTAATACTGGGTCGGTTCTTCAAGCGTTGCGATGGGAGTGTAGGGGCCGCCGCGGGTGGTGGAGCGCTTCCCCTGATAGCTTTTGGCGTAGGCAGAGCCGGACCAGGAGAGGGTAATCTGACGGCCCTGAACGAGAGCTTGCAGGGCACTGGGTGGTGCACCCTGCGCGATGGGATCTCGGCTGTGAGTGAGTGTGGTGAATCCGAGACTGTCGAAGCCTCCACTGCCACTGCCGTAGTTGAAGCCACCTCCTTCGGGTCGTTGCTTTTCGGCATATCTTCGGGTCCAGGGTGCCGAGAGTCCACGGCGGTTGACGTAGTGATGATAGAGGAGGTCCCAGCCAGGACGGCTCGCGCCACGGCCATCGGGAGAGATCTGAGCCTGGACCGAGCGCTTTTCATTTCCCGGATGCTGGTGGACGTAGACGTAGGTCGTGTAGGGGACGTCTTCGCCGAGGTTGTATTTGGACACGTACTCGACCCCAGCGAGAATGCGGTTGTTTTCCGCGCCGTAGAGATCGATGCCCTGGTTCCAAGCGATTTCGCAGATGACTCCAGCGAGTTGGGGGCCCATCAGCGAGTGTCCTTGGTCGCGACCGCTTTCCTGCCACTGGCCGAGACCATTTGGGTGGAGAAAGCTCACGAGCTGTTGGAGTGCTTCGTTCCCATCTCCTTGTTGGAAGGTTTGGAGGCCTTCGTCGAAGATCGTGCGGTCGTCGCATAGCACTCCGATGGCCATCATGGAGGCGACGTTGGCGAGTCCCCAGTTGGCCCAATAGTGGGTGGGCACGGTGCCGTGGCGGTTGGTGAGAAAATCTTGGTTTCCCTTGAGATACATGTCTTTCATGTATGTCTGGAACCCTTGGAATGCGTGGCGATCCCAGCGCTGGTAGTCGCGCAGTAATTCTGCCGCGCAAGCGAGCTGGTAGCCATAGATGCCTTTGCGCAGGCTGACATTGGTGTCGCCGAGGAACTCTTTGTGTTCGGAGGCCCAAGCATTCAGGATCTCGATGGCCTTGTCCGCGAACTTTCCTTCACCAGAGCCATGGTAGCGAAGGGCGAGTTGGTAGGCTTTGGCGGCATCGCGAGCGAGTCGGATGTAGTTTTCTCCACCGCGCCCTCCGACACGGAGGATTTCCTGCACTCCGGGAGGGTCGTCCATGAATCCATCGGTGTTGCTGACCAGTTGATCCCAGCTGGCTTTCCATGGTTGTTCGGAGGTGGCGACTTTGGCTGCCATCCGGTCGAGATCGGTTTGCGTGGATAGGCATCCGGGGTGGGTGAAGCTGGCCGCGTGAAGCGAAGCGATGGCGAGCAGTGTGGCGAGGGGAACGAGGTGCATGATGAGGTGGTTTGGGGCTGCCTCAGGTTTTTTCAGGAGTCTATCGGATCGGGGTGTGTTTCGGAAAAGCGCGGTGGGCGCTCAGATGGGGCGATCATGGGGTGAAGTGTTGGGATTGGCCGGGCTGGAACTCCATGGTGCGGACGGTGTCGCCGAGGCGGACGCGCGCGGTGGTTCCGGTGGTGCTTTGAAGGGTGGCCTCGGCGAGTTGACCGGCCTGCCAGCGAAGATGGACGAGGAATCCGCCGCGGGCGCGCAGGCCGGAGACTTCACCGTCCGGCCAGCAGGAGGGGAGAGCGGGGAGGAGCTCGATTTCGTCGGCGTGGCTTTGGAGGAGCATTTCGGCGATGCCGGCGGTGATCCCGAGATTGCCATCGATTTGGAACGGGGGGTGAGTGGTCCAGAGGTTATCGAGGGTGTTGTGGGCGAGCAGGCCGGCGATGCAACCGTGGGCACGATCCGGGTTTCCGAGCCGGGCCCACAGTGCGGTGCGCCAGGCCCAGGTCCATGAGCGTCGGCTATCGCCGACTTCGCCGCGTTGGGTAAGAGAGATTTCGGCCGCCTTGGCGAGGTCGGGGGTCGACCGGCGATTGATGCGGTTGCCCGGGTGGACGGCGAAGAGGTGGCTGGTGTGTCGGTGGTGGCTCTTTTCGAGGTCGGGTTTTTCATCGCGCCATTCCATGAGCTGACCCCACGAGCCGATTTGGGGTCCGGCGAGTTTTTCGCGGGCAGAGGCGAGGCGTTGTTGCAATTCGGGATCGCGGTCGAGCAAGCGAGCCGCGGCGAGGGTGTGGGAGAACAGATCGTCGATGAGCTGTTGGGCATGGGCCGTGCCGTCTTCGACGGGGCCGTGTTCGTGAGACCAAGCCTGGGGGACGACGAGGGTTCCGTCTGGCAGGGTTTTGAGACGGGCGAGCCAGAATTTTGAGACGTCGTGGAGCCACGGCCAGGCGGTTTCGGCGAGGAAGGCCGTGTCATGGGAAAAGGCGAAGTGTTCCCAGAAGTGTTGGGCGAGCCAGGCGGTGCTTTCGATGTTCCAGTTCCATCCGGAGCCGCCGAACGGGTTGAGAGACATGCGGGTGACGAAGCCGCCGGTGTTTTGAGGGTCCTGACTGGCACTGGCCTTTCGGTAGAGGGGGGCGCAGGTGGTGAGGAGATGGAAGAGGGGCTCGGTGAGTTCCGGGAGGTTGGCGGTTTCCGCCAGCCAGTAGTTCATCTGGAGGTTGATGTTGGTATGGTAGTCGCTGAACCAGGCGGGGCGATTTTGGTGGTTCCAGATGCCCTGGAGGTTGGCGGGCAGGGTGCCGGGGCGAGAGCTGCCGATGAGGAGGTAGCGACCGTAGTGGAAGAGGAGGGCCTCAAGTTCGGGATCGAGGCAGGGACGGGGAAGTTCCTGGGCTTCATCGCGGTAGCGCTGGATTCTCTGATCGAGGGGGAGGGCAAGGATCTCCGGCGAGGTGGAGCCCAGGTCGAGAGAGACCCGGCCAAACAGTTGGCGGTGGTCTTTTTCATGACGGGCCAGCAGATCTTGCCAGCCGCGTTTTTCGGCTTCGTCGAGACGTTCGATCAGGCTGGGAGCAGGATCCCCCGTCATCCATCCCGCGCCGGGATCCATGATGTAGTTGGTATCAGCCGCGACGATCACCCAAGCTTCCTGGCCTCCAGTGAGGCGGAGTTCGTCCCCTTGGACGGTGAGCTTTCCTCCTCTGGGGATGACGCGCACCCGGGCGGCGTAGCGAAGATGATTGGGGAGGGTCCCCGTGAGGCTCAGGTCGGTCCCATCGATTTTGAGTGTCTCATCAGGGTGCTGCCCTTGGAGTTGGAAAGTGCCGTCAAGTTCCTGAGATCCTGAGGTGGTGAGGCGCCAGGCGAAGACCTGGTCCGGATGAGAAGCGAAAGCCTCACGGGTGATGGCAGAGGCGCCCGCTTTCCACGTGCTCTGGTGAACGGCGCGGGAGAGATGAAGGGTGCGATGGAAGTCGGTGATTTCGGTGTTGGACGCGGGGAGCGAGGTGAAGCGGAGTTCAGCGAGGGATTGGAAAGAGCCGAAGCAGCCCTGGCCGGGCTCTTTTTCTTCGGATTCATAGGCTCCGCTGGGATTGCCATCGCCCGTCCACAGGGAATCGACGGTGAATTGAACGGTGTCGACGTGAGGATCGGCCATCATGATCACTCCAAGTGAGCCATTGCCGAGGGGGAGGCCGTGTTTTTCCCAATCTTTTGCAGGAGTATCGAAACGCAGATCGAGTGAGGGTGCTGCCGTGGCAGCGAGAGAGAGGAGGAGGAAAGCGAGCGCGGATGAGGTCATGCGGGATGGGTGTGGATGCGAGCGAGGAGGGTTCTCAGGAGAGGGTCTCGTTGGAGTCGGTGAGGCGGGTTTCGATGAAATCGAGACATCGCCATGATGGGGGAATCATCTTACCGGAATGCCCGAGGTGGAGAATGATTCGAATTGACCGATGGATGGACAAATTTGATTTCTCGGTATGGACCGTCCATCCGCTCGTCCGTCTTTCATCTCTCCGGATGTCCAAACGGGAAGCTATTGCTTTCTCGACATGGGGGTTTCAGAGGGAACGAATCTTATCCTGGTCGGAGGGGGGCGGGAGGAGTGTACGTCAGAGTATCGGATCGAGCGCAAAGGGTTCCCGTTCGTGACGGTGGAATTTGTTCTCGCGGGGACCTGGCGGTTGCGTCGAAAAGGCCGTGAGGAGCTATTGCGGCCGGGTGCGGTGTTTGGGTATGGGCCGACGACCTCTTATTCTCTAGAGTCGGTGGGAGGACCGGATCGGACGAAGTACTTCCTTAATCTCACGGGGGCGTGTGCAGAAGACCGATTGCGAGAGGCAGGAGTGGCGGAGGGGTCAGTGAGGTACCTGACGCGGACGCGATGGGTGCAAGATTTATGGGACCAGGTCCTCGATTGCGGGCGGCTGGGGGCGGCGGCGCCGGAGATTGGGAGGCGATTGTCGGAGTTGTTGCTTCTGCGTCTGGCCGTCGAGGGCGGGCAACGTCCAGATTTGCGAACGGAAGGTCGGCAAACCTTTGAGAAATGCCGGGCGTTGATTCATGAACAATACGTGGAAATTGGTTCGATCCGCGAGGTGGCGGACCGTTGCCATCTCGATCCGGCGTATTTGTCGCGCCTGTTTCAGAGGTTCTCCGACGAACGTCCGTTGCAGATGCTCAATCGGTTGAAGACGCGCCATGCAGCGGATTTGATCTTGCGGCGGGGCTATGGGGTCGCGGAAGCGGGGCGTCTTGTGGGATTTGCCGATCCGTATCATTTCTCTCGAGTTTTCAAACGCGTGCACGGAGTGGCGCCGTCGCGACTGGGGGCGGAGGGGTTGCCCCATTCGCCACCTCAGACCTCGGCAGAGCAGCCTTGATGAGGACTCGGATTCCCGGTTTCTGGATGGGGGCGAGGAATTTCCGAGAGTCCGGGGTTGCCAAATTCTGCGGGTCCGCTAAATCCGCGCCCTCGCGAGCCCAGCCGCTCGCGCGCAAACACCTACGGACGCCATGACCGACCTCAGCAAATATCGCAACATCGGCATCTTCGCCCACGTCGACGCCGGGAAGACCACGACGACCGAGCGGATCCTCAAGCTCACTGGCAAGATTCACAAGATCGGCGAGGTCCATGACGGCGCTTCCACCATGGACTTCATGGACCAGGAAGCCGAGCGCGGCATCACGATTCAATCCGCCGCGACCACCTGCTTCTGGAAAGGCTGCCAATTCAACGTCATCGACACTCCCGGGCACGTTGACTTCACGATCGAAGTTTATCGTTCGTTGAAGGTGCTCGACGGCGGCATCGGTGTGTTCTGCGGCTCCGGGGGAGTGGAACCCCAATCGGAAACTAACTGGCGTTACGCCAACGACTCGAAGGTTTCCCGGATCATCTACGTCAACAAGCTCGACCGGATCGGTGCCGACTTCTACCGCGTCGTGAACCAGGTCAAGAACGTGCTGGGTGCTCATCCTCTGGTGATGGTGCTGCCGATTGGCACGGAGAGCGATTTCAAGGGGGTCGTCGATCTCCTTTCGATGAAAGCCTACATCTGGGACGAAACCGGACAGCCGGAGAACTTCGAGGTCACCGATATCCCCGCCGACATGGTGGAGAAGGCTGAGGAGTATCGCTCCGCCATGGTCGAATCGGCCGTTGAGCAGATCGATGAAGTGATGGAAGCCTACCTTGAAGGTACCGAGCCGGACATCGACACGCTGAAGAAGTGCATCCGCAAGGGCACCATTGATCTCGCCTTCTTCCCGACCTACTGCGGTTCGAGCTTCAAGAACAAAGGCTTGCAGCTGATCCTCGACGCGGTGGTGGACTACCTCCCGAGCCCCGTGGAAGTGAAGCCTCTGCCGGAAGTTGACGAAGAGGGCAACGAGACCGGCAAGTTTGCCGAGCCTGACCCGAATGCGCCTTTCCGTGGCCTCGCGTTCAAGATCATGGACGACAAGTTCGGTGCGCTGACCTTCACCCGGATTTACTCGGGCACGATCAAGAAGGGCGACACTGTGTTGAACTCCTTCACCGGCAAGACCGAGCGGATCAGCCGGATGGTCGAAATGCACGCCGACGACCGCAACGAAGTTGATTCCGCCCGCGCTGGCGACATCATCGCTATCGTCGGACTCAAGAACGTCCAGACCGGTCACACGCTTTGCGACGAGAAGAATCCAGCCACCCTCGAGCCGATGGTGTTCCCGGATCCCGTGATCTCGATTGCTGTCGCTGCCAAGGACAAGGCCAACGCGGAAAAGCTGAGCAATGCCATCGGTAAGATGGTTCAGGAGGATCCGTCCTTCCGTGTCGAAACCGACGAGGAAACCAACGAGATGATCCTCAAGGGCATGGGTGAGCTTCACCTGGACATCAAGATCGACATTCTCAAGCGCACCCACAAGGTGGAGGTCGAGGTCGGTGCCCCTCAGGTCGCCTACCGCGAAACCATCACCAAGGCGGTCACCGACACCTACACCCACAAGAAGCAATCGGGTGGCTCGGGTCAGTATGCGAAGATCGACTACACGATCGAACCTGCCGAGGCTGGCACTGGCTTCGTGTTCGAGTCCGCGGTGGTCGGCGGCAACGTGCCGAAGGAATACATCCCGGCGGTCGAAAAGGGCTTCAAGACCTCGGTGGATAAGGGACCGCTTGCCGGCTACCCCTGCCTCGACTTCAAGGTGACGCTTTCCGATGGTGGTTTCCACGCGGTGGACTCCTCCGCCATTGCTTTCGAAATCGCCGCCAAGGCTGCCTATCGTCAGACCATGCCGAAGGCCGCTCCGCAGCTGCTTGAGCCGATGATGAAGCTCGATGTGTTCTCACCTGAAGAGAAGATCGGTGACGTGATCGGTGACCTCAACCGCCGCCGGGGCATGATCCAAGGCCAAGAGCCGACCCCCGGTGGGGTGCGGGTGAAGGCAGAGGCTCCGCTTTCCGCCATGTTCGGCTACATCGGTGACTTGCGCACCATGACCTCCGGTCGGGGCCAGTTCTCGATGGAGTTCAGCCATTACGCACCTTGTCCGAAGAACGTGGCCGACGAGGTCATTGCTGCTGCGAAGAAGCGGGAAGAAGCCCGCCGCGCCGGTAAGTAAGCTTTACTGCTGATTATGGAGAACCCGCTGTCCGGATGGGCAGCGGGTTTTTCTTTTTCCATCACCGCATCGGGCGGTAGGGAGTGGGGACGGCTTGGTGAGGTTCCAGAGGTGTCGTGGCTTGGGTGGGGAGCGAGGTGGGCGTCGGCTCATCCATTGAGGAGAGCACCGGCATTCGGGTGAATGAGCTGTCCGGTCACATAGCGGGCTGAGGAGCTCGCTAGGAAAAGGTAGCATTCGGTCGAACTGACGGTGTCGGCCACCGGAGCCATGCGTGAGGTCGCGGTGGAGACGGCATTGACCCGGATTTCCCGCGGGGCGAGTTGACTGGAGAGGGTGCGGGTGAAGTTGGCCATGGCTCCTTGTGTGGCGGAAAGGTCGAGGCCGCTGGTCGGGCCCGAAGTTTCCGAGGTGGTGCTGATGATGCAGGCAGCGTTTGATTGTTCGAGGTGGGGCAGGGCCGCACGGGTCAGGAACACGAGGGGAAAGAGATGACGGCGGAAGGCGGTATCGAGCTGCTTTGGGCTGAGTTCGAGGAGCGATTCTGAGGTCGGGATGTCGTCCGAGTGGTTGACGACGATATCGAGACCGCCAAGTTCGAGGACGGCGCGAGCAACGACTTCAGAGCAATCTTCTGGAGAGCGGGGATCGCAGCGATGGGCGTGGCAATGGCCTCCAAGCTCTCGGATCAGGCGGCAGGTTTCTTCGGCATCGGATTCGTCGCCGTGGTAGGCGACGAGCACGGAAGCGCCCTCGCGGGCGAAGGTTACGGCCACAGCGCGCCCGATTCCGGTGTCGCCTCCTGTCACCAGTGCCCTGCGTCCTGCGAGGCGTCCCTGACGAGTGCTGGCGGAGATTTCGGAAGGCGACGGCTCTCGCTTCGTCGGCCAGTTCGGTAGGGTCTCGGTGACAGGGAGCGTGGACTCGACGGTGGCGGAAAGAGCGACGTTGGGCATGGCGCGCGACTTCGCAGAAGATAGGCCAAGGGTTTAACCTGCTGATTGTCAGAGTTAGGGTTGAAGATGCGTGATCCAAAGATCATGCAAAGGGCGCGGCTCTCGGGCACAATGCGCGATGGGGCCGTGGTGGTGGAGCGGGTTGGAATTGCCCTTGGGAATCTTGGCCGACCTCCGTGGAGGAGAGTCGGCCTGGGATGGGAGAGCGGGGATCAGATCAGCCGAGAGCCTGGTCGAGGTCGGCAAGGATATCGTCGATGTGTTCGATGCCGACGGACAGTCGGATCATTTCCGGCGGGATGCCGGCGGCGAGTTGCTGGGCTTCGCTGAGTTGGCTGTGGGTGGTGGTCGCCGGATGGATGGCCAACGATTTGGCGTCGCCGACATTGGCGAGATGGGAGAAGAGTTGAAGGGATTCGATGAAGCGCTTGCCGGCTTCGGCGCCGCCTTTGATTCCGAACACGACCATCGATCCCCCCTTGCCTTGGAGGTATTTTTGGTTGCGAGCGAATTCGGGGTCATCCTCCAGACCCGGGAAGCGAATCCACTCGACTTTGGGGTGGTTTTTGAGGTGGCGGGCAGCGGCGAGGGCATTTTGGCAATGACGCTCCATGCGCAGGGGTAAGGTCTCGATGCCCTGGAGCAGGAACCAAGAGTTGTCGGGTGAGATGCAGGCCCCGAGGTTGCGCAAGGGCACGGTGCGCATGCGCAGGATGTAGGCGAGTGGGGCGAGAGCCGCGGGTAAGTCATGGCCCCAGCGAAGGCCATGGTAGGAGGCATCGGGTTGATCAAAGAGGGGGTGGCGACCGGCGGACCATGGGAAGCGTCCGGAATCGACAGCGATGCCACCAATGGCGGTTCCATGGCCGCCGAACCATTTGGTTAGGGAGTGGACGACGATGTCCGCGCCATGATCGAGTGGCCGTGTAAGGAAAGGTGTGGAGAAAGTGGAGTCGACGATGAGCGGGATGCCGTGGGACTGAGCGATGTCGGCGATGGCCGCGAGATCGGAGATTTCCAGGGCGGGGTTCGAGACGGTTTCGCAAAACAGCGCGCGGGTGTTGCGATCGATGGCGGCGGCGAAGTTCTCCGGTTGGGTGGAATCGACGAAGCGGACACCGATGCCGAGTTTGGGCAGGAGGTCGTTGAACTGGGTGTAGGTGCCGCCATAGAGGTTCCGGGCAGAGACGATGTTGTCTCCGGCTTCGGCGAGGTTGATCACGGAGTTAAAGATGGCGGCGGTGCCGGAAGCATGGCCGAGACCGGCGAGTTCGTGAGCCCCTTCCAGCAGAGCGATGCGCTTTTCGAGCACATCGGTGGTGGGGTTCATCAGGCGGGTGTAGATGTTTCCGAGTTCCCGCAGGGCGAACAGGTTGGCGGCGTGCTCGGTGCTATTGAAAACGTAGGAAGCGGTGCGGTAAACGGGCACGGCTCGCGAGTGGGTGACGGCGTCGGGTGTATGGCCGCCGTGAAGGCATAGAGTTTCAAGTTTCATGGGGGCAGGCATCCAAGCGGAGGGAGGGGTGGTCAGGGAAGCGGGAAGTGCGTCGACGGGAGGGTGAACGAACTCGGTTGGGGCATGGCGGGGCAATTCGCTCGCAGAAAAAGGGGATCTCGGCTTGGTTGCCCGCATGGTGGCAAGATGGCTGGCAATGGTAGCTTGGATGATAGGGATGTCGGGATGCGCGTCGGTGGCAACCGGTGAAGGAGAGGATTTCAATGCCAGGGTGCTCGCGGCGGTGAAAACGATGCCGCAAGGAGGGGGATACGACGGCAGCGACGCGACCAAGAATCGGCTGCCGAAAGCGTGCGCGGTGGCTGACGGGATATGGACGATCGATGCGCGGGTGGCACGGCCGAGTTTTTGTTCGGGGGCGACGTATCTGGTGTTGCTCCGAGCTTTGGGCTCAGGACCGACGAGTTTGTTTCCGGTGGTGGATCATCAGGATGGGCATGGGGTTTTCGGGCGTTGGAACGCCAATGGCCCTGGGGCTGCGAAGTTGGTGGCGGATCTCGCCGCTGGGGTGAATTTTACCTCCTGGGAGCAGGCTCGGCCGGGGGATTTCCTCAAGATCTGGTGGACCGAAGCGATCGGGGGTCGGGAGCGAGGGCACCACGTGGTGTATTTGGGCCATACGGCCGATTCGGTGAGGTTCTGGTCGAGCAACCAACCTGGGGGCTATGGGGTGAAGACGGTGCCGCGAGACGACTGCAAGCGGGTGCTTTTCACGCGAATCACGACTCCGGAGAGGTTTTTGCAGGCGGGAAAATTGCCGGAGGTCGATCCTTGGTTGGTGAAGATGCTGAGGGAAGATTTTACCTGGGACGAGGTGGTGACGAGATGTCGGGTCAGGGAGTAGGGTCTGGAGCACCCTTTCGTTGGACAAAGCGAGTTCGGATGGCACAGGTTTCCCGCGATGCAGCAGAAGACGATTGGAGTTGTCGGACTCGGACGGATGGGCGCGAACATGGCCCGGCGGATGAAGGATTGCGGCCATGAGGTCGGGACGGTCTTTGACGTGGTTCCCGAGCTGGCCGGAGAGATGGCTGAGGAACTGGGCGCGCAGGCGGCCGGATCGCTGGCTGAGGTGACGGCTGCTGCGGATGTGGTCGTCACCGTGGTGACGGATGATAAGGCGATGCGGGCGATTTTTGCTCCGGATCAGTTGCTGGCGGGAGCTCAGGGCAAGGTTTTCATCAACTGCGCGACGGTCAGTCCCGAGGTGCATGAAGAAATCGGAGCGGCCTGTGCGGCGGCAGGGGCTCGTTCGTTGGAGGCCTGCATGGCTTCAAGCATCACCCAAGCTCGCGATGGGACCCTTTATTTGATGGTGGCGGGGGATGAAGCGACGTTTCGGGAGGTGGAGCCGCTGTTGAAGGATCTTTCGAAATCGCTGCGCTATATCGGGCCGACGGGGTCGGCGGCGAAGGTCAAGGCGCTGGTGAACATGGTCATGAACATCAACACCGCGGGGCTCGCCGAGGGTTTGGGCTTGGGCGTGGCCTTGGGGTTGGATCCGGAGATGTTGAAGGAGGTGTTTTCGCAGACGGGTGCGAATTCGCGGGTGTTGGAGACGGATGGCGATGACATGATCGCGCGGGAGCACGATTGTTACTTTTCGGCGGCCCATGCCGCGAAGGATAGTGGGATTGCTAACTCGCTGGCAGACAAAGTCGGAGTGGGGGTTCCTTTATCCAAGGCAACCCAGGAGCAATACCAGAAGTTGGTGAGTATGGGCCGAGGAGAGCTGGACAAGAGCGCCGTGGCGGAACTCACTTTCCCCGGACGCAGCAATGATTGAGAAGATTGATTTCAGAAACCGCCAGGGAGAGAAGCTAGATACCGTTTTCCACCCGGGTGAACGTGAGGAAAAGTTGGTGATCATCGGCCACGGCGTCACCGCTAACTTGGATCGCCCCTTGCTCAAAGCGATCGCCGATGGTCTTGCCCAAAAGGGATGGCCTTGTTTGCGACTTTCGTTCTCAGGCAATGGCAAATCGGAGGGGGATTTCCGCGAATCGAATATCACGAAGGAGAGTGAAGACCTCGCCGATGTGATTGAGTTGATCCCGGATGAAGTCGAAATTGCTTACGTCGGCCATAGTATGGGCGGAGCGGTGGGCATCATGGCGGCAGCTGAAGAGGAGCGGATCAAGGTGCTGACGACTCTGGCCGGAATGGTTCACACGGCGGAATTCGTGGAGCGAGAGTTCGGCGAAGTGACGCCGGATGAAGGCTGCATGTGGGATGAAAAAGACTGCCCGCTGTCTGCTGAATTTGTCCGCGACCTGGAACTGATTGGCGACATGCTGCTGGAGATCGAGCGGATCGAAGCTCCCTATTTGCTGATTCATGGAACTGCGGATGATGTGGTGCCCCCATCGGATAGCGAGGACGCTTTGGAATCCGCAGCCGATCCGAAGCATGCGGTGTGGATCGAAGGTGCAGGTCACATGTTCAGCGAAGAGAGCTACGAAGAGATCGTCGATGCGATCAACGACTGGTTCGAAGAGCACTTCGAGTGATCTGGAAGCTGCCGCATCGGGAGTTGAGCTTTCCTCGTCGACCCTTGGTCATGGGGATCGTCAACGTGAACGATGATTCGTTCTCGGGAGACGGGACGCTTGATCCCGATGAGGCACTGTCGCGAGCTGCAGCGGCGGCCGAGGCGGGAGCGGATGTGATCGATGTGGGCGCGGAGAGCGCCCGCACGAACCGGGAGGCGGTGGCCGTCGCGGAGGAGATTCAGCGCTTCGAGGGGTTTTTGCGGCGATGGCCAGAGTTGGTGGCGGGATTGGAGCCCAGGGATGCGGAGCAAGTGTGGCCGCCGGTCGTGTCTGCGAATACTTGGCGTCCGGAGGTGGTGGAGACGGTATTGCCGTGGGGGGTGGAGTTGATCAACGACATGGGCGGCCTGCCGGACGGGCGGAATGCTCGGCTGTGTGCAGAGCACGGAGCGTCGTTGTTGATCATGCATACGGTGGGGGAACCCAAGGTTCCGCACCTGCATCAACAGTGGGAAGATGTGATGGGGGCCATGGAGCAGTTTTTCGAAGACAAGCTGCGCATGGCGGAGGCGGCAGGGTTGTCGCGTGAGCAGTTGATTTTGGATCCAGGAATCGATTTTGCGAAGCAACGAGACGACAATCTGGCGGTGTATGCGGGCCTTGGGAGGCTGCAATCATGGGGGAGACCCATTTTGGTTCCGGTGAGTCGCAAGACCGTGATTGGGGAGGTTCTGGATCTGCCGAATCCTCAGGACCGAGATGCCGGCACGGTGGCCTGTGTGGCAGTGGCGATGCGCCGGGGCGCGCACCTTTTCCGGGTGCATCAGGTTCCTGCTACATGGCAGGCAGTGAAGGTGCTTTCGGCGATGGCATCTCCTTAGTGGGACTGGGGGCTCATGGTCCGGGAGATCCGTGCCGGACAGGTGGCCAAAAGGTTTCCCAGTCGAAGGGGCGGGAGAACTCACCGTGGTGACAGGTGGTGCAGTCGGCTGCGCCGAGAGGGCGAAAGCGGAACCGAGGAGGACGGCCTGAGGTGCGCTCGGCGACATGAGTGGAGCCGGGGCCGTGGCAGGATTCGCAGCCGACTCCGGTGAGTCGAGAGTTGGCGTCGGAGCGTCGATAACCACTCGGTTCTCCGAAGCCGACGGTGTGGCAAGGGATGCAGTTTGGGTCGGCGGCAGCTCCGCGCTCCATCAAGGTATCGAAGGCGTGCGCATGCTGGCTAGAGGCCCAGAGTGCGTGATCGTCTTGGTGGCAGGTTTGGCAAGCGGCAGAGCCAACGTAGGTGGCACTGGCGGTGACCCCAGGGATGGCCCCGGCGGCGATGAGTTGTTCGGGGTGGTCGACGGCGAGATCGGCGGCGGCGATCTCGGCGCGGTAATCGACGACCCATTGGTGAAATTCAGGGTCCTGAGGGATTTGATCAAGGAGGAGCTGGGGGTGATATGCGGAATCTTCCAGGCGAGGGTTCTCTCCTGGTGGAATCCAGGCAGAAAGGGTGGCGACGGTGCGACCTTCGTTGGCGGTGAAGGCGACGAGGGAGTCGTTGATTTTCTGGAGAGAGGGTGCCGGCTGGCCGACGTCGCCTCCGAGGATGATGTCGAATTCGAAGTAGGAGCGTGCGAGCCGCTCAAGGCCCGCCTCGGGAGTGAAAGCGAGGGCGATGATGAGGTCGGATTTTTCGCGGAGCTCGGGAAGGATGCGATCGACGGCTTCGGGGAGATCGAGGATGGCGAGTCCTTCTCCGAGCTGGGGTACGGAGTGGGGGTCGAGCAGTCCAAGGATGGCGATTTTCCGGCCCTGCCAATCGATCAGGGTATACGGGGAGAAGAGGGGCTCGCGGGTGGCAGAGTCGACGATCGAAGCCGAAATCACGGGCACGGGGCTGTGGGCGACGAGTTGGCGCAAAGAGGAGGCATCGACTGTCGCTTCGCGTCCGCCAAGGTTGAGCGCCTGATATCCCATCGCACCAAAGGCCTTCAGGAGGTAGGGGTATTGCAGGAGTTGGTAGTCGTGATGGCCTGCCAACGCGCCGCCGACATCGAGACGAAGCGAGGCGCCTTCGCGATCGCGTTCCTGGAGCCAGGTGCGGAGGCGGGTGAGGCCCCCGTGTTGACCGGTGAAGCAGCCGCAGGGCTCCAGGCGACCGATGGTGTCGCAGGTGAAATGAATGGCCAGGGGGACGCGAGCGGCGGGCTCACGGCGGCAGGACGCAAGGAGGCAACCCAGAAGAAGGATGGAGAGCAGGCGCATGGAGGAGCTCAATGAAGCAACGCGTAGACGAGGGCGTTGACGTTGATTTGACGGGCTTGCTTGATTTCCGCGCCACCGCAGCAACAGCAGCCGGGGGCGTTGTGAACGTCGTTGAGGCCCTCGGGGGAATAGAGGAGTGCGAGGCGCCCATTGAGGATGAGTCCCTGGAGTTTGACGGACTTGGTGTGGGTGGCGATTTCCGTGATGGGGTAGACCGTCGAGAAGACCTCGTGGTTCATTTCGAGGGGGGTGAATTCGACATCAGGAAGTGCGGCAGGGATTTCCCGCTGGAAGGCACGATTCCACTGGGCGTCGGAGCATCCAGGACTGGCGAGGATGAAGCCGCCGTTTTCAAGGTAGCGTCGGAGATGGGTTCGTTCGGCTTCGGAGAGTTTGAAGTCGCCTTCTCCCGTGAAGACGCACAAGGGAGTTTGGAACACGCTGGGTTCGGCAAGGGGGATGCGAATGAATTTGGGCGCAATCTCGATGCCGGTTTCTTTTGCGGCGTCGCTGAGGAAGGTTTCGGCGAAACAGACGGAGGTTTGGTTTTTGCCGTAGGTGAGGTTCCCGCATTCGACGAGATTGGGGTCCTTCGCGTGGGCGAGGAGTGACGAGGCGAGGAGAGCAAGGAGGTATTTCATGGCGATTCGGGCGTAGTGAGTCGTTGGAAATAGGCGTCGGCAATCGCCTCATATTGTTGGAGGAGCGAGGCGGTCTGGGGGGTATCGGTGCGTCGGGAAGAGCGCAGGGTTTCGGGAGCGGGAGCGGAGCCTTCGACTTGGGCCTCGTGGCCGGTCCCGAGGCCTCCACCTCCACCGATGCCGGCCATGCGGCGGGCGATGTCGCCAGATCGGAAGCTCTCGCCCCCCAACATCATGGAGGGGATTCCGGGAATCATGCTTTGCGACTGCATGCCACCGAGCCCGATGCCGGACGAGCCGGATGCTTGACCCATGTTGGGTGGAGAAAAGCGCAGGGACTGGAGCATTTGCTGGAAGTTCTGGCCCGGTTGGAGGCCGAGTGCCTGCAGCAGGGATGCCAGGGTGCGTTCCCCGTCTTGTTGGCCTGAGTCGCCTGGACCTTTCAGGAGATTCTCCAGTTCTTGGGCGAGATGGCCGGCTTGGCGATGGGCCTTGGACGCATCGCCCTCGAGCATTTCTCCCGCCGCGTCGCGAGCTTGGCCTGGCAGGCCACGGGCTCCCATTTGATCTGCAAGGTTTCTGGCGGCATCGGCGATGTCGCCGAGGTCCTCACCGAGTTGATCGGCATCTTGGCGAAGTTTCTTTTCGAGTTGATCGAGTCGCTGTCCGAGTTGGCGTTGCGCGTGGGCGAGATCTCGTAGGGCCGCTTTGTCTTCGGGAGTGAGAGGCTGACCGTGATCGACAGCGGCCGTTTGGTCAGAGAGCTGGCGTTGTTGATCGGCGAGATCGCGCAGTTGGTTGAAGTTTTTCAGGAGTTCGTGGAAGGCGGCGAGATCTTCAAGAGGTTCGCGCACTTGTTCTTCGGCGGTTTGCTGCTCGCCACCGAGGCGCTCCCATTGTTGGTGGGCAGCTTTTTCTAAGAGATCGGCTTCGCGATCAGGTTGGGGAGAGCCGGTCGCGGAGGAACCGAGGATGTCTTCAAGATCGCGACGGTTGTCGGCCACGGAGGCTTCGATGGCATCGGCGCGTTCGGCGAGGCGCTCACCGAGTTCTTGTTCGAAGTCATAGACGGGATTCTCGCGGGCGACGTGGCGGAAATCTTCAGCGAGGGCTTCCAGTTTCTGGTTGAGACTGCGTTGGCGCTCGTAGGCAGCGGCGAGGGATGCGCCGACTTCATCGGCGGGCAGGTCGGCGGTGGAAGCGAAAGCCTTTTCGATTTCCTGTTGTTCTTCGATGGCGGCGCGAAGGCGATCGAGCACTTCTTCATATTTGCCGGCAATCAGGCCGACATCGGCCTCGCGACGGAGGTATTCGTTGTATTCGTCCTCGGTGATGAGGGTGAGGGTGCGCGTTTCCGTGCGGGTGAGGTGGGGATCGGGAGCGCCATCGAGGGCATCGGCAAATACCGTCAGAACGCGTCCAGCGCGCAGGCCGAGGGCGGGAAGGTCCAAGGTGCGCATGAGGGAGTGTCGGAGTTCTCCGGGGGGATCGAAGCGGGCGAGTTCGGGTTCCGTGAAGTGGCCGTCGACGGCATGGTGGAGGCGCATGGAGCGCAGGCCGAGGTCGTCGGCCGCATCGGCGGCGAGAACGAGAGTCATGGTTTCGACCACGAAGGTGTTCTCGGTGGGAAATCGCAGGTTCACGGCAGGTGCGGCATCCTGCGTGACGGTGATGGAGGTGCTGGCGGTTTCCTGACCGGGACGCCCCTCAGGGTCCTCGACCGAGAAAACGAGGCGTCCCGAGGAGGTGGCGGTTAGGTCGCCCTCGACGGTTTCGGGGGCGTCGGGGACGGGAGTGAGGGGGATCTCCAGAGCCTCGCGGCCCGGGATTTCATAGAGGACTCGTCCACGTCCGAGCGGGCGGTTGGAGCGGAGTCGAAAGCGGAGTTCGGTCCCTTGCAACGCACGCAGACCTTGAAAGCGGAAGGGCATCGATTGGGAGGGCTGACCGGTGTATTCCGGTGGCGTCAGGGTGAGTTCGGCGGAGTCGATGCGAGGTTCGAGGCGCACTTCGATGTGTCGCTGGGTGCTCAGGGAGGCTTGGTCGGCGGTGTGGACGTAGAGGGCCAGGGGTTGCCGAACGTCTTCGATGTGCGCGGTGAATTGTCGGCCATCCTGCGAGACGAGCGGCAGGGTGAAAAGGATCTCTCCGGAGGGATCCAAGGCTGTGGCGAAGAGCTCTTTCGGGCGATGTCCGGAAGCGATGGCGAGCAGATCGAAGCCATCGCGATAGTCGACCGTGAAGCCATCCCTATCGGGAACTGCGATGGCGAGTTGGGTGAAGGAAAGGGGAGGGTGGTCTCCGTGGGGGTCGAGGAACCGAGCCCATTCGCGGCGGGCGGGTTCTCCGGCGAGTCCGGTGAGCAGGGCGATGGCGGCGGGGAGGTAAGCCGCGCGGAGAAAAAGGAGGGGAAGACGAGGGGTGCGGAGGGCGATGGGGAGTTGGCGAATGGGCAGATCGCGGGCGGCATCGTCCATGGCCCGGCGGGCGAGGCTGCGGGTAAGTTCCGGAGTCGAAGGATCGGTCGCCTGTTTTTCGAGCTGGAGAAGATTGATGAGCCGGGAGTCGAGCTCGGGAAGCGTCTCCTCCAGAAGCCGGGCAGTTCGCAGGATCGGAGGTCGTCGCAGGAGCGCGATGGCGATTCCACTCAGGGCCAGAACGAGAGCAAGGCCGGCAAAGGCGTTGCGGATGATGGCACGGGTACCTGCTGGAAGGTGAAGCAGGATATCGACGACGATGGCCGCCAGCCCGAGGCCAATCAAGGCGGGCAGGAGTCCCAAGGCGATTCGCAGCACCCGGTGTCGGGTGTAAGTGCTGCCGGCTTGGGCGAGGGCTTGACGGAGGTCGTCGTTCATCGTGGGAAGGAATTCGGGAATCAGGAGAGGCCCCATTTGCGGCGGAAATACCAATCGAGGCCGAGGAGAAGGACGAGGAGAAGGAAGACGGGTGGTTGTGGCCAGAGGGGACGTAAGCGTTCGATGGGATCAGAGGCGCCGGTATCGATGAGGAGGGTTTTGAGGGTGGAAGCGACCTCATCCGTCCGCAAGAGGCGGCCACCGGACGATTTTGCGAGCGAGGTGAGATAGCCGGGGTCGACCGCCGTTTCGATGCGTTCCAGTTGCGTGCTGACACAAATGAAGCGGATGACCTTGGTGGTGCCATCCGGCAGGGAGGTGGTGGCCGTGTAGCGGCCGGGCGATTCGGGCGTGAAGGTCGCGCTCAGCAAGGCATTCGAGGCCTGGGGCGCCATGGCCAAACTGGTGAGTGGTCGATCCTCTTTGGAGAGGGTGATGTTGGGCGCTTCGGCGGGGAGTTGCGTGCCGGCAGCCTGCAGGGAGAAGGTGATGGAGTCTCCGAGAGGGATGTTGGCGGAATTGGCCGTGAAGCTGAAGCCTGAGAGTGGAGTGAGACCGCGGTTGGCGAGCAGCCAGAGGGTGGTTTGATCCCAGAAGCGATCGAAGGTGTTGTTGTCGAATTCGGTGCGTTCGTTGAAGACCCAGCGCCAGGTGTTGGCGAGGCCCATGGAGAGGGTTTGGCCCTTGCCGCAGCGGCGGTAGACGATGGCGGGTTCGTCTCCCTGGGTTTCGCCGAAGACGGTGGCGAGGGTTTTGGGTGAGGAGGTTCCGGGGCGGGTATCGAAGCGGAGTTGGTCGTCGTTGCGGCGCGCCTCGCGGAGGATGTCGAGTGGGGGAAACCCTTGGGTGGAGGTGAGGTCGAGGTTGACCTGATCGCGCAGGCCATCTCCCCAGGTGATGGGCTCGAGGTCATCGGCCGTGCCGGAGGGCCAGGCTTGGCCGCGGGTAAAGACCACGATGCCTTGGTGTTCGGTGACCCAAGATTGGAGGGCCGCGATGCCGGTTTGTCCAAGAACGCGCTCGCAGTTCTGTCCGAGCAGGACCATGTGGTAGTTTTCGAAATCTTCGGCGCGGGAGGGCGGTTTCAGTTCATCGGTGGGCTTTTCCGCGTCGGAGCGGATGGCGCGAATGCGGCCATTGGAAAAGGCGACAAGGGAGTCGATCTCGAACTTGTCATTGCGGGTGATGGAGCGTCGCAGAAAGGTGCTGTCCCAATAGGGATTGCCTTCGATTTCGAGGACCCGAAGGAGGTCGTCGACGATGTTGAGGTAGGTGGTGGCGGAGTTGTTGGAGGCTTCCTTTTCTCCGCGCATGGGTCGCACGCGGAGGGTGTAGCCAAATTGACCGGCTTGTTCTTCGGTGACGGGAAACTGGACGTCGATGAAGGTTTCTCCGCCCGGGTCGACGGTGCGGGTGGAGATGAGTTCTTCTTCGCGGTAGAGGTCGATGGTTAACGCTTGGTGGGAGAATCCCTGGGCCCGCAAGGTGGCGGTGAGGTAGGTGGTTTGGCCGACAAAGGTGTAGGGATGGTAGGAGGCGATGCGGATGGAGACATCGGGAGAGGTCTCGGGGGTGCCGATGGGAATCGGGAAGATGGGCAGGTTGCGATCACGGGCGATGCGGGCGGTTCGGGTGGCGGGTTCGCCTTCGAGATCGTGGCCGTCGGTGAGCAGGAGCAAGGCGGTAGGCGGGGGATTGAAGGTGCCTTCGAGGATGCGTTCGATCGAGCTGTGAAAGTGAGTCTCGGGACCGGAAGCATTGGCGATTTCGGTGAGTGCGCTGGGGCGGATGGGTCGGGAAGTTTCGTGAAACACGAAAAGGTTGACCGGAGTGCCTGCGGCGGCGGGGAGGATTACTTGGTCGAGGCATTCGCGTGCGGCATCGAGACGGCTGGCTCCATCGGCATCAGGGGTATCCATGGAAGCGGAGGTGTCGACGGCGACGAGGAGGGAGCGTTGGCGGGCTGGCGGCTGAAGGGATTCCCGCCGGGAGGGCTGGAGGAGCAGGGCGAGAAGTCCGACCACGCCCAGAAGTCGCATCGTGGTGAGAAAGCCCGCGCGCAGGCGGCCCAAGCGACGGTTGGCGCGGATGGCACAAGAAAGGGTGATTCCGACCGCCATGATGGCGATGATCACGATCCATGGGATGGGAAGAATGGCGTCCCAGGTCATGCGGTTTTGGGGGTAGTGATGCGCAGGATGATCGATTCGATCGCGAGCAGCAGGAGGGTGAGCAGGACAAACCCGTGGAAGATTGGGCGGCCGTTGAGCGCGTCGGAGAAATCGCCACGGGCTTCAAGGGTCGATGCTTCGGCCGCTCCCTGGCCGCTGGCTCGATCGGGAAGCATGCTCGGATCGAGGCTGCGGAGGTCGGATTCGACGGGGTCGGAGTTGACGGCAAAGGCGAGCAGGGTTTGGCCAACAGCACCGGTGATGGTGTAGAAGCCGGTGCGATCGGGAGTGAAAGTGAGCGAGGTGCGTTCGCCCTCAAGGCGGGTGAGATAGGGGGCGTTGTTGTTGTCGGGTCCGGTCATTTCGCGGCCGGCGATGTCACTGGTCCAAGCATCGGCGTGCAGGCTGTCGCCGGGGAGATGGCGGTCTTGGGCGAGTGCGCCGGAGGTGTCGAGACGACGCAGCATTTCGTGAATCCAGGCAGGAAAGAGCCGTTGGCGGGCAAGGTTGGACGCTTCCTCCGCAAGGGAGAAGTTGCAGACCAGCAGAGTGCCCAGTCCGGCCTGAACTTCGACCATTGCAGGGGTGCCATCGGCAAAGCTGAGCAGCACCTTTCCGACGCCTTCATCGGCGGCACGCTGGACTTCGTAAAACTCGAGCAACCCCAGATTTTGACGCCGTTCTCCGGCAAACAAACGGAGGAATCTCGAGTCAAAATCGCCGCGAGCGAGCTGCAGAGCCCCCTCGGGCATATGCTGGCGATCGTAGCGGCCGGCGAGCCGCAGCGGCGAGGAGATGCCAAGGGCGTGGGACAGGCCGACAAGGTTTTCGGATGCTGCTGGGCCGTCGAGAAACCAAACGATGCCGCCTCCGCCACGGATTTGCCCCGCCAGAATTCCAAGTGCTTCCTCCTGCAATGCGGGCAATTCGGCGGCGATGATGTGAGTGGCAGCTCCCAGCGCCGTGGCAGTGAGCTCGTCCGGTGAGAGCAAGCGGGGGCGGTAGGCCCCTTCGCCGGGTCCGTAGGGATTCACGGCTGTGGCGAGGAACAAGGCTGGCTTCGGGGCATCAAGGGTGGCCGCGGCAGGTGTGAGGATGCCAATTTCCTGCTGATCGCCGGCCTGGATCACGAGACGACGAGTGTTGTCTAGAGGAAGGTCGTCATCGGGCAGGGAGACGAGCAGGAGCTGGGGACCCACGGCGGGGACATTGAGGGCCATGGACACCTCAGTTTCACCCCAAGCTGGCAGTGAGATTTCCTCTTCGGTGGTGGGGCCGTCGAGGAATCGACCCTCGATTTTCCCCTGCCAGGCATCGGCGGAATAGTTGGCCACTCGAGCGGTCCATTCGAAGGGAGCCCCTGCGACGGCATCGGAGGCGAGAGGCTCGAGATCAAGGATGGCGCGATTGGGGCGATCGGCATGTTCCGTGGTGGGGACAAAGATGAGGCGCGAACCGGTGGGTAGGGTATCGAAGGCGGCATCGGCCCAGTTCTTTCGTTGGAAGTCGGAAAAGAAAATGACATCGGGCGGATGCGGGAGGCCCTCGCTGAGTGTCGCGGCTAAGGCGCAGGCCCCGAGCAGATCGGCACTCGTGGCGGGGAGCGGAGCGTCTTCCAGAAAATCGAGGGCGGCCCGGCGATGATCGGTGAAATCGGGAAACACTGCTTGGGGGGAGCGGCCCGCGAGGATCAATTGGAAGCGGTCTTGTGGTCCGAGTGAGGCGAGCAGGCGTCGAACTTCTCCGATGGCCCGAGAGCGAGCGCTGGCTCCTCTTTCCGCGGCGGTCATCGACAGCGAGTGGTCGACGATGAGGAGGACTCGGCGGCCCCCCGTTGAGTCGGCGGGTGAGGAATGTCCGATGACCGGCAAGAGGAAGGCCAACAGCAGGGCGAGCAGGGCGAGCGTGCGAAGGATCAACAGCACGAGGTGCCGCCACTTGAACCACCGCGAGCGCCCCGTCATGGTTCGTTTGAGGTCCTCAATGGAGGAGAAAGGAAACTTCTTGGGAAACCGGCGACTCAGCCAGTGGATGAGCGCCGGGACGCCCACCAAGAGGCCAAAGGGGACCAGAAAGCCGGGTTGGAGAAAGTGCATCAGAGGGTATTCCATTGACGGAAGCCGAGGTAGGCCTCGATGGCTTCCTGATAGGGCCGTTCGGTCCGCAGCACGGCGAAATCGATGCCGCGGTCCAAGGAACCTCGGCGCAGGATCTCGGTTCGGTGGGCGACGTGTTTTTCGAACCGATGGCGGATTTCAGCAGGTTCGACCTGGATCTCTTCATGGGTTTCCATGTCGATGAAGCGCGCCAAAGGGATATCGGGCAGGGTTCGCTCGGCAGGATCGGAAAGCTGAAGCAGGAGGATTTCGTGACCCCGGTGCAACAGCGGGCCCAGCGCTGTCAGAACCGCTTCCGGGTCTTCGCCGAGGAAGTCGGAAAGAAGGACGACACGTCCTCGTGGCTTGAGAAGGGGAATGGTCGCGGCCAGGGAGTCGGCGATCCGAGTCGGTCCGCTCGCACCATAGGCGGGCGTCACGAGGCTGCGCAGCATTTGGTGGAAATGGCGTTGGGTGCCTCCCGCCGGCAGGTGGTGCCGGACGACATCATTGAAGAGAGTGAGTGAGGTTTTGTCGCCTTGACGAATCATCAGGTAGGCCAAGGCGGCGGCAGTGCGAGCAGCCCGGAGGGCCTTGGCGTCGTTGCCGGGGGTGCCGAATCGCATCGAGCCGGAAGTATCGACGACAAGATGAACGGTCATGTCCGAGAGTTCCTCGAAGCGGCGGAGGTAGAGCCGAAGTGAGCGACCGTATAGCCGCCAGTCGATGCCCGAAGTGGGGAGCCCCGGCACGTATCGGGTGAATTCAGCAAATTCTCCCCCGGTGCCCAATTCGGCGGACTTGTGGCGGCCGGCGAAGCGGCTTTCCACCGTGGTGCGGGCAAAGGCGACCAAATGACGGTAGCGATCGAGCGACTCCGGAGTGACCAATCCGGCCGCCAACCGAGCGCGTTGCTGGTCGGTGTCGTGTGCGGATCCTGGTGACGGGAGGGGTGCCATCAGTAGCGGGGTTCGGGGACTTCATTCACGATCGCGGCAGCGAGCCGCGAGGCCTTGAGACCTTCACCGGTGGCGCGATAGTTGGGCACGATCCGGTGGGCGAGGACGGAGGTGGCGACGGCCCGAAGATCGGAGCATGCCGGTGCGGCTCGTCCCTGGAGGAGGGCCATGGCTTTTGCCCCAAGCACCAGGTATTGGGAGGCCCGGGGACCCGCGCCCCACTCGAGATAGTTCACCGCCGTGGGTGAGGGGCTGTCCTCGCCGGGCCGAGTCGCCTTGGCGATATCGACAGCGTAGGCGAGCACGTGGTCGGCCACGGGCATGGCGCGTACCAGCTTTTGCATGGCTCTTACCTCCGCGGGACCGACCGCAGGTTGGAGTTCGGGGAAGTCACCAATGGTGGTGCGGCGGACGACTTCGATTTCTTCCTGGCGATTCGGGTAGCCGAGGTCGAGGGAGAACATGAAGCGATCCAACTGAGCCTCGGGTAGCGGATAGGTTCCTTCGTGTTCGATGGGATTCTGTGTGGCGACGACGAGAAAAGGGTTGGGTAGCTCATGGGTTTCCCCTGCCAATGTCACTCGGCGTTCCTGCATGGCTTCCAGCAGTGCGGCCTGGGTCTTTGGGGGGGTGCGGTTGATTTCGTCGGCCAGTACGAGATTCGCAAACACCGGCCCGCGACGGTATTCAAATTCCATTCGCCCCTGCACTTCATGAATGACTTCGGATCCCAAGATGTCGGCAGGCATCAGGTCGGGAGTGAATTGGATGCGGCTGAAGTCGAGACCCAGGACTCGTGCGATCGATTGGACCAGCAGGGTCTTTGCGAGACCGGGAACCCCGATCAGCAAGCAGTGGCCTCGGGCGAGGATCGAGGCCATCAGCGCAGCAACGATGGCTTCTTGGCCGACGATGGCACGGGAAAGCTCTGTGGTGATCCGCTGCGCGGCATCGCGAGCGGTTTCAAGGGATGATTCGGATTCCGTCAGCATGACCCATCAAAAAAAGGTTGCCATGCTATAAGCGGGAATGAGGAGAATATGTTAGTAAAAAACCGAAGCTCTTTTGGAATTCACGGAATCTTCATCCAAGCGAGAACGGCCAGATCGCCGTGATCTTTTGGGTCATGAGGAACTTGAGCGCTTGGATCCACATTGGGACTTCGGGGTGAAGAAAGTCGCCTTTCGGATGGGGCTCAACATGATTCAGATGGAGCTAGGAGGACTGTTCTCGAGGCGGAAGAAGAGAATGCCGAAAGAGTTCGGTAGCAGGCTCAGACCTGGAGGAAAATGAGGGTGAGATTGAGATTGAGGCAAGGGATCTCTTTGAGTGGAATCTCGCCGCGATGACGGGCTGGGCGGATTCCGACGCCCAGATAGCCGGGAGATGTTTCAAGTTGCGGGAGGGAGTGTGCTGAAGTCCTCCAAGCTGATGGCCGACTTCGCGAGCAGCTTCGTGCGGATTCTTTTTGAGGATTTGGGGCGGGGCCATCCTGATCAGGCGCTGAAGGAGATCCTGGGTGCGGGCGCCAAGAAGTGATGACGAATGGCTCATTTCACCACGGTTCACGAATCCTGTGAATCTCCCACTTTTGGAAGCCTGACAGCGGGCAGATCTCGTTTGAGAAAAGCGGCGGATCCGCTCTCCGAAGAGGAGGATGGGGAGAAGTGGCGTTGTTTACTTGGGGGCCGAAAGGAGCTCCTCAGCGAGGTATTGGCCGCGCTCGGGATTGTCTTGGTAGAAGACAAGACGGAGAGGCTTGAATTTAAGACCCGTTGAGTTTGGGTCATGCCGATCAGGATTTTCTCAAGGTGCATGTTGGATATGTTTGATAGCGGTTCGATTTCCGAGGCGTCGGCGACCAGTGAGGCGCCGATCGCGTTTGATCACTCAGCGCGGAGGTCGCGTCTGCGAGCCCTGATGGCCGAAGTTTCGGGGACTTGCCCGATGGAGGCGATGGCGATCTGTGATCCCTTGGATGTAGGTTACTTCAGCGGAGTGCGCGAAGGGGTTTCATGGCTGGTGGTGGGGCCTGAGGGTGGGTTTGCCGTGACTCGGCACATGCTGGTGCGGGAAGTGATGGAGGAAATTGGGGACTTTGATGTGTTGCTGCCCAGTGAGCGTTCGACCGACGCGGTGAAGTTGGAGGCATTCGTCGTGGCAGAGATGAAGCGTCGAGGGATCCGATCGGTGGCGGTGGATACCGGGCGGATGGGAGCCGGAACCTTCCTGCGGTTTCAAGAGGCTGCGGCGGAGATGGGCTTGGAAGTGGGTCGAGGAGAGCGCTGGATCGAGGGTCTGCGGCAGTGCAAAGAACCGATGGAACGGCAATGGATCGAGCGGTGCGTTGAAATTGCCGAAGAAGCGTTTCGAGGTCTGTTAGAGGAAGGTGCCGCGGGTTTGGTGGGGCGCTCGGAGCGAGAGCTGGCCCGAGAGTTGGAGAATCGGATGATCGGGCTGGGCGCGGATCGGCAAGGGTTTCCGGAAACTGGGATCATCGTGGCAAGTGGCCCTCACAGTGCGAGTGCGCACCACACGCCAGGGAGCCGAATGGCCGCATGGGGTGAGGCACTTTTGATCGATTGGGGCGCGGAATTGGGAGGCTATCGCAGTGACCTGACACGCACTCTTTATCTCGGGTCCGTTCCGGAGTATGCGCGAAAGGCCCACCCGGTGGTGGAGGCTGCATTGCATGCCGCTGAAAAGGTTTTGAGGCCGGGTGCCGAAATGGGTTGGATCGATGCTGCAGCACGGGAAACGGTCATGGCCGCGGGTTATCCCGAGTTCCATTATGGTGTCGGGCACGGGGTCGGACTGGCCATCCATGAGGGACCGTGGTTGCGGGCTCACTCCCGAGAAATTCTTGAGTCTGGGATGATCACCACCGTGGAGCCGGGAGTATATCTGGCGGACATAGGTGGCATCCGTCTCGAAGGAATGTTCGCGGTGGGAGCCGATTCGGTGGACCGCTTGGACCGGTTGCCGACGGACTTGGCGGCGATGGTGATCGAATAGTGACGATCAGGATCGATTGCCGTTGCTCAAGGAATCCCCCGGAGAGAATTCAGGGAGGATGGGGACGTCTTGAGTTTTGGAAACGCTGGCGTCGAGTTGCTTGAGAAGGAGGGAGCCGATCTGTTTGCCCATTTTTTGTCCATCGAATCGATAGTGGGCAAGGCTGGGTACGGTGGCTTCGAGGATCGGATCGTCCCAACCGATCAGGAACTCCATTTGCCCAGGAACGGTGATTCCGGCCCCCATGGCGTGACAGAGGGCAGTGACGCCATCTTCTGGGCAGGTCAAATAGCAGACAGTTGGGCTCGGGCGAGAGGCAATGACGGAGCTGACCATGCGACAGATCGAATGGGGATTGTCATCATACTCCACCAACTGCACTTCAGCGCCGAGTTCTCGTGCGGTGGCTCCAAAGACCGCACCTGCCAGGCGGTCGCCGAGGCTGGTGTGACGCGCCATCAGGTGGGCAATCCGACGGTGTCCCCGGGAAACGAGGAGGCCAGCGGCGTGACGTGCGACCGCTTCGATATCAGGATAGACGCAGGAGAGTCCGAGGTCTTGATGACGGCGACCGGCGAGGATGCAGGGCGTTTTGCGTTGAGCAAACCATTCCTGCATGGGTGCGGTGGAGAAAAAGAGAACCCAACCCGCGGTTTCGGGAAGTTGCACCAGATGTTCGAGCTCTTTGGGACGGTGGCTTTCGAAGAGCTGCGGGCGGCTTTCGAACTCGACTCGGAAATCCCGGGTAGCGACGCGCTGAGAAAGGCCTTCAAGAATCGCATGGGAGATAGCTCCCATTTTCCATGAGGAGAAAGGGGCCAGGACGCGCACGACGCGACCGGTGGTGGAACGGCGAGCTTCTACAAAATCCGTCGCGATGCGATGACGGATTCCGCGACCTCCTTCCAGCAAGATCCCTTCATCGAGAAGTTCCTGAAGGGCTCTTCGCAAGGTGACCCGACTGACTTGGAAAGTACGGCAAAGGGCGGACTCGCTAGGGAGTTGGGATTGCCATTCCCCGTTGGCAATGCGTTCTCGAATGCACCGTGCCGCCTGCTCAGAAAGAAGTGTCCGGACAGGAATGCGCGATGGATCGTTGGCGGGCATGGCAACTGAGGTTGAGGAATAGGTCGCTCCGTTGGCGAGACGATGGGACAGACGCCCAAGCGTCCCTCTCTTTTGGACAAGTCCTACCGGAAGACAAGAACAAGCGAGAGGGTCCAGGGTGGTCGGAGATGAGACTTCTTCCGGTTGAAGGGTGGACGCCACACGTTGGTGTCCTGTTAGATCCATGATGGGGTCTTCCCAAGTCGACTGACGGTAAAGGGGTGCGGGAAACTTGCTCCGGGGAAATTCACAGCCGTCGAGAGTAGGGATCCGGCACGGGGGCGGAGGTGGCGGGGGCGATTTGTTTCAGTAGAAGACAAGCTGGGAAAGGGATCGGAGGTTCCTCCAACCCAAGCCTCCGTGCTAATCGACAAGACGCTGAGGAATGGGAGCCTCTCGTTGCCGAATGGAGCATCAGGAAGGCGTCAAATTCCCAGAGCAAGAACATACGATTCCAGTGATATGAAGAAAACGATTCGATGCTTCCTGGGTTTGAGCGGGGTCTTGGCGATGATGCCGGCAATGGGTGCGAATGTGATTGTCGATTCCGGGTTTGAAGTGACCACGGCGGGAATCCTTCCGGATAGTGGGGGCAGCAATGTTTGGTCGGCCTTTCAGGGAGGGTTTTCCGGCAGCTTGGCAGTTCAGGAAACGATCAAGCTGAGCGGTGCGCAGGCTCTGGAGATCACGACCGCCAATGAGTTTGCGATCATCTACACCAACACGGGATTGAACTTGGCCGCCTCGGAAGTGGAGGGCATGACCTGGAGCTACAGTTTCTGGGTGTATACGGACGGGGTGGGCGACGGTCAGTTCGACTATCAGATCCTGGTTTCGAATGAGCTAAACCAAGACGCGGGAGGAGCGAGTGGGACGATCACCGTGGGCGGTCTGACACCGAACACCTGGACGGAGATCAGTGGAGATTTTGTGGCCGCGGATGGAGATCCCGACAAGAACCGGATGAAGTTCAACTTCACCGGATTTAGCGGGAGTTCGACCTTCTACGTCGACGATGTGAGTTTGAGCACGGTGCCCGAGCCGGGCGCTGCCGGGATGCTGGCTGCCGCCCTGTTCGGTTGGGCAGGGTTCCGTCGTCGTCATCGGCGGTGAGTGGGGACGTCCGCCAGAGGGTCGCGCGCTTCCCCGGCTTAGGGGAGATCAAGGAAGGACGAGGGAGAAGCTCCTCGGAAGGAGCTCTTCCATCGAAGTTTTGAAGTAAAAACCAAGAACTTTGGCACAAGGCCAAACAAAAAGAACTCAACGAATGAATGCATTCCAATCCTTGTCTCTGTGGGGACGAATGAAAAGGGGCCGATGGGTCGGTCACGGGCTGACGGCATCAATGATGGTCGGGCTGGTGCATGCCAAGCAGATCAGTGTGAACTATGAGAAGGCGTCTTCGACGCCGCCGCTGGCTGCGACGGATTCGGTCGGGGCGATTCCGGCGCTGAACTGGAACAATGTGGTGGATCTCAATCACGCGATCACCTTCGTGGACAACACGGGGGCGGCGACTGCCCTGACGGTGGCCTTGTCGGCGGGATACATGGATTCCTGGAATACCAACTTCAACGCGAACGAGAATTTGTTTGGTGATAAGGTGGTGATGGGAGTCGATCCTCAGACTCTGACGCTGACAGGGGTTCCCTATGCATCGTACGATGTGATCGTGTATTTGAGCAGTTGGGGAAGTGAAGTGGTTGATTTCAGCCTGGATGGCGGGACAACGGTGGTGGCGACCTTGAGCAACTCTTATAATCCTAATAATTTCTCGGACGGAGATGAGTTCACCGAGGGGGACACTTACATTCGCCTCACGGGTCTGACAGGAGATGTGGTGGTCACCATGGATGCGACGAGCGATGAGTTGCACCTTGCTGGCTTTCAAATTGTCGAGTCGGTCGACGGGGATGCGGATTTCGATGGATTGCCCGACGGGTGGGAGTTGTCTTGGCCTGAGGTGTTGGATTTGACGGATTTGACGGGGCTCCTGAGCGGACCTGGTCCGGGATTTGGTACCGGCGACTTTGACGGGGACCTCGATTCCGACCTTGAGGAATATACTGCGGGTACGGATCCCACGGATGCTCAGTCTTTCGTGGATACCGACGACGATGGATTGTCCGATAAGTGGGAGGTCAGTTGGGTTGGGAATCTGACGGACCTGGATGGGACGTTGACGGCGGGTTCCGGTCCGGGCAGTGGAACGGGGGACTACGATGGAGATGGTTTCAGTGACCTTGAGGAGTTCGAAGCCGCCTTTTCTTCAGATCCGACGAATGCGGCATCGACGCCAATCGACAGCGATGCCGACGGCCTGTCGGATGCCTGGGAAGACGAGTACTTTTTCGGAATCGACTTCACCACCGGTGATGAAGATTACGATGGCGACTACGACACGAATGCGGAGGAAGAAATGGCGGGGACTGATCCGACCGACGCGGATTCATTTGTCGACAGTGATTCGGATGGTTTGGGTGATGGGTGGGAGCTGGCATTTGCGGGCAACCTGACGGACCTGACCGGCTTGCTGCCCGCGGGCTCCGGTCCGGGTTCGGGCACGGGAGATTTCGATGGGGATGGCTACAGCGATCTGGAGGAATTCCAGTTCGATCCGAAGCTGGACCCCACCTCGGAGGTCTCGACGCCTCTGGATACCGATGCGGATGGTCTGACGGATTCTTGGGAAGAGACGTATTTCTTCTATATTGGCGCGACGACGGGCGACGAGGATTCCGATGGGGATTTCGATACGAATGCGGCGGAGGAAGCGGCGGGTACGGACCCGACCGATCCGGCATCGTTCGTGGACTCAGATGGCGACCAGATTGGAGATGGATGGGAAATGGCCGTTGCCGGCAATCTTGTGGATCTCGATGGGACTCTCGAAGCGGGTAGTGGCCCTGGATCTGGAACCGGCGATTTTGATGGCGATGGGTTCAGCGATTTTGAGGAATACTCAGCCGATCCCTTCTCGGATCCGACGCTGGCGGAATCGACCCCGACCGACACGGACGGTGATGGATTGGCGGACGCCTGGGAGTGGACCTACTTTGGAGGGATTGTCGCTGCAACTGGTGAAGACGATTCGGATGGCGACTACGACAGCAACCTTGCGGAGCAAGCTGCGGGCACGGACCCCACGGATCCGAGTGACTTTGTCGACGTCGACGGAGATGGGGTCGGCGACGGTTGGGAGATGGCCTATGTCGGGAATCTGACCGATCTCGATGGTTCCAAGGCAGCCGGCTCTGGACCGGGTGCAGGGACGGGTGACTGGGATGGTGACGGTGCGAGTGATCTGGATGAGTTTCGATATGGTACGGATCCCCTTTCGGGAGCTTCCATTCCCGTTCCAGTGATCAGCGTCAACTATGCGAAGGAGTCATCTACGCCTCAGTTGGCGATTTCGGATGTGGCGGGTGCGGTGCCGGTGTCGCGCTGGAACAATGTGATGGATCTTGATCACAATGTGACCTTCATGGACTCCGGTGGGCTGGCGACCTCCTTGGCGGTGGCTCTATCAGCAGGGGTGATGGATTCTTGGAATACGGTGGGGACTCCTGATGAAAATCTATTCAGCGACAAGGCTTGGATGGGTGCCGATCCACAGACTTTGACGCTTCAGGGGGTGCCGTATGGAACTTATGACCTCTACATCTACTTGAGCAGTTGGGGGAATGAAGTGGTCGAGTTCAGCCTTGATGGAGGTGCCACGGTAGCGGCCACATTGACCAATACCTTCACGCCGAATAATTTTGCTCCAGGTGATGAATATGTGGAAGGCGACACCTACGTGAAGTTGAGTGGTTTGTCGGGCAACGTGGTGGTGACGATGGATGCGACCAGCGATGAGCTTCATCTTGCGGGATTCCAGATTGTCCAGCTGACACCGGGAGAAGCCTCGACGTTTGCAGATTGGATTGCGGGATATCCGGGAGTGGGGTCGATGACGGGTTTCGAAGAAGATGCCGATGGGGACGGGTTGGCCAATGGTTTGGAGAATTTCTTCGGAACGGATCCAAGTGTGATGAGCCCTGGCCTTTTTGGATGTTCGCCTGCTTCGGGTGGCCTATCGTTCCATCACTATGAGAATGCGAGTGCTGCGACTGATGGAATGGCATCGTATGAGTGGAGTACCGACCTCACCACATGGTGGGCCGATGGTGCGAGCGATGGCGAGACGAGCGTCGATTTCGTATCCAGTGCCAATGACCCTGAGGTAGGAACCACCACGGTGAGTGCGACCGTTTCCGGGGTGGTGCCCGGGAAGGTCTTTGTGAGGGTCAAGGTGGTGCAGACCCAGTAGGAATCAGCAACGGTTTTTCCAGGACACCAGACATCGCTGCACTCGTGGGAGAGGGTTCTTCCTGCGGGTGCAGCGACTTGTTTTAGGGGTGATCGTCGAAACGCGAGGCCCACGAAGGACCGTTGTCTTGCGACTCTTGAAAATAGACGAATCATCTCACCGTGAAGAGGAGGGATGATGATCCTGCGGAAGAATTTCGCGATGGATCCGGGAACTCGGGAAATCAACCATCTCTGCGCAAACGCGGAATCAAAGACGTTCGGAAGTTTCGATTTCGGATCGAAGAAAGTGAGCGGCCGGTGCTGGTCTCCAATGAGCTGGTTGAAATAGGAAGCCAGCAGGATGGGGAGCTCGACGCTCCGGAATTCTGGGTCCCGGTCGGCTTCGACGGGGAGGCATACAAGATGGAAATGTGCGTTCCTCCGTTCCTATCCTTTTTTGGGAGGCCATTGCGCAATTCGAACGGGCCGCCATTGAGAGCGATGTCGAGACCAAGGATCAACTCAAGGACAGGAAAAAGAAAAAAGACGGACTTGCCGGGTTCGCAGGCAAGCTCAACGGCATGAGGTATGCCAAAGAGGTCGAGGCCAACGCGACGGTGCTCGCCGAATTTCGAGCCACCCGCCAGGACTTCGATGCCGATCCGAAGCTGTTGGTCATCGAGAACGGGACCGTCGATTTCGGATCGCTCCAGGTCGGAGAGCACGATCCCCGCGCAATGGCGACGGTCAAGGCAGGCTAGGTAGAACATCAATCTGCATTTGCTCGGCGGACGCGCTCAACTCTCTCGGTGGTGCTCCGCCGATCCTTGTCGATCGGATGTGAGAAGCCACATTCCTCTCCGTTTTTTTCATTCGGAGAGCGTCTCCAAATGCTACCAAATCTTAACATTCGCCGCCACCATTTGTCCCGGCCGCTCAAATGGAGATCAGGGCCTACTGATCTAGAAACGATACATTTGGTTCGTTCAAAGTTCTTCATCTGGAGGCAACCTCAAAACCGACGGGTCCTCGTATTTTCTGCCGAACCGTAGAGCCTGGGCATGATCGAAAGCATTCTGAATCAGCGGGAGGTTGCGCACATGCCTCTCTGAAACCGAGCCGACCAAAGCGTCGATGACTGTGGGATTTTCATCGTGGTCGAGCATGATGTTTCCTCGGTGGAGGTCAGACATCAGAAAGGAGGTCCCATCGACCCACAGCGCAACAACCACACGCCCTAGCCGCACGCGGCGGACCTCCACACCCCGCATGGCATTAATAGCTGCTTCTCGAAGGCGCTCGAATTGGCGTTGATCGATCACTTTTGCTTGCGGTTGCTTTGCCAACAAGAAGTCGCCGCATTCGGTAAGGCCCACGATTTCAGTAGGGTGGGCACCCGCCTGATTCAGGAAGGCGAGTTTGATTAATGTGCTTTGGAGCGTCGCGTTCCGTGTCACAACCGAATATCGCTCCTCCTCAGGTAGACCTGGGAAATCAGAATCGCTTTTCCTCTCTATCTCGAATCGCTTCCCAAGTGACCCATCCGGTCGTAGATCAAAGAGTTTGTAGACGACCCGTTGAGATTCGTCCAGATATGGTGCCGCTTCCGCACCTGATGGTAGCGGGATGAGATCGCCTCCAAACAGCAAGCCGTCAGATCCTCGTTGGAGACCAAGAGAGGAAAGAGGAATTAGCGGGACTTCGAAGTCTAACGCCCGTTGGGCAAAAGCGGCATTCCAAACATCAACCGAAATCGATTGCCGGGATGAAGGCGCTCGAGATGCTGCCAGGATTCCATTCGCTCGTTCTCGGTTAATGGCAGTGCAAGCTGCTCGCTGTCTCGAACAGAGTTCGGAAGCGCTGATTGCAGTGGGGCGCCCCGTCCTGAAATCGTGGGAGAGTTGGCCGGAGAATTCTTCATCTGGAGGAAACACGAAGGGTTTGATTATCGTGAACGGGAGGGAGTGTGGTGTGGCTGCGCTAATGTTTCAAGAACCAGTCTAGGCCGCTTTTTCGGTTCATAACCAATATGTGGGTTCTGGTCGGAAAGGGGTGCCACATATTGCGGTGCGCAAATGAGCATACGTGGTTTGACGCGCCGATGTAGGCCGAGATGAAGAGGCATCCAAGGAGGCGATTGATTGCGCGAGAGGCTAGGTTCCCACAAATCCCAAAATGGCCCAGAAATGGCCCGCTCAGTGGGGCCGGCTTGGCGTGACGTAAGTCCGGGATTCACGCAACCTCTTGAATAAGAGAATGGTGGGCAGAGAAGGATTCGAACCTTCGTAGGCTCACGCCAGCAGATTTACAGTCTGCCCCATTTGACCGCTCTGGTATCTGCCCTTGTCCCGGTCGGGGCCGGAGGTCTAGGGGGCGAGGTCGGCATTTGCAAGGGGAAAACGCATCGAAAAAGGAGGAGTTTTCGATGCATCGAATCAGGCCTCAGGTCCCCATCCTCGAACGCGAACGTTTTCGATGACGAGGAAGCGTTTTCCAGAGGCCGTTTCCCGGCAGGAAAGCTGGGCCACGACAGGGACACCATCGCCAGAGATGAGATGCTGGAGTTCGGCGTCGTCTTTGGAATCGCCATGGAAAAGGGAGTCTAACAGGGTTTGGGCGAGGGAGCCTTCGCGGGCGAATCCGCCGAAGCTGCGGCCCTCGATGGGGGCGGTGAGCTGGTAGGGGATGAAGCGTCCGTCGCCTTGGCCGCGCGGTTTGATTTGGAGATGGAATTCACCCTGAGAGCCGCGTCGGCCAGCGGCGAACTGGTAGAACCAGTCGTCGTGGAATTCGAGGAAGAGTCGCCCGTCGAGTTTCCATGAACCGTCGCGCTCGATCATGGGTACGGGGAAGCCTTTCGGGAGGGTGGGGGTGAAAACCTGGAAGAAGTGAAGACCGGGAAGGAGGATCGGGCCTTCGATCCGGGTGTAGGCGATGGGTCCGTCGGAAAGGGCTGAGGCTTCGGAAGCGAGATCGGAGGATTCCGGATCATCAGCAGATGGGGTCTGAGGAAGAAGGAAAGGCACCCGTTGGTCCCACCGAGGGGCATCCAGGAAGGCTTCGAGGGCAAGGCGGGAGGGGTCGGCTGATACCGGTGCGGCGGGAGCGGGATCGGGAAGAGGAGGCAGGTCGGGAAGCTCGGAGGCGCTGAGGTCGGGTAGCGGACGAGGAGGGTCTGCGGGAGATTTCCGATGGGTGGGTGATGAGGCCGCAAGGGCGGGCTCCGAGGAGGGGGGTGGTGGCGCGGGGACGTTGAGGGAGGGGCCTGGAGTGAGGAATATCGGAGATGCGGAGGAGAGTCTGGTGAGGGTCAGTGCCTGGCCGGCAAGCAGACCGAGCATGAAAAAGACCAGACAGGCGAGCAGCATCACGGCCCAGCGAAGGCGACCGAGAGCGGGGATTTCGAGGGTAGTGGGGATGGTGGTGGAGCGCGGAGAGGTGGCTGTTGCGGGCTTCGGTTCTTCGATGGGTTCCGGAGGTGCAGGAGCCGGTCGCGAGGGATCGAATCCTTCGAATGGGTGATCGCTTGAGGAGGGCGCCAGGGATTCGACGGGTGCAGGAACATTGGCTTCCGGTTCAACCGGGTGATTCGAAGGAGCGGGAGCCGGAAGGGGGGGAGGTTCGGGAGGCAAAGCCGTGTCGACCGCGGGCTCAATGGGTGCCGTGATTTCTGGGGCGACTGGTGGCGTGGAGATGGAAAGTTGGGCCGGCGTCTCGGGTTCGGCAAACGGAGAAGGCGGTGGTGGAGGCGAAGGAGGGCGAAAGAAGGGTCGCGGATCGCCTGGAGGAATGGGTTCCGATGACGGCGGTGGAGTCGGTAGCCCGCTGAACGGAAGGGAGGCAGAAACGTTGTCCGGAGGTCCTGCAGAAACGGGTGGGGTGGTGATGGGAAAGGGTTGGAATGGATCGAAGGGGGGGGCGGTGACTTGCCGGCCACAGCAGGGACAAGGGCCCGCGGTGCCTGCAGCCGTCGCCGGCACGTGCAGGCGGGACTGGCAGTAGGGGCAATGGAAAGTCAGGGGCGCCATGAGTGCGAGGGGTGAAGAAGACTTTCAGGTGGGTCGGCGACTGTCGATCACGGGGCCCAGGAGATCTCCGGTGATGGGGCGGTGGTGGCGAGGGCGAAGGTGTGGCCTGTGAGGGAGGGATGGTGCGGGTGGTAGAGGGTAAGCTTGGCCAAGTCTTGGAGGCTTCCAGTGGCAGAGGAGTTGCCAATTCGAACCTGCTGCGGTGGGTGACTGAGACCAGTTCCGAGGCATTTCAGAGCCGCCTCTTTGCTGGTCCAAATCTCGATCAATCGATGTTCTCGGTCCGGGAGAGTGAGCGCTTGGATCTCGTGGATTTCTTCGGGATGGCAAAAGTGAGTCTCGCATCCGACCAAATCGCGGCCGCGGTCCGTGCGTTCGAGATCCACTCCCACAGGATGATCGTTGCAGATCGCGAGAACGCCGAGGTGGTCCGTGTGAGTGAGATTGAAGTGAAGTGGGCAACCCTCGAGAAAAGGTTTGCCCCAGTCGGCTTCTCTCCAAATGAGCTCACGAGGCGACATCGCCAGATGGGATGCGAGGTGGCGGCGGGTAAGGGCGCGAAATGCCCTCCAGCGCGCAGCGAGATGAGGGAAGGCAAATCGTCGCGCCCGCTTGGTCTCCTCCAGGCTCAGATCGCGGTGGGTGTCCTCTTCCCGAATGGATAGGGGGTCGAGCAAATGGAGCGTGACGGGCATCGGTGCGACCCTTTGAAAATCATAAAATCTCTGTCGTGAATGCTCAAAATGTACAAAAGGATTTCCTACGGGATGACGTGGGTTGCGCGGAAATATACGCAAATCACTGGGGATGAGTGGTTAAACTTGGAGGGTGGTAAAATGCAGTGAGTGGCTAAATTCTTGTAATACTGAATCATCAGGCTAGGCTGGCTGTGCGTTGCTCCCCCCTAGGGCAGCGTCTTACCCACCCTCATTTCCCCGTCCCATGTCCCACCCCCAGCAGGTACCGGTGTGCCTTTCGGCCACCTTTACAGTCGATCCCCTGTCGCTTGTTTTGGAATCGTGGTTGGCCGCATTTGGTCTGACTGCAGAGGTAAAGATCGCAGGATTTCAGCAGGTTCATCAGCAGCTCCTCGATCCGGGTAGTTTGCTTTCCTGCAATCGGGGAGGAGTGAATGTGGTACTGGTCCGGGGGCAGGATCTAGCGGTGGGCACGCCAGCTCGCGGGCGTTCAGCGGCACGAGAGATTGGTGCCGCCTTGGCGGAGTCGGTGGCAAGAAATGGAATTCGTACTCTGGTGGTGGCTTGCCCCTGCCAACAGGCGCAAGTGGCAGAGGAGGTTTTCTTGGCGGAGTTAAGAGAGCAGGTGGGGGAAATTTCAGGGGCAGAGTTTTTGGACGCGTCTGCGGTGGCGCGACTTTATCAGGTTGAAGACGCTTACGACCTGGAGGCGGAGGTGGCGGCGGCGGTTCCGTATACCGATGCGATGTATCGCGCTTTGGGGACATGGGTGTCGCGGCGCTTGCTGGCTGGTATGCGCAAGCCTATCAAAGTGATTGCGGTGGATGCCGATCATACTTTGTGGACGGGAGTCGTGGGCGAGGTGGGTGCGTCCGGGGTTGAGGTCGGTCCAGCCCGTCGGGCATTTCAGAAGTTTCTATTGGAGTGCCGGTCGCAGGGTCATCTGTTGTGTTTGGTGTCCAAGAACCACCCCGACGATGTCGAAGCGGTGTTTCGGGAGCATCCGGACATGGTGATCGGTCGCGATGCCTTTGTGGAGTCGATGATCAATTGGGAGCCCAAGTCCTCGAATCTGCGGCAGATCGCGGCGCGGCTGAATCTGGGGCTCGATGCGTTTCTGTTCTTGGATGATAGCCCGGCGGAAATTGCCGAGGTGGCGGCAAATGCGCCGGCGGTGATGGGGGTGAGAATTCCTGAGAATGAGGCCGACTTGCCAGCGTTCTTGCAGCATCTCTGGGTGTTGGATCGGCATGACGCGAGTGCGGAGGACGTGCGGAGAGCGGATTTTTATCATGATGAAGCGCAACGGCGGGCATTGCGTGAACGCACCGGGAGTTACGAGGAATTCATTTCCGGTCTGGATCTGCGCATGGAAATCGTTCCGCTGGATGATTCGAATTTGGGTCGTGCGAGTCAGCTGACCCGACGGACGAATCAGTTCAATTCCTGCCCGCGGCCGCGGGATGAGGCGAAGTTGCGGGAGAGCTGCCGGGGCATGGTGGCGCGTCTTGTCGAGGTGCGGGATCGTTTTGGCGATTACGGTGCGGTGGGCCTGATGATTTTCCGCGAGGACGGAGGACGGCTATGGGCAGAGACTTTCCTGTTGAGCTGCCGAGCACTGGGCAAGGGGGTGGAGCAACGGATGTTGCGATACCTCGGGGATTTTGCGCGCGAACTGCAGCTTGAAGAGATCGCGATCTGGTTCAGCGATAGTGGTCGGAATCAACCGGTGCGCGAGTTTTTGGAAGGCTTGCCAGGACGTTGGGAGGATGAGCTGCGGATCATTCCTGCGGCCTTGGCTCGTCAATGTTCCCTGGTGCCCTCGGCGCTGGCAGGAACTACGACGCAAGCCGTGGTAGGAGAGCCGGTCACCGATGCGGAGTGCGTTGCAATGATTGCGCATCAACTGCGCACGGCGGAGGCGATTGGTTCTTGGATGGCAGAGCCCATGCGGCCACGGCCGGAGATTTCCGAGCGTTACGTCGATCCGGTGGGATTCGTCGAGGAACGGATTGCGGCGATCTGGGCCGGCGTTCTGAATGTGGAAAAGGTGGGTCGCCACGATCGATTTGTGGATTTGGGGGGCAATTCCCTGCAGCTGGTGAGAGTTCATGCTCAGGTGCAGCGGGAGTTTGGAAAGCCCTTCGAGTTGGTCCGGATGTTCGAACATCCGACTGTGGAAGAGCAGGCCCAGTTGGTCGTCGAAGAGGTCGAGCCAACTCCGACACCCGTGGAGGCGACCCCTGAGTTGGAGGGTCGAGAGGCTCTCGCGATCGTTGGCATGGCGGTGCGCTTGCCAGGAGCGAACACTCCTGAGGAGCTCTGGGAGAATTTGCGGGCGGGCGTTGAATCGATTGAGGTGTTTGATGCCGCGGGCGAGGAGGTCCCGGGTCCCTCGGACGATCCGGCGTTCGTTCGTGCGCGGGGCTTGTTGAAGCCGGAGTTGTATGAGGGGCTCGATGGGGGATTGTTCGGGATCCTGCCGCGAGAGGCGGAGATCATCGATCCCCAGCAACGGGTCTTTCTTGAGTTGTGCTGGGAGGCTTTGGAGCGAGGTGGCTATCGGCCGGATGCGGCTGAGGAAGAAGGAGGCCGTGTAGGCATTTATGCCGGCTGCTACTATGACACCTACCTTCCGCATCATATCCTCTCGGACCCGGAAATGCACCGTCGCCATTTGGCGGAGGCGCAGGTGGGGGCTCTGCAGGTCGAGTTTGGCAATGATAAGGATCATCTGGCGACCCGAGTTGCCTTCAAGCTGAACCTCAAGGGGCCGAGCTTGACGGTGCAAACGGCTTGTTCGAGCTCGCTCGTCGCGGTGGGACATGCGGCCATGGCTCTGCGGTCCGGGCATTGCGACATGGCCCTGGCGGGTGGCATCACCATCACTGTGCCTCAGAAGCGGGGCTATCACCACGAGGAAGGGGGGATGCTGTCGCGTGACGGTCATTGTCGGCCATTCGATGCGGAAAGTTCTGGGACGGTCTTCTCGAATGGTGGCGGAGTGGTGCTTCTCAAGCGATTGGCGGATGCGGTTCGCGATGGCGACACGATTCATGCGGTGATCCGCGGATATGGGCTGAACAATGATGGGGGTACCAAGCACAGCTATGCGGCCCCGAGCGTCGATGGCCAAGCGGATGCGATCCGGCGGGCGCATTTGGATGCGGGTGTGGATCCGCGGACGATCACCTATGTGGAAGCGCATGGGACGGCGACTCCGCTTGGCGATCCGATCGAGATTGCCGGGCTTACGGCGGCTTTCAGGAAAGGTACGGAGGATGTCGGATTTTGTGCGGTTGGATCTTTGAAGTCCAATTTGGGGCACCTTGATACCGCTGCAGGGGTCTGCGGCTTGATCAAAACAGCACTCTCGTTGCAGCACGGTGAACTGCCGCCGGTGCTCCATTTCAAGACGCCCAATCCGCGGATTGATTGGGCCCAGTCGCCGTTCTTTGTGAACGATACTCTGCGTCCTTGGGTGCCTGCTACGGGTTCGCCACGGCGTGCTGGAGTGAGTTCCTTCGGTGTGGGCGGAACCAATGCGCACGTGATTCTTGAAGAGGCCCCTCGCGATGTGACGCCTCAGGAAGAGGGGGCAGGTCCTCGGTTGTGGGTGCTTTCGGGGCGTACGGAAAAGGCCGTCGATGACCTGGCTGAAAAGCTTGGAAGTTTTGCGGCGGGAGAGCGAAAAGAGTCATTTTCGGCTGCTGCCCGGACGTTGGCGCTGGGCCGCAAACCGATGGCACTGCGTACTGCGGTGGTAGCGCGGGATTGGGCCGATCTGGGCCGGGCGTTGAGTGAGGGTCGGATGGCGCCCGTCGAATCGGCCTCATCGGCGCCGGGACTGGTGTGGATGTTCCCGGGACAGGGCGCTCAGCATCCGGGCATGACGGCGGACTTGTACGCCGCGGAGGCGGGTTACCGGGCTGATATCGATTTTTGTGCCGACTTCCTTGAACCTTTGATCGGCGAGGACCTGCGGGCGAGCTTGTTTGCCCGGGAGGGAGATGAGGCGGAGCGGCTCACTCATACGGTGCTGGCGCAACCGGCGATTTTCGCGGTCGAGTGGGCCCTGGCCCGGCAGTGGGCCCGGTGGGGAGTGTTGCCGGAACTGATGATGGGTCACAGCGTCGGGGAATTCACCGCGGCTTGTTTGGCCGGGGTGTTTTCAATCGAAGATGGGCTGAGGCTTTTGGCGGCAAGGGGGGAATTGATGGGCTCAATGCCGGGAGGGTCGATGCTTTCCGTGCGACTTTCCGCCGAGAAGTTGCGGGCCCGTTTGCCGGATTCGCTGGACCTCGCGGCGGTGAATGGTCCCGAGTTGGTCGTGGTCGCTGGTGAGCGGGACACCGTGGCCGACTTCGCGGCTGAACTGGAAGCGGATGGCATTCAGGTGCGGGAGTTGCACACGTCCCACGCATTTCATAGTCGGATGATGGATCCGGTGATCGCCCGCTTCCGTAAGACTTTGGAATCGATGCGGCTGCACCCGCCGAAGATGCCAATTCTGTCGACGGTCACTGGTCAGTTGCTGACGGATGAGCAGGCGATGGATCCAGGATACTGGGCGTCGCACTTGCGCCAAACGGTGGACTTCCATGGAGCGGTGGTGGCGGCTGCCGAGAAAGAAGGTCGACTTTATCTTGAGGTGGGTCCCGGCCAAACTTTGACCACGCTTTCCCGCCAATCGGTCGGACGTCGTGGCAAAGGGTTTGTGGCGAGCTGTCATCATCCGGCTGCGGAAGGATCTGACCACGAGCGGCTGTTGCTGGCTGCTGGGGAACTATGGGCCCACGGTGCTGCTCTTGAGTTGGAAAGATTTCATGGCGATGCGCCCAAGCGAAGGGTGCCCCTGCCGACCTATCCATTCCAGCGTCGGCGGGCATGGCTTGAGTGCCGACTGCTGGATCGCCCGGTCGAGCGCCTGGCTCCCTTGCCCAAGTCGGAGACGGTCACGGATCTTCCCCAAATCCCTGCCGTCACGGCAACGGTGGGAATGCTCGATCAGGTTCGCGAAGTCCTGGAGGGGCTATCCGGAATTCCCGGGGAGGAGATGGAGCCTCGCTTCAGTTTCCTTGAGTTGGGATTTGATTCGTTGTTGCTGACGCAGGCGGCGAGGGAACTGCAGAAGGCGTTTGGTGTGCCTGTTGCATTTCGCGATTTGATGCAGAGCTTTCCGACGCTTGAGCGTCTGGTGGCACATCTCGAAAAGAACGCCGTGGCCGCCCCGCGTCCGCAGCCTGTCGTGGTGTCTGCGGCGATTCCGCCTGAGGGGGAGGTGGCGCCGATGTCCGCCCCCGCGGATATGTTGGGGCGGGTCCGCGAAGTGCTGGAAGGATTGTCGGGAATTCCGGCTGCTGAAATGTCCCCCCATTCGGGCTTCCTCGAATTGGGGTTTGATTCGTTGTTGCTGACGCAGGCAGCGAGGGAGTTGCAGAAGGCCTTTGGGGTGCCCATCGCTTTCCGCGATTTGATGCAAGCCTACCCAACCTTGGGGCAATTGGTGGAGCATCTGGAAGCTCAGGGAGTTCCAGTTTCTGCAGTCAAATCGGCCTCCGCGGTGGTCGAGAAGGCGGTGATTCCGGCCCCGCCGGCAGCTCCGGAGGAAGAGTCTGGAGTTTCAGGACCACGCACTCGCATCGATCGCAGTCAGCGGTCCGACGAGTTGACCCCACCCCAGCGGGCACACCTTGATCAATTGATTCTCGAATACTGCGAGAAGACGAAGACCTCGAAATCGAAGACTCAGGAATACCGGCCGTGGCATGCCGATCCGCGCACCGTCAACGGTTTCAACCGCCTCTACAAGGAGATGGTCTATCAGATTGTGGCTACGCGCATGCAGGGCTGCAAGATGTGGGATGTGGATGGCAATGAGTACATCGACATGGTCAATGGATTCGGGCCGAATTTCCTTGGTCACGCTCCGGAGTTCGTGACGAGTGCGATCCAGGAGGCACTGGCGACCGGGCTGGAGATCGGCCCGCAATGCGAGACGGCGATGGAGTGTTCGAAGCTGTTTTGCGAAGTGACCGGCAACGAGCGGGTGTGCTTCCTGAATACGGGTTCGGAAGCGGTGCAGGCCGCGATGCGCATTGCCCGAACGGTGACAGGCCGCGACAAGGTGTTGGTTTTCGACAAGGATTATCACGGGAACTTCGATCCGGTATTGGTGCGCTCGGTTGGCAAGGGCGCGCGGCGTCGGACGCTGCCGCTGGCTCCCGGGATTCCGGACAGTGCAGTGGGCGATGTGATCGTGGTGCCGTGGGGGAAACCGGAGGCCTTGGACATGATCCGCGAGGTCGCCCACGAGTTGGCCGCCGTGTTGGTGGAGCCCGTGCAGAGTCGTCAACCGGAGTTGATCCCGATCGAGTTCGTCCATGAGGTGAAAAAGATCGCGGAGGAAAGTGGGTTCCTATTGGTTTTTGACGAAGTCATCACCGGTATCCGCCAGGGACCGGGAGGCGCGCAGGCTTTGTATGGTATCCGTGCCGACCTCGCCACCTATGGCAAAGTCTTTGGTGGCGGTGCGCTGCCGATTGGCATCATCGGCGGCAAGGCCAAATACATGGATACCTTCGATGGTGGGCAGTGGCAGTATGGCGACGAGTCTTTCCCGGAGAAGGAAGTGACGTTCTTCGCGGGGACGTTCGTCCGTTTGCCCCTGGCCATGGCGGCCTGTCGGGCAGTGCTACGACACGTGAAGGAGCAGCCGAAAGCGTATTGGGAAACCATTGGCTCCCGTGCGGATCGCCTGGCGGGTACGGTCGATCGTTTGTTCCGAGATCATGGGATTGATGTCCGCATGGTGAACTTCAACTCGCAGATGTACCTTCGGGTCGGTGAGGGAGAGAAGCACGGGAATCTGATCTACTACCATCTTCGGAAACGGGGCGTATTTGCGATGGAGGGTCTGCCCTTCTATCTGACGGCGGCGCACAGCGATGCCGATGTGGATCGGGTGATTGAAGCCTTCCGCGAAACGATCGCCGCCCTGCAGGATGGAGGATTCTTCCCTCGGCTTACGATCTCGACGGAAACCGAAGCGGCACCGGGAGTTCGCGGGCCCTTCCCGATGACCGAGCCGATGTCGGAGCTGTGGTTGGCTTCTTTGCTCGGTGAGGAGGCCAATCTTGCCTTCAATGAGATGCTCCAGTTGCGGCTGGAAGGTACGATTGACCTAGGCGCGGTGCGAGCGGCCTTGCAGGATCTGGTGGATCGTCATGACGCCTTGCGGCTACGGGTGCCGTCGCGGCAGGCGCCTCAATTTGTGATCGATAGCCGGCAATCGGTGGAGATCCTCGAGAAGGATTTTCGCGGCGAGGCTGATGGCGAAGGTCGCTTGATGCAGGCTGGCCTGGAACAACGGGAAACGCCCTTTGATTTGGAAACCGGGCCGGTTTTCCGAGTGGTGGTTGCCCGCTTGCGGGAGGATCGGACGGTGCTGCAGTTCGTGGCTCATCACCTTGCAGCGGATGGCTGGTCGTTCGAGGTTCTGATGAAGGACTTCAAGGTCGCCTACGAGGCGAGAAAGGCCGGCATGAAGCCGATTCAGAAGAGTGCGCCATCGATCGTTGATCGCGCCCTCCGCGAGCATCAACAGGGCGGTGCCCCCGCGGAAACCCTGGCGTGGTGGAAAGAGCGTTTTGCGGGTGGAGTGAAGGAAGCCGAGTTGCCCTTGGAAAAGGCCTACGGCGCGGCCCCGGTTTATCGCTCGTCAACCTGTGAGTTGATGCTGGATGCTGCCACAGCTGGCCGTTTGAAGGAGCTGGCAAGGAAGTGTGGCGCGACCCTCAATAGCACTTTGTTAGGAGGGTTCGAGGCGCTCGTTCATCGTTTGACGGGGCAGTCGGAGTTCGTGCTGACATTCCCTTCTGCTGGGCAGATGAGTTCCGGTGAGGAGTCCTTAGTGGGGCACTGCGTCAACTTTCTTCCTCTGCCGGCGCAGGTGGATCCTGAGGCTTCGTTCAAGGATTTGGTGGCTCGCGCTTCGATGGATCAACTCGATGTGCTGGAGCATGGTGAAGTGACCTATGGAGAGCTGCTGCGCACGCTGAAGCCGGTGCGCGAGGGCGGCCGTAGGCCGATGATGGAAATCATCTTCAACTTGGAACCGTCAGGCGACCCGGGATATGTGGGCAACTTGCGCGCCAAGGTTGAGACGGTGCCAGCGCGATACAGCAACTCGACAATCTTTCTCAACTTGATGTTGATGCCGGAAGGGATGCTTCTGTCCTCGACGTTCAACTGTGAGTTGATCGACGAAGGGACGATGCGCGCCTGGCTTGAGTGCCTCCGGGAGCTGCTTTTGGATGCCGCCAAGGACCCTTCGTGCCCGGTGGGCATGCTCCAGATTTTGAGTGCGGATGCCAACGCGCGGATCGAGTCTTGGAGCCAAGGGGGATCTCGCGTGCTTCCGGTGACCGTGAGCGAACGTTTTCAGGAAACCGCTCGGTTGCATGCTGCCCGCACTGCCCTCGTGTGGGATGGCGGGGAAATGAATTATCATGATCTCGCGTTGCGGGTTTCCGGTTTGGCCGGCGCCTTGCTGGAGCGAGGGGTTGAGCCGGGTGACCGGGTGGGTGTTCTTCTCGACCGCGGTCCGGAGCGGGTGATTGCCCAACTGGCAGTGCTGCAGGCCGGTGCTTGTTACGTCCCGCTGGAAGCGAGCTTCCCAAGCGAGCGTCGTCGCGAGATTTTGGATCAATGCGAGGCGCGCATCGTTTTGTCGCGGGGCGACGGAGAGGGTTGTGATGTTCTTGATCCGACGACGGTGGGTGCTGGAGAGAGTCCTTTGGTGGCCAGGACGCCCCAAGATCCGGCCTATGTCATGTTCACCTCCGGATCGACCGGGGAGCCCAAGGGTGTGGTGGTGCCCCATTCCGGGATTGTCCGATTGGTCACGAACACCCGCTATTGTCAGTTCGGACCTGAGGAGACTTTTCTGCATGCGGCGGCGCCCGCGTTCGATGCCTCCACGTTCGAGATCTTTGGTGCTTTGCTGCACGGGGCACGATTGGTTTTGCCCGGACCGGGTGATCTTTCGCTGGCGGTCTTGGGGACCCTCGTAAGGGAGAAACGAGTGACCACGCTCTGGCTGACGGCTGGATTGTTCGAACTGATGGTCGATGAACATCTCGCGGACCTGCGAGGCCTGAAACAGTTCCTCGTGGGAGGAGATGTGGTGTCGATGGTGCATGCGCGCCGAGCGATGCAAGCGCTTCCCGATACCCGCCTTATCAACGGTTACGGCCCCACGGAAAACACGACCTTCACGACGGCGCGGACGATCCGAGAAAGTGACCTGATGGGGGCGACCCTTCCGATTGGCTCGCCCATTGGTGGAACCTTTGTCGAAATCGTCGATGCTGGAGGAAGACGCGTGCCGGTAGGCGTTCCTGGCGAATTGCTGACAGGTGGTGCGGGCTTGGCGCTCGGCTATCTTGGCCGACCCGATCTGACCGAGGAGCGATTTGCGTCAACGGACCGTGGGAGGATCTATCGTACGGGCGACCTGTGCCGCTGGCGAGCGGATGGGAGTGTGGCCTTTATCGGGCGACGCGATCATCAGGTGAAGGTGCGGGGCTTCCGCATCGAGTTGGCTGAGATCGAGGCCTGCCTGCAGTCATGCGAGGGGGTCCGGCAATCGAAGGTCGTTGTGCGGGGTAAGGGTGCGGCGGACAAACGACTGCTTGCGTGGTATGTGGCCCCTGAATCGGTGGCGGAAGAGTGGGTTCGGCAGAAGCTAGTTGAAAGCCTGCCAGCGTTCATGGTGCCGGATCGGATGATGCGGCTTGATGCGTTGCCGGTCAATGCGAACGGCAAAGTGGACGTGACGAGCTTGCCTGAGCCGGGTGCCACGCGGCAAGTGACGGGGATGGTGGAAGTGCCGGACGGCGATACGGAAATTCGGCTGGCCTCCATCTGGCGCGAGATTCTTGGAGTTTCCGAAGTGCATCGGCACGACGATTTCTTCGAGATGGGTGGCAATTCGTTGGGGGGGCTGCGGATGTTTGCCCGGATTCATCGGGAGTTCGGTGCCATGTTGCCCTTGGCGACTTTGCTGAGAGCGCGGACGGTGTCGGCTTTGGCTCTGGCCATCGACGAAGCGAATCGCCACGCGCAGGTTTTGACGCCTCAGGTGGATGATCATCTGGCGGTGATTCAATCGGAGGGCGAGAGGGCACCTCTGTATGCGATCCATGGCGGAGATGGTGGCATTCTGTTCTATCGGGAGCTGGCCGAGCGATTGCCATCGGACCGTCCATTCAAGGCGATCGAATCGCCCGATTTGGGGCGCAATGAGGCCATCCAGGTGGACACGATTGAAGAAACCGCCGCTCGTTATGTGGAGATGCTTCGGGCGGATCGTCCGGAAGGTCCCTATTTGCTTGCGGGTTACTCCTATGGAGGGGTGGTCGCGTATGAGATGGCACGACAGTTGGTCAATGCCGGGCAGGAGGTGCCCTTCGTTGGGCTGTTCGATACGATCAATCCTGCGGCAGAGATCCGGCCCTATGCCCTGACCGAGCGAGTGTCGGTTTACTGGAATGCCAAGCAGGGTTTGTCTCTCGGTGAGCGGATTCTGAAGTTGGCGAATCGATTTGCTGAGGGCGTGAATACGCACCTACGAGTGAAGTCGGAGTCCGCTGCTGCCCATCGTGCTGGCCATGCTGGTGCCCATTCCGAGGAACGGGCGGTGCTGCTTCGGGAAGCGCATGAAGCTGCCATGGATGCTTACCGTCCGGGTCCGTTCCATGGGCGTTTGCATGTGTTCCGTGCCGCCGAGGTGAACGACAAGTTTGAGGTTCCGAATGATTACGGTTGGGGGCCCTTGGTCGATCAGTTGGAGATGATCGACGTCCCGGGAGAGCACCTGACCTTGTTCGAGGAGGGCAACGTCGCGCCCCTAGCGGATCGATTCAACCGGTGTCTTCACGAGGCGCCGGGTCAACCCTCCGTAAAAGCCTGAACCTACGATAACAGGGGATTTTCATCACCACACTCTGGGCTTTACATGATGTGCTTCACCCAGCTCCCACTTTGAATCCTTCCGTGGCATCCCGATTCTCACGAATCTTGGCTTGGTCCGTCTGCCTAGGGGCAGTCGGATGGGGCCCCGCGTGGGCGCAGGCATCACTGGATGCGATTTTGGAAGTCCGTCCGCTGGAGGAGGCGAGAGTGAATGCGGAGGTGGTGGAGTTGGGTGAGTTGGCACCGCGGGAAGATTTGAGTGATGCCGGTATGCCGGAGCAGGGCCTCGATCTTGGGATCAAGGTGGGCGCGCTGTGGGACGATAATATTTTTCTTTCCCGTTCTCAGGAGGAGTCCGACTTGGTGGTTAAGGTGACTCCGAAGGTGGGTTGGGTTCAAGGCGTCGAGGGCGCACGAGGCGCTTATTTGTCGGCGGTTTATCAACCTTCCGCAGTCATCTATCTCGACCACGGTGGCGAGAATCGTGTTGATCATGATCTTGCGGTGAAGGTGGGATACGAAGGACGTCGTAGTGGGATGGTTTATCAGGGATCGGTACGTCGCTTGGGGAATCCCACGGCTGAATTGGGGGCGATCAAGGCGGATCGCACCGAAGACGACCAAGAGCTCCGGTTTATTTGGAGGCCGAAAGAGAAGCTGGGGGTTCAATGGGCCGCAGGAACTTCCGGGCAGGACTACGATGGAGCGACGCTTTCGGACTCGCGCTCGAACTATTTGGAGGCAGCTCTGGAATTTGCCTATTCGCCCAAGACAAGTGTGACGGCGGCCTTCCGGAGCGGTCGTGCCGAAGTTGAAGGTTCGCCAGATCAGACCTATCAGCAGGCGACGTTGGCTCTGGTGTGGAAGCCACGGGAAAAATGGTCCATCCACATCAAGGGAGGTGTGGAATCGCGGGACTATGCGCAGGGTGGAGACACCCATGGCATCGTGGATGCCCGGGTCGAGTGGCAGCCACGTGAGGGCACGACGGTGTTCGCCAGTGCTTATCAGCGGGAAGAGGTTTCGGCTGTATTCGCCGGTCAGAACATCAAGGTTGCCGGCCTCAGCGGGGGAGTGCGACAAAAGCTAGGACGCCGCTGGGTGGCTTCGTTGGAAGCTGGGTGGGAGAGTTCGGATTACAAGCAGGTGGCTGCCGGAGCGGCGGCGGCAGGCCGCCGCGACGAGGTGATGTTTGTGAGGCCGTCGGTTGAGTATTCGGTGAGCGATGATTTTCGGGTGGGGGTGGGATACCGCTATGAGCGGAATACCTCCAATAACAACACCTATGGTTATGATAATCATCAGGTTGGTGTGGAACTCCAGTATGACTTCTGAAGGATGAAGATACGAATGGCATCGGGGCTGTGGGCCCTTTGGACTTGTCTTTTTCTGCTGGTGCCAGCGCTGGCACAGGAGGCTGGATCTGGATTGATCGGAAGCCGGGATAGCGTCGAGGTGCGGGTGTTCCGAGAGGACAACTTGACCACGCGGGGTCAGCTTTCATTGGAGGGTGAGATCGAAGTGCCGTTGATCGGTGCTGTGCGATTGGCGGGCCTATCTACCACGGAAGCAGCACGGGTGATCGAGGCCCGGCTGCGCGATGGCTATTTGGTCAAGCCAGAGGTCACGGTGGCGATCACCGCGCGAGTGCGCAAAACGGTGACGGTCTTGGGTCAAGCGCAGCGGCCGGGAGTGTTTCAAATCGATCCGAATCGCGAACTCACCTTGATCGAGGCCATTGGCCTAGCAGGGGGCATGACTCGAATCGCCAATGAAAAGAAGGTCACCCTCAAGCGCAAGGGGAGCGAGCGTGCCTATCGGGTCAACGTGAAGGCAATCGCTGCGGGCGAGGCCAAGGACATCCCGTTGCGCGACGGCGATGTGATTTCGATCCCAGAAAGCCTCTTCTGAGTTTCCTATGAGTTCATTTCTTCCAGGGCCTTCTTCCACTCCGCCCCCATCCTCCGGTCCGGGGTCGGATCCGGCATTTTTTCTACCTAAGGTGGAAGTCACCCGGGTGGGTGGATTCCTCAAGCGTTGGGGATGGCTACCGGTCGTTTTCGGGGTGCTGGGTGGCGCTCTCGCTTTCTGGATTTCCGGGAAGGTGACGAAATACTACATTTCCCATGGTTCGGTGTATGTGAGCACCGAGGCACCCCGGATTTCTGAGATTCAGGCGGCGACGACAGAGGAGTCCCGCGATCTGGAGCAAATGCAGTCGGTTGAGCAGGGAATGCTTTCCAACATGCTTTTGATGCAGGTGTCGGATCGGCTGGCTCTGGCCAAGGATCCATCTTTTGCGCCGAAAGCGACGACCGATGCTCAGAGGCTGGAGGTGCTCTCGCATCGTCTTCAAGTCGCGTTGCGGCGTGGGACTCGGCTCATCGACATTACGGTTGAGGACCCGGACCCGGTGCGGGCACAGCAAATCGTTACGGCGGTGAAGGAGGAATATGAATCCCTGAGCACGGAGCGGCAGGAGGCGATCCTGCAGGAAATGATTGAAGGGCTGCATGCCGAGGAGTCGCGCCTGCAGATGAAGATGGAGGCGTCCGAAGGCGCGGTGACGGCATTCCGGGAAGCGCATCCGGTACCTGGACTGGACGGCGAAGCAGGGGCTGCTTCGGCGGGCGATGAATGGTCGATTTTGGCTGCTCGGCTTTCGGAGGCGAAGGCAGAGAGGATGCGCTTGGAGGCGGAGCGGGATGCATTCGCGCGATTGGATCCGGAAGATCCTAATGCTCTAGCGGGGTTGCCTGCGAGTGGATCGACGGAAGAGGTAGGTGCTCTTGTTCGGGAAGTGAGGGAGAAGGAGCTGGAGTTTGCGAGGGTCAAAGAGCGCTATCTTTACAAGCACCCTGAATTCAAGCGAGCTGAAGCGGAACTCATCGACACCCGGAACAATCTGAAAACTGCGATGGCGACGGCGGCTGAGGCGATCGGCAATCGGTATCGGATCGCCACGGAGAATGAGAACAAGCTGAGCCGAGAGGTGGCCTCAGCGCGGAGTCAAACGGTCGATGTCGAGGGCCTGCGTGCGGAATTCTCTCGCTTGAAGCAACAGGCATCGAATGACCGGGAGCTTTATGATCAGGTTTCTCGACAGCTTCGCGAAGCGCATTTGGCTGGGTCGGTTCCAGCATCGGTCTTGAGTTGGCGGGACCAACCGACGGTTCCTGAGAAGCCATCTCGACCTCGCAAGGCGTTGATGCTCGGAGTGGGGTCTGTCTTGGCTTTTGGCTTCGGTCTGGTGATCGCGGTGGGATTGGAGTTGGGCGATACTAGGGTGCGTGGAGCAGCTGGAGTGATGCGCGCGACCGGGGTGCCGATGCTTGGCGAACTTCCGGTAGGCGACGAGCGTTCGGGTGCTGTGGTGCTTTCGGACCCGCAATCTTCATTGGCGGATGCCTTTCGACGCTTGCGGGTGGTGCTGGCTCCGCGGAGTCAGGATGACCGACTGCACACCATTTTGTTCGCGACAGCGAAGCCGGGAGAAGGCGCATCTTTCTGTGCGGTGAATCACGCGGTATCGCTGGCCGTGGAGGGCCACCGGACCTTGTTGATCGATGCGGATCTGCGGACTCCGGGTCTCAGCCGGGATTTCCTCAAAGAGCGGGCGGGTCATTTGGGTCTTGGCGGATACCTCGACGGTAAGGCCACGGCAGCGGATGCCTGTGTGCGCACTTCGGTGCCCGCGCTCTATCTGATTTCGTCCGGCGAGATGCGCGCCGACGCACCGGAGTTGTTGTCGCGAACTCGCTTTGCGGCCTTGATTGAGGAAGCTGGCAATTGGTTTGACCGGATCGTGATCGATGCCCCTGCAGTGCTGGGATCGCCGGATGCGCAGATCCTTTCGCGTTGTGCTGACCGCACCTGCCTTGTTGTTGGACGTGAGGGCGGAGATCGACGTGAGCTGCGGGAAGCCGCCCGCCATCTTCGTTCCTCCGGAGGCAATCTGGTTGGCTTCGTTTGGAATGAACGAGTCGTGGCGCGAGGCGATGCTCCGTCATTGACCGTACTTCGTGAAGGGCTGGGTCATGGCTCAGCCTCGGATATGATCATTTCGCCCCAATCCCGGACTTCAACTTGACTTTGCGGCCCGTTCGCAGATCATTCCCCTGTTCACCGCACCCCCGGTGAATTCCTGGTTTACCCCAACCAGCTGTCACCCCCCATCACCCCCACATGAATCCCGCGACCGCCCCCGAGTCGTGCGAGGCTTCTGTCCCCCAAGGAAGCCCGCCTGATGCCCGTCAGCGTCTTTTCACGCTGCGTCACCGCCATCGTACCTGGATGGCGCACCAAAAATTGGTAGCCCTGAGTTTTCTGGGAGATGCCTCAATGGTCATCTTCAGTTTGCTGGGAGCCTATTTGATCCGCTTTGAAACCCGGATGCGTGGTGTCGGTGTGCTCGATCACGCGATTGGCCTGCGCGATTATGCTGGGCACGTGTTGCTGGGTGCGGTGCTGATGATTTTCCTATTGGCGAACTTCCGTGCACACGATCCGCGGAACTTTCTGAATTTCCGCCGGACCTTGCTGGTGGTTTTCAAATCCGTGGCCTTGTGGTTTGGGTTGTTCCTGAGCTTGGCGCTGTTGTTGAAGATCGACCCGCCGATCAGCCGCATTTACTGCATGGTAGGTGCGGGCATGGCGTGGCTGTCGCTGAGCCTTTGGCGCTGGGTGCTTTACTGTCTTCTGCGTCGCGAACCGATTGCCTCAGCTCTGCGCCAGAAGGTGGTGTTTGTGGGGTGGAACGATGATTGTGAGGTGACGGCTCGGCGATTTGCCGACGGCCGTGCTCATGCCTTCCAAGTGCTCGGTCGCATTGTCACGGGTGAGGATGCTTCCCTTCCGAGCGATGTTCCGGTTCTGGGATCGATCGATGATGCGCGGCATGTGCTGCGTGAGTCGGGTGCTGATGTGGTGATGGCGGTTGATGGTGCGCTGGATCGGGCGCAGATGATCGAACTCGCGGAGACCTGTGGGAAAGAGTTCCTGGATTTCAAATTGGTGCCGAGTTGTTTCCAAGTTCTGGTATCTGGCTTGCAGCTGGAGACGGTGCATGGCGTGCCGGTGCTGGGTGTGGGACAACTTCCACTGCACCATGCGATGAACAATGCCCTCAAACGGGCGGTGGACATTGTGGGGGCATTGGTGGGCCTGGCACTTTCGGCGCCGGTGATGGCGGCCTTTGCGGCAATGGTTTATTTCGAAAGTCGCGGACCTGTGATTTACCGTCAGCGGCGTATCGGCCTCAATGGCATGCCCTTTGAGATCCTCAAGATCCGCAGCATGAAGTTGGATGCAGAATCCACCGGGGCTCCGGGATGGACGGTGGCCAATGATCCCCGTCGCCTCAAGGTGGGGGCTTTCATGCGAGCTTGGAACATCGACGAACTGCCGCAATTCTGGAACGTCTTGCGTGGCGAGATGAGCTTGGTGGGTCCTCGGCCGGAGCGGCCGGAACTGATCGAGGGCTTCAAGGAAGACATTCGCTACTACAATGTCCGTCACAACGTGAAACCCGGAGTGACGGGTTGGGCGCAAGTGAATGGCCTGCGTGGGGATACCTGCCTGCGGGAACGCGTGAAGTTCGACTTGGACTACATCGAGAACTGGAATCTCTGGCTCGACGTCCAGATCATGGCGCTGACTTTCTTCAAGCGAAAGGGCGCGTGCTGATCGTGGCTTTTCACCTGCTTGCGGATGCCTATGCTCGAAGCCGTGCAGCCATCTGAGGCCATTGAAGCCGGTGCCCGGCGGGATTCATCGATTCGCCGGGCCGTGCTGACGTCCTTCCTTTCCAAAGGGGGGACGTTTCTCCTTCAGTTGGTGGCCTTGCCCGCGGCATTGCGGGTGATGGGACGGGAGGAATTCGGGATCTTTGGTGCGGTGAGCACGGCATTGGCGACGGTGCACCTGTTGGAGATCGGGATTGGTCCGGCTTTGGCTCATGGTATTTCCAAGGCCGGAGCCACGGGGGATCGAGCTTTGCAGCAGCGCCTGGCATCCACGGCGTTTTTTCTGGTTTTGGGGATTGCTTGGATCGCTGGTCTGGCGGCGGCGGGAGTGTTGATGAGCTTTTCGGTGCCGACCTTGTTTGGCCCTGATTTTGCAGGCAGTGAAGGGGTGATGCGGCCGGCTTTGTGGTTGGGGTTGGGGCTGTTTCTGGCGATGGTGGTTCTGAATCTCACGGAGCGTTTGCGGGAAGGATTGCTGGAAGTGGCCCATTCCAACACGTGGGGAGCGGCTGGAAATTTGTTGGCGGCAGGAGCGGTGGGTGCCGTGGTGTGGGTGAGGCCGGAGGTGTGGCTTTTGGTGCTGGCCGTGCATGGTTCAATGGTGGTGGCAAAGGTGGCGAACACCTGGAGTCTTTGGCGAGGGCACCCGGATGTGAGGCCCAGGCGGAGGGCGTTTGATCGAGGATTGCTGCGTCATTTGATCGGGGATGGAGCTGCATTCGCGACCTGCTCGTTGCTGGTGGGTTTTGTTGAATCCAATGGCTGCACCTGGCTTGTGGGGCGGCATGGCGGACCGGAGCAGGTGGCGCTGTATATGATCTTTGTTCAGCTCAGTGTGATGCAGCTGGGCTTTGTGATGATGGTGAGCACGCCGACGTGGCCGGCGGTTGCGGAGGCCTTGGCGCGGGGCGATCGAGAATGGGCGGCTCGGGCAGCGAAGCGACTCTATCGGCTCGGCTGCGGATTCGCCCTGGCGGCGGCGGTGGGCTGGGTGAGTGTGGGGCCTTGGCTGATTTCGCTGTGGTTGGGTGATGAGTTTGCGAGGCTGCCGCGCAGTTTGATGGCGGCGTTCGGGTTCTACTTCATGGCGCATACATGGAGGCACTTGAATCACGTCCTGATGATTGGTTCGGGTCAGGTGAAATCCTTGGCGAGGATTCAGTTGGCGGAAACCTCACTGGTGGCGCTCTTGGCATGGGGAGGGCTGCATTTTGGCGGTGTGGCCGGCATGTTGACGGCGATGGGGGTGGGGATTGCGATGGTGACAGGGTGGCTGCTTCCGCTGCGAGTGCGGCGAGTCTTGGGGTGATCGCGCTTCGAGGCTTGCCACGGGTGGTTGGGCCATCCAAGGGATTCGCTTGATGAGTGATGACTTCTGGACTCCTGCGCTGCGACGAAGCTATGGCTGTCCCAAGCTTGGTGATGGCGGGTGGGAGGAGATCCCTTGGAGCGAAAATTTTGTCGATATCACCGGCCGTGCCGAGCGGGCGCCACGCTTTCGCACGCGGATGAAGATCGCGTGGGACGAGACCTACCTGCACTTTCGTGCAGAAATGGAGGAGCCGCATGTTTGGGGAACGATCACGCAGAAGAATGAGGTGATCTTCCATGACAATGATTTTGAGATCTTTCTCGATCCGGACTGTGATGGGCGGAACTACTACGAGTTTGAGATGAATGCCCTGGGCACTCTCTGGGAGTTGTCGTTGCCGGTTCCTTATGCGCAGGGAGGAATCCCGGTGTTAGGTTGCAATATCGAAGGCTTGGTGGCGGAGGCCGTGGTGGATGGGACCGTCAACGATCCTGGCGATGAGGATCGAGGCTGGGAGGCACGGGTCTCCATCCCGTGGGAGGGACTGGCTCCCTATCGAGGGGGGCGAAAGGGTCCTCCAGAAACCGGCGAATGTTGGAGGGCGAATTTTTCGCGGGTGCAGTGGCAGCATGAGATTGTCGACGGGAGCTACGTTCGAATTCCTCCCCATGGAGCGGATCTGGGCATTGGATTGAATCCGGAAGAGCAACATCATCCTGAAGACAACTGGGTGTGGAGTCCGCAAGGGGTCGTGAATATGCACTGGCCCGAGCGTTGGGGTGAGCTGAGGTTTGAATGAATCCAGGGAACCTGCCGTATTGCCTCCATGCAGCTTGCCGCCATCGATTGGTGCATCATCGGACTCTACCTGCTGATCGCTTTGGGGATCGGCATCGCGTGTCGGAAGAGGGCCAGTGAGAACTCGGAAGAATACTACCTCGCCGGGCGAAAGTTGCCGTGGTGGGCATTGGGGACATCGATGGTGGCGACGACCTTTGCTGCGGACACTCCTTTGGCGATCACGGAGATGTCGCGGATGAAGGGAATTTGGGAGAACTGGTTTTGGTGGAATTGGTTGCTCTACGGGTTGCTGGCGGTGTTCTTATTTTCGAGATTGTGGCGACGGGCGGAGGTTTTGACGGAGAATGAGCTATTGGAAATGCGTTACTCCGGGCGGCCGGCAGCCTTTTTGAGGTTCTTCAAGGCGGGGTATTTTGCGCTGCTCTACAATTTCATCGTTCTCGGCTGGGTGATCAACGGCATGTCATCCGTGCTGACGGTGATGTTAGGAAATGGTGAGCCCTTGGCCTTCGAGATCGCGGGATGGTCAGTGCAGTGGGACTTTCGGGAGGTGATGGTGTGGGTATTGGTGGGGATTTCGACGCTCTACGCTTTGTTGTCCGGTTTCTGGGGCGTGGTGGTGACCGATGTGATTCAGTTTTTCATCGCGATGGCGGGTGCAGTGGTGCTCGCGGTGGTGGCGGTGAACCAAGTGGGAGGGATTGATGGGTTGATGGAAGGTTTGGATACGACCTTCGCGGCGAAGGCGCAGGCGGCCCAAGTGCAGTTGGAAGCGAGCCGGGAGGCGGGGGCGACGCCCGAGGTGGTGGCCGCACTGCAGGGTGCCTACGAACAGATGCCGAAATCGGCGGCGGAGGCAATCAGTGTGGTGCCGGTAGTGCCGACCGATGTTTCGTGGTTTTCATTCGAGTTTCTCAACTCTCAGTTTTTCCAGTTCCTGGTCTTGATTCTGGTGATGTGGTGGTCGAATCATGCCACGGATGGCGGAGGCTATCTGATCCAGCGCACCATGGCGGCGCGCAATGAACGACATGCCTTGGCGGCGAATTTGTGGTACAATTTCGCGAACTATGCCCTGCGTACTTGGCCGTGGATCTTGGTGGCGCTCGTCTCCGTGGTGTTGTTTCCGGATCTGGCCGGGCACCCGATGGGGGAGAAAGCGGGATACTCGCTTGTGATGAACCAGTTGTTGGGCCCTGGCTTGAAAGGGCTGCTGATCGTGAGTTTCCTCGCGGCATTCATGTCGACGGTGGATACTCACTTGAATTGGGGTTCCTCCTATCTTGTTCACGACATCTACCGGCGATTTGTTCAGCCGAATCGAGGCGAGCGTCACTATGTGGTGGCGGGGCAGTTGGCGACGGTGGGGCTGATTGTGGTGGCGGCTGTCATTGCTCGCAACATGGGGAGCATTGAAAAGGCTTGGAAGTTCGTGATGGCGATGGGCAGCGGCATCGGGCTGGTTTTGATCCTTCGGTGGTTCTGGTGGCGGATCAACGCCTGGTCGGAGATCTCAGCGTTGGCGGTGTCCTTCCTGGCGACTTGTGGATTTGAGGTGCTGGCGGCAGTGCAGACGATGCGTGGAGGTGAGGCCTATGTTCTTTTCGGTCGGGACCCGGTGATCGCCGGGCATCCATTTCCATTTCATCTCCAGCTTCTGGTGGTGGTGGGTGTCTCGGTGGTGGCCTGGTTGGGAGTCACCTTCGCGACTCCTCCGGAACCTTCAGAGCAGCTTCGGGCATTCTATCAGAAGGTGCGGCCAGGAGGTTGGTGGCGGGACTTGGCAGAGATCGGCGGCGAGCGAGATCGGGAGGTGACGCGGCACTTTTTGCCCAATTTTTTTGCGGGGATGGCGCTGATTTGGGGAGGGATGTTCTTCATCGGCTACACCCTGTTGAAGCAATGGGAATGGGCGGTGCCCTCAGGGTTGGCGATGGTGGCAGGGTTTGCCTGGATTTGGTTTGCGGTGCTCCGCAAGGAGGCCTCGTAAAAGGAAAGGAATTGGGCCCCTCCGCCGTCCCGCTTCCAGCGGGGGACCGGAAGCGGGAGTTCGGGGGTTTCAGTGGATACGGGTTGCATCTCCTGCTCTGACCGGCCTTCGGGGAAAATCGAAGGAAGGTTCGCGGCGGTCTGCTGGGGAAAAGCGTCTCGGGTCTTGGGCTCAATCTGGGGGAATCCAAGGGAGTCCGCTTTCGATTCGGCAGGTGTTGAAGACGGCTCGATATTTAACTGAAATTGATGATCTGGCGATTACGTCTTCGCGGCTCCCAGAAAATCAGGGATTGGTGGGCGTGAGAGAGCGCACGTAGTCGATGAGAGCGGAGAGTTCTTCTTCACTCAGCCGATCTTGGAAGCTGGGCATGGCCGGGGCAAAACCGGCGGCAATTTTGGCCTGGGGGGTGAGAATGGATTCACGCAGGTAGGATTCGTCGATCAGGACTGTGGTGCCATCTGCGAGCGCCTGCTGGGTGCCGTAGATCCCGTGGAGTGAAGGCGCAATCTGGGCCACTCCTTGCATATGGCACGAGCCGCAAGCCATCGCTTCGAAGACTTGACGGCCGTGGGTGATCTCGGGGTTCACCGGGGAAGTGGAAGGTCGGTGAATGAGGGCGGCGACGATGGCGGTGGCACTGACCACGAGTGCTGTGAGGATGATCCACCATGCACGGAAGTGCAGGCGAGCATTCATCAGCGCTTTGACGGCGACGAGAGTGAGAATGGTGACCAAGAGAATCGGCACACGCAGGTCGGCGGCATGGAGGCGGGGGAAATGGGCGCTCAGCATCAGAAAGAGCACCGGAAAGGTCAGGTGATGATTGTGTAGCGAGCGGGATTTGGCTCGTTTGCCGAAACTGGGGTCGTGAGGTTGTCCGGATTCCAGGGCTCGCATGAAGCGGTGCTGATTGCCCATGATGTGGACGAAGACATTGGCGGTCATCCAAGTGGCCATCATGGCACCGATTTGGAGGTAGAGAGCTCGTCCGTTGAAATAGTGGCCGTAGAATTCAGCTGCGGCAGCGATGCCGACGAAGGTGCCGATGGCACCGGTCCAGAGGTTTTTTCCCAGGGGGGAGCGCCAGAGGAGGTCGTAGTAGATCCACCCGATGACGAGTCCTGCGAGACTGAGACCGGCGGATGCGGGTCCACTGAGGTCTGAGCGAGTGGCATCCGCGAGGGTCGAGCCGTCCCGGTAGAAGAGCACGCAGAGGAGGCTGAATCCCGTCAACCACGTGGTGTAGGATTGCCACTTGAACCAGTAGAGCGGCACGGGTATCGCGCCGGGACGAAGGATGCGTTTCTCGAGGTGAAACACACCGCCTCCGTGGAGCATGTCGAGATGCCCGATGAGATCATCATCCGGAGCGCCGGATCTGCGAGCGATCAATCGCAACTCCATCCAAGTGAAAAGGAGGGAATTCCCGATCCACATGATCGCTGCCACCACGTGAGCGAATCTCAAGAGGATGGCGGCGATTTCGGAAAAACCTGATTCCATGGCATTCTCCTAGCAGGAGGTGTGCTAGGATCAAGATCCTGAGTGGATGGCGTCGCCCAATCGCAGCGCGGCGATGTCATGGATTTGACGGAGAGCTTCGAGGATTTCCGAGTCACGGTCGTGTTTGAGTCTCTGCCGGAATGCGGCGAGGACCGAGTCCCGGGAGTGCTTACGAGCGCAGATGATGAAGGGAAATCCGAAGCGTTCGCGGTAGCGGGCGTTCAGTTCGGAAAAGAGAAGGTATTCTTGGTCGGACAGTTGATCGAGTCCAAGCCCGGCCTGTTCTCGGGTGCTTTCTGCGGTGAGGTTGCCTGCGCGGGCGAGTTTGCCCGCGAGGTCAGGGTGGGCTTGAATGAGAGTCATTTGCCGCGCAAGGGGAGCGGCGTCGACCGTTTCGCGCAGGGTTTGTTGTAGGGAGGGGAGATTGGGGAAGGGTCGGAAAGGCAAGGCCGCGGAGGCAACCCAAGGGGAGTGCTCGTAGATGCCTCCCATGACATCGAGGAAGGCTTCTGGAGAAAGCTCATTGAGGGCATCGAGGGTCATATCGATCTTTCTGCCGAGATGGTAGAGGGACCGCAATCTCGGAAAAGTGGATTGTTTTGCTGTGGCGGCGTGGCGACGATGGGGGCATGGATGTTTGGCTGGCGATTGCCGAAGCCCGAAAGTCGGGAATGCCCATGGTGGTCGTCACCGTGATCTCAGCGCGCGGCAGTGTGCCTGGGGAGCTTGGCGGCAAGGCTCTGGTGAGCCGATGGGGATTGACTGCGGGGAACTTGGGAGGAGGGAAAGTCGAAGCCCGAGCCGTGGCTCATGCGATGAAGATGTTGGAGGAGGGTGGCGTTTGCGAATCGGTGATCTGGAATCTGCAACGGGACATCGGCATGACCTGTGGCGGCGAAATGGGTTTCTTGTTTGAGAACGTGGCTGCGAGTGAGAACTGGTCGATCGTGGTTTTCGGTGCCGGACACGTCGGGGCGGCCTTGGTTCGACTATTGAACACTCTCCGATGTACGGTGGATCTGGTGGATCCCCGCGAGGAGTGGCTTGCGGCGGTGCCGGACGGTGCGCGCCTGAGGAAACATCGTGTGGATCGCTTTGAAGATGGTGTGCGCTTGGTGCGAAACGGGAGTTTTGTCGTTTGTGTGACCAAGGGGCACGCCAGTGATCGGCCTGTGTTGCGGGAGGTGGCCAAGTCGGGCGTTGATTGGTCCTTCGTCGGAGTGATTGGCAGTGCTTCGAAGCGTGCTGTGTTGTGGAAGGAATTGCGGGACGAGGGGGTGGAAGATGCGTTCTTGGAGAAACTGGAGTGTCCTTTGGGACTTCCCATCGGGGGCAATGATCCGGCAGAGATTGCGGTCAGTATTGTGGCGCGCCTGTTGCAGGTCAGGGGGTGAGGTTAGGGTTTTCCCTGCCAGGCGATGAGGCCGCGTTCTTCGGCGGTGCCAGGAATGGTGTTGTCGAGAATCAAGGCCATGATCGCCCCCACGGACATGCCGGACAGTCCGATGGAAGTGAGGATATCTCCCAGCCATTTGGCACGGCCGTCGAGCAGCGGGTGTTCGAGAGCTCGGAAGTATTCCGGAAGGGAGAGCCCCATGAATAGCGAGAAACCGATGATGAAGAGATTGCGGGCCGAGTTGAGATCGACGAACTGAAGATTGCTGAGTCCGACGGAGGCGATCATGCCGAACATGACGCAGTACATTCCGCCAACGATGGGTTGGGGAATGGTGGAAAAGAGTGCGCCGAATTTTCCGAAGACGGCGAGAATCAGCATGAAGCCCGCGCCGCATTGCACGACCCGCCGGGATCCGACTTTGGTGAGGCCGATGGCGCCGATGTTTTCCGAGTAGGAAGTGGTCCCATTTCCGGAGCCAAAGATGCCGGCGATGAAGCAACCGATGCCCTCGAAGCCAATCCCACGGTTGACTTGGCGCGCTGTGGGGATCGGGGCGCCTGACAAACGGGCACAAGCGTAGTAGTCGCCCACGGATTCGATGACGGAGGCGATGTAGCCAGCGAGCATCCCCACGATCGCCGTGATGGTGAAATGGGGAGGGCCCCACTGGAAGGGATAGGGAACGCGCAACCAAGGGGCGTCGGAGACTTTTGAAAAATCGGTGAATGCCGGGTGACCGGGACCAAACCAACCCACTTCGGTGCCGAGAATGCAGGCGGCCCAAGCACCGACGATTCCCAGCAAGACAGGATACATGCTGAAGGCTCGATGGACTTTCCGAAGATACTGGCTGAACGCGATGATCAAGCCAATGGCGAGGCCTCCGATCGGCCAGAAGGCCCCAGCTCCCGAGCGCGTGGCCCCGAATTGGAATAGCGCCAGGCCGATGAGCGCGATGGTGGGGGCGATCACGACCGGAGAGACGAAGCGTAAAAGAAGTCCTACAGCGCCCGTGAAGCCCAGCAGTATCTCAAAGATGGACCCAGCGATGACGGCTCCCTGAACGTGCTGCATGCGAACTTCGAAGCCGGCCTCGGCCAGGCCGGCCATGCTGCAGATGGCGATGGTAGGGGCAAGGAAAGAGAAGGTTCCGCCCTGAATGATGGGCAAACGGTTGCCGAAGGTGGTTTGCAACAGGGTGGCAATGCCAGATACGAAGAAAATCGTACCAATGAGCTGACCCACCTGGCCGGGGGATGCCCCAAGGGCATCGGCAAGAATGAAGGGGATCGCGACGGTCGACCCAAACATCGTGAGATAGTGCTGAAAACCGAGCGGGATCGACTCGCGCAATGGTGGTTTGTCTTCGATGCCGTAGGTTAGTTGAGGAGGTTGCGACGACATGGGAAAAACAGGCATAGCCATCTGGCAGGGTTTCTGCTCAAATGTCAGGGTTCAACTTATCGCCCGGAACTCGTTCCGGGCGAGCTACCTGATGCAGAAATCATGCCCACGCTTTCCACGACCGTTGACGGACTTCATCTCCCCAATCCATTTGTCATCGGATCGGGGCCTCCAGGGACCAATCTCAAAGTGATTCAGCGTGCCTTCAAGGAGGGCTGGGGAGCGGTGATCGCCAAGACCATCAGCCTCGATGCTTCGAAGGTGGTGAATGTGGGTCCCCGATACGCGAAGTTGAAATCGGCAGATGGGAATGAGGTGATCGGCTGGGAGAACATTGAACTCATCAGTGATCGGCCGTTTGAAAAGTGGCTCGATGAGTTCAAAGAGTGCAAGGACAGCTATCCGGATGGAGTGTTGATCGCGTCGGTGATGGAGGAGTTCAACAAGGACGCCTGGTGTGAGATTATCGAGCGGTGCCAGGAAGTGGGTGTCGATGGATTTGAGCTGAACTTTTCCTGCCCGCATGGTCTGCCAGAACGCAAAATGGGGGCGGCGATGGGACAAGATCCCGCGATTCTCGAGGAGGTATGTGGATGGGTGAATGAGGTCGCGAAGATTCCCGTGTGGGCCAAGATGACCCCGAATGTGACTCACATTGAAGATCCAGGTCGGGCGGCCCTGCGTGCCGGGTGCGAGGGGTTGGCAGCAATCAATACGATCCGCTCGGTGATGGGCGTGGATTTGGAGACTTTAAGGCCAGAACCCACGGTGGAGGGTTTCACGACGCCTGGCGGGTATTCGAGCAAGGCGGTGAAACCGATTGCGTTGCGGATGGTGATGGAATTGGCGACGATGATTCGGAAGGAGTTTCCCGGGAAATCCCTCTCGGCCATCGGGGGTGTGGAAAGTGGTTGGGATGCGGCTCAGTTTATCCTCCTCGGAGGGGATACCGTGCAGGTGTGCACGGGGGTGATGAAGTTTGGATATCCGGTTGTGCAGCGTTTCTGTGATGAGCTGCTGGAGTTCATGGAGTCGAAGGGCTTCGAGACCCTGGACGATTTCAAGGGCCATAGTTTGCAGTATTTCACGACCCACGCCGAGTTGGTGCGGATGCAAACGGAGCGCAAGGCGAAGGAGGCGGCCAAGAAAGCGGGAATGGTGACCGCGGACGGCGATTGGGATGGAGATGATTTCGTGAAACAGTCGGATGGGCTCGCCCGCAATTGATATGGAGCTGCTCCCGAATTTGATCGGCGGTCAATGGCGGACGCCGAACGTGCGAGAGACCTCTCCTGTCATGAATCCTTCGCGGGGCGAAAGCCTTACGGCGGTTCCGATGTCGTCAGCGGCAGAAGTCGAAGAAGCCGTTGCCGAGGCACTCAAGGCATTTCCCGATTGGCGAGAAACGCCGCCGAACGACCGTGCGCAGGTGATGTTTCGGCTCAAGGCCATGCTCGAAGATGAGTTCGAGGAGCTGGCCATGGGGATTTGCCAAGAGCACGGCAAGACCCTGGTGGAAGCACGCGGGGATCTGCGTCGGGGCATCGAAATGGTGGAGTATGCCTGCGGGGCTCCCACGCTGCTGATGGGGGAAAGTCTTGAGAACATCGCACGCGGCATCGATTGCCACACCGACCGCATTCCACTGGGGGTGGTGGCGGGCATCTGTCCATTCAATTTCCCCGCTCTGGTGCCGATGTGGATGTGGCCCTTGGCGCTGGTGTGCGGCAATTGTTTCATCCTCAAGCCGAGTGAAAAGGTGCCGCTGACGATGCAGCGGATCGCTGGGATGATGAAGAAGGCGGGGCTTCCCGACGGGGTGTTTTCGATCGTTCACGGTGGGCGTGAGGTGGTCGATGCATTGCTGGAGCATCCTGGGGTCGCGGCGGTGTCTTTTGTGGGATCGACGCCAGTGGCCGAAGCGGTCTATCAGAAGGGCTGTCTCCACGGAAAGCGGGTCCAGGCGGCAGGAGGAGCAAAGAATTTTCTGGTGATTTTGCCGGATGCCGATGTCGCGGCGACGGCCTCGGCGCTGCGTGACAGCGCCTTTGGCTGTGCAGGCGAGCGCTGCATGGCGGGGTCCGTGGCGGTGGCGGTGGGTGAGGCGGGCGAGCGGGTGCTCCCCGCGTTGGTGGACATTCTCGGCTCGATGAGGATTGGTCCCACTGATACGGCCGACCAACCTGACATGGGTGCGCTGATCACTGGGGCCCATCGCGACCGGGTGAAAGAGCTGATTTCACTGGGTGAAGCCAAAGGTGGGAAGGTGCTTGCCGATGGACGTTCGGTGCGCGTGGACGATGCTCCGGGCGGCTACTACGTTGGTCCGACGATCATCGACGGTGTCGACTACGGGAACGACTTATCAACGACGGAGGTTTTTGGGCCGGTGCTGAGTGTGATGAGGGCTCGGACGCTGGATGATGCGATCGCGGCCGCGAACCGGCAGTCATTTGGCAACGGAGCGTGTTTGTTTACCACGTCGGGGAAGGCGGCCCGGGAGTTCAGGCACCGGGTGTCGGCTGGGATGGTGGGCATCAATGTCGGCGTGCCGGCGCCGCTTGCCTACTTTCCGTTCACCGGTTGGAACCGGAGCTTTTTCGGTGATCTTCACATGCAGGGCCGTGAAGGCGTGCTTTTCTACACCAAACAAAAGACGACCACGGTGCGCTGGTTCAGCTTCGGCGAGGGCGACATCTGGGTGAAGTAATCTTGGAGCGATGAGTTGGCTGATCAAAAATGGAACGGTGGTGACCGCGGAGCGAGAATTCGTGGCAGACGTGTTGTGCCTCGGGGAAACCATCGAAGCGGTGGGCCCCGATTTGGAGGCTCCAGAGGGAGTCGAGGTCATCGACGCGACGGGGAAGTACGTCTTTCCTGGGTTCATTGATCCTCACGTTCACATTTATTTGCCGTTCATGGGAACGTTCGCCAAGGACGACTACGAGAGTGCGAGCCGGGCGGCGTTGATGGGAGGCACAACGACCTTGATCGAGATGTGCTGTCCAGGCCGCGACGAGGATCCCCTGGAAGCCTTTCATCTTTGGAAGAGCAAGGCGGAGGGACTTTCGTCCTGCGACTATACTTTTCATATGGGGGTCACCCGGTTTGATTCAGCGACCGCTTCGGCACTCGAGGAGATTGTCGGAGAGGGGGTGGCATCGTTCAAAGTTTTCCTCGCGTATCAAGGAGCGTTCGGCATCGACGATACCGAGCTCTACGAAACGTTGAGGCTGGCGAAGGAGTTGGGAGTGATCGTGACAGCCCACTGCGAAAATGCTGCGCTCGTGGCGAAACTCCAGGCGGCACTGGTGGCGGACGGCAAGACCGGTCCGGAGTGGCATGAACCGTCCCGCCCGGTGCAGGTAGAGGCCGAGGGCTGCCATCACTTGATGACTTTCGCGGAGGCGACCGGAGCGCATGTCTACGTCGTCCATACGAGCTGTAAAGATGCGCTCGACGTCATTCGCGGAGCGAAATCCCGCGGCGTGCAGGCCTGGGTCGAGACGGTCATTCCCTATCTGGTTCTCGACAAGTCGTATGCTGAGAGGCCTGACTTTGAAGGTGCGAAGTGGGTGATGAGCCCCCCGATCCGGGATAAGTCTCATCAGTTTGCGCTGTGGGAAGGGTTGGCGGACGGTTCAATCAGCACGGTGGGGACCGATCACGCACCATTCGATTTCGAGACTCAGAAACACATGGGACATCCCGACGTGGAGAAGGCCGTGACTGCGGACTTCTCCCCGCGTGGAGAAGGTGGAAATTTCACCCTGATCCCCAATGGGATTCCCAGTGTTGAAGATCGGGTGAACCTGCTTTTCACTGCGGGGGTGAAAACTGGCCGGATCGACTTGCCGACTTTCGTGAAAGTGGCGAGCACCGAAGCGGCGAAGATCTTCGGTCTCTATCCGAGGAAGGGCGAGATCGCACCGGGCAGCGATGGCGATGTGGTCGTGTACGATCCCGAATACCGGGGCGTGATCTCCGCCGAAACGCACTCGATGCGCACCGACTACTCGGGCTTCGAGGGCATGGAGATTCTCGGGCGCCCCAGCATGGTAACGGTGCGGGGGCAAGTCATGGTGCGCGAGGGAAAGTTTGTGGGTGAGGCCGGGCACGGGCGATTTCTTGCCCGGATTCCGACGCACTTCTGAGTGACCCCGATGTTCAGCTAAGTTCTGCCAGGACCTCGGCAAAAACGCCGAGCAGGAAATCCGCATCGGCTTCAGTGAGGCACATTGGCGGCTTGATGCGGATCACCGACCCGAACAGGCCACCTTTGCCGACGATCAGGCCATGGTCCTTGCAGCGCTCGAAGAAATCGGCGGTGAAGGCGGTGGCGGGTTGGCGATCGATGACGAATTCGACTCCGAGGATCAGTCCGCTGCCGCGGACGTCGGCGATGATCGGGAACCGGGACTGGAGGCTCTTCAAGCCAGTGATGAGGCGGTCGCCGATGAGCTTGCAGTGCCCCATCGTGTCGTCGCGCAACATGACGTCGAGGGTTGCCTTTCCGGCGACCATGGCCAGCGGGTCGCCGCCAAAGGTATTGAAGTGGATGCGCTCGGACATTTTTGCCGCAATCTCATCGGTGGTGACCACAGCCGCGAGCGGGAAGCCGTTGCCGATCGATTTTGCCATCACCACGATGTCGGGAGTGACGCCGTAGTTCTCGAAACCCCAGAAGTGGGTGCCAGTGCGTCCGAAGCCGGTCTGGACTTCATCGGCGATGCAAACGCCGCCCGCCGCGCGGACGTGGGCGTAGGCGTGCTCTAGGTAGTCGCTTGGGTAGGGAACGGTGCCTCCGACGCCTTGCATGGGCTCGGCAATGAATGCGGCGATCTTGCCGGAGGTGCCAAATTGGATGAGTTGCTGGATTTCTGCTGCATAGTCGCGCCCGGCTCCAGGGGTGTCGTAGCGAATGGGCCCCCAGATCGGGTGAGGTGCCTTGGCGTGTTGAAAGCCCGGCATGGGAGGCACGGGGTATTTCCAAGTGTGATGGCCGGTGAGCGACATGCCGACCGCATTGCCGCCATGGTAGCAATTTCTCAGAGAGATGACCTCGTGGTGGTCGGTGAAAAGCCGCGCCATCAGGATCGCCAGGTCGTTGGCTTCCGAACCTGAATTGACGAAATACACTCGCTTGAGCGGATCGGGAAAGGTCGATACGAGGGATTCTGCGAACTCGACGACGGCGGGATGGAGGTAGCAGGTGGGCGCGTGCTGGATCATTCCCGCCTGGGCGGTGATGGCTGCCGTGACCTCTGGATGGCAGTGGCCGACGCTCACGGTGCAAATGCCGCCGAAGGCATCGAGGTAGCGCTTCCCCGTTTCATCCCACAAGTACTGCATGTACCCTTGGACAGGATAGAAGGGGTCCTTGTAGAGCAGGAAGATGCCGGGATTGAGCACTGCCTTGCGGCGGGCCAGCAGTTCTTCCTTCGAGGGGCCCTGATAGGCCTCGGGAATGTAATCGCAGGGTGGCAGGTCCATGGGGATCAGTCAGTGATAGCAGAAGCTGGGCCGGATCGAAAAGAGGAGAAATTCAGTGGAGCTTGACAAGGTGTGAAAAATACACCACAAGCCGGTGTCGCCTCGACTGCGGGGTTGATCTTCGGACTGCGAACATTGGATCGGACCTCATCATGAACTCGCCATTACAAACGGATTTGTATCAGTTAACGATGGCGGCGGCCTATTGGCATTCCGGCACTGCGGATCAGGAAAGCGTGTTTCATGCGTTCTTCCGTCAATTGCCATTTGGAGGTGGATATGCGATCGCTGCCGGATTGGAATCGGTGCTGGAGTGGGTGGAGACTTTTCATTTTGCCCAGCATGACATCGCCTATTTGGGCGAATTGCGAACGCCACGAGGGGAGTTGATGTTTCCGCCGGAATTTCTGAAATTTCTCTCGGAGTTGCGGCTTGATCTATCGATCGACGCCGTGGCGGAAGGGGAGCCGGTCTTTGCGCATGAACCGCTGCTGAGGGTGCAGGGGCCGATTCTCCATGCTCAGTTGGTGGAAACGGCTCTGCTGAACATGGTGAACTTTCAGACCCTTGTCGCCACGAAGGCTGCGCGCATGGTCGACGCGGCGGGAGGAGCCCCTGTCGTCGAGTTTGGGTATCGCCGGGCGCAAGGTCCGGATGGGGCTTTGTCGGCGAGTCGTGCGGCATGGATGGGAGGGTGCGCTGGAACATCGAATGTCCTCGCGGGGCAACGCTATGGGATCCCGGTCAGAGGAACCCATGCCCACTCGTGGGTGATGTCGTTTGATGAGGAGACCGAAGCCTTTGATCGCTATGCGGAAGCCATGCCGGACAACTCGATTCTATTGGTGGATACCTACGATACTTTGCAAGGTGTCCGGAATGCCATCCTCACTGCACGGAAGTTGAGGGAGAGGGGACATGAGCTGGGAGGCATTCGACTGGATTCGGGCGACTTGGCCTGGCTTAGCCAGCAAGCCCGGATGCTACTCGACGAAGCTGGGTTCGCGGAGGTGAAGATTGTGGCGAGCAATGACTTGGATGAGTCCATCATTGAAAGTCTGCGCCAGCAGGGGGCTCGGATTGATGTCTGGGGAGTGGGAACGCGACTGGTGACGGGAGGAGATCAGGCCGCTTTGGGTGGAGTCTACAAGCTCGCGGCACTCCGGCAGCCGGATGGAAGCTGGAAGCCACGGATCAAGCGCAGCGAACAAAGCGCCAAAAGTTCGATTCCGGGGCGTCTGCAGGTGAGGAGATTTCGGAATCGCTCGGAGTGGGTGGGAGATGCGATCTACGACGAAGATCGTGGCTTTACTGGCGATCCCGTGATTGTGGATCCCGCGGATCCGGTGCGCCGTAAGAAGCTGGTAGGAGAGTCTTTCGATCTCCTTCAGCCGGTATGGCGGGGAGGCCGGAGAGTGGGGGCCACTCAAGGATTGGATGAGGCGCGGGAACGGTGCCGAGCGGGACTGGCTGCACTCCATCCGGGAGTCCGCAGGGCAGTGAATCCTCATCGTTATCCCGCAGGTTTGGAGCGGGGATTGTGGCAATATCGGGAAACTCTCTTGGAGGCGCGAGCATGAACGTTCATGAGAGCATGAGGCATGGTCGAACGGGTCGAGGGCTGCGCGGAAAACCTGAGCGGGTTCGGGTGGCGGCGGTGGCTGTGAATCAAACGCCCTTGGATTGGGTAGGGAACGGGATGCGGATCCGGGAGGCCGTGAACTGCGCTCGACAGCAGGGTGCCCAGATCGTGGTTCTTCCTGAGCTGTGTCTGTGTGGGTATGGATGTGAAGATGCGTTCTTTCTGCCATCCACCGCCGAGCATGCCTGGCAATCTTTGGAGGACTTGAAGCCGAGGACTCAGGGGCTTGTCGTGGTGGTGGGATTGCCGATTCGTCACGAAGGGGCGTTGTTCAATGCCTCGGCGGTGTTGGTGAACGGTGAAATCGAGGCGCTAGTGGCGAAGCAACATCTCGCAGGCGATGGCATCCACTATGAGCCTCGTTGGTTCAAGCCATGGCCTGTGGGCGTGGTCGATGAGTATCGGGGACCTGAGGGGGGTGTTCCGATCGGAAACTTGGTGGTCGAGGTCGGAGGGGTCCGGTTGGGACTGGAGATTTGTGAGGACGCTTGGGTGGCTCAGCGTCCGGGAGCTCTCCTTGCGGCCAGGGGTGTCGAGTTGATCGTGAATCCGAGCGCCAGCCATTTTGCGTTCGGTAAATCGAAAATACGTCGGCGGCTGGTGGAAGAGGGATCGCGAGCCTTTGGTGCGGTGTATGTTTATGCTAACCTCCTCGGCAACGAGGCGGGACGGATTCTCTATGATGGGCAGTTGATGATTGCTGAAGAGGGTCGAATCCTTGCCGAAAGTCGACGTTTTGGTTTTCAGGATTCGGAGATTCTTACAGCGACGGTGAACCTCAGATCGGGTCGGCTCGCAATGGCGGAGAGCGCCAGCTATTTTCCTCAACTCGGTGAAGATCGGGGGCGCGTGAGAGTTGAGTGGATTTGGCCGGAAGTGGGACCTGAGAGGGTCTGTCGAGCGGAGCCGATCGGAGAGGAGAAGATGGAGGAGTTCACCCGGGCTGTGGCTTTGGGGCTGTTTGACTATCTTCGGAAATCGGGGGCCCGCGGGTATGTGGTGTCGCTGAGTGGTGGTGCGGATTCTTCGGCCGCAGCCTGTTTGGTGCGACTGATGTGGGAGATGGCTCATGAGGAGCTTGAAGGCAGGATCGGCGAGAAGCTGCCTGTGGACCGTTTCGAGGATCTTTTGCTGACCGCTTACCAAGCGACGGAGAACAGCGGGCAGTTGACCCGGAATGCTGCTCGCGAGGTGGCGACGGCGATTGGGTCCTGCCACCGGGAACTGGAGGTGGAGGCCATTCGGCAGGCCTATGTGGCGATGGTGGAGAGCGCGGTCGGTGAAACCCTCGACTGGGAGCATCATGACGTGGCATTGCAGAATGTGCAGGCTCGGGTGAGGTCCCCTGGGATCTGGATGCTGGCGAATTTGCGAGGTGCGATTCTCCTGAGTACGAGCAACCGGAGTGAGGCCGCGGTTGGCTATGCCACGATGGATGGGGATACTTCGGGTGGATTGGCTCCAATCTCCGGAATCGATAAAGCCTTCCTTCGTGAGTGGTTGAAGTGGTTGGAGCTTACTGGTCCGGTCATCGGTGGAAGACGACGAGCCATCCCCGAGCTTGCGCTGGTCAATCGGCAGGAACCCACGGCTGAGCTCCGTCCCCCCGGATGCGGCCAAACCGATGAAGTGGATTTGATGCCCTACCCTGTTCTCGATTTCATCGAGCGAGCGTTTCTGTGCGATCGTCAGGACCCTGAGGGGTTGCTCGATGAACTCGGGGTGACTTTCCCGGAAATTTCGGCAGAGCAGAGACAAAGGTGGGTGGAGGCGTTCTTCCGTCTGTGGAGGAGAAATCAATGGAAGCGCGAACGCTACGCCCCCTGTTTTCACCTTGATGATGAGAACCTCGATCCCAAGACCTTCTGTCGATGGCCAATTCTGAGTGGTGAGGGGCTTGGAGGATGATTTGAAGAAACAACGAAGATGAATGCAAAAGAAGAAGTAAGAATCAGCAAGTTGCTGAGTTTGGTGTTGAGACATCGTCCCGAGACTCTGGATCTACAGTTGGATGAAAGCGGATGGATCTCCTGCGATGCGTTGCTCAAAGCGCTGGCGAAGCGTGGAAATGTTGTGAATTTTGAGCAGCTGCGCCAATTGGTAGAAAATAGTGACAAGCAAAGGTTTGCCTTAAGTGCTGATGGAAAGCGAATTCGTGCAAATCAAGGGCATTCGGTTTCCGTGGAATTGGAACTTCCCCAAGAGTCGCCCCCCGATCGGCTTTACCATGGCACTGTCGAGCGGTTCCTCGAAAGCATCCACAAGCGTGGGCTGATTCGGGGTCGGCGTCACCATGTGCATCTCAGTCAGGATCGATCGACTGCCCGGCAGGTGGCCATGCGGCGGGGGAGTCCTGTCATCCTGGTCGTCCTTGCGAAAGAGATGGCGGCGGAAGGGTATGCCTTTTATCGCTCGCCCAATGGAGTTTGGCTTGTGGATGAGGTGCCGCCCAAGTTTCTTCAATCATCATGAAGACAACCACCTTGTACCGCCCGGTGGGGCCACTCGAGTTGAAGCGGATTGAAGAAAGTGAATGGACTGCCTTTCCTCCGCGTTTGCCGGATCAGCCGATTTTTTATCCGGTGTTGAATGTGGACGATGCGGTTCAGATTGCTCGTGACTGGAATGTGCCGTCTTCGGGATCGGGTTTTGTCACCCAGTTTCAGGTAGAATCCGAATATCTTCAGAGGTTTCCCGTGCAGGTCGTTGGCGGCAGGGAGCATGTGGAACTTTGGGTGCCAGCGGAGGAACTCGATGAGTTCAATCGCCGGATTGTCGGACGCATTGAAGTGGTCAGAAGCTTTCCGGAGGTCGCTTGTCCTGGGAAATCAGTTAGACGAATGAAGGCGATTCAGGGAGATATTACTCGATTGCAGGTGGATGCGATTGTGAATGCTGCGAATACGAGTTTGCTTGGTGGCGGGGGAGTGGATGGTGCCATTCACCGGGCAGCCGGACCCGAGTTGGTGGAGGAGTGTCGAAAGTTCCGTGGCTGCAAGACTGGTGAGGCTCGGCTGACTCAAGGCTACCGCCTTCCCGCCCGCTGGGTGATTCACACTCCTGGGCCCGTGTGGAATGGCGGAGGCCTTCACGAGCGGGAGAAACTGGCGAGTTGTTATCGAAATTCATTGCGCCTGGCGATGGACCAGGGCGCGGGAAGCATTGCTTTCCCGTGCATCAGCACGGGGGTGTATCGATATCCACCGGATCTCGCAGCTCAGGTGGCAGTGGAAACCTGCCGCGATTTCCTGGAGGAGACGGGGGCCGACCTGGCGGTGACGTTTTGCTGTTTCTCGAAGGCTGACCTCGAACTTTACCAGAAACTGTTATGAAGGCATTGATTGTGGTGGATGTGCAAAACGACTTCCTGCCCGGCGGGGCCTTGGGGGTGCCCGGAGGGAATGAAATCTTGCCGGTGGTGAATCGATGGATGGAAGCATTTCCCCGCATCGTGGCGACGCGGGATTGGCATCCGCCGGACCACGGAAGTTTCGCCGTGAATCATCCGGGCGGGAAGGTTTTCGAGTTGGGTGAACTTGATGGGTTGCCGCAAGTGCTGTGGCCGGTGCACTGCGTGCAGGAGTCCCGAGGGGCGGAGTTCGCCGACGGCCTTGCGGTCGACCGGATCGACCGGGTGTTTTCAAAGGGAACCCGAGTCGAGGTCGATAGCTACAGCGGCTTCCACGACAACGGCCGCCGCCATGCCACCGGCCTGGGGGATTGGCTCAGAGCTCAGGGGGTCGATGAAGTGGCGGTCTGCGGGTTGGCGACCGACTACTGTGTGAAATTCACGGCGCTCGATGCCTTGCGGGAAGGATTCCGGACGAGCCTGATCGTGGATGCCTGCCGCGGCGTGAATCTTGAGCCTGGCGATGTGGAAAGAGCCGTGGAGGAGATGCAATCTGCGGGAGTGGAGATTCTGAAGTGAGGGTCATCGTCCGAGCTGGATCGGACCGATGGCCTGTTTGATGACCTCGCCGGTGAGGGGAGATGAAAGCAGGGTCTCTGTATTGCCGAAGGCGTGGATGGCGTCGCGAAGGGCTTCGCGGACGGAGATGGCGAGCATGAGGGGGGGTTCGCCAACGGCTTTGGAACCATGGATGGTGTGGTCCTGGGTCGCGTCGGTGAGGAGTGAAACGCGGAAGTCGGCGGGGGCATCGGACCAAGCGGGGATGGCGTAGGTGCTGGCGCTGTGGGTGAGAAGGTGGCCGTGCTCGTCCCATTTGAGTTGCTCGGTGATGAGCTTCAAAAGGAGATGGTTGACCCCGCGATTGCAGTATTGAGACCCAAGAAGATGGCACATTTCGTCGGGCAACTGTAAGCGGATGGAAGGAGCGGTGAAGTTTATCGCTTCCGACCGGGGATTTGAACATGCGAGGACGGGCGGATTATGTTAGTTGAATGCTGGTTTTCATTTTGGATCTCCAACAGTCCTCCTGCCATGTCTCCCTATTCGATACCGATTTCGCACACTCCGCGCCCTCCGTTTGTCATTGGCGTCACCGGCAACGTGGATCCAGAGGGTTATCACGATGACCACGCCACCTGCGACGCTTCGCCCCAGATCATTGAGCTGCGAGCGCGCATCCAAGCCGTTTTCGACTGGGTCCGCGCCGGGAAAGGGGAGCTGGATCCGATGGCCGGGCGTTTCCTGCCACATGCGCGTCCTGGTGATGGCCATAGAGACACGGGAGAGGCTGCATGCTGGCAGGGGCTTGGGATGACTCATTCCCCGATCCTAATCCTGAGTTCACTCGCCCCGGGAATCGACACGATTGTGGTCGAAGCTGCTCTCGATTACGCCGAACAACATCCTGACGCCGAGATTTCAATCCTCGCGCCACTGCCATTCCCAGTCGACGTTTATGTTGAGGCGAGCACCTTCGACACTCCGGAGAAAAAGCAGCGCTTCCTAGAGCTTTGCAGCCGCCTCGACGAAGGCCGGCTTTTCGAGGTCGCGCTAGATAACGATCTCCTGCGGGGCGATCCGGAAGAGGCTCACGATGACCTCACCGCGATCGATCCCTGCTTCGGGAAACCCCGCCGTCGCCTGCGCTACCGCGCTGCGGGAGAGTACATCGCCGCCCACAGCGACCTCCTCCTCGCGGTGTTCGACGATGCACTCGACCAGTCGAAGGCCGACGACATCTTCGAAGCCGGAAGCGCGACGATCGTCGAGTCCAAGCGCTCGGGCCTGACCCACGAACTCCTTGCGGTTTCGAACAACGTGGCTTGGGCGGACAATGGCCCGGTCTTGGTCTTACCCATTAGGCGCACCAAACGCCTCACCCTTGATCCCGACAATGCGGCCGCCCTGCCGGAGCCTGGGCCCATGCACTTCCTGCATCCGTATGACATCCTCGCTTCGAGATCTGAACGACCGGACAATGATCCCGCCTGGCAAAAGGCGGGCGATGAGCGTTTCCGACGGGTGCTCGTCCGGCAGGAGCGCTTCAACCGCCTGCCGGAGGACTCCAAGGAAGAGAGCGAGCTTCTCAAGATGGCCGGTGACGAGGTGGCGAAAGTTCCAGAAGCGTTGGCCTTTGCCAGTAGCCTCGATCCGATCGCCTGCGTCCGCCGCCGCGCGGCAAACGAGGCTTCAAGATTAAAGAAAAAACGCGATTCCATGCTCCTCAATCTGCTGCGCTTGATCGCCGTGGCCGCGCTGACCTTCGGAGCATACGAGCACTGGCATCACCATCTGAGCCACCCGCATCTGCCGGAGCCTCTGCCGTGGTTCGCCCACGACACCGGTTCGCGCATCCAGTGCGGGCTGCTGGTGGTTGCGCTGGTCAGCCTTCTGGTTTCCGGAATCCGCTATTACCGCTACCGCATTTCCGGGACGGAGGAGAACCGCTTCGATTACCGTGCCATAGGCGAGGCGTTGCGGGTCCAGTTCTACTGGCAGCTTGCGGGCACCGGGCGCAGCGTGTCCGCTGATTACATGCAGCGCCAGCGCGATGAACTCGACTGGATTCGCTACGTGGTCTCTTCCCTTTCGATTCCCTTCGAGGTAGCCCGCCGTCGAATGCTGGGTCTCCGAAAAGAGGCTCGCGTCGTGCTCCTTTCGTCTGCTCACCGGGAGTGGATCGCGAAGCAGCATGAGTGGTTCCGCGACGAGGCGCCGAAGTCCGAAAGGAAAGCCCACCATTTTCATTCGCGGGGCTGGATCTTCACCACCGCCGGGCTGCTTTGCATGATCGCCATGCTCCTGGTGGAACTCTCGCCGCCGCTTGCGGACTATCTGCACCATCACTACTGGAAATGTGCTCTGCCGGGATGGATCGGCGGCTTGCTTCTTTTCTTCCTGGGGAAAAAGCGCGGCCACAGCGGCAGCCCGCATGAGGTGGAGCCAGGGGATGCGCAGCGGCGGACCGGCTTCCTGCGCTGGATCTTCGGCGATTGGCAGACTTGGGGAGCGGCACTGGTCATCGCCTCCCTCATCTTCCCCATCGCGTTCACCCTCGGCGAGTTGACGACCGTCTGGCCGGACGGCCACAACTGGTGGATCATCCTCACCGGTGCCGCGCTGCTGGCCGGCGGACTCTGTATCGCGTGGGCGGAGCGGAACTTTTTTGGCGAGGAAGCCCGCCAGTATCGGTCCATGGCCGATTTATTTGGCTGTGCCGACCGCCGGCTGGAGCGGCTCATTCCCCGCTACCAGGCCGCAGATGAAGGCAGTGCGGAGGAAGCCCGCCTGCTTTTTGAAATCCAAGACATCTTCTATCAGATTGGCTGCGAGGCCCTCAATGAGAACGCTGAGTGGCTCATCCAGCACCGCGCCCGTCCTTTGGAGCCCTTCATGGCGGGGTGATCCTGCCCACGTTGTTTCCCATGACTCCCCGCATCTGGCAACCCGACGATCCCACGCCCGGCTGGCTCCAGGCGGAGAAGGATTCCGACCTGACGATCCATCTGCCACTCGAAGAGAATCTGGTCGTCCCCCTCCACTTCCGCCGCATTCCGGCGGGGGGATTCCGCATGGGTCAGCGCGGCGGACCGCATGACGAAGAACCCGTTCACCTAGTGAGAATTCCCCAGCCTTTTTACCTCGGCACTTTTGCCATCACGCAGGTGCAATATCGCGCGATGGCGATGGCTTGTTTGGCGGACCTCAGCGCCATTGAACACAATCTGGGCATCGATCCGAGCGAGTACAAAGGCGACTTGCACCCGGTCGAAAACGTGAGTTGGGAGGATGCGGATGCCATCGCACGATGGTTGACTCACTCCGGGCTTTTGCCTGCGGGCTGGCATTCGGCTCTGCCACCCGAGGCGCATTGGGAATACGCCTGTCGGGCAGGGACCGACACGGAATACTGGAGCGGTGATGGGGCGGCGGCGCTGAAGGAAGTCGGTTGGTTTTCCGATAACAATACTGGGAAATCCCACCCCGTGGGTGAGCTGCCCGCCAATTCCAGGGGCCTCCATGACATGCACGGCAACGTGATGGAATGGTGCGCGGATGTGTGGGATGCGAAGGCGTATCGGAAGCGCCCGGATGGCTGGGTCGCGAGGGAGGGGGATGAGGCGGATGCGGGAGACGACGCGACCTATCTGAATGAAGTAGAGAGGAAGAAAGGCGACCGTGATCGCGTGCTGCGCGGCGGCACCTGGGTCAGCACGGCCGGGATGTGCCGCTCGGCGTATCGCGACAGGCTCATGCCCGTCTACCGCCTCTGGTGCATCGGCTTCCGTCTTTGCGTGTTCCCCGGTTCCGATGACCCGGCGGCCGGAGGCCCACGAGCAGCGGAGTCCGCAGCCGCAGCAGTGGAGCCGAGGGACGAGGTGCAGCAAGCGCAGGCGGGGGACGAAGCGACTGCGGTGAACCTGAGCCACGCCACCCTCCCGCCGCGCAGCGGCGGCGAAATTTTCTGACTATCTAAGCCCTTTTATTTTCATGACCACCCCTTCCGAAATCCAACGTGCCCTCAGATCAGAAAACGGCAAAGACTGGCAGCAAAGCGGCCCCGTTCGCAATGCCACTTGGCCCGTCGAACCCGGCGAGAGGGAACACATCGTCAAACTCGTCCTCGGCCGATTGGGCGAAGCCATGGACGAAAACGACTGGTCCGATGTCCTCCCCATCCTCGCCTCCGGCCTCAAGGACCATTTCCCCAATCTCACCCACCTCCACTTTTGGGGCCTGCCGATGGAACAACTCGGCCCGTTGCCGGACAAACTGAAGGTGCTGGATGTGAGGAAGTGCTCTCGGCTTACCCTTTTGCCAGTACTCCCGAACGCGCTCGAAACCCTCGATCTCGGCGAATGCGTGGCACTCAAGGACAAGGGTCTCCCAAAGCAGGGGATCTCCGGTCTGCGCTGGTTCCATGTGGACGGCTGCCTGGACATTTCATCGAAACGGATCTCCAGCTTCTTGGAGGACTGCCGGGATTTGGAGGAATTCAGCGCCAAAGGATGCAGCCAAATCGACGAACTCACGTTGCCAGAGCAGGACGCCAACCCGCCCGATGGAGAAGGGCACCCGCAGTTCCCTCCGCGGAGGCTGAAGAAATTGGTGCTCGAAGGCTGTTTGTCTCTTCGGAAACTGCCTTGTCTCGCGGGTTACCCGTGGCTCTATCATCTCAACCTTTCAGGGTGCAAAGCTCTGGAAAACTTGCCGAAGTTGCCTGCGGGCATGCGTTACGTGATCCTGCATGGCTGTGACGTCTTGACCGGATTTCTCGGTCAGAAGCTCGGTCCTCTCGACCGGGGAGCTAAGGATGAGAACGTTATCGCCAATCTTCGGAGTAGGCAGAAGTTCGGCGACGAAATCGGATTTTCCGCCCACGCCAAAATCCTACTTATGGGAGATGGCCGGGTTGGGAAAACCACGCTCGCGAAGCGACTCGTTTGGGACAGCATGGGTTCGGACTGGCAGGCGGCGAATCATTCCGCCAGACCGGTGGTCGGAGAGCCCTTTACCGAAAAGGTCGCTTTCCGCAGTTGGCAAACGCGCGTCTTCCTCGAGCCGGAGCAGGCCAACGAACTCAATGCGACAGCGGAACGAGCCCGCCTCGATCCACCGTGCGATGAATTCGGGACGATGCCCGCCACGGTTCGGATGCTCGATTTCGGAGGCCAGGAACTCTATCACATGACCCACCGGATCTTCGCCAGCGAAGGGACGGTGTTCCTCCTAGTTTGGAATGAAAATGATCCGGATTGGAAGGAGATCGACAAGGAGGGCGAGACCGTTGGTTTTTCGCCGGAGGAATGGCGCGACTTCAACCGGCGGAGAACACTTGAATACTGGCTCGACTATATCTTCTCAATGCGGGAGGACGCCAAAGTTGCCTTGGTGTGCACCGGGTGCAAATCGACCGCAGCCAGGGCACCATGGAAGCCGCGACTCGGGCGCCACACGGCCCGCGAGGGGATCGAGTGCTTCCATCTCGATAGCGTCGATGACATCGACTGCGCGGCGAATCAAGAGTATCAGGATCTGCGCAAGTGGCTGGCTGAGAAGTGCGCAGGGGAAGCTTGGCGGACGGGAATCGTCCAGCCCCGCTTCTTCGGGGAAATCGGTGACTACGTCGGGAGTTTGCTCGAAGAGAACGAGCGGGAGCGGGCCCGGCACAGGGATCCCCGGCATCTCCTGATCAGCGCCAAGGATTGGGGCAAGAGAGTGCAGGAAGCGCACGCGAAAACCTCATCCAGCCTGGGTCTGGATTCGAACGACATCGAAGCGATCACTCGTTACCTGCACGATGGTGGGAGGATCTTCAGGGTCCGGGGGAATGGCGAGGAGGCAATTCTGATCGATCAATACTGGGGCAGCAGGATCCTTTATTCGCTGCTTTCCCCAAGATCGCCTCTCACAAGGGTGATCAAAGAGAACGGAGGATGGTTCCAGTTGGCCGCGCTGGAGGTCACGAAAACCTGGCAGCGGCTACCCGATGGGCTGCAGCGTGAGATGATCCTGCGCTACATGGAGGAGTGTCGGGTGATCGCGAGAATTGCAGGGGACGGAGAGGTGCGCTTGGGCGGAGCATTGTACGTTGCTACAGAGAAGTGGCTCCTGCCTGAATTCGCTGCGGTCGAAGCCCGGATTTCCGCAGTGGCCGAGTATGTAAGGCGACCGGGCACGCGGACCCTGATGCGAGAGGACTTCCGATTCGAGGAACCGAAGATTTCGGAATTCGACTACCGCGCCCTCAGCGGTTACCTCAGCACTCGATTCGGGAAAAACGTCATCTGGTTCCGCAACGGAATGTTCGCAACCAACGATGAACTCAATCCGGACTGGTTCATTCAGTTGAAATGGGAAGAGGAGGAGAAAGACGGCTTCTCAGGGCGCCTGAACGCCCGGATTTGCGCTGACAGCGATGTCATCGAGGCCTATGCAGGCCTCCTTGAGGAAGCGTTGGCCGGTGATGCCTGTCCGGTTCCGGTCTTGCGCAGATTGAAACGAGCGAGAGATTGTCACGATGAATTGGACATCAGTTTCTATCGGAAGCTGGAAGGTGGGGACTTTCAAGTGGCAGTATCGAGTGCGGGCGCGGACGCGTCGCTTGCCGAAGCGCTCGTTGGTTTCCTGAAAGCCAAGGGTCTTAGGACTGCTTGGTATCGCGACGATCAATGCCGCTCGGGCGACCGGGCGGAGTTGATGAACTTCATGAAGAGCCTGTCACTTCCTCCGGTGATTGTTCTCATCCTCTCGGATCACTACCTATCTGAGGACAATTCCAAATTTTATTGTGCGTGGGAGCTGGCGGATGCTGTCAAGGCGATGGCGAGTGGCAAGCGAGTTCCGGCGCAAACGGTGGTGATCTATTCTCCTGGTGAGATCGTCAATTCAAGAACGATCCACAGGGTCGCCAAGACGCGGTTCCTTGCACTCGAGGATCACTTTTGGCGCCAATACGTTGCTGAAGGCTCTGATGGCCAAGTGGAGTTCAAACCTTTGCAGGATATGAGCCTGCACTTCAAGACTGCGGTGAGTAATCTCGCGGTCTTTCAAGCGCGCCGTGGAAATCTCGGGACATACGCGCATGCTTTGAGCTTGCCTGGTGGCGGCTGGGATTTTTCGGAAGTTCTCGATCACGTGAAGAAGGGATTGGAAACCACGCATTCGAACCGGAAAGGCCCCGGGTGCTGAATGCAAATGGAACACTTAAGTCGTTTGGCTGTGGGACAACAAAGAAAGCCCCCGATCATTGTTCCCCTGGACGATGGCGTCACCTTGACCTTCCGGCACATCCCGGCGGGGAGCTTCCGCATGGGGCAGCGGGGTGGGGAGGCGAACGAAGAGCCGGTGACGGAAGTCTTCGTCGGGGAGTTCTGGATGGGGGAGACACCGGTGACGCTGGAGCAGTATGGGGTGATGGCGGGCTGGGCAGGGTTGGACCCGAATCCAAGTTATTTCGAGAATCTCGAGGATTCGGCACGGCGGCCGGTGGAGCAGGTGAGTTGGGATGATGCAATGGCGGTGGCGGTGGAATTGCGGAAACGGATGGAGGCTCTCGATCGGCTGCCTCGCGTGCATGGGGTGGGTTTGCCCAGTGAAGCGATGTGGGAATACGCCTGCCGGGCGCGGACGCAGACGGAGTATTGGAGTGGTGATGGGGAGGCTGCCTTGGTGGAGGTGGGATGGCATGGCGAGGAATGGGTCAAGGGTGGCACGCACGTGGTTGCGGGTAAGCGGCGTCCCAATGCCTTCGGCCTGCATGACATGCATGGCAATGTATGGGAGTGGTGCGCGGATGTTGATGAGGACGATGCCTACCGGATGGTGGTGCCCGGGGCGGTGATGCCTTGGCCGGCTTGCGGACCACGGCGCAAGGATGACCACCGCCCTCGCGTGCTGCGCGGCGGCTCCTGGGACTTCACGGCCTGGGGGTGCCGCTCGGCGTATCGCTTCAGGCGCTGGCCCGGCCTCCGCCACAGGCTCATCGGCTTCCGCCTGTGTGTGTTCCCCGGTCCAGTGAAACAGGGGCCGGAGGCCAGAGCGGAGTCCGCGACTGGAGCCAAGGCAAGGAGGGACGACGCAGCCGTGGCGGAAGGGGTGGACGGAGCGGATCTGAATACGAACTTCCCGCCGCGCAGCGGCGAAAATTCTGACGCATGAACCACCCCTCGAACGAACTGCCGACGCCTGCAGAGATGACCGCGCATCTCGACAGCTACGTGCGCGGCCAAACGCTGGCGAAGCGGGATCTGGCGGTGGCGGTTTACAACCACTACCTCGCCCGGGCCCTGCGCGAGCGGGACGGCGAGGATCTCGGCCGCCATCACCTCCTCATGATCGGCCCGACGGGTGTGGGGAAATCCTATCTGGTCCGGACCCTCGGCGATTTCCTCGGCGTGCCGGTGGGCTTTTCCAGCGCGACCTCGCTGGTGGAGGCCGGCTACAAGGGCAGCAGCGTGGAAAGCGTGGTGCGGGCGCTGCTCGACCGCGCCGGGGGCGATGCTCGGAAGGCGGAGAAGGGCATCGTTTTCCTCGATGAGATCGACAAGATCCGCCGTGGCGAAACCGGTGGCCGGGACGTCAGTGGCGAGGGGGTCCAGAACGCGTTGCTCACCCTGCTGGACGGCCGGATGTCCGATGGTGAGGAAACCTCCCGCCACGCCGGAGTGGATACCGGCAAGCTGCTTTTCGTCTGCACCGGGGCCTTTGTCGGGCTTGAGGAAATCGTCAAAGCGCGCCTCGGTCGGGGGAAGGGGACGATGGGCTTCCATGCCATGGGCGGGAAGGACGCGGAAACCCGGGAGCTGCTGGGGGAAGCGCAGACGGCGGACTTGGTGAAGTTCGGGATGATCCCGGAATTCATCGGTCGCTTCGCCACGGTCAGCGTGCTGCACGAGCTGAGCCTCGACGACCTGCGTGCCATCGCGGGTGCCGAGACCGAGCAATCGCCGCTGAGCCGCCAGCGCAAGCTGGCCCGCGCCCATGGCATCGAGCTGGTCCTCACCGACGACGCGCTGGATGCGATCGCCCGCGAGGCGCAGGAGCTGGGAACCGGTGCGCGCGGATTGCACCGGCTGATCGGCAAGGCGGTGGACGGCGTGGACTACCGCTGGCCGGAGCTGGCCCGCGACGGCGTCACGCGGGTGGAGATCGACAGCGCCGCCGCGCTGGGCCAAGGCGAGCCGACGCTGGTGAAGGGCGAGCGGATCTTCGAGCCGATCGATGAGGATCTGCGCCGGGAAAGCCTGCGGGGCCTGCCGCCGAGGCCGCGCCCGGTGCTGCGGCACGCCGCGGCGGACGGCCTGACCGACGTCTCCGGTTGGACCGAAGAGGCGATCTGGAACCGGGTGGAAGAGATCAAGGCGAGGCTCGGATGGGGAGAAACGACCGGCAGCGCGCGCAAGTGGTGGGAGACCTTTGAAAACGAGAACCGCCACCGCCCGGCGCTGATCCTACGGCTGTGCGAGGAGCTGAAAAAGCGCGACGCGGCGATCGAGGAGTTTTTTCTGAGCTACGTGTATTCCAACACCGACAACATCCAGGCGAACCTGCATTTTCTCGACTACCGGCGACTGAAGGAGGCTGGAGAGAAGAAGGAGCCGAAGAGCTGAGGCATTGAATCAATCTCCGAGGGTAGGGAGATAGCTGTCCAGCTCTTCCATTCGAATCACCCGGATGGAATTGAGTTCGATGGTCGAGGTGGTGATGCCCTTTTCGGAAAGAATCGCGGTCATGCGGCGATAGAAGGTGGCGATCTCCCGGCGGGCGAGTTGCTGCCGGAATTCCACGTTGGCTTCCAACTGGCGGGTTTCGTCCTGAGTCCGCCAGAAATCGTCCACGCGGGTGATGACCTCATCCGAGGTGAGGAGCGTGGTGGGGATGTCGATCATGTGCAGGGGTGAGTTCGCCCCTGTCCTTGGAAGAGCATAAACGCTGATGTCCCTACCGTCGCGGATTCGGACGTGGACATTCGAGGTGTGGAGAGTCTGCTTGCAGTATTCATCCACCTGCTTGCGGTTCATCAGATGGTTGGGAACGACGATGGTGAGAGTGTAGCCCGACTCCTTCTTCCATGGATGGGCTGAGTCGTCCTCAAAACGAATCGACTGCTCTTCATCCAGCTTCTCGTGGACCGGGTTGACGAAGTTGTAGAAGTAGCTCTGAACGAGACCCAGGGCCGGAAGGTCGGAGTGGAAGAGGTCTTCGCCGAGATTGGAGAGCTGGGCGATGATCTCGTTTGCGATCGGTTGGAGTGCTTCCTCCCACGGCATGGCAGGAGCCGGGTCGTAGGAGAAGAGCTTGCTGTGGCGCATGTAGGAGGGGACGCGGACGTTCAACTCGGAAGGAACGAGCATGAACACCTTCTTGGTGCCGAGCCGGGCCATGGTGGCACCGAGTTCGAAAACGACATTGTCGCGAGGGACTCGGATTTCGCGGCTGGAGCCGTCGACGAGGGTTTGGAGTTGAACGTCGTCTGCGCCGAGAACGAGGACGGCGACGTCGATGGTGAGGAGCTTGCGTAGGAAAGTGGTCAGGATCGTTTCTCCCTCGCGGTCGAAAAAGCTGCGGTAGGGGACGATGGGGAAGTGCTTGCCAAGGAGTTCGGCCAGCGCTTCGGCGATGGGGTAGTTTGCCCCGGAACTGAAGACGACGCCACTGAGGTCGGGTCGGAGTTCGTATCGATCCATGTTGGAGTGGTAGTGGGGAAAAATGGGCTGAGATTGCTAGGTTGTGGGACGGGGGCGTCCCACCTCCAAGAGGCCGATGGCCTGTTTGATGACCTCGCCGGTGAGGGGAGATGAAAGCAGGGTCTCGGTATTGCCGAAGGCGTGGATGGCATCGCGAAGGGCTTCGCGGACGGAGATGGCGAGCATGAGGGGGGGTTCGCCAACGGCTTTGGAACCATGGATGGTGTGGTCCTGGGTCGCGTCGGTGAGGAGTGAAACGCGGAAGTCGGCGGGGGCATCGGACCAAGCGGGGATGGCGTAGGTGCTGGCGCTGTGGGTGAGGAGGTGGCCGTGCTCGTCCCACTTTAGCTCCTCGCTGGTGAGCCAGCCGGCCCCTTGGACGAAGCCGCCTTCGATCTGCCCAAGATCGGTGGCGGGATTCAGCGAATCCCCGACGTCGTGGAGGATGTCGGTGCGCAGGATGCGGTGGATGCCGGTGAAGCCGTCGATTTCGACTTCGGTGACGGCGGCACCGAAGGCGAAGTAGTGGAACGGGCGGCCCTTGGGATTGGGCTGCGACCAGTCCCACTGGAGGCCGGGGGTCTTGTAGTAGCCGGTGGCGGAAAGCTGGACCCGCTGCATGTAGGCGAGCGCGGCCGTTTCGGCGAAAGTGAGGGATTCGCCTGAAGAAGTACGGAAGTTGCCGTTGGTGAGCGTGAGGTCCTCGGGGGCGACGCCGAGGTTGCCGGCGGCGACGCCGGTGAGGCGTTGGCGCAGGGTCCGGCAGGCGTCGGCAACGGCCATGCCGTTGAGGTCGGAGCCGCTGCTGGCGGCGGTGGCGGAGGTGTTTGGCACCTTGTCGGTGCGGGTGTGCATCATGCGGATGCGATCGGCGGGCAGGGTGAGTTCGCGGCAGGCGACGCTAAGGATTTTGGTGTGGAGGCCCTGGCCCATTTCGGTGCCGCCGTGGTTCACTTGAACCGAGCCGTCGGCATAGATGAGGACGAGCGCGCCGGCTTGATTGTAGTGTTTCAACGTGAAGCTGATGCCGAACTTGACCGGGGTGATGGCGAGACCTCGTTTGAGGTGAGGGCTGCCGGCATTGAAAGTATCGATGGTCGCTCTCCGCGCGGTGAACTCCGATGAATCCAGGAGTTCGGTCCAGATGCGGTCGAGTCGGTTGTCGCCGAGGTCCTCGCCGTAGTGGGTGGTATTGGTCTCGCCGCTGCCGTGGTAGAGATTTTTCCGGCGGACTTCTTCAGCGGGGAGTCCGGTCTTTTCAGCGATGCGGGCGAGGATTTCCTCGATGACGAGCATCCCCTGGGGGCCACCGAAGCCGCGGAAGGCGGTGTGGCTGGTGACGTGGGTTTTGCAGACCTGGCCGCGAAAGCGGACGTGCGGGATGAAGTAGGCATTGTCGAGGTGGAACAGGGCGCGGTCGTTGACGGGAAGGGAGAGGTCGAGCGACCAGCCGCCATCGGAATAGAGCTGCACGTCGGCGGCGAGGAGCCGGCCAGTGGCGTTGAAGCCGACGCGGTACTCGGCGAGGAAAGGGTGGCGTTTGCCGGTGGTGGTCATGTCCTCATCGCGGTCGAGCTGGAGGGACACGGCATATCCGGTTTTCATGGCGGCGAGGGCGCACAGGGCGGCGACGGGGTTGGCCTGGGATTCTTTGCCGCCAAAGCCGCCACCCATGCGCGGGCACTCGACGACGACTTGGTGCCGGGACAGGCCAAGAACTTCAGCGACGATGGTCTGAGTCTCGCTGGGATGCTGGGTGGAGGAGGTGATGTGGATGCCGCCTTCGCCATCGGGTTCTGCGAGGGCCGCCTGGGTTTCGAGGTAGAATTGCTCCTGGCCGCCGATTTCGAAGCGGCCATCGAGGCGGCATTCGGAGTGGGCGAGGGCGTCGTCGACATCGCCACGGGCGAGGGTGTGTGGGGTGGTGTGAAAGGATCCGGCTTCGATTGCAGCGGGGATGCCAAGGATGGGTGGAAGGGCGGTGAATTTCGGCGTGATCAGCGAGGCGGCGTGACGGGCCTGTTCGGGAGTTTCGGCGATGACGGCAGCAATGAGCTGGCCGTGGAAGTCGATTCCGTGGTGAGCGAACAGGGGTTCGTCGTGGCTGGCACAGCCAGTGTTGTTGCTGCCGGGGATGTCTGTGGCGGTGAGGATGGTGACGACGCCGGGGGCTTGGTGGGCGAGGGAGAGATCGATGGACTCGAGGACGCCGCAGGCGACGGTCGAGCGGACGCCGTGGAGGTGGAGGGTACGGCGGCGCAGGGCGATGTCTTGGGTGTAGAGTGCGGAGCCGGTGACGTGTTTCACCGCACTTTCATGCGGAGTGCCGAGCGATCGGGCCGACGGGGTTGCCGGGTGCGGGCGGGGAGGGGGGCCGGTGCCGGTGCCGGTGGCGCACGTGAATTTGAGGTAGAGATCGCGGATCAGCTGGTGGCGGTAGGTGGCGGAGGCGCGGGCGTCGGAGATTGGGGCGAACTCGGTGGCGAGCAGAGAGAGAATGTTTTCGGATCGCGCCGCGGATTCGGAGAGTCCGAGCAGGGCGGATTCGGTTTTGCGGGCGCGGATTGGGGTGGGGGCGACACCGCCAAAGGCAAGGCGGGCATCGGTGATGCGGCCGTTTCCGTCCTGGGCGATGCGGATGGCGGCGGAAACGATGGAAATGTCGAGTTCGCGGCGGCGTGCGACCTTGAAGAAGTGAGCGGTGCCGAGTTGCCGCCGGGGGATGTTGATGGAGAGGATGAGTTCGCCGTCCTGAAGCTGGGTTTTCCGGTAAGCGACGAAGAAGTCACTGAGCGGAAGCGTGCGGGAGCCGTTGCGCGACACGAGGGTGAGGGAGGCGTCGAGTGCGAGCAAGGCGGGCGCGGTGTCGCCAATGGGCGAAGCGGTGGCGAGATTGCCACCGAGGGTCGCGCGGTGGCGGATTTGCCGGGAGGCGAATTGGGGCCAGAGTTCGGTGAGGATGGGAAACTCGTTGGCGAGGGCATCTTCGACGTCGGTGAGTGGAGCTCCGGCACCGACATGCCAATGGGAGTCGGAAGTTTCGATGCGCTTCAGTTCGGCGATGTTTTCGAGCGAGATGAGGGCGGCGGGGCGGAGGGCACGCTTGTTGAAAAGTACGGCGAGTTCCGTGGCTCCGGCGACAAAGAGGGCATCGGGGAAGTTGGCTTTGAGCGAAAGGGCCTCTGCCAGAGTGGTGGGGACATGGAAGTTGGGTGTGCCCAGGTCCGCCGAGTTCGGAGCGCAGCAAGCGTGCTCGCGAAGCGAAGACGGGGGGAGATTGGCGGCGGCGTGCTGGATGGGGCGGTAGCCGGTGCAACGACAAAGATTGCCGCAGAGTTGGTCGGCGAGCTTGGCGGGGTCGGAGGTGATGCCCCGGTCGGCGGCTTCGACCATCGAGCAGATGAAACCAGGGGTACAGTAGCCGCACTGGGACCCGTGGTGGTCGACCATTGCCTGTTGGGCAGGATGGAGGCGATGGGAGTCTGCTAGGCCCTCGGAGGTGACAATTTCGCGACCGGAGAGGGAGAGGACGGGGGTGATGCAGGCGTTGATGGCGCGCGGGGGTCGATCGACTTCGAGGAGAAGGATGGTGCATGCGCCGCAGTCGCCTTCGTTGCAGCCGCATTTGGTGCCGGTGAGATGGTGATCGCGGAGGAAATCGAGAACGCTCCGGTGGGGCGGAAGACCGGCGAGATCGAAGGCGCGGCGATTGATGGTGAGGGTGGGCACGGAAGAGAAGGGCGGATTTTCAGCAGTCGGATTCGGGGCCGGGGATCACGAAGCAGCGAGGGTGAGGAGGGTATGGGCGAGCAGGGTGGTGCCTTTGGCGATGGCTTGGGGAGAGGAGAATTCGTCGGGACGATGCGACCAGCCATTGAGGCAGGGGATGAAAATCATGGCGGTAGGGCAGAGTCGGGCCATGAAAAGAGAATCGTGGTAGGCGCGGCTGATCAGGCGGGTGGAAGTATAGCTCAGATCGGTGGTGTGAGTTTCTGCGACTGCGAGAATTTCCTGGGAACAAAGGGCGGGTGGATCGGAATTGATGAGGAACCAATCGAGCTGGACGCCGCGTCGTTCGCAGATGGTCTCTGCGGACTGGCGGATTCGGATGAGGGCGGCATCGCGGGCGGCGAGGTCGGTATCACGGAAATCGATCTCCATCAGGGCGTGGCAGGGGATTGAGTTGATCGCCCCTGGTTTGACTTCGATGACGCCGGTGGTGCCAACGGTATCGGGGGAACCGGATTCGAGGGCCGCAGTTTCGACGGCGAGGGCGGTTTCGGCTGCGGCGAGGAAGGCATCGTGGCGGCCAGGCATGAGGACGGCCCCGGCATGGCCGCCGGTACCGGTGAAAGTGAGGCGGAAGGCGGCGGGAGCAGCGATTTTTTCGACAAGCCCGATATCGATACCGGCGGCTTCGAGGTGAGGGCCTTGTTCGATGTGAAGTTCGATGAAGTGGGAATAGGAGCCGGGAGTGAGGCGTGTTGCGGCAAGGTCGCCGGAATACTGGGGAGGTCGTAGTTGTTCAAGGGAGATGCCGTTCGGGTCGCGGAGTTGGCGGGCTTCGTCGGCGGTGATCGTGCCGGCCATCATGCGGGAACCGAGGCAACCGATGCCGAAGCGGGTCGGTTCTTCGGCGGTGAACATGATGAGTTCAATCGAGCGGCGCGGTGTTTCACCGGATTCGGCGATGGAGCGGAGAGCTTCGAGGCCGCCGAGGACTCCGACGACGCCATCGTAGGCGCCGGCATTCGGGATGGCATCGGTGTGGGAGCCAGTGGCGACGGCGGGCAGGGAGGGATCGCTCCCTGGCAGGGTGATGAAGAGGTTGCCGATCGAGTCGGAGCGGGTCCGAAGGCCGGCATTTTCGGCAAGGGTCAGAAGCCAGGCGCGTGCGGTGAGGTCTTCCTCGGAAAAGAGCACTCGGGTCACGGCAGGTGCCGGGTGCGCGGAGATCGTGGCGAGGTGAGCCAGTTCATCCAGAAGGCGGGGGATGTTGGGAAGGAGAGGCACGGAGGTGAGGTGGCAAGGTGCTTGAGGAAGTCCACGCACCGATCGGGGTCATGGGAGTCGATGAATGTCCTTGTAGTAGAGGTAGGTGGCGGGTTCGTCGCCGATGGCCGCGAACCATTGCGGGCAGTAGGGGGCCATCCAGATCGCATCGCCTGCCTGGACATGATAGTAGCGGTCCTCCAAGCGGTAGATCCCCTGTCCGGAGAGCATCAGGAGTCCGTGTTCCATGATATGGGTTTCGACAAATGGAAGGGTGGCTCCGGGCTGGTAGGTGAAGATGTTGATTGCGAGGTCGAAGTGGATATCGGTGGGCAGAAGGGTTTGCAGGAGGGCGCGCGGGTTGCCGAGAAACGGTTCGGCGGGAATGTCGGCGGCATTTCCATGGGTGACGGGAGGGCTCGGGATGCCGGAAATCGCCGCGAAGACTTTGCGGAATACCGTGAGGCGCGCGCCAGGTTCCCCGTGGAGGGTGAGGTGGGTGTGAGCCGGGGTGAAAAGGAAGCCGCCTGAGGTGAGTTCTTGAGAGCCGCCCGACCATTCGGCGCGGACCGGGCCGTATTCGACGTAGATGGCGTGCTCGTGGTCGCTTTCGGGAAAAAATGCAGTCGCGAGGGGTTGTTCGAACAGCAGGAGGAATTGGCTGAGGGAGGCCCCGATGGCGGGGGATAGGATGACGTGGGTGCGCACTCCGGACCAATGAGGGAAGTCCGACGGAACATGCCCATCCGGTGCGATGAGGGCGTGGCGGGCTTGGACGGAGGTTCGAGTGTTCATGGGAAAAGGGGCATGGGTCCGTGCTCGGTGTGAGAGGGCCGAAGGAAGCGACCGCGGGTCTGCGCGGCGACCCGTTGGCCTCTCAAGAAGGTCTCTGCAATGCGGTAGCGGGGTGTGAAACCGAGGTAGGGTGAGAGGGGATGGCGGGTGAGGAGTTGATCCGTGGAGATGGGCTCGGAGTTGGATTCGACGAGCACGAAGTCGGCCTCGAATCCGGGGAGAAGATGACCTTTGTGTGGCAGACGGAAGCGGGATGCGACACGGGAGCTCCAAGCCGGAGCAAAGTCCATGGCGTGCTGGAAGAGCAAAGGGAGGCCATGCTGGATGCCAGCGATGCCTCCCCAGATGGCAAAGAGGTCGTCGCCGATTTTGAGTTCGGGAGAAGATGGAGAATGGTCCGAGCCGAGAGTGTCGATCTGTCCTGAAAGGAGTCGTTGCCAAAGCGCTGCGACCGTGGCGGGTGACCTGAGAGGAGGGGCGCATTTTGCGGCAGCACCGATGCGTTGGGCATCATCCGTGTCGAGAAGGAGGTAATGGGGGCAGGTTTCGACCGTGACGTCGATGCCAGCCGATTTTGCGGTCGTGACCAGATCGATGCCTTCGGGGCAGGTCACATGGACGATGTGGAGGGCGCAGCCAGTTTCGTGAGCGAGGTCGAGGGCGAGCTGGATGGCGTCGAGCTCGAAGTCGATCGGTCTTGATTCGAGCCAGGCGGCCATGTCGTGACCCGTGAGTTGCCGGGGTTGGGCGATTTCGGCGTGAACTCCGACGGGAAGGTGAAGGTCGGCCGCGATGCGCATGCCCTCGCGCAAGGTTGCCGCATCCGCCGCGGGAAATTCGTCGATTCCGGAATCGCACATGAAAGCCTTGAAGGCGATGGCACCCGCGGCGGCCATTTCCGGGAGATGGCGGATGGAATCGGGCGTGAGTCCGCCCCAGAGCGCAAAGTCGAGATGGGAGAGAGATTCGGCCAAGCGACGCTTTTCCTCGAGGCGTTCGCGGGTGGTGACCGGAGGAGACGAGTTGAGCGGCATGTCGAAAAAGGCGCATCCTCCTCCGGCGGCGAGTGCCCGGGAGCCGGTCGCGATGCCTTCCCAGTGTTGGCGACCCGGTTCGTTGAAATGCACGTGAGAATCGATCCAAGCCGGAAGGAGAACCGCGTGAATTGCCTCCATCTCTTCAAGGGCGGATCCGCTCACTGAAGGACCGGAGTCGACGACAAACCCTTCTTCCACGGCGAGGGAGAGGGGTTGGCCGTCAGGCGCCAGAGCGTGGACGAGAAGATCGTACATCAGGTGTTAGCGAGGGATTTTAAGAAGCGCACAAGAACGCGGATGGTGGCCTCGATGTCCTCTGGGGAGGCGAATTCGTCGGGATGGTGGGAAAGCCCATCCCGGCAACGGACCATGAGCATGGCGATGGGGCCAAGGGCGGAGATGGCGACGCCATCGTGACCAGCACCAGAGACCAAAGTACGGCAGATGCCGAACTCTTGCTCAATGGCCTCGGCGAGGTGCCGTGTGAGCAGCGGATCGCAAGGAACAGGAGGGTTCTCCTGGACGATGGACCAGTTCAATGTGAGTTCGCGACGTGAGGCGACTTCGTGAAGGGTATCGTGGAGGCGAGCCAGGAGCAGTCGGTGTTCGACTGGATCGGGATGGCGAAAGTCGAGCGAGAGCGAAGCGAAGCCAGGAATCGAATTGGAGACCGAGGGGTGGAGATGAAGGGTGCCAACAGTGGCGACGAGAGGGGGGTGCGCACGGGCCTGAGCTTCGATGTGGAGAATGCACTCGGCTGCTGCTGCTAGGGCATCACGGCGGAGCGGCATGGGAGTGGTGCCGGCATGGTCGGTGCGACCGGTGAGGGTCAGTGTGAGTCGCGATTGGCCGGCGATGGCCGAGACGACGCCAAGTGCTTCCCCTGCTTCTTCGAGGACACGTCCCTGTTCGATGTGAGCTTCGACGTAGCCGAGAATAGAGTCCGATGAATAGGAGATTTCAACTCCGTCGTCGAAGCCTTCGTGAGCGAGGGCCGCGGCGACAGTGGTGCCGGAGGCGTCCCGTTGGGCGAGAGTTTCGGAGTCGAGAGGTCCCGCGAGTGAGCGGGAGCCGAGGTAGGTGGTGTGGAAGCGAACTCCTTCTTCGTCGGAAAATGCGAGGAGATGAACGGGAAAGGGGAGGGATTGATTTCCGAGTGTTTCCAGCGCCGCTAGGGCGGTTAGAATTCCGAGGGGGCCGTCGTATTTTCCGGCGTCCTTGACGGTGTCGAGATGGGAGCCGAGTAGCAGCGGGCGTGCGGTGGGTTGTGACCCGGGAAGAATGCCACGGAGTGTGCCGTCGCGGGCGCGGTCGGTGGACATGCCGATGGCACGCATCCACTCCATAACCTGATCCCCTGCCTGGCGGCTGGCGGGCGAGAGGAAGGTGCGAAGGAGGAAGTGAGGGTCGTCGGAGATTCGCCCGAGAGCCTCCAGCCGTTCGACGGCACGCTGACCTGCCTCTGTCATTTCAGGATCCTCGGTAGGTGCTGTAGGCCCATGGGGTGAAAGAAAGAGGAATGTGATAGGACTCCCCGGCGGTCACGCGGAAGGCGATGGGAACGGTCTCGAGGAAGGGGGAATCGATGCCGAGTTGGCGATAGTACGGACCCACTGAGAATTCGATCTGGTAGTCCCCCGTGGCCGGGTCGAGGGCGAGGGGGGCCTCGCTGCGGCCATCGGCGTTGGTGGTGATCTCAGTGAGGAGTTTTCCCTGATGGAGGAGGCGCACACCGAGCCCCGCGGCGGGTCGGCCACGGGTGAGATCGAGGGCATGCGTGGAAATCTTGGACATCCCTTGCAACTGAGCAGAAAGCGGGCCGGGAGGCAAGAGGACGGGAGCCGCATTTGCCCGGTGACTTGCCGGTGGGTTCTGCTAGAATGCGGAGATGATCGAGCAGCGATATCCGGAGAGTCTCCCGGTGTGTCCTCTGCCGGAAGGGGCGGCTTTGGTGGAAGCCCTCGACTTCCGGCGGTTGCCGAAGGTGTTGCTCCATGAGCATTTGGATGGGGGGTTGCGCCCAGCGACTGTGATCGAGTTGGCGCGGGAAACGGGCTATGGGGGATTGCCGACAGAGGATCCAGCGGCCTTGGCAAACTGGTTTCACCGGGGTGCGCAGAGAGGCAACCTTCCAGAGTATTTGGAAGGTTTTGCGCATACCACTGCGGTGATGCAGAGAGCGGACGATTTGGAGCGGGTGGCCTACGAATTCCTGGAGGACATGGCGGCGGATGGTGTGGTCTACGCCGAAGTGCGGTTTGCACCGGTGTTTCATACATCGGGGGGGCTGAGCCAAGATGAAGTGGTGGCAGCAGTGCTGGCGGGTTTGGAGCGTGGCCGAGGTGCTTTTGGCGTGGAATGGGGGTTGATCGTGTGTGCGATGCGGGATCGTCAGGATTCGCTGGAGGCTGCCGAACTGGCGATTCGATGGCGGGACCGCGGAGTGGTGGGATTTGATTTGGCAGGGGGAGAAGCTGGGTATCCGCCGAAGAAGCATTTGGCGGCTTTTCAAGCGATCCACCGTGCAAACTTTTCGATCACGATTCACGCGGGCGAGGCGTTTGGGCTGGAGAGCATCTGGCAAGCCTTGCAATGGTGTGGGGCTCACCGTTTGGGTCACGCCACGCGACTGGTTGATGATATGGCGGTTGGTGCCGATGGCTCTTGGAAATTGGGAACACTTGCTCAGTATGTTCTCGATCGTCGGATTCCACTGGAGATGTGTTTGTCGAGCAATGTGCACACGGGGGCTTGTCCTTCTCTGGAAGCGCATCCCTTCCAAGGATTTCATGCGATGGGATTCCGGGTGTTTCTGAATACGGATGACCGATTGATGAGTGACACGGAGCTGTCGAAGGAGCTGGCATTGGCGACGTCTTTGTTCGGTCTTTCCCTGTTGGATTTGGAGAAGATGACGATGAATGCGATGAAGAGCGCCTTTGTCTCCCACGCGGTTCGGGTGGGATTGATTCATCGTCGTCTGCTGCCGGCCTATGGTGTGCTTTTCGCGGAATTGACGGCTCGGGCGTTTTCCGGTGAGTTCGATCCCAGTTTTTCCCCTTAGTTTGATTGATTTTGCCATGACTGCATTTCCAGAACGCATCCTCATGGGGCCCGGCCCCAGTACGGTCCCCCAGCGAATTCTTCGGGCTCTAGGTGCTCCAACATTGGGGCATCTTGATCCCCGTTATATCGAAATCATGGACGAGACCTGCGTGAAGCTGCGGGAGGTGTTCATGACGGAGAACCGACTGACTTTTCCTGTGTCGGCAACGGGCATGGCAGGAATGGAGTGTGTGGTGACCAATTTGATGGAACCGGGGGATGAGGCGATTGTGTGCATCAACGGCGTCTTTGGCGCGCGGATGGCGGAGGTGATGGAACGCGCGGGAGTGGTGGTTCACCGATTGGAGGTCGCGTGGGGAGAAATCTTCACCGACGAGCAGATTGCAGAAGAGGTGCAGCGACAGCCAAAGGCGAAGGTGCTGACCATTGTGCATGCGGAGACCTCGACGGGTGCGCATCAGCCGCTGGAGGGGATTTCAAAGATCGTTCATGATGAGGGGATCATGCTGGTGGTGGATGCCGTGACCTCACTTGGGGGGCACCCGGTGAAAGTGGACGAATGGAACATCGACGCCATCTTTTCGGGGACTCAAAAGTGCCTGTCTTGTCCACCGGGTCTTTCTCCTGTTTCTTTCTCTCCGGCGGCGATTGACGTCATCGAGTCGCGGAAGACCAAGCCACAGAGTTGGTATTTCGATGTGACCATGCTGAAGGACTATTATTCAGGGAAGGGCAAGCGAGCCTACCATCATACGGCTCCGGTCAATATGATCTACGCGCTCCGGGAGGCACTCGAAATCGTCCTTGAGGAAGGCCTTGAGGCTCGGTGGGAGCGCCATGCGCATCTTCATCGGCGTCTGCGTGCCGGTCTTGAATCACTGGGTCTGTCGTACATTCCTGAGCACTCACTTCATACTCTGAACTGCGTGCGTATCCCCGATGGCGCGGACGATGGATCGGTGAGGGCACGTTTGCTGGACACCTATGGCATCGAGATCGGCGCAGGCTTGGGACCTTTCGCAGGCAAGGCCTGGAGGATCGGGCTGATGGGGCACTCCGCCACTCAGGCGAATGTGGACCTCGTTTTGGCGGCCTTGGTCGATTGCCTGGAATGATCCGTGCCGCCGGAGGTGGCCCTGCTTTCCTACTCGGAAAGCAGGGATGGATGGCTCAGCAGGCCTCGGAAATGGCTTGCGGAAGCCGCGATTGAATCGCGGGGAGGATGTCCTCCAGCTGGGTGGCGACAACGAATTCGCCCGGTTGGCAGACGCCATCGAGAAGATCGATGAGAGGATCCCAGAAGCCGATGCCTGCACGATTCTGCCGGTTGTAGATGACGACGGGTTTGTCTTTCATCAGTGGGTTCCCCTGTTGGCGGAAGATCATCAGGGCGAGCAGTTCCTGGAAGGTGCCGGCGCCGCCGGGCATGATGACGAAGGCATTGGAGTGTTGGATCATCACTTCCATCCGGGTGTAGATGTCGGGCCGCAGCCAGAAGGAGGAGAGGCCTTCCGGGAGGCCTTCGAGTTCAATGATGTGGGGGACGTTCGAGCCACCGGTCCAGCCGCCGGCTTGCGAAGCCCCTTTGACGACCGCACCCATGATGCCGGATTTTCCGGCACCGGAAACGCAACCGAATCCGTGATGGGCGATGAGTCTGCCAAGGTTTTCCCCATCTTCGAGGTAGGAGGATTCCTCAAGGGTCGCCGAGCAGAAAACGCAGATGTTCCCGAGCAAGTCGGATGGCGGTGGTTCGTCGGTGACGGCAAGCGGCGAAGATGCGTGGGCGAGCTTTTCGCGACCGGCATCGGGCACTCCGGTCTGGCTGGCAGCACTCAAGGTGGTGAGCACGGTTTCCGGAGTGTCTGCTGAAAGCAGAAATTCACGGAATTCCTGTTTGATCGTGCCGAGTTTGTGGAGGTGGGAAAGCACGCCAAAAAACGGGTCCCAAGAGCGGTCGCTATTGAGGAGCACGGTGGGCTTTCCTGCGAGGTGTTTGTCGAGCGTCTGATACCCCACGAATACCGAGACCGCCTTGAACATGTCCTCGAGGCTCGCACCGGGGGTGAACACGAAGGCTTCTGCCTCGGTGATCTTTTTTTCGATGTTGCCGAGGGTGATGCGCTGGTCGCCGTTGGAGTTGTAGATGTCCCATCCTGCATCAAAGAGCAGGTAGAGGAGTCGGGCGCGGACCGAACGATGAGGGTCGTCGGCTCCGCGCACCGTGCCGGAGAGTCGGACTTTGGCCATAGTACGTGGGGTTAGCTGTTTTGAAATCACCGAACCGACGGAATCCGCTGGCACGGTGGGGTATTATAGCGAAAATCATGCCGTCATGCATCGATTTCTTGAAGAGGCGATCCGGGAGGCCCGGCTGGGTCTTGAAGAAGGGGGCATTCCGATCGGCAGCGTGCTGGTCCATCGGGGTGAAATCATTGGACGTGGGCACAACCGCCGCGTGCAGGGCGGGAGCGTGGTGCTGCATGGAGAAATGGACGCCTTGGAGAATGCGGGGCGTCTGTCGGCGGCTGTCTACCGAGAGTGCGAAATCTACACGACCTTGTCGCCTTGCAGCATGTGCAGTGGTGCGATTTTGCTGTATGGAATTCCACGGGTGATCGTGGGAGAGAACCGGACTTTTTTGGGCGAAGAGGATTGGCTTCGTTCGCGAGGCGTCGAGGTGGTTTTGGCGGAGGACGAGCGCTGTGTGGAATTGATGACTCGTTTCATCGAGGCTCAGCCGACGCTCTGGAATGAGGATATTGGAGTGTGAGGGGGAATCGGATGTCAGGGAAACTCCGCACGGAGGGCAACAAGATTGCTTCTTGTGGGGTTGGAGGACCCGACTAGGTTTTTCTCATGGCTCAAGCGATCGTCGACCCCGAAGAATTGCGCCGTTTTGCGGTGGAATTGCACCGATTCAATGAGGAGTTGCGGGATCGCACGGCTTCATTGATGGCGCGTTATTCATCATTGGGAGAGAGTTGGCAGGATCAGGAGCAGGAGAAGTTTGCGGTCGAATTTCTCCAGACGATGAAAGGGTTGAAGCGGTTCAACGAGGTGGCCGAGCGCCATGCCCCTTATCTTCTCCGCAAGGCGGAAAAGATCCAACAGTACCTCGATCAACGCTGAGTGGGCCATGGCGGGACCGGCGAAGGTAGCATCGATTGAGGCGTTGGAAGAGTTCCGCGCGGCGCTGGCGAGGTATGGCCAGCGCACGGGCACGGCTTTGGACGATGTCTCCTTTGATGTGAAGCGGTTGCGCGAATGGTTGACGCATGATCGCCGGATGGCGTGGGAAGGTGAGGTGAGGCGTCGGACCCGGCGCTGGGAGCAGGCCAAGGCGGAATTGATGACGGCCCAGCTTTCCGGCCTGCGGGATGATCTGGCGGCACCCAAGATGGTGGAGAAAAAAGCGGCTCGGGCCCTCGAAGAGGCGGAGGCCAAGCTGGAAATGACTCGCCAATGGGCGCGGCGATTCGACGGGGTGGTGGCACCTGCGCTGTCTCCATTGGATCATCTGCGCGATCGCTTGGCGATCGATGTGCCGAAGGCGCTGGCGAGTTTGGATGCGATGATTCGAACTCTTGATGAATATGCGGGGCGGACACCGCAGCCTCGCGCTTCGAGTGAAGAGGAGGGAGCACCGTGAACCAGGCAGGTGCATCGGCCGCGGTGGTCCGCGACGCGACCCGCGAATTGATGGTGCGCTGGCAGGCGGTCCGAGAATCCTGGAAGGACGCCAAAGCGGAAGAATTTGCCAGCCATTTTCTCGATGGGCTGCCTGAGGAGGCCGATCGCGCCATCCGGGTGATGGCTGACCTCGAACGACTGATTTCAAAAATCCATGGCGACTGTGAATGATCCGCTGGAGCCCGGCTATGTGCTGGGAACGCTGGCGAAGGTAAAGGGGGCGATCGAGACAACGGCTCGGCGTGAGGAAGCAGCCCGTGATGCGAGGCATGATAGCATTCTGGCGACTCGGCGATCGATCCGTCTCGAGCAGGAGCGTGCAGACGCCGAGATGGAAGGGAAGAGGATTGGGATGGAAGCTGAGTTGGCGGAAATGGAGGCCGCCGGGCAGGCATTCCATGAGCGTCGGAGTGCATGGATTCAGGAGCGATACCACTCTGCTCGGCAGGCGTTGACGGACCGGATTTCGGCGGAGCGAGATCGTCTTCTCGGACAGGCGCAAGGGGAGATGCTGAAGCGCCATGAGGAGCTTCAGGCGACCTACGATCGGGCCAAACAGGAGCTTCAGGCGCTGAGAGAAAAGGCGGCGGGAGATCGAGCTGATGCCAACGATAAGGCGGCTCAAGCTCTGAAATATCTGTGGGGCTTCAAGCCCTTCTTTGCCAAGTCGATGGTGGGGAAGGGGGTGGGTGTGTCTGGAGATTCCGAAGGTTCTTTGAGGGCGGCGGCGGAGAAGTCCTTGGAGGAGGTGAGGGGAGCTTGGCCTGCGAAGGTATTTCGATTTCTGCCGCTGCCGTTGTGGTGGGTGGCGGCGGTGGGAGCCGCCGTAGGGTTGTCGGGTCGCCCTGCCGAGGTGGAAGCTTGGGGAATGCCGGCAGCCTGGGCGGTAGGAGCCGTGACGGTGGTGTATCTGGTGGCGTTGGGAATGGTGTGGACGAAGGCTCGGAGACTCGCGCTGGATCTTCAGCGAATCCGCTTGGCAGGATCGATGGCGGTGAATGCGATGGTCGAAAGAGTGGAAGCTCTGAAGGCAGAGGTCGGTGAGGAGTCGACGGGATTGCGCGCCGGATTCAGTGAGAAGCTACGGGAGTCCGATGGCGATACTCAGGAGAAGATCGCGGTGGGGAGGAAAAAGCTCGAGGCGCAGTGGGAGCGATTGACGGAATGGGAGGAGCGTCTTCACGCGGTGCGGATGGCGAGACGTGAGGCGGAGGCGCTGGAACAGCGGCGCCTTTTTGAGGCGGAAAAGGTGGCGATCGCAGAGAAGGGCGACGAGCAACGGGTTGCGGGTGATGCCGCTTCGGAAGCGGAGTATCAGGAGGTGCTCGAAGGCCTCGCCTCGACATGGACCAAGGAGGTCACGGCGGCGTTGACCCCTCTCGTCGATGGGGAGGGTGATCGGCAACGACGTTTTCCGGATTGGCGGCCATTGGCGGATGGTGATTGGGATCCACCGGTGGCGGCGGAGGAGGTGGTTCCCTTGGGGACATTGAAGATTTCTCGTGCGGATTGGGGGGTGGATCTTCCCACCGAGGAGCACTTCGTTTTGCCTGAAGAGCTGGTGGTTCCCTTGAGTTTGGGTTTCCCGTCCCATGGAGCCTTGCTCTTGGAAGGTGGCGCGGCGGAAGCGGCAGATGCGATGAATGCGCTCGCCCTGCGGATTCTGGCTTCGCGACCGGTGGGGCAGTCGGCATTTACGGTCATCGACCCCGTGGGACTAGGGCGTGATTTTGCCGGTCTGATGCATTTGGCCGACTATGAGGACACGCTGATCCACGGCCGAATCTGGACGCAAGCCCCTCAAATTGACGAACGACTTGGGGAGCTGAATGAACATGTGGAGAAGGTCATTCAGATGTATCTCCGCAATGAATTCGAAACGATTTCCGAGTACAATCGAAGCGCCGGTGAGATGGCGGAGAAGTACCAATTTGTGTTCATTGCCGGATTTCCCACTCACTTCAGTGAAACGGCTTTGCAGCGTTTGCGGAGTTTGTTGGCGGGTGGGCCGAGATGCGGGGTTTACCCGGTGATTCAGATGGAGGCGGCTCTTCAGGATGTGAAGTTGGATGAGGAGTTGCGGAGAACCTGCCTTGTGCTCCGCCAAGACGGAGGGGTTTGGCGCCTTGCCCAGATGGGTGGAGAGGTGGTGTTGGACTCCGCTCCGCCAGCAGCATGGCAGTCGGAATGGGTTCATCGGATCGGGCGGGCTCACGTCGATTCGAACCGTGTTGAAGTCCCTTTTTCGGCGATCGCGCCTCAGGGGGAGTTGTGGACGGAGACCACGGCCGAAGAGTTGCGAGTTCCGATCGGCCGCGCAGGAGCCCGCAAGTTGCAGGTGTTGGCGATGGGCAAAGGAACCCGGCAGCATGCGTTGATCGCGGGCAAAACGGGTTCGGGGAAATCCACGTTGTTTCACGTGATGATCACCAACCTGGCGTTGCATTGCAGCCCGGAAGAGGTGGAGTTCTATTTGATCGATTTCAAGAAGGGCGTGGAATTCAAAGCGTACGGCACGCACCGATTGCCCCATGCGCGGGTGGTCGCAGTGGAAAGTGACCGAGAGTTCGGGTTGAGCGTTCTACGGCGGGTGGATGAGGAGCTGCGCCAGAGAGGTGAGCAGTTTCGGGCCTGCGGTGCGCAGGATGTGGCAAGTTACCGGAAGGCAACCGGCAAGGCGCTGCCGCGCACGTTGCTGTTGATCGACGAGTTTCAGGAGTTTTTCACGGAGGACGATGGCACTTCTCAGGAGGCATCGTTGCTGCTCGATCGAATCGTGCGCCAAGGACGGGCTTTTGGGATCCATGTGATTCTGGGATCTCAAACCTTAGGAGGTGCTTACACTTTAGCTCGGGCAACCTTGGGTCAGATGGTGATTCGCATCGCTTTGCAATGCAATGAAGCCGATGCCTATTTGATCATGGATGATGACAATCCGGCACCCCGGCTGCTGACGCGACCCGGCGAGGGGATTTACAATGATCACGCGGGAGCGGTGGCCAACAATAGTCCATTCCAGACCGTGTGGTTGTCCGAGGAGGAGCGGGGCAAGCGACTGGAAGCGGTTGCGGAAATGGCTCGGGAGCGGGGCTGTTCGCTGCCATTACCGGTGGTCTACGAGGGAAATGCTCCCGCTGAATTGTCGGAGAATCCGCGATGGCAGGAGGCGATGGCTCAATCGCCCAGAGAAGCCCCTGAGGTGAGCCGGGTTTGGCTAGGCGCGCCGAATGCGATCAAGGGGCCCACGGAAGTGAAATTTCCGGCCCAAAGCGGAGCTAACCTCTTGGCAGTGGGGCAAGGCGAGGAACGCATGAAAGCGCTCCTCGAATCCGTGCTACGCTCCCTCTCAGCGCTTCATACCCCAGAGAGTGCACGGTGGGTGATTCTCGACCCTGAAGGCCCGGATGGAGAACTGGGCAGGCTGGCAGCTGCGCTCCCACAGGCAGTGGAGGTGTGGACGCCCACGAATTTGGAGAAAGGGATGGCCGCCTTGCAAGCAAGGCTCGAGGCAGGTACGGAGGAAGAGGTATTTGTTTTGGTGCGGGATGTTCAGCGTTTCAAGGGACTGCGGGAGGAAGATGAGTTTCGCTTTTCCTTCGATGACGATTCGTCCGGTGCTGTGAATACGGCGAAGGTCTTCCAGAGTTTGATCAGCGAGGGTCCGGCGGCGGGCATCCACCTGATCGTGACGGCGGATGCATGGAGCCACGTCTCGCGTTGGATTCCACGGAAGTTGCTCTCCGATTTCCGAATGCGGGTGCTGTTCCAGATGAGTGCGGCGGATTCGTCGGCAATGATCGATTCGCCAATCGCCTCCAAGCTCGGATTGCATCGAGGGGTTCTCTATGACGAAGCGATGGCGACGGTGGAAACCTTTCGGCCCTATGCACGGGTCCGCTGAAGCGATCCTCGGCAGGTGAAGCGGTCAGGGAGAGATGGAAGTCAACGGGCGCGGATCGCGAAGTAGATTCCAAGGCCCGTGACAGCCCAAGCTCCCATGCCGACCAAGCAGACGAACTTGGCTGTGAGACGCGGTGGATGTTCGGGGGGCGAAGGTCGATTTTTCTTGAGTTTGAGTTCGCGCATTTCGCGAAAAGGAGCCATTCGGAGTCGCCCACCTGATAGAACTTTTAGTGCGACCCAACCGCTGCCATAGAAGAAGCGAGCGAGAAGACCCTCGAGGAGTGCTTGGAAGAGGATCTCTCCGAGAAATGAATCCAGAGGCATGGAAAAGACGAGAGGGCTAGGAGTCGGAATTCGGGCTCAAGGGGAATCAGAAGTCACCGTTCTGGAGTGCACTTGATGGCTTTCAAGGTCGTATTCGATGGGAAGCTCCATGATTGGGGCGTCAGTTGCGGGATCCTTGCCTGATAGGGTGAGGTGAAGGAGCTGAGTCGGAGTGCTCCATGAGATCGAGGCGATTCCAGTATGAAAGAGAGCCAGATGTTTGACTCGGGTGGCGGCATCCCACTCCTTCCAGAGTTGTGCGTCGAATCCGAGGACTTCTGAGACGCGTCCGTTGGACTCAATCTGATATAGCATCGCGATGGCGTCGCCCGATCCGACTTTTTGCATGCGGCAAAGCCATCGTCCGTCTGGGGAGAGAAAGTAAAGCCCAGGCCAAGGGAAGGCTTGCAGGGGAACGTCGGAGGATTCGGGGCGTTCGAACCGCAGCCATTCTTTGGGATGCTCTCCCCGGATTTGGAGGATCTGGAATCTTCCTTCGCAGGAAAGAGCGACGTTTGGGGGCGCTGCCCCCAGCGGAAGGCACCCAGTCCAGGCAAGGACGAGAAAGGTGGGTTTCATGGTGAGAAGCAAAAACCGGTATTCGGTGATCGGTGAATGAGTTCGCCAGGAGAAGGTATCCCCGTAAAGTTTGAATATTAAAGGTTTTGGGTGAAGATTAGGATCATGAAAAGATAAGAGGGTCTTGGGTTGGGTGATATTTTTGATTGTTGAAGAAAAGAGCTGTCACGAGAAGAGGCTTGCTTTGTTGGGGGGTGGGTTCATGGATGGGTATCGCTATCTAACTTTTGTCTATGCTTTCGATGATACGTGGTTGGTTTTTTTGGTTTCTTGTCAGCGGTTTGCTTTCCCATGCGCTCGCTTTGTCTTCGGGTGAAACGGCTTCCGGGAATATCGCGACTCTTGGCGAAGTGGATGAAGTGACGTTTTACGCTGAAGGTGGGCAACATATCCGGATCGGTGTGGCTTCCCTGGCGAGTAGTTCTTCAGTCAGTATCACCAGTGAGTTGCTGGCTCCTGGGGGAGAGGTGGTGGGATCGGTTGCTACGACAACCGGAGGGCTGATTTTCTATCAGGCGGTGAACTCGGGGACTTACCGGATTCGGTTGAACGAGACAGGAAACAATAACGTCGGAGGGTGGCAGGTTCAGCTGTTTCTCGGTAGTGGGACTTCGGTGACGAGTGGGGATAGTGGGGTCATCACCCATGGTCAGGATCTCACGGGAACAATGGATATCGGGGACATCGATTCCTGGACTTTTCAGGGGACTCGGGGGCGTCCAGTGAGGATGGGTTTCGGAGAAATCACCCCCAATTCTTATTTCGAACCGCGATTGCAAGTTTTTGCTCCCAATGGGGAGCTCATCGCGACGGATGTGGATTCGGAAGGGGCTGCGGTGGCCTTTACTCCTTCCGAAACAGGAGTTTATCGGGCGATTCTGACTGAGCAGACGGGCAACCAAGCAAACAGTTATCGAATCTCACTGGTAAATCTGGATCCGGTCGTTGCGGCTTCGGTGGACAATGGAATCTTGACGAACGGAGCGGAGCTCGGAGGGACCATCCAATTTGGCGATTTTGATGTGTGGACCTTTCAAGCGGTGGCGGGACAAGCGGTTCGCTTCGGTATGGGTGAAGTGAGCCCAGATAGTTATTTCACTCCGCTGGTGGAGATTTTTGACCCCAGCGGTGCAAGGGTGGCGGTCGATGAAGATGGGGTCGGGGCATCCGTGGCGTTCTCTGCCAACCGCTCGGGAACTTACACGGCGGTTGTCAGTGAAAGTGGTCATGATCGTGAGAATTCCTATCGGGTCTTCCTCGCGCTGGGCGGGCATGTGTCCTCTGCGGATGCAGCGACCTTCTCGATTGGCAATGGTGAGGACGTGAACGGGATCACTCAATATGGGGATTTTGATTTGGCGACCTTTGAGGCGCATGCCGGGGAGGTCATTCGCTTCGGATTTGGAGAGATTTCTCCCGATTCCTACTTTGATCCCTTCCTAGAGATTTTCGATCCGATCGGCAATCGAGTCGCTTGGGATTTGGACTCAGAGGGGGCTTCGGTGGCCTTCACGGCGACTTCGAGTGGGGTGTTTACGGCGATTTTTAGCGAATCGGGCACGGACCGTGAGAATTCCTATCGGGTATCGCTAGCGATCTCCGCGGGAGCCTTTGTGGGTGAATTGGGTGATGGATGGATTGCCAATGGAGCGGATGTTCGGGGATCGATCGATTTTGGCGACTTTGACCTTTGGAGATTTGAAGCATCCCTCGGCCAATCGGTGCGGTTGGGATTCGGGGAGATTTCGCCGGACTCCTATTTCGCTCCGGTCCTGGAAGTGTATGCCCCTTCGGGGACTTTGGTGGCCTCGGATGTCTCCGATGTGGGAGCGGCCGTTGGATTCATGGCGAGTGAGACCGGGGAGTATCGAGTGATCGTCTACGAATCGGACACCGATCGGCAGAACTCCTACCAACTGTCATTGGCGGTGGCGGGGAGGGATTTCACCGCGATGGCGGATAGCGGGCCATTGGCGAATGGTTCGACGGCCTCGGGAATGCTCAATTATGGAGATTTCGATTTATGGTCTTTTGAAGCGGAGGCAGGGAAAACGGTGAAGTTTGGATTCGGCGAGATTTCGGCCGACAGTTATTTCGAGCCCAAGCTTGAGATTTTTGATCCGGCTGGTGCCCGCGTGGCGTACGCGTCCGGGGATCCTGGTACGGAGGTGACGTTTGTGGCCAGTGTCTCCGGGGACTATACGGCGATCGTGAGTGAGGTGGAGGGGACCCGAGAAAACTCCTATGAGGTGTCACTCGCGGTGATTGGAACGGCGTTTGAGACGGCGGGAAGATCTCTGGAAGCAGGGGTTTCGATGAATGGCGGGATTGGGCCGGGAAACCTTGAGCTGTATGCGTTTCGTGCTGCGATCGGAGATTCGATTTCCCTGAATCTAGCGGAGACGTCGTCGAATAGTTACTTTTATCCTCACCTTGAAGTGTATTCGGCAGACGGGCAGTTGGTGTTCAGTGGCGTAGGCTCGACGGGCGTTTCGGGGAGTTTTGTCGCGATTGTGGGTGGAAACTACTTTGTCGTGGTTGGTGAAGATGGGGCGAACGAAGGTGGATCTTATTCGATCACCGTTGACGGGTTCACTGGAGGTGACGTCGTCTTTGATGAGGCTGCGGCACCGGATCTCTCGCTGGAACGTGCATCGGGTGAAAGCCTCCGTCTCAGCTGGGAGAATGTCCCGGATTGGTCGCTGAGCCGGTCACCGGATTTGCGGACCTGGAGCCCTGGGCCGGTGCCCGTTTTGGTTGGAGACCAAAATGAGTTGTTGATTGAGCCAGAAGGCACGGAGTTTTTCCGCCTCGAAAAGTAAGGGGACTGCGCGGATTCAGCGAGGGCACTCGACGGAGTCCCGCAGTCGGAGGGAACCATAGTAGAAAAACTCGGGGGTGGTGTGGATTTCGCCAGACCATCCCAGGTTCTCCAGTCTCGCCATCAATGCCTCTGGGTCAAAGAAGCGCTTCACGATGTGAAATGTTTCTCCGTGGTTGAGCCGGCGTTCGACGATGCCTGAATCATCCAATGGCTGATGGTCGAGAGCCGTTGATCTTTGGGTCTTAAGGCTATCGACGAAAAAGACTCTGCCCTGAGGTTTGAGGGCACGGCGCACGATTTCCCAGAAGGGTTGGAAATGAGTCTCCGGGACGTGGGAGAGCCAAAAGCCGAAGAAGATGGAATCAAAACGTTCGGGAGGGTCCCACTGGAAGATGTCGGCCTTCTGAAATTGAACGGTGGAAGAACCCTGCTTCTGGCGATTGAGGCATAGGGTTTCGTTGGAGGAATCGATGGCCGTGAGGCGTTCCGCCAGTGCCGCCAAATGGTGGGTCCAAAGGCCGGTGCCTGCGGCGATTTCCAAGACAGTCCCGAGGGGTGCTTGGGAAGATAGGTGGCATCGGATGACGTCGAGTTCTTCGCCCCATTGTCTCCGGTGGGCATCTCCTCGATCATATCGGCCGGTGCGGAGGAACCATTCGTCATACTCACCTGCTCTGGCCCGATAGTAGGCGATTTGTTCGTCGATCAGCGAGGACGGGTGCATGAGGGGCATGGGTCGCGGAGCCGACGGAGGATTCATGATGAGAGGCGGGAGGACGAGGGAATTGCGTTCCCCATTTTCTCATCGGGTCGAGGGGGGAAAGTGCCTAGGGTGGGGCATGGGATGCGAGATTGAGCGGAAATTTTTGGTAGTCGGGGATGACTGGCGAGAAGGCCAGGGGGTGCTGTTCCGGCAGGGGTATTTGAATGGTCACCCTGATCGAACCGTGCGGGTGCGATTGGAGGGAGATCGGGGCGTGCTCACGATCAAGGGACGCAGCGAGGGCATTTCCCGACTGGAGTTCGAATACCCCATTCCGTGTGAAGATGCGGCGGAGTTGTTGGAGAAATTGTGCGAGCGGCCGTTGATCGAAAAGCGGAGGTATCGGGTGCCGAGCGCGGGGAGCGTGTGGGAAGTTGACGAGTTTTTCGGCGAAAATGAGGGATTGGTGGTCGCTGAAATCGAGTTGGAGAGTGCGGAGCAGGGGATCGAGCTTCCAACCTGGGTGGGACGCGAGGTCAGTGACGACCCAAGGTATTTCAATTCGAACTTGGTGAAGTACCCCTTTCAGCAGTGGCCGGAGGTGCGGGGAATTCATGAAGAAGTCTCCTGATGGAGCTCGACTTGGCCCAAAATTGGCTTCGCAGAAAAAAGCGAAGCCGCCGGGGTCCCACGCCCGGCGGCCTCAGGTCGTCAAAAGTCCCACACCCATGGGAATTTCGACATTGCTGTTACCCTTACATTGAATCCGCTTTCACGGTGTTCAGGGGGATAGACCTTTCGCCCATGCGAACGTTCAAAGTTTTTGAAAAGTTTTTTGAGTTGGGGGGAATCAGGGTTCTTCGGGCGCGAGGTAGAGGGAGTCCAGGACCTGCTGTCGGGAAGATTCGGGGAGTTGATGGCGGTCCATAGCCTGTGTGAATTGTTGGAGGACGCGGTCGGCGGCTTCACCGCCTCGCGAGACCATGAGGCGGCAGGATGGCGCCATGTGAAGGAGCAGCTCCGTTTGGGCTGCGGGGGTGGGAAAGCAATGTAGAACGCTATCGAATGTGGAGGAGGGAGACCAAGGAGACAGGACTTGGGAGGCATAGGTGAGGCGATCCTGCGAGGTGGGGAGGGCTTGAAGGATGGACTGGGCTTCGGGGCCGGAGACCGCTGCCGTGCCGCGGAGGGAGACGAGGGCTTGGCGTCGTTGATCGTCGGAAAAATGATCAAGCCAGGTGGCCATGTGGTGCGCGGCCTGGGCGTCGCCTTCGCTGGCGGCGATTCCCGAGAGCATGGGGTGGAGAAACCGAGCGGCGAGGCGCGGATCTTCGAGGCTGAGAACCCATTGACGGGCGGCGTCGGGATCGCGAGAGGCCCAAACGGTGACAGCGGAGATCAGTTGAGAGGGGTCCTGGGTGAGACGGGTGAGCTTTGAGAAATCAAAGGGATCTGGAAAGGAACAGACACTTCCGAGGTCGCCGCGAACCATTGATGGAAAATCGCTGTTGTAGAATGCGGCGAGATCTTCGGCACTGCGATGGGCGGCCCCTTTTTCGGCGGCGGCGACGAAGTGAATGGTGCTGCTTTCCAGATGGTTTTCCGGGTCCTCGGAGAGGCGTTTGAGCCAAACGAGAGCGAGCTGATGGGAGGCTTCGGAGGCCGGGTAGAAGAGGGAGCTGAGAAGGGCGGGCCGGAGGCGGGGATCGGTCTCGATGGCCCAAGGAAAGGCGTCGAAGCCCTGGCGGCGAAAGATTTCCTGGGCGATGAGAGGGATCCGGTTTCGGAAAGCATCGAGGGAGTCTCCGGATTGATTTTCGGGGAGTTGAAAAAGGGCCTGCAGTTCGTCGAGAGAGAGGTGTTCGAGGTGGCGAGCAAGCGACTCATGGTGAGGCGTGCCTTGTCGAATGAGGCTTCGCAGGTGGGAGAGGGAGTGAGTCGAAGAGGTCGGTGAGGTGGGGCCACTCGGCCGCGATGATCGAGGGGGCGAAGGATGGGCGCCTTGGCCAACCTGATGGGGTGATGGGGATGAAGCGGGGGCGATGAACCAGCCTAAGGCCAAGCCACAAAGCCCTGAGCCTACGGAAAGGAGGGCGCGTTTCATGGGGAAAAGGGGGCAAGAAGGTTGGAGATTTCGGAGGGTGAGGCGCCCCAGTCGACGAGCCGGTCGTGGAGGTTCTGGAGTTGTTCGGGAGACGATTTCATCATGGCGGAACGGTTCGGGATTTCTTCCATGATGCGGAGTCGCTGGGCGGGATCACGAATGGCATCCAGGTGCTGGAGGGCGGTCGTCAGGTCGTGGCGGAAGAGAGCGTGGGCGGCGAGAGCGTGGGCATCGTCGGCCAGGGGGGAATCGTTGAGGTGATTGGCGAAGGCGGAAGCGGCTTCGGGAAAGGATCGAAGGCGCGAACTGGCCTGATCAAAGAAGGCGGTTTGTTGATCTTCTGGAAGGGATTGAATGGAGGGACCTAAGTCGCTCCAGAGGCGGTTGCGTTTTTCAGGGTCGATGGTGAATGGGAGCCCGCGGGTGGCATCGGCGAGCCCTTGGACTCCGTTTTTTTCCAACAGGAAGGCGACCGCCGGGCCGATGTCGGCGTTGAGCCATTCGGCAAGGATGGACAACTGCATGGAGTCCGACGCCAGGCGGTTGAAGGATTCGGATTGGACGAGGGTGGGGTAGTCGAATCCCGGGGGGAAGTCTGTCCGAAGCATGAAGTCGGTGGGTAGTTCTTCACTCTGCAGGTGCTCCAGCAGATGGATGAGAGAGGAGGCCCCGCGTTCGGCAGAGGCGATGATGTTCTTTTCGATGATGGCCCACGGGGAGGTGGTTTCGAAGAATGACCGGTGGCTGAGGAGGAATTCGAGCCCTGCGGCCGACTCTTCAGGGGGCCAGCCCATGCTCATGATGATGGCGAGGCGGCGTTGCACGGCGGGGATCGTTTGGGCATCGAACCAGGCACAGGCGCCATCAAGGTCGCGGCGGAGCCATTCTTTCAGCAGGGCGCTGGCGGCGAGTCCGGTCTCGTCCCCGCCGAGGACGAGTTGGGGATCGGCCGCGGCGGCGTCGAGGGCGGCGCGGATTTCATCGAGATCCCAGTCAGCAAGAAACGGCGCGTAGGGGGATTCGGCATTCAATCTGAAGAGGGACAGGGTGTCGGAATCGGCCTGAAGCAACATCTGACGAAGCTCCTCGAGGTTTGGAGGGGTTTCGGAAATCGCTCGAGGAGAGGCAGCGGGAGGGGATGGAGAGGAGAGGGGGGGCTGGGTCATGCGACTCGCCATCCCGCCTAGGAGGAGCCCGATTCCGAAGAGCAGGATGGGGATTTTCATCGTAGGGAATTGGGAGGAAGGGAGATGTTGAAGTCAATGCAGCGATTTGATCGTGAATGTCATGGCGGCCGTTGTCCCGATCCACGGTTGCAAGTTATTCGTTCCTCTGCTTTGTCCGGGGCCGCATGTCCGAACGGAAGACCCTCGAAGAACGTGAGCAGATGTCCGATCTGGAGCGCCTCCGGCACTCCTGCGCCCACGTGATGGCCACCGCCATCCTCCGCATTTGGCCGGATGCCCAATTCGCATACGGCCCGCCGGTGGAGAATGGTTTTTATTACGACTTCGAGATGAAGCACCGGATCACACCGGAAGACTTCGAGCAGATCGAGGCGGAGATGCGCAAGATCGCGAAGGAGAACCAGCGGTTTGAGAAGAAGATCATTTCCCGCGATGAAGCGAAGTTGATGGCCGAGAGCGGACGCCTCGGTGGACTTTCGGAACGACCGGGCAACGCCAGCCGTTTCAAGCTCGACCTGATCGACAAGATTCCTGAAGGCGAGGAGATCTCCTGTTTCCAAAACGGCGAGTTCATCGACTTGTGTGCGGGCCCGCATGTCGGCTCGACGGCGAAGACGAAGCACGTGAAGCTGATGTCGATTTCATCGTCGTTCTACATGGGGGACGAAACGAAAGGGCAGCTCCAACGACTTTACGGCACGGCGTTTCCGACGAAGGATGAGCTGGACCAGCATTTGATGCGGCTGGAGGAGGCGAAAAAGCGCGACCACCGGAAGTTGGGCCGCGAGCTGCAGCTGTTCCATATCGATGAAGCGGTGGGTCAGGGGCTGATTCTCTGGAAACCGAAGGGCGGTCTGGTGCGCCGGGCGCTGCAGGACTTCATCACGGCAGAACTCGACAAGCAGGGCTATTCACAGGTCTTCACGCCGCATATTGGAAAGCTCGATCTTTATCGAACCTCGGGGCACTTCCCCTACTATCAGGAGAGCCAATATGCGCCGATTCCTGAGAGGAACATCCTTGAGAAGCTGCGCGATGAGAATGCGACCTGCGACCAGTTGATCAACGGCCTCGAGAACGGGGAATATGAAGGGTACATGCTCAAGCCGATGAACTGCCCGCATCACATCAAGATCTACGCCAGCGAGCACCGCTCGTATCGGGATCTTCCGGTGCGATTGGCGGAATTCGGCACGGTTTACCGTTGGGAGCAGAGTGGGGAGCTGGGTGGCATGACGCGAGTGCGTGGCTTCACGCAGGATGACGCGCATTTGTTCTGCACGCCGGAGCAGGTGGCGACGGAGATTCAGGGCTGCCTAGGTCTGGTGAAAAAGGTGCTCAACACCTTGGGCATGGCGAACTATCGCGTGCGACTTTCGCTGCGTGACCCGGATAGCGACAAGTATGTGGGCTCCCCGGAGAATTGGGACAAGGCCGAGGCGGCGCTGCGGGAGGCCGTGCAAGTTCTCGATGTTGATTACACCGAAGCAGAGGGAGAAGCGGCGTTCTACGGGCCAAAGATCGACTTCATTGTGAAAGATGTGATCGGTCGCGATTGGCAGCTTGGGACGGTGCAGGTCGATTACAACCTGCCGGAGCGGTTTGGCTTGGAGTATGTCGGTGCGGACAACAAGACGCACCGACCGGTGATGATTCACCGTGCGCCGTTTGGTTCGTTGGAGCGATTCACTGGTCTGTTGATTGAGCACTTCGAGGGCAAGTTCCCGACGTGGTTGTCGCCGGAGCAGGTGCGCGTATTGCCGATTTCGGATAAGTTCCTGGACGCGGCGGAGGAAGCGACGGCGAAATTGGCGGAAGCGGGGGTGCGGGTGTCGCTCGACCGGAGTTCTGACAAGGTGGGGGCTAAGATTCGTCTTGCTCGCTTGGAGCGGGTGCCTTATATGCTCGTCCTAGGCGCCCGCGAGGTGGAAGAGGGCACGGTCAGTGTCCGCCACCGGGATCGGGACGATCTCGGCTCCATGCCGCTCGATGATTTCATTGGAACGATATGCCAAGAAATTGCCAGCCGGTCGCTTTGATGACCCGGCTCCAGCACCGTGACTCCGTATGATGGTTGTTCACGCTGATCGTTCCGGAACGACCTTCGCGGTCTGGGTTTCATGCCTGTCATGAAGCTCAGCGCGTCGCATTGAACCTACACCGACCAAGACCATAGCTAAGCCAAAGAAACGCTTCAAACGGGAGCCGCGTGACATGACGCGGGTCAATGAACGCATTCGCGCCCCTCGCGTCCGCGTCGTCCTGCCGGACGGCCAGCAGCTCGGAATTATGAGCGCCCAAGAGGCCCTCGCGAAGGCGAAGTTGGTCGGGCTCGATTTGGTGGAGATCGCCTCCAAGGCTGATCCGCCGGTGTGCCGGATCATCGACTACGGGAAGTACAAATATGAGCAGGCCAAGCTCAAAAAGACTCAGAAGAAGTCGCAGAGTGCTTCCAAGATGAAGGAAGTGAAGTTCCGGGTTCGCACGGAGCAGCACGACTACAACATCAAGCTGAACCGTCTCGAGACGTTCCTGGACGAAGGTCACAAGGTGCGGGTCGTGCTGCAGTTCCGGGGTCGGGAGAATGCCCACCGTGAGCTGGGATTCGACAAGATGAAGCGCATCATCGAGGACTTGAAGACCATGGCTCATGTCGATCAGGAGCCGCGTCTGCAGGGCCGGATGGTGGGGATGACGCTGTCGCCACTGCCGCAGTCTCAGCGCAAACGGCGCTTCCAGCTCTTCCACGGGGAATTGATCGAAGAAGACGACTTCGACGAGGACGAGGAAGACGAGGATGTGATCGTTTCCTCGGACGACGAAGAAGAAGAGGAAGAGAGCGACGAGACGGCGAAAGCTTGATGTCGCGAGCCGCGCTCTGGTTGTTCGACATTGACGGCACCCTGGTGGATACCGGAGGTGCCGGCTTGGTCGCCCTTGGAGATGCGGCGGAAGAGGTGTTTGGAGATCGGGGCCCGGCGCTGGATTTGCGCGGGGCCACGGACTCAGGTCTGCTGCGGGATTATTTCGTGCACTTTGGACGGGAGGCGAACGATGAAGATCGTGAGCGCTTCTACGCTTTTTACCTGAGGCGTCTGGAGCAGCACTTGCAGAGTGGGGATTTCCCCTCTCGGGTTCTGCCCGGAGTGGTGGAGCTATTGGAGCGGGTGGCGGAGCGGGAGGAAGTGGCGGTGGGGTTGCTCACCGGCAACATTGAAGAGGGGGCGTGGTTGAAGGTCCGTCATTTTGGGTTGGAGCGATTTTTCGAGTTCGGGGCTTTTGGCTGCGAGCATGCTGACCGCAATTTGCTCGGCCCGGTGGCTTTGGCGAAGGCGGCCGCCCACGCTGGGCGAAGCTTTGGGGCAGAAGAGATCGTGGTGGTGGGTGACACTCCGAAGGACATTGCTTGTGCCGCGGCGATCGGAGCCCGTTGTTTGGCGGTGGCGACCGGTCATGTGCCGGCCGCGGATTTGCGAGGGGCATGGCGGGTGGTTGAGGATCTGAGCGATCCGAAGGGATGGGCGGATCTCTTGGAGGGGGTAGTCGAAGGGGGTTGAGGCTTCGCGGTCCGATTTGCTGCTTGGCTCGGGCGGGGTGGCATTGACCTGAAGTGCGACGAGGGTTAGAAGGCGGCAGGAATGTCGGAGCAAAAGGACGAATGGTGGGTCTCCCGCGGTGGTCATACGTTTGGTCCAGTGACTTTCGCGCAGGTCGTGGAGTCCGCCAAAGAGGGCCGATTGGAACCTCGGACCGACATGCTCTTTGGCGGAGGTCTTTCGGATTGGGTTCCAGCGGGGGAAGTGGAAGGAGTCTTTGAGCGGCGGGCTGCGGGCGATTCGGCATGGGAGGCTCCGCCGGTGATGGGTGATGAGAAATTTTCCGAGAGTGGAGAGTTCGATTTCAAGAAGACCGGTGCGGAGAAGCTCGATTTGCCGGGTGCGACTCGATTGACGTGGTTTCTCGGCATGACTTTGTTTCCTGGCCTGCTTGTGGCGGGGATTTCGGTGCTGATCCCGATGGTGGCACCGCGCTTGGGTCAGGGGCATGAGCCGTATGCCGCCTTGTTGTTTCTGGTTGTCCCGCTGGTGATGCTGTGGGTGACGCTCATGAGGTTTCAGAATCTAGCGATGCACCGATGGTGTGTGCTGTTGCTGTGGGTGCCGATATTGAATCTATGGCTTCAATACCGTCTGTTTGCCTGTCCCTCGGGATATGGACACACCAAGAGGATGGATGGGATCGGGACCGTATTGGCGGTGATTTTTTGGTTGGGGACGGCGTTGTCGATGGCGTCGGCTGGTTTCATTTTCGCTCAGGGTGGCATGGCGGCGTTGAAAGCCTCAGAGGAAAATGGTCAGTTGCGGGTGTTGCTCAATCAATGGGATGAGCTCAAAGGGGCGGTGGAGAAGGACGGTGGCGCGGAGGCGCCAGCTCCGGAAAATTGACATGAGCGTGCGGATTGAAACGGTGGATGTGGTGTTGCCTTTGGCGGCCTCGGAAGATGGCGATGCTTGGAAGAAGGCTGCTGCGAGGAAATTGGGGGTGAAGTCGGTGGCGGAGGTGCGATTGCTGAAGCATTCGATCGATGCCCGGCAGCGAGAGGTTAAGGTGCAGCTGCGCCTGGTGGTGGGAGTGGATGGAGCGTTGCCGGAAGAAGGGGTTCCGGTCTGGGAGTGCCCTCCGTTGGCGGCCTCGGCGAGACAGGTGGTGATTGTCGGCTGTGGACCTGCGGGGTTGTTTGCGGCGTTGAATTGTCTGGAGCGGGGTTGGAAGCCGATCGTGCTGGAGCGGGGGAAGGATGCCTCGGCACGCCGTTTTGATTTGGCCCCGATTCTCAGGGAGGGAAGGGTGATCGAAGACTCGAATTATTGCTTCGGTGAAGGGGGGGCGGGCACGTTTTCGGACGGAAAGCTCTACACCCGGGCGACCAAGCGAGGTCCGGTGCGCAAGGTGTATGAGATTTTGGTCGCTCACGGGGCTCCGGAACGGATCCTGATCGATGCGCACCCACACATTGGCTCGAATTTGCTGCCAAAGGTGGTGATGGCCATGCGCGAGTCGATTCGCGCTGCGGGAGGCGAGGTGCGCTTTGGAGCGAAAGTCACCGGACTGTTGCGCCAGGGTGACAAGGTGGCGGGAGTGCGGTTGGCAGGGGGCGGCGAAGTCACCGGTGAAGCGGTGATTTTGGCGACGGGTCACAGTGCGCGGGACATTTACCGGATGCTGGCGGAGGAGGGATTGCTGTTGGAGCAGAAGCCCTTCGCGGTCGGCGTGCGGATCGAGCATCCACAGCCCTTCATCGACCGCTGTCAGTATCATTTGGGGAAGGACGATGAGAGGCCGCGCGAGTTGCCTGCGGCGCGGTATGCCTTGGCAACCAAGATCCGCGGCCGGGGAGTGCACTCGTTTTGCATGTGCCCTGGCGGATTCATTGTGCCGGCTTCGACAGAGAATGACGAGGTGGTGGTGAATGGAATGAGTCTCGCGCGGCGAGATTCTCCTTTTGCGAATTCGGGTTTGGTGGTGACGGTTGAACCGGAAGACACGGAGAAGTTTCAAGCAGAGCACGGTGTCCTGGCGGGATTGGCCTACCAGAAAGCGTTGGAGCAGGCGGCCAAGCTGGCCGGAGGGGGAGGCCAGGTGGCGCCGGGGCAGCGGGTTCCGGACTTTTTGAAAGGTCGGATTTCGGATGATTTGCCGGAGATGAGTTATTTTCCGGGGGCACGTTGTGCGCCCTTGCATGAGATTCTTCCCGGGGCGGTGGCGTCTCGGATGCGTGAAGGGCTGCAATTGTTTGACCGCAAGATTCGCGGCTATGCGGGAGGGGGGGGCTTGTTGCTCGGGTTTGAAACGCGCACGAGTTCACCAGTGCGGATTCCTCGAGAGGACTCAAGTTTGCAGCATCCGGAGTTGCAGGGGTTGTTTCCCTGCGGCGAAGGCGCGGGCTATGCCGGTGGGATTGTGAGCGCGGCTTTGGATGGGATGCGGGTGGCCGAGGCGGTGACCGGATGATGCTCTTTGGCGCTCGGAGCCCATCTTGGCGAGAATCCTCAGCGAGGGGTTGAACCGATCCGGAGGATTGCTTCGAAAGCGGGCTTGGGTTGGAGCGAGCGGTCGAAGAGTAGCGGGTAGTTGGTTCGGCCCCGGATGGGGAAGTCATTGAGCCAGCTCCGGCCGTCGTGGAGGCCCCAGAAAGTCACCCGGGAGATGGCGTGGTGGTGGCGGAGAAAGACTTGGAACAGGCTGGTGTAGCGGTCGGCGAGTTGTTGGGAAACGGTCGCGGGAAGGGTGTCTGCGAAAGGATTGAGGGCAGGATCTGAAGCTTCGGTGCGAGCGATGTCGGCGATACCGGAGGCACCGCGCGACGGGAGGACATCGATGTCGAGTTCGGTGATCATGACCTTGAGGCCGAGTTGATGGAAGGCGATGATGGACTTTTCGACTTCGGCAGGATCTGGCCAGGAAAGGGAGTAGTGCCCCTGCATCCCGACGGCGGAGATGGGCACGTCTTGATCGATGAGTCTTTGCAGGAGGCGCACGGCGCGGGCGCGCTTTTCGGGCTGAGCAAGGCCGTAATCGTTGTAGTAGAGTTGGGCAGTAGGATCCGCAGCGTGGGCGAAGTGAAATGCCTGCTGGATGAAATCATCGCCGATTATGCGGCGCCACGGGCTGTCGCGGAGATCCTCTCCGGGGCTGTCGGAGAGGGCTTCATTGACAACGTCCCAACCGTGGACTTTCCCCCGGAAATGGCCGACGACGGTGTCGATGTGATCTTTCATCCTGGCGAGCAGAAGTTCGCGATCAGCTGGTTGGCCTTCCGCGCCTTGAAACACCCATTCGGGAGTTTGGCTGTGCCAAACGAGGGTGTGGCCGATCAGCTTCATGTGGTGTTGCTCGGCAAAATGGACGTAGGCATCGCCTCGGGTGAAATCGTAGCGTTCCGGGTGGGGGTGGAGGCTCGCCCACTTCATGTCGTTTTCGGGCGTGAGAGCGGAGAATTGAGAGCCTGCCACGGTGGCGGCATCGACTTCGCGTCCATCGACTGTCGACGAGGGCAGGGCCACACCGACAAGGAAATCCTTTTCAAAGGATTCGCGCAGAGTGGGTTCGGCGCGACCGAGCAGGGGGAGAAGGAGAAAGCCGAGTAGGCGTTTCATGGAGGGTGGAAGGTTGGGGTGGAGGGGCTATTCGCGCCCGGGCCAAATCGACCAAGAAGTGTCGGGGGCGAGGTCGGGCAAGGCCACGCCGCGGGGCGGGGCCGAGCTGGGTGCCATTTTGAAAAGTGGAAGCTTGCGGGCGCCACTTTCGTCGGGGGCGTAGTCTTCGCCGTCTTTCTCGATCAGGAGGTAGCAACTGAAGTTTCCCCCGGGACGTTCGCCCGTGAGGATCGTGAGGTCGAGTTCCTCGCCGGCGGTGACATCGAACCAAGTGCCTTCGTAGCTTGGCCACGTTCCGCCGAGGTGCTCTTGATGGTAGAAGGTGCGCTCACTGGCATCGGGCAGGGGCGATTGCAGGCCGCCATCGAGCAGGACTTGGGAGCGGGCCATGACGATCAGTTCATCATCGGCAAATCCGACGAAGCGGTAGCGACCACTGACGGGTGGGGTGACGGTTCCCCGGTAGATGATGACCCATCGGCGACCCCGGACTTTCTCTTCCACCCGAAATGCTTTGGGCGCCTCATCGGCGAGGATCTGATGGATTGAAAGTTGGGTGATGCGGAGGTGGGACGGGGCTCGGAAGTAACGTTCAAAGGAAGACTTGGGAAGCTTTTGGGAGATGGCTTCACGGAGAGTATCGGAGTAGGTTTGATTGACCTGATGCTCCATGTAATCACGGCGAAAAAGGTCGTCCTCTTCGAAATCCTGCAGTGCCATTTCGGACGGTTGGCCATCGCGAGTGACCTTCAGATCATAGTAGGTGCCGATGAGGCCGGGGCCGACCAGGTGGCCGAACATTCCGCCACTGCCGAGGCCTTCTCCTCCGGTGGATTCGATGCCGCCGTGGGCCCAGTCGTTGCCAAGGCAGTCGAAGGCTCCAAAATCGGGGGTGGGTCCACCGAAATCCCGTTCCGGCACCGGGATGGCCAGCGCGCTCATGGCGTGAGCAGCGATCACCGGGGATGAGACCGCAGAAGGGGCAGAAGGCGAGCTGTGAAGTGGATGGATTTTCGGCTTTTCCTCGAATTTCTGGATTTCCCGGACGGGGGGTACGTAGGTGATCAGCACGGGGGTTTCCTTGATCAGAGGGGGGACGAGAATCAGAGCGAGTGAGATTCCCAGCAGCAGCAAGGAAAGCAGTGCGACGATGAGTGAGGCGATCTTGGATTTCCTGAGGTCGCTCTGGAGGTGGGCCTCAGCCTCCGGAGTCGATTGGACATGCAAGCTCATGAAGCGGCTGGGTTACGGGACAGGCCGTTGGATCTGGCACCAGCATGTCCCAGGAAACGGACTGGAGAAAGAAAACTTGGGAGTTCTTTCCGGCACATGACGGAGATGGGAAGGTCATCTTTTTCCTTGAGGATGCTCCGGTCGCGCTTCTGGTGAGCACGATGAAAGTGCTGACAATCATGGGGCTGGGTAGCATCGGCTTGGCCGCGGCCGCGGAAGAAGGCTGGAGCGAAAAAATGGAAGCCTTGGAAGCTCGGCATGGAGGACGCCTGGGGGTAGCCGCTCTGCAGGTGAAAGGGGGAAAGGAAGTGGCCTATCGAGGCGACGAAGCCTTTGCGATGTGCAGCACGTTCAAGTTGTTGCTGGCGGCGACCATTGCGTCTGAGGTGGAGAAAGGGACGCTGCGTTGGGATCAAGAGATCGCCTATGGAAAATCGGATTTGCTGGATTGGGCGCCAGTGACCGGCAAGGAAGAGGCGCTCGAAGCAGGGCGCCTTTCGGTCGCCGCATTGGCGGAGGCGGCCGTGACGTGGAGCGACAATCCCGCGGCTAACTTGTTGTTGGCGTCCTGCGGCGGGCCGGAGGGATTGACGGCGTGGTTGCGCGGCACCGGCGATGAGGTGACTCGGCTGGATCGGAATGAACCGACCCTCAACGAGAATCTCCAAGGAGATCCGCGAGATACTTCGAGCCCACAGGCGATGGCGTCGACATGGGAAACGGTGCTCTTCGGAGATGTTTTGAATGAAGGATCTCGTGAGAAACTGCTCAGCTGGCTGGTGGACAATCACACAGGCGACCAACGGATCCGCGCGGGGCTGGATCCGACTTGGAAAGTCGGAGACAAAACTGGAACAGGAGGCCACGGGGCGGCAAACGATGTGGCGGTGGTTTGGCCCGAGCCCGGTGAGCCGGTGATTGTGGTGGTGTTCACGGATCGCATGGAAGCTTCCCCGGCGGAGCGGGATGCGGTGATCGCCGACGCGGGGAGGGCGGCATTGGATGCGGTGATCCGGGAGTAAGGATCGCTGGGGTCTCACGGCTCGTGAGATTCGCGCGCCCACTGCTGAAGCATCAGGATGGCCTTGCCGAGAACGCCCGCGGACCCACGAAATTCTCCGGAACCTTGGGGATGATCCTGCATGTCGAACCACTCGAAGAAGCCATCATGCCGCTGGACTCGGTGGACCATGGGGAGAAGTTCGGTGTAGGCTTCTGCGCCCATTCCACGGGAGATCAAGGCCTGGACCATGCGACCGCCGAACCAGTCCCAGTCGCCTCCATTTTGGTAAACTCCCGGGAGCACATGATCGTTGGCAAACAGTCCGGCTGGGTAGTGGGGATGGTTGGTGATGCCGATGGTGCGTGCTCCGGCGGCGGCGCGATTGAGGCGCATGAATTCCAGTGAAGATCGTACTTCGTCGTCGGTAAGGATTCCGGCTTGGATCGCCACGGCGGTGCCGCCCTGATACCAGATGGCCTCCTCGTCAAAGTCTGCAGGAAATGGGCTGTCGCCGAGATAGAGGTGGTTGCGAAATTTTTGACGGCTGGCGTCCCATAGGTGCTGGCGGGCGTGTTGGCGGATCTCCTCGCGAAGGGCGAGCCAGCCGGCGGCTTCGGATTCATGGAGGAGAGGAGCCAGTGCCTCAAGGGCCAGCATGAAAAGGGCGTTGTCGTAGATGTCGATCGCGCGATGGGAGCTGCCACGTAGCACGGCACCGGGATCGTCTTCGGGGGCGATGTCCCCCCAGTCGATGGTGGTTGCACCCCAGATGAGATGGTGCTCTGGGGACCAACGGTCGCGGTGGAGGAAGTCCATGGCACGCGTGACCCGTTGTTTGACGGTTTGCCCCTCGACGATTTCCTCAAGAATCCCGCGATCTCCCGTGGCGTCGATGTAGGACTTTAGGGCCAACACCAACGAGCTTTCCTGATCGGTTTCGACGCTGTTTTTGAAGGCCTGAAAATCGTGGATTTCAGGGTGGGTGATGACCTCCCGCCAGCCAGCATCCACGGTGTGGAGACCGGTAGCTTCCGCGGGATATTCGGGGGGCGAGTTGAGATGATAAACACCATCGGGAATATTGCCATCACTTCGCTGAAAGCGGAGGAGCCGGAGCAATCCATCGTGGACGCGGGCGGGGTCGTTGACTTGGCAGGACAAATCCATGAACGACGCCCAGTCACGGATCCAGACTTCGCCATAGCCGGATCCGGCATTGAATCCCCGCCCCAGCAGGTCTTTGGCTTTCTGAAGAACGTCGTCGAGATCGCGGTCGGCTTGAATCCGTTCAGCGGCGACCTTTTCCAAGGGGCCCGCGGTCAAGGGGGTGGCTAAGAGGGAGAGAGCGAGCAGGGCGCGAAGCATCAGCTCGATACGCGGCGGAGCCGGCTCTCTTTCTCAAGGAAGGAAAGCCGGGGGTGGTCGAGGGCGTATGCGAGAGGATGAACCGATGGCATCTGCTGGCGCTTGTGGCCTTGGGAAGCGTGGGGATGGAAGTGTCCGCTGCAGAGGAGACGCGCACTCCCTTTGGCGTGGGTTCCTGCCATGTGAATGGCCGCTCGGTGGAGGACTACCAACGGTGGGTTCCTCAGATGGTGGAGTTGGGGCTAAAGGATCAGCGCAGTCTGATGAGTGGGTGGGGGGAACTGGAGCGCACACCCGGGGAGTGGCATTGGGAAAATATGGATGCTCAGTGGAGTTACCTCCATGAGCGAGGGATCGAAACGGGGACCCTTCTCCTGGGGAATCCGGCATGGAATCAAAAGGATCCCCCGGGGCATTTGCCGGTGAATTTCATCGATGGATGGTCGGAGTATGTCCGGCAGGTGGTGCGTCATTTTCGCGGGAGAATCCGTCGATACGAAGTCTGGAATGAGCCTCCCAATTTCACTGGGCCTCAACAAACGGCTGCCGACTACGCGCGACTGGTCGTCGCGGCCTATGATGCTGCCAAAGCAGTTGACCCCGATGCGCAAATCGGTCTGACGACGAAATCAGCGCACTTGGTCTATCTACGGCAAGCGATCGAGGCGGGTGCGGCGGATCATTTCGATTGGATTTCCCTGCATCCCTATGAGGTTCTCGACGGGATCGTGGCTGACATCGGGATGGAGCCGATCTATGCCAATCTGGTCCCTTCCGTGCGCCGAATGTTGGCCGAGGTGAATCCAGGGAGAAAAGACGTCCCCGTGGTATTTACCGAGCTGGGGGTGGATGCGGGTCGCCATGGCGAAGCCAAGCAGGCGGATGCTTTGGTCAAAGCTTACGTCATCGGGATGGCTCAAGGTTTGGAGAACCTGCAGTGGTTCGAGGGGCGCGATGGCGATAGTGGGCCGATGGGCTTGCTTGATGGGCAAGGACGGCCGCGGGCCGCCTACCATGCATACGGGCGACTGATTCAAGCGTTGGGGCTCCATCCTCAGCCACGGGGCTGGGCGGTGCTGGGGGCATCGACCTATGGGTGGCTCTTTGAGTGCGACGGGAAAGATGTGGTGGTCGCCTGGTGCCCACGGGGTGGTCGAGAGGAATTGAGTTTTTCCGGTGAAGTGGAGTTCGTTCACGCTCGCGATGGGAGAGAAGGGCGGGCGTCTTCGTTGGTGGTCGGAACGTCGCCTGTGTTTTTGTCTCAAGTCCCCTCGAAGGACCTCGGTCGAGTGACCGCCGTGACGGAAGCATTGCCTCCATGGCCGGGGGACCCGGGGACGTACCACGATGCTCAGGAGGTGAAGATCGATTACGCACTCGACCCGCCGGAGCGAGGTCTGCATTCCCGAGGTGGCGCGGAGGTGGCCGAGGCCATCGTCAACTACGGTGGCTCAGCACGGGCAGGGGATGCACCAGGGGGCAATCTGTTGATGGTCGATCCCTCGTTCCTGGGCGACGAATCCGTTCCACTCAAAATCACGGCGGAGGTTCGGCGCAAGGATCCGGCTGTGAACGCGGGCTTCAAGCTCGTCTATGAAGGGCCGGATGGTTTCAAAACCGCCGGGAGTTGGCGAACCATCCCTGAGGAGGATCGCTGGCATGTCATCGAGTGGTCCATTCAGGATCCCCGTTTTGTGAGTTTCTGGGGTTACCATTTTCGACTGGAATCCGACGGGGCGGAATATGGTCAGTATCTGCTGAGGCGTTTGACCGTGAGCAAAGAGGCATCGCCCTGAGGCTAGCCTGAAGGGGCTGAAGTGGCATGAAGCCCTCAAGAGAGGAGAAAAGGCTCGGTAGTCGGATGTTGACTGAACGGCTCATTCATTTTAGCAAGATGCCATGCCACGACTTCGAGCGGATTTATCAGCGCAGCGGCTTGCCGAGTTGGCCGAGGCGGGATTGCAGGTGTTTTGTCGGCAGGGCTTTGAGCGATCGCAGGTGGCGGATGTGGCCCGGGAGATGGGGGTGGCGGTCGGCACGGTGTATTTGTATGTGGAAGGGAAAGAGGCCTTGTTTGATTTGGTGGTGCGGCATGCCTCGGAGCCGGATGCGGCCTGGATGGCGGATTTGGAAGTGCCGGTGAAAACACCGGAGCCGGGTTCGACCTTGGGTTATTTGAAGGCGTGCTTTGATGCGGTGAGCTGGCCGGTTTTGGAGGCGGCGATGGATGCAGAAAGCGTCGAAGACCCTGTGGCCGAACTGGAAGGGGTGCTGCGCGAGCAATACGGGCTGATCCATCGCCATCGTCGGGGATTGCTGCTGCTGATGCGATCGGCCCTCGATTTCCCTGGATTGGCGCAAATTTTCGTTTTGGGCCTGCGCAACAAGCTTCTCGATTCCCTGTGTCTCTATCTTGAGCGTCGAATCGTGGGAGGAGTCATGGCGCCGGTGCCCAACCTCCGAGCGCGGAGTGCGGTGGCGATTCAGGCGATCACTTGGGCGAACCTCCAGCGGCCTCAAGATCCCGGACTGTCCGACCTCACGGATGAAGAGATCGAAACCGCCACCCTTGGCCTCGTTGTCCGGGGTCTCATTCCATCCCAAGCATGAAAATCTCCGATCCACCTCCATCGGTCGAAAGCCCAAGGCATTGGCTGATGGGCTCGGCATTCTATATTCAGCGCGACCCCTTGAAATGGATCCCGCAGTGGATGGCGGAATATGGAGATCTGTTTTCAATTCATTCTCCGTTCGGTGGGGTGACCGTGGTGGGTAGCCCGACCTTGGCGAGGCAGGTATTGGTCGAACGCTATCCCAAATATCTTGAGAAGGGTCGGTCGTACGCGCTGCTCCGGATTTTGATGGGAAATGGCTTGGTGACGAGCAGTGGCGAGTTTTGGCGGGGACAGCGCAAGATGACCCAGCCCGCTTTTCACCGACGTCGTCTCGATGCCATTTTCCGCATGATGGTTGCCTGCACTGATCATGCGGTGGACCGATTGGCAGCGGGAGAGGATGGCCGAGACCTTGCCCCGGTGTTTTCGCGGCTGACTCTGGAGATCATCTCCCGGGCGATGTTCAGCACCGATGGCGATGAGGGTGCCGATCGGGTAGGGGAGCACATTGCGACACTCAATGAGGGAGCTTTGCGGATGCTGCGCCAACCCTGGCGATTCCTTCTGCCGCGGAAGATCCCCACACCTTTCACGGCTCAGGAAGTGGCGGCACGCCGCGATTTGGATGCGATCGTGCATCGCATCATCGCGCGGAGACGAGAGAAGCCGGACGAGCATGATGATTTGCTGGCAATGTTCCTTTCTGCCTGTGATGAGGAAACCGGGCGGGGCATGTCCGATGCCCAATTGCGGGACGAAGTGATGACGATGTACGTCGCGGGTCATGAAACGACCGCAAACGCGATGTGCTGGCTCCTGCATTTGGTGGCTAGGCATCCGGAAATCCAAGCACGCCTTCATGAAGAAGTGGATGCCGCGGGTGATGCCCTGGAGCAGGGCCAATTGAATGCCTACCCGCTGGTGAGAGCGGTGATTGATGAATCGCTCCGGTTTTATCCGACGATTTGGTCCATTGGGCGTCGTTGCGTGGAGGCGGACGAACTGGGAGGGTATCGGATTCCGACGGGGATGCCCATGCTGGTGCCGATCTTCCAATTTCACCGCGATCCCCGATGGTGGGATCGCCCCGAGCTCTTTCGGCCGGACCGCTTTCTGGAGGGCAAGCCCTGTCCTGATGGGGTTTACATGCCCTTCGGGGCGGGGCCACGCATCTGCATCGGCAATCAATTTGCCCTTCAGGAGCTGGTCATCATGACGGTGGGATTCCTGAGGCGTTTGAAGGTGGCTCCCTTGGAGGAGTTTCCGGTAGAGCCTGCACCTTTGATCACCCTGCGGCCCAAGCATGGGATGCGCTTGCGTTGGTCCGCGCGGACGTAGCGATGACTGGACTTCTTTGAGGAGAAACGTTTCTTTGGGAGGCATCCATGCCTGAGTGCGCCATGAAACGACTGCTTTTCCCCCTCCTCATCGCCTGTTCGACGCCCTTTTCTCTGGTGGCCGAAGAAACCGCGGAGACGCGGGGAAATCCGATCGTTACGGATCTTTTCACCGCTGATCCCTGCCCGATGGTTCACGGTGACACGCTCTACATTTACACTGGGCACGATGAGCAGACTGAGGAGGGTAAAGGATTCGTGATGAACGACTGGTACTGCTTTTCCACTCAGGACATGGTGACCTATGAGAAGCATGGTCCCCTGCTGTCTTGGAAAGACTTTTCCTGGTCAAAAGGGGACGCCTTCGCGAGCCATGTGATTGAGCACGAAGGGAAGTTTTTCTGGTTTGTTTCCATCCGTCACAAGGACGTCAAGGTTCACGAAGGATTTGCGATTGGCGTGGCGGTGTCCGATCGTCCGACGGGTCCCTTTAAAGACGCCATCGGCAAGGCGCTGATCACGGATGAAACGCCGAACTCGGTGGTTTTGAACATCGACCCAGCGGTTTACATTGATGACGACGGGCAGGCTTATCTTTTCTGGGGGTCGTGGAATGCGGGGCGCTGGGTCAAACTGAAGGACAGCCTGCTTGAACTCGATGGTGAGGTGCAGACGCTTGAAGCGGACCATTTTTTTGAAGCCCCCTTCGTCCATAAGAAAGGCGAGACGTATTATTTGACCTACGCCTCTCACTATCCATCGACGACAGAATACTCTACAAGCAAGAGCATTACGGGGCCATGGACCTATGGAGGGGTCATCCATGACTTGCTCCCGAAGTCGGAAACCAATCACCAAGGGATTGTGGAATTCAAAGGGCAGACCTATTTTGTCTATCACAATGCGCAGCTCCCGGGAGGAACTGTATTTCGCCGCTCCTTGTGCGTGGACAAGTTGGAATATCAAGAGGACGGCTCGATCAAGAAGGTGGTGCGGACCACTACCAGTGTTCCTAAAGTAGAGTAGTGGATGGGGTATCTCTTTAGTTCGTCATCCATGAAAGATAGAACTAAGGAGTTTCGTTGAGGGGGGTTCCGGTCAACCTACCGGTCCATCACCCATGAAACCCGTCCTTGCCTTTCTCGTGCTATCGCTGCCCGCTTCGGCAGTTCTTTCGGTGGATTTTGAATCCGTCGACGATCTCAGCAACTCATTCACGGTGGCCGGGGGAACGACCGGGATTTCGGTGATCGGAACTGGGGTGGGCTTCGATGGGTCTGATGGTGTGAACAATCTGACGGCCACTCGGGCGCATGCTTTCGTGGTTCCTCAGAGCTTTTCTGGGGACCTGAGTTCCTGGAGCACCAGCATCCTGTGGAATCCTGGGAATTCCACCGCCTCTCAATTTACCATCGGGGTGGCGGATTCACCTGATGTGTTCATGACAGGGACGGTTCCTAGCGCGATTCAGAATGCTGGGGACAGTACCTTCCTGTTTGGTTCTATTTACTCTATTTTCGCCTCGGGAGGCATCAATGTGACGACCACCGAGCCTGGTGTGAATCCGGTGATTAGGGATCAGACCTTGACCACTCTGGGGCTGAATACCTGGTATCATGTCTCTTTGGATGTGACCTTCAACGGAGGGATCAGCTACACCGCGACGGCCTCGATTTCGGCGGTGGATGGAACGGGTGCCCCGACCTCGACCTTGGTCTCTGCGAGTTCGACTTTCGACAATGCGACCCTTTCAGCCGACGGGGAAGTTTACACCTTTTTTGGGGTGACGGATATTGCGGGAACCATGGATGAATTCGTCACCACTGCGGTGGTGCCCGAACCTCATTCGCTGCTGCTGTGCAGTCTATCGACGGGCCTTTTGTTCCTGCGGCGTCGGCGGAGTTGTTGATCGCCATTCACTGGACGCCGAGAAGGTGGTCGACCGTTTTCGCCCCATTTCGACAAGGGGATTTGTGTTGGTTGAAGGGAAGAATCGGCTTTCAAATGATCCGCAGGATGAAGACCCGTGAGAAATGCGGCTGAGACATGAACTGCATCGACCGTCCAAGTTCACCCCAAGTTGTCAGTCGTCCGGAGAGAAAAACGGGACGATTGCAGCAATGGGACGATTCCCGGGGCTATGGGTGGGTCGAAATGGGCAAGCATCGGATCTTCGTCCACATCAAGGAATTTGAGCCGCGACGGCGCAGGCCGATGGACGGGGACGAAATCGAGTTTGCAGTGGGACTGGATCTCCAGGGGAGAACGTGTGCTCGGCAGGTCCACCTCGTCCGCTCGGGAGGGAAGGTCTCCATCGGGCGGTGGAGTTCTTTGTTACTTCTTTTAGTTCTACCCGTTTCAGCAGGATGCCAAATTCCTGGAGCTCCCTTTTGGATCGTCCCGAGTGGGATGGCGGTCAGTTCAGTGGTCGCATGGGCGATGTATCGAGCAGACAAGCATCGAGCCGAATCTCATCGTTGGCGTATTCCTGAATCGAGGCTCCACTTCTGGGAGTTTTGGGGAGGTTGGCCAGGTGGTTTTTTGGCCCAAGCCTGGTTCCGGCACAAGACTCGCAAATCCACCTTTCAAGTCTTGTTCTGGTTGATCGTCGCGATCCATCAGCTGATCGCTTTTGCGTGGATCATGAGGGACCACTGGGAAGTGTGGCGTCAGGGCGTGGGTCGGCTGTTCAGCGAATGACGCCTTTGAGGTTCATCATCATGCCGCTCTTTCCTTTTGGGGGATCGTTGCTGGGTTTCCGGTGACTGACCTTACTGGGCGTTGGCTTCGGAAACGAGATCGAGATCGCTAAGCGACCAGGATTTGGGGCAAACGATCTTGATCCGATCGTTTTCAAAGTTCACGGGGAGCCAAAGGTAGCGGCCATCGATGGGATCTTTGGGGCGCCAAACGTCAAACATGGCGATGAATTGGCCGGGCTTCCCGTGGATCGGGAGGATGTAGGTGCTCTGTCCTCCCCAGGTTTTTTCGGGCCCCATGCCACCGGCTCCGTTGGGCCCGGAGCAAGGATTGCCCAAGGAGGTCCAAGGCCCGGCCATCGAGTCGGCGACATAGGAGCGGGCTTCGTTGGGGTCCCAGCCGGTGCAGCCAGAAGCGATGAGCCAGTATTTGCCATCGTGCTTGCAGATGGCGGGCGCTTCGTTGTGGCCGCCTGGAAAGATGCGCCAGAAGGTGCCGGTGAAGTCGAGATAGTCGTCGGTGAGAAGGGAGATGTTCAGTGTGTAGTTTTCCTCTGCAGAGGAGATGATGTAGGCCTTGTCGTCGTCGTCGACAAAGACCGTCATATCGCGAGCCATCTGGCCTTTTCGGCGATCTCGCTTGAGATACTCGACCCACTGATCGTTGGTTTCCCGGCGGTCATAATTTTGGGGCCATTCGCCTCGGTTGGGTCGATGGCTTTCGACGAAACGATAGGGACCGGTGACCTGGTCAGCGGTGGCGACGGCACAGCGAGCGGTGGCGTAGCTTTGGCCGCGGTGTTCGAGGTGGAACCACATCACGAACTTCTTGGTCTTACGATTGTAGACGACCTTGGGGCGTTCGATGATGCAGCCGCGGGTGATTTCGCTGCTGTGTTTTTCTTCGACGGCGAGGGCGGTGCCTTGGTTCGTCCAGTTGTAGAGATCGGTGGAGGAGTAGCAGCTTACCCCGACTTGAGCGGAGTTGCCGCCTGGGCCCGAGATCTTGTGTTCTCCGAACCAGTAGTAGGTGCCCTCATGAAAAAGCACGCCGCCACCGTGGGCGTTGATGTGGACGCCCTGATCATCGGGCCAGATTTCTCCGGGCGTGAATTGGTCCGCCGCCCGGCCTGGAAGGGCGACGGCGAGGATCAGTGTGAGCAAGGCCAAGGCGCGATTCATTCCGCTATCATCCGGGCGAAGCTTGGTTTGGCAAGAATCCGCCGAACGAACCGCACGAACAGAGGGGTCAGGGGGCGCCCAGCAGCGGAAGCAGGCCCTCGAGTGCCGGGCCAAGTTCGACCCGTGGGTCGACAGGCTGCACCATCACGAGAACGGGTTCTTCCCCGCCCCATTGGCGGAGCCAGCGTCGGAGGGTGGTTCGCGACCAGTACTCGATGGGGGAGTCAAAGAGGTGGCGGCCATCGGAGTAGTAGAAAAGAGCCTCGGTGGAAATACCATCGCGAGTGAGATGAAGTTGTCGGACGTGGCCTCCTGCAAGATCATGAGATTGCTCTTCGTCGATTTCCCAACCGGCACCGCGGAAGCAATAGCGGGGATCGTGGACGACTTGGCGGTTGTGAGTGCCATCAATGATGGTGAGGGAGTAGCGAAGCCCCTTCCAAAGATAGATGGATTTGTAGCCCTTTGCGGCGCCGAGGGTGTCTTTCTCGAATTCACTTAGTTCGACCGGTTTGGACGTAAATCCCGGCCCTTCGCGGGGAAACTGGGCGATGCGATCCGTGGCGTCCGGCAACTCCAGATGGCGGAGGGCGAGGGCGAGGAGGATGAGACCGAGGAGGCCGCTAAAAACGAGCAGGTTTTTCTTCGAACTCATGGCGCGATGGGTAGAAGCGGAGGGCGATGGAAAGGAGGCAGAGCCCTGCGGCGAGGCCGAGGCTGAGAGGGCTGAGAGTGGTTCCTACATAGGGACGCAGAATCCAGTACCACGCGGGCATCCAAAGCAGCCCAGCGGCGGTAAGGCCGAGGCGGGTGAGCGGGTGAGGAATGGGTTGGCAGATCAGCAAGGCAAGGGCGAGGTAGATGAGCGCCTGCATTTCTCCGAGGATGCCGAGAGATAGCGCGATGGACGCGAGCGTGGATGGGCGCAGCGATATCGGGGATTTCTGCCACTGGAGGATGACAGCGGCGCACCATAAAATGAAAGTTGGCGCGCCCAACCTCATCGTAGGGTCGTGCAACCACGCTTTGAACAAGGGGACTGACATGGCGAGCGCGATGGCGGCCATTGCCAAGCAAATCAGGGCGACGATCCGCTTTTCCGAGAATCTTGAGGCGGAGGACACGTCAGGCGAAACGTTTGGAGATCCAGTGGGAGAGGGCAAGATAGCTGCCAAGCATGGTGCCGATGACTCCCATGGCGCCCCAAGTGTGGAAGGCGCCGGCGGCGGCATCGATGCCGAATCGCAGGCTCCAGCCCGTGATGACAATGATGCGCAAGGTATTGGCCAACCATGCGAGCACGGGGAGCAGTCCGACCATGATCCAAAAGCCGCGTTGGCGGGGGAACTGGAGGGCGGTCAGAGCGACGCCCCCGCTCATCAGGACCTGAAGAAGTTTCATGCCGCCGCAGGCAGCTTCGACAGAGATGGGAATGCCTCCTACCACCAGCTCGGTGCCGTGGGCGACGACGTGGTATCCGGCTGCTTCATAAGTGAGCGCGGTGAGATGGGCGCCGGTCAGGCGAAACCACCAACCGATGGGATCGCCATCGGTGAGCACCCAGGGAAAGGCCCCGGTAAGCAGGCATCCGAGGCGGGCGGGTGAAATGGAAGTGGCGGGGAGGAAATAGCTGACCGCCAGCCAGGACCAGCCGAACGCCATGAGGGTCATCTGATTCGCAAGAATGCCGATTCCCAGCAAGATGGCGGCAGGTAAGGTGAAACGGGGCCGTGAAGGTTGGACCGCGGAATGTTGGCGGGCCAAACGCCAGCTCAATGGAAGGATGGCAAGGATGACGAGAACATCAGGCGAAAGCTGCCACCATCGGCGGTCCAGCGCCCAGATGAGCGGAAAGATGACGCCGAGCAATGCTACGGAGCTGCGTTCCAACGGACGAAGTCCTTCAAGTGTTGGTGCGGTCGAGCTCATGGAGCCATTGATGGAAGATCGGTTCGTTCGGGGCGAGGCGGAGGAGATCCTGAAGGAGGGTGCGGGCGGTGTCCCGTTGGTCGGCGGCGAGAGCTTCGCGGAAACGGTAGACCAGGCCTTCGATCGAGTCGGTGCCGAGGCCCTGATAGATCGCGAGGGCCGTATCGGGATCCTTGCGGGCGAGGGCGGCACGGGCGGTGAGTTCTCTGCCACCGACAGAGTCGGCGAGATCCGTGCGAGCGGCGAGTCGTGCATCGAAGGCTTTCCAATCGCGGCGCTCCAGTTCGGCGAGTGCGAGCAGGTAGTTGGCTCGAGTTCCGGGGCCCTGGGTGTCCGAGGCGACGGATTCAAGTTGAGCGAGACCTTCGTCGGTCTTGCCGAGGCTTAGCAGCAACTCACCGGCGAGCCCTTGGACGGCGAGGTCGTTTGGATACTGCGCGGCAACTTGCAGCGCCATTTCTGCACCGGCCTGGCGTGTGCGCATTTTGGTGAGGGCATAGGGCAACCAATCGAGTTCAGTGGGGAGGTCGGCTGCGAGGGGGAAATCAGCAGGTGCCAGCAGACGATCTGCAGCCCCCGTCCAACCTTGAGCGAGGATCAGGGCGGCGGGAGCAGCGGATGAACGCAGGAAAGTCTCGAGGGAAGGAGATTGACCGGGTTTTAGGTTCGCCAATGTCGCGAAAAACCGGTGATTGAGTCGGTCGGTCGAGAGCGTGAATTCGGCCGGCCAGGAGGCGCCTGCCCGCCAATCAAGAAGGGCTGAAAGTAGGGTCTGGAGATCCCGTGCGGTGCTATCGGGCGCGAGCTTGATGGCATCGAGCGTGGCGCGAGCGGCAGCTTCCTGACCGGTGCGGATTTGCTCGAGAATCGTGAGCCACTGAAAGGCTTCATTGTCGGCGAGAATCGCAGGAGCTTCGGCGTTGGGGGTCAGAAAATTCTCCGGCAGGAAGGCATCGATGGGGGTGTTGGCGAGGTCAAGGGCGACGCCTCCCCACCATTCGCCAGCCCGCGGGGCAAGAGGTTGGCCGCGGGATTGGGTCACGCGTTCCCAAAACCAATCATTGAACCAACTGCGGACGTCGCCGGTCTTCTCATACGTCTGGCGCCAGGTTTCGATGGCCTGGGGCAAAGCGCGAGTGCGCAGGTAGAAGCGTGCCAATTGCTCGCCATGGAGAGGATTTGAGGGCTCGAGAAGATAGGCGGCAATGTACTCGCGGCGCGCATCACTCAGACGGCCGAAGCTTTCAAGGTAGCCAGCCGCGGTCGCTCGAAGATCGACAGATTGGGGATTCTCCGCGAAGGCGGCATTCAGGGCGCGAGTGACGGTGGCGGGATCCTTATCGGCGAGCAGGGCGAGCCGAAGCTGGCGATTCACCTCGTCATTGCCCTCGGCCTTCCAGGTATCGAGAGATTCCCGAGCTTCGCGGCGACGGCCATCGTGGATGCATTGATCCGCTTCGAGGAGCTTCCAAGCGTGGGGTTGCTGGCGCTTTTCTGGCGGCCAAAGTTCGAGCACAGGCAGGGCGGTGTCCCATTGCCCGCGGTGGAGCTTCATGCGCATCCACCAAAGAGCGGCGGATTCGCATTCACGCAGGGTAAATGGATAGCGACCCACCAAGGACTCCAATTGTCCGTAGTCTCTCGACTCTGCCGCAGCGTTGACCATCAGGCTCGGCCACTCTGCCATATCGGAAAACGCGAGGTCGGCCTTGAAATGAGCCTGCAGGAGCTTGAGGGCCTCACCCGGGTTCTCCGTTTGAAGCAGTTTCCTGGCTTGATCGACCACCCCTTGGCGAGCCACCTGCGCGGCCTTTTGAGTCGATTGGCGATGGAGGTAGAAGCCGCCCGTCCCCAAGATGGCGAGGACAATGGCGGCGAGTGCAAGCCTGAGAAACGTTTTCATGAGTGGGGTCAGGAATCCGTGATCCGAACCGGAACGGGCACCGCCTTTGGTTGGCGCCGAAGTTGCCAGAAGCCGATGCCGACGAGCGCGGCCATCATGATCCAGAAGGACGGTTCGGGATTGGCGAGGCGTGCGACGTTGGCAGCGCCGATGTCGATGGCGATGACGAGGTCATTGAAGTCGAGATCGCCTCCGCCGTAGAGGTCCTCGAATCCGATGAGTAGGTAGGGACTGCCCTCAAGGGCAAAGGCGACGAGGTGCTGCAGAGAATCCGGATTGGATGCGGCATCGGCCGTGTAGACATCGCTGCCACCATAGGCACCGTTGGCGATGAGGAAGAAGTCGAGAAAGTTCCCCGCGGCGATTGTGCCGAGGTCGACGAAGTCGCCGGGAGTGATCGGCACACTGTCGTTGCGGGTGATATCGGAAGATGTCGGGTCGGAATAGTAGACGTTGTCCGAGGATGCGTCGGGGAAAATGAGTAGTGGATCGCTGGTGGTTCCGTTGGCGACGCTCTCGGTCGTGTAGCCGAGAGTGTTCAGATATCCGGCCCCTTCGCTAAGGAAGTAGACGCGCACGGAGGAATCCTGGCCGAGCGTGAGCGCAGCGGGATCCAAGCTGACGGCGGAGATGTCCTGAAGAGCGGTCGCCTCACTTAGGTTCTGGTTGACGAAGTTGAGAAGGACCGGGAGGTCGGTGGTTTGGAAACTGGCGGAGGCTTCGTCTGAGCCTGCGGCCATCACAGGGCCCGCCACTTCGAGTCCGAAGGGTCGGGCCGCGTCTTGAAAGCTGGCTTCGGTCTGAGCCTGCGCTGCGGTCAAGCTGACAGTGCCAAGCCCGAGGGCGATGGCCCGGAGGAAGAGCCCTCGGGAGTAGGAAGCGGGGGAGTGAGAGATTAGGGGGGATGTTTTCATGGGGGCAGGGAGAACGCCCGACGGGGAGGGGGGGATCCCGTTGCGGACGAGCGTCATCCTGCCTTTGGAGGGCGTGAAAGGCTATGCCACGATCACGTTTCCCTCAATTGCGGGGTGGTGACACGAAGTGATGGTTAGAGATCCAGATTGCGAATTTCGACCGTCACGATGGAGTCGGCAGGAAGGGTGCATTTCATGGCGCCTTGCTCCACCTGGAGGTCACGGCGGAATTCGTATCGTGCGGCCCCGCGGGGTTCGGTGATCCAACGAGCGGCGGCGGCTTGGCCAGTGCGGAACGAGGAAAGATCCAGGGAGATCTCTTTTTCGTCGCCCTCATTGAGAGTGACGAGAACGAGTCGGCGAAGGTCGCGACTGTAGGCCGCCACGGCTTCCCGAGAGCTGGTGCCGATGATATTCATACCGGGCAGGATATGTCGGGAGAACTGGGCGAGAACGTGATGTTTCGGATTCACGGCCTTGAGTTCGGCACGTGGCATATCGGCATCGATGAGACCCCAGCCCCCACCGTCGAGAGGCTGCCAGTAGGCCCAAGCGGTAGGTCGGAGATATTCGAAATCGAGAAGAAGGTTTTTAGCCATTTCGATGCCGTCGCCATTTCCATCGCCGTATTCCGAGTTCCATAGTTTTTTGCCATCCTTCTCGGCGATTCGCTGGAGACGATCGCGGCTGCCCTGGCCATATTGGTATCCGTGGACATTGATTTGCTCGACCAGCTTGCGCACGGCAGGCCGGAAGCTGCGCCAAGTATCGATGGCCTCGTCGTACGTGTTTTCATCGGAGGCGGCGAGGGGGAGATCGTGAAGGTCTTCGCTATCCAGGGCTTTGCGGACCAGGGGAAGAATCTTCTCCTGTGCTTCGCGTGAAACGTGGCAGCCTTCTTGTTTGCAATCGGCAAACCACCACGCGGAGATCGGTTCATTGAAGGGAGAGACGGTGGTGAAAGGAACCCCCCATTCATCCTTAGCTTTCCGGGCGATCGTTGCGAGGTAATGGGCGAAGTTGGAATACTGATCCTCTCGTAGATTGTCGGCCCTGGCATCCGCTGCGCCGGAGGGGTTGTCATTTCGACACATCCACCACATGGGGGAATTGGAGAAGAGTTCGAAGTGAGTGGCGCCGCGTGCTTTGGCCATCTGCATCATCTGCCGCTGATTGGCATCGACGGACCAATCCCAACTTGCGGAATCGGGATCGGGGTCGGCACCATCGAGCCAAAATCCCTCCATTTGACGATAGGGCAGGATGATCTTGGAGACTCCCATCTTGCGTCCCTCGACTTCCTTCCAAGAGCAAGCACCCGCGTTGTAGCGAACAAAGGTCATTCCCAGACCGGGTTGCTCGGCACCCAGGATAGGGACATTTTGGGTGGTGAAGAACAGATCGGCGAGGTCCTCGCGGTCGCCGAAAACCTTCCCCCACCACGCCAGCGAGCATCCCCAGGCTTCCCAGGTGCCGCGGTCTTCAGAGGGGTCGATGTGAATGTCCCGGGTGGCGGAGTGGGCAGCACCCGAGAGGGCGAAAAGGGATAGCAAAGGGGTCAGAATTCCTCGAAACGTCATGTGTGCCTCCCAATACGCAGGTGACGCGCCGGATGCATCAGGAAATCGATCACTGATCGTTTCTTGTGGTCTTCCTGGGTCAGGGTCGGCCTCGCGATCGTTCCAGTGCCATTTGGAATCCTGCGCGTCGTTCGGCGATTTCACGCCGCAGGCGGAGACGTTCTTGAGGATCGGTGCAATCCACCAGTTCCGACTCAAGGCGTTCTGCCTGGCGGAGCCACTCGATTTCCGGGGGAGTGAAGCCGTTGCCCTTCAAAATCGAAAAGCTAGCTCTCCATTCCACGGGAGTGGCAAAATAGCTCTCGTGGTCAGTCTGAGTACCCGCGGGTGGGGGTTGAAGGGCTCCGGAGGCGATCGCCTCATCAATGAGGCTTTCGCCTATCTTGGAAAGTTCGCTCATCCCCAGCGGGATTCGCTCATTCGGTGATGGGTTGCACGCTCGGAATGCAAAACATGCAGGCGCAATGGGGGCTTTTCCCCGGTCGGATTTCCTTCCAAGCTCTGAAGCATCTTCCAAATATCATTGTGAAAAAAGCGCACCTCATTCTCCCTGTGGGCCTCGCGGCGATCTCCGCGGTCCTCTTGAGGCACGGATCGTCTGACGTTCCGACTTTACCGCAGCCCGCTTCCAGTCGGGACGATCGTCCTTCTTCGGGTCGATCGATTGAGGAGCCTGCTCCCTTTCAAGCGAACGGTCCCGAGGGGGCTTCGACGTCGTTCGATCTGATTTTGGATCGGGTTTTGGTTCGCGGTGAGGATGGAAAGGATGAGGTTGTGGTTCTCGATCCGGTCGCGACGAAAGAAACCTTAGCGCGGCGGATTTCGGAGATGGGGGGGCAGGTTCTGCCACTTTGTCGCCCCGAGGCGCAACCCGACCGCTGGTGGGCAGTGACACGAGACATCACTGTGCGACTGGCGGATGGCGTCCGGGAGCCGGATCTGCCTGCAGGCTTGGAGGTCAAAGAACGGCCTGACTATGCGCCCGGCTTTCTCGTGCTGAGTGCCGAGGATCCCATGGCCGCGCTGGCGGCAGTCGATGGGCTGCGTGACGATTCGTCGATTGCGATGGCGGAGGTTCAACTCGCCCGCCAGCACACCCCGCGGTCGCTTCCAAACGACCCATTGGTGGTCAATCAATGGCAATATCAGCAAGCGAATGGTTCGAGTGCCGGAACGGATATCGGTGTTGAACCGGTGTGGGCCTATGGTGGAACGGGCGGGATTCGAGGTGGGGGTGTGGTCGTAGGGGTCGTCGATGATGGGGTAGAAACCGGACATCCGGATTTTGTCGGGAACATCGACACCGTTAACGACTGGGACTGGAATGGTAATGACGACAACCCGAACCCGGGTTCGGGGGATGATCACGGGACGGCTTGTGCAGGAAATGTGGCGGCGCGGGGCAACAATGGGATTGGTGTCACGGGAACCGCACCAGAGGCGACGCTTGTTGGGATGCGGTTGATTGCCGCGGCGACGACGGACAGCCAGGAGGCTTCGGCGATGAATTATTTGCCTGATCTCATCGACATCAAATCCAACTCTTGGGGTCCCGCGGATGATGGAGTGACCCTGGAAGCGCCGGGCCCCTTGACTCGTGCGGCTTTTGCGAACGCTGCCGAAAATGGGCGCGGCGGACTGGGGACGATTTTTGTGTGGGCAGCAGGCAACGGTTTGGAGGCGAACGACAACTCCAACTACGATGGCTATGCGAATGATATTCATACGATTGCGGTGACTGCGGTGGATTCACTGGGCCGGCAGTCTTATTATGCGGAGCCTGGAGCCAATATCCTGGTGGCGGCGCCGTCGGATGGCTCTGGATCGGCGATGGGGATCACGACGACGGACCGGTCGGGAAACCAGGGGTACAACACCTCTAGTTCTGCATCGGGAGGAGACTATACCGATGAATTTGGAGGGACCTCGTCGGCGACGCCTGTGGTGTCCGGCGTGGTGGCCCTGATGTTGGAAAGAAATCCCTCGTTGGGTTGGCGAGATGTTCAGGAGATTCTGATTCAAAGTGCAGCGAAGTTCCGGCCGACGGATTCCGATTGGACGACCAATGGGGGAGGATTCCACTTCAACCACAAATTCGGTGCAGGCTTGGTCGATGCCGAAGCGGCTGTGGCGTTGGCGGACTCTTGGACCCTTCTTGAGGAGGCCACCACCTTGACCTCGAGCCTCACCGGGCTTTCCGACTCGATTCCTGACGAAAGCTCGACTGGTGTGACGCGGACCTTCGATTTCACGGAGACCAATGTCCGCTGCGAGCAGGTGGAGGTGACCTTAACGGTCAACCACACGTTTCGAGGCGACCTCGCAGTGACGCTGACCTCACCCTCGGGCACGGTCAGTCGTTTGGCGGAGAATCACGAAGATGGTGCGGCCAATTACAGCGCCTGGACCTTCACCAGTGTCCGGCATTGGGGCGAGAGTTCGACGGGGGTGTGGACTTTGAAAGTGGCGGACCTTGCTCCGGATGACACCGGCACCTTGAAGGCAGCGAGCATCACCTTGAATGGCACGGTGGCCGGCCCAGTGAATCCTGCACCGACGGTGACGATTGATTCGCCGACTGACGGTCAGGAATTTAGCCCTGGGAGTGAGGTGGAAGTGCTGGTGAGTGCAACGGACCTGACCGGATTCGGGGAGGTTGGCACGGTGGCCAGTGTGGAACTCCGCGATGGCGGGACAACGATTGCGACCGATACGACGGAGCCGTTTTCCTTTACCTTTGCCCCGGCCGAAGGGGAGCACGTGTTGACGGTCCTCGCGACGGATTCCGAGGGGGCTCGCAAAGAATCCGAGGCGGTGACCATCCAAGTGAAGAACCGTGCGCCGATTTTCTCGGGTGGCGAGATTCTCCCAGTCGATCCTGCTTATTCCGATGAGGATTTGGTCGTGACGGGCTTGGTGGCCACCGACCCTGAGGGCGCGGATGTGACCGTGAGTTATGATTGGCAGTATTCGACCGATGGTTTGACGTGGCATGGCTCTGGGGAGACCTCGGACACCCTGCCGGCGGAAGCCTCGCGAGCTGGCAAATTGTGGTTGTGCCGGGTGACGGCGAGCGACGGCAACCTCATTTCTGATCCGCTTGATTTGGGGCCGGTCAACGTGTTCGAGCGCCCGGTCGAGTGGGTGGAAATGGGCAGCAGTTACGCCTACACGAGTGGCCTGGTGCTGCGAGGAGACGATGGCGACTTTGAGAAGCAGGCCATCGTCAATGAGTTCAGCCAATCGAGCAGTGGATTGGCCGAGTGGGTGGAGATCCTGATGTTGCGACGTGCTTCGCTTCGGAATTGGAGCCTCATGGACGCGGCGGGGAATTCCCTGACGTTTGCCGACAGCGAGGTATGGGATGACCTGAGTCCGGGAACCTTGGTGGTCGTCTATTATGGACTTTCCAAGGACTCACTATTGCCGGCGGATGATGGCGACGCCACGGATGGAGCGCTGGTCGTTTCCAGTACCGACACGAGTCGCTTTACTGGAACCTGGCCGGGATATTCCAACAGTGGAGATGCGGTGCTTTTGAAGGATGCTTCCGGAGCCGTCATGACCTCGTTCTCCTACGGTTCGGCGACCAAGCTCGCGCTCCATTTCGGTGGTGCGGGTATCTCTTCGGGAAAAGCGCTCTACTACGAATCCAATACCGAATCAGGCTTGGCGACATCAGCCAATTGGACCGTGACGGATGCCACCACGATCGCCGCGAATGGATCTACCGTCGGGGTGACCCCGGCGGCTGGAAATCCCATGGACAACGCGGCTTTTGTGGCGGATTTGCGCAGTGGTGTGTTTGGGGAGCCTGCGGTGTTTCGATTGGCAGATGGAGTCACACTTCCGGAAGGTCTTACCTTCGCCGCGGCGACAGGTACGATTTCGGGGACGATTACCGGCGCATCGGGCGCCTATCCCGTGACGATTGAGCGAGCGAATGGTTTCGGTGAAGTGGTTTCGCAGTCCTTCACCCTCACTGTGACCGAGAGCTTGAGCTATCAGGAATGGATCGCGGGCTTCACGCTGGATTCGATCGATCCCACGGGTGATCCCGACGGAGATGGTTACAGCAATTTGTTGGAGTATTACTTCGGCTCCGACCCTGGAATCGCCCAAGCTTTGGTGACTTGGGAATCGGTGGACGGTGAGTGGGTGCTTTCGTTCCCCCGTCAGTTGGCGAATCTCGACGTTGATGGAGTGGTGGAGTGGTCCGACGATCTCGTCCAATGGCAGACGGACGATGTGGAGACTCAGATGACCGCATCCTCCGGTGCCCAGGCGACCATGACTGCGACGGTTCCTGCGGGAACAAATCGGCGGTTCGTGCGCATTCGGGTGGAATGATCACGGCGTCGGGTGGTCATCAAGGGATGGCCACGCCGACTCGATAGAATCGCCGGCCCGAAATCGGCGCTGCCCCACTGGTGGTTCCTGAGAAATCGTCGACAAAAGTGTGGGTGGCCGACACGGCTGAGGTTTCGACGAAGGTCGCCAAGGAACTCTGAAGGAAAGGAGTCCACTCGGTGAGTTGATCGTCTGAAAATTCAATGGTGTAGGCCCTGCCCGGGCGGGTGGAGCAGGTCACGCTGACACCCCCTTGAGCTGCTTGAACGGAGAGGATGGAAAAGTGGGACTGAGGATCGAGGGGGTCGGTATTGGCCTGATACTCCTGCCAGTTGAGCTGACCATCGCCGTCTGAATCGAGCAAGTCAGAGGATTCAAAGTCGGGGCCCAGTTGGTGAAGTTCGAGCCACGACTGAGGGGTGCCGTGGGAAGTCCGAGAGTTCTCAGTCTCTGACGGCAGTTGGTAGGCTTTCACGACTGCCATGTGCTGCATCATGCTCACTCCGGAATCGCCGATTTGCGCTGGGCTTGGGGTCGGACTCCACTCTCGGGTATCAAAGACACATCCATCGGGAAAGGTGATGCCGCCGATGGTATAGGCTTGATGAAGGACCTCCAGCGCCGCATTGGGCATGACCCAATCGTAAGGTTTGTTCCGGTTGAGGTTGGTATTGTCGTTGCCGTCTCGACCCACCGGAACATGATCATCGGAGAAGATTTGCTTGAGGGTGGTGACGGCGCTTTCGGTGCGAGTGGTGGTATTGAAGTCTCCGCAAAGGACAATGTAGTCGTCGGCTGGAAAGGAAGCCCGGGTTCGTTCGACGAGGACGCCCGCTTCCGTGTTTCTCGATCCGGTGCCACCTGAACCGTGGAGATGGACGCTGATCACATGGAGATCTTTCTCGCCAGGGATATCGATGGTCGCCCAGGCAAAATCTCGATCCGAAACCTGGGGGTCGTCCCACTCTCCTGACGCGGTGATGGGGTAGCGGCTGATGACTCCGCAGGGGATGGAGTCACTGCCCGGTTCAATCATGTAGTGGAAATCCGCGCCGAACACCCGATCGACCCAATCGCGAACTCCGCCAGAGTCGGGAACATTCAGTTCCTGAATGCCGATGACGTCGGCGCCAATCGCCTGAAGGATGCGATCTCCAGCAGCTTCATATTCCTGGTAATTACCGCTGGTGATGTTGGCTGAGGCGATGACAAGAGTTTCTCCGGTGTTAGAAGAGGCGCTATCGTCGTCGAGAAGGGTGACGGTATGCCCAGTCGTGGAGACCGTCGCACCACTGGCAGCAGTCAGGCGGAGATCGATGGTTTCGGGGCCTTCAGCGAGGTCGTCGTTCGTGACCTCAAGTTCGACCCATTGCGTGGTGGTATCGGAATCGAACGTAACGGTGGTGGAGCGCAGGACGAAATCGTCTGGAGTCGAGGCGCTGCCACCTACGATCTGAATTTGGGCGGAGGCGGTCGCGGCTTCTGATAGGGTCACCGGGATCCTCATAGCTCCACCGGATTCGAGGAAAGTCGAGGTCGGCGATGCAAAGGCGATCTCGGGCAGGTCGGGTTCTGGCTCTCCTCCTTCGGTGGTCAGCGAGAAGTCATCAATCACCAGGCGCTCGGGAGCTGAGGTAGGACGAATGCGAATGCGGAGGTCGTCGCCGGTGAGGTTCAGGGATCGACGGCACTCCTCGTAATTGGTGGATGAGGTGCTTCCGGTGGCGACTTCGGCCCAGCCAGTGTTGGAGGCATTGACCTCGATGGCGAAGGTGATTTCAGTGCCGTCACCGTTCCAATGTCGGACCCAGAAGGATACCGTGCCGATACCTCCATCGACTCCCTGACCGTCGGAGCCCTTAAATTCGAGATAAGCGGCGGAGCTTTTGTTGAGGCGGACGGAGCTGCCCGTGCGGGCGTTTTGAGTGGCCACTACCGCGTCGTTGCTTTCCCAAATCCCGACGCCGCTATGGTCCCAAGTCGAGATATTGGAGTAGGAAGCATCCGACCAACCTGCGTCGAAGGTTTCCGCAATATCCGCGCGGAGGGGCAGTGCCAGGAGGGTGAGCCCCAGCCCTGAGAAGAATGGAAGTGCGGCTTTCAACGCCGCGCATTGAAGGCAAAACGTTCCGGTGAGCAAGATTGGAAATCCCGCGAAAGCCCGTGGTTCTGCGGATTTTAGAGCCAGCCGGCAGAGCGGAAGGCCGCGGCTGCCCGCGACTTGGCATCCTGAAGGAGAGGTTCTCCATGCCCGACGAGGATGGCTTGAAAGTCCCAATCCATGATGCGCCGGAGGGAGTGTTTGAAGGCTGCTGGATCCGTGATGGCTCCTTTAAGTCGCCGAGAGACTCCCGGATTGAGGGCGGGAATCAAAAAGGCTCCCAGCAGCCACCGCTGCCAGATGGGGCGTCGGGGCGAGAAATTCATGAGCAAGTCACACACAATCAAGGCGCGGCTTTGATGATGGTAAAAGACGTGTTCGGAGAACCCAGGCGCGCCTTCGAGGGGGAGGACTTCGAGTTCACCCTCCCAGGCAAGGGGTGCAGGAAGGAGAGGCCGAGGTGGGGCTTCCCAGTCTTTTCCCAATCCGGGCGGGGCCAAGTATTCAGCTTCAGGGAGCGCGGCGATTCCCTCGCGGGAATACGTGTCGTGATCGATCATCGGATCGGTCAGCCAGCGCACCGGGCCCAAGGCTCGGATTTCAGCGACTTGGGTGGACGTGAAAGGGGCGGTGGAGTGGACGAGCACGTCTCCATCGGAGAGGCGGATGGCGGTGACATTGCGGCCGATGTCGACGCCGAGCACCGAAAACCGGAAGTGCTGGTGCCATAGGTGGGGAAGAATTTCGTCCATATTCGCTCCCACCCCTCGCACTTCCGATGGGGATGATCCACGGCAGATGCCGGGAAAAGTGAGGACTTTTCCGGCGAGCAGGAGATCCTGCCCGCCGAAAGAGGGATTCAGGGCTTGATGCCTGCCAGCTCGAGGAACTTGTCGAGCGGCATCGACACCTGCACCTGGGGCGAGGTTTGCACCACGTGGATGTCGGTCGCGTTGGACGGCATCGGGGCAAACTTCAGGCCAAGGTTGGTGATGGAAGCAGGCACTTGAGTTTCCAAGGCTCCGCTGAGCAGGTCCTGGGTGATTTTCACCGAGAAGCCTTTGCCGTGGAGGACTTTGTAGAACACCGTCTCGTCGATTTTTGATTCCGGCTTCGACGCGCTGCTGGTGCTGGCGGCACGTGTGGAAGTCTTGGGAGCGCGGTCATCCTTCTCTCCGGTAGCCGGGCAGATGCCGGTCGCGGTGAGGTATTTTCCGGAGATGAAAATCGGTGAGCGGCCCGCTTGACGATAGCGTGGAGTTTCGGCGAGCGTCCACTTGCACTTGCTTTTTGCAAGGTCGTCGTAGACGGCGGATTCGTTGGCTTCGAGGCCGTTTTCAGCCCGGAGGGCGATGACTTGTTGCAGGGTGTCTGACGGAATTGTGTCCATAGGTTGCGGGAGGAGGCTGAGCGACGATGAGGGCGAGTGCAATGGATGATTCACCTATTTATGGGGATTTCCGGCCTATCGGATAGGGCTCATAGCCACCCCGACGAAACTATCCGCACAGCCATAGTAGATGATCCAACGGCCTTTGTGGTAGACGAGGCCCTCGGCGAATGTCGTGCCTGAGGCATACTGGCCGGTCTTTTCCCAATCGAGTTCGGGCTGGAAGAAAGGTTCGTCGAGCTGGCCGATCACTCGTGTGGGATCTTGGGCGTCAAAGCCGACCTGCCCACAGCCGTAGACACCGGGGGTGAGGTTGGGATCTCGATGGCTGTCGGTCGCATTCTTCGCGTTGTAGATGAGTGCGATGCCCTGTTCGGTTTTGACGGCTTGGGGGCCGACTTCGGTGAGGGCACTGTCGAATTTCCCTTTGCGTGGCCGGATCAAAACAAGGAGCTCACCCGAATCATCGACTACTGGAGTCCAATGAATAAGGTCCTCGGAGGTGGCGATATTGATCTGCCGCTCACCGAAGTACATCCAGAATTTGCCATCGATGCGGCTGGCCACCAAGACTCCATCGCGGAGTTCATGGACGATGGCGGCCGACTTGGTGCGGAGGTTCTCGTAGGCACTGCCTTCGAAGGGAGATCCTTGTTTTTGCCAATGAATCAGGTCTTTGGAGGTGGCCAGACCGAGTCGAAAGTCCTGGTGATTCCATTGGGTGTAGGTGACGACGTAGCCCCCGTCCGGATGAGTAGCGAGGCGAGGGTCCTCGCATCCGCCGGGCCATTCGTGGGCCTTTTGGGCATCCTCGGCGGGAAAGAGAACCGGGGTGTCGCGGCGAGTGAAATGGATGCCGTCTTCGCTCATTGCCAGCCCGAAGCGAGAAGTGTGGCCGCCGATTTTCATGTCTCCGCTGTCGTCTTCAGCGCGGTAGAGGACGTGAATCGTTCCGTTGTGAACCACCGCAGCGGGATTGAAGGTGTGCAGTTTTTCCCAGGCGATCGAAGTGCCGGTGATCGGATCTTTGAACCGCGATTCGGAGATGGGGCGGATCACCGGCTGGGCGTCGGTGGGGCGCTCGAAAGGCCCGAGAGCCCAAGCAGGCAAGTCGGCAGCATGGAGAATCGGGAAGGCAAAGAGCAGGGTGGACAGGCGGGTGGGAATGAATTTCATCGGAAGTCGTTGGGTGGAAGATCGGCGGGTTGGCTGCCCCATTGAGGATTGGGTTGCGGGCCCATCTCGAATTCGAGGAGTCCTCCGGCAGTGAGTGTTTCGTGCGAAATCCAACTGCGGGTGAAGGGTTTCCCATTGAGACGGGCGGATTGGATGTAGGGGTGATCGGGCTGATTGTGGTGGGCGCGCACGGTGAAGGAAGCACCCCCGGGGAGTTGAAGGGACGTTTCCTCGAACAACGGGCTGCCGATCAGGTAGTGAGGAGAACCCGGACAGAAGGGATAGAATCCAGCGGCATTGAAAACATACCACGCCGACATTTGCCCGGTATCCTCATCGCCGAACATCCCGTGAATATCGTAGAGCTCGTCCATTACCCGGCGAACCGCTTTCTGCGTTTTCCAAGGTTGTCCGGCGAAGCAGTAGAGGAAGAGAACGTGGTGATCGGGCTCGTTGACGTGGGCATACTGGCCCATCTCGGCTTTCTCAACTTCGCGCATTTCGTGGATAAGATGGCCGTAGCTGCCCACGACGGGGGTGGATGGCAGGGCAAGAAAGGCGTCGAGCTTGGAGGCCAGCTTCTCAGGGCCACCGAGCAATTGGATTAGGCCATACGGATCGTGTTGAACCGACCACAGCCATTGCCAGGCGTTGCCTTCGACAAAGGCCCCTCCCCAGGCGAGAGGATCGAAGGGCTCCTGCCAGCTCCCATCGGACAGGCGACCGCGCATGAACCCTGTCTCAGGGTCCCAGACGTGGCGGTAGTTACCGGCACGTTTCATCAGTTCCTCGAACTCTGTTTCATGGCCTGCCGCGCGGGCGATCCTAGAAACGCAGTAGTCACCGTAAGCATACTCAAGGGTGCAGGAGGTTGCAGCATCCTTGCGACGATCGGCAGGCACGAAGCCGAGCTCGCGATATTCGTCGAGGTGATCGCGCCCAGCCCAACCAGCCGGATCATTTTCGTAGGCATTCTTCCGCGTCGCATTCCAGGCGTCGGTGAGATCGAAGGTGCGCAGGCCCTTCACCCAGGCATCGGCGAAGATGGAGTCGCTGTGAGAGCCGATCATGCACGGGCGATTCCCGGGACTCGGCCAATTCGGAAGCCGACCTCCTTCACGATAGGCGTTCAGCCAACCTTCAAGGATGCTTGCGGAGCGGTCGGGAGCGGCCAGCAAAAGGAGGGGAAACGCCGCCCGGTAGGTATCCCATAGTCCGTTGTCCGTGTAGAGCGGACCTTTGAAGGTTTGTCCCTGAGCGAATGGGCTGTAGTGAACCCATTGACCTTCGGCGTTGCGTTCATGAAACATCCTGGGGAACTGGAACGACCGATAGAGGGCGGTATAAAATGTGGATTTTTGATCGTCACTGGCACCTTGGATCGCAAAGCGCGATAGCTCGCGTGACCACATTTCGCGGGCTCTCTGCTTGGCAGCTTCATAGGAGAAGTCGGGGAGTTCGGAGGCCAAATTCCTCTCTGCCTGGGCGGAGTCGATGAACGAGGTTCCAATTCGGGCATGCACGGGATCGCCGTCTGCAAGGGGCGCGAAGGCGACCGCCAGGGTGCTGATGTTGCCATCGCGCTCGATTTCGCTGGATGCGATCGGGTGGTCGAAATGAACGACGAAGTATTTGCCGAACCCGTCCGGTGCGCCAAAGGTGACATGCGTTGCTTTTCCTCGTAGCACTCCACGAGCCGCGTCGATTTCCAACTCTCCCTCAGTGTGAAAGACCAGTTTTGCTTGGTCGGTGGCGGGGTAGGTGATTCTCAGCAGCGCGCAACGTTCGCTGGGAGTGATTTCAAAGGTTGTCTCGTAGCGATCGAGAAAAACCGAGTAGTGATAGGGGCGGGCCTCCTCGCGATCGTGGCTGAAGGTGGACGCGCGATCTCTCACCGTTCCTTTCCACGGTCCCACCACGGGGGTGATCAAAAAATTGGCGTAGTCGCGAATCCAGATGCTCGGCTGATGGGTGGCGCGAAGGCCTTCCCATTGCTGGTGCTTCATCTGGTAGAAAGGTCCCGCATTTTCTTCCGTTTGGGGAGCCCAAGTGGTCATTCCGAACGGAGCGACAATGGCAGCAAGGGTGTTGCCGCGGGAAAACTCGGCATCGCCATCGGTGCCGGAAAGAGGGTTCACGCAGTCCACCGGATCGCCGGTCAATGGCGCGGCGGCGTGGGAAAGGGTGGCCAGAAAGAGGCCCATCAGCGGAATTCTCATCGGGACGGGTGATGGCAAATTACGGGATCCATCGGATTTCCTGTCGGGCATGACCTGGAACTTTTACGATCAGGGTTGATTCGCCATCACGCTGACTGATCCCCTCAATGGTTACCGAGGTGCCGTCGCGAGTGAGCTTGGCGGTGGTGCCCTTGAGATCGACGGAGACGGCAGGATCGAGAGCGATGTGAAAATCGATGGGGTCGTTTCCATCGTTGGCGACGATCCAGAGCGAGGTGGCTGCATCGCCGGTGAGAGTCAGCGAAATCGTGCTTTCTGAGAGGATGAGGCGGCGAGGGCCGTCCACGATGGTGGAGGAAAGGTTTCGCGGTCCAAAGGGAGTGGGGATCCAAGTGCCTCCTCCAGGTCCGCTGGCAATGAAAGGCTTGCCTTGAACTTGGAACGAGGTGACGGCGCCGAGTGCGCCCGTTTCCAGCCGATATCTTGGGGTTTCGAGTTGGTAGCTTGTGGGCAGCGGTTGGAAGACCATTGAATCTGGAGGCAGTGAGTCGGTGCGAAACGGCACGGGGGGGATGCCGGCAGAGTTGGTGAGATTGGCTTCGGGGATCGGCCCCCAGGCGAATCGCACCCACTGGGGGTCGTTGACGGCGTCGGATTCCAGAATGACTTCGTCTCCATGCAGGACGGCTTTCGCATGGTGAAACTCCCCGTCTTTGCCGGCTAGTATGAATCCGTTTGGGTGAAAGCCTTTGCTGACGACCAAGGGCTGGTCGAAAGTCAGGTGCAGTTGAGAAGCTTCCGTATGGACCGATTCCAGTTGTGGCGCCTGGGATGGCAGGGATTCACCGAGTACCTCACGACGGGCAAGCAAAGCGGTACGTCGCCCGATTTCGCGTTTTTGCCTCGGGTGAAGGTCAAAGCCATCGGTGGTATCGTAGGTGACTACTAACCAGGCGTGATCGGTTTGTTGGCAAGCTTTTGCCTGGGCTTCGCGCAACCAGGAGAAATCGAGCCCGTTGATGCGGCCGCTAAAGGCGGGCAGCTGAATGATGAAGAAGGGCATTTCCGGTTGGTGCCACGCCCGTCGCCAATCGCGCATCATCTGTTGAAGCAATTCTGCGTAGGCCTCGGGGTGCCCGGAATTCGATTCTCCTTGATACCATAGGGCTCCTTTGACGGTGAGGGGGGTGATGGGATGGATCATCCCATTGTAAAGAACGGTCGGCGCCATGTCGAACATCGAGCCACTGATCTGCTCCTTGGGGACCTCGGGTTGGGAGGCGAGCCATGCTTCCACCGCAGTGCCTCCAAAGCTGGCGTTCACCAGGCCGATCGGTACATGGGCCAACGTGGGATCCTCGCGCAGGGCCAGTCCGAACGACCAAGCGACGGCCGAGAAATCCGCCAAGGTGGTGGCGTCAGGGGCGACCCATTCTGCAGGGCCTTCATATCGGGGGGAATCCGCACCGCCGCGAGGGAGAGTTAGCAATCTCACCTGGGTCGGGCGGGCGGCCAAGCATTCGCGGGCGCTCTCGATTTCACGAACACCCATTTGCATATTGGATTGCCCGGAGCACAACCACACGTCTCCGATCCATACGTCTTGGGCCGTTGAGTCCCCGGCGGTCAATTGGTAGGGACCACCAGCCGGGAAGGCGGACAAGACGGTCTTCCAGCGGCCGTGCTCGTCCACTTCGGTGGTGGCCGACTGCTCTCCGAGTCGAACTTCCAAGGTCTCGCCAGGATTTCCGCTGCCGCTGAGGCGGAGGGGTTGATCGCGCTGAAGCACCATGCCGGACGAAAACACGGGATCGAGCACCGCTGCGTTCAGGGTCGCAGCCAATAGGGGTAGGAGAGCCAAAGAGCGATTCATGGGGATGGGTTGGGCCAAGGTTCGACGTTCGATCACTGAACGAGTGATTCAGTGGCTGGCTTTCAGATATTTCTCTGGGTTCACGGGGGGCGGAGGATCGGGCGAAATGTTGGAGCCGATGGGCGCGTAGAAATGGGCCTTTCAGCCCGACCAGCATCATGTCTGACCTCGTCTCTTTGACCCGCCGCGACGCCCTCAAAACCACGCTTCTTTTCAGTTCCGGCCTGCTTGCGGGCATGCAGCCCTTCAAAGTGCACGCCGCCGACCGGCTGAAGTCCCAGGTCGGCGGCGAGGGTCTCCATTTTCTCACGGTCGGCGATTTCGGCACAAACAATGGGAAGCAGCGGCAAGTGGCTGACTCGATGGTCGCATTTGCGGATCAGCTTGGTGCGCCCTTGGCGTCAGTTTTGGCGCTTGGAGACAACTTTTACGGTCACCTGACTCCCGATACCATTCACCCCCGATTCAGTGGCTACTATCCGAAGTCGAAATTGGATGCGCCGTTCTATGCGGTTCTAGGGAATCATGATTACGGCCCGGGTTACGATTCGAAGCAGGGGCGTGCGAAGGCTGAGATGGAGCTCGCCTATTCGGTGGCGCATCCGGGGTCTCGGTGGAAGATGCCCGCGAAGTGGTATGCGCGGGAGTTCGGTCCGAAGGAGGATCCGATGGTGAAGATCATCTTCCTGGATGGAAACTATTTCGAAGGGGCCATGACTCCTCAGGAAAAGATCGCCCAGCGGCGTTGGCTAGCGGAGGAACTGGACCGGCCCACGAAAGCTCGTTGGATGTGGCTGGTGTCCCACTATCCGGTGTTCTCCCATGCCAATCCTGGGCGGGAAGGCGAGCGCAAGCATCTCATGAAGGAATGGAAGGAGGCGTTCCACGATCCTCGGATTTCGCTCTATCTCGCAGGGCACGATCATACCCTCCAGCATCTTCGCGCCGAAGGACTGAAGCAGGATTTCATCGTCTCTGGAGGTGGTGGTGCCAGTCGTCATGATGTGGCCGAGGCGGGTGAGGATTTCTCGATGAAGACCCGTGGCTTCAATCACATTCATGTGACCCGTGATCGGGTGGCGGTGAACTTTATCAATGCCGAGGGAGATTTGATTCATGCCTTTGAGAGGGATCTTCTGGGGAAAATGAAGATTCTTCCGCTGAAGAGCTGATGGCTCCAAGAGGGGACCGAAGGCTTTCTGGCAATAAACCGCTAGCTCGGGTTTCCTGGCTCCTTCCGTCACGGATTCAAGAAGTCTGATGCACGGAGGAGATGGTATAAAATGTGCTTTTGCGGCAGGGATGAAGACTCTGCTGAAATGGCCGATGGTTGTGATTCCCGCTGTGTCTCTGTTGCCGGCGGCGACTCAAGTTCACCCGACTTATTTTTCCAAATCCAATGCGGATGCTCCCTATCAAGGGAGTGGAAATGAGCAACTGGTGGGATCCGATTATTTTGTGGCGACCCTCCAACCTTTTGATGAGGCACTGGGCACACTGATTTCGTTTTCGGTCAGTGCGGAAATGGATGCGGCGATTGGGGGCACCGTGGGAGAAAACGGGACTTCCGGTTCGACATCGGGATCCATCAGTGGGGATTTCTTTCTGAATGACCTGTATTTCGCCTCAGCCGGAGGAGGATATGGAAACGGGGGGCTGACCGGAACCAAGGTGGAGGTGCCTTTTTCGATCAGTCCGTTGGACGAATTGTTTCAGGTCTCCGAGCCGTTTGATGAGGACTATATTGAGGTGGTGACGGGAGACTCTCCTTACCAGGTGATCTACGACAGTCCTATGAACGTGTTTTATAACAACATGTCGGATCTCGTGGCCTCGGTGGAGGGAAACATTGTGGTGACTTATACGTACGAAACGAGTTCGGGGGAGATCCGAACGCTGCGGGTGGTCGGGATTTTGCGGAACGTCCAACGCGGTGAAGTGACGGTGGAGTGGACGTCTCAGCCGGGTAAAACCTACACCTTGGAAGCGGGGAGTTCGCTAACGGAGGGATCATTGATGGCGATCGATGCCTCGGTGGAAGCGAGTGAGGGCGAGACCACGAGCTACACTGAGGCCGTGGAAAGCAGTGTGAAATCGCGCTTTTACCGAGTTCGCGAGAACGAGTGACACGATCCGGAGGCGAAGAACTCGCGGATTTCTTCGCCTCCAGTGAACTCTCTTGTCGGGTTTGGCAGACGAGAGTCGCATGAGGAGATGGGCGGATCCTTTTCTGCCCAAGCTCACCTTCGTCCTTCGGAACAAGAAGGATGATGAACCCATGTGTCCCTCAATATGAAGCCAACCCAGCGATTTCAGTTTTCAGGAGGGAGCCTCAGGGCTTCCTCGTTTCTTTCTCTTGCCCTTTTAGCGGGGGGGACAGTGCCATGTTTGAAGGGCGCGATCACCGCAGATTTTTCCGGCGGAAATGGCAGTGACTCTGTGGATCAGTTTACGGGAGTCGCTGGAGGCGGATGGGCGGGGGCCTGGCAATCCAACACCGCGGGGACCAGTGGGGGAACGAGCTTTTCGAGTTCAGTTCTCGGCAGCAGCCCCCTGAACTCAGGTGGGGATTATTTGAGCACCGTCCTTATCGGAGGCAGCGGGACGTCCAAGGGGGGTGTGCAGCGGGCCTACGAAACCTCAGGCTCGGTGGATTTGTCGGCTGTCCATCAGCTGTCTTTCGACTTCCGGATCGATAGTGATCTGAGCACCTTCACTTCGACCACGGACTATCTCCAGGCGTTTGATCGGCCCGCGAGTTCGGATTTTGGCTCGAATGGAACGTGGTTGATCCGGGCTGCCGGGGCATCGGTGAATGGCATCAACGCCCTGAACTGGATGTTCTATGACGGTGGGCAGGATGGGGCGGGTTTCAATACGGCCAATTTCGTCGATTCAGGCGTCGCATTGGCTTCGGGGACCGTGTATCATTTCGAGGTTTTTATCGATCCGGCGGCACTCGAGTATTCGGTGAGTATCAATGGCGGGCCGATCTCGGCCCCCTTGGGTTTCCGCACGGGGGATGCAGGCAACCTCGGGAACCTGAATTTTGGAGGTCAGGTATCGAGTGCAGGAGAAGAGATGGCATTTTCCTTGGATTCGGTAGCGGTGGTTCCCGAGCCGTCAGCCACGGCTTTGCTGCTCGTCGCGGGCTGTGGAATCGGATTGCGGCGTCGTCGGGGTTGATGGCGCCTGGGGACCTTCCCGATCCGTACTGGCGCTTTCGCGCCGGTAACGGGCGGGGGGCTTTCCGGTCACCCGGGTGAAAACTCGGGTCAAATAGTAGCGATTGGGGAAACCCGTTCGTTCGGCGATTTCATCGATGCTCAGGGGGCTTTGCTCGAGGAGTCGGGCGGCTTCCCGGGTTCGAACACGGGCGATGAACTGAGGGACCGTGGTGCGAAATTCGCGTTGAAACAGGGTTGCCAAGGCCCGGGGGGAGATGCCGGCGATTTGTGCGAGCCGTGGGACTTCCAAGGGCTCGGCAAAGTGATGAGCGATGTGTTCTGCGACTTTGAGGACTTGAGGAGATCGGGGGCGTTCGTCCCAGTCGATTTCCTGGCGGAGAAAAACGTCGTGCAAAAGGGCGGAGGCTTCGTGGAGGAGGTGAAATCGTCGTCGCGGAGACGGGTGAGACACCCATTGCGCCATGCGTTCTGCGCGAGCCCGTTCCGAGGCTTGGATGGGCAAAACGATGGAGTCGCCTTGGCGAAGGGAGAGGGCGATGGAAAAGGTGATCCAAAGATGGCGGACGGGGACGGAGCCCCGGGAGTCGAACACTTGATGATCGGGAATCAGAACGAGGTGGTCTGGAATCAAATCGATGGCATGATCGCGAAAAACGACACGGTGTCCTGGATCGAAGTTGTAGTAGAGTCGCCAGAAAGGACTCACCGTGTTGGGGAACATCCAGCGTTCGTTTCGTGGTAGGTAGCCCACTTCGTGGATGAGGATTTGCCCTTCGGAGAGCGCTCCGCCGAGAGGGGTGTACTCGATGCCGACGCCTGAGTGGGGGTGCTCGTAGGCGCCTCGGTTGATTCCTTGCGGTGCTGAAAAAGACACAAATGAGGAGCTAAGTGGACATCGACGCCTTGTCAAACCGCTGGCAGGCTAGGCGGCGGAATCATGACTCGTTTCACCCTTTTGCTGGCGCTGCTTGGCGGCGCGATTTGGACTCCCGTGAAAGCCGCCGAACCCACCCGCAGCCTGCACGCGTTGCAGGAGGATTTTGTGAACTTGCGATTTGGTATGTTCATTCACTTCAACATGCCGACGTTTTTCCCGGGGGATTGGCCGGATCCGGATGCTTCTCCGGAGGCCTTCACGCCCCGGCATCTTGACTGTGACCAGTGGGCAGAGGCGGCGGTTTCCGCACACATGAGTTATGGTTGCCTGACCACCAAACATCATAGCGGATTCTGTATTTGGGACACGAGGACGACGGATTACAGTTCGATGCATAGCCCAGTGAAACGGGATGTGGTGAAGGAGTATGTGGAGGCCTTCCGCAAGAGGGGGTTGAAGACGATGCTCTATTATTCGATGCTCGACACGCATCACCGGATTCGCCCGGGTCACATCAAGCCGGAGAATACGGAGATGATTCTGCAGCAGCTCACCGAGTTGCTGACGCATTATGGGGAGATCGATGCGTTGGTGATTGATGGCTGGGACGCGCCGTGGTCTCGGATTTCTTATGAGGAGATTCCGTTCGAGCGCATTTATCTGCACATCAAGTCCCTGCAGCCGAATTGCTTGGTGATGGACTTGAATGCCGCGAAGTATCCCGCGGATGCTCTCTTTTACGGGGATATCAAGCCGTACGAACAAAACGCTGGGCAGCACATCTCTAAGGAGACCAACCGGCTGCCGGCGATGTCTTGCTTGCCGTTGAATGGGGCATGGTTTTGGGAGCCGCGCTTTCCCGAGGAGCCGGTCAAAGATCCCCAGGAGTTGGTGGAAAAGAATTTGCGTCCCTTCAATGAGGCCTACTGCAATTTTATGCTCAACGTTTCGCCGAATGCCGATGGCAAGCTTGATGACAATGCGTTGGTGGCGTTGAAGGAGATGGGCGAGATGTGGGAGCCCTCGAAAAAGCGAATCCGGGTTCCGGACGGGATCGCGCCGATTGTGGCGTCGAACTTGGCCAAGGGGCGACCGGCAGAGTCGAGTTGGAGCGATGACATGTGGATCATGGATTTTGCGAACGACGATGATTTCGGGACATCGTGGATCTCGCACCCTTCCGTGGAGAAGCCATGGTGGGAGGTGGAGCTAGGGAAGGGAACCCGGTTCAACATGATCACTTTGTTTGAAGCCGAGCCGCGGGTCGAGTCCTACAAGCTTGAGTTCTGGGACGGAAGTCATTGGAAAACGTTGGCAGCAGGCCGCGGTGAGAAGCAGGGGAGGCTGACGGTGCATCGCTTTGAGGAGGTCGAAGCCGAGAAGGTGCGAATTGAGATCGAGAAGTTTCACGCGCCTCCGGTGATTGCTGAATTCGGGGTCTACCACGAGACTCGCTGAGCCGACTTCTCAGCGGGGGGGAACTGTGGGGAAACTGACACAGAATTCAGGTAGCGTCCCCCGTGACTGGGGGACGTTTATCGGGGGATGTGGAGATGGTTGATGTTGGTAGGGATCCTCGCGGTGACGGGAGGGAGTTGCGGTGCGGAAGAAGGCACAGCGGCAGGCATTTTGAGTCGGGGAACGTCCGCTGCGACGCCGTGGTTTGTGGTGGAAGGTAAGGAGCCGGGACCGTTGGTGGTGATCAGCGGCGGAGTGCACGGGGATGAGCCGGCGGGAGCGCGCGCTGCCGAACAGGTCCGCCACTGGAAGATCCAAAAGGGACGATTATTGGTGCTGCCGCGCGCGAATGTGACGGCGCTCGCGGCCGGAAAGAGGAAGATTCCTGGGGAAAATCGTGATCTGAATCGGAGTTTTCCGAAGGCTGGCGAGCAAGGAATGGCAGAGGGGACGATCGCGGAATCGATCTGGGAGTGGCTGCAAGCGCAGCGACCGGATTGGGTGATCGATCTCCACGAAGGCTACGACTTTCATGGACGGCAACCGGCGTCGGTCGGGTCGAGTATTATTGAGGCGGGAGGGAGTGAGGTGGAGGCGATGGTGCCGTTGATGTTGGAGGCGGTGAATGCGGAGATTGTCGATCCCCAGCGGAAGTTTCAGCACCTGCATCCGCCCGTGAATGGGAGTCTTGCGAGGGCTGCTGCGGCGCACTTGGGATGCCACGCAATGATCTTGGAAACCACGACGCGGGATCAGGCGCTCTCGCTTCGGGTGCGGCAGCATCGGACGATGCTGAAAGTGTTGCTGGAGGAGTTGGGGATGTTGGCAACGGATGCGCCAGATTATCCGCGTCCCCGGGAGGGAGCGTTTGCTGTTGCGTTGTTTGATGATGCGGGCGCGAGTGGATCGGGGCCGCAGCAGGTCGAAGCGACCTTAAGCAAGGTGCAGGGTGCCGAGGTGTGGAGGGTCGGCGGTGACGATGTGCGCGATGGCGCCTTGGCAGGTTTCGATTTGGTGGTGTTCCCAGGTGGGAGTGCCAGCCGCCAAGCCGAGGCATTGGGGGAAGGAGGTCGTGAGAAAGTCAGGACGTTTGTGCGGGAGGGAGGAGGGTATGCCGGAATTTGCGCGGGTGCCTATTTGGCGGCGACGAATTATTCATGGTCGCTGGGGATCAGCAATCATCGCACCTTCTGCGAGATGAGAGAAGTGCCCGGTCAGGGGGAGAAGAGCATGTGGTACCGAGGTCCGTCCTCGACCGTGGAAATGGAACTGACGGAGGAAGGCAGGAAAATGATGGGGAACATTTCGGGCGAATTGGGAGTCCGCTATCACAATGGGCCGATCATGTCGCCCGCGGGCGAGAGCGATTTGCCGGAGTTTCGGGTGTTGGCGCGATTCCGAAGTGAGGTCTCCCATTATGCGGTGCAGGAAGGAACCATGGAAGGAACGCCAGCGATTTTAGCAACGGAATGTGGAAGGGGGCGCGTGGTGTGCATCAGCCCTCATCCTGAATCGACGCCGGAATGGCGTCCAATGATGGCTCGATCATTGAGTTGGGCGGGTCGACAAGATGGGTGAGAAAGTTGGAAATTCTGAGAGGGTTTCGGAAGGAAGGTGGGTAAAGATCGACTGCCATGATGCAAATTTTGAGGAACTGCCTAGTCGCTGGATGGGTCTGCGGAGTTGTGGCCGGCGAGGAGCAAGCATGGGAGCCATTGTTTGTGGGTGTGGAGCACCGTGAGGTGACGCTGGAGAAACCTCGCAAGGTGAAAATCCATGAGGTGCGGGTCGATACTCAAGCCTCTGGAGTTCGGTTTTTTGTGACTCCCTCGAATGGAGACAAGCCGGGTGAGGTCGATGGAAGGGTGACGGGAGCCTTTTTGGAGGAGTTTGGCCTGGAGGTGGCAATCAATGGTTCGGCCTTCGATCCGGTAACCACTCCCGGCAAGCCTCTCGATATCCTGGGGCTTTCCATCGCAGATGGTGAAACGGTGAGTCCCGTAGATCTGGCGAGCGGGAATCCCGTTTTCTGGGTAGGGCGAGACGGGCGAGCGCATGTGGCGACGGACGAGGAGGCCATTGTTGAAGTTGCGAAGGACCCGCAAGTCGTGGTGGCATTGCAGGGCCACTATGGGAGGAATGCGGTGTTGGTGGATGATGCCAAGGTGGTGAGTGAGGGGCGCGACATCCATCCGCGGACGGCCGTGGGGGTCTCGAAGGATGGTCGATGGGTGCATGGTGTGGTGGTGGACGGTCGGCAACCTGGCTATAGCGAGGGCATGTCTCTAGTGGAGTTGGCGGAGTGGATGAAAGAGGCCGGGATCTGGGATGCGATGAATCTCGATGGTGGGGGATCGACGACTTTGGTGATTGCGGATGAGGCCGGAAAAGCCCGGGTGCTGAATCGGCCATCCGGGAGGCGACAGCGGAGTGTGGGGAACCATTTGGGGGTTCGAGCGGCTCGATTGACCGAGCGATGATCAAGAGGATTTTCTGCTGGAAGGTCTTCGGGAATTCCTTAGCGTGAGTGCTATGGAGATCCTGAAGGGAGTCTTGGTAGGGGCCTTGGGTGGGTTGGTGAGTTCGTGTTTTGCACTGCGCGGGACGAAGCACACTTACGTTTCAGGTGGGCAGGCGACGGTGGCGGGTGCGGAGCTGACGATGGCATTTCGGCCGGAGGGGAGTCGATCCGGCTCGGTGATGGTTTCCGCGATGGTGGTGGGTGGAGGAATGGCAACGCTCGAAGGCCCCTTTTCATGGAGGGTGGTGGCTGTGGGAACCGCAGGGGTGCATGAAGGGCTGGTGGTGCATCGGGTTCGCACGCGCACGACGAAGTCTGGACGTGACGAGTGGTATCCCTCTGCGGAATTGGGACGGAAGGCGGAATTCCGGCCATGGAAGGACCATGGGGGAAAGGTGCGCGCTCGGTACCCGATCCCCGGGCTGCTTAAGGTACAGCCCGAGGAGGACGGGAAGTTGGAGATGTGGGTGGATTTGAGTGTGAGAACGCGTTCGGGTGACACCCGAAAGACGGTTCACTTCGAGCTCGATCCCGCGGTGAAGGATGCGAGTCAGGTCGTCTTTTTGCCGAAGGAGGTGGTAGAGAGTTTCGGCCGGGAATGGGAGGATTGGGACGACCCGTTGTGGGAGTGATCCCTCACTTTTCTCCTAGGTAGCAGGCGAAGACGCTGTTTCGGTGAAGAATATCCCAGTGGGAGAAGCCGCATTGCTCAAGCAACCGAATTTGATAGGGAAGGGAGCGTGGGGAGTCTTCTTGATCGATGTAGGCAAAGACCCGGTCGCGATAGTCTTCTCCGCCGAGCGTTGTGAGGTAATCCCCGTAGTTTTGCCACATCTTTGCTTGCACCCTCGGATCATCGAACTCGACGAGGTCGGCAACGTAGAGCCTTCCTCCCGGGCGGAGCCAGCGATGAAGTTGGCGAAACACGTGAGACCAATCGTCATCCTCCCGCAAGTGGTGCAGGACGGCTCCGGCGAGGATGGCATCAAAGGAGTTCTCGGGAAGTTCGAGGTCGCGGAGATCGGAGGCGAGCGTGTGGATGGCTGTGGCGCCAGCATCGGCGACGCGTTTTCGTGCCCGCTCCAACATCGGTGTGCTGAGGTCGACGAGGGTGCAGTCCATGGTTCCGCATTCCTGCATCACGCGCAGGGTGAAATTGCCGGCACCACAACCGAGGTCGAGGAGGCGGTCTCCTGAGCGGAGGTGGGTGGAGGCGGTATGGGCCACGCGGTCGAGGACGAGGGGGGCATCGAGAGTGGCTTGTTGTCCGGTTTCTAGTTGGCTGAAGCGGTCGACATCGGCATCGAATCGGGCCCGGATTTCGTCGAGGGAGGATTTGCGTGAAAGGGGTGTCATGCAGAGAGGATGCCGTGATTTGGCTAATACCAGAATTGCTAATTGAGCATCGAATTGATGCAAAAAACGTATGAATCGACCGAGCGTTCGCGAGTTGGAATGTTTCGTGGCAGTGGCGGAAGAGTTGAGCTTCAGTCGCGCCGCGGTGAGGATGCATTTGAGTCAGCCTCCGTTGTCGAGGCAGGTGCGATCATTGGAGGAGCGACTGGGTTGCCGATTGTTTGAGCGGGATACGCGGAAGGTGACGCTGACTCCCGCGGGAGAGAAGTTGTTGCAAGAAGTCCGGCCGTGGTTGGGTGGATTGGATCGGATGGTGGACGAGGTGAAACGATTTGCGGCGGGGGAGACCACGCGTCTGCGTTTGGGATTTGTCGGTGCGCTTTTGGATGAAGATTTGGCGGGGGTGCTGGCTAAGTTCCGGGAGGGGCGGCCGAACTGTCAGGTGCAGCTGGAGGATCTTTCGCCGGCGGACCAAGAGTTGGCGTTGCAGGAGGGACGGATCGATGGGGCTCTGATTGGGGAGAGGCCGGCGAAGTTGTCTCAGGAATGGGTGTCGTTCACCTGGAAGCGTGAGCCATTGGTGGTGGTTTTGCCGAAGGGGCATCGCTGGGAGGATGAGCCATCGCTGAAGCTGGCGCAGCTGCGGGAGGAGCGTTGGGTGATGGTGGCGCGTGAGGGCGCCCCTGCATTTCGTCGGCAATTCGACGAGTGGTGTCGCCAGGCAGGTTTCGGGCCGCAGATCGTCCACGAGTCGAAACGGGTCGCTGCGGTGCTGACCTGGGTGGCGGCGAATCAGGGGATCAGCCTCGTGCCATCCGGGCTCACACGGATGCTCGATGCGGCTGTGGTGTTTCTCCCTCTGGTGGGAAAGCCCCGGCCGGTGTTGGCGCACGGCTTTGTCTATCGGCGCACGGCAAAGAACCCGGCGCTGCGGGAGTGGGTGAAGCTGCTGCGAGGATTTTCGATGGAGCCTCCTTAGAGGATGGCGAGCCTTCCGGAGGGCCATCCGGAAGGCTTTGCATGAGGTGGCCTAAGCGAGGTCAAAGCGATCGAGTTCCATCACTTTGGTCCAGGCGGCGATGAAGTCGTCGACGAATTTCGATTGGCTATCGGAGCAAGCGTAGACTTCCGCCAATGAGCGGAGGATGGAGTTGGAACCGAAGACGAGGTCGGCGCGGGTGGCACTCCATCGCGGGGCGCCGGTGCTGCGGTCGAGCCCTGCGAAGGCATTGCCGCAGGGAGATACGGATTTCCATTCGGTTCCCATGTCGAGGAGGTGAACGAAGTAGTCGTGGGTGAGGAGCCCTGGCCGATCAGTGAGCACGCCATGCGGGGTTCCCCCGGAGTTCGCTCCGAGGACTCGAAGCCCGCCGACCAGGACAGTCATTTCCGGCGCGGTGAGGGTGAGGAGCTGGGCTTTGTCGATGAGCAAGGCTTCAGCGGGGACGGGGATCGAACTTTGAAGATAGTTGCGGAAGCCATCTGCGACGGGTTCCAGCACTGCGAATGATTCGATGTCGGTTTGTTCTGCGCAGGCATCGGTACGCCCGGGATGAAAGGGCACTGTTACGGTGTGACCGGCGTCTTGGGCGGCTTTCTCGATGGCGGCGCCACCTGCGAGGACGATGAGATCCGCGAGGGAGATCTTTTTCTCACCGGATGCGGATTGGTTGAATTCGGCCTGAATGGCTTCGAGGACTTCGAGGGTTTGTGCGAGTTGGGCGGGTTGATTGACTTCCCAGTCTTTTTGGGGAGCCAAGCGGATGCGAGCTCCATTGGCGCCGCCGCGTTTGTCCGAGCCGCGGAAAGTGGAGGCGGAAGCCCAGGCGGTGGAGACGAGTTGGGCAATGCTCAGTCCAGAGGAAAGGATTTTGGACTTGAGGGCGGGGAGGTCGTCGGCATCGACGAGAGGGTGGTCGACGGTTGGGATTGGGTCCTGCCAAATGAGGTCTTCGGCGGGGACTTCTGGGCCGAGGTAGCGGGACTTCGGCCCCATATCTCGGTGGGTCAACTTGAACCAGGCACGGGCAAAGGCGTCGGCGAAAGCTTCGGGGTGTTCGTAGAATCGGCGGGAGATTTTTTCGTACTCGGGGTCGAAGCGTAGGGAAAGGTCGGTGGTGAGCATCGTGGGACGGTGCTTCTTGGTGGGATCGAAGGCATCGGGCACGCTGGCTTCGGCGTCTTTGGCGACCCATTGGTGGGCTCCGGCTGGGCTCTTGGTGAGTTCCCATTCGTAGTCGAAAAGGTTTTTGAAGAAGCCATGGCTCCACCGGGTGGGGGTCTGAGTCCAGGTGACTTCGAGGCCGCTGGTGATGGTATCGGCTCCTTTGCCGGATCCGTAGGTGCTGGACCAACCGAACCCTTGGTCTTCGAGGCCGGCGGCTTCAGGTTCGCGACCGACGTGGTCGGCTGGGCCGGCGCCGTGGGTTTTGCCAAAGGTATGCCCGCCGGCAATCAGTGCGACGGTTTCTTCGTCGTTCATGGCCATGCGGCCGAAGGTGTCGCGGATGTCGTGGGCGGCGGCGATCGGATCCGGATGGCCTTCTGGGCCTTCTGGATTGACGTAGATCAGTCCCATGGTGGTGGCCCCGAGGGGATTTTCCAGGCGGCGTTCGTGTTCGCTGCCGTGAGCATCGGGGTCGGCGACGAGGGCCCCTTCTTCCGAGCCGGGTTGGCTTTTTCCGTAGCGGAGGTCGGTGCCCAACCAACTGGTTTCGCTGCCCCAGTAGACGTCCTGGTCGGGCTCCCAAGTGTCTTCCCTGCCACCTGCGAAGCCGAAGGTAGGGAAGCCCATGGACTCCAGGGCGACGTTTCCAGCGAGGATCATGAGGTCGGCCCAGGAGATCTTGCGACCGTATTTTTGTTTGATGGGCCAGAGGAGACGGCGTGCTTTGTCGAGGCTGACGTTGTCGGGCCAACTATTGAGGGGAGCGAAGCGTTGTTGGCCGCGCCCGCCGCCGCCGCGGCCGTCCTGGATGCGATAGGTCCCGGCGCTGTGCCATGCCATGCGGATGAAGAGGGGTCCATAGTGTCCGAAGTCGGCGGGCCACCAGTCTTGGGAATCGGTCATCAAGGCATGGAGGTCGGCTTTGACGGCGGCGAGATCGAGGGACAGGAAGGCGTCGGCGTAGTGAAAGGTCGGTTCCATGGGGTCCGACTTGGTGGAGTGCTGACTGAGGAGTTCGACTTTCAGCCGGTTGGGCCACCAATCCTGATTGGAGGTTCCGTGGCCCGCAGTGCTGGTGCCGGGTGCAAATGGGCAGGAGGATTCGGTCGACATGGTGAGAGAGGGTGGAGTTGACGAAGAAGTGGTGAATGCAACTGGATGGCCGGCACGAAGAAGTCGCCCGGGAATCCCGATGAGATTGCTCGTTAGCCAAGCAAATTCTGGGGGCTGGGTGAAGGCATTGTTTGGTGCTGACGGAATGGGCACCCTTGGATTCGCGGCAGTCGGGTCACTATCGGATTGTCATGCCAGAGGAATCGCAGGGAGGATGGGAGCGATGAGAATGGCGGTGCACGGATTCAAAGGTTTGATGCGCGAGCAGGGCGTGCTGGTGGGGTTGATGGCCCTGATGGTGGGCTCTTTTTTGGTGCAGATTTTCGGTCCGGCGCGCTACGAAATGGCAGGGGTTTTGGTGCCGGCAAAAGTGATCGACAGTTTTCACCATGTGCGTGCTGGCCAAGGAGATGTGGCCGATGCGTGGCAGTTTTTCACTTTGCTGAGTTATGCCTTTCTCCATGGGGACGGATTCCACCTGACGGGGAATCTTTTGTATTTCTGGGGGTTTGGCGCGTTGGTTTCGGAGCTGTTGGGATGGCGTTGGATGCTGGGGATTTTTTTCATGACGGCAGTAGCGGCTGGGTTGGTGCATCTTGGATTGAATCGGTCCGATTTGATTCCGACTCTGGGCGCTTCCGGGGCGGTCTCGGGGTTCATGGGTGCTTACCTGGGGATGGCGTTGCGGTGGCATCTGCCCAATCCTCACATTTGGCCGATGGCGGAGCCGGTACCTCCGCACTATCTGGCTCTCCTGGCGGGGGGATTTGTGGTGATGGACTACTACTCGCAGTTTTCTGGCTCGGAGGAGGGCATTGCCTTTGGTGCGCACATTGGAGGTTTCACGATGGGGTTGGTGTTGACGGCCTTGGTGGTCCCGAAGCCTGCCCTCGCAGGGAAGCGGATCGGGTAGATCGAGTGGAGGTTGAGGAAAATTTGTGCGGCATGTCGGGTGCCGGGCACAGAAACGGCACGAGGGGATCAATCCATTTGATTCCGGTCCGGCTTCCGGTTGCGATGTCTCAAAGGAGTACTTCCTACCCGTCGTCATGTTTGCTCGGAAAATCCTGACTGCCCTCACCATGCTTGCCGCCGCTGCTTCCAGCGTATCTGCCCAGACGCCTCCCGATTGGGAAAACAAAGAGGTGTTTCGCGTTCATAAGGAAGCTCCGCACGCGGTGAAGATGCCTTTCCCGGATGCGCGAAGTGCGCGCACGATGTCGAGGATGGAGAGTCCGTGGTGCCAGATGCTGAATGGGGATTGGCAATTCTCTTGGGTGCCGGAGCCGTCCCAGCGTCCCATGGGATTCGAAAAGCCTGACTTTGATGCCTCGGGGTGGGACACTTTGGCGGTGCCATCGTGTGTGGAAATGCACGGCTACGGCACTCCCATCTATGTGAGTGCCGGGTATGTTTTCAAGATCGACCCTCCCAAGGTGATGGAGGAGCCCGATCCGAAGTATACTACCTTCAAGGAGCGCAATCCTGTGATGTCGTATCGGAAGACTTTCACGCTTCCTGATGCGTGGGAGAACCGGCAGACGATGGTGGTGTTCAATGGAGTGATTTCCGCATTTTACCTGTATGTGAATGGGGAAAAGGTGGGCTACTCCCAAGATAGCCGCACTCCGGCCGAATTCAATATCACCCCTTACCTGCACGAAGGAGAAAACCTGATCGCGGTGGAGGTCTACCGTTACAGCGATGGAACCTATTTGGAGGATCAGGATTTCTGGCGATTTTCGGGGATTTTTCGGGATGTGTATCTTTGGTCAGCGGCGGATCTCGATCTGAGGGATTTTGAGGTGAAGTCGGGTCTCACGGACGATTTTGAGAGGGGCACCTTTCAGGTGAAAACGACGACTCATCAGGCTGGGGGAGAAGCGGCCGGGTATGCGATTGAGGGACAACTGACAGACAGGGATGGTGCCACGTTGACGACTTTCCAACTTGCGGGAACGGCGCCCGCCAGAGGGGAAGAGGTCCTTGAGTCGTTGCCGACGGAATTGGAGATCGAGCCATGGTCAGCGGAGAATCCGAAGCTCTACACACTGCTTTTGACTCTCAAGGACGCGGAAGGAAGGGAGGTCGCCCACTACGCGTCGCGGATCGGCTTCCATCGATCGGAGATTCGCGATGGCAATTTGTGGGTGAATGGCCAGCCGGTATTGATCAAGGGGGTGAATCGGCATGATCACGACCTACGGACGGCCCAGTATGTCACGGAGGCGAGCATGCTTGCGGATTTGAAGGCGATGAAACGCCTGAATATCAATACGATTCGGACGGCCCATTATCCCAACGATCCTCGCTTCCTGGAATGGGTGGACGAGTATGGGTTCTACGTGATCAGTGAAGCGAACATCGAATCGCATGGCATGGGCTACGAGGAGGCTTCGTTGGCCAAGGATCCAAGTTGGCAAGCCCAGCATCTCGACCGGGTGAAGAACATGGTGGAAGCGTTCAAAAACCATCCATCGATCATTCTTTGGTCCTTGGGCAATGAGGCCGGCAACGGGATCAATTTTGTCCGTTGTGCGGAGTGGTTGCGTGAGCGCGACCCAAGCCGCCCGATTCATTACGAACAGGGCCGAATGGATGACTACGTGGATGTGTTTTCGCCGATGTATTATCCGATCGGCCGACTGGAGTCCTGGCTGGAAGAGGAAAAAGCCAAGCCGCTGGGTGAGCGCCGACCGATGATCCAGTGCGAATATAGCCACGCCATGGGGAACTCCTGTGGTGGTTTGGCGGATTATTGGGACGCGATTCGCCGCGAGCCGCTTCTTCAGGGCGGGAGTATCTGGGATTGGAAAGATCAGGGCTTTTTCAAGGAGATGCCGTTTCCTGGTGAGGGCAAACCGGCTCTCGCTGCCTATGATTCCGAGCGCTATTTGACGGCCGACGGTAAGCTTCAGGGTTTCGCGTATGGTGGCGACTTCGGAGACTATCCGAATAGTGATAACTTTGCATTCAATGGTGTGGTTCAGGCGGATCTAACTCCCAATCCCCATGCCAAGGAGGTGTTTCATCAGTATCGCAATTGGGTGGTGACGGCGGTCGATCGCTCCCTTTCCAGTCCGAAGGTCAAGGTGCTGAATGAGCTGTTCTTCACCACTCAGGAGAATCAGCCCTATCGTTGGTCTCTGTTGGAGGACGGCCGCGTCGTTCAGTCGGGCGAAGCGGTGCTGCCTCGGGTGGCACCCCAATCGGAAGTGGAGGTGACGGTTCCCGTGGAGGCATTCGAAGCCAAGCCGGGCGCTGAGTATTTCGTGCAATTCGAGTTTTTCCAGGGAGTGGATCGCCCATGGGCCACGGCAGACTATGTGGTGGCTGTGGAGCAGATTCCGCTGGATGGAGGCGTCCCTGCGAAATCAGAGAAGGTGTCGGGAGTGGCTCCGCAGATGGCGGTGAAGCAAGGTCGGACGACGATCACTGGTGAGGGCTTTGAGGCGGTCTTCGACGACTCGACGGGGCAATGTGTTGCCTATCGGCTTGGAGGGCAGGAGATGCTGGCTGGCCCCTTGGAATTGAATTTCTGGCGCCCGCCGACGGACAATGATCGGGGCAGTACGATGCCGAAGGACTGCGAGGTCTGGAGAGCTGCGGGAGCAGGGGCGACGGTGATTTCGCGAAGCCAAAAGGCCGAAGAGGGAGCGGTGGAATTGACCTATACATTGAAGATTCCTGTGGGCGAGAGCACGGCGGTGTGGAGCTATCGCGTTGCCAGTGGTGGAGCGCTTGAAGTGAAGCTTCATTTTACGCCGAAAGGGGAGAAGTTGCCGGTATTGCCGCGGGTGGGGATGAGCTGTGCTTTGATGCCCGAATATTCGGAATGGAGTTGGTATGGTCGCGGTCCAGAGGAGAACTACGTCGATCGGAATACCGGGACGATGGTGGGAGTATGGTCGGGGTCGGTGACGAAGCTCTGGTTCCCTTATGGTGAACCTGGCGAAACGGCCAACCGGACCGGGATCCGATGGAGTCGTTTTACACGGCCGGATGGCAAGGGCTTGGAGGTCCGTCCGAATGACGGTCAACTTCTGGAAATGGCCGCCTATCCATTCTTGCAAGAGGACCTGGAAGGCAAAGGACACCCGACCGATATTCCCTTGCGCGATCGGGTCACGGTGCAGATCAGCCACGTTCAGATGGGAGTAGGGGGAGAGAATTCGTGGGGTGCCTGGCCATTGGCAAAATACCAGTTCCCGGCGGACCGGAGCTACGACTACGCCTTTGTCATTGGGCCGATCGCGGAAGGGAGATAATGCGGGAGTTTCTGCGGGCAAGTGGCTTGACCGCAGCAAGGATTGACGGATGGGTGCGGGAGTCGCTGTTTCGCCATGAATCTCTCCCACCCTCCTGCTTTCGTTGTCTCTTTGGGCTTGTCCCTGCTGGTTTCCTGTGTGCGCGGCGAGCAGGCGCGGGATCCGGATCGGGCGGCGAAGGAAGAGCTTTCCCAAGAGCCCCCGGTGACGGTGAAAACTGCGGTGGGAGATCTGACGTTGCCGCCTCCTTATCAGACGGCTTCGGCGCGAAATTCGACGCGTCAGGTGGCTTGGCCGGAAGGGGTGACGCCGACGGCTCCGGAGGGATTCAAGGTCACGCGATTCGCGGATGCATTGAAGCATCCGCGCTGGGCTTATGTTGGCCCCAATGGGGATGTGTTCGTCGCCGAATCGAACACGCGGGGCAGTGCTGATCGCATCACGTTGTTGCGGGACCAGGATGGTGATGGAGTTCCGGAGGAGAGAATGGGGTTCGTGGAGGGATTGAATCAGCCATTTGGGATGCTGATTCTCGGAGGACGATTCTACGTCGCCAACACGGGGGAGCTTCTAAGTTTTCCCTACTCGGAGGGTTCGACGGAGCTGAAGGGGAAAGGGGAGAAGGTGTTGGATCTTCCCGCTGGAGGATACAACAACCATTGGACGCGCAATTTGTTGGCCTCGAAGGATGGGAAAAGGATCTACATCACGGTGGGTTCAGGGAGCAATGTGGGCGAGAACGGGATGGACGATGAGGAGCGCCGGGCAGCGATTTTGGAAGTCCGTCCGGATGGTTCTGGTGAGCGGGTGTATGCTTCCGGGCTGCGCAATCCTGTCGGTCTGGACATCCAACCGGTGACGGGGGAGTTGTGGACGGCGGTGAATGAGCGTGATGATTTGGGGGATGACTTGGTGCCAGATTACGTGACGAGCGTGAAGGAAGGCGGATGGTATGGGTGGCCGTATTCGTACTATGGATCTTTGAAGGACCCCCGGTGGAGCCATCTCCCACATGAGGAAAAGGTGAGTTCAGCGATCGTGCCTGACGTGCCGTTGGGGAGCCACACGGCGAGTCTCGGATTGGCGTTTTACACGGGGACGAGTTTTCCAGAGAAGTTTCATGGAGGCGCCTTTGTCGGGCAGCACGGTTCCTGGAATCGTTCGAAACTGGCGGGCTACAAGGTGGTGTTTGTGCCTTTTGATGGGCAAGGGCGGCCAGGGCAACCTGAGGATTTCTTGACGGGATTCATTGCGGATGAAGGGGCGAGTCAGGTGTATGGGCGGCCGGTAGGGGTGAGTTTGTTGCCGGATGGTTCGCTTTTGGTCTGCGATGATGACGCAGGGATCGTCTGGCGGGTGGCGGCGGAGTGATAGCTTGGGAGGCCCAGATTCGTAGCGAGTCGGGTGATGATGGGATTTGATGGATGCAGGGGATGGATGGTGACGGCGGCAGTCGTCGGTGGGCTGGGTGGAGTGGGGGTCGAGGCCGCCGAGGGATTGCCGGGAGGGCCGCTGGCACAGGCTGCGAGTCGTGGAGTCGTCACGCGCGATCCGTCGACAGTGGTGCAATCGGGCGATCGGTTTTGGGTATTTTATACGGGGCAGGGAGTGCACTCGATGAGCTCAAAGGACGGCGTGACATGGGAACCGGGGCCGCCGGTTTTCCGTGAGCCTCCTCCATGGATTGCGGAGGCGGTGCCGAAGAATCGGGGCGTTTACTGGGCTCCCGATGTGATGAAAGTGGGAGATCGTTTTTTGCTGTATTATTCGGTGTCCAGTTTTGGGAAGATGGACTCTGCAATTGGTCTGGCGACGAATTCGACGCTGGATCCTGCGAGCGCGGCATTTCAATGGACCGATGAGGGAGAAGTGGTGCGATCGAGAGAAGGAGGGGACTTCAACACCATCGATCCCTCAATTTTTCATGATGCCGATGGTCGATTGTGGCTGGTCTTTGGCTCGCAATGGAGCGGCCTGAAGTTGGTGGAACTGGATCCGGCGACCGGGAAGCGAAAAGATGAGCAGGCTCCGATGGTGGCCGTGGCGGCCGGCGTTCCGATTGAGGCGGCCTATCTCTACTCAAGGGAGGGGCTCTACTACCTTTTCGTGAATCGTGGTGACTGCTGCCGGGGAGACCAAAGTACCTATCACATTCAAGTGGGTAGGAGTTCGCAGATCGAAGGGCCGTATGTGGATCGCGAGGGGAAGGGGCTGCTTGATGGAGGGGGGAGCCTGGTGCTGGAGATGAAGGTGGGCCCGCTGACGGGGCCGGGGCATGCAGGGATCGTCGAGATGGAGGGGAAGAGCTGGTTCAGCTGCCATTTTGAGGCCGACGATCGGATGGGGGGAAAGGCGACTCTGGGGTTGATGCCGATTCGATGGAGCGACGACGGCTGGCCAGAGGTTTTGCCGCCGGAAGATTTGTAGTCTCGATCAGGAACCGTCGCTGGGCGTTTCAAAACCCGAGAGCCACTCAACGAGAGTCTCCTGGAAATGCGGAAGGAGCCGGAAATCGAGGGGGGATGGTGTCGGGGCGTCAGGTAATGGCGACTTACGGAGAGGGGATTTCTCGGCGAGTGGGGAAAAAGGGCTCGGAAGAAGGGAGGATCCTTGAGAGGCTGGCCCCTCGTGGCCTGCCCCGGGGCAGGCATTGGTCGTTTGCGCGGCGGAGGATTGGGTTCGTCGGTCGAGTTGAAGCGCAGTGTCTGGTTTGCCGGTGGGCGGGCGAAAACCACCGATGATATGATGATGAAATTGTTTGTAGGAAATCTGAATCCGGAAACCCCACTCGGCGAACTCCGTGACGCGTTGGCGGAGTTTGAGCCGATCCTTGATGTGCAACGCCCTGTGGATCGGCAGACCGGCAAGCCCCGTGGCTTCGCATTTGTGACCTTTGCCTCGATGGAAGCCGCCGCGAATGCGAAAGAGGTCATTCAAGGATTGGAGTTGGGAGGGCAGGCGTTGCGTGCGGATGATGCTTCCGATCGAGGCGGGGATGACCATCCCGCCGCGCGGCAGCGTCGGGTGTCGATGAAAGTCAGGGAGGAACGCGTGGATGATCGGCCCACTCGCTCGGACGGCAGGAGAGTCCGCTACAAGTCGATTTGAGCGGAGCGGAAGGATTCCCGTCTGGGGGTGTCGACATCCCTTGATCTTGCGAGAAAGCTCTGGATAGTCCGGCCATGTTTTTGGGTCGGAGCATGGGGGTCACGCTGGCATGGCTGGCGGTGGCCCACGCTGAAGAGGCGCGACCGGTGACGGTCGTCACCGCGGAGCGGTCGCCTGTGGTTACCAAGTTGGAGCTCACGGGCACGGTAAGTGCCCGGCATCGATCGCGGCTGTCCGCCCGCACTTCCGGATTGACCACAACGATGCACGTGGATGCGGGCGATCGGGTGAAAGCGGGGGATCTGTTGATGGAGTTGGATCCGGAGTTGGCGGAGATCGAGTTGGCGCAGGTGGAAGGGCAGTTGGATCAGGCAAGAATCGAACGGGATGAAGCGGAGAGGTTGTTGCGGGTCGGCCGCGAGTTGGCTGAGCGCGGGGCCTTTCCCAAGTCTGATGCGGACAGTCGTGAAAGCGTGGTGGAATCCCGTCGTGCAGCGGTGACGCAGCTGGAGGCGCAGGCAAAGCACCAGGCATCGGTGGTGGAGCGGCATCGACTGGTGGCCCCGTATGAGGGAGTCATTGGCGAGCGCCTGGCGGATGTGGGCGAATGGGTGGAAACCGGAACGCCCGTATTTGAATTGGTATCGCTGAAAGATCCTCGTTTCGACGTGCAGGTTCCCCAGGAGTTTTTTGGACGGGTTCGGACGGGTGCGGAGGTGGAGATTGAGTTGGATGCGTACGGAAGGCGTCCGCTGAAGGGACAGGTGGCGGCGGTGGTGCCGGTGAAGGACCCTGTGGCGCGGACGTTCTTGGTGCGCATCGAATGGTCGGAAGCTGAGGGGGGTGAAGCCCCTGGGATGTCGGGACGGGCGAGATTCCATTTTCAATCGGACGAGCCGGTGGTGCAGATCCCGCGCGATGCGTTGGTGAGGTCGCCGGATGGTGGTGTGACCGTGTGGACGGTGCAGGAAAAGGAGGGGCACTCGGTCGTGGAAGCGCGACCGGTCAAGGTGGGCGAGTCCTTGGCAGAGCACGTGCAGGTTTTGGAAGGGGTCCCGGAAGGCGCCCGGGTGGTGGTGCGTGGCAACGAGTCGCTTCTCCCGGGGCAACGGGTGGAGGTGAGAGCGGAAACCCCTTGATCCCACGTTCTGATGTTTGAAGCGATTCTCAGACGGGGCACGATCGTCTCGGTGATCACGGCGATGATCCTGCTGATGGGGGTGATTGCTGCCCTGCGGGTTCCGATCCAGATGATCCCCGATCTTGATGTGCGGATCATCTCGATCGAAACCGGCTGGCCGGGGGCCACTCCACAGGATGTGGAAAAGGAGATCCTGATCGAGCAGGAGGAGTATCTACGGGGGCTTCCCGACTTGAAGCGGATGACTTCGTTTTCTTCGACGGGTCGGGCGGAGATCGAGTTGGAGTTTCCCTTCGGCACGGACATCACAGAGGCCTTGCTGAGGGTGAACAATGCGCTGAGTCAGGTGCCGGCGTATCCAGAGAATGTGGATGAGCCGGTGCTGCGGACGGATTCGTTTTCCTACAATGCCTTCATGGCGTTCAACGTGGTGCCAGCAAAGGGGAATCCGAAGCACGTCGACATCAACATGATGCTCGATTTTGTAGAGGACAACGTCCGCCCGGTTTTGGAACGGGTGCCGGGGGTGTCGCAAGTGGAGGTGCGCGGGGGGGCTGAGCGGCAAATCCAAATTCAGGCAGATGCGGCGAAGTTGGCCGAGCGGGGATTGACGTTGGGGGACCTGCGTGACGCCATCCGCACCCGCAATATCGACGTCTCCGCGGGTGATATCGATAGTGGAAAACGTCGCTACTTGCTCCGGACTGTCGGGCGTTTCGACACTCTGGAGGAGTTGGAGGATCTGATTCTTTCGCGGCGTGGGGATGCAGTCCTCAGGTTGTCGGATGTGGCAACGGTGCATCTCGATCATGCCGAATTACGGGGAACCTCGTCGACCGATGGAGAAACCAATATCCGGTTGGGATTGATTCGGCAAACCGGCTCGAACGTGATCGCGATCAAGGAAGCGGTGCTTCCGATGTTGGATCAGATCAATGAGGACATCCTCGCTCCCGCCGGGCTACGGATGTACTTAAGCAATGACGATGTGCGCTACGTCGAGGACTCCGTGGGCAACGTGCGCAAGAACATCCTGATTGGGGCGATGTTGGCGGTTTTGGTGATGTTCCTCTTTTTGCGTTCGGTTTCGGCGACGCTGATTGGGATGTTGGGGATGCCGATTTGTACGGTGGCGGGTTTTCTGGGGCTCCTGATGTTTGGCAGGACGATCAACGTGATTTCCTTGGCGGGGATTGCCTTTGCCATTGGGATGACGATCGATAATACGATCGTGGTGCTGGAGAGCATCGAGCAAGAACGGCAGAAGGGAAAAAGCCGCTTCGATGCAGCGCGGGATGGGGTGAGCCGGGTGTGGTCGGCGGTGCTATCGGGTACGATGACGACCATTTTGGTGTTTCTGCCTTTGTTGTTTGTGAGGGAAGAAGCCGGGCAGCTTTTCTCGGACATCGGCATCGCGATTTCGTCATCGATTGTGGTGTCGATGGTGGTGGCGATCGCTTTGGTTCCGGTGGCATATGCGAATCTCGCCTGGCGGCGGGGAGGTGCGTCGGCCCCACCGCCGCCCCGGAAGCAGTGGTTGTTGGCGCCCCTCTTTGGGTTGATCGAGACGCCGTTGCGACGGCTTTCGTGTTTGGTGGTGACGTTGGGAATGACGGTCGCAGCGATGGTGTTTTTGACCCCGCCTGCGGAGTATTTGCCTGAAGGGGAGGAGGCGAAGGTATTTGCGACGATGATCGCTCCTCCTGGATATTCGTTGGAGGAGATGGACGGGATTGCGCGGGAGTTGGAGGCGGCTCTGTTGCCTGCTCTGGAGCAGGAGCCGGAGGCCTTTGATCGCGGGGAGACGGAGTTTCCGGCATTGACGCGAGTTTCGGTGAATGCGCAGTCGCAGTCGCTGCGGATCATTTCTGAAACCAAGAACCCAAAGCATATTGATGCCCTGATGGATCGTCTTGACGCGCGTTTCCGGACTTACCCGGGGATGCGAGCGTTTTCTTCGAGAGGTTCGATCATTTCCAGTAATGATGGCGGAACGCGGGCGGTGGCATTGAATATCAGTGGGCCAGGGCTTCCGGAGATCTATCGGACCGCTCTGGAGGTGTATCGTAGGGCAGGTGAGGCGATCGATGGTGCGCGGATCAATTCGATTCCGTCATCGCTGAAGCTTGGGCAACCGTTGCTAGAAATCCGGCCCAAGTGGGAACGGCTGGCGGAGATGGGATTTGACGCACCGGGGTTTGGGTTTGCGGTCTCGGCGCTGACAGATGGAGCGTTCGTCGACGAGTTTTTCCTGAACGACGACAAGGTGGATATTTTCCTCTTTAGCGATGCGCTCAATCGTCAGCAATTGGAGCGGCTTGAGGAGCTGCCGGTGCGGGCCCCTGTGGGTGCCGTCGTCCCATTGGGGGCGCTTGCCGACATTCGGGAAACCGTCGATACGGCGGAGATCCGTCGAGTGGATGGACGCCGCACGGTTTCGCTCTACGTCATTCCTCCGAGGTCGATGCCCCTGGAGACGGCAGTGAGCAAGATCCGAGAGGAAGTGGTGGCGCCGATGCGGCGGGAAGGCGGATTGCCGCATGGCGTGGCGGTGGATCTCACGGGAGCGAGTGATCAGTTGGAGGCGACGAAGGCTTCGTTGGCGGGCAATCTGTGGATCGCGGTGGTGCTTTGCTATCTCCAATTGGTGATCATCTATCGTCATTGGGGATCGCCTTTTCTGATTTTGGCGACGGTGCCGTTGGGGATCAGTGGTGGAATTGTGGGGCTGTGGTTGCTGAATTTTGTGGGTGGGAAGCTACCCTTGTTAGGGATTCCCTTGATCACTCAGCCTTTTGACATGATCACGATGTTAGGTTTTCTGATTCTTCTGGGCACCTCGGTGAACAACCCGATTTTGATCGTCGACCGGACCATGGAGAATCGTCGGGCGGGGATGGGTACGCTGGATGCCGTGAAGGATGCGATTGCGGCCCGCTTGAGGCCGGTGATGATGACCACTTCGACCACCTTGATGGGTTTGGCTCCTTTGGTGTTTTTGCCAGGTGCGGGAACGGAGCTATACCGGGGAGTGGGGGCGATTGTGCTCTTTGGTTTGGCGTGCAGTTCCGTGGTGACGTTGACCTTTTTGCCGGCATTGCTCACGGCCGTGTTGCCCATGACGGATCGGCTGATGTCGCGATGGCGGGCTCATCGCCCGAGTCCAGAGCGCATGGCGGATTCCGGATTGGTATCCGGGAACCAGTAGTGGAAAGCAGCGATGCCTTGGTGAAGGAGCATGAGATTGCCTTGGGCGTGGGGGGCTCCCACGGCCTGGGCTGCCCGGATCAGAGCGGTCGGCTGGTAGATGGTGTCGAAGACCGCGAGCTGGGGAGTGAGGAGTTGAACGGGAAAGGGGGAGGGATCTCCATCCTTCAGGCCGAGCGAAGTGGTGTTGACCAGGAGGTCGGCGGCGGGAGCGGATATTTCCTCGGCGGCCACGGTCTCGATCTGAAGTCCGGGATGGCGATCTCGAAGTTGTTGGGCGAGGGCCTCAATTTTGGAAAGAGTGCGGTTGGCGAGAATCAGCCGGGAGACACCGGTGCGGGCACAATGGGCGGCGATCGCGCCTCCGGCGCCTCCTCCAGCGCCCACGATCATCACGGCAAGTCCCGGCAAAGAAAGGCCGAGGGTTTCCCGAACGGCATGCTCGAATCCGATGCCGTCGGTGTTGGTGCCGCGCGTGGCATCAGGGTCGAAACGAACGGTGTTGACGGCTCCGAGATCGCGAGCCGTGTCATCGATTTCGCCACAGGCTGCGAGGGCATCGAACTTATGGGGAACGGTGACATTGCAGCCGATGAAGCCTAGCTCGCGCATGCGGGCGAAGGCCTCCCCCACTTGGCCGGGCTCGATTTCGAGCGCGATGTAGCGAGCATCGATGCCGGCCTCATCGAGAGCCGGCTGATGCATGCGGGGGGAGAGTGAGTGGGCGATCGGCTTGCCGATGACGGCGAGCCGGGCCCCGGTGGCTTCGGGGAGGGTGGCGAGGGTGAAAGGCGGCATGGCTGCGAGGGCGGCGGGCCGGTCAGAGGGTGTTAGTGAAGTGATGAAGGCGGCGAACGCACTCCTCCTGGCCAAGGATGGCGAGAATGTCGCCGAGGTCTGGGCCGCCGCCTTTGCCACTGAGCGCGACGCGGGTGGGGAACATGAGTTGTCCGGGTTTGGCACCATGGGCTTTGGCCGTGTCTCCGATGGCGTGCTTGGCGGTCTCGGCGGTCCATTCGTCGAGCCCGGCGAAAGTTTCCGCAAGGGCGCTCAGCAGCGGCTTGGCGGTATCATGGCTGCGGACTTTAGCCAGGGGCTCGTCGTCGATCGTGATGTCGTCAAGGACCAGGAATCCTAGGGCATCGGGGATTTCCGAGAGCAGGCGGACTTTTTCGCGAACGGCGGTGAGCGCAGCAGGGAAGCGGGAGTTGATGGGCAGTCCCGCGTTTTCGACGAAGGGGGTGGCCGAGGCGGTGAGGGCTTCGGTGGAAAGGCGAGTGAGGTGCTGCTGGTTAAGCCAAGCGCACTTTTCGATGTCGAATCGGGCGGGGGAGCGGTTGACGTTTTCGAGGGAAAAGCGGTCGACGAGTTCCGCCAGGGTGAAGACTTCTTCGTCGGTTTTCGGATTCCATCCGAGAAGGGCGAGGAAGTTGACGACGGACTCGGACAAGAAGCCTTGCCGGGGATAGTCACCGACGGCGGCGCCTTCGTCTCGTTTCGACATCTTCGATCCATCCGGATTGAGGATGAGGGGGATGTGAGCGTATTGCGGTGGAGTCGCGCCAAAGGCCTCGAAGAGTTGGAGGTGTTTGGGCGTATTCATGAGATGGTCCTCGCCGCGGATGACGTGGGTGATCTGCATTTCGAGGTCATCGACGACATTGACGAAGTGGAAGACATAGGAGCCATCGGACCGCTTGACGACCATGTCAGGCGTGTTGTCGAGGTTGGTGTAGTCGATGGTGACTTCGCCACAGACCAGATCGGTCATGGTGATGGGCTTGCGCTCAAAACGGAATCGCCAGGCGCCGTCGTCTTCGTAGACGCGACCTTTTTCGCGGAGCACCTCGAACCAACGGTCGTAGATGGGGGTGCGTTCGGATTGGTTGTAGGGGCCGTAGTCGCCGCCATGGCCTTCGCCCTCATCCCAATCGAGGCCGAGCCAATGCATGCCGTCGAAGATGGCGGCGCGGGCGGCTTCGGTGTTGCGGGCGTGGTCGGTGTCTTCGACGCGGAGGACGAAGGTGCCGCCGTGTTTGCGGGCGAAGAGGTAGTTGAAAAGAGCCGTGCGGGCGCCGCCGACGTGGAGGTAGCCGGTCGGAGACGGGGCGAATCGGGTGCGGACTTGCATGCGGGGAGAGTCAGGAGGTCGGGCGGGGGGAGGCAAGACTTGAGAGTGAGGGATGAAGGAGGAATTCGTGGGCGATGACGGGGGCGCGGGAAAAATTGGCGCTTGGCAAGGGCGGTGAGCCAGCGGGAATTGGGAGGAATGAGTGCGCGCGGTTACGGTTGGACAGCGGCGTCGGTGACGCTGGCTGTGGCCGGGCTGTGGTGGGGAAATGGGGTGATGCTGACTTTGGCGTTGGCGGGTTTGCTGGCGCTGCTGGTGGCTTGGGTAGTGGGTCGCTGGCAGGGCAGGGGGATCGAGGTGGAGTGGGAGGGGCCACGGGTGGTGGTGGTGGGGATGCCTGCCCGGGTGCGGATGAGGGTGCGCAAAAGGGCGGGCGGGGAGCTGCGAGGGTTGGATTTGTCGGGTGACGGGCCGGGAGGGGTGGCCTTTGGGGGAAGGGTTCCGGCGTTGTCGGCAGGGCAGGAGATGGAGGTGGACGATGGGTTTTGCGCGGTGCGCCGGGGAGTGAGGGCGCACCTAGGGTGGCGCCTGGCATGGTCCGATCCTTGGGGGCTTTTCGATTTCGAAAAGCGGGGGGATTGGGCGAAGGAGATGGTGGTTTTGCCGAGAGGGGTGCGTCCATTGCCGGGAGAGGTGCTCTCGGTGGGTTGGGGGGAAGCGTTTCCACCGCGAGGGTTGGCCACGGGCGAGCGAGGCGATTGGAGAGGATTGCGAGCGCATCGGCCCGGTGATTCCCCACGGGCGGTACGTTGGCCGGAGAGCCTGCGATCGGTGGCAAGTGGTGGAGGGTTGTTGGTGGCGGAGGAGGATCCGCCCGGGGGGGAAGTGGAGCAGGTGACGTTGATTTTTCACTCGTTGGCGGAGGGTGGATTGATCCAGCCGGACCGCTTCGAACGGGCGCTCGCTCTTTGGTGGGGAGAAACGGAGCTTTTGGTGGATGCCGGGATCGTGGTGCGATGGACGGCGGACTTTCTTGAGTGGGTGCCGTTGGAGATTTCGCGCCGCGGAGATCTGGCGGTGGCGGGCGAGGTGGTGGCGCGGGCGCAACGGGCCAAGGGGACGCAGCGCCACGAAGTCGAAGGGCGGCTGCAGGAGGTGGCAGGGGCTTTGCGGATTTTTTCGGATGTGCCCATGGAACGCTGGGAGAGATGGGCAGGGGAGGCCCGGGTGGCGCGGGGTCCTGAAGTGAGAAAGGGAGGGCGGCGGTGAAGGGCTGGGCGATGATTGCGGGGCTTTTCGGGGCATTGGCCGTCCTGCTTGGATGGCCTGAAGAGGGGTCGCAGGTGGGGAGGGTGGCCGTGGCGGTGCTGGTGTGGGCCGCGGGTTGGAAATGGGCGGCGCGAAGGAGGGGGGAGGCGATGCGTCGTCGCTGGAGTGAGATTTGGCCTACGCGCTTGGTGGGACTGGGGATGTGGGTGGCGTTGGGTGGGTGGTTCCATTTCCTCCCGGTGCGGATGGAGACGTGGTGGGAGGCGATGGGAAGGAACGGTTGGCATGACGATTCGGAGGCCTCACCACGTGAGGCTTTGACGCCGCAGCCTCAGCCGCGGACGGGGAATTGGCTGTGGGATGAAGCTGGGCGTCGCACGCTTCCGGAGCGGACGCGGTTGAATCCTGGAAACCGGCCGGAAGTCTTTCTGCGGGCAGAAGGGGAGGAGGGACAGTTATTGTCCCATCGGCTCTATCTGAGTGCGTTTGCCTTGGGGGAATATCGTCAGGGAGGATGGTCGGCCGTTTCTGGAGGGGAAAAATCTTTGATGGCGGAGAATGACGGCTGGCTGAGGCTCGATTCGGGTCGCGGAGGGTGGGCGCATCGGGTCTTTCTAGGACGGAGTGGCGAGGATTCCCAGCCGTTGGTGGCCCTTCAAGGGGTGACGGCGGTTCGGGTGGGCGAAGTGGTGGTCTCCGCAGCGGGAGGAACCCTGCCGGGTGGCGAGGCGCGGGACTACGAGGCAGTGTCTAAAATGCGCACCTTGGACGATCCAGGTGGAAGGGTGGTCCGCGAGGCTCCCGATGGGGTGTATCGGGAAATGGCGGGTGGAGAGCTGGGCCGCCGGATCGGTGAGCTGGCCGCGCAATGGGCGGGGGATAGGGGCGGTTTGGAAGGTCTGCGCCGGGTGCGCGAGGGCCTGAGTGCGCAGGCACGATATTCTCTGACGGTCGAGAACCGCGACGATCGAGATCCGTTGGAGAACTTCTTGTTCTACGAACGGCGGGGGCATTGTGAGTTTTTCGCGACGGCCGCGGCATTGATGGCGAGGGCGCTCGGGGTGCCGTCGCGGGTGGTCTATGGCTGGGCAGGGGGGACTTACTACGAGTCAGGAAAATGGTTCGTTTTCCGCGGGAGGGATGCGCACGCCTGGGCAGAGGTTTGGTTGCCAAACTACGGATGGGTGGTGATGGATGCGACCCCGATGCCGTCGACGGAGGCGGGGCGCCCTGCATTGGCAGCGGTGGACGAGCAGGCTCCCGTGCACGGTGGTGGTTGGCGAGAGGAGGAAGGGGGAGGCCGACTGTTGGGATGGGTGCTGGCGGTGATCCTGGGATTGTTCGCGTGGGCGGGGGTAGTGGCCGGGAGTCGCCGAGTTTTCCCAGAGCGGGAGAAGGGGCGGGTAGGATCGCCTGGCGGGCGCTATGAAGCGATCTTTCGGCAGGGATGTCGCCAAAGAGGCATGCATGCCGGGCGGGCGGTCACCTTGCGGCAGTTGACGCGGGCATTGGGTGTCGATCGCCCAGAATGGGCCGACGAACTGGTGGCGTACCACTACGGCATACGCTATGAAGGTCGACCTCGGGACCGGGAGCTGGAACGGAGCTTGGCGACGCGGGTTAGGGCCTGGGAGCGCCTTAACGTTGCAGTTCGTTGAGCGACTTCTGCTGGTACTGCTGGTCGCGGAGTTTGCGGAGGTATTCGAGGTAACGGCGTTTGGCCTCGAAATCGGTGCCATCGGCGGTGACTCCGGGGCTTTGCTGCCCGTATTTTTTCCATGGTCCGTAGGGGACCTGGGCGTCCTCGACAAAACGCCAATGGCATTTTTCTCCCGACTGGAGGTCGAGGTAGTCGCGAACGGCGGGAGAGATGTCGATGGCGGCGTCCTTGTTGTTGTGGTTTTTTGGGCGGGAATTGCCGAAGACGTAGTTCCAATCGTCTGTGACGAAGGGACCGCAGTCTTCCCACTGGGCGTAGCAGCTGCGACCTCCATGGTAGATTTGCAGCCAGCGGCCCTTGAGCACGGTTTTTCCGGGTTCGGGGTTGTGCCGGCGGAACCACGGAATGACTCGCGCTGCTTCCGGCTTATGGGCGCCGTGACGCAGGATGTCGTTGTAGGGGAGCGCGATGTAGAAGGGATTCAACTTAGGGAGAAATCCCTTGGGGCGGAAATCGGAGGCGTTGTGGTTGGCGACGCGGGCGGCAGGTTCCGGGTTGTCGTAGCCGCCGTAGTTGGCCATCCAGTTTTGGTCCCAGGAAGATTTGCAGTTGGGAACCGGATTGTTCTGGGTGGGCTGCTCGCCGATCCAAAACACGGTGGCCGTGATGTTTTGCCGCCATGGATAAAGCTGGCCGTTAGGTGCCACCGGGGTGCGGCGGGACGGGATGGTTTGGCGGGCGGTGGGAATGATGACCCGGGGCATCGCCGACGAACTGGCAGCCGTTTGGGCATCCGCGCTGGAGAGCAGCGGGAGCCAGGTGGCGAGAGCGAGGATGAAGATGGGGCGAAGCATTCCGAATGGGTCGACGTGGGGGAGCGGTCTAGAACCGCCGCAGCACAGTGTTTCTCGTCAGAGAGTCGTCGCTGCGCGGGTAGTCTAGCGTATAGTGCAAGCCCCTTGATTCGCGGCGCCGGATCGCGCTATCGACGATGAGCGAAGCGACGTCGACGAGGTTGCGCAATTCGAGGATATCTGCATTCACGCGATGGCCCCAGTAGAACTCGCGAACTTCCTTTTTGAGGTTGCGCAGGCGGGTGGCGGCTCGGCGTAAGCGATTGTTGGTGCGCACGATGGAAACGTAGTCCCACATCAGGCGGCGGAGCTCATCCCAGTTGTGGTAGATGACGACCTGCTCGTCGGGTGGGGTGGTGTCACCGTGCTCCCATTCCGGAATGGGCGGGGCATCGGGCACGGGTTTTCCGGGGGCGTGATGACGCAGGATCCGATCGAGGGCGCGGCGGGCAAGCACGTTGGCTTCCAGCAGGGAGTTGGAGGCCAGGCGGTTGGCCCCATGCAGGCCGGTGCATGCCACTTCCCCGATGGCGTGGAGTCCGCGGATGGTGGTCCGGCCGTCGAGATCGGTTTTGATCCCGCCACATTGGTAGTGGGCGGCTGGAACGACGGGAATCGGTTGCTTTTCGGCGTCGAGGCCGAAGGAAAGAAGCTTTTCGTGAATGAAGGGAAAGCGATCGCGGAAGAATCCGGCGGGTTTGTGAGTGATGTCGAGATAGACGCAGGGAGCACCGGTGCGCTTGATTTCCCGGTCGATGGCCCGAGCGACGATGTCCCGAGGGGCGAGGGAGCCCCGTTCGTCGGAGCGTTTGACGAAATCTTCACCCTTGGAGTTGATCAGGATCGCCCCTTCGCCACGGACGGCTTCGGAAACGAGAAAGGATCGGGCCTCGGGTCCACTGGCCGCGGGGTTGTAGAAGCAGGTCGGGTGGAACTGGATGAATTCCATGTTCTCGATCGTCGCGCCAGCCCGCCAAGCCATCGCGAGCCCGTCGCCGGTCGAAGAATCGGGATTGGTGGTGTAGAGATAGACTTTTCCACAGCCGCCAGTGGCGAGGATGACACGATCGGAGCGGAATACTTGAACCTCGCCGGTGGTGCGATCGAGCACATAGGCACCTAGGACCCGGTCGTCGGTGACCATGCCGAGTTTTCCCGTGGTGATGAGGTCGATGGCAAAGTGATCTTCCAGCAGTGTCAGGCCGGGGGTTTGGCGTGCGGTCTCGACGAGGGAAGTGGCGATTTCCAGTCCGGTGGTGTCTTTGGAATGGAGGATGCGGCGGTGGCTGTGCCCTCCTTCTTTGCCGAGGGCGTAGCGATCTTGATCGTGATCAAAGTCGGTGCCGGCGGCGACGAGATCTTCGATGGTGGCCGCGCCTTCGGTGATGATGGTGCGAACTGCGTGTTCATCGCAGAGCCCGGCACCGGCGTCGAGGGTGTCGGCGACATGGGATTCGATGGAATCCCCTGGATCGCGAAGTCCTTCGGGCAATACGGAGGCGATGCCTCCTTGGGCCCACGCGGTGTTGGATTCGAGCAATTTGCCCTTGGTGATCACGGTGACGGATCCGTGAGCGGCAGCACGGATCGCAAACGAAAGGCCGGCGATGCCGGAGCCGATGACGAGAAAGTCGGTGGTCAAGGGAGTGCGAGGTTCGGTGGTGGGCTGGTTGCCGGAGAGCTCCGTGTTGACGAGGGGGGAGGGCGGCGATTGAACCGCCAAGGAGCCGGATTCGCCAAGGTTTTTAAAGTGGGGGGAGGGGGCGAACGTGGTAGCTTGAGGTCATCCGAGGGCAGGGAGCAGGAGATTGTCGATGAGCCGCACCTCGCCGTAGAACACGGCGGTGGCCAGGAGTGTCGGACGCGATCGGTCGCTTGCTGGCAGCAGAGTCTCTGCATCGACGAGTTCCAGATAGTCGATGCGGTTCAGGGGCGATTCGATGGCGGCGCGGGCGGTGGCGAGGAGCAAGGTGGGCTCCGTGGTTTCGGCGGCTGCTAGCAACGCGCGGCGAATGCGCGGGGCATCGGCTCGCTGAGTTTCGCTCAGACGGGCATTGCGGGAGGACATCGCAAGGCCGTCGATTTCGCGCACCGTGGGCGCGGCGATGATTTCGACTGGCACATCGAGATCGCGCACCATGCGGCGAATGATGGCCAGCTGTTGATAGTCTTTTTCTCCAAACACCGCGGCGGAGGGTTGGAATTGATGGAAGAGCTTCAGAACCACCGTGCAGACGCCATCGAAGTGTCCCGGGCGAGTGGCGCCACAAAGGGTGGCCGAGAGGGAGCTTTCCATCACGGTCACTGAGCGATCGGGAAAATACATCGAGTCGGCCGAGGGAGTGAAAACGAGGTCAACCCCGGCTGCGCGGCATTTTTCGAGATCGGATTCGAGGGTTCGGGGGTAGGCTTGGAGGTCTCCGGGGCGGTCGAACTGGATGGGATTGACGAAAATCGAGACGGCGACCTGACCCTTGGGGCCGGCCGAGCTGCGGGCGCGCTGAACGAGGTCGAGATGGCCGGCGTGGAGGGCTCCCATGGTGGGTACCAGCACGGGGGAGGAGGAGAGGGCGGAGCGGAGCTCGCAAACAGAGGAAACGACACGCATGAGCGGCAGATCTTGGTCACGAAGGAATTTGGCCGCAAGGGCCGGGAGTGGACGTTGACGAGGGCCAGAAATCCGTTCAGGGTGCCCGGGAACCCCAGCGGGGAAATCCCATCCACCTTATGATTCGTCGCCTTACCCCTTTCCTTGTCGCCGCCGTTTTGGGTGGCACCGCCCTCGCGCAGGACGCCAAGCTGAAGATCGCCACGGTCGACATGCAGCAGCTTTTCAAGGAATACTACCGTACGGAGGAAGCCCAGCAGCAGGTCAACGTTGAGCGTGCTCGGATTCAGAAGGAGCTCAATGAGCGCCAAACCCGCGTGCAGGAGATCGAAGAGGAGCTCAAAAAGCTTCGCAAGATGATGGAAGATCCGTCGATCAATGACTCCAAGAAGCAGGAGATCCAGCGGGATTGGGGCATGAAGCAGAACGAAGGCATCGCCATCGACCGTGAGCGCCGTGAGTTCCAGCAACGCCGCACGCAGGCCCTCAATGAGAAGATGGTGCAGCGCATGAAGGGCATCCTTGAGGAAATCCGCAAGCTGGTCGAAGAGCAGGCGAAGAAAGAGGACTACGACTACGTGTTCGACAAGTCGGGCCTCAGCACCTCTCAAGTGCCATTCCTTCTCTACACGAAGGATGCCACCGACATCACTCCGACGCTGTTGGTCGACCTGAACAAGGACGCCCCGAAGGATGGAGCCACGACTCCGGCAGCCACGTCTGGCGAAGGCGAGTGAACTTCCCTGCGTGAGCCAACTGATTCTTTCCGAGCTCGCCCGGCAGGTCGACGGTGACGTCGTCCGGGGCGAGCTTTCGCTTTCCATCACCGGGATTGCGGCTCTTGATGAAGCCGGGCCGGGAGATGTTTCGTTCCTGGGGAACGAGAAATACCGCCAGCAATTCCTGGAAACCCAAGCTTCCGTGGTGCTGGTGCCAAGAGGAGTGACCGAAGGCCCCGATCACTTGGCATTGATCGCCTGTGACAATCCGTCTTTTGCATTTGGATGGGTGGTGAAGCATTTCACCGAATCGCTGGCCCGGGTGTTTGTACCTGGGATTCACGAGCGTGCGGTGGTCGATCCGACCGTGCAGTTCGACCCGGAGCGAGTCCGCATCCATGCGGGGGCGGTGGTCCAAGCCGGCGCGAAGATTGGCGACGGAACCGAAATCGGCCCCAATGCCGTGGTCGGCGAGAATGTGGTGGTGGGGCGTGATTGCCTGATCCACGCGAATGTTTCGATCCGCGAGCGATGCCTGGTTGGGGATCGGGTGATCCTTCAACCCGGAGCTGTGATCGGTTCGGATGGTTTTGGCTACGAGACGGTCGCCGGGAGACACGTGAAGATCGACCAGATTGGAATCGTGGAAATTCAGGATGATGTGGAGATCGGCGCCAACACGACGATCGACCGAGCGCGCTTTGGACGCACGGTGATCGGCACCGGCTCGAAGATCGACAATCTGGTGCAGGTCGGTCACAACGTGCAGATCGGGCCCCACAATTTTTTCGTATCACAGAGCGGCATTGCCGGGAGTTCGCGGACGGGGGCTTACGTCATTGCCGCCGCGCAAGCGGGCATCGCCGGGCACGTTCGAGTGGGCGATCAGGCGATTCTTGCCGCGCGCACGGGCGTGACCGCGAATCTGGAGGGTCACAAAACCTACGGCGGTTATCCGGCCCAGCTGCAGATGGATGAGCAGCGGCAAAAGGCGTTGCTGCGCCAGTTGCCCAAGCTGTTCAAGCGGCTGAGGAAATGGGACGGCTCGTCCAATCCGTAATGGCTGCGCACCGGGAGCAAGAGCTTGTCCTCGTGCTCCCGGAGATGCTCGTTCGGTGAGCTCAGTAGCTGCGGCCCCAGATCGCGCGTTGGCGAGTCGGCTTGCCAGTCAGCAAACATGGGGCTTCGTCGCCATCCTGTTGGTCAAGAGGCAGGCAACGGATGGTGATCTTGTGCTTTTTGCTGAGTTCGTCTTCCTCCTCGGGCGTTCCGGCCCAAGGGGTGATCAGCCAACCCGGGTTCTCCGTCTCCCAGTGGGTTTCGAAGGTCGCCAATGCATCGCAGGGGACGATGTTTTCGTCACGGAAACTCGAAGCGCGCTCCAGGAGGGTGTCGTGGATGGCTTGGAGCAAATCCGCGGCGTCGCGGATGAAGGCTTCCTTTTCGAGGAACTCTTTCTCCTGGGCTGCCCGGTCTCGACGATTGAGGCAAACCTTGCGGCTTTCCACATCGCGGGGACCGATTTCGACGCGCAGGGGAACCCCTTTTTTCACCCACTCCCATTTCTTCTGTCCGCCCTGGATGTCGCGGGAGTCGACGTGAACGCGCAACGGCTCACCATGAAATCGTTCTCCGCGCAGCGTTTCGGCGAGCGCCTCGCAGCAATCAATGACTGCCTGCTTGGAGTCTTCTTTCGGGGTGACCGGAATGATGATGATTTGCTGAGTGGCGACGCGGGGAGGCAAAACCAGCCCATCGTCGTCGGAGTGGGCCATGATCAGGGTGCCGATCATGCGGGTCGAGACGCCCCAGGAGGTGGTGTAGGCGTGCTCGACTTTGCCATCGCGACCGGTGAACGAGATATCCTGGGCTTTGGAGAAATTCTGGCCGAGGAAGTGTGAGGTGCCCGCTTGGATCGCTTTGCGGTCCTGGACCATGGCTTCGACGGTGAGAGTCATGTCGGCACCGGGGAATCGCTCGTTCTCGGTCTTCTCGCCGGGGATCACGGGAATGGCGAGGTGGTCGCGAAGAAACTCGGCATAGACCTGATGCATCAGGCGGGTTTCGGCGATGGCCTCTTCCTTGGTTTCGTGAGCCGTGTGACCTTCTTGCCAAAGGAACTCGGCAGTGCGCAGGAAGAGGCGTGGCCGCATTTCCCAACGCATCACATTGGCCCATTGGTTGATGAGCAGCGGGAGGTCGCGGTAGCTCTGGACCCAGCGGGAAAAGGCAGCGCCAATGATGGTCTCGGACGTCGGCCGGATGACATACGGTTCGGCGAGCTCACCGGTCGGAATCATCTTGGTTTTGCCGGTCTCTTCATCTTTGACAGCTTCGAGGCGATGGTGGGTGACCACGGCACATTCGGTGGCGAAACCCTCGGCGTGCTCGGCCTCCTTTTCGAGATAGGAGAGGGGAATGAGCAGCGGGAAGTAGGCGTTCTGGTGGCCGGTTTCTTTGAAGCGGCGATCAAGCTGCTGCTGGATCAGCTCCCAGATGCCGTAGCCCCAAGGCTTGATGACCATGCATCCACGAGTTTCCGAGTTTTCCGCGAGGTCGGCGGCCTTGATGACCTGCTGGTACCATTCGGGAAAATCTTCGGCGCGAGTCGGAGTGATGGCGGTCTTGGGAGCGGACATGGGTGGATGTGGCTAGAGAATCAGCGCGGTGCGCGGCGCGGAATTAGAGGAAACGCGCAGCGGCGTCGATAGCGGTTTTTTTAGATGGATCGTTCCAACGAGTCGACATCCGGAAGTGACCGGTGAAGTGCTTGCCACGGTGGCGGGTTCTTCCGCCGTGCGCTGGTTCGCGCAGGGAGCTCAAGTCCCCTAAGGCCCGACAGCTTGGTGGATCTCTTCCTCAGAGTATCCGAGCGAAGGCAGACTCTTAAGAAGTTCGTTGAATCCTATCGGGCGCGTCGATTGGGCTGAGATTTCCCGGAGAAAGGCGCGTTGAGCCTCGGGAGAGAGGCGGACAAACAATTCCTGACGGAGCCCTCCCGCAGAGGGTCCTGTGGTTTGGAGCGAGGCGGGGAGGATTTGGCGAATGACCTCGTCGGCATTCGCATCGCGGGAGACGGAGCCAAGAAAGGTGTCCAAGGTTTCGCTGTCCGGCTTCTGTGAAAGGGCATTGAAAATCCTCTCGGCAGAAGCGTCGGTATCGGAGCGCGCCCGGTAGAAATCGGCCAGGAAATCTCCATAGCCGACCGTGTCGCTGGTCTGGGCAAGGCCTTGGAAGAATTGGGTCAAGGGCTCGAAATAGTGAAGTTTCTCAGTCCACCCGGCTCCTTCGGTTTCCAGAGCCCACTCCAAGGCCTCCTGAGGGGCAACGAGGCTCCATTGGTAGATCAAGTTCGGAGGGATCATGGTGAGCTTTTGATCCTCATCCAACGAGGTGGCGGCGGAAGCGAAGCCGTCCATGCAGCTGCGAAAGTCGAAACCTTCAGGGAAGTCGATGGGGTTTCCTGTGGGACCCTGGTGGCGACTGGCGCTGGCTTGGCAGAGCCGGATCAGCATCTCTGGGCTGTGCTGGGCCGCCAGTGAGAAGAGGTCGTAGGAGAAAGGTTGGAAGCGCGCGGAACGATCGTAGTGAGCCTCCCAGAAGGCCACCGCTGCAGGAAGGTCCTGCAACCCCAATCCTTCCACGATCGCTTGATGATAGAACTGCCGGTCGTCCGGGGAGGCCTGCGAGGCGATCCACGCAAGCGCTGCGTCGGAGTTCTGGGCGTACCACCTCTGAATCAAATGCTTCAGGTAGCTTTTTTTCTGGAAGTCCAGGCCCAGCAATCCCCCTTGATCGGCCAGCCAGCCGATGATCTCGGGGTAGTCGGCGGGATCCCATGCCTCCATGGCTTGCCGGAATGCTTCCTGGTCGATGGTGTCGGAAGCGAGGAGGCTGCGAAGTTGTGGGACCTTCGAGTGAGGTGCTTTTTCCCGGGCAAGATTCGATGAAGGAAGCTCGTCCGCCGGAGTCGACGGGGAACTCGAGATCGCTGCCGGTCCGGTCCAGCGCCCGATCAGCAGGCCGAGCGTGAGGGAGAGGAGGCTGGCGATGATCAGCGCTTTCAAAGATCGAAAAAATGAAGGGGCACTTACCGTCTGGCCAAGGGGATCACTCAAAGAACTTCTTGAGTGCTCGTTGTTCGTCGGGATCGAGGGACTCGCGCCACACACGATCCCCCCCCGCACCGGCTTGGCTCACGCTCCCGCCTGCTTGAGGGGCTGTCGCAGAATCGTCGACCTCGTGTTGCCCATTTTGAAGCTCCAGCAAATCCCCTGGAAGGGTGCGCGAGAGATCCATGGCCTGAAGGGTTTCCAAGGCACCGGTTTTGATCGATGGGCCTTCGTTGCCGAGCACTCCTCCGGCTTCACCCGGTCCGCGAGATACGCCGCCCGAGCCGGACCCACTGCCATCCGGGCCGATGGGGCCTTCGCCCTGCCCGGGTTGATTTCCGGCCATCAGCTCATCCATCCACTCCTCGCCCTGTCCGCTGGAGCCCTCGCACTGACCGGACTTGGCCGCGGCTGCCGTTTTTTGAAGGTTTTCGCGCAACTGCCGCATCTGTTCCTCGGTCAATTGGCCCAGCTGGCTGGGATCGAGTTGCTGAAGTTGGTCGAGAAGTTCGGAGTTGGGTTTCAGCGCCCCGCTTTGGAGCCCTTGCAGGGCGTTGTCGAATTGCTGCAAAAGCTCGTCTTTGCGCTGAGTCGATAGCTTGCCTGCACCCTGCTCCAGATTGGCGAGAGCATGATCCGCCTGGGTGGCTTCGCGGGAAAGACGCTCCAGCTCGGATTGATGTTGGCGCTCCAGAGCGTCCGTGGCTTCCAGCGAGGCGTGATCGAACCATTCGTCGGGATCCTTTTCCCGCAGGGCCTCAAGTTTCTTCTCCATCTCCTCGATGTAGTCCTCATCGATCACATCCTCCTGATCGAGGCGGTCAAGGTCAGCCTGGATATTTTCCCATGCCAAGGGGGCCTCGGGAGGAGTCGAGTCGGCACCCGGCAGGGCGGAAACAGGAATCCAATGCCCGGCGAGCAAGAGAGCAAGAGCCGCCAAGGGAGGGGCCGTCACCCGCGTCCAATTCCACGACAGGCCGGCATCAATTTGCGGTGGAAGCGCTGGCCAACGTCCCACTCCGCAGCGGGCGGTCGTGAGCGCATTGCGCAGGCTCATGGTGTCTTCGATGCGCACCAAGGCGTGATGAGGAGATTCGAACCGGCGGCGGGCGGTCCACCAAGCAACGATGGCAAGCAGGAGCACCCATCCTACCGAGCTGGCCCACCACACGGGGGATTCGACGGCTGGCCAGTGACGGCGGAGCCACAGCAAACTTAGGGTGGCGATCCCGCTGCCGATCACCAGCGGTGCGGAGAGGGCTTGCAGCCACCAGCCCAGATTGATTTTGCGCGAAGTTCGGGCCGCGGCCCGGAGCCACTGGTCCTGGAGAGACTTCGATTCTTCGGACATGATCGGGGACTGTAGCGGCTCCGTTGGGGGGAGCGATGGAATTTTCGGTGAAATCGGCGCGAAGGAAGGAGGCTTTTCCGGGCTTGGCATCGGCGGAGGAGCCCGATGGAATCGCGGCCCGAACTTTGCCGTGAAATCCTACGAAATTTATTCCGCCATCGATCCTTCCGTCGTGCATGCCATGCTCGATTGGTTCCGCGACAACGACCGCAATGTCTACAAGACTGCCGTGGCGACCCTGGCCCAATCGCGCAAGCTGCGCCCGGTTTTCATCCAAAAGAAAGCCCTCCCCGAGCAGTATGCGTGGATTCTGAAGACTCTTCAGACCAAGTCGGCGGAGGCGATTGGTGAGCACCTGATGCAGGCCTGGTTGATGGCCGGAAACCAAGAACTCCTGGCTGCATTCTGCGACGCCATGGGCATCGAACACGACGGCAAGGGCTCCGTGACCGGTGAACTCCCCGAGGAACTGGATGCCGCCAAGCTCGACGCGGCGGTCGATTCCCTGATGGAGCGCTTCGATCCGAAAATCGTCACCGTTTACCTCCAATTCTTCAACCTCCAGAACTCGGGCGGTTGGGGGGCTCTCAGCTCCAAGTTGGAGTCGGACGAACGCCTCAAACTGGCTTGATGCCTCTTTGGTGAAGGCACCGGGCGCAGGCTCCGGTGCCCACCAATGCGCCGCGGATCAGGCGCCGTAGAGGGCCTCGATCAACCCGGTGGCACGGATGCCCGGCATCACGCTGAGCTCCATCTGGTTCATCACGTAGGCGAAACTCAGACCGCTTTCTGGATCGGCAAATGCGTGGCTGCCGCCGGCTCCCGGGTGGCCGAAGCCACGCGTCGCCGGACCGTACAGATGTCGGCATTTGCGGCCGATTTCATCGAGGGGATCGAGCTGGCACCCGCAGGAAAAGGCCGTCGGCTTGAGCAAAACCAGATCTTCGCCATCGACCCGACGGGTGGCCAGTGCCGCGAGGACCTCCGTACTGAAAGGGCCGTCGATTTGCCCGGAAATCACCTGGTAAAATCGAGCGAGTGCCGAAGCGGTGCCGATGCCTCCCATCGCGGGAAAACCCGCTGACCACGCCTTCGGATCGTTCATTTCCCGCACCGAGCGGACGTCGCGCGGCGACGAGAAAGCCCGGTGGGTGAGGCTGTCCTGCTGCTGGAAGGCTTGATAGAAACCCTCCTGGAAATCAGCGGGGCTGGCCTTGCCGGGATAGAGTGTCGCCACCCGGGCGTGTTGCGACTTTGGCAATCCAATCCAGAAATCCAACCCCAGAGGCTCGGCAATGTGGGTCCGCCAGTAGCGGGCAAGGGGATGCCGGGTGAGCCGCCGGACCGGTTCGTCGAGCAAGGCGCCGAAAGTGCGGGGGTGATAACCGTGACCTTCACCCGGTCGCCACGCCGGTTTTTGCGCTTCGACCGCTGCGACGATTTCATCGTGTCGCCACAGGCTCGCCGGCTGGTCCAGCGCTGCGAGGCCGCATTGGTGGGACAGCATTTCAGCAAAGGTCGCCTCCGGCAGGGGGAAGCGGGGCCAGACTTCCCCGACAGGAGTCTCCGGACCGAGGCCAAACGCATCGAGCGCCAAGAGCAGAGTGGCCGCTGCGGGCGCCTTGGTCGCCGAATAGACCGGCACCATCGTCTGAGTCGTCCACGGCCGCTCGCGACTGGTGTCGCACCAGCCTCCGGCCTCATGGAGGACTTCCTCCCCGTCGATCCAGATCGAAACCGACGCCCCTAATTCGCCGCGGGAACGGAAATTTTCCTCAAACTCCGCGAGCAACGCTCCCAAACCAGCCGGTGATACCATCGCACCGCGAAAGTCTGGAAGCTTGCCCGGATCTGCAAGGAACTTTGAAACATTCAGTCGAGCACCGTCACGGCGAGGTCCTCGCCCAAGGTTTCGATGCTTTGCGTCAGCGCACCCGGAGACACATCCGGTGGCAAGGAAACCGTGACGGTGGCGTGGAACAGCGGATGGCCCGCCATCGGGGCGCTTTCCAGCTGGGTATGAAGATCCTCAAGGTTCGCACCGACACTGGCAATCGCCGCAGAAAGCTGGCGCACAATGCCCGGGCGGTCATTTCCCACCACATCCAGATGGATGAAATCGTGGTGTTCTTCTCCCGCGAGCGACTCACGGCGGGTCTGAATGGCCAACCCTTCCAGCGCCTCCAGATCCGCCATCAACCCCTCGACCTCAGCTTCCGAGCATTCGACTCGCACAATCCCGGCAAACTGCCCCGCCAGTCGAGCCATCCGGCTCTCCAGCCAATTGCCCCCATGAGCAGCAATCGTTTCCGAAATCGACTTCACGATGCCCGTGCGATCGGGCGCAAGCACAGTCATGACAACGCAGCAATTCATGTCCGGCATCATTCACGGTCCGATCGCCTAGCGCGACTTCATTTTCCCATGATCGCCGCGCAATGAATGCCCTCCGGAAAAGCTCTTTGATTAAGAAAAATTGATAATTGACCCATTCGGGATAATCGGCGAAAACTTCGTCAAATTTTTGGAGTTCGCCATGATTTTGCCAGACACCCTAGCGCCCTTGCCGGTGGCGGAAGATGCCAGCAAGCCGGAGGTGGAGAGTGAGTTCGTCACCGAGTCCGCCATCCGTCAGTTGCTGGTGGGGTCGATGGCATTGGGGAGTCGTGAGCGAACGGGCATCGAATCGACCGAAGACTTCGCCTTTCCCGGACGGGTCGATTTCGGTGACGAGGTGCTTTTTGCCGTCCGCGATGGAGAAGGGAAAGTGACACCGATTCTTCCAGCGGGCCCGCATCCGGCGTTTGTACCGAGGGAAAGCTCCATGAGCGCACCGGTAGTTGCGGACCCAGGGGTCCGGTCAGTCGCGGCTTCGCCGGCAGAGCGAGTTGCCGGGAAAAAAACCTCCCTATGGATTTTAGGCAGTGCTGCCGCTGCCGGGTTCATGCTGGTGATCGGCTGGAGAGTGCTGCCACTGGATGCTTCGGAACCGGTGCCGACTCGTCCGCCGTCGGAAGTGCGGGCCGATTCACCCTCGGCACCGCTGATCGTCCGGACGGATGCGGAGGCTGGCAGGCCCTAAGCTTGTCATGATGCCGCTGGAACGCTTCCGTCACCGCCGGCATGACTCGACCCGGCCTCATTCTCAAACTCCGCTGCCCCGATCAACCTGGGATCGTGGCAAAAATCTCCGGCTATGTGGCGGGCTATGCGGCGAACCTCATCGAGTTTGCCCAGTTTACCGACAAGATGAGCGGGCGCTTCTTTGCCCGATTGGAGATCGAGACCGGTGGCCTCGAAGTCGAGGTCGAGGATTTCATCGATGGCTTCGGCACCCTTGGCAGGGCCCTCAAGGCGGAGTGGCACTTTCGGCGTCTCCCCTACAAGATGCGCACTGCCGTGTTGGTGACCAAAACCGACCACTGCCTCAACGAGGTCCTGTGGCGGACGCGGCTCGGGGAATTGCCGATTGAGATCACCTCAGTGGTCGGCAACCGCGACGATTGCCGGGTTCCTGCGGAGCAGGCTGGGCTGCCCTTTCACCGGGTCGAGATGGATGGCTCTCAGAAAGGCGAGGGCTTCGAGCGCATTCGCTCCATTCTCCGCGACGAAGCCGTGGAATTGGTGGTGCTTGCGCGCTTCATGCAGATCCTTCCCAATGATTTCTGCCGGGAATTCGAAGGCCGGGTGATCAACATCCACCACAGCTTCCTGCCGGCCTTCATCGGAGCAAATCCCTACAAACAAGCCTACGAACGGGGTGTCAAACTCATCGGGGCAACCTGCCACTACGTCACGGCTGACCTGGATGCGGGACCGATCATTGAGCAGCAAGTTGAGCGCGTTCAGCATTTCCATACGCCTCAGGACCTCGTCCGTCTTGGGCGCGACTGTGAGCGGGCAGCTCTTGCGCGGGGAATTCGTTACCACGTTCATGACCGCACCATCATTGATGGGCACCGTGCCATTGTTTTTCCTGATTGATCCAATTTCGCTGAACGAGAGCTTTACAAGGGGAATTGGATTGCTACAAACCGCCCGCCGCCTCGCGGCCCAAGGAGAGATGGCTGAGCCCGGTTTAAGGCACACGACTCGAAATCGTGCGTAGGGTTAAACCTACCGTGGGTTCGAATCCCACTCTCTCCGCCATGACCCCATCCCTGCTCGCAGGGATGGGGTCATGGCGTTTCTGGGAGGTGGCAGTCCCTCGCGGAGCGCAGTGCAGGAGGGTTTGAAAACGGAAAGCTGAACGGATCGGCGACGGATGCCCGCGCGCCAAACGAGCCCATCTGGTTTGGTGTGAAGAGCGCCGCCGACAAGGGCAATCCCTCCCGGTTCACCATCCAGCCACGTGGATTCTCGCGCTTCTAGGGTTCCTCCGGTAGGCCGGCCGGCTCAACATTGCGGCGAACAAGGCGGTTTGTTCTAGGAAGTTCGGATCTCCAGTCGATACCCGATGGGCTGGTGCTCATTCGTGTGAATTTCTTGAACAGGCCGGGTGTGAAAGGATTGTGATGGCTCTATTGAATCAGGTCCAACTCAAGGTCGAGACCGCCGACGGCGAGCGGCTCATGAACGGCGAGCTTGTCACCGTTAAAGCGGGTATAGGCGGATGTCAGCATCCGGTTGGATGACGGACGCATCCTCCCACCGGATTTCCGGCAGTTCGTGCGTGGCTACGCCGTCACCTCCTACGCCTCCCATGGGAAGACGGTGGATTATGTCCTGTTCTCGGATTCCTCCATCAAGGCCGCGACCCATGCGCGGCAATGGTATGTGACCATTTCACGCGGCCGCCGCGGCGTGAAGGTCTTCACCACGGACAAGAAGCAGTTACGGGAGAACGTCACCCGCTCCGGCCAGAACGAGCTGGCGCTCGATCTGGTGCGCGGCAACGCGGAATCCGTCATCGCCGCCCGCCGCAAGCGGCAATTTTTAGGCCAAGGCACGCTGCAAGCGTTGGCGGAGGAGTTCGCCCGAGGGATTCGAGCATTCACGGGCTTCCGCGCGCGGGCCATGCACCGGAAACAAATCACCCCATCCATCAAGCCATGATCAAATCATCAGACACAAATGAATCGGACCCGGCGGAACGCTCGGGGGCACGCCCCGGCAAATGCTGGCACCGCGAGGAAGGAACGCAGACAATCCGGGTAATCACGGAGGACAAGGGAAAATTCGTGTTCCCGTATTTCTACTTCGTTCGCGGCCATCTGGAGGACACCGACGACGGGAAAGAACTGCCCACCCTGCGTTTCCCATCCGACACCGTGGAAATCCGGGGCAAGCGGCTGGAGCCGCTGGAGAAAGCCTTGGACGATCTTTCGTTGGTATGGGTCCGCGTGCTTCCCTCCCGCTACGCGCCTCTGGCTTCGGAAGGCTCCCCCGTGGTGACGGAAATTGTAGTTTGTCCCACGAAAGAAACGTCGACCGCTGAACCCTGAAGGTCGATGGGGCAGGCCGGACTTTTGGACTAGGCCGATAATGTCCCGGCTGCAGGAGACTCGTGCTTGATGCGACTGGCTCATCGGAAGTAAACGAGAGAATGTCAGTTCTAGGAAACATCCTGCTTTACGATAATTTCGGTACCGCGCAGCTACCGGCCGTGACTACTGGATCTCCCCATCGCGGTTCCATTCTTTGGTCACGATTTCAGAAACCTCGTAGGAAGACAGCCCTTGGAAAACCGGACTTAACAATAGTCACTTCCGAGCCTTTACCAACGTCACCGACTTCAGGGACAGCCTCGTCCAGTCGAGTTGAAGAAGTGGACAGACGCGCCCGGAACCTGTTCTACTGCACTACACCCTAGTCGGATCGGCGACATTTGGGGGAATTTTTCTCAGATGCACGACCCGCACAGCGGAATCCATCGCCCAGAGCCACTTGAACGGAACTGATCTCAACAAACTGACTTCCACTAAGATCCTTAAGCACAAACAATTCGATTTATTCACTTGATAACGTTTATCATGAAACAGGCCGGGACCAATTTCTAGGTTTCCATGTTCCTCAACAAAGCTAGAGAATCATCGATAGATCTTGCACACCTAATTCATCATGCCAGCCAAACGCAATTCACCGTCCGGTTCAGATAATAGTAGCACTCGCAATGATGCGATCAACAAGCTGGCAGCTGAGGCGAATCTCTCGGACGTGGCGGAATGGTTAGACTTGCGAGTAGTGGGACGTGGAACCCGATCGCCGAAAACTCTATGTCCGTATCATGAAGATCAAAGGCCATCGATGTACCTCTATCCCGCAAGTGGTAGCGGGCGTCCTCAGTTTCATTGTTTCAGCTGCGGGGCTCACGGGGATGTTTTTGATCTGATCAAGCGCCAGAAAAACATAGATTTCCGAGGTGCGCTCCAATGGCTTGCAGACTGCTACCGTGTCACCCTTCCCAGCAGCCAATCAACGACTCGCAAAGAGCGTATTACTCCTCGATCACGCGGCCTTGAGATTGGATTATCTTTATATCGCCGCCAAACAACAGAGGAAAAATCTGCGCTTCGGACATGGGCTTCGGCGCGCAGAATGAAGATCGGCTTCCTCCAATCCGCTGACGTGTTCGCTGTTTGCCCCCCGAAGATTTCCAAGAGTCTTGCCGTGGCCGATAGAGAACAATTCGATTCGCTCGATGCTGCGGGATTGATCTTGCGAGAATCGATAGCCCGTCGTGGAGAAACTGTCCCGCTACCCGTGGAAATGGGCCCACGGGATTTCTACAATTCTCCGCGTATCCTGTTCACCATCCATGATGATCGAGGCAAGGTCGCCGGTTTTGCGGGGCGCTCGATTGGTAAAGAACTTCCAAAGTATCTCTTTTCACCTGGGTTTCCTCGGGGAAGCACCCTCTACCGCTTCCACAAAGTAAGGGCGGCGCGCCCAGCCCGTCGATCTAAGGAATCCGAAACGACTGTCCATATCTTTGTTGTTGAAGGCTTGATGGACTCACTCCGTTTAGAGGCCCTCGGACTCCACGCTGTCGCCCTTCTTGGAAGCCAAATCACTGCCGAGCAAGTGGCTTTGCTCACGGAATACGCGCGCGATCTTGATCGTGACGACCTTCAACTTGCTATCCACCTCCTCCTCGATTCCGACGAGGCTGGGAGGCGCGGAACAGTTAGCTCCACAATAAAGCTTCTAGCGGCCAGCGTGGAAGCTCCGGGAATGCTGCTGGACGTACTGACGCCAAGTAAGCCTCACACTGTGAACGAGGCGCAGGCACATGATCCAGATGAGTGGTTCCGTGAAGTTAACGACTTTGATACGGCACACGCACTACTCAGCACATGGTGTGAGTCGCCAATGAAAATTCTGTTGGCTTGGTCGTTGGAGGTGGAACCGGTGAACCTAGACTCGACCTGGGGAAAGCTTCCCGACGCCCAACGGATACAGGCGTTTCGCGATATAGAACGGCGTCTAGACCGCGCTCGCTGGCTTGAAATTCTTGATCGAGTCCCTGCATTTGAATGTCATCTTCCAGGATCGCCCAACGCTGAATCATTGTGGGAACAACCCCTGCGTAGATTCTTGAGCGCCTCCCGGGGTAGAAGTATGATTCTTGCCGCGTCGGCAAAGACTGTGCCAAAAGATGACAATGGCCGACTCATCCGTGCTCTCCAAATCGCGGAGGCAAGCACACAGAGGCGAGAATTTCCCGTCGATGAGGGAAGCTGGGACAGGCTTCAGGCCGCTCTCGACGCTACTATCCCATATCTCCGCGAGTTGCTGTCCGTCGCCAACGACAGCGGAAAAGTCGATGCCGACGATATGATTTCAGTATTGGTGCCGAAGGGGGAGAATAAATTTCGACTAAAGGCTTTACCGAGCCCGGAAATTTTAACGATGCAGCAATACGTTCTCAATGAGCTGTTACGTGAATATGCAGATTGCCCCCGCTTCCGGAGCTTCATCCCGGGGGTTCGCTTTTCGACCAGCAGCGGAACCCGTCGTTTGGAAACGACAGGAGCGGATCGCTTGGTCCCCGTCGGTGGTGAAACCGTAAGCTTTGCTTACACGCTCGACATGGATGTCATCGAGCATCGGGCACCTCCACGGCGCACCGGGATGTTCCGATCTTACTTCGAGTGCTGGCGTGATTTTATCTCCTACATCGATACGCGGGTGGCCGCATTCCCACCCGGTAAGTTTCACGTTGCTAGACTCGACGTGCGTAGCTTTTACGACACCGTTACCCGACCAGTGGTGAATTCTGTGCTGCTCCCCGCAGTCACGGATGCCTTGGCGGAGCTAGCTGACAGTACAGAGGAAAATAATGCGGAGGCGTGCGCTAAGCTGTTCCTGCCCAGCATCAAGGAGTCGGCGAAGCGAGCTGGAGCGATGGTTGATTGGCTTTGTGACCAGAGTTTTGGCTACAAGTTTGAGAACCCAGGCTCGATTGAGCCTGAGGAACAACCCCACGGCTTGCCACAAGGCCCAGACCTGTCGGCATATTTGGCTAATATTTCGCTGTTTCCACTTGATCGCGCACTAAGCGAATTGGTCGCTAAGTTCGACCGTCAGGCTAGTGAAGAACAGGGTGAGTCGACCCGTGAAGGACAGGTTTCCTCAGTACGGGGGGCTGTTTATGCACGTTACGTGGATGACATGGTGATCATCGCTCGGTCTGGACAAGATCTCGCACGGCTACGAACTGCCATTGAGCAGCAGCTTGCCTTGGTTGGCATGGAGTTGAGTCCAAAAACGGAACCTCTGCCAGTCATGGATGAAGCTAAAGTTCGGGAGTGGCTAACTGATAGGCGTGGGGCCGGGCTCGGGGTTTCCGGTCCATTCGAAGGACCGCCGGGCAATGCACCGCTCTCCCTCCTTGAGCCACTTGCCGATGCCGGTGAAACCGACAGAAGTGATTCGCTGCGGATACTCCATGATCCGCGCCTTGATGATCCCGATACCAAACCCGAAGAACTGGAAAGTGCAGTGGAGGTAATTCTCTCTGCCCCTGAGTCAGACTTGCGGCATGGTGACAAGGCAGGTGCCGCGCGTCTTTTGTGGCGTTCCGTAATTCAGGAAGGATATAAATCCGCCCTTTACGCATCGGATGCTGCAGAGGCGTTCATTAACGGATGGCCCCGTAAGACCCTGACGGTATCCGATCTCCTTGCATGGCTGGACGGTGTCGAGCGCCTTTTAATTTCCCGTCCGGACCGTAATCCGACCTTTTCCGAACAGAAACATCAAACACTCCGCGCCATACGGGAAGGTATGGCCGCGCTAGTTCACGCGGGACTTTGCGAGATATTGATCGGCCGCGTGATTCCAGATGGAGAGCCGTCTCGTTTCGAGCACATGCTTGATTTCAAGAAGCTTGTGATCCGCCGTGCCGCAACATTGGTTCAACGACCAATATTACTATCACCGATCACGATCTTGGCGGGTGAGTCACGCGCGAAGACTCGGTTGCTCATTTCGTTGGCGGAAGCTCAAGGACAACCCGGCCTCATGGACCGAGCCGAGTGGAGGACGGGCAATACTGCTCTTGGCATTTTATTCCATGAGTCGGTCGCTCGCCTAAGAATCGCAAATTCCCAGGAGCCGAATAGTCTCGATCCCCTCATGCCCGTTAGCCAATCGATGGCTACATGGCGGCAGCGAGGTAGGACGACTCACTCATTAGAAAATATATTGAATTTTTGGATGCCCGACGCGCCGTACATTGATGATCCGGCAACCGCTGAATTAGCTCTTAGTTCTCTCATAAATCTTGCACCGAAACGTGCAGTGGACCTGATCAGCAGCCGGCCTGTGTTGACGAGATTCGCTCTTAATGGCTCTAACGGATCAGAAATTCGACTGATTCCGACACCGCCCGGACTTGATGTGCCAGGGTTGCTTGGCCTGCGTGACGAAGGCGCTACCGTGGTGCGCGCGGACTTTCGTGAAGAAGACCATCGGCAATTTTGTCCTACTCAGCTTTCATGGACTGAAAACGGTGGCGGGGAAGCCGGTCAATGGAAACGACTAACTGGGTCACTCTCCCCATATCAGTATCTCCCTCCTGCCGAAAGGAGTGAAGCAAATCCACTGCTCACTCGCTGGTTGGCCAAGGCATTCCGAAGTCTTGTCGCAGTTGCGGATCAGGACGACCAAACGCAATTGTGTCCACCGACTGCATCAAACTTACTCGGCCCAATGATCGGAGCGGATAACTCCGAGAGTAAATGGGGGGTGCTTGGCTTTTGTGTACCCGTCGCCAAAGTAAGTGCGCAGGCTTTTCTTCGACAGGGTGACGGTGGCTTAGTGCTTGAACCGGTGCTTGAGCTTCACGACCATCTCTGGCGAGTCGGTACAGCGCTCGCGGATTGGCTGGGACGTGCTCCGAGTTCACGCCAACTTGCTACGCAGCGTCTTGCCGCACCGGCGTTGGTGCACGAAGAGGGTGAGGATTGGGCGCGCGAGGCGATGCTTCGCTTCAGCCTCTGCCGCCTGCGTGGGAAGTCGTTACCCGCTCGGCCACTTAGGATTTCGCCACAGACAGGTTTGCCAGTGACTGTCGAGCGAGTGCTCAAAAGGCTGGAAAATTTCCCATCGGACCAAGAAGAATTTACTGGCAACCGCGGCGTGGCACATTTGCTTGCTACACTTGCCGAAGGTCGCGCCATTCAAACCCGAATCGATGCACGAATCGATCCTGAAATAGCTGGAGGAGCCACATCGTTGCTTGCAGAAATGGCTCGCGGACAATTCCGATCTGATGAGGAACTTGCGCATCATCTCCCATCATCTGGGACGCTACTTGCAGTGTGTGCCCCTAGACGGAGACCGGCACGGGCACTATTCGCGCTTTCTAATAGGATTTCGGATCTAGCGGCGTTGGATCCGATGCGCGACGATGATCCTACACTCGGAGCTCTCGCCAGCGGCACAAGACTACTATCAATAGAATTGCAACTTCGTAGCCAAGCTTTGGAGCTCTGGTCGCTCCTCGACGTCGCGGCCCAGTTGAAATTTCAAGAATCACCGCCAAGCCTCGCTGATTGGAATCTCGACTCCACAGCGTTACTTCATCTCGAACAACCATCTACGTTGCACGGAGCGAGGGCTCCCACGGATTGGAGGAATGTTCGCGAGCTTTTTCAAAAGCTTCATCTCGCCACTAACGAAGGTCAACGCGTTGACTGGGGCGCTCTTGCTGGATTCACCCCCTTAGGCTGGACTGTGGTGCTGGGTGCCTTGACCGGCGCGCTCTCAGGTGATTGGCGTGGTGGCCTAATCAGTGATGAGAAACTTGGAGCCGAAGTTAGACCGAAACTTCAAAGACTCGCTGGGGGATTGGCTCTCACAGCGGTCGACAGCGATGACATACCATGGGGCGGATTTGAGAAGGTGATCGCCGCTTGGAACTCCACATTCTTGGGCGAAGCTTTTGTCACTCTGGACCAGCTTGACACCGCAACTGGCTTGCGCGTTGAGACGCACAAAAGCTCTCGCTTTTATCTCGAAGCTAGCCGGCGGCGGCCCACGGAAGTGCAGGCATCCGACGGCCGCCGAATGTTACCAGGATGGGCAATTACTTGGGCTAAAGCGTACGACGAGAGCCGCGGTGGAATTGAAAGAGTTGCTACATCGAGCGGTGAAGATCGAGTCGTTTTCCGGTGGAGTGAAACATGGCGAGGGGACCAACTTATAGGCATTGGCGTGGTGCAACCAGCCATGGTAGCACTTGCAGGAAGCTCCTTCGGAACAGTGCCGTCCCCGAGCGAGAATGAGACTCCGATAGCTGCCTCTAAACTGCTGGAAACAGATGTTCATACACCACAACCAATCAATGATGAAATCACTGTAGAACCAGCGCCGACGGACACTCCTTCCCAGGTCGCTCCTGTTGCGGTCGCTCCTGTTGCGGTCGCTCCTGTTGCGGTCGCTCCTGTTGCGGTCGCTCCTGTTGCGGTCGCTCCTCACCCATCCGCCGAATGCAGTCCACTGTCCAACCGTGAGTCAGGTAAGACTGAGGAAGATATTTTAGCGACGTATATCGAGTTGGAGAAAATGCAGGATGCGTCATGGCGCTCTCGCGGAGAGAAATCGCCAAGTTTTGTGCGAGTAGCTCTTTTCCAATGGGAGGTAGATGAAACCTATCGCCATCCCGGTTTCGATTTGTGCAACGGGTCAGTCCACGAGTTCAAACCCAAGAAACCCGAGACTTGGACAAAGCATTCCTATGGACAAAGTTGTGCGGAGAGCCGGCGGAGGGCCTTGCTCAAAGCGGCGCTGAAAGCATGCAATCACTTCAATGTCGACGTTCTGCTTTTACCAGAGTATTCAGTGCGCCCCGAAACTGTGGAGTGGCTCTCGATGCAAGCACCGGCACTCGCTCCGAAGACTTCGGTTTGGGCCGGGACATATCGCCTCCCTCCAGGGATGCAGAAACCGACTGATTCACGTGAATGGAGTGCGATACACGAAGTAGTCCTTTCCGATCCAGCCGGGAAACGAATTTCCCGCCTCAAGAGATACCCAGCTGCTGCTGCAAACGAGGTCTTCCACCCCGGAGGTGATGAAATGGATGCTCTGATAGAGCAAAAACTGGGTGATGCAAAATCACATATTTTTGAGCTGATTTGCTCGGAGGTTTTTCTTGTCACCTTTCCAGCAAATCTTTTTCCGCTGGCCCGATTGCGTCGTGATTTACTACGAAAATTTGGAAGCAACGTGGGAGGTAAAGGAGTAGATGATATGATAGAAAAGGATGTCATGACAGACATTAAGAAGTTCGCCGTCTCGACAGCCATCAGTGAAAATCTGGGAACACGGCGCACGATCCTTCTCGTGCCCGCGATGACGAGCCGCACCGCGGATTATTCCGTTCTTGGCCAAGCTGCATTCCTTTCTTCCGGCCTTACTACCGTGTTCTGCAACGCGGTATGCGGCCAATATGGTCATGGCCAAAGTTGCTTTGTTGGTCATAATGGATGGTTGGATGAAAAACCGTCTACAGGTCTTCCCTCAACTTCCCCGTATCATGGCCCAGAGCCAGGGATCTTCCATTTGGATCACGAGAATCGGGGCCGCCTTGGTAAAAACGAGCAAGCGTTGGTCATTGCAGACATTGATCCGATCTACGGAGCAGAGGGCAAGCCTCGCCCTCAGACGCTTCTCAAACCGCTCCAGCTTGTTGCTCACTTGCCTGTTATCGAAACATTGCTTCCAAAGTTCGACCCTTCACCGACCGCATGTCGCTGTAGGAGATATGAAAGATCTATCAGAGAAGTCGGCGAGTTCATGCCCGGTTTACAGAAGGTCTTGAAGTCAGGAATCGACGCCAACTGGAAGAACACGAGCGAAGACATCAACCCGGGCGTTTTGGAATCCGCCTTAGATGCTCTCGCGAAATGTGCAGGCCTTCCCTTTGGCACGAAAGAGTCCAATCGAGGATGGTTGACACGTCGGAAATCAGCTTACCTCGCTAATCATATGTCTGATCCCCAGCCTTGGCCACCTCCCGCTGCCCTTGATTGGTTGTGGGTTGATTCAAAGTCCGAGAGCGATGGATTACCTGAAATTGAAACTCCTCCATATGCCGCCCCGCCCGGCGGTGAAATGCGGGTCGGATAGAGGGAAGTAGGGGCTTTGCACCCGTAAGGGAACGGGAATGTGCGTGCTTTATGGGAAACTCCCGGAATGGCACGAATGGCTCCACACGAATACGAAGTCTTGAGCCGGGAAGAACGGCTTCGGCGGATCGGTGCGCTGTTCTACAAAGCCGTGGTGATTTCGCTGGCGCGTAAACAAGCTCTTGCCGAGGAGGCTGGCGGCGATGCTCCAGATGGAACGGCTGTGCTGGCAGCGGGTTTATTGTCGGAGGAGGACTTGGCCCTTCTCCGGCGATATGCCGGGCTGGGAGAGATTGCCCCACGCGATGCGACGGAATTTTGGGGCGTGTGCCGAACGACGGCTTACCGGCGATTGTTGAGCTTGGAACAGAGAGGTTGGATTGTGAGGCATGGGGCCACTACGGCCACCCGCTACACGTTCACCAAGCAAGCTCGCGCCCTTCTGGAACGAGATAAACAAGCCAAACAAGACCGCGATGACTCGCGGGCCAGCATGTGATGCCAGCCCGCAAGCACATTTGCGCAACAAGATCGTGCCGATTTCAACCGGCGCGTCTTTCCGCTCCGGCCTTCATCCCCTCGAAAACCTCGCTCTGCCGGGTAGAGGGCAGCTTGGCAACGGACATCAGCCGCCGGATGGCAAAGGATTTGATTAAGACGGGCGAAGTCAGGGAAGCTAGGTATTGCTGTGCGTCCTCGGGCAACCGGAGCAAGCTGAACATTTGCGTGATGCGAGCCTTGCTAAGGCCTTCTGCTTCACCGATTTGCACCTTCGTCAGCCCCTTGTCGCCGTTCAAGCGTTCCTGCCATTCGAGCACCTTGCAAATCGGATGTCGCGTGGAAGACTCACGGCCTTCGCCGTTCGTCTGGCAGTCGCCGCCGAAGCCGCTTGACCGCCATGTAAAGCGGAATGGCTCCGCGACGAACGGGGCGAGCCGATGCTGAGGCAAAGGCATCCCCACAATCAGAGGAATCCCGAAACTGGTTCGCAGATTAGACTCGCCCGCTCCGCCATGTGCTCCCAAACGGGAGCAGTATTTGCTGGCGATTATTCCTGCATCAAGTGGGAAAGAACGCCTGTCAGAGGCGCGCGAGCAAGCCGGTCAGATCCTTACTGTGCCCGGCTTGTGCACCGCACTGGCGGATCCTCCCAAATTCATACGGGTAGGTGTCGAAGGGCGCTTCGCGGTGGATCAGGTGAAGCTGCATGCCGAGCTGGCAGGGCAAGGAGAGATCGAGCTCCCAGACATCGCCGCAGACGAGCGTCTTCTCGAAGGCGGAGAGGTCATTGCCAAGCGCGCGGCAAAGCGCCTCGTAGTAGCGACCACGACGCAGGTAGGTCGGCCGCGCGAAGTAGGGGCAGGCACTCTCGGAGACGGGCACCTCGTCAAAGCGCTCCCGCAGGTCCCCGGGCAAGTCGCCTTCAGTTCCCCAGTCCGGCTCCTTGATCAGGAATTTGCCTGCATCGCTGAAAACGTCGACGTTTGCCCGGGTGTTGGGATCGCCCTCCAGGAGCTTGTCGAGGCGGCCGGTCACATATTCCGAGCTGGAGTTGGAGACGAAGTGGATCTTGATGCCCTTGTCCGTGATTGTCTTCAGGACCTGCAGCGTTTCGTTGCGCCACGGTGCAGAAGCCTTCTTATACACGTCGCTGTGCAAGGCCACGGTGGCGGGCAGCTTGATCTTCCGCTGGCGGCAGATGAGCTTTGCGGTCTCGTCCGCAAAGATGTAGGGATCCGAGGCGATGGGCGCAGAGGGCGTGGTGCCGACACTCCAGCCTTCCGCCGGGGATCTGCTGCGGACGGCATCCTCGGCGGCGGCCCACTCCTCCTTCGTCACCGCGCAGAGATCCGCGCCGGAGACTTGGTACGCCGGATCCAGCTTCTGGACCTGGGTGGAGAAGTTCTCCCGGTAGGCCTCGGAGAATGCCTCGTAGACCACCGGGATCTGCGTGCAGGTGCCGTCGAAGTCGAAGATGATGTGTTTTATGGGTTTCATGCGTGGAAGGGGGAAAAGGATTCGGTCCATCGATCAGTCGAAGAGCCCGGCCCCGACGAACGAGCCCTGCGCTGCATTCGGCGGGCAGAAGTAGTAGCCGCCGGACAGGGCCTTCGCGACTTTGGACTTGAACAACGGATCCACGCCGTAGTCGGTCGTGGGAAAGTTCGGCGCGCTCTGCCACATCTGGACAGCCCAGTCGCCCTGCTTCTCCAGGGAGCGCATGTAGGAGAAAAACAAGCGCCCCGCGACGACCGGCGTGTCATTTCCGATGAAGATGTAGCCGCGCCTCAGGAAGCGGCGCTCTTCATCGCGGACCCCGAGGATGTCCTGGTGATCGCCGCGGCGCGGCTGGACCTTCAGGATGTGGCCCTTTCCCGGAATGATATCGCCGTTCTCCACGTTGCGTCCGATGATGCCCGATTGCTCCTCCGGGGTCATCGACTCGAAGAGCGGGCGATCAAGCTGGATCTCCTTCCACAGCAGGTAGCTGCCGTCCACGCACCAGGCGGGCTCCATGTCCTCCGGCCTGATGAAGACCAGCTTGTCGATGTCTCCATTCACGTTCGTCAGATTCGCCGCACCATCGGCGACACGCAGGTGGTCGCGGTAGTCCAGCCGCTGGTAGCCGGAGACGGATCGCTTGTAGGTCAGCCGCTTGTCCGGCTTTTTCGTCTTCGGGTCGTGCCACCGGCCGTCATGCAGCTCCATTAGCAGCGAGTCATTCACCTGGTCCGCATCACTGGCGATGATAACGACGAGATCGGAGATGAATTCCGAGGGCTCGAAATCATCGACCTCCGTCTTCGGCATTTCGCGCAGCCACTTCGGCTTTTTGTGGCGGAGACCGAAGCGGTCGTCTCCGTGTGCGGAAAGGAACAGGCCGGTGCCAAAGCCGATGGTGACGGTCACCCGGCGCGAGTCGGGCCGGGGGATCCACAGGTCCATCTCGGACTCGGGCGGCTTCTCTGCCATCTCCTTCCGGGCGTATTTGCTGAGATCCTCCAGCAGCGTCTTCAGGTCGTCCCGTGTGCAGACGTTTACATCGAAGAAGATGGCGGTGATCCAGTCCTGCGTATCCACGCGGCCGGCGAAGTCCTTCACGTAGCCCGCGCGCTTTTCCTCCGGCACATAGCATGGGGTCTCCACGGGCCACTGCGGATCCGCGATGCCGGGCTGGCGGGATCCATTCAGGTCAGGATAAGGGCGCTTCGGGCGCTCCTCGCATTTCGGAGAGTTGCTCATGGCGTGTAAAGGGGACGGCGGCGATGCTGGTTCTGGTGATCCGGGAAGAGCGTGACGAAGAACTCCGACCACCCGCCCATGCGGACGCGCACGAGATTGTACTTCTCCGGTGAGGTCTGGGCTTCGAGCAGAGTCTTTGGATTGGCCACGGTGAAGGTGGCGACGGAGCCTTTCCCTCCCTGGGCAAATTCTCCTAACAGGGCCGCCAGTTTATCCGGTGGGAAGTCCTCAGGCAGGTTGTAGTCCACGGCTCCGCCATCGCCCAGGCGCTCCATGCACTCGTCCGAGTAGCTCGCGAAGCCCTTCGCGAGCGCGGCGGTGCGCCGGTGCAGCATGGGGTCCTCTTCCGAATGAAGGGGGGCCGGCGACAGGTCGGAGGCGATCGGCTGGCGGGACTTGCGACCATCCGCCGATGCCCCCAGCCAGGAGCCGGAAAAGACGTACTGCTCGAAGGTGCCGACCCCGGGCGCGAAGATCAGTTGGAAGTCCTTGCCCGGCGAGCTCCACCTTGCGGCCAGGTCCTTCAGCCGCCCGGCATGCACCGGGTGCTCCGCCGCATCCCGCACGGCATTGCAGAAGGAGTCGATTAGATACCACGCGATCTTGTCGACCTCGGCATGGCCGTAGCCGAATTTGTCCTGCTTCTTGCACAGGGCGTGGATCTCCTGGATGCGCTCCGGCGAAACGTAGCGACCGAAGGCGGGCTGCTTCGCGCCGTCCGGCCCCAGCAGGGCGTCGCCCCAGTTGGTGGTGAGACAGGTCAGGAGTTCCTCCAGGGTGAATTTCTTCTCCTCGAAGACGAGCTTGCGGATCACGTGCAGCGAGTCCGCAGCAGTGCTGATGCTGGTGAAGAGCGGCGAGAAGATGTGGTAGTCGGTGCCGCCGGCCGTGAGATCCCTCCCGCTTTCCAGGCAGCCGCCGATGAAGGCGGACAGCAGCGGGGAAGGGCAGACAGCTTCCTTGTTGCCATAGTTCAGCGTGAGGTTCTTCACGTAGCGGTGGCAGCCCAGCTCCAGGTGCTTTTCCAGGATGCGCTTGAATTCATCCCAATCCTTGATGTCGGAGGCGGCGGTGGAGCGCCACGACTCCTTCGAGCCACGGAGATTTATCGGTCCGGTGCCAGCGATGCCGGCGCCGCGGTTGAGCGTCTTCTCGATCAGATCCGTGGCGGAGACGAAGCCGAAGCTGAACTCCGACTTCCCGGCCACCATCGTTTCATAGCAGCCATCGCACGCGTAGTCCCGCGCATCGGCCAGGGTGATGACGTTGTTGGAGTTCTCGGTCAGCGCCTTCACGATGCACTCGTCGCTGAGCAGCACCGGATGGGCACCGCCGCTGAGGAGTGCCGCGGCGGCCAGATCCAGCACGTCCTTCGGCGTCTGGCCGTTCACCCGCAGGTCCAGTGTGGGGCTATTCAGCGGCAGCCGCCGCGAGCTGTTCAGGCAGAGTCTCGTGACCGGATTGCAGGCGTCCTGCGGATCGCCGTCTTTCGGAAGCAGGCCGCCGATGGTGATCTGCTGCATCCACTGGTTCAGCAGGCCGCCCTGGTCGTAGTTCGAGGAACCCCAGAAGCCGGTCAGCACGCCATCGCACGCCGTGAAGCGATTCTCTGCATGGCGGTAGTTCAGGATGGCGGGCTCATCCAGCTTGATCCAGAAGCCATCCAGGATCTCCTGCGCCTGATCCAGCGTGAGCTGCTTCGCCTCCAGCTCCTTTTCCAAGATCGGCCACAGGATCTGGTCCAGCCGGCCGATGGGCACGATCTCCACCGTCCAGTGGAAGGCACAGTGAAGGAGGTGGATCGCCTGCACCGCATCATGGAAGGACTCCGCGGGAAACTCCGGCACCCGCTCCAGGCGGGCAGCGGACTCCACGAGCGATGGCCGCCGTGCGTCGTCCGCGGGCAGGGTGTCCACCATCTTGCGGATGCCATGGGCATAGGCGTGCGCGAATTCCACGACGCCCTCCAGCGACTCGATCACGGACAGGTAGAAGTCGCGCTCGCGCGCACCCTCACTCGCCGCCGCCTTCGCCTTGCAATCATCGATCATCTTCCGCAGGCCCACCCGCACCGTCCGTCCATGGTCCGGCGCGATGTGTCCCATCGGCGACATCTCGTTCAGGAAATCCAGCATGCCGGCCAGCTCCTCGTCTTCCTTCAGGTAGCGGACGAATTCCTTTCCCTGGCCGACGGAGAATGGCGGCATCGTGCCGAAAATGAGATCATCCGGATCCAGCTCGAAGCTGCCCGCCGAGGCAGCGACATCATCGCGGACGATGATCTGGAGCATGCGGCGCACGGCCTTGCCTTTGCGGACCATGACGGATTCGCCGCTGAGCGCCTTGCGCTCGGCGGGATCCCCGGTGGGGCCCGGGATCAGATGACCCACCTGTTCCTCCGTCAGCCAGCGGGGCTTCTCCCGCCAGCGCTGGAAGAGACGGCGCAAGAGGCGGCAGATGCGCGGCGAGGGCAGATCCGGATCGCCCGGTTTCAGGTGCTCCAGATGGCGCCAGTAATCGACATCGTTGTGAATCATGAGACTGCGTGAAGGGAAAGCGGAGAAAGGTGGGAAGGATGGCGCGATGCGACCTCGGCATGTTGCCGGGTTTCGCGACAAGGAGAACGAGGCTGCTCCGGCCTTGGGTCTAACAATTGCAACTACGTCTCGCTGTGGAGGACCTGGGCGAGGATGATGGCGTTCCCATCCGGATCCAGCACGGTCAGCAGCCGGACATTCTCATAATTGATGATCTCGCCATCGAAGGTGACGCCTCGCGACCCGAGCACTTCCTTCACCTCCTCCAGCGGACGGACCGCCTTGAGTTCGATGTTGATCGCGCCGCGCGTGCCCGCGGGCACGGTGCCGGGCGGATTGGCGATGTGGAGACCGATGATCAGGCCGTCACCGGCATCGATCTCCGCCCATTCGTTCGCGATGCGGACCTTGAGCGGGAAGCCGAGGGACTCGGTGTAGAAGCGGACCGCGCGGTCCATGTCCGTGACATAGACCGAGGCATTTCCTCCGGAGAGCAGGGGTGGGATGGGGGATGGCATAGTGGTGGAACGGTGCGGGGAGTTCGTGTCGTTTCGTGGTGGCTGGCGGCTATCCTAAGTCGGAGAGCCGAACGGTTTCCCAACCGGCCGAACGCACGAACGCGGCACGGCTCTCCGTCCCGCCGCCATTCGGCGCCCTGCGCACTCTGCGAGCCGGCCCCACGCTACGCTCGGCGAGCGTCTTCCAGTCGTACCAGAATAGCTCGGCAAAGTACTTGGTGATTTCCTCATGCTGGAAGATCAGGCTGGCATCCCGGTTCACCAGAGCTCCTTCGTTGGTCCAGTTGTGACTTCCGACCAGCACTTTGTCGCGGTCCACGACGATGCCCTTGGTGTGGCAACGGCTTTGGGTCTTCACGCGGGTCATGTCGAAGCCCTTCTCACTCATCCTCTCAAGCGCAGTCTGGGGATTGAAATCGCCACGAATGATGATCCGGACATCGATCCCTTCCTGCTGCTTTCTGAGCAACTCGCTGAAGAGGTCGATGAAGCGGGGATCATTCTTATCTCGTCCACGCGGGTCCAGTCCCAGGATGCTCAAGGACTGGTTCTGGAAGAGAATGCGCTCCTCAGCGGACCGGAGCAGCCGGAACACCTCATCATAGTAGTTGTCCGGCGTCAGCAGGGGCATCACTTTTACCTTCTCCGTGACGATCAGCGGGGCGCGGTGAAAGGGCCTCGCGGCCGGCACGCGCGCGACTGCCGCCGCTTCCTCGACCAGGAATTGCGGCTCCTCCGGTGTCACGAACTCCCTTGCTTCTTCGGCCGCCGCGCAGTCGAAGTCATAGCGGATAAAGCTCTCGAACTGCGACGCGAGGTTTTCATTTTCGATGACGATGTTCCACTCGCGGTTGAGCTCCTTCAGGGACCACCAATCGCCGGATTTCGGAGCTTCCACATATTGGTTGGAACTCTGGAGGTTGCCGCTGGAGAGCCAGAACGCACTTCCATCCCGCACGATCACCTTGATGTGGTAGTGGGACGCGAACTGACCGCCCTTTCTCACAGACGCGGGAACGTGGGTGAACCGCTTGCCGAGTCCTTCGGCGAAGTACTCCAGGACTTTCGTCTCCCGCCAATCGTCGCCCTTCACCCCCTTGCCCTCTTCCATTGCCTCGCCTTCCTGCATGATGAGCTGCAGCGTCTTCGGAGAGTCTTTGACGGCATCGAGGATGCCCTCCACGACATGAGGAGCGGTCATGTCATACATCGCGACGGTCAGCCGCTCATTGGTATCTTTGAGGAACTTCTCAAGCTCGCTCCAGGAGGCGTCAGGGCTGGCGTGGCAAACGACCCGCATCTCCTCTTCGACGAACTCCAGTTTGAAGTCTTCAGGTGGCACATAGGCGATCGCCGCGATCTCAGGCAACTCGAAGGATTCATCGGCGACCAAGTCGATCAAGCCGGGGTCTCGGACCTCCACCGGCACTCCCAGCACGGTCGAGGGCAGCGAGATGCGCGCGCGCTCCGTGCTGTCCTTTAGGATCACCACCACCGCAGGTTCATCAGTAATCCAGCCGTTGCGGAAAACATAGCCATCCCGGACATCCAGAAGGGAATCGGCCTGAGACCCGAGTAGACGCTTCGTCTCAGCCACCGCCTGCGACACGGATGCCTCGCCAGCGGCTGGAATGGCTCCTTGTGCGAGTGGTTGAACGCCGCCAATCGGCCTCACCACCGGCGTGCCGAGGGTCATGCCGAGCTCGACCGGGATCTCAAGATTGAATCTCACTGTGTTACCTGCTTGTTGGGGTTGCTGCTGCTGTGGCGAGACCTGCACCGGGTCTTTGCTGTTGGGTTGGTTGTTGGAAGCCGGACGGACGGGATTGACGGGGGTGGCTTCGCCCGCGAGGCCTCTTAGTACGCCGGACACTTCGCGGATGGCACCGATGGCCGCGCCGAAATTCGCGCCACTGAACGCGGTGCAACCGCCATTGGTATGAACCCCGACGATTTCGCCGTTCTCGGCAAGAATGGGGGATCCTGAAGAGCCGCCCAAGGTGTCCATGCTTTCATAGACGATGCGCCCTCCGACATTAGAGTGCATCGGGCCGGCTTCAATCATTTTCGGCTTGCCCATGGGGTGCTGGATCATGGCCAGCATCGCACCTGCTTCCGTCAAATCTCGCTCAGCCAGTAGCAATTTCCCATAAACTTCCCCGGGCAGTTTTCCCGTGGAGTTCCTGCCCAGTCTCACGATAGCGAAGTCGACTTTTACGGCTCGGTCATTGTCATTGCCGTATTCCACTAGTTCCAAGACCGGAAAGTCGTCGCCTTTGCGCACCACACCAGTGCTCCCGTCCTTCTGATAATTGAAATTCACCCTCATCAGCGTGGCGATCTCCTTCGGGGCGATAATCTCCCCGTTCCGCCGCGGTCGGGACCAGTCCCCGCCAGTTTGTCCAAAGCAGTGAGCCGCCGTCAAAAACAGATCGTTGCTAATGAGCCCTCCGCTTCCCCAACGTTCTCCGGCAACATTGCCGGGATCATCCCGATCTCCTGTAAATCGGCTAGGGAGGTCATCCAGCCATTGAAGTTGGCCAACGGGCTTCTCATACTGACGGCAAAACTCCACAGACACCCCGAGGGTTCCTTTATAATGCTCGACGTCTTCCGTGTCATCCTTTTTTCCACAGATGGATTCGAAGGCTGCCTGTTCGATTCCCGCATCCAACAACTCGATCTTATTACTGAGTTCTTCCCTCAGCTTGAGCATCCGATCCAGTGCGGGGCTAGTAGAACCTCCGCCGGGTCGGGTTTCGCGTGGCGCCACCGTGTCTTTTTTGGCATCGGCGATCATCAATTCGACGGATGAAACCCTTTCATTAGTGGCGTCGCTAAGGGAGGGAAACTCCCGTTGCAGTGCATCAATCAGTTGTTCCTTTGGACGGCGGGGCAGTGCGACAGGCTTTGGTTTCATGGAAGTGGATTTTCCGAGGTGGGAGGAAAAAGTTATTCGGTTGCAGCCTGTGGTGCTGATGACTAACACGGACTGCTGTTGCGGAAAGATTTTTAGTTAAATAATCATCACATATTCAAAATATGCAGTGAAAAAGTCGAGGTTTTTTCGTTACATCTGTTGACTTTTCATTCGCAACCTTCCTGTCGTTTCAATCCAACTATGAAACGCATGAAACGCATCGTGCGGGACGGGGAGGCCGGAGACTCCAGCCCATGATCCCGCACCGCACGGCCCGCCGTGGAACGATTCTCTTCAACTGCTCAACCCATGCCGCTCGCAATCCGCCCGCATTCGTTGGAACGCCTCCGCCCGTTCAGGGGCGGGAGTCTTGGCGACGCCCATCAACTGGCGGACGCTGAAAGCCCTGATGAGCGCGGGGGCGGTGAGGTCCGCGAGGTAGTCTTGCGCGTCCTTGGGCAGATGCAGAAGGCTGAACATCTGCGTCATTCTCGCTTTGCTAAGTCTCTCTTGCTCACCAATTTGAACTTTGGTCAGTGCCTTGTCCTCATCCAGCCGCCGCTGCCAGTCGAACACTCTCCAAATGGGATGCCGCGCCACTTCGTGATTTTCCTGCGAGGTGTCCTCCGGCAACCCGCCCTGCGCCGTGGATTTCAGCGAAAACTGGAAAGGCTCCGCCACGAAAGGAGGCAGGTTGTGCTGGTAATAGGGAAGGCCCAAAACGAGCTTGAGCCAGAAGGAAGTTCGTAAAGTATGAGTGCCCGCTCCGCCATGACCCCATCCCTGCGAGCAGGGATGGGGTCATGGCGTTTCTGGGGGGAGGCAGTTCCTCGCGGAGCGCAGCGCAGGAGGGTTTGAAAACGGAAAGCTTGTAGTGCTCCCTTGGAAGTTGGACAGCCTTGGTTTTTATTCAGGCTGCGGTGTTGCATTGTGCTTGGTGGTATTGGGTTGGTGACTTGTATTTG
>NZ_JACHFD010000008.1 GCF_014201715.1 Haloferula luteola
AAGCGTGCCATGGCTCGCGTCCCGAGGAAGCAGCGGGCGGGCCAGCGGGCGGAAATCGGGCTGGAACAGGGAGGGGTTTTTCGACAGTTTCAACAAGGCGCGGATGATCAACTGCCTGCCCGCGCCGAGTCGAAAGCCCAATGAATTCTCAAACCTCAACCCCGAAGTCGGAGCGCGCTGTCGGCAGGCAGTGACATTGCTTCGACGTTCGACAGAAACCCCCGACAATAATGAAGCCAACTCTTGGAGGAAGGTTGACGATGGCTGTAGCCGCTCTTTGGGCCATTTCAATCTTCGGGATGATTGTTGGGCCAGAGGGCATCGCTGGGGCGAGCTGGTGTGTGATGATTGCTCTGTCATTCCCGCTGGCGATTTTGAGTGGAGCAGTCACCTCTATGGGGATTTCTCCGATCAGCAGTTGCATCTGGTACTTCGCGCTGATGATCCCTAATTGCTTCCTTTGGGGCTACGGATCCGCCCGAATTCTTCGCATTGCTCAGATCATCATTCGGCCCACCTCGATCGACTGCTCGGTTCCGACTTACCCAACCACCGCCACCGAAAACCAAACCGTCGAACAAGTCGGTGGTGCCGACTCTCGACAGCGGCCTTGTTGAGTGAGCGGTTGGCTGGTAGTGTTTGAACCGTAAATCGAGCTGGCCGTCTCAGTTGCCCGGGCCGACACACCTTCAACGTTCGGCAAGAATTGACTGGCGAGTTCGTAGCTCGTTGGCTTTAGATTCAAGATGAGGCGTCTTCTTGCAGATCGGAGGAGCATCTTGGCGAATCTCGCGTTATGTGCATTGTCCTGCCTGTATGCGATTTCATTTTGGTCGCCGCGATACTTTGTCTACAGTGAGTCCGATACCCATGTACAGCTTTCGATTTTGTCTTCCCTCAGGGGTAGTCCGATTTCGGTACTCGCTGGAGGCTTCGCGCTGGTGTTTCTTGCGATGGCGTTGGCTGGTCTGAGCTTCGCCTCGACACCCTCAAAGCCCAAAAAACCAAAGCGCGGCTTCAAGAGTGAAGTGCAACACTAGCGGTTGATAGGAACAGTTCGTTTGGTGTGAGGAAGTTATAGCGCTCGCGCGGACGTTCGTTCAGTTCGGTGGCGATCCAGTCGCATTGTTCCTGGGTGAGCTTCTCCATGCTCGTGGCCTTGGGAAGATACTGCCGGATCAGACCGGCGGTGTTCTCGTTGGTTCCACGCTCCCACGAGTGGTGCGGCGGGGCGAAGTAGAAGCGCATCGAGAGCTTCTCTTCGATTTCTCGATCGCCATGAAATTCGCACCCATTGTCTGCAGTGATCGTCAAGTAACGTCGGCGATGGCGGTGCGTCAGCAGCATCATTGCCTTGAAGACTTCTTCTTTGGTGCGCGCCGTCAGCTTGGCGATTTGAAGATTCCCGGTCTTGCGTTCCACAAGCGTCAGGATGCTGGCCTTGCTGCTGCCCAGCACTGTATCCATTTCCCAGTGCCCGAGGCGGGAGCGGTTCTCCGCGCCGATCCGGCCGAGTCGCGATCGGCCGCTTACCTGCAAGCCTTCCGCGACTGTCATATTGGCGTACCGTTTGCGCCGCTTCTTCGAAGCCTGACGCAGATTCGTGTGCAGATCGCCACCGTAACGGCGGTCGTCCCAGACGTGCTGGTAGATCGTCTCATGGCTGATGGAGACGATCCGGAACCGTTTCAGCCCCCCGAGCATCGGGCTGAGCTTCCTCCGGAGGAGGCTCCTGACGATCTCCCACACACGTATCCGCTGAAGCACGTGCCCTAGCGGCCTCGGGCCATCTGGCATGCGTGCAGGGGCTTGTATCGGCCATCGGTCGGATAGGCGTTGCGCCGAATCTCCCGGGAGATCGTGCTGGGACTCCGTCCAAGCTCGCGGGCAATCGCACGAAGGCTGAATTTCACTCGTCTCATCGCCCCGATCGGGTAGCGTTCGTCGTTGCTGAGTTGCTGGTGATTTTTCATAGGTGCAGCACCCGCCCCAATGCCCTTCCCAAGACGCAGAGCGGGTGTTGCACTTACTTGATGAATCCAAGTAGTGGCTTTTGGTGTTGGTGGGGAACGATGGATGGTTCCCACCGTGGCTGGCCTTGGGTACGATCCTCTTTTTTGGAGGATGGGTTTCTCCTTCTTCATGTCAGGAGATCTGATGGAGTGGCAAAGAAGAGGGGCGGCTTCGCTGGGAAGCCGCCCCGGGTTTGAGCGGGATGGGGAGAAGGTGAAGCTCGTTTGAGTGTTCGTGAATTTAGAGTCCGAAGTCCTTGGGGTTTTTGGAGATGATGAAGGCCGTGACTTCGGCAATTTGCTCAGGAGTTAGGATTTGTCCCCATGCCTGCATGCGCGCTCCGTTGTGCCCTGCTGAGTCGGCGGGGGTTCCGTCGTTGATGAGGTTGAAGACTTCGAGTGGCTTGGCGCCATATTTCCATTGTCCATCGTTGAGAGGCAGTCCTGGGAGGGGGATCTTTTGTTCACCCACGCTCATGGTCGCACTCAAGTCAGCGGCATGGCAGGCGACGCAGTTGGTGCTGAAGATGGCTTCCCCGGCAGCGGTTTTCTCAGGATTGGTGGCCCATTCGTTGATCAAGGTTTGATCATCGAGTTGGGAGAGGGTTGCGGCGAGGGCCTCGGATTTCTGTTCTTCAATTTGCACCAGGTGGGAAGTGATCTTCTGCTGGTCGGTTCGGTAGGTCCCGGTGTGGTAGTAGAGCACCCAATAGATGACGAACCAGGCGATCGCAAAGTAGAAGGTAAACAACCACCAGTTGGGAAGTTTCTGGTCGAACTCCTGAATGCCGTCGTATTCGTGTTCACGAAGGATGACTTCGCCTTTTGCTTGGGCGAACTCTCCGCGTTTGGGTTGCTGGCTTTCGGTTGGGTCAGACATGGTCGTGGAGAAATTAGGATTCGTGGCCGGTTTCCTCGTCGAGGGGGAGGGTGGAGAGCCGCTCTCGTTCAACGGGGCGAAGCCGGATGGCGCGGATGGTGGTGACCAGGAAGACGGTGAACATGATGCCGAAGGCGATCATGGGAATGATGTTGGACCATTCCTCGTAGATGACTCTCTTGAACATGGGGTCTTGGAGTTGGGGAGATGGTTTCAGTTGGCAGCCGTATCGGGCTTCTGGGTTTGGGGGGCCGGGTTCCGGGCGTTGCGGTAGGAATCGGGATCCAAGGGCACGGGGCCGGGGCCGTCTTCTTTTTCGACGATGCGGTAGGTTCCGAGTTTTTGGACGTAGGCGATGAGGGCGACGACCTGACGATCTGCCAGATAGTTGGCTAGGGCATCTCCGCTGAGGTTTTGAGCGCCGGCGGGCGGCAGCACTTTGGCGGCGGCGAGGCTCTGGGCGATTTCGGCGGCCTGAACCCGGGCGTTGTCATTGATTTCGTGTTGGTTCATTGGGGGGTAGGGGACCCCAATGCGGGTTTGGACGGCGATCTTGTTGGGCAGAGCCTTGAAGTCGGTTTTCTTCTCAAACAACCAGGTATAGTTCGGCATGTTCGAGCCCTCCGAGGTTTGGCGAGGATTCATGAAGTGGTTGTAGTGCCAAACGTTGTCGCGTTTTCCCGAGCGCATGTATTTGGCGCCTTGAACGATGTCTCCACCTTCTCGGGCGAGGTCGGGTCCGGTGCGCTTGGATCCCCATTGGAAGGGGTGATCGAAGAGCGATTCTCCGAGGTGGGAGTAGTCATCCGTTTTGCCGGCGCGGGAGTAGCGCATGACGTCCGGGAGGAGGGTGCGAATCATCTGCGAGTGGCAGTTGTAACATCCTTCAGAGACATAGAGGTCACGCCCGGCGAGTTCGAGTGGCGTGTAGAGTTCCTGGAGGCGGCCTTCGACGTTTTTCTCCCGATTGACGATCAGGGAGGGGACGATTTGAACGCCACCGCCGATGACGACGGCAAAGGCAACCAGGAGAGTGAATGGAAGGTAGTTGTAGAGCAGTCGTTCGTGCCAGTTGATCCAGCTCCGGGTGTCTTTGCGGAATGCCGCGATGGCTTTGATGGAGATCAGGACGGTGAGGATGAGCGCGACTTTGTCCCCGTGAGGCGGGAGGAAGATCCAAAGGCAAAGGCAAACCAAGCCGAGAACGATGTAGGAGAGAGGATCGTTGAAGATCGCTCCCTTGATGGCCATATCGTCCATCTTTTCTTCGGGAATGGCGACCTCGACAGTGTCGTTGTGGGCTTGGCCGGAACGGGCGGTCTTCCAGATATTGATGGCGCAGAAGACAAACCCGAGGAGGAAGAGGCTGCCCCCGAAGGAGCGCAGGATGTATTCGATCTGGATGGCTTTGAGGGTTTCGACGAACTCGTATTTCAGAGTGGTTCCACCTTCGGCGACTTCACCGAGCATGAGGCCTTGCATGATGCCGGCCGTCCACATGGCGGCGACGTAGAGGAGGATGCCGACGAGTCCGACCCAGAAGTGAAGGTTGGCCAAGGCGGTGGACCAGAGTTTGGTTTTCCAGAGGCGCGGGGCGAGCCAGTAGAACATCCCGGCGGCCATCAGGCCATTCCAGCCGAGAGCTCCGGCATGGACGTGACCGATGGTCCAGTCGGTGTAGTGGGAGAGTTGGTTGACGGCACGGATTGAAAGCAGGGGGCCTTCGAAGGTGGCCATGCCGTAAAAGGTGATCCCGGCGGCGAAGAATTTGATGACGGGATCTGTGCGAAGTTTATTCCAAGCGCCGCGGAGAGTCAGCAGGCCATTGAGCATGCCGCCCCATGAGGGTGCCCAAAGCATGAGCGAAAAGAGCATGCCGAGCATCTGCAACCAGCGAGGCAGGGAGGTATTAAGGAGGTGGTGAGGACCGGCCCAGATGTAGATGAAGACGAGGGACCAAAAGTGGATGATGGAAAGCCGGTAGGAGTAGACCGGACGATTGGCGGCCTTCGGCAAAAAGTAGTACATGATCCCCAAAATGGGGGTCGTGAGGAAGAAGGCGACGGCGTTGTGCCCATACCACCACTGGACGAGGGCGTCCTGCAGGCCCCCAAAGATGGGGTAGGAGTGAGTGAGCGAGGTGGGCAGGGAGAGGTGATTGACGATGTAAAGCATCGCCACCGTGACGATGGTCGCGATGTAGAACCAGAGTGCGACGTAGAGGCTGGGTTCGTTGCGTTTGGCCAGGGTCCAGAAGAAGTTGATGGCGAAGATCACCCAGATGAGGGCGACGGCGATATTGATGGGCCAAATCAGCTCGGCGTATTCTTTCCCGCGGGTGAGGCCCATGGGGAGGGTTACTGCGGCGGCGACGATGATGAGTTGCCAGCCCCAGACGTGGATTTTGGAGAGGAGGTCCGACGCCATGCGGGCTTTGCAGAGCCGCTGGGTGGAGTAGTAGACGCCGGCGAACATCATGTTGCCCACGAACGCAAAGATGACGGCGTTGGTGTGGAGGGGGCGGAGGCGGCCGAAGGTTAGGAACGAGATGCCTTCGGCTTGGATGGCGCCGAAGGTGAGTTGTTCCAAGAATTTGCCATTCATTTGCCACCAGGATAGCTGGGTGGCGCAGATAACGCCGACGAGCATGCCGACCAATCCCCATAGGATTGAGAAGAACATGAACTGCCGGACCGACTGATCGTCGTAGGTGATGGTAGTGGTTCTGCTGGCTGGGGTGCTCATGGTTGGGAGAGCGGTTTATTTTTCGTCATTGAAGGGGAGGAGGCTGTCGCGCTCGGGCGACGACGATTTCGAGCGCCGGGATTCGCCGATGAAGCAGACGACGAAGATGCCGGCGAGGCAGCTACTGACGAAGATGGTCAAGGCGATGACGTTCATGGTCGGAACGATTCGAACGGGTGTGAGCGATCCGGTCCCCGCGTGGATTGCGCGAGGATGTGCGAATTCTGCTTCGAAAGCGTTCCTTAGGCGGCTTGCTGGTGGTGCAGCCACTCGAGGAAGCTGTCGGCGACGAGAGGCGCGAGGCAGCGTTGAGGGAATCCGTTGGGATCCAGAATGATGTGGAAATGTTCCCCGCCATCGCCTGGGAGCCCGAGAGCTGCCCGGAATCCGTGGGGGATTTCCGCCAAGAGGTCGGTGGCGGAGGGGTGATTGATGACGATTCTTCCCCGATGGGCGAGGGCGACCAGCACTGAGGTGATCGGGTCGATATGGGGCGTTGGACCGGAGGGAGCGGAATCCACCAGGCCCAGCAAACGGCGCTGCGCTGGATCGGCCGCAATGGTTTCAATCACCTCGGAACCGAGGGAGACCCAATTGCCACCTGAGGATTCATCGAATTCGTTCAGGTGGCGGGCGATGGCGGCTGCGCAGGCGGGACGAGCAACATCGCCGGTATCCAAGAGGATGAAGGGAGCTCCTGCGGTTTCCTCTGCAAGGAGCCAGTGGTGGAAGTCCGTGAGTGTGGAAATGGGCATGGGCGCGGGGATCGAGATTGGCCAGATCCTGATTCCCGGAAGGAAATCGCGCTCCGCGTGGCATGTCCAAGTGTGCGCGGATTTTGGCGGTTTGCGGCCGGATGGGGCTTCCTCTCTTCGGCCGCCCTGCCTAAGGGAACCGCCCTACGAAAGGGGCTGGTCAGTTTCGTGTCGCCGCCAGAGGGTGACCTGGGAGGAGGTCCACTGGAATTTGCGGGAGGTTTCGCGGATGAGGAAAGGTTCCTCGGAGACGTCAACGAGGTGGAAATCGGCCGTGAGGTGATCCCGGAGCCAATCGAGGGTGGGGCCCTTTGGCCAATGGGCCATGGGGGTGAATTCTCCCAGCCATGTGCAGGGAGTCGCCAAGATCAATTCGCCACCCGGGTTCATGAGGCTGGGAAGACGCTGGAGGAGGTGCTCCGGGTTTGGCAGTCGGCAAAGGAGGTTGGCCGCATGCAGTCGATCGAAGGTGCCCAAATCTGCGGGCAGATTCATGGCGTCACCTTGGCGGAATTGGACTTTTTGAGGATGAACTCCGTCGGGTAGCTGAGCCTCGAGTGGGGTGGACCGGTGGGCTTCGTCGTGCCGTCGATAGGGGACGGGAGATGTCCTGAGGGTTTCTGCAGCCCGGATGAAGGCGTGGGAGTAGTCGATGCCGAGGACGTGCTCGCAAGTCCTCGACATTTCGTAGGTGGAACGGCCGACTGCGCAGCCAAGGTCCAGGCCACGCATGCCCCCGGGGGAAAACCGGGAGCAGGTGCGTGTGGGAAAGTCCAGCGCTTCCCTCATTCCCGCTGGGGCGGAGGGAGGGAGGATTTCTTCAGGGCTTCCGTAGTGGAAGAGAAGATATTCGGAGAGGAGCTTCTCCGATTCGTAGGGGTTCTCCATGCGATCAATCGCGACCGCCAGCGAGGGCGTCAATGATGTAGCGGGACGGGCGGAAGTTCTCGATGATGACTTCCTGGGTTCCGCCCCGGTTCATGCGGACTTCTTTGACGTTGAAGTTGGGCGTCTTGTGAGGGGCGAAGAGGATGTCGTCGTGGGTGGAGTTCTCGTGCTTTTTGAACATATCGGGGACGATGTCGCCGCCGAGATGGTCGTCGCGGCCGGTGGCGAGGTGACAGGTTCCGAGGACTTTTTCATCCTGAATATCTGCGCCGGAGACAGGGAGAACCTGGGTGCCGAAGCCCAGCTCGCCGAGGGTTCCTGTCATCGGGTCATCGGCCAAGCGGGCGTTGTGGGCCTCGATCGTGGCGGGATTTCCAGCAATGAGTTCGGACTGAATGATGCAGCGATCTTTGACGGTGAGAACACCGAGAGTGCCGTCTTCATATTTCATTGGAAAGTGGCCATTTGCGTCGGTTGGTACGAAGTAGACTTCACCGGCGGGAAGGTTGGCGACATCGGGAGCGGTGCCGTTGCAGAGTCCATGGGATTTCTGGGCTTCTTGCTGGGCCAATCCGAGCCAAGCGGTGAGGACGCGGCCGTCTTCGAGTTCGAAGTCGATCTCAATGTCATCCGCGCGGGTCATGGCGAGGCGAATGCGTTCGGCGTCAGCGGAGACCTCGTGGTAGTCGACGGCGAGTCCGGAGGAGAGGATGATGTCGTTGAGACCGTGAAGGGTGGCGCCCCGGAAGCCGAATTCTTTGCATTTTGCGGTCAGTGGCGCGGTGGCGGACCAGGTGGAGATGCAAAGGATGATATCGTAGTGGGGGTAGATATCGGCATCGAGAGAGAGGCGTTGGCCCTGCGTGTCCCAGACCTCATCTTGGAGGTCGAGATTGGAGCCATGAGTCGTGCGGTAGGCAAACATCTCGCCTCCGTTCATCCCGAGAGCTTCCATGGCGCCGCCATGAAGCGCCTGATAGAAGGCTTCGTGGGCTTTCTTTTGGACGGGGAAACCTTCTTTGGTGAGGAAGGTGAAGTTTTTGATCAGGGGGGCAGGGTCCTCGAAATCGGTGAGGATGCAGACCCGGCAGCCTTGGGTGGGTTCGAACACCGTTCCCAACAAACTGACGAGGTCGAAGGGAGGAAACTGGCGGTTCTCGGGGTGAAGCAGGATTTCCTCAGCGAGGTAATCCGGGAGGGCTGGACTGGCAGGGCTCATGAGGGGTCACCCTAGGGGCGGTGGAGGGGGGCGCAAGAGGAGTTTCGCGCATTTCTTGCCATGTCATGGGTCGTTCAGGGGAAGGGCTTTTCTCGGGTCCCGTCGAAATTCATGGGAACCAGGGAGGAGTGTGGATTCAGGGTGGGTTGATTTGCCAGAAAATGGGCTTTGCACTGCAAAGTCGTGAGTTCTGAATGGTGGGGATGAAAGTGGCTTTGATGGCTCTGGTGCTTGGGGGATTGTCTGGGTTCTGGGTGGTGAAGATGATGCTTACGGAGTGGATTTATGAATCGCACGCGACGCTTGCGATGCGGAGCCCATCGGGCACTCCCAAGGAGCTGGAGGAGAGTGAGCGGTCATTGGTTTTTTCGGAGGCGGTGCTCGGAGAGGTGGTCGATCAGTTGGGACTGATGTCTCGTTGGTCCGTGGCTCGTGAGCGGGCGATGGGGTTGCTGGCGGGAAAGGTGAGGGTGGAGGCGATGCCGGGGGCCCAAATGATTCAGATTTGGGTCCGCGATGCTTCGGCGAGGGATTGTTCGATGTATGCGAATGCGCTTTCCGACGCGTATCGTCGGCGAAAGGTCATCATCGAGACGGCGAAATCGGATGAGCGCTTGAAGGCCTTGCGGGAGGCGATTGCGGCGCAAGAGGCGATCGTGGAGGAGAAGCGGAAAGCGATGAAGGCTTTGCTTGAGGAGTCCAAAGGATCTCGGGATGCTGACCAGAGCGACTGGGAGGCGAGTCTGGCGAGCGAGGAGAACATTTTGAATCCTGAAGGGGATCCGGAGTCTCTCTATTCCCGGGAGATGCAGGGAAAGTCGATGGAGGCCCCCGAGCTCTCAGGAGAGGGAGATGAGGGGAAGGTGATTGCGCCTCTCACCTTCCCGAAGCCTGATGCTCGAAAGGATCTCCTGATGGGAACCGGGGTGGGCGTGCTGGCCGGAGGGGTGATGGGGGGGGTGTTGGAAAGGTGGCGTCGCCGGCGGCGAGATTGAAGCAGGGATCTTACCGTCGCAGAGTCGATTCGAGATGTTGAGCGGCTTCCGTGAGGAGCCTTTCGGTGGTTTCCCAATCGATGCATTTGTCGGTGATGGATTGACCGCGGACGAGGCGTTCGAGGGGTTGGGGAAAGGCTTGGTTTCCGGCGACCAAGTTGCTCTCGAGCATGGCACCTATGATGGAGGTGTCCCCGGCAGCGCGTTGGCGGACGATTTCCTGGAAGACTGAGGGCATTTCGGCGTCGTCCTTGCCGCAGTTTGCGTGCGAGGCATCGATCATGATGGCGGGCGGGAGCTTGGCGGCATCGAGCGACGCGCGGGCGATGGCGACGGAGGCGGCGTCGTAGTTGGGGCCGTTTTCGCCGCCGCGGAGGATCACGTGGCAATCCGGATTGCCCGTGGTGGTGACGGCCGAGGCGACACCATCTTCGGAAACGCCGAGGAATGTTTGGGGCCGACCGGAGGCTTTGACGGCATTGATGGCGGCGACGAGGTCGCCTGAGGTGCCATTTTTGAAGCCAACCGGCATGGAGAGCCCGGAGGCCATCTGGCGATGGGTCTGACTTTCGGTGGTGCGGGCTCCGATGGCTGACCAACAGATCAGATCGGCAATGTATTGCGGCGTGATGGGGTCGAGCAGTTCGGTTGCCGTGGGTAGGCCGAGATCGATGACTTGGCGGAGGAAGGTGCGAGCACGCCGCAGGCCTTCGGGAATGTTGTCGGAGCCATCGAGGGCGGGGTCCATGATGAGGCCCTTCCAGCCGACGGTGGTGCGCGGTTTTTCGAAGTACACCCGCATCACGAGGAAGAGTTGGTCCTTGAGGCGTTCGGCCAGGGCGGCGAGTCGCTGGGCGTATTCGTAGCCGGCGACGGTGTCATGGATGGAGCAGGGGCCCACGATGACGAGGAGCCGAGGGTCGCTGCCAAAAAGGATGGAGCCAATGGTTTGGCGGGAGGCGGCGACAAAGTCCGCTTGGCTCTCGCTGCGCGGGATTTCTGCGAGAAGCGCGGTGGGCGCAGGAAGCGGGAGGTTGCGGGCGATGTGAAGGTCCGTGACGCGCGAGCTCATGCCCGAAGCTACGGGCGAGGCAGGGCCGGTCGGAAGCGCCAAATGCGTGCGCCCGGTCCTGACACAGATCCCGCTTTGACAAAGCGCGGTGGTTCAAGCACCTTCCCCGCCCCCCGGCGACACCGGGCGACGCAATCATGGGCAAAAGTCTCTACGAGAAAGTCTGGGAGGCCCACCAAGTGGGCACGCTGGCTGACGGCCGCACGCAGCTGTTCATTGGCACCCACCTCATCCACGAAGTCACCTCGCCGCAGGCCTTTGGCATGCTTCGCGACCTCGGCCTGACGGTGAAATATCCGCAACGGACCTTCGCGACGATCGACCACATTGTGCCGACGATCAATCAGGACGCCCCGGCGGATCCGTTGGCGGCGGAGATGATGCAGGCGCTGCGCCAGAATGCGGACGATTTCGGTGTCACCTATTTCGACCTCGCTTCCGGGAAGCAAGGGATCGTCCACGTGGTGGGTCCGGAGCAGGGCATCACCCAGCCGGGTACCACGATTGCCTGCGGTGATTCTCACACGGCGACGCATGGAGCTTTTGGGGCGATCGCCTTCGGCATCGGGACCACTCAGGTGCGGGATGTTTTGGCGACACAGACGATGGCGATGGAGCCATTGAAGGTGCGTCGCATTGAGGTGAATGGCGAGTTGCGGCCGGGGGTGTATGCGAAGGATGTGACGCTGCACATCATTCGCAAGTTGGGTGCCAAAGGTGGCATCGGGTTCGCGTATGAGTATGCGGGTGAGGTCTTTGACCGAATGACCATGGAAGAGCGGATGACGGTCTGCAACATGGCGATCGAAGGAGGCGCACGTTGTGGCTATGTGAATCCGGACGAGAAGACCTGCGAGTATTTGAAGGGCCGGCCTTACGTTGATATGAGCAACTGGGAGGCGACGGTGGCGCGCTGGTTGTCGTTTGCTTCCGACGCGGATGCTCACTATGACGATGTGGTGGTGATCGATGCCGCGGAGATCGAGCCTACGGTGACTTGGGGGATTTCCCCTGATCACGGGATCGCCGTATCGGAAAGCATTCCGGATCCATCCTCGGCCACGACGGCGGATGAGAAGGCGACGATTGAGGAAGCTCTGGCTTACATGAAATTGCCGGCGGGAACGCCGATTAAGGGCGTGAAGATCGATGTGGCCTTCATTGGTTCCTGTACGAATGGCCGTCTTTCGGATTTCCGCGAAGCGGCGAAGTTCCTCAAGGGTCGCAAGGTGGCGGAGGGGGTGCAGGCGATTGCCGTGCCCGGTTCGCAAATTGTGGCGATCCAGTGTGAACAAGAAGGCATCGACAAGGTGTTCGAAGAGGCCGGATTCGAGTGGCGAGGGGCAGGTTGCTCGATGTGCTTGGCGATGAATCCGGACAAGCTGGTGGGAGATCAGATCTGCGCTTCTTCCTCGAATCGGAATTTCAAGGGTCGCCAAGGTTCGCCGACGGGCCGGACGATTCTGATGTCGCCCGTAATGGTGGCTGCAGCGGCCGTGAACGGCGCGGTGGCCGATGCCCGCGAGGTGTTTGAGATTGCCACCGCGGCTGCCTGAGATTGCTCTTGCGACGATGAAATCGATCTTCCGCCGAAGCTTGGGTGCGTGGACCGCGCTGGTCTGGGGCTGCATGGCCCTGGTGTCGGGGGCTGTCGATGAGCCGGATCATCCGGTGCATCCGATGCTTTGGAAGGTGGAGGGAGGAAAGCTTGAAAAGCCATCGTGGCTCTTCGGGACGATCCACCTCGGCAAGGGGCCGGTCGGAACTCTCAATCCGACGGCGGCCGAGGCATTGGATGGGGCCGATGTGGTGTATGCCGAGCTCGACATGGATCCGTCGGTGCAGGTCGGTTTGGCCCAACACTTCATTCGCCAAGACGGAAAGACCCTCACGGATTCGTTGGGGGATGAGCTTTCCGATCAGCTTGATGCGGAGTTGGCCGCGATTCAACCGGCCCTCAATTCGGTCGTGTTGCAGAGTTTCAAAACCTGGGCGGTGGCGATCACGTTGCCTCTCTTGGAGTTGCAGCTCGAAGGGCAGGCGCCTTTGGATATGATTCTGTGGAACCGCGCGGAAGAAGCGGGCAAGCTGACCCGGGCGCTTGAGAAACCCGAAGATCAATTCCGAATTTTTGACGACCTGAGCGAGCAGGAGCAGGTCGACATGTTGGCGGAGACGCTGAAGCAGATGAAGGAATCCCGCGACAAAGGGGAGAATCCCAACGACGGGCTGATTGCCGCCTACGTGGCTGGCGACGACGAGAAGCTGCAGCAGTGGATGAACCGCTACTACGATGAAATGCTCGAGGGCGAGCATGCTGAATTGGGCAAGAAGCTGATGAAGCGTCTGCTGGATGACCGCAATGAGGCGATGGCCGGGAAGATGGCTGAGTTCCTCGCTGCGGAGCCGAATCGAAGCCACTTTTTTGCCGTGGGCACTGCCCATTATCTTGGCAACCACCATGTCCGCGGGTTTCTCACTGAGAAGGGCTACAAGATCACCCGCGTCACCGAATGATTCTTCTAACCGACTGATCCATGGCACTCGACAAAATCACTCAAGTCACCGGTCGCGGCGTGTTCGTCCCCGGTGCGGACATCGACACCGACCGCATCATCCCGGCGCGGTTCATGAAGTGCGTGACGTTCGATGGTCTCGGCGAGTTCGCGTTCTATGACGTGCGCTTTGACCCGACCACCGGCGAGAAGACTCAACACCCGCTGAATGATGAGCGTTTCGCCAAAGCAACGGTCTTGCTTGCCGGCGTGAACTTCGGTTGCGGGTCGTCGCGGGAACACGCACCGCAGTCGCTTAGGAAATACGGTTTCACGGCGGTGATCGCCGAGAGTTTTGCGGAGATTTTCTTCGGGAATTCGACCACATTGGGCATGCCCTGCGTGACTCTTTCCCACGACGCGATTGCTGAGCTGCGTGCTGCCGTGGAGGCGGATCCTGCGACGGAGATCACGATTGATTTGGAAGCCAAGAAAGTGCGTTCCGGCGTCGGACACGAGTTCGATTTGGCGATCCCTGAGTCGGCGCGCGATGCGTTGGTTTCAGGTCGCTGGGACCCGATTCAGGAGTTGATCGATCACACCCCGCAGATTGAGGCGACGGCCGAGAAGCTTCACTACGTGTGATCTCTCTTCCTCGCGGCCAAGATGGACTCTGGGCCGCGAGAGCTGTTCCCTGCGGTGGAATCCGAGGATTGCAGGTTCGATCGTGAATCTGCGACTCCCGGCTCAGAGGTCAGGGAGTAGGAACGGTCACGGGCAGGAGATTCATCTCGCGGAATTCATCAGTATCAGGAGCCTGCAATTCGCGAGTTTCCGGGTCCCAGCGATAGGGCTGATCGAAGATGGGGTCGTTCGGTAGCGGTTCGCCACGGAGGAGGGCCCAGGCCGCTTGATGGAGTGCGGCAGCGGATTGAGCACGGGCCATCCCTTTTCTCCAAGTTTCGATCCCGAGGAAAAATAGGGAGGCTATCTGGTTGCTTGTCGCGGAGAGGTGGGAGAAGTCGGGAGGTGGCCAACCGCTCGGCGGTGCACTGGCCCAGTCGTTCATGTGATCAGAACGGAAATTCTCCATGATCTGGAGGGTGGTGAGGGCGTGTGAGTCGAGAAGATCGGCTGGATCCGGGGGGTAAAAGGGATCGTCTTGATGGGCCAACATGGGCAGGAGAAACTGTTGAGTGCTCAGATTCCATTCGGAGCGCATCAGCTGAGCAAAGCGAGAAGGAGGTGCAGGCGGAATGAAGGTGAGGGCCTCCCATCGACGGGGGTCTTTTTCTCCTGGAGGGAGCGCCGGGAAGATTTGCTCAAGGATGTAGCGCTCGCGTCCCTGATTCAAGAGGATGGCGATCGTTTCATTGAGCAGGGTAGGGGATTCGATGTTTGCAAGATGGTGAGAGATGCCTCGGGCGGCTTGTGCTGAACGCAGGGCATCTGCGGAGCGGCCCTCTTCGGCGGCGAGTCTTGCGTCCAAAAGCAGAGCTTGGCAGGCGGAGCGAGCGAAGCGGGCTTCAATGATGAACCAGCGGTTCCGGTCGATGCCTGCACACGATTGATCGGGCAGCAGTCCGATCGAGCGGATTTCCTGGATCAAGGGGGCGTTTTCCGTGAGCCACAAACGAGCGACTTCACGGTCCAAGGGTTCCTGGTGGTCGAGGTGGTCGCTGGCCCATTTCGGGAGGTTCCATTCGGCGACTCCTGAGGAGCTTGCAGCGGCCCGACGCTCCTGGAGTTCGAGCCATTGGAGGAACCCATTGTTTTCCGGCGAAACGTTTCGAAACTTGATCTCGAATTCGGGATAGCGAGCGAGAACCTGTTGGAACCAAGCTTGGGTCGTTTGTTGGATTTCGGCGGCGCGCGCTGGGTCGAGTGGGGCTCCAGATGTCGTTGCGAGGGAGCCGAAAGTCCGGCGCGGGCGGTGCCATGGGTTGGCGTTCCACGACATGAGGTCTTCGTAGCGCTGGGTGAACCAGTAGGAGCAGGTCCAGGTGAGGGGCGGCTTTTTGCGGGCGAGAACGGCTCTGTCCTCAAGCAGGTTGTGGGTGCGCTCGGCGGTGAAAAGGAGTCGACCCTCTGGGCTGAGTTGGCGCTGTGTCGAGGTTCCGCGGAAAAGGATCCGTGTCAGAAGGAGCAGCAAGAGGAGAGCAACGGCGAAGGCAACCGCTCCTCGGAGTGCTTTCTGCGGGAGCGATCGGGTCGGGCTTTTCGGGGCCATGAAGGGAGTGGGAGAGGCAATGAGCGGCTAGCCGATGAAGTCACCTTCGACGCGTTGATCGACGATGCGCAGGAATTTTTCGATCTGCTGTTCGATGAAGAGGGCCTGATCGGCCTGCTTGATGCCTTTGAGGAGGGTGCGGCGTTGGTTGCCGTGGAAGATGGCCTCGACTTCGTAGCTGGTGGAGGAGCCGTTTTTGCCATGGTGAATTTTTTGGCGGCAGAAGATCTGGGTGAGGCTGCCCGTATCGAGTCGCTGGTTGCCGCGCCACGGGATGGGGCCTTGTGTGACTTCGAGCACGCCGCGTCCTGCACGAAGGGTGGTGGTGTTCAGGAAGGTGGCGAGGATCGCGTAGATCATGGCGAGGCCTGCCGCTGTGTGGATGAGGCCAAATGCGGACATGAACCACATGCCATGGGAGAGGGCAATGGAGTGCCAGACGATGAGAAAGCCATTCCAGAAGGTCGCAAAGGCGACGAGGATCCAGACGGTGGGATGGAACCAGGAGCGGCGAATGACGAGCTGGCCATTTTCTTCAGAGAGGGACATGCGCGCCGGGAGTTCCACCTGTCCACGGGGGATCGGTTGAGTGACCGCGTTCGGCAGGGCAAATAGGGAATGGCAGTGGGGGCAGCGGGCCGCGGCGATCTGCGGAGAGATGTCGGTCGGATCAAGGGTGGATCCGCAGTTGGTACACTTGAGTTCGAGAAGTTGGCTCATGGCGTGTCGGCGGAAAGGACGATGCGGAAGCCGAGGTCGTCGGCGTGGAGGTCCAGGTCGGCCACCCATTGGCGGGTCCAGGCCCCGGAGGAGGGTCGCAGGAAGGAGGCCCCGATGATGATGGGCTGGGCTGGTGCTGCTGGATTGGCGGGATTGATGCCAGGTTCGCGGGTCCACTCTCGCACGGAACCCGCCATGCCGTGGAGACCATTGGGGGTGAGGTCGCGAGGCTGGGGATCGGTGACGGGCCCCCAAGGTGCGGGCAGCAGGGTGGAAGGGGACTCGACCGCAGCAAACCACTCCTGCTGGCTAGGGAGACGGCCTCCAGCCCAGCGGGCGTAGGCGGCGGCGTCCCATCCATCGACGTTGACGACGGGGCAGTTCAGGGACATCGAGCGGCCTTCCCAGAATCCGTGGCCGCGGGCGGCGGCGAGCATCGCCTCCCAATCTTTGGGGAGGTGGTCGCGTTTGTGGGAAGGTTGGTCTTTGGGATCGAAAACTTGTCGATCTGCGGGCGGCAAAGCTTCGAGAACGTCGAGGAATTCGAGGTATTCGCCGATGGTGACTTCGCAGGCTCCGAGGCGGTAGGCTGGGAGAGAGACCGGGTCGCCATCGGGCGTGAGGTAGTCGCCGGCGGGCACCGCCACGGGTCCCGGAACCGGAGGTTCGCTGGGAGTTTGTGGAGAGCGGGCGGTGGTGGGTTGGCGGCGGGAAAGAGCGAGGCCTCCAAGTCCCAGTAGGGCGGCGAGAGCGATGCCGATCAGCCAGGGAGTCGCATGGGTGCGGGAACGGACAGGAGGGGCAACGACGGAGGGGGAGGCGAGAAGTTGGTTTTCGATCTCGATGGCGTAGTTTTGGACCTGGGACCAATCGAGGGGCTGGGAGAGTCCCTCTCCCCGCATCCAAGCGAGGAGGGTGAGGAGTCGGCCTGCTCCAGGTTGATTTTCGGGGACGATGGTAGGGAGAGCCTCCCCGAGGTGGAGGATGTCGGTCATTTCCCGGTCCGCGGCGGGCAGGCCGGCGCAGGCGAGGTTCTCGAGCCGGACACTGCCGATGCCATCGATGTGGATGGCGGCCGGGGTGAGGGGTTCCGTGGCCGTACGGGAGAGTTGTTGCATGGCCTCGGCCGTGCGGCGGAGGGCATGGGCAAGGCGAACGGGGGGCAGCTTGATGCGATCGCGCAGGTGCTCGGCCAGGGAGGCCCCGGTGAGGAATTCGAGGGCGGCGAAGCACTGGGTATCGTCGCTAACGGCTTCGAAAACCGAGGCGATGAGGGGATGGTCGACGGCGGCCTTGGCGCGGACTTGTTCGAGAAAGGCGAGGCGAAGGGAAAGGTCGTGTAGTTCGACGATGAGGGTCTTGCGGCTGACGGAGGTCTGCTCGGCGAGCCAAGTGGTTTGAGAGGCGTCCGAGGCGAGGGATTGAAGCAGGCGGTAGTCGCCCAACTGGCGGTTTTCCATGGGACTCAGCGTTCGTCGAAAGGAGGCAATTCACCCATGGGATCCACGGGTATTTCGCCGTCGAGGGGGGGCAAGAGGGGAAGATTGGGATCGAAGTCGGGCAATCCATCCGGGTTGAAAAGGAGGGGGTCTTCGGTTTCCTGGACTCCTTGTTGTCGGTTGAGTTCGGTGGCGAGGTGCCGGGGGGTGGCTTGGGCGTCGACGACTTCGTTTTTGTAGAAGAGTTCGACGACCTGGCCGTAGTATTTGCGGCGGCCAAAGAGCTGGATGTCGGAGGCGCTGGGGGTGGGGATGGTGTAGGTGACGCGGAGGGTTTCCTGGCCGCCTAGCCAATCGAGGTCCCCGCTGACCCACTCGTAGGAGTCTTGAGATTGGTATCCTTTGGGAAGGAGGGTTCCCTGAGTGTCTTTATCGAAGAAGGTGACTTTGATGAAGAATTCGTCGCCAGTGGGTTCGGACCCGGGGGCTGCGGAGACGGGAATGGTGAGGATGACGCGTTCCCCATCGGGGTAGGTGTTGTCGGGAAAGGTGAGGACGCGGCCGATGGAGAGTTTGCCGCGCATGTTCTGGGGAAGGGCGATGCCTTCCTCGAGTTTTTTGGCGGCGAGGGGGTAGAGCGCGCCTGCTTTGGTGCCGAGATTGAAGACTTTCTGGAAGGCTTCTGCAGCTTTGGGGATCTGGTCGGGATCGGCGGCTGCGAGAGCTTCGTAAACGAGGCCGAGTTCGTAGAGGGCGCTGGGTTCGTCAGGATCGCGTCCCACGGCTTCCTCAAGTTTGAGGTAGGAGCTGCCGAGATCATCGGCGACGCGAGCGGTGCGGGCTTCGTTGACGAGGCGTTCGATAACGGGGTCGGCGATGGGCGGTGCGGAGAGGGGGCGTGGACTCGGGAGTTCCCGGGTGGGGGAGATGGGGTCGGGTGCGGGCGGCAGAGCGACGAGGGGTTTGGCGGGAGGAAGGGGGCTGGGTTTGGGAGCGATGTTGACGATTTTTGTGACGATTTTTTCTTCGATGCGGACTTCGCGAGCGGCTTCGACGCGCAGGGCAAGGGCGACGCCTCCGATGAGGAGTTGGGTGAAGGCAATGAGGCCGAGGACCCAGCAGGTGAGTTGGAAGAAGAGGCCTGAGCGGGCATGGAGGGCGTTTTCTGCCATGGGGGGGAAAGTAGCGGGAGGGGTGGTGGGCATCCAAGCGCCAAGTTATGGGGAGGAAGGGGGCATTTCGTGATTTTCGAGATGGGCAAATTTGTCACGCAAGTTACGGGTGCGTTGTGAGTTCGCCTGACTTGCGACGACGTTTGGATTTGGAGGGGCTGTCTCCTTTGGAGGTGGCGGCCCGGTTGGGTCATTTGCCGGGCAGGGTGTGGCTGGATTCAGCGGGGAATTTCCCAGCGGATGAGGGGTGGCCGGTGTCGTTGGTGGCCGCGGATCCGGTGGAGGTGCTGAAGGGGTCGATTTTTGATCGGGAGGATCGGGCGCGGTTGGAACGGGAGTTGGAGAAAGGGAAGTGCGGCCCGGCGCGCGATTGGGGATTTCCCGCAGGGGGGCTGTGTGGCTGGATTGACTACGAGGGGGAGTTTGTGTTCGGGGTGTACCCACGGATGCTGGTGCATTCGGAGCGTGGAGGCTGGATGGATGTGGGAGGTCTGGCGGATGAGTTGGGCGAGGTGACGGAGGCGAAGCGACCGTGGGTCGGTGCGGTGAAGGGGTTGGAGTCGCGGGAGTGCTTTGTTGGGTCGGTGAGGCGTGTTTTGGAGTGGATTGCGGCGGGGGACATTTATCAGGTGAATGTGGCGCAGGGGTTTGAGGCAGAGGTGAGTGGGGGTTCGTTGTTCGGGCTTTATGAGGAGTTGAGGGCGGTGTCGCCTGCACCGATGGCGGGATGGCTGGAGTTGGATGGGAAGGAGGTGCTGTCGTCTTCTCCTGAGACGTTTTTGAGGATTTCTGGAAGAGGTGTGGAGACGCGGCCGATCAAGGGGACGCGGCCACGTTTTGCCGATGCGACGGAGGATCGGCGTTCGGCGTATGAGCTGCAGACATCAGCGAAGGAGATCGCGGAGTTGGTGATGATCACGGATTTGCTGCGCAATGATCTCGGCCGAGTGTGCGAGTTCGGATCGGTGGAGGTGGCGGAGATGCTTCGCCTTGAGACCTTGGCGCAGGTCCACCATTTGGTGTCGGTGGTGCGGGGACGGTTGCGGTCCGATGTGAGCGGGGTGGAAGCGGTGGCCGAGTGTTTCCCCGGGGGCAGCATCACGGGGGCGCCGAAGAAACGGGCCATGGAGATTATCCGCGAGTTGGAGGGGGCGCCGCGGGGGATTTATTGCGGGTCGATCGGATGCTTCGGCTTCGATGGGGAGAGCCGTTTCAATATTGCGATCCGAACGATGGTGCGCGAGGGGTCGCGACTTCGTTTCCACGCCGGTGCGGGCATTGTGGCGGACTCCGACCCGGAAAAGGAGTATGAGGAAACGCTCCACAAGGCAGAGGGGATCCGCCTGGCGTTGAAGGCGTTTAGCGCTGGGCGCGATTCGGATCTTTGAAGATGTACCAGCGTGGCAGCGAAGGATCGACGATGCTATGGTAGTATTCCTTGAGTTCGACGGCGCGAACGAGATCGACGGATAGATCGGCGGGATCGGTGGTGGAATCTTGGGAATTCCCTGGGTTGTCCCATCCACCGGAGGGCTGAGCGGCGAATTGATCGCGGTGCTCGCCCATCAGGTCGGCGTAGGTTTCGGCCCAATTCTCAGGGGAGGTGAGAACGGCGCTGCGCAATTGTTCGCGAAGTTTGTCGGATGCTCTGTTGGCCTGAACGATTTGCTGAAGGCGGGCTTCGGACTCGGGGGTGGGTTGGAATTCCGCCCGTTTCTCGCGAAACATGTCGCGGTGTTCGCCGGTCATGGTTTTTTCCATTTCCGCGATGGCATCGTCGGTCATGGGTTCGCTGCTTGGGCGAAGGGCCGCCTTCTTGGAAAGGGAGGAGGCGTCGGCGTCGGTGGGGTCCTGCTGGAGTTGACGGGCGGTGAGGCCGTCATCGGAAGCACCGTCACGGGTGGAATCCGGGGCAAGCTTGAAGGCAACGAGAGCCACGGCGGTGAGGGCGGCGGCGCTGGCGAGCAAGACGGTGGGTTTCATGGAGCGACGATGATGGAGAACCGCTGCCGAATCGGCGAAACGGGCATTGGAAGGCAGGAGGCGTTTTCAGGCAGAGCGGATTTCCGCAATGGCGGCGGCCATGTCGGGAGCCCGGAAGGTGGAGGAACCCGCCACCATGACGTTGGCCCCGGCGTGGGCGCAGAGGCCTGCGGTTTCAGCCACGATACCGCCATCGACTTCGATGTGGAAGCCTAGACCTTGGGATTGACGTGCAGCCGCTGCGGCTTCGATTTTGGGAAGAACTTCGGGCATGAATGCCTGTCCTCCGAAGCCGGGGACGACGGTCATGCAGAGGAGGAGATCGATCTGGTCGAGATAGGGAAGGACCTGGTCGATGGGAGTGGCAGGGTTGAGGGCGAGTCCGGCTTGGCAGCCCGCGGCACGGATGCGTCCAAGGGTTTCGGAGATGTCGTGGTCGGCCTCGACATGCACGGTGATCAGATCGGCTCCGGCTTTGATGAAGCGGTCGAGGTAATGGTCCGGCCGACTGACCATGAGGTGGGTGTCGAGGAAGATGTCATTGGTTTCGTGGACCGTTTGGACCATGGCGGGGCCGAACGAGATGTTGTCGACGAAGTGGCCATCCATGATGTCGAGGTGGAGCCAGTCGGCTCCTGAGTGGATGGCACGGGTGACTTCAGCACCGATCTGGGAGAAATCGGCGGCGAGGAGCGATGGGGCGATGACCCGGTCGCGGCAAGTGGCGGGAATCATGAAAATGTCAGGATTCGAGGATCTCAATTTCGTAGCCGTCGGGATCGGTTACGAAGGCCATTTTGCGCTCCCCGGCGGAGAATTTTTCACGCCAGGCGGAGGGCCAGATTTCAAGGCCGGCTTTTTCGAGGGCGTCGCAGTAGGCGATGATATCGGGAACTCCCACGCAGGTGTGCATGAGGTCTTCCGGGCAGGTTGTGTGGTAGTCCGCGGACCAGGTGAGCTCGAGAAAGACCTCATTGCCAGGGAGTTCGAGGAAGGCGAGCTGGTTGCCTTGAGGGGAGGCCTTGCGCTCTTTTTCGACGTATCCGAGCTTGGAGTAGAAGTCGATCGAGCGGTCGAGGTCCTGAACGCGGATGCGCGTGTGAAGAAATCGGATCATGTCGGGGGTGACCATGGCGCGGGAGGTCCGGGCTGTCAGCGGAGAATTCACGCATTCCGTGGGAAAGCCGCTGCACGCGATGACGAGGACTGGAATATTTCGAGCGGCTGTGTTAGGTCGTGATTGTCATGAAAACGATTGTAGCTGCAGTGGACTTTTCGGACTCGATGCCTGGAGTGATCGAGGCAGCGGGCAAGCAGGCAACGGCCTTTGGTGCGAAGCTTCACTTGGTGCATGTGGTGGAGCCGGAGCCGACGTATACGGCCTATGGCTTCACGCCGGATGAGTTTCCGGCGATGCATCTGTTTCAGGAGGAGGCGCGCAAGCGTGCGCAGGCCCGACTTCTGGAATTGGCGGAGGGATGCGGTGCGGAACCGGTGTTGCTGGAAGGCAGCCCGCTGCATGCATTGATGGAGCATGTGAAGGAAACCGGCGCCGAGTTGGTGGTGCTGGGCTGCCATGGCCATGGGATGGTGGCGTCGTTGCTGCTGGGCTCCGTGGCGGAAGGCATGGTTCGGAAGGCGGTCGTGCCCACGATGATTGTGCCGGTGCGGGAGGATTGACGCTTCGTTTTGGAAATAAGCGACGGGCGGTCGGCGTAGGGGTTCCGGCATGCGGAACGTTTTCCTGATCGCCCTGTTGTTGCTGGTCGCCATCGGCGAGGCCAGGGAGCGTTTTGCGAATCCGGTGGCGGAGCATGGTGCGGATCCGTGGGTGATTCATGAGGAGGGCCGATACTATTATTGCTACTCAGGGCGCGGTGCGATCTGGGTCGCTGCCTCTGATTCGCTGCTGAAGGTTTTCAAGAGCAAGGCGGTCGAGGTTTGGCGCCCGGAGCGTGGGAAGCCGTGGTCGCATGGCTTGTGGGCCCCTGAGCTGCATCGGATCGGTGGGGTTTGGTATGTGTATGTGGCTGCGGACGATGGCGACAATGCCCAGCACCGGATGCAGGTGCTGCGCCGTCAAGAGGCGGATCCGTGTGGCCCCTTTGAGCACGCTGGAGAGCTGAATCTGGCAGAGGATCGGTGGGCAATCGATGGCACGGCCCTGGAGCATGCAGGGCAGCTGTATCACATTTGGTCAGGATGGGAGGGGACGGAGAATGTGCAGCAGAATCTCTACATTTCGCGCATGGAGGACCCGGTCACACCGGTCGGTCCACGGGTGAAAATTTCCCAACCGGAGCATGACTGGGAGTTGCGAGGCGGGAACCCAAGGATCAATGAAGGCCCGACGGCTTTGGTCAATGGAGAGGACACGTTCGTGATCTACTCGGCGAGTGGGTCGTGGTCGGATCACTACTGTCTGGGCATCTTGAAGCTGGTCGGTGGAGATCCGATGGACCCAGCGAGCTGGGTGAAGTCCCGCAAGCCATGGTTTGAGGGCTCGCGGCGAGTGATTGCGCCTGGGCATGCCTCATTTACCGTCTCACCGGACGGTCGGGAAAACTGGATCGTCTACCATGTGGCAAGGCATCCCGGTGCCGGATGGGACCGGCAGGTGCAGATCCAGCCATTCACTTTTGATCGAACCCATGGAGCACCGGAAATCGGGGCTCCGGTACGGGCAGGGGTGAAGATCCCGGTGCCGTCGGGAGAGCCATGATTCGCGAGGCTTGCGGTCCGGGTGAATCCAAGGAAGTTCGGAGAGTGGAGTCGAAAACCCAGGACGATCTCGTGTGCAGCGACTGCGGCGGCCCGGCCGAATGGGTGCTGGGCGATGGAGGGATGTGCGAAACTTGCTATCACGCGCGCTCCGCCTGTTGTGCAGGGGACGATGGCAAGGATTCCGAGGAAGATGAAGGTGGGGCGAGGTGCCGCCTCAGGGACTCGTCAGCTCGGTGGGAGGGTCTTCAGCGGGAGGGGCTGTAGGGGTGTCGGAATCCGAGGGTTCTTCTTCGGACGCCTGAGTTTCGGGGCCAGGGAGGGATCCGATTTTCTTTTCGAGTTCAGGATTGGGAGTCGCCCCGTTTTGTAGGGACTTTCCGTACGCCTCGGCGGCGTCAAGTTTGCGACCGAGGCGCTGCAGGAGGATGGCCAGATTGTAGTGGGCTTCGGCGTTGGTGGGATCGCAAGAGGTCGCCATTTTGTAGGCGTCTTCGGCCCCGGCGAGGTCGCCGCTTTGGAAGCGGGCATTGCCGAGGAGGAGGTGGGACTCCGCATGGGTGGGAGCGAGGTCGACGGCGCGTTGAAGCTCGACGACGGCTTCGGGATGATTGCCCAATTGGCTCATCAGGTAGCCGAGCATGCGATGAGCGTAGGGGTTTTTCGGGTCGAGCTCAGTGGCGCGCCGGAAGACCTCGGCGGCAGCGGCGGGTTCGTTGAGTTGGTTTTGAACCAGGCCGAGTTTGCACATCGCGGCGACATCCCCCGGATTGCGATCGATCATGATTTCGAAGGCTTCGCGGGCGGCGAAGAGGCGGCCGCTTTTGTAGGCGCGGATGCCTGCTGCTTCGTAGGGCTGGAGTTCGCGGGTGAGGTCGGCGAGGCTGCGTTCGACCTCGGATCGGGGGCGGGCGTAGGGGGAGATGATGACACCATCGACTTCCTGACCTTCGATGACCCGGAGTTCTTCGGCGGTGAGGTTCAGTTCGGATCCTTGAAAAATGTCCAGAGCGCGTTGGATTTTTTCGTCTTTCTCAGCGGTTTCTCCCAGAGACCCCATGAGGAGGTCTTTGATTTCTCCGCGTTTCTTTTGGATCTTCAACTGGCGTTCCAAAATGCCGCGGACCATTTCGGCCTCATCCGAGGAAACCGAATGCTCCGTGACGGAGCTGGCTTCCCCGCGCAGACGGCTTTGGAGTTGGTTGAGGCGCTGTTGTTGTTCCTGATTCTCGCGGCGATATTCCTGAATGCGGAGCTTTGAGATGGCGAGATCGCGAAGTGCCTCGAGCAGGTCCTCTTTGGAGGCATCACTGTCTTCCTGGAGGGCATCGTAGCGTTTTTTCGTTTCGCGCAGCTCGCGGTCGAGGGCGAGGTTCTGATCGATGACGGCTTCGAGTTGGCCGGATTTGTTGAGGTTGAGCAATGCGGCCATCTGATCGCGCTCGCGGAGGAGTTCGTTGCGCTCTTCTTGCACCTCTTGATAGGAGGCCCGGAGTTCGCCGAGCTCCGACTGGAGGTTGTCGATGGTTTTGTGGGCGGAGGCGAGTTGCTCGTCCTTCTTCTTGATGGTGTCTTGGAGGGCTTGGATCTGCTTGAGTTGACCGGCGACGACCTGATTGGCGGCGGCGCGTTCGGTTTCCAGATCGCGTTGGGTATCGGCGAGCTCCTGTTTGATCTGGTCGATTTGTCCGAGGAGCCGAGCGCGTTCGTTCTGGAGGGCACTGACCTGGCCGCGGGCTTCTTCGGTTTCCTTGCGGGAGGCATCGAGGGCGCGGCCCATGACGGCTTTTTCGGCCTCCAGCTTGTCGATGCGGCGGGCGAGAGCATCGAGTTCCCCTTGCATGGGAGCTTCCGCGGTCTGGCGGCGGAGGCGATCGAGTTCGGCGCGGGCACTTTGAAGTTCGGCGACCGCGCGGTCACGTTGGCGATCGGTCTGCCCGTTGGCGGGACCTTGAGTGATCTGGGCTTTCAGGGTTTCCACCTGAGATTGGAGATCGCGAATGCGCCGGGATGCGAGGGTTTCGACGGGTTGAGTTGAAGGAATGGGCGCGACGGGCAAGCCGCTGTCGAGGAGGCTGCCATCCGGGTCGGGAGTTCCTCCGCGGAGGACGCCACCCTCGAGTTCGCTGCGCACCTGTTCGTCTTTCTCCTGCTCACGGCGGGCATCCGGCAGCACTTCGGCGATGGCATCGGAGACCTTGCGACGGCGGCTCTCCACCATGTCTTTTTTCCATTCAGGAAAGGACTGAGAGATGGTGTCGAAAAGCTGGGTGGCACGACGAAGTTTCTCCAGCGCTTCGCTGGCCTTGCCTTGTTTGGAAAGCTTTTCGGCGTCGTTGCAGAGCAACCACCCTTGGAAGTAGACGTCCGATGGGTCGAATGCGGCCGGGGCCGTTGCGGAGGGCCCGGATTGCTGGGCCATCACCGGTGCGAGCCCCACCGCGAACGTGACGAACGCGAGAGAAGCAGCAATCGGGCGATGAATTCTCCGGGGCATAGCGGGCGGAGGCTAGGAAGCCGGATCGCCGCGGGCAAGGGGAAAGCCGGATGGTTAGGGGGGGGAATGCCGAGAGGGATCTCCACTTTTCGGGGACAGAGATCCTGTTTGCTCCTATTTGCGGGGAGAGAGTAGTTGTTGAACGGATGAAGGCTTCATGGATGCATTGGGCTGCGGGATGCGGGCTCGGAGTTTTGGCCGGTGGATGGATGAAGGGGGGCGTTCACCCAACCGCACCTGAAGTTCATATCGAACCGGTCAAAATGGCAGAGAGATTGGAGGTGGGGACGATTCCCGAGGCAGAGCCGATGGATCTTGATGTTTTGCTGGGTGAGGGGAATTCGGAGCGCTATGCGAAGCTTGCCTTTGGCCTTCCTCATGCCGGACCCGTGGAACTGCAAACGTTGTGGAACGCTTGGAAAGACGATCGGTTCATGGCGAGTTGTCGCCGCCTCGTTTTGGCGAGATGGGTGGAAGTGGATGTGGAGTCGGCTCGTGCCGCGGCAGGAGACGATCCGGATTTTTGGGCAGCATGGATCGCTTTTGACCCGCAGAAGGCTTACGCAGAAGGCCGAAAAAGTTCGAATGCAGCGGTACCGTCGCGGGTGCGAAAGTTGCTAGTGGCCTCTCATCCTGAGCTGGCTGAGAAATTGATCGAGGCTCATGGAAGTCAGATCGTTGCCCGTGAGAAAGTGCCCGTTTATGTTTCCCAAGGGCGCTTTCGCGAAGCGATGGAAGTTGCGAGGCGTGGAGGAGCTGGCGTCTCGGAGCGTGAGCTCTTTGAAGATTGGTTCAAAGTGGATCCAGAAGCGGCGTTTGATTGGGCGGGAAAAACCGGATTTACCGTAGGAAGATCTGGAGGGGACGACGAAAAGCGCATGTTAGAATGGGTGAGACCACATGCCGAGAAAGTGGGGGCCTTGCTGGATCGGCTGCCTGCAGGAGAATTTCGCCAGCGGGTGGAAGCGGGCTTGGTCACTGCGCTGGCAGAAAAGGATCCTTCAGCGGCGGTGGATTTTGCCCGAAGAATGCCTTCGAAGCGCTCTCAGCGAAATGCTTTGGCCTCGGCCGGGATAGGATTGGCGAAAAGTCAACCAGACGGGGCCTTGAGCCTCTACACGGAGTTGGTGGCGGGAGGTGCCCGACGAGGAGAAGTGACGTTATTGGTGCTCTTTGGCGAAGAGGAGGGAATGACGCGAAGGGATAATCCTTTCGATGCCTTTGATGACGCAATGTTCGAGGGTCTACCGCAACGAACCTTTGAGGCCGTCTTGGCGATGGATGCGAGTCTTGAGCGGGAGGAGACGACTGAGAGGTTTGCGTCGCGATGGATTTCGAAGGATCGATGGGGATTTTCGAAGTGGCTTGCGTCGCAATCGCCAAGCTCGAGCCGCGACCAACTGGTAGAGATGTTGGTTCAATCTGTTCTCTGGGAAAGTCAGCCTCATTTTGAGGAAGCCGCGCAATGGATTGAGGCCATCGGCGACGCTGAGAAAGCGAACACGGGAGCCCAAAGGTTGGTGGAAGGTTGGCAGAAAGCTGATCCGGAGGGATTGCAGAATTTCTTGGAATCGGGCGAGGCACCACAGGTAGTCGTGGAAATCATCAACGCGGAGCATTGAGATGAAAACGCGAATCGGGATCTTGGTCGCCATCGCCGTGGGAATGGGGGCGGGTTGGTGGTTTCTCCCTCCGAGGAGAATCGATGGTTCCCTAACGTCTGTGGAAGCTCGGTCGAATCGAGATTCGCATGATCGAGGAGGATCTCAATGGCAAGCGGCGATACGAACCACGAAGGATCGATGGCAAGGGATACGGGGGGCGATTGAGCTCGCGAGATCCATTCCTGAAGCTGAGCGCATGAGTTGGCTTCTGGCTGAACGCTTTCAGCATGCCGACCCTTTGGTGGTGGAGGCTTTCACCAAGGAAGTGGCTCGGCTCGCTTTCGAGGCCGACCCTGTCGCATTCATTGCCGCAGGCGTCAATTCAGAGGCGATCTCGGAGCGTCCCAGTGGGGAGCTTCCTCTATACCGTGAGCAATTGCATGAAAGGGCCGTCGCGGATCCTGACAGAATTCTGGCTCTGGCGAGGGGCATGGAAAACGCGGAAATTCGAGGAGCTTGTTTCAAGGAGTTGGCGTTGGTGTGGGCGGAGAGCAATCCCGATGGATTCTTTCGGGTGATCGCCGAAATGCCTCAGGCAGATCTGGAGTTGCTCCATGGTCTTGAGGCGGCTGCTGCGGGGAATGAGGATGAATTGTTGGATCGGCTCGGCTCTGTGAGTGATCCCTGGCGTCGCTTGTTGAAGGCAGCGGCCATGGTCGTGAAGGCAGAGAAGAATCCTTTGGATGCCCTAAATTGGCTCACGGAGCAGGAAGATGCGGATGGTGTGATATCTCTTCTCTATCAGGCGGATGCGACGGCATGGGGAGGACGGGAAAAAATGGAACGATTTTTGGGATCGGTGGTGTCGGTAACGGAGCAACTTCCCGATGGGGCATTGGGGAAGATGTCAAACTTCGGCAGGCTCTTTCGTCGCATGGAAACCTACTCTCCAGAGGTTTGTATCCGGATGGATCTGGTGCGCTTGGGCATACCTCCTACAGAAGCAGGACATTGGAAGATATCTCTCGTCCAAACCTTGAGTTTGGAAGAACCAGCCGCCGTGGCTGATGTGTATCAGCACGAGTTGAGATTGGGTCTAAATGAGCGCAGAGAAATTGCGAGGTGCTGGATTCGTGCGGCAGCTCAAGAGCGCGTCGCCATTCCCCAGTCACTTCTGGACGTGATGGATCCGACGGTTCGGAAAGAAGCGGAAATGCAGATGGAACGGCTCAAACATCCTAAGCCCGCGGTTTCACCCCCTACGATTGCCGAACAACTCGATGCGTCCGCGGGGGATTCTGATTCCTATGGGTTCTCTTTTCCGAGGGATTTGATGCGTCCGGTTTCAGAAGCAGCCATGGACGAAGCGGTAAACTGGGCTCACGATCTTTCCGACGAGCAGATCCCCAGCGTTTATCAACGGCTTGTTCATACGGGATCTCCGCCGCCTCAGGTGGCAGACATTGTCTTTGCTCGTGCGATCGAGCTTGGGTTGATGTCGGACAAGGACATGATCGACTGGACCGACCAGATGTCTAACAGGGCTTGGAGCAATCCAGCCGATACGGCCCAAGCGTTGAACGGTTACCCCATGGGTCGGGCTCGGAATCAAGCTTTGCAGAATGTGGCACTGCGTTGGCATGAACATGACCCCAGAGGAGCTGCATTGTGGATGGGACAGCTTTCTGAAGATGATCGCCAAGTCGCAGCGGATGCGATTCAGCGAGGAGAGGCATGGGAGCGGCAGTCGGAGGGGCACTAATTGTTGACGGACCTGCGGGTTGCGATTGGCCGGGGATCTTTGCAATTTCCTGACGGAATGGTGGGTATCTTTCGTCGATGGCCATGAGTGGAAAAACTGTCAGTCCTTTGACGACCGAGGAGATCCTTCCGGTGGTGTACGAGGAGCTCCGCCGCATTGCGACGGACCGGCTCCGGCACGAGAGTCGGCAATTCACTTTGCAGCCGACCGCTTTGGTGCATGAAGCGTGGTTGAGGCTGTCGGGAGGGCAGAAGGTGACGTGGGAGAATCGGGCCCACTTTTTTGGAGCCGCCGCCCAGGCGATGCGGCGAATTTTGGTGGATCGGGCACGTGAGAAGTCGGCCGCCAAGCGCCAGGTGATCGCACCGGAAGAGGCCCTCGATGCTGGATTTCCTGGTGGGAATGATCACGTTCTGTTGATTCACGAATGTTTGATTCAATTGGAGCAAAGCGATCCGATTTCCGCCCGAATCGTTCTGCTTAAGTTCTATGCGGGCTTGGGAAATCGCGAAATTGCCGATCTGGTGGGACGCAGCGTGAGGTCTGTGGAGCGTCAGTGGATGTTCGCCCGGGCGAAGCTTTTTCAGATGATTCAGGCGGAGCGATCGAACTCTTCGTCTTGAGCGCCATGAAGGATGATGAACTCGGGCGCGAGGTGCAGAACGCGATCCTTGAGGTGGCCTTGTCGATGGACGAGCCGGAGTTGCTCGATCATTTTCTGCGCCAAGCATTGGGCGACCATCCCGAGGCGATGGAGGAGATGCGGGGATTGGTGGAGGCGAGCCGTCGTTCGATGGGGTTTTTTCTGGAGGCGGCTGACCAACGTCGCGATCTAGCGGCCGAGTGTTGTGCGGAGCAGGAGCCGTTTTCGACGCTCAGCGTGACGACCGACGAGCAGGTTGGAGAGGTGTTGGGAGACTATTGTTTGGTGGCCCGGCTCGGCGAAGGGAGTGGAGGGGTGATTTACGAAGCGGAGCAAGGTCAACCGATCCAGCGCCGAGTCGCGGTGAAGATCCTGCGGGCGGGAATGGATACCGAGCTGATGATTGCTCGGTTTGAGTCAGAGCGCCAAGCCCTGGCGTTGATGGATCACCCGCATATTTCTCGGGTGCTGGATGCTGGAGCGACACCCGCTGGCCGACCGTATTTTGTGATGGAGTTGGTGGAGGGGGAGAAGATCACCCTTTATTGCGACCGACATCAGCTTGGATTGGTTGAGCGCCTGCAGTTGTTCGTTGAGGTGTGTCGAGCGATTGAGCATGCGCACCAAAAGGGGATCATCCACCGGGATATCAAACCGTCGAATATTCTAGTGGCCACTCACGAGGGAAGGCCGGTGCCCAAGGTCATTGACTTCGGGATCGCGAAGATGGTGCATCCTCTGGGCGAAGGGCGAAAGGTGATCACTTTTCATGACGAGCTTTTCGGCACTCCAGCGTACATGAGTCCGGAGCAGATTGACCTCGCAGGATTGGACGTGGATACCCGCAGTGACATCTACAGCCTAGGTATTCTGCTTCATGAGTTGCTGACGGGAGTGACACCATTGGATGAGGATGAGATGGCGAATCTGGGAGTTTCGGCGCTGCGAGATCGAGTGCTGAATGCAGCCATGCAGTTGCCTTCGCGACGGTGTGCGATGATGCCGCCGGACAGAGCCACCGAGATGGCGCGGGTGCGTGGTTGCGACGTGCGTGCATGGATCGCGGCAGTGGCGGGTGATCTCGACGGCATTGTGATGAAGGCGACGGAGCGGTCCCGGCATCATCGCTATCAAACGGTTGATGCTTTGGCGGTGGACATCGGTCGCCATCTGCAGGATTTGCCGGTTTCCGCGCGTGCTCCGAGTCGTGCGTATTTGCTCGGGAAGTTTGTCCGAAGGAACCGCGCTGCCTGTGCGGTGGCGGCAGGGGTCGCGGGGTTGCTGATCACGGGGCTCGTCACGACGACGACGCTCTACAAGCGGGAGCGTCGAGCTCTCGATGAGCAGTCGAGGTTGCGGATGGAGGCACAAGCGGCGAGGAAAGAGGAGGAGCGATTGCGCTGGCAGGCGGATGCTCGATCGAATCTGGCGCGGGTGGCCTTTTTGCTGAACCAGAATCGGGTGGAGGAGGCTGATGAACTGCGCCAGCGGTATCCGATCACGGCGATTGAGCCCTCATTGGAGGCCGCGGCGGTGTTTCGTGCACTGGGAGACTGGAATGCTTCCCACGACCGGTGGGATCAGGCGCTGGAGTGTTTTCGGCTGCTCATTCAGGCGAATCGTTTGGAGCAGTCGACACGGATCCTGGAGGGTTCCGATTTGATGGCGTGTGGGATTGCGTTGTTGTATCGACACCAGCCGGATTTCCCGGAGTTTCGGGAAGAGATTCTCGATCGCTACCTCCCTGCGACCACGCAGGTGGGGGCGGAGCATTTGCTAAAGGTGTGCTGTGCGGCACCGGCAGGTCCGGAAATGTTGGCGCGCTTGGAGACGTCGGTTGAGAGTTTGGGTGATCCTGCGGATGCCGTTTTTCCAGGTTGGGCCGCGTTGTCTTTGGGCCTCTATCATCTTCGTGGGGATGATCTGAACGCCGCGTCGAGGGTTGCCTGGGAAGGTCTTGCTTTGAAGGATGCGAAGTCGTCTTGCACCGCCGCCTTGCACTGTGTGCTCGCAATGACGGAAGCCCGCCGCGAGCGATCAAAGATTGCCCGCAGTCACTGGGAGGAGGCGCGGAAGCTGGCCCAGGATTGCGGGAAGGATGATTTCATTGAAGGGGAACCGATTGAGGCCGTTTGGTTCGATTGGGCCTTGGTGGCCTATTTGCTCGATGAAGCGTCCCACACTTTGGAGAGAGTGGGCGCTTCCACGAAGTGAGCTTCTGAGGGGAGGGATCAGGGTCGCAGAGCAGCGACGCGGAAGAAGTGCCTCCCGGCCGCGAGAATTGGGAGTTTCAATTCCAACATTGCGGCCTCGGCCAAGGGGCCGACGGGATCGCCGATCGGAAACCAAGAGCCGGTCGTGAGGCTCGTCGAGCCTTCGATTTGGTAGCTGCGCCCAGCTTTTCCGGAGAGCGTCATGCGAAGCTGTTCGGTGTCTGAGTTGTCGATATTTTCGATGCGGAACCATTCTCTAGGGTCGAGAGGGTTGGTTCCTGCGCGCGCCTCGGTGGCGTCGCTTTGGCCATCGCCATCGGAATCATCATCGAGGTGATTGGGCACGCCATCCCCGTCAGCATCGCCCGTTCCTTCTTCTTCATCGGTGAGTCCGTCGCCATCGGAGTCGAGTGGGCTGAAGAGGACTTCCTGTGCGAGGGTGACGGATGCTGCAGGAAGGGCAACTTCGACCATGGGGCCTTGCGCCGACCGGGTTCCCGATCCGGCACCAGAAAGAGGCATGGTGTCGTCGTTGTTCCCGCCGCCCGGGATCCAGGAGACCGATTCGTCTTCCCAAGGGAGAACTTTGCCGTTGAGGAAGAGAGTCCCTTGGGGTGTGGCGGGCGGGAGGTGCAGCCGGACGGTCCAGGAGCGTTCTTCTGGGGCCTCAGTGTAGCTGCCGGCCGCGGGTTGGATGGAGACTCTGAAACGTTCCCCTTCGCGGCGGGTTTCAATCTGAGTTCGGCGAGAGGCGCCCGTTAGATAGGCATTGGAAGTGCCGTCATCTTCGTAGAGTTGGCGGGATGTGGTGGTGTCCTCAGTGGGGGCAATGGCATCGATGACGACTTGTTCCCATGGTCGCTCATCGGTGAATTGCATGGTAGGAACGGTTAGCACCGCGCCTCCGCTACGGTAGAAGATGGGGCATCGATCGAGCGGTAGGAAACGGCTTAGAGTTTGGGGGCCGGTGAGGCGTTCGCCAGTCCAAGCATCTTCCCAGGTGCCAGGGGGTAGCCAGAAGTTGAAGGGTTGGGGAACGGCTTGTCCAAGATGGATGGAGGCGCCGCCGCCGCGTTCGTAGTATTCGACACGGATGGGGATTTCCTGGCCTGAGGTGACAGGGAAGGAAACGGAGTGATAGCTACCGCTTTGGCCTGTCCAGGCATCGACGAGCAATTGGTCATCGATCCATAGTCGTACGCCATCGTCGGCTGTGATGGCGATCGAAGCGGTGCCGGATTCGGTGAAGGGCCCGAGGGTTCCGGTCCAGCGCACGGAGAAGTCATCCTTGGGCAAGCCGGTGCCAGGTGAGTCGTCTCCCCAGTCGAAATCGATCGACGCATCAGTTCGGGTGAGGGTGGGGCTGCCGTTCAGGTCCGGATTGGAGAAATACTCCGCATGGAGTCCAGGTTCACCCGAGGCATGGAGGAAGCCGGGATCGAAGGCGGCGAGGGAAGTGCCGGGTTGCGTCACGGGGGCGACGAGGATGTCGTCTCCCAAAAGATACTGTCGACCGGAGGAAGCTTCGGGTTCAGCGGGCCATTCGAGATCTCCGCGGCGAAGGATCGGGGTGCCATCGCGGTGGGCTCGCTCAGCCGCTGCATATAAGGTTGGCAGGAGCCGGTAGCGGAGTTGAGTGTAGTCGCGAGCGATCTGTTCTGCCTCTTCGCCATACGCCCACGGATAGCGAATTTCCTGTGCTCCACCATGGAGGCGGAATACCGGGCAAAGCGCACCGAATTGGACCCAGCGGGCATAGCCTTCCTGAGTGGGATTGGTGTTGTGGCCTCCGCAGTCGGGATGAACGTAGGGCATCATTCGGGAAATGCCGCTATGGGTGGAGAGGTCGACGGCGGTTCCAAGATCGGACCAACTACTATAGATATCGCCGGTCCACCAGATGGGGAAGCGGTGGGCGGCGGGATGAGAGGCGCCATTCCAGGCTCCATTGTCGATGCCGTCGACATTGGCCATGATCAACGGTCGACGATCTGGCAAGTGGCGTTCGGTGATATCGTGAAACAAGCGCATGCCCCAGACCTCTTTGGCAATTCCGGGCATGGGTTCGGGCAGGCTGATGTGCCAGTTGCGATCGTACCACCAGACGTCCCCGCCGAGGTCAAAAATGGAAGTGAGTCCGTTCCATCGGTATTGGAGTTCTTCCGGGTCGAGGGCGGCCGATGCCACAGGTTCGGGGTGGTCATTGAACATCACGCCGACATGACGGGCGTGGGCTCCATCGAGGAATCGACCCATGTGAGGAAAGAGCTGGGTGTCCACGGCGTAGCCTTCAGAGGCTCCGATTCGCCAGTCGGTATCCACCACAAACATGTCGAGCGGGATCGCTTTTTCCCGATAGGTGTCGATGACTTCAAGAGCGGTTTCCTCCGAGTAAGGAAAGTAACGACTGTCCCAGAGTCCAAAGGTGGAGAGTGGTGGCAGAGGCACCGGGCCGGTGAGTTGAAGGAAATCGTGGCGGAAGGTGTCGTCTGCTCCCTCTGGGGTTAGGAAGACATAGGCATCGGCGGCATCATTTCCTGTGTCCCAACCCGACTCAGGGTCCTGCGCGTCCGGTGGGGGCGTGGCACCCCAAGAGGGAGGAATGAGGCGCGGTTGATCGGCCATGACCCAAACTTTGGCAGAGTCGCCCGGATCGGGAAGATAGGGGGTCTTGGGGAGGGTGGGGCCGAAGGTGTGGAGGAGGTCGCCAGTGGGAGACTCGATGCGAATGCCTTCCAAGGAAGTCACGTCGTCCGGAATGCGGATGCGATAGTGTTCGGTTGTGACCAGGGTTTCTCCCTCGGCACGGGTGGTGGTGCTGGGGATTTCCTGTCGGGTGCGATCGACCACGGTAAAAGTCTCGCGATCCTCGAAGCCTTGGGGGCCGCGGAATTCGATGCGGACCAGGCGGTCGCCGAGAGTTTGCACTCGAACCAAGTCCCCCTCGTAGACCGGTGGCAGGATGGAGTCCCAGGTGGTGCCCATGCGCAGGTCGTCGAATTCCCAAGCATGTTGATTGCCGCTTCGAAGCCGAAACGAGTCGAAGGAGAGATCGGCGAAACCCTCGACCTGAGTGGTCAGGGAAGGCGCTTGATCGATTTCCGCCTGAGCAGGGTCGGGGTCCAACCAGAGAGTGAGGTCATCGGGGGCATCCGCATGGAAAGTGATGCGCCCGACAAAGAAGTGGAGGTCGCGATCGATGGCTTCCGCCCCCCCATTTTGGTCGGAATGGGCGCTGGCAAAAGGGACGGTGGTTGCGGTGTGCTCGGCAGAAGCTTCGAAGACCCCTTCGGGCCATCCGTTGCCGATCAGGGTGCGTTCCTGTCCTCCGAGGTAGAAGTGAAGACCACCGAAGGCACCGCTGCCTTGGTCGCTGAGGGCTCGCCCTAGGAATGCGAAGTAGAGCGCCCCATCGGTGGGCCCACCCCCGATGGTTCCGTCGGAGCCGAGCAGACCGGCGCGGTCGAAGGCACCGCTGTCAAGTGTGGCGGTGGTGCCGAGACCTCCATCGCCCGAGGTGATCAGCCGTCCGCCACGGGGCAGGAGCTTGGGTGCGCGCAGGGAGTGAGTATCCAGTGAGGACTCCTGGGCCGAGTCGCCTTGCCAGGTGGCACCGGCGCCGAAGCCGCGCCCTTGGACTTTCTGGCCAGGAAGTGCTCCCTCGACGTAGCCGGAAAAATCTTCCTCCAGCAGGGTGCCCGTCATCGGGGGAAGACCTAGGTCGTTCCAGCGAGTGGTCACCTGGAGTTGATCCCAATCGGTCGGCCCATCGGAGGCGAGGCGCAGGGCGGAGGACCAATGGGAGCCTGTACGCTGTTTGGAGGCTTCTGGCTCGGCATTGCCATCTTGCGGATCGACCCAAAGTCGAAGGGTTTGGGAGTCAGGATTGATCTCGGCGACAAGATCGTAGGGACGGTTGGTGGCAGGGGCGATGCGGCCAAGAACCTGATCTCCTCCCTGATCGATGCCGAAACGGCGGGAGGCACCTTGTCCGCCTGGTTGGCCGAAGAAGATCCGTTCACTACCGAAGTCGTAGGAGCTGATGCCGGACCATGCGTTTTTATCCCGCTGGGTGAACTGGACGCGATAATACAGCAGACCCGTGTTTCGCTGGGCACCGAGGCCCTCGTCGCTTGCGACACCATTTCCAGGGCCGTTGTATTCTCTCAGGGCACCCGATTGATCGGTTCTCAGAACTCCCTGAGTCATGGTCGGGTTGCCGAAGGTGGCATTCCAATCCGAGGACGTGTCGGTGGCAGATTGGGTGGTAGCGTCCCAGTTCCAACCCTCACCCCCGGTGGAGCCCGCGATGGGTCCATCTGGTCCGTCGAAGGATTCCTGACCGATGTCGGAACCGTGGGCGAGTGCGCATGACAGCGCGGTGGCGAGGAGGGAAAGTCGAGGGATGAGATGCATGAAGGGTGGAAAATGAGGCGAAAAAAGGCCGGCCGGAGCAGGTCCGGCCGGCAGGGAAGGGACGCGATTTAGGGATCAAGCCCGACGGCGCAGAAAGCCAAGTCCGAGCACGGAAAGCCCGGCGAACAGTGAGGCCGAGGGTTCGGGAACGGCGCTGATATCGACATTGAGGTTGTCGATGCGAATGTCTCCGCCCGACCCATTGGCAATGCGGATTTGATCGAAGGCCTCAAAAGCTAGACCAGTGCCGGAAAGGTTTACTCCGGAGGTGGTGGAAAAAGCCCAAGCCCCGGTGTCGTAGTAATATTGGAGGGTCACTGAGGTGATTTCCGTGGAGTCGCCCGGGCTGCTCAGGTTGAGCCCCAGCACGGCGGCCTGATCGACACTCCAAATCGTGTCGACGCCCGAATCCCCCGTGAAAAGACGTTCGGACCCACCCGCGTAGAGGCTGACGCCCGCCCAACCTGTCGTGAAGAACGCTCCGCCATTGGGCACCATGGAGTCATACGTGAGAGTGAGCACTTGCCCAGCTCCGAGGGCGACGGTGAAGTTGCCAAACGTCCCGCGTCCAGCACCGGTGGAATCGTAGGTGCCAGCAACGATGGTGGGGGCGGTGCCAGTCCATGCGGAGCCGACGTCGGGAGCCTTGCCACTGATCTCGGTGCCGTCTGTTTCGCTGAAGTCGTCGGCAAACACGGTAGCCGCATGGAGGGGGGCAACGCTGGCTGCGGAGAGGAGCCACATGGCGCGGAGGATGGGTTTCATGATTGGGGTAGGTTCAGGTTTTTGGAGTGATGGTCCCCAAACCGAGGGGGCCGTCTTTTCGTCATGCGGATTCGGCCTGCCCTGACCGCCAAAATTTTTCTCCGATAGTGGCTTTCAGGCTGACATTCGGACACTTGTCGATGGTCTGCGAGCTGGGGGTCGCAGGTGTTGTGGGGGTTCGGGCTTGCCTTAGGGGTCGTTGCCGGGCAGATCTCGCAAGCTGCCGATGAGTGCGATTTCTCCTTCGTCGTTTCCACCGACTCAATGGACCCGCATCGTGCAAGCGGGACATGGGACTCCCGCTGAGCGTCAGGCGGCGCTGGAGCATCTCTGTGCCGATTATTGGTATCCGCTCTATGTCTTTGCCCGACGACGGGGTGCCTCCCATGAAGATGCGGAAGATCTGACTCAAGGCTTCTTCCGCTATTTGCTTGAGCGGGATTTGGTCGCTGGCGCGGATCGGGAGCTGGGACGGCTGCGGACCTTTCTATTGACCGCCTTCCAACGCATGATGGGCGATGTGCGGCAGCGCGATCATGCCAAGAAGCGTGGTGGTGGCCAAGAGATGGTGCCACTGGACACCGCCGAGGCGGAGAGTCGCTATTCATCGGAACCGGATGGTTTTGCCACTCCCGAGGCTCACTATGATCGCAGTTGGGCGATGGAGGTTCTTCACAGTGCGCTGGGTGACCTTCGAGATGCCGAGCAGGCAGGAGGGAAAGGGGAGATCTTTGCGGTTTTGGAGACGTTTCTGAGTCCAAGCGACGTGGCCGATGCGGATTATGGAGCCGCGGCCACCGAGTTGGGTCTCAGTTCCACGGCAGTGAGGAAAGCGGTGAGTCGATTGCGGGCTCGCTTCCGGGATGGGCTGCGAGATCGGATTGGCGCAACCTTGAACGAGCCAACCCCTGAGCGTGTGGATGGAGAATTGGCGGCGCTCCAAGCGGCGTTGCGGAACTGAACCCAGCGGCGTGCTTTCTGCTTGCGCTCCACGGCCATGAGCGAACGACGGACCCGTTCCCACCGGATGTCTGCAGCGCAAGCAGCAGGCCTTCTGGACCTTGGGGCGTGGGTGGAGACGGAATTTGAGGAACAAGCTGGCGACGTGGTGGGCCGCTATCGCCTTGTGGAGATGTTGGGGGAAGGGGCTTTCGGGGCTGTATGGAGGGCTGAGCAATGGGAACCGATCCAGCGGGAGGTGGCGCTCAAGCGAATCAAGCGAGGAATGGACGGGCGGGAAGTGATGGCTCGGTTTTCGGTGGAAAGCCAGGCCCTGGCACGGATGGATCATCCGAATATTGCCGCGGTTTTCGATGCCGCAGCAGACGATGAGGGTTTGCCTTATTTCGCAATGGAATGGGTGAAGGGCGAGCCATTGACGGAGTACTGCGATGCTCGGAATTTGACGATTCGCCAGCGATTGGAGATCTTCATTCCTGTGTGCCTGGCGGTGCAACATGCGCACCAGAAGGCGATTCTCCATCGTGACCTGAAGCCGTCGAATTTGTTAGTGACGGAGGTCGATGGTCGACCCGTGCCCAAGGTGATCGACTTTGGAATCGCCAAGGCTTTGGGAGGGGAAGCGGCCGGGGACGGTCTGCAGACGCGGGTTGGCGCGATTTTGGGAACGCTAGCTTACATGAGCCCGGAGCAGGCGGGGAGCACCCGGGATGTGGATACTCGGAGTGATGTGTATTCGCTGGGGGTGATTCTCTTTGAGCTGATGTGCGGTCGGACGCCGGATGTTTTTGATTCGGACATTCCCTATGATGGGGCTCTTTTGCAGATTCGGAATGGGGTGATTCCGAAGCCGAGTCAGTGTTTGCTGGACGATGAAGTGGCAGGAGCACGGGGTGAGGACTTGGTGGGAATTCAGCGACGATTGCGGGGGGATTTGGACCGCATCGTGTTGAAGGCGCTCGCGAAAGATCGGCGTGATCGATATGCGACGGCGAGTTCCCTGGCTGGGGATCTGGGCCGCTATTTGCGCGGTGACCCGGTGAGTGCAGTTCCTCCGAGCTGGGGATATCAGGTGTCCAAGTTTGCCCTTCGGCATCGAGCCGGGGTGATGGCGACGGTCCTGGTGACAGTGGCCTTGCTGGCGGGAACGGGAGTGAGTCTCTGGCAGGCGTCGGAGGCGCGGAGGTCGCGGGTGCAATCGGAAGCAAATCTGGTGAAGGCTCGTGAGGCTGTGGAGTTGTTCCTGAATCGGATGACCCTGGAGCCCCGTCTTCAGGAAGCGGATTTTTCCGATTTCAGACGTGCCCTGTTGGAGTCGGCCTTGCCATTTTACGAGGAGTTGGCGGCGCAAAGTCGCGCGGACTTGCCCTTCACCGCGGGAAACGCCGGAGCATTCAATCAATTGGGATTGATCTACTATGAATTGGGTCAGGTGACGGAGGCCCTGGGGGCCTATGAACAGGCAGAAGCGCTTGCCGCTTCCTTGGTGAAGGAGGAGCCGGAGGATCTCGATGCGCTGTCGTTGTGGGCGAGCATTGAGAACAATCGGGCAGCGGTGTGGGAGAGGGCGCATGATGACCTGGGCGCGAGGAATGGTCAGCGGAGGGCTTTGGGAATCGTACGACGAATTCTCGCCAAAGATCCGGAGCGGGTGGCTGATCGGAAGATCTTCATTACGCTGTTGGTGAATCATGGGATTCTGCTGGCGCACGATCCCAGTGAGCTGGGGGGCGCGCAGAAGCTGCTTGAGGAGGCCCTTGGGGAGGCGGAGAAACTGGAGAGGGAACGACCCGAGGAAGAGGAAGGCTACGTGGCCTATGCTCAGTCGAACTTGGCGAAAGTACTGCATTCGCGCGGCGACCCGGCTGCCGTTGAAGGATATCAGCGGGCGATTTCTCTGCAGCGGCACCGATGCGAATCGCATCCGAACGAAGTATTTCAGCGGCATTTGTTGGCAACCTCTCTCCTGAACCTTGGGTACATTTTTACATATGGGGGCCGGCCGACGGAGGCGCTGCCGCTGTTAGAGGAGGCGATCAAAATTCGGGAGGAGCTGGCTTTGCAGTTTCCGTCCAATCCAGAGCACCTGTCGTCGGTCGCGACGGGGCGTTGCCTTGTGGGGATGGACTTGAGGCAGTTGGGGAGAGTGGAGGAGGCGGTGGCGGAGTTGGAGAAAGCGGTGGCGCTTCAGCACGCCTTGGTGGAGGCCTTTCCTGAAGACGCCCGATACCGATCGCGGGAGGGTTCTGTATGGGACCAGCTGGCGGCGTTTCAGCGGGAGCGGGGTGAGGTGGATGCGGCGGTGGTGAGCTATCGACGATCGGTGGAATGTCACCGGGAGCAATCGGCGCTGCGACCTGATGACGAGGAGCCAAAGGTCCTGCTGGCGCAGCGCTGGAACGCTTTGGGAAAGATGGCTCAGGAAGAGGGCCGAGTGGAGGAGGTGATCGAAGCGGCGGAAGGGCTCGCGAGTTTGCGTCCCGAGCGCTGGCAGGAGCTGATTTCTGGTGTTGAATTTCTTGCATGGGTGGCGGGGCAGCAGGGGGAGGGAAGTGTCGAGGTTGCGGAAAGAGCGGTCGCTTTGCTGGGGCAAGCGATCGCGGGAGGCTTTCCCGGAGTGCCCGAGTTGAAGAGTTCGGAGGCGTGGGTGGCATTGCGTGCAGTTCCGGGATTTGACCAGTTGAGGGAGCGCCCGCCCGGTCCGCCGGACGGGGCCCCGACCGCTTTTCAATTCGAATATTCCTACGAGGATCCGGGAGCTAGGGACTGGGTGAGGCAGGGTGATCGGTGGCTGGAAACTCAACCCTCGGGAAAAGTGAATGAGTTTGCAGTGGTGGAGCGTTGCTGCTTGCGGGCGATCTCCGGGACTCATTTGCGCGGAATCACCGAACCGAGGCTGGAAGTGTTTATTCCGGACAAGGGTGAAAAACCTCAGCTGCAAGTGCGCATGGACGGAGGAGATTGGGCCTTGTTCGCGAACCTTGAGAAAGTGGAGTAGTTCTTGGGTCACATCTCGCCGGATTCTCCCAAGCAAGGGGTGAAGCATGAATCCGTATCACCAACTTTTCACCGCCGAAGACAGCGCCGTGGTTTTCATCGATCACCAACCGCAGATGACCTTCGGCGTCGCGAACATTGATCGCGCTGCATTGATCAATAATGTCACGCTCCTCGCCAAAGTGGCGAAGGAGTTCCAGGTGCCGGCAGTTTTGACTGCCGTCGAAACTGAGTCCTTTAGTGGCTACATCTGGCCGCAATTGCTGGATGTTTTCTCGGGACAGGACGTCGTGGAAAGGACATCGATGAATTCCTGGGATGATGAAGGCTTTCGAAAGGCCATCGAGGCGACCGGCCGCAAAAAGATTCTGATGACGGGTTTGTGGACGGAGGTTTGCGTGACCTGGCCGACCATCGAGATGTTGGGTGCCGGATATCAGGTTTTTGTGGTGGATGATTGCTGTGGAGCCACCTCGCCCGCGGCCCATGAAGCGGCGATGTCGCGCATGGTGCAAGCAGGGGCGACCCGATTGACGACCATTCCTGCCCTGTTGGAGTGGCAGCGTGACTGGGCGCGCCGGGAGCACTATGATGCGTTGATGGGGATTCTGAAGGGTCAGGCCGGGGCCTATGGGGTGGGCGTCGAGTATGCCTACACGATGGTTCACAAGGCCCCGCAATCGGCCCTGCAGCCTCAGGTCGTGGCGCCGAAATCCCACGCGTGACGTTCGCGACGGGCATGATCGCCTGGCTTGCCGCGTCTGCCTGGGTGGTGGGCGCGGATCTCCATTGGGAGGGTCATGCGAGGACGATGTACGAGAGTTATCGGAATCCCGAATTGGGATTGGGTGGGCTGGAGCGGGATGCTTGGCTCCAACAAAGATTCCAAGTCCTGGGGAGTTGGAGAGAGGAGGCATCGACGAGTCTCGTGGCTGAGTGGACTTGGGGAAAAACCTGGGGGAAGTCCGCCCCTCTGGCTCCACCGGATCAGGACGACCTGGATCTGCTTCAGGGATTTCTAAGAACCGAGGTGGAAGATTTTGAATGGAAGCTTGGGCGTCAGTCTTTGGTGTATGGCTCCGGACGTTTGCTGGCGCAGCGGGAAGGGGCGAATCAGCGGCTGTCTCATGATGCCGTGCGGATATCCTGGCGGGGAGATGAGGGGTGGCAGGTGGATGCCTGGGTGGCTTCAGCGGTGAAGATTCGGCCTGGCTCCTTCGACAATCGGTCCGAGCCAGAGAATCAGCGTTGGTGGGGGGTGTATGGCATGCGGACGCTCGGGGAGGGAAGGGGACTGGATGTCTACTATTTGGGGTTGCGCGAAGGACGATCGGTCGTGGTGCCGGAAGGGGGCCGGGAAACTCGGCATACGTTGGGAGTCCGGGGATGGAAGGTTGATGGGGAATGGGGTCTGGATGCGGAGGGAATGTTCCAATGGGGCCGTGCCGGTGATCGGGAGATCATCGCGGGAGCGGTGAGTTTCGATGGCCGCTATGCGATCTCGGGTTGGCGGTGGGAGCCCACGTGGCATTTGAGATTGGATGCAATTTCCGGGGGACAGAGCGGGGAGGTTATTCACACCTTTCATCCCTTGTTTGCAGCGAATAACTACTTCAATGAGGGAGGGTTTTTGTCGCCCTCGAATCTCTGGAATCTGAATCCGCGAGTGGAGATGAAACCGACGGAGGATCTGATGTTGAGCATCGGAGTGAATTTTCAATGGCGATTCGATGCCGAGGATGCGGTGTATGCTCCGCCCTTCCAACCGGTGGCAGGGGCCGCTTCGAGTCGGGATTTGGGAGTGGCCTGGAACTTATTGTTGGAGTGGCGATCCGCTCCATCCACGACGTGGTCGCTCGGATACACGCACCATGAGGCGGGCTCCTCACTCAAAGCGGTGGCTGGAATGGATGCCGACTATTTGCAGCTCAGCTTCCGGCTGGGATTTTGAGCTTTGATCGAGATTCTTGGTCACGCCGAAGTGGAGCTTCCCAAGGAAGAGATAAGCTTATGCCCCTGCCACCTGTGGATCCTTCGGTAACTGTGATCGTGCGCCGCCGCACGAAGCCGGGATGTGAAGAGGCCTTCGAAATGGCGATGCAAGAGTTCATCGGCTTTGCTCTGAGTTTTCCGGGAAATTTGAGCATTCACGTGATCCGGTCGGAGCACGGGCATCCGCGGGATTACACGGTGGTGGACCGATTTGCGGATCGGGCGGCGCGGCGGGCCTTTACGGCTTCTGATGCCTACGCGCATTGGATGGCGCGATTGCGCGAGCTTACCGAAGAGGATCCACACATTCAAGAGATGGAAGGAATCTCGGGTTGGTTCTCTTTGCCCAAGGCGGCGGGTCAGATTCCACCCACCCGCTGGAAGATGGCGGTGGTGACATTTCTCGGCGTCTATCCGCTGACTTCGCTGCTGCCACGTTGGATTGGGCCCTGTCTGCCGGGATGGCATCCCCTGGCCGTCAATGGGGTGGTCACGGGGCTGATTGTCGCCCTGTTGACATGGTGGGTGATGCCCAACCTGACGCGGTTGTTTCGTCGTTGGCTTTACCCTGTGATTTCATGAATATGGAAGTTCCCGACCTGATTCTATGCAATGGGCGCGTCACCACGCTGGATCCATCGCGGCCCGAAGTTCGACATGTGGCGGTCAAGGATGGCCGAATCCTGGCCACGAGCGATGATCCGATGGAGCCCGGCCCGAATACGGAGGTGATCGACTTGCAGGGCCACCGCGTGATTCCGGGGTTGAATGACTCCCACCTGCACCTGATTCGTGGCGGATTGAACTACAACCTTGAGCTGCGTTGGGATGGGATCGCCTCGCTGGCGGAGGCGTTGCGAATGTTGAAAATCCAAGCCGCGATCACTCCGCCTGGCCAATGGGTGCGCGTTGTCGGATCTTGGAGTGAGTTCCAGTTTGTTGAGCGGCGGATGCCCACTTTGGACGAATTGAATGAAGCGGCTCCGGATACGCCAGTATTCATCCTGCATCTCTATTGTCAGGCCCTCTTGAATCGGGCAGCCCTGCGCGTTTGTGGCTACACAAAAGACACTCCCCATCCCCCGGGCGGAGAGATTCAACGGGACAAGCAAGGCAACCCAACGGGCTTACTGGTGGCGCGACCCAATGCGATGATTCTCTATGCGACGCTCGCGAAGGGTCCGAAATTGCCTCCGGAGCATCAGTTGAATTCCACTCGTCATTTCATGCGCGAGTTGAACCGTCTCGGGGTGACAAGTTGCATCGATGCGGGTGGGGGATTTCAAAATTATCCCGAGGATTATGAGATCATTCGTCAGCTTCACGATCGCGGAGAGCTCACGGTGCGCATTGCCTACAATCTTTTCACGCAACGTCCGCAGCAGGAGAAGGAGGATTTTGCAAGATGGATGAAGATGACGCGCCCTGGTGATGGGGATGCGTTTTTCCGGATGAATGGGGCAGGTGAGATGCTGGTGTTTTCTGCGGCTGACTTTGAGGATTTCCTTGAGCCTCGTCCTGATCTTGCGGCTTCGCTGGAGGATGAGTTGGAAGCGGTGGTGCTGGCGTTGGCTTCGAATGGTTGGCCATTCCGACTGCATGCGACTTACGATGAGAGTATCTCACGATTCCTCGATGTGTTCGAACGCATCGATCGTGAAGTGCCGTTGGGGGAACTGCGGTGGTTTCTGGATCACTGTGAAACGATCAGTGACCGAAATATTGATCGCGTGCGGGCTCTTGGTGGAGGGATCGCAGTGCAGCACCGGATGTCGTTTCAAGGGGAGTATTTTGTGGGCCGGTACGGGGCGGAGGCGGCAGAGAGGACTCCACCGATCCGCCGGATGCTGGAGGCGGGGGTGCCGGTGGGTGCTGGGACGGATGCGACACGGGTTGCCAGCTACAATTCTTTCCATTCACTCTACTGGTTGGTGAGTGGTCGGACCCAGGGTGGGCTGGAGTTGTATCCGGAGAGAAATCGGATGAGCCGCGAGGAAGCCCTGAGGCTCTACACTCGGGGCAGTGCCTGGTTTTCCGGTGAAGATGGGGAGAAGGGCGCATTGATCCCGGGGCATCATGCGGATCTGGTGGTGACATCTGAGGACTATCTGGCGATCCCTGAGGAACGGATTCGGGACCTGGTATCGGTGCTGACGATGGTGGCGGGGAAACCGGTTTATGCTGCGGGGGCTTTTCAGAAGTACGATGCTCCTGCGATTCCGGTTCTTCCTGAGTGGTCTCCCATTGCGACTTTTGGTGGATTCGGAGCGCCTCATTGGGACGGCCGAGGGCCCCGGATGCAGGCGATGAGCTGTCCATCGCATGGGCATGGGCCGCTCTGGGGTCACGCTGGATGCGATTGTTTTGCCTTCTGAGCTCCATGGGGGAGCTGAGCTAGAAATACCCAACCTCGAAATGGATTCATGAGCACGTTCACGACACGCGATGGTACGCTTATCTACTACAAAGACTGGGGTCCAAAGGACGGCCCAGTCGTCACTTTCAGCCACGGATGGCCGCTGACGGCCGATGCCTGGGAAGCCCAGATGTTTCACCTCGCGTCCCATGGTTTTCGCTGCATTGCCCACGACCGACGTGGTCATGGAAGATCCAGCCAACCGTGGGATGGAAATCACATGGACCAGTATGCGGACGACCTTGCCGAGCTATTTGAGATGCTCGATTTGAAGGACGTGATGATGGTGGGGCATTCGACAGGGGGAGGCGAAGTGGCCCGATTCATTGGGCGGCACGGAACCCACCGTGTTGCGAAGGCCGTTCTGATGGGTGCGGTGCCTCCGATCATGTTGAAGACGGAGGCCAATCCGGGAGGATTGCCGATGGAGGTTTTTGATGGGTTTCGGGCGGCCTATTTGGCGGATCGCTCGCAGTTCTTTCTGGAGGTTGCAAGTGGGCCATTTTTCAATTTCAACCGACCTGGGGCTTCCATTTCAGAAGGATTGATTCGTTCTTGGTGGGCTCAGGGGATGATGTCGGGGCATAAGAATGCGTATGATTGCATCAAGGCCTTTTCGGAGACGGACTTCACCGAGGATTTGAAGCGTTTTGATGTGCCGACGTTGATCGTCCACGGGGAGGACGATCAGATTGTTCCGATTGCGACCTCGGCGATGCTTTCGTCCTCATTGGTGGAGGGGTCGGTGCTGAAAATTTACCCAGGCGGTTCCCACAGTCTGGGGGACACGAGCAAGGAGCAGCTCAATGCGGATTTGCTCGAATTTGCGAGGTCCTGAGCAGGGGGTGGAGGGTATGCCGGTTCTGCAGGCTCAGCCCGCGGAGTCGGCATTTCTCCGGTCTGAGCATGCGAGATAGTCTGCAAGCAGGCAACGGAGCAAAGGCTCCCATTTCACAGAACGATCATGAACTCCGTTATTCAAGGCATCCATCATGTCACCGCCATCGGTGGCGATCCGCAGCGAAGCATCGACTTCTATGTTGGCCTGCTTGGTCTTCGGCAGGTGAAAAAGACGGTGAACTTTGATGACCCGTCCGCTTACCATTTCTACTATGGAGATGCGAATGGCTCCCCTGGAAGCATTGTAACCTTCTTCTACTGGCCGGGAGGAGATGCCGATGGGCGGGTGGGTTCGGGGCAGGCCACGGCGTTGGTGTTTTCGGCGGCGCCGGCGTCATTGTCTTTTTGGCACCGTCGTCTGGAATCTCACGGAGTCGAGGTTGAGCGGCAGGAACGGTTTGGTGAGGAAGTGTTGTCATTCCGGGATCCCGATGGGATTCCGGTGGAGATCGTGGCGGTCGAGTTCGACGCGCGGAGTGGTTGGGACGGAGCGGGAGTTCCGCAAGAGGTGGCTTTGCGGGGACTGCACGCGGCGGAACTCACCGTGGTGGAGGCATCGTTGACAGCGGCTTTATTAACGGAAGGCATGGGCTTCCGGATGGTAAGGCGAGAGGGGAATCGCACCCGCTATGAGGTGGGTGATGGAGGATCAGGCCGGTATGCCGATGTGATCGAAGGGGCAGGGGAGCGAGGGCTCGGCGGCGTGGGAACCATTCATCACATGGCGTGGAGCGTGCCGGATGTGGATGCGGAGCGAGCCAAGCAGGCGGAATTTCGATCGGCAGGTCTGGGGGTGTCGGCGGTGATGGACCGGGACTATTTCCGCTCGATCTACTACCGGGAGCCGGGAGGGATTCTGTTTGAGTTGGCGACGGCGGGGCCCGGCTTTGCCGTGGATGAGGATTTTGAATCTCTGGGAACACAATTGCGTTTGCCGCGCCAGCATGAGGCCCTGCGGGCGGAAATTGAGCGCTTGTTGCCAGTGGTGGAACCTGCACCAGTGCTGTCCTGATGAAGATGACGACTCTTCGATGGGGTACCCTGCCCAAGGAGGCCCAAGGTGGATTGATCCTGCTCCACGGTCGCGGGGCAACGGCGGATGATATGGTGGGATTGGCGCAGGCCCTACCGGCCAAGAATCTTGCGTTGGTGGCTCCTCAGGCCGCGGGATTCAGTTGGTATCCGCAGCGCTTTTTTGCCCCGCTGACGGAAAATGAGCCGTGGCTCAGCGAGGCTTTGGAGAAAGTGGATCAGGAGGTGGCCGCGCTGCGCGACGCAGGGATTCCAAGCGAACGCATCGGTTTGATGGGCTTTTCCCAGGGCGGGTGCCTCGCGCTGGAGTGGGCGCATCGGCGTTCGTGCAGTTTGGGTTTTGTGGCGGGTTTGAGCAGTGCGTTGATCGGCCCGCCCGGGGTTGCGCGTGGGACTTCGGACTTGCGAGGCGTGCCTGTGTTGTTGGCTTGTGCTGAGGAGGATCCTCACATCCCGGTCGCACAGGTGCTGGAGAGCACGGAGGTTCTGAAGTCGGCGCAAGCGAAGCTGACAAGTTGGGTGTTTCCTGGAGGAGACCACGCGGTGTTTGCCGAGGAGATTGCTTGGGTTTCCGAGCAGATCCGGGGTTGGCGCTGAGCGGGAGACGGTTCATGGTTCTGCCGCAGCCCATGAAAATCGCGATTGGTTCGGATCACGCCGGTTACCGCTACAAAGAGGAGATTCTTGCCTATTTGCGTACGCAAGGCTTCGAGGTGACGAACTACGGCACGGATTCTCCGGAATCGGTGTCGTATGTGCCGTTCATTCGCCAGGTGGCGGAAGCGGTGGCTGCGGGGGAGGTGGACCGGGGGATTGTTCTCGGTGGATCGGGAAATGGCGAAGCAATCACGGCCAACCGCACGGCGGGGATCCGCTGTGGTCTCGCGTGGAACGAGGAATCGGCCCGGTTGACGCGGCAGCACAATGATGCCAATGTGCTATCTCTGGGTGAGCGGATGATGGACCTTGAGACGGCGCTGAAGTTGGTGGCGATCTTTCTGGAAACTCCCTTTGAAGGAGGGAGGCACTTGGAGCGCATTCGCCAGATCGACGCATGACAGCGGTTGAATTGGAGGCCTATCTCCACGAACAGATTCCTCTTTCTCGGTCGATGGGGGTGCGGGTGGAGCTGACTCACCGTGGATTGGAATTGGTGGCACCTCTTGAGCCCAATCACAATCATCTGGGCACAGCATTTGGGGGCAGCTTAGCGGTGGTCGCGACGCTGGCGGGCTATGCGTGGCTATGGCGTGAGCTGGATGATGCGGAGGCGCATCTGGTGATTCGGAAGAGTCAGGTGGATTATCGGCTGCCGGTGGGTGGAGAACTGCGAGCTCGTTGTCATGCGCCCGACAGGATGGTTTTGGAGAGATTTGAGGCGCAGTTTCGGCGGGCAGGCAAAGCCCGGATCGAGTTGCAAGTGACGATGGAGGACGCGGGGAAAGTTGCCGTGGATTTTCGAGGGGATTTCGTCGCGATCCGTTGAGAGTAAGGTTGAAATGGCCGGTGGTCGGGTGATTTCCTTGAAGTCGCGATGCAGGAATTGTTTCGGGAGCGGGACAAGGAAGGGCCGAGTCTGTTTTTATCTGCAGTTTCTCGAAGGGGAAGGGGTGGGGATGAGCATTCGTCATTAGCATCTTACGATGCTCAGATATCGCGGAGATGATGATTCAAAGGTCTTTGATAACTAAGGCGCCGATCGACGAGGAAGTCGAGGGGGGGTGCGGCTTTTTTTTGGGACCCATTTTGGCCATTTTGGCCATTGCGGCGAGTGTGGGTCGTGTAACCATGAGCTCTTGGTGGACTTGGGCTTGAAGCCTAGGAATGCCCTGGCATTTCTCGGTTTATGTACTATTTCGTGAGTGCCATCTGGGTGGTGGTGACGGTGGTGAGTTATCTCCAAGGAAACCGGAAGGTGCCGATGGCAATCGGTGTTTTGGGATGCCTTGCGCAGGTGGGAATATGGGCGTTTGGGATCGGCTATTGGGGAGTGGCAGTGTTGGCTTTGTGTGCGGTGATTGGGATGTTCACCGCGCCTGATATCTTTTTCCGGAATTCGTGAAGAATGGCGGTGGGGGAGGGACGAAAAAAGCCGGCCACCTCAATGGGTGACCGGCTGGATGCGTTGGAATCTTCAGGAAGCTCGAAGCGGGATCAGGCGTAGGCGATCTGCAATCCGTAGGCGACGTCGTTCCATTCGAGTTCCTGGCGGAACTGGCGAACTTTGGTATCTTCGTCGATCACGACGAGTTCGATGCCTGCGATTTGGGCAAAGTCCTCTAGCATCTCGGTGGTGACGGCCTGGCTGTAGCCCGTGTGGTGGGCGCCGCCGGCATAGATCCAGCAAGCGCAGCCGTCTTCGAAGTTCGGCTGGGGTTTCCAAAGGGCTTGGGCGACTGGCAGTTTTGGCATTGGTTCGCCAGTGGTGCCGACGACCTCATTGACGAGCATGCGGAAGCGATTGCCCATGTCGATGATGGAGGCGTTGAGGCCGGGAGCTGCCGGGGTGTTGAAGACGAGGCGGGCCGGATCGGCCTTGCCACCGATGCCCAGGGGATGAACCTGGAGGGAGGCTTTGCCATCGGCGATGGTCGGGCAAATCTCCAGCATGTGGGAACCAAGGACCTTCGGATCTGCGGGATCCATGTGATAGGTGTAGTCCTCCATGAAGGACGTACCGCCTTCGAGGCCGACGGCCATGACTTTCATGGCGCGAACGAGAGCGGCGGTTTTCCAATCGCCTTCTCCGGCGAAGCCATAGCCTTTGGCCATGAGTCGTTGGGGGGCAAGTCCGGGCAATTGAACGAGGCCGTGGAGGTCTTCGAAGGTGGTGGTGAATCCTTTGAATCCACCTTCTTCGAGGAAGCGGGTCATGCCGAGTTCGATGCGAGCGGCCTCGCGGATGGAGTCATGGCGTTCGCCACCTTTTTGCAGGTCCGCGGACATTTCGTAAGTGGCCTCGTATTCTTCGACGAGGGCATCGATTTCCGCATCGGTGGCGGCATTGACTTTGGCCACCAGGTCACCAACGCCATAGCCATTGACGGAGAAGCCGAATTTGATCTGGGCGGTGACTTTGTCGCCTTCGGTGACGGCGACTTCCCGCATGTTGTCGCCAAAGCGGCAGAACTTGGCTCCTTGCCAATCGTGCCAGGCGGCAGCGGCGCGGGTCCAGGCTCCGAGTTTTTCCTGAACGGAATCGGCCTGCCAGAATCCGACGACGACCTTCCGCTTGCGACGGATGCGCGACATGATGAATCCGTGCTCGCGGTCGCCGTGGGCGGCCTGATTGAGGTTCATGAAGTCCATGTCGATCGACGACCACGGGATGTCGCGATTGTATTGAGTGTGGAGATGGCAGATCGGCTTGTTGAGCAGGCCGAGCCCCCGGATCCACATTTTGGACGGCGAGAAGGTGTGGCACCACGTGATGATGCCGATGCAGTTCGCGGCGTTGTTGGCGTCCCGGCAAAGCTCGGTGATTTCGTCCGGAGTCTTCATCACTGGCTTGAAGACGACCTTGACGGGGATCCGTGAGCTGGCATCGAGGCCCGCAGCGATTTCCTCGGAGTGGGCGGCGACTTGCTGAAGGGTTTCGGGACCGTAAAGATGCTGGCTGCCGGTGACAAACCAGACTTCGAGTTCATTCATTTCCATGGGTGCAACTGGGTTGAGGGATACGTCGGTTGGATTGATCTAGGAAACGTTTCCCTTGCGGGACGTGCAAGCAGGATTCGGTATTTTTCCTGGCATCGCGCGGAGAAACTTCGTCAACACGGACAATTTTCGGAAGTGGCCTTGAGGGAGGGGCTTGGAGTGGGTTGTCTGACATCTTTTTGGGATTCAGGAAGAAATTCTGCGAACGCGGCGTAAGGTGCCGGACCCATGAGAACCCAAGATTGGCTAAAGATGATGATGGTGGGAGCGGTGGCGCTCCGGACTGTGGTGGCGTCAGAAACCCCGACGATTTCTTATGAGAATCCGGTGTGGGATGGCTATTTGGCGGACCCGTATGTGTTCAAGTCGGGTGACGCTTGGTATGCGATCGGGACTGGCAATGCCGCGGAGGGGAAACAATTCCCGATGCTACGCTCTACGAATTTTACGGATTGGGAGCCGGTGGGTTCGGTTTTGGATAAGATCGAGGGAATCGAAGAATATTGGGCACCAGAGATCGCGGAGAAGGATGGGAAGTTTTATCTGTATTGGGCCGGCAATCGGAAGATGAGGGTGGCGGTGTCGGATCATCCCACGGGGCCTTTCCGAGATACGGGAAAGTGGATGTTTCCGGATTTGGAGTTTTCGATCGATGGGCATGCCTTCAAGGACCCGCAGAGTGTCCAGTGGTATTTCTTTTTTGCCAAAGACTTCTTTGACCTGCGCCCAGGCACGGCCTTGGCGGTGGTGAAATTGGGAGATGATATGATGACTCCGGAAGGAGAGACGACGACGGTGATGCGAGCGTTTGCCGACTGGCAGATCTATGAGCGGGATCGGGATTTGTATGGGAAGAAGTGGAAGGCCTGGCACACGGTGGAGGGACCGGCGGTGGTGTTCCGTGAGGGGCAGTACTATTTGTTCTACTCCGGTGGAAATTGGCAGACGCCGGGATATGGGGTGGGCTGCGCAACGTCGGCGACGGTGACGGGGCCCTATGTGGATGCGGTGAGCAAGGACGAGGCCGCGGTGATCCATACGATCCCAGGAGAATTGATCGGACCGGGTCATAATTCGGTGGTGCTGGGACCCGATGACACGACGTACTTCAATGTCTACCACTCGTGGAACGGGGAGCAAACCCGCCGGCAGATGTGTTTGGATCCTCTGCAGTGGACCTCCCAGGGAGCGAAGACCGTGAACCCGGGAAGGGGCAAGAAAACCGTGACACTGCCTTTGGCCGAGTAGGGTGAGCTACGACAGCAGCAGGACGCCGCCGATGATGCCGAGGACGCAGAGTGCTTTGGCGAGGAGGTGTTTTTCCCGGAAAATGATGATCCCGAGGAGGAAGGAGACGATCACCGAGCTTCTCCTCACCGGGGAAATCAGGGAAATCAAGGCGTCCGGCTGGCTGATGGCGAGGAAGTAAAGCAGATCGGCCACGAGCAGAGTGAGGCCGATGACGGGAATGGCTGGGTGCCAGACGAAGGGCTTGCGTTGGGGGGAACGCCACCAAGGCCCTAGGGTGGGAAGTAAGAGGACGGCGAGATCGACGGTGAACCAAGCCTGAACGGTGGTGGCAGGGAGCTGGACCGATTGAAGGAGAAACTTGTCGTAGAGCGCTGAGAGGGCGCCGAGGAGTGTGGCTCCGATCATGAAAAAGACGCCTTTGTCCCGGTGGAAGTGGATGCCCTCGCGGCGGCCGACGAAGGTGAAGGCGAAGAAGGCGCAAAGGATCACGGTGAGCCCGATCCATTGCCGAGCGCTGGGCATTTCGCGAAAGAGGAGCACCGCGAGGCCGATGGTCCAAAGAGGTCCAGTGGCACGAATCGGCGTGGCAATGGAGAGGGGAAGGGCTTTCAGGCCATGGTAGCCGCAAAGCCATGAGCTGCCGACGATGAGTGCTTTGCCCCATAGGAATGCATGCTCTCGGGCGGAGAGATGGACGACATCGAGTGCCGGATGGGGAAGGGTGCTCGGAGAGATGACTCCCCAAACCATCAATGGCAGCCAGACAAGGGCGGAGGCGGCGACGCTGCCAAACAGCACGGGGGTGACGTCATTGACCCGCAAGGCGGCCTTCTTGAAGAAGTCGTAGAGCCCGAGGAAAACCGCGGAAGTGACGGTGAGCAACAGCCAGGACACCCGGCGGAGGTAGCGGTCCGTGGGCCGATGGAAAGGCTTTTGTGGTGAAGAAGACCGCCCGCACCGGAAGGTGCGGGCGGTAGGAGATCAGGCAAGCGTGGCGCGGAAGGTGCGGATGTCGAACGCGCGAACGGTGAGGGCCCCCGGTTCTTCTCCAGACGGGAGCGGGCGTTCGAGCAGATCGGACTCCTTGAAGGAGAGGTCGAGTTCGGCTTGGATGGCGGCGTGGGCCGAGCGACCGGCGCTTTCGACCCAGCGCATGACGACTCCTTTTCCATCCTCGGCAAGCTTGAGGGCTTCCAGAGTGAGGCCGGGGGTATCGGTGCGGAGCCAGGATTTCTCGTTGCCGCAGGTGAAACGGCCGCGGCGGAGACGCAGGGGTGCGTTGAGGGCGAGGGCTTCTTCGATCACTCCGCCCTCGAGCACGGGGCCGGAGTGGGGGAAAATCGAGAAGGTGCGACGGTGGATGCCGAGATCGGCGACAGGATCGGGGGCGCTGCCAGCTTTGAGCAGTGTGAGGCGAACGCAGCTTCCTAGGATGTCACAACCGAAGATGCCGTTGTTGAGAACGGCAACTCCGCGGCCAGGTTCGGAGAGGTCGAGCCAGCGATGGATCGGGATTTCAAACTTGGCGGCATCCCACGAGGTGTTGCGGTGAGTTGCGCGGCGGACATTGCCGTATTGGATTTCGCAGGTGGAGTGGTCACTGCGCACGGCGAGAGGAAGGGCGACTTTGAGAACGCGGTCGCGTTCCCGCCAGTCGATCTCGGTATCGAAGTCGAGCCGGGCGCTGCCGGCGCGCAGGATGATGCGCTGGGATACCTTCGAGGACCCGAAATCGCGGTGGATGGCGAGAACGGCACGCAGCGGACCGGCTTCAAGGCATTCGCCGGAGCCATTGCCACCGACGATTTCGTAGTCGTCCATGGCGGAGGCTTCGATGTCCCAGGCGCTCCAACGGTTGGGATAGTCGCGAAGAAGATGGAATTCGTTGGCGGGAGCGGCGAGGGTTTCAAGCCCAGTGCGGAGGTCGACGAGCGAAGTGACGATTCCGGTTGAGGTGACGCTGACGCGGACGATGCCATTGTCGAGCTGCCAGCCTTCGGCCGTTTCGGTGACGACGACTGCGGCGACTCCCTCGGGCAAAGTGGTGGGCAGGGACTCGAAGGAACGGAAACCGCAGGAGTCCGCGGAAACCCAGAGGGGGTCACCATCGAATTCCACGACTTCGGCACGGTCGTGGGCAAGGGTGTTGATGGCGGTGAGGGTGGTCGCATCCGGTTCCATGAGGACGTCGAGGGCGCCCTCGCTGATGGCTTTGGCGATGGTTTCAATGACTTCGTAGTCGCGACGGCTTTCCTCGTAGACGCGATGGATGGAGGAGCCTGGCAAGATGTCGTGGAACTGGTTGAGAAGAACCAATTTCCAGGCTCGATCGAGCGCGGAGGCGGTGAGGGAGGATTCTTTTTGGGGCCCATGGCCGGGAACGTCCCAGGGGGTGCGCTCGGGCCAAGGATCGGTGGGGATCAGTTCGTGACCGGGGCGGTGGAGGGCGGCCAGGGTTTGCAGGAACTCGGCTTCGCGCAGCGATTGTTCGCAGCGGCGGTTCATGAGTTTGTTGTGCGCCTGGCTGGTATAGGTGCCGCGGTGGAGTTCGAGGTAGAGTTCTCCGCACCAGACCGGGGGTTCTTCGATGTCGGCTTCGGCGGCGGTGAAAAAGCTGTCGACTGTGCCGAACTCGACCTGAGGAAGGCCCTCGAAGTCGGCAAAGCGTTGGATGCGGCCGATCATTTCCTCGGTGGGTCCCCCCCCTCCGTCTCCGAAGCCGTAGGGCATCAGCGAGCGGTGGGCGCGGTCTTTCTGAGCAAATTGCCGTTCGGCTTTGGAAAGTTCGTGGGCCTCAACGCGGGCGTTGTAGGTATCGACCGGGGGGAAGTGGCTGAAAATGCGGGTGCCGTCGATGCCTTCCCAGAGGAAGGTGTGATGGGGGAAGCGATTGGTGTCGTTCCAGGAGATTTTCTGGGTGAGGAACCGATCGACTCCGGCTTTTTGGAGGATTTGCGGGAGGGCGGCCGAGTAGCCAAAGACGTCGGGCAGCCAGAGTTCGTGGCTGTTGCAGCTGAACTCTCGGTCGAAGAACTCTTTGCCGTGAAGGAGTTGGCGGACGAGCGATTCACCGGAGGGGACGTTGCAGTCGGGCTCGACCCACATGGCTCCCATGGGCTCCCATTGACCTCGTTTCACGGCCTTTTGGATGCCTTCGAAGATGCTGGGATAGTGGTGCTTCATCCATAGGTACTGGACCGGTTGGGAGCAGCTGAATCGGAATTCCGGGTGTTGCTCCATGTAGGCCAGCATGGTGGCGAAGGTGCGAGCGCACTTGCGGATGGTTTCGCGCAGGGGCCAGCACCATGCGGTATCGATGTGGGCGTGGCCGGTGGCGGTGATGGTATGAGTGGTCGAGCCGTTGGTGGCGGCAAGGAGGGGCGCGAGGTCGGCTTTGGCGGAGGGGAGCCAATCGCGGTGGCCGCGTTCCATGCGACGGCACGCTTGGTCGAGTCCTCGCAGCAGGCGGGCGTGGCGAGTGGTGGTGTCGGGAATCTCTGCGAGTGCCTCGCGACAGACGCGGAAATCGAGGAGGAACTCGAAAAGCTCGGCGTCGAAGACGGCGAGACGAGCGCGGGTGATGCGATAGAGGGGGCGATCGGGGGGCTCGGCACCATCATGCCAGTGCCATTCCTCTTTGGGGTTGGCGGCGGCTTCGACGTAGAAGTCGACGGATTGGCCATCGGTGGAGATGGAGCGAAGGGGGATGCTGATACGGCGCCGGCTGAGTGCGATGACGGGTTTGCCATCGACCCAGACGAGTCCTTCACGGCCAAAGCCTTCTTCTTCGGCGAATCCGAGGTCGATGAGGGCGACGATGTCTTTTCCCTGCCAATCGGCAGGAAGGGTGCCGGTGAAGTGGAACCAAGTGGTTCCCCAACGGCGACCCCAGGAGTCACCCTCGGCTGCGGGTTGATAGGATTGGCCGGAGGCATCATCCCAGCTGACGGGTTCACCGGGGGCTTCCCAAGCGGTGATGTCGAGGGGCGCAGTGGCCGGATGGAGAAGGGGCAGGAGGAAGCGCTCTTCCGCGAGCTGGATCCGGGTTTCGATCTTGAGGCGGGTTTCCATGGAAAAATGAAATGGGCTGGCGTGGTGGGTTTGCCATACGCCAGCCCGCTGGAGTTCTTGCGTGGGAGGGAGGGGAGGTTCGATCAGTTGACCGAGAAAACCTCCGACTCCATGCCGTGGGCTTCGCCGACGGCTGGGCAGGTGAGTTTGCCCATCCAGGTGTTGACGCCACCCGCGAGGGCGGGGGTGCGGAGAACGGCCTTTTCGAGGCCGTAGTTGGCGAACTCGAGGACGTACTTCGAAGTGATGTTCGTAAGGGCCTGAGTGGCGGTGCGAGCATAGGCTGCGGGCATATTGGCCACGCAGTAGTGGAGCACGTCTTCCTCAACAAAGGTGGGGTTCTCGTGGGTCGTGGGGCGGGTGGTCTCGCAGCAGCCGCCTTGGTCGACGGCGATGTCGACCACCACGGAGCCGGGTTGCATTTCCCGCAGCATTTTGCGGGTGATCAACTTCGGCGCTTTGGCACCAGGAACCAGCACGGCGCCGATCAGGAGGTCGACGCGGGGCAGCATCTCCATGAGGTTCGCTTCGTTGGAGTAGAGGGTGTTGGCGGATCCCATCGTGACGTCGAGGAAACGCATGCGCTCGAGATCGACTTCGAGAATGGTGACGTCCGCACCCATGCCCATGGCAACGCGGGCGGCGTTGACGCCGGCGGATCCGCCTCCGATGACGCAGACGCGTCCGGGGAGGACACCGGGAACGCCTCCGAGGAGGGTGCCGCGACCGCCATTTTGGGTGCCGAGGTGGAAGGCGCCGACGATGGACGACATGCGGCCGGCGATTTCACTCATCGGTTCCAACAGCGGCAGGCGCTTGTTGATCTCGATGGTCTCGTAGGCGATGCAGGTTGCTCCGGAGGCCATGAGGCCGTGGGTGAGCTCGGCATCGGCGGCGAGGTGGAGGTAGGTGAAAAGGGTGTGTTGGGGGCCAAGCATGGCCACTTCGGGAGCTTGCGGCTCCTTGACTTTGACGATGAGGTCGGCGGCTTCAAAGACCGCTTCGGGGCTATCGACGAGGGTCGCTCCGGCCTTTTCGTAGAGGGCATCCAGATATCCAGCTCCGGCTCCGGCACCTTTTTCCACGACGACCTTATGGCCATGGCGGACGAGCTCGGCGGCGGTGGAGGGGATCAGGGCAACGCGTTTTTCCTGAGGCTTAATTTCCCGTGGTACGCCCACGGTTGAAGGCGATGAAGGTTCGTTCATGGTGTGGTTCTCGAGTCAGGAGCAGCAAGGCCGCTCCGAGTCGAGCCGAGGGCGGGAGCAGGCCACCTGCCATCCTCGCACCGATTTGGTGGGAATCCATGAGTGAAATGAGTTTCATGGAGGAAATGCATGAGCCGCGTTGCTGCAAGCCGGACTACGCACTTTTTCGAACCCTCTTGCGGAGTTCAGAGATGCGGCCTACCCGTTAGGGTTTTCCAACCCTGAGAATCATGAAAATGAAAAAACTGACCCTGATGTTGGCCACTGCTCTGTTTGCTGTGGGTGCCGTGGCTTGTGATCGCAAAGAAACCGTGCTCGATGTGGATACTCCGGGCGGCGGTATGAAGGTCGAAAAAGACAAGGATACCGGCGCGATTGACGTCGAGATGGACGATAAGGAATAAGCTTTGTTAGGAAGAAGGGAGGGCAGCATGGGTTCTCCCGATTCCTGAATGGGTTCGTCCATTCCCATCCCGGCCCCCATCCGCATTTCAGGCATGACGCCGAGCGGACCCGGGGGGCGGGAGTTTTATTTTCCGGGAATCCGGGAGGGTGCCGAAAAGTGGTAAGTCCCTGAGCCGATTTGGAAGAGGGCGTCGCCATTTTCTTGGCGAGAGGAAAGGACGCCTTCAGCCATGGCGGCGGGTTTTTGACTTTCCTTCACCTCGTCGACGCTCGCGCCTGGAATGAAAACGGTGGCGGTTGCATTGGCGGGGATCGTCAGGTCGAGCTGGAAAGTGCCATCGTCGATTTTCCAAGCGGTGGTGACGGGGCCGCGGATGGTGTCGACACGACCGTTGGCGAAGGTGAGATCGCCTGCAGGTTGTGGGCGGATGAGGATGTTTTTGAAGCCGGGTGCTGCGAGATCGTTGCTGATTCCCGCGACGGACCGATAGAACCAGGAGAGGACATCGCCGAACATGATGTGATTGCGGGATTCGGTTCCGTCCCACTTTTCCCATAGGGTTGTCGCCCCTTGATCGCGCCACCATTGGTAGCCTGGTCGATCGGGGTAAGTCGCGATGCGGTAGACGAGGTCGGCGCGGCCACCGTTGGAGAGCACGGGCATGAGGTATTTGGCTCCGAGGATGCCGGTATCGATATGCCCGCGTTTTTCCACTTCAGCGACGAGGTTGGCAAAGACACGGGGTTGTTGATCGGGCTCGACGAGGCCCTGATAGAGGGCGCAGCTGAGGGACGTTTGCCCTCCATTGCCGTAAATGCCGGTGTCGGGTTGATAGAACTTCTGGTTGAAGGCTTGGCGGATGTCGTGGGCGAGTTGGGTGTAGTGCTGTTGGTCGTCGGACTTCCCGAGAAGGGCCGCGGTGCGGGCGACGACCTGGGCATCGCGGTAAAAGTAGGCGGAGGAAGTGATGTCGGTGGGTGTCTGGGTTTCGGCCGGCATCCAGTCGTTGAGACCAAAGTCGAGAATGTGGTCTTTGGCGCGGCCGGCGAGGTAGTCGACGTAACGCTTCATCGACTCGTAGTGAGTGGTTAGCAGCTGAGAGTCGTCGTAGAACTCCAGCATGTGGAGTGGCAGCAGCAGGATGGCGGAGTCCCAGGCGGGGCCATTGACTTGATAGCCCCAGCCGGCGCTGGGAACGATGCCGGGAAGTTCGCCAGTGGGTCGTTGTTCGTCGGCGAGGTCGTTGAGCCACTTCGTGTAGATCGGAGCGCTCATGAAGGTGAACATGCCAAGCTCCGACATGAGGTGGGCATCACCGGTCCAGCCGTTCTTTTCGCGGTGAGGGCAATCGGTCGGGATGCCGTAGAGGTTGCTGAGGTAGGACCAGCGGCCAGCGTCGTTGATCCAGCGAAAGAGTTCGTTGGACGATTCAAAGTGTCCGACGGCTTCGACGTCGGAGTGCATGAAGCGGCCTTCGAAGTTGTCGAGAGTGGGGGTGCCAGGGAAGCCAGTGACCTCGACGTATTGGAAGCCGTGGTAGCAGAAGCGAGAGTGCCAGGTTTCTTCGCCTTTGCCGTTGAGGATGTAGGTATCGGTTTGGAAAGCCTGATCGGCTCCCAGCCGTTTGACGTGTTGTTCACTATCGCGGGCATCCAGGGTGCCGTCGGGGAAAAGGCGCTCGGCGTGTCGCATGGCGACGGAGGTGCCGGCAGGTCCTTTGACCTTGAGTTGGACGTGGCCAGCGAAGTTCTGCCCCATATCGACAATGAAAACCCCGGGCTTGGGCTCGGTGATTTTTACGGGTCGAATTTTCTCAGTTTCCCGAATGGGCGGCATCATCTGGGCGACGAGTTTGCCTTTCGGCGCCGAGACGATTTTCACGGGCTGCCAATCGGCATCGTCGTAACCGGGTTGGTCCCAGCCATGTTTCTCGAGGCGGGCATCATAGGTTTCTCCGCCGTAGATGCTGTTGAAGAGGATGGGGCCGGTTGAGGTTTTCCAGCTTTCATCGGTGGTGATGATCGTGGGCAGGCCTTCGGGGTGGTCGATGACCAAGCGAGCGGTCCATTTGGGTGCTTCACGCCACGGGGCCTCGTGGAAGTTCCAAACCGCACGGGTCTGGACGTTGAACCAGCCATTTCCGAGGGTGACGCCGAGGGCGTTGGCTCCCGGGTGGAGTTGCGAAGTGACGTCGTGAGTGACGTAGAGATCACGGCGGTCATACCGGGTGTAGCCTGGATCGAGAAACGCATCGCCGACTTTGCCGCCGTTGAGGCGAATATCTTGGTAACCGAGTCCGCAAATGTAGAGCCGAGCGCGACGGATGGGCCGGTCGAGCGAGAATTCTTTGCGGAACATGGGAGCAGGCCGATCCTCCGTGTCGGTGGTGCGAGCGATCCATGAACTCTTCCAATCGTCGGGCGACAGCAGCCCCATTTCGAAAGTAGAGGTTTCGCTGAAAGACGAAGGATCCCCGGTTCCATCCCAGACTCGAACTTTCCAAAAGACCTGCTGCCCGGAGGTGAGCGGTTTGCCCTGATAGGGGACATGAGTGGTGCGGTCGGAGGGCACTTTTCCGCTGTCCCACAGGTCTCCGTTTCCGGCGTCGAGGTCGTTCTGACTGCTGGCGGCGAGGATTTGGTAGGCGGTCTGGCGCTGGGCGCGGGCATTGGAGGTGACCCACCAGGTGAGACGTGGGTGGAGGGTGTCGATCCCGATGGGCCGATCCAGATACTCGCAGCGTAAGTGTTCGGCAGTGAGGGTCGACGCGCTGACGGGGATCGACGAGAGACCTCCTACGAGGAGGCAGAGAGAAAGGAAAAACTTCATCGGGCGCGGAGATTTCGTCGCCTCCGGCTGGTATCTTTCATGGAAGGTGGCCGGCTGACGCTATTCCTTCGGATCTTTGGCCAACTCGATGAGGACCTTTTGAAGGAATTCCGGAGCGGTGGCAAAAGTGAGACCTGGGATCTCATAACATCGATGACGCCCGTCGGAGTCGAACTCGGAGGTTGTGATCCTAAGCAAGGCTGGCGTGTTCTGGGTTCTCTCGGAGCTGATTTCCGTGAGGGGAGCTGGATCCGGTTCACCGGAGGGGTGAAAGGCATCCCAATCGATTTCGATCACCGCGGAGGTTACCAGATCGCGCCGAATCCCATAGGAGAAGGGCACCCATCCCGCCGAAAAGGCGAAGCGACTGCCCGTGAATTGGATCCAGCCGGGTATCTCCAGTTGGGATCGGACCGTCGGCGCCACGGGCTCCGCGCCGAGGGGCGACACCAGCCCGACGAGGCTGCCGAGAAGGATCAATGTGAGCGGTTTCATGGGTCGAAAGTTCGAAGGATTTTGAGGTCAATCTTCCGTTCGCTGGAACATCTTTTGAGCCATTTCAATTCCCATCAATTGCATTTCCTTCATCTGTTCCCGGTAGGTGCGGAAGGTTTTCATTTGGGGATCGTCGAGGACTTCGGAGGCCTGTTGGAGAACGGCTGCATTTTGGGTATCCCAATCTTTTTCGAAACGTTCGCGCGCATCGGCGGCCTCGAGGGCGGCGAAGCCTTCGGTGCCGTTCCAATCGACGCTCTGATGTTGGGTTCGGGCTTCATACATGGCTTCGACGAGGGCATCCTCCTGTTCTGGACGAAGAGGGGATTGCGTTCCAGCCATGGACTGGCGGAGGGTGTCGAGTTGCTGGTGCTCCGCGAGGCGCTTTTCGTAGTGCTGATAGGATGCGAAATCTTGATCGTCATTGAGGAAGCTTTGGATGGCCTCTTCGTTGTCCTTTTGGGATTGCTCGATCTCTTCCATGAGAGCTTGGCGTTCTTCCTCGTTGGCTCCCATAAGTTTCATGCCGATCTGCTGTTGTTCGGCGGCAGATTGGGCCTTGAGATTGAGGAAATAGTCGGCTTCGTCGGCGTTGAGTCCGAAGTCTTTGATCAGATCGGCATACCATTGGGCTGCCATGGCTTTGACGCCTTGAGCCATCATTGAGCGGCCGATCTCGTTTTCGCTCATTTTGCGGAGCGTTTTTCCCATGTCGCTGCGGGCGAGGTCGACGGGAGGGCGATCGTCGTCGGGGGTCTTGGGATCCCGAAGGGCTGATTTGGGAGGCGCTTCTTCGTCCGATGGGGTTCCCGGAGGGAGGGACGAGGAATGGGAGGAAGCGACGGGGCTAGAGACCTGACTGTGCTCAGCGAGGTGTTTTTTCAGACCCTCCATTCGCGCCTCTTCGATGGCGACGACCAAAATGGTCACGCCGACCAGAACCCACACATTGACCTTCATGGCGAAGGCATAACAAAGCCGGGTGGCGATGTTAATGACGCATCTTCGTAGGTGGAGGGAGGGTTGACGCGTAAAAACCCCGACAGGTGGTTCGGGCTACCGGGCTTGCATGGGGGGGGGCTCGGGTGCGAGGGAGTCCGCGCGTTCGCACGAGCGCTAGCATCATGGCACTTTCGTCTGCGTCCCCCGTTTCCGAACGCTCGTTGCTTCCGCTCCTCGCTGCGGTGCAGTTCACCCACATCATGGATTTCATGGTGGTGATGCCACTGGGTCCGCAATTGATGCGAGAATTGGACATTTCCGCCGCGGCCTTCGGTCATATCATTTCGGCGTTTGCGCTGACTTCTGGGGTGGTGGGTCTGGCGATGGCGCCGTTTGCCGATCGGTTTGATCGGCGCAAGCTACTGTTGGTGTGTTATGCGGGCTTTGTGTTGGGCAGTCTGGCCTGTGGGATGTCGAAAACGGCGGAGATGCTGATGGTGGCGCGGGCCTTGTGCGGCGCCTTCGGGGGGGTGAGCAGCGCGACTCTATTGACGATTGTGGCCGATGTGGTGCCTCCAGAGCGGCGGGCCCGGGGCATGGGGATCATCATGACGGCCTTTTCCGCTGCGGCGGCATTGGGCGTCCCATTGGGCTTGAAATTGGCGCAGTGGTGGAAATGGGAAGCGCCGTTTTTGGTGATCGCGGTGCTGGCTGCGGGTGTCTGGGTGCTGTTGGCGAAGGTGCTGCCACCGGTTCGAGCTCATTTGGATCGATCAGGCGCGAATCCTGGCCGGGACTTTCTGGTGCTGTTGAAGGACGGCAATGCCTGGACGGGGATTGGACTGATGATGGCCTGTGTGATGGGGCACTTCATGATCATCCCCTACCTTTCTCCTTATTTGGTGGGGAATGTGGGGGTTTCAGAGGATCATCTGTTCCTGGTCTACTTGGTGGGCGGCGTGGTGACGATTTTTACCGGTCCTTTCGTCGGGAAGATGGCCGACCGTCACGGGAGATTTCGGATCTTCTGCGTGTTGGTGGTGTTTGCCTGTGGGATTGTGTTTCACATCGCGAACTCCGGCCCGCTGCCGCTGTGGCATGTGTTGGTGAATGCGGCTTTCTTCTTCGTGTTTGCGAGTGGGCGTTTCGTGCCAGCGCAGGCGACGATTTCGCTGGCGGTTCCTTCCGAGCGGCGGGGGGCATACATGAGTTTGGTTTCTTGTTCGAGGGATTTGGCCTCTGGAACGACCGCGGCGATCGGCGCGATGGTGGTAAGCAAGGGTGCGGGGGGAGCGTTGAACCATTTCGACCGACTCGGCTGGATGGCGATTGCGATCAGCCTTTGCAGCCTGTGGGTATTCCGCCAGGTCCGGATGGCCGAGTGAGGTGGGTGCGAAAAAGCCCGGGCGTTGAGGCCCGGGCTTCAGGGAGTGGGTCGTGGAGAAACGCCGTGCTTCAGGCGCGCCGCCGCCGAAGCCCTAGCAAGCTGGCAGCGCTGCACAGCAGGGCAGTGGTCGGCTCTGGAACCACCGCGAGACCCGATAGCGATCCGGTTGGGTTGCCGATCATCGTGGCGGATCCGGTGGTCAGGTCGAGAGTGTAGAGGGTGGTAACGAGGCCGTTGGAAAAGGCCGCGTAGGCTGTGCCATCGGGTGCAATGTCGAACCCTCCAAGGTCCATCGCATCGATGCCCAATGAACCGATGGTCGTGAGTGTGCCAGCGCTGTTGGCCTGGGCGACGAGGATATCGAGAGCCGTATCGATGGCGTAGAGTTGCGTGGATGAAGGGGCGGGTGAGAAGCTGTTGGTGTAGGCGTGGTGAACCACGTTGGGGTTGGCTCCAAAATTCACATCTCCAGAGTCATAGAAGACGGAGGTGACAATGGTCGCCGTGCCGAGATCGGGATGGCCCACCGTATTCGAGTCGTCATCTCCCACGATGCGGATGCGATCGATCACGGGATTGAAATCGAATCCATAAGAAGTGGCCGAAAGGGCGCTTCCAAAGCCCGAGCCGACTTGGCTGGCAACACCCGATGAGAGGTTCAGGGTGTAAAGAGATCCGCTGGATCCAAGGCCGAACAGCTGTCCGGTCGCTGGACGGAAGTCGATGCCAAGCAGGCTCTCACCACTGCCGAGGCCTGAGATGGTCACAGGGGCTCCCGAAGCGATCCCCGGACTGCTCGAATCGAACATGGAGAGGGCCTGGGATCCTGCGCCGAGTTCGACAAGGCCGACGAGGCTTGCCCCGTGGGCGGTCGAGGACGTGAGAATGAGGAGGCCAGTGGCCCCGAGCAGTTTGATTTTCATACGTTGGGATAGGCAATTTGGACGTCAGAGAAGGGATCCGGCGGGATGCGCGAATCGCGCTTCTCTGACAAACAACGTGCCTCGTAGAAACTCGGATGCTCACCGAGTGAGTTTTCGGGGAAAAAAGCTCCGAAGCGGGAGATTACTCCTTTTCGACGGCCAAGCCGTTGCCAACGTAGGCGCGGTATTTGGCGATATCACCCGGGTTGTTCCCAGCACGGGGGACGAGCTTGAACCCGGCGACGGTTTCTTCCTGACCGAGGTCGATGACGATGCGGTGGGGGTAGCCGGGTTGAGCATTTTTCCACTCGGTATGCCAAAAGTCCGAAATTTGGCCGTTGATGGCATTTGTGGCGGAGCCGTCTTCGCCGACCATTTCCTCGCTGCTGGCATAGGCAATCTTCCAAGTGGCGTGGGAGATCGAGTGGCCTTGGCGGTCGAGCAGGTCGAGTTCTGCGATGGCGGCGAAAGGTTTGCCGTCGTGGGAGCTGAGGGCTTCGAGGCAGAATTGAGAACCCTTGGCCGGGATTTTGAACTCGATGGTTTTGGCGTCCTTGGTGGAGTCGAAGGAGCCTTCGATGATCGGGCGAACGCCGTCGAGTTTCAATTCGGCTTTGGCAGAGAGTCCGCGTGCGAAGTCGAGTTCCGGGCGCAGCTCATTGAGGATGGGGGTTTCGAGTCCAGCTGAGCTGGCTTTTTCAGGTCCGACGAGATCGAGGATGATGATTTCGTTGTCACCTTCTTGGAGCCATGGGCCAGGGACGTATGCGGTTTGCGTGGGGCCGATGTTCCAGTAGCGGGCGAGGCAGTGGCCGTTGATCCAGATGACGCCCTTGCCCCAGCTGCGGAGGTCGAGGTAAGTATCGGCTGCCTTTTCCAGGGAGAAGGTGCTGCGCCAGAATTTGGGCCCCTCAGGAGCTCCCGTGGCCGGTTGCCATTTCAGGGACGCAAGCATCGAGTCATCGAGTGGCAGCGAATAGGCTCCCCACGGACCCTTGAGGGATTCTCCGCCGAGGCGGACATCGCCGGAGATGCCTTTCCGGTCATGAATCTCCTTGCCGAAATTCACATGGCCCATGGTGTGGACGAGGATATCGAGCACGGCTTCCTGATCACGAGGTGGCAAAACCACTTTGAACCGCCGGGAGCGGCGATCCATGATGCCGACGTTCTTGCCATCGAGTCGAACCCAGGCGAAGTCATGAACCTGATCGAGCTCCAATGAGGCGGAGGGTCCGGCGGGCACCTTGGTGCGGTAGAGCATGGCACCGTGACCTTGATCGTAGGCTTCCATGAACTTGGGGGTGTCGCTCATGACAGGTTTCGGCAGGTTGTCGTAGATCGGAGCCACTTCACTGAAGGTGAACTCGGGGACCGAAATCACCGGCATGGCGGCAGGAGGGTCGGGGAGTGTTTCTCCGGGCAGCAGGTAGCGCTTCATCAATGCGCGGGTCTTGTCGAACTTGTCGCCAATCCAACCGGCTTCGCTGATGGGTGCGTCGTAGTCGTAGCTTGAGGTGTCCGGCTTGAATGGGCGATCGGCGCCGGCCCACATTCCAAAGGAGGTGCCACCGTGGGCCATGTAGATGCTGAACGAGGCCCCTTCCTTGAGCATGTAGTCGAGGTCGGCAAGATTCTGATCGAGGTTGCCGAGGTGGTGGGGGGCACCCCAGGTGTCGAACCAGCCCGGGTAGAATTCGCCACAGACGAGAGGGCCGTCTTTTTGAATTTTTCGAAGTTCTTCGAAGCTACCGGCGGGGTCGCTGCCGAAGTTGACGACGGAGAAAAGGTCATCGCGGTATCCATCGCGGAGGTTCCACCGCGGGTTGCAATTGAAGAGAGGGATGTCGAAGCCAGAGTCGATCATCACTTGGCGAAGCTCGCCCATGTACTCCGCATCTTTGCCGTAGAATCCGTACTCGTTTTCCACTTGGGCCATGAGGATGGGGCCGCCGTGAGTGACTTGCATGGGGCCGAGGACGCGGCCGACTTCGGCGAGCCAGCGCTGGGTTGCGGCGAGGAAATCGGGATCGCGGGAGCGCAGGGCAATGTCCTCTTTTTTGAGCAGCCACCAAGGTAGGCCGCCGCCATCCCACTCGGCGCAGGCATACGGACCGGGACGAAGCACCACCCACAGTCCTTCTTCCTGCGCGAGCTTGCAGAATTCCACCGCGTCGGCCTGGCCGGACCAGTTGTAGGTGCCCTCTTCGAATTCATGAAGATTCCAGAAAAGGTAGGCACAGACGGTATTGAGTCCCATCGCCTTACAAAGTTGAAGACGGTGGCGCCAGTATTCCTTGGGCACACGAGCGAAGTGAATTTCTCCGCAACGCATTTGGAACCGCTCGCCATCGAGCAGGAAGTCCTTTTTGCCGATCTCAAAGGTGTGATCGGCTGCCGGCGCGGGAACGGCAGAAAGCAGTGCCGTGGCAAGAGTCAGGTTTTTGAAGAGCTTCAACATGGAAGAAACGAGTCGTTTGTGAATGCAGCGCGCCCATTACATGCTTAAAGAAGGGTTTCTTGCAAGCGGGTGTGGTGAGAGTGCCCCCCAGATAGGAGGGGGCTTCAGGCCTTTGGTAGCAGCCCTTTGGCTTGGGCGTAGTCGCGTGGGACGATGAGTTGAGTTCCACCCGGGACGACGTGGGCCTCGAAGGGCGTGGTGCCGATGGGCTCACCGTCAATTTCCAGGTTCAGCGGGGGGTGGGCTTCCACGCGGATGCGCTCAGCCTTGAAGTAGCGAAGCTCAGTTGCGCCATCGTAGCGGCGGGTGAGCAGCCGGAAAACGACCCGGAGAATGCCGGCGAGGCTATTGGGGGAGACGATGGCGAGGTCCAGTTTGCCATCGTGAGGGCTGAGGTTGGACCCGAGAGCGACTCCGGAGCCGTGAATTTCACCGACGTTGATGGCGATGACGGTATGGGCCCGGAAGCGAAAGGTCTGGTCATCGACGGTGAGCTGGATCCGCGAGCGAGTGAGGGAGAAGAGGCTTTTCAGGCCAGAGATGACGTAGGCGAAAAAGCCGAGACGATTTTTGAGTTCCCGGTCGGCGGCCTTGATCAGGTCCGCATCCCATCCGGAGCCAGCCATGAGGGCGAAGTAGCGGTCATGGTCGATGAGATGGCCAACGTCCATTGAAACAGCGACGCCGTCGTGGAGGGCGAGCTGGAGCGCGTCTTCTCGGTCTATGGGGATGGCGAGTGCCCTGGCTAGCAGATTGGCGGTGCCTGAGGGGAGTTGGGCGAGGGGAACGTCGCGAGGGTTTTCGATGAGCCCTGACATGGCCTCCATGATGGTGCCGTCACCGCCGGAGACGAGAACCCGATCGCACTCGGTTTCGCGAGCCCAGCGACGGGCGTCGCCTTCTCCTTGGGTCTCTCGAATTTCGTATTCGAATCCCCCGTCGTCGAGCGCTTGGACCAGGGCAGGGCGAACCTTTTCCGCCGGATCCTGGCCGGCGGTGGGATTGAAGATGACGAGGATGCGAGGGAGGGTCGACATGACGATCGCATCATCGATACTCCATCGAAGGACCTTGTCCAATCGCCCGAGGGGAAATCATTTGGCGGCCGTCGAGGCGGTGAGGGTCGGATGGTGGAGAAGGAACGAGCGGCGGCCGTCGGCGAAGGCTTTCAGTTCGGCCAAGCTCTGGTCGAAGGCTTCCGTGGAGTCGAGCTTCCGCGGGTCTTTCGCGACTTCCTCTCGGATCAGGTCCTGGTGGCGACGAGCGATCGGTTCGAGGTTCTTCCAATCGAGCCATTTCGAGGCGATTTCGCGGACCAGTTGCCCATAGCGTTCGCGCCATTCGGGAACGGCCAGAAGGCGGGAAATAAGGGGGCGATCCGGGTTCTCCGCAGCGACCCATGGATCGAGATTGAAAGGGGTCTCCTGAGAGGTGCTTTCGCGTGGCCCCCCCGGTCCGTGGTCGGCGCGGAAGGCTTCATTCATGTCGTGCGGCACGATGTGGAAGATGCCCTTTTCGTCCTGATAGAGGCTGTAGTCACTGGCGCGGGTCCAGTATCCGTCGGAATTCATCAGCACGTTTTCGACGGCCAGGAAGGCCAGGGCCCCGTCGACGTCGAGAACCTTGGGTAGCTCGGTCTTCAAGGATTCGAGCGGGGTTTGATCAAGGGTGCGGGTGAGCTTGACCAGAGCCTGCCAAGCTTCGGGCTCGTCCTTGGTTTTGATTTCGTAGATGCCTTCGTAAGCGGATTTGTCTTCCCCGAGGAAGCGCAGAGATCCCTGGCCATTGGGGCTTCCTGGGACGTGCCAACGCCTGCCCTTGGAGGATGAGAAGAAGTCCTGGGTAAAGTCTTTATTGAACTGCTGTTGATTGATGTAGATGCCGCGATTTTCTCCCTGAATGGCCACGCGAAGGTAGTTGACCTTGGGCGCTGGCAGGTAATGGCGGGCGATGAAGGAATAGAGGGGTGCACTGAGATAGCCCGGGTCTCCCGCCGCGTTGAGCAGGTTCAAAGTACGGTAACCGTCGAGCCGGAGGGAATCGTCGAAGGCGGAAATGGACAGGTTGAGTGAGCGTTTTTCACCGTCGCGAGTTCGCATGAACGAAGAGGCACCACGGAACCGGGCACCCACGCGGCCGATCACTTGTCCGTCGCGGGTGAGGAGTGCCGGGGTCTCGACGTCGGTGGGCTTGAAGGCCACCATTTCCGATTCCCAGGTCGGGCTTTCAAACTCCAGGAATAAAGTACTAAGGAGATCGGAGTCATAGAGGTCGGAACCTAGCAGGTATTGGGTGTCGCTGGGAGACAAAGATTCACCAGTGCCAGGCGCGGGGCGCTCCTGAGAATCTTCTGGGCCCCCAGGTCCCCCTCGGCCTTGCGGAGGTGGGCCAGGGCGAGCGCCTGGTCCCCATCCCCGGCGACGATCTCCTCCTTGTTCCTTGAGGTAGGCGAGAGCGGATTGGACTTCGTCGCCTTCGAGAATGCCATTGGCGTCGGCATCGAAGCGCTTTTGGATTTCCTGGTGCGGCTCCATCATCGGCCCAGGGCCACCCATGGGGGGTGGGCCATCAGGGCGTTGGGCGGAGGTGGGGAGGCTGGCGAGAAAAGGCCAGGCAAACCATAGGGGACGGAGCTTCATGGAGCGGGGAACCCCGTCAGTCTGCAACGGTTTCGCACCCGATCGGAGGGGGAGGTATCTTGATTTTTGCGGAAATGCGTTGGGTTCTTCCTTGCTAAGTTCGTTTTTCCGCATTACCGGGCCGCTGTCCGGCGACTTTTCCGGACTGCGGACGGCAATTCGCGCCGTCCTCCCGTTTCCGGTCTTCATCGATGAGAGGAAAGGTTCTGGGTTCTCCAACAACGATTTCATCGAACCCCCGCCCGCGCCATTTTCTGGCCGCCGGGCCCTCTCACCCACATGAATCCGACCTCCTTTGAGGCGTTGCCCCTGGCAGCGCCTATCCAGCGTGCGCTTGCTGAGCGCGGTTATACGACTCCGTCGCCGATCCAGGCCCAATCGATTCCGCTGCTCTTGCAGGGTCGGGATTTGTTGGGCTGCGCTCAAACGGGCACCGGCAAGACGGCGGCATTTTCCTTGCCGATCCTCGATGCACTCCATCGGGATCCCCAAGGCTTGCGACCGAAGTCGGCTCGGGTGCTGGTTTTGACTCCCACCCGCGAGCTTGCCAGCCAAGTGGGCAAGAGCCTGGAGAACTACGGCACCTACCTGAAGTCGCGCCACGCATTGGTCTATGGCGGCGTGGGTCAACGACCTCAGGTCGACGCGATGCGCAAGGGAGTCGATATTCTGGTCGCTTGCCCCGGGAGGTTGTTGGATCTGGTTCAGCAGGGTTTCATCGATCTTTCCCGAGTGGAGTTCTTTGTGCTCGATGAGGTGGATCGGATGCTCGACATGGGCTTCCAGCGCGATGTGCAGAAGATCGTCTCGCTGTTGCCTGCAAAGCGCCAATCGCTGTTTTTCTCTGCCACTTTGGCGCCGCCCATCGTGAAGCTGGCGCATGAGATTCTGCAGAATCCCGCCAGTGTGACGATTGAGCCGGAGGTAAGAACTTCCGATCGTGTCGACCAGTCGGTGTGTTTCGTGGCTCGTGAAAACAAGCGTGCGCTTCTCTTGGATCAATTGAGCCGACAAGGAAAAGGAGAGCTGAGCATCGTGTTCTCCCGCACCAAGCATGGCGCAAGCAAGTTGGCTCGCCAGATCACTCAGGCAGGATTTGCTGCGGAAGCGATTCATGGGAATCGCACCCAGAGTCAGCGGGATCGCACCTTGGAGAAGTTCCGTGCCGGACGCCTGCCGGTTTTGGTGGCGACGGATGTCGCGGCCCGCGGTGTGGATGTGCGTGATGTGACGCTGGTGGTGAATTTCGATCTGCCGAATGAGCCGGAGGCATATGTCCACCGGATCGGTCGTACAGGTCGGGCTGGTGCGACGGGCCGGGCGGTGTCTTTCTGCTCCGAAGACGAGCGGGAGTATCTGCGCGATATCGAAAAACTGATTCGCCAAGAGGTCTCGGTCGATGCGGGCCATGAGTGGCACCTTGAGGACTTCAGTAAGCTACCCGTTGGACGGCCAGCCGCGAAAAAGTCGGCCAAGCAGGGTCGTCCTTCCCGTGGCGGAGCGCCCGGGGATGGTGCGAAGCCTGCGCGTTCACGCCGCCGCCGCCGTCGGCGCCCGGCCAAGGCGTGAGCACGCTCCCGGCGAATCACGGAAGGGTGCAGGGCACCAAATGGAGAGTGGCCACGGCGCGCGCGAAAGCGCTTTCCGGGGGGCCGACGGGAGCGATCTCGTGGGCTGCTTCGCGCGCCGTTGGCATGCCATGGGGCATGGCAAAGGAATGCCCCGCCCATTGGAACAATGGGATGTCGTTGTCGGCGTCCCCGAAGGCCACGACTTCCTCGGCCTTGATTCCGAGCAGGTCGGCGACCGCGGCAACTCCGACGGCCTTCGATGCCTGCCGTGGGAGGAATTCGTAAATCCATTCGTGGGTGCGAATCTGATAGAGAGGAATGGCTTTCACCTCGGGCAGTTCAGGTAGGCCGTCGATGCGGCCTTCTTCCCCGAGCCAGATTAGCTTGTGGATGCGGAGGCCCTCAAGTTCGGCCGGGGAGGAGGCTTGGGGCATGCCACCAGCGTAGGCGCCGTAGAAGTCGATGAACGGACCTTTGCCGAGGGTGCGGACCTGATCCTCTGCATAGATGATGCAGGAGAAACCGAGTTGTTCGCCGGTTTTGAGGATGAGATTGGCCTCCTCCGGGGTAAGATGGACGGAGTGGATGGATTCTCCTTTTTGCAGAGAATGGGCTGCCGCGCCTTGGCAAGTGACGACCCAGCGAGCGTCGGGCACAAAAGGCATGATGCTGCCAATTCGGGTGATGTGGCGACCCGTGGCGACGACGATTTCGAGCCCGGCTTCGCGAAGTTGTTGAAGGGCGGCGAGATTTTCAGCGGAAATGGTCTTGTCGGGGCTCAGCAAAGTACCGTCGAGGTCGATGGCGGCGAGTTTCAGGGGTGCTCTCATTTCAGGCTTAACAAGACGCAGAAAAACCGTTAATCAACGTAAAAAACGCAACAAAGCGATGCTACAGGAAGAAAGATTGGAGGAAATCCGCAAAAAGCTGCAAGAAGACGGACGGGTTTTGTCGGCGGAACTGGCGAAGTGGCTGGAAATATCGGAGGATACTGTGCGGCGGGATTTGGCGGAGTTGGCTGCGCGCGGGCAATTGAGGCGAGTTCATGGAGGAGCAGTTCCTTTATCGACGACCGATCCGGATATCCGGGTGCGCTCGCATGAGCGTACGGGGGAAAAGCAGCGGATCGCGGCGGCAGCGGCGCGATTGATTCAGCCGGGACAGCTGTTGTTTCTGGACGCGGGGTCGACCGTGTTGGAGTTGGCGCGACGGATGCCGCGGGATTTTCGGGGAACGGTCGTGACCCACTGCACGGCAACGGCGACCGCGCTCGCCGAGTTTCCCAATGTCGATATTTTGTTGATTGGGGGACGATTGTTGAAGTCGAGCCTCACTGCGGTGGGTGCGGAAACGATTGCAGCCTATCAGAAGATCCGTGCGGATATCTGCTTTCTGGGGATTTGTTCGATCCATGCGGAGTTCGGTGTGACCGATCTGGATCATGATGAATGCCTGGTGAAGCGGGCGATGATTCGCAATGCATCGAGGACGGTGGTCCTGGCGACGGGCGACAAGCTGGGAGGAACGGCCAACTACGAGGTCGCTCCGATTTCCGAACTCGACTATCTGCTGACGGATGAGTCGGCATCGGCTCCGGCAGTGGAAGCTCTGCGGGAGGCGGGCTTGCCAGTGGAGAGGGTCCACTGAGGGATGGCGGGTTGCGGGCTTTCCGAGTACCCCGCTCAAGGTATCGCGGTGGCCTCCGACCCGGCGGCAGGATGAAGCGATGAAACGATGGTTCCAGGCGATGGGATACCGGGTGCTGGCGATGCTGGTGGGCGGGGGGCTTTGTGCGGCGCAGGGGCTGGACGATCAGCCGGTCGAAAAGGACGGAGGAAAGGAGAACAAAGCTTCCCCAAGTTTGCCGACCTTATGGGTGATCGGCGACTCAACGGTGAAGGTCGGCACTCCTGGCCAGCGCGGATGGGGGGAGGAGTTAGGCCCGCTTTTCGATCCGAAGAAGATCAATGTGGTGAATCGAGCGATTGGCGGTCGTTCTTCGCGAACCTTCTACACGGAAGGCCGGTGGCACGAAGTTGCCGAGCAGTTGCGGGAGGGGGATGTGGTGATCATGCAATTTGGTCACAACGATGCATCACCGATCAATGAAGATCCGCCTGTGAATGCGTCGACCCGTGCCCGCGGAACGCTTCGGAGCAATGGCGAGGAGACGGTAGACATCGTGAATATCCTAACGGGCAAGCCAGAAACGGTTCACAGCTACGGTTGGTATCTGCGGCAGTTTGCGGAAGGTGCGCGGGCGAAGGGCGCACGCGCGATCATCTGTTCGCCGATTCCTCGGAAGAGCTGGAATGTTGACGGGAAGGTGAACCGAACCCGCGAGGGGTGGTCGCTGTGGGCTCAGCAGGCTGCCGAGGCTTCGGGCGCGGATTTCATCGACCTCAACGAGATCATTGCGCGGATCTATGAGGAGATGGGGAAAGCCGCGGTGGAGCCGATGTTTGCGGATCGCGGAACTCACACTTCGCCCGAGGGGGCGGCTTTGAATGCGCGGGCGGTGATCTCCGGGGTGAAAGCTTTGACCCCGAACCCTTTGGCGTTTGCTCTGTCGACGAAAGGGGAGGACGTCGCGGCTTTCGAGCGTTGAGCTGGGCTCGTTTGCGAGGGCTCGGTCCGTCGTCCCGGTGACGACGGACCTCGCAAGCGATGGAAATCTCAGCGGGATTCGTAGAGATACTTCAGCCAAGCCTGTTCGGTAGTGATGTCCCCTTGGCCTTCCCAGGCAAAGCCGGTCGACCAGGAGATTTTGCCCTGAGCATCGGTCCGGGCGATGACGAGGGATTGCTCCTGATCCCCTTGGCCGGATTCAGTGGAAGTGATGACCGATGCGGGATCCAGGACGATCCCTGCGCCAAAGCCTAAGCCGTCGATGGATTCCCACAGACTGAAGATTCCGGCCTGAGGCTGGGCGGTGAGGTGGGCGCCACTTGTCTGATGCTTCAGGCCGATGGCGACTTCGAAGGTGCCCGGTTGGCCATCCACCGTGAAGGAGGATTCGCAATCGATGAGGCGTTGGCCGAGTTCGATCGTGATGCGCTTGGTTTCGCGAGCAGTGCGTCCATCGGCGAGGCGGTTTTCATAACTGAGCTCGAAGATACCGCGTTCGGGAGTGGATTCGAGGATTTGGAAAGCGGTATAGGTTTCAAGGTTGGCAGGCTTGCCATCAATCCACAGGGAGATCCCACCGCAGCCCCGGGTGTCGCCGACTTTGTAGGCATCGTATCCTTCTCCCTGATCTTCGTGATACGATTTGGCACCCCATTCGGGGGCCTTCGTGGATTCGGCGGTTTGGTATTCGGTGAGCTGGGTGACGTCTTCGATGAACCATTTGTCCATGACCGGATAGGGAACGCGCTTGAGCCAAGCGTCGATGCCGCCGTCCTCGGCGCCGGAACGAAGGGCAGGACCGTAGGCGCGGAAAGCGACGAGGTCGTTTTCAAAGGCGAAGTCGTCGACTCGCTCCGGAACATAGCGGAGTCGGACGGCCGGGGCTTCGCGGAGGAAACGACTCGGAAGGGTCACGTGGGCCCAGGCTTCAAGTTCGGGTTGGGCTTTGGAGGAATCGAGGCCACGCAGCATTTCCGATCCGGCGAGGAGCAAGGCGCCAGTGCCATAGACTTCAGTGGATTCGGGCCCGGCAGCGCCGGGGCGATCACCGATGCGCTGGACGAATCCGAACATGCCGTCGGCTTGTACGCATCGTTGCAACGCGTCCCAGGCCCGATGGAGAGCAGGTCGGAAAGTCTCCTCGGGCAGCAATCCGCGGTTCAGGCCCCAGGCCATGCCGTAGGTGAAAAAGGCACTGCCACTTGATTCTCCCACGGGGCCTTCGGGATCGAGGAGGCTGGTGCGCCAAAGTCCGTCAGTGCCCTGGAGTTTGACCAAGGCGTGCATCATGTCGTGGTAGAGGCCGAGGTATTTGGGCCGTGAGGGGTGGTCGGAGGGAAGTCGGTTGAGGACGTTGACGAGGCCTCCGATCACCCAACCATTGCCGCGCGACCAGAAGACTTGGCGACCCGATTCGGTGCGCTGATTGAAGAAGCGGCGATCGCGGTAAAAGAGTGCTTCTTGGGGATTGTAGAGGACATCGACGCAGGTCCACCACTCGCGGTCTGCCCAATCCAAGAATTTCGGATTTCCGGTGATCTGGCTGAGGTGGGTCCAGACGGGGGGAGACATGAAGAGCGTGTCGCACCAGGAGTAGGTGAAGGTGCCTCCGGATTCGGCAACGGCAGGTCGGTCCTGCAGTCCCTTCATGAGGGCATCGAAACGCTCCAGCGTGGGACGGAGTTTGGCGAGATCGTGGTCGTGCTCGTAGAGGTCGAGCCAAGCCTGCATGACGGCGTGATCATCGGGGTGGATGACCAGCGGGCCGGGGCCGAAGGAGGCTTGGCGACCAAAAGCGCGCACGGCTTCCAGGTAGCGATCGTCGCCCGTCACTTGGTGGAGCTGGAGCAAGCCGAGGAAGTAGGGAGCCTGCGTCCAGTCGGTGACCGGATGCTGGGAAGGGTGCTTGAGTTGCCAGTCGGCGGCCTTTTTCAGGGTGGTGGAAATCTCTGAAGCGGAGGGGGCGGACCAGGCGGGCGCGATCAGGCAGGCGGTGAGAGTGAGGGCGTGGAAGAGGTTCATTTGAAAGGTTTCTTAGGCTTTCCGGCTCATCCGCTACCACATGATGAGGAAATGTCGCGGATTTCCGTTCCCATAGGTGGATTGAGGACCCTTTGCTTCACCCCATTCGGGGAGGTTGCCAGGATTGAGATCGTCGGGAGAGCCTTCCGAGCCTTTTGTTTCGAAACCCAGAATGATGAAAGCCTCAACCTCTCTCTTTGTGGTCGGCCTATTGGTCGGCCTGTTGGGAGCCTGCCTGACCTTTGCCCTCTTAGGGCAACGGGCGGATGCTCCTGGCGGCGGTGGCCGTGTGCTCACCGTGGCCCATGCACTGCCGGTGAATCACCCGGTGCACCAAGGTATTGTGGAATTTGGCGAGGAGCTGGCGCGCCTTTCGAACGGGGCGTTGAAGGTCGAGATCTATCCCAGTGAGCAATTGGGGAATGAAACGGAGTGCCTGGAGAAGGTGCAGCAGGGGGCGATCGATGTGACCAAAGTGAGTGCCGCGCCGATCGGCAATTTTGTGCCGTTGTTCAAATTGTTCAGCCTTCCCTATTTGTTCCGGGATCGTGAGCATTACTGGAGCACGCTCGACGGTCCGGTCGGGGCGGATCTGCTCAAGGCGATGGAGACGAATGGTTCCGGCGCCACCAGTGGACTGGTGGGCTTGGGATACTACGATGCGGGCAGCCGGAGTTTCTATACGACCCGCAAGGTCACGGGGCCTCAGGATCTCAAAGGCTTGAAAATCCGAGTGATGCAGGACCCAGTGGCGGAGGATACGGTGAAATCCATGGGAGCCTCTGCGGTGGTGATGTCCTTCGGGGAACTCTATACTTCATTGAAGCAAGGGGGGGTGGATGGAGCGGAAAACAACCCACCAAGCTTCCTTTCAAGCCGCCACTTTGAGATCTGCAAACACTACGTTCTCGATGAGCATTCGAGCATCCCCGATGTGTTGGTGTGCAGTGAGAAACTGTGGAGCGGCTTGAGCGAGGTCGAGAGGGGCTGGATGCAGGAGGCGATGAAGAAATCGAGCCTGTTTCAGCGTGCCCTGTGGGCGGAAGAAACGGAGAAATCGCTCCAACAGCTCAGAGAGAGTGGGGTCGAGATTCTTGAGGCAGATCCGGCTCCATTTCGCGCTGCGGCGGAGTCGGTGACGGAGGCCTACGCGACCGGAGAGCGGGCGGCGATGGTGAAACGGATTCAGGAGGTGGAATGATGCATCACGGGAGATTTCACCGCGCCTTGGTGAAGGTGCTCAGCGCGCTTTGTGCCGTGCTGTTTGCCGCCTTGGTGCTGGATGTGCTGTGGGGAGTGTTCACCCGACAGGTGTTGAATGACCAGCCGGCATGGACCGATGAGCTTGCACGGTTTTTGCTCGTGTGGCTGGCCTTATTGGGAGGAGTACTGGCCTATGCGGACGACCGCCATTTGGGGGTGGATGTGCTGGTTTCCCGCCTGGATCCGGCCGCGCAAAGAATTGCATTGCTGGTATCGCATCTCGGCGTTTTCGGTTTTTCGCTAGCGGTTTTGGTGGCCGGAGGGGTGGAGCTATTCGTGAGCCGGTGGGAGGCGGGACAGATGATGTCGGCTCTCGATATCCGGAAGGCGTGGTTCTACTTGGTTCTGCCGCTGGCAGGCTCGCTGATCACGTTGATGGCGGGGGGCAAGGTGATAAGGAGTCTGAAGAGCTTCGGAGAAAGGGGGGAGGCGCGATGAGTGTCGGTCTTGCCGTGCTTTTGGTGGCCTTTGTGGTGCTTCTTTTGTTGGAGGTGCCGGTGGCTTTTGTGATCGGGCTGGCGACTCTATTGGGGGCGCTGGCGCTCGGTCGGGATGGTTCCCTAGTGTCCCTGGCCAGTGATATGGCAAATGGCCTGGATAGCTTCCCGCTGTTGGCGATTCCGTTCTTCATTTTGGCGGGAGAGTTGATGGCGGCTGGCGGTCTCGCGAGGCGGATGATCGACTTTGCAGCCGCGATCGTGGGGCGTGTTCCGGGTGGCTTGGCATTGATCAATACGCTGACCTGCATGTTATTCGGCGCCGTTTCAGGCTCGGCGACTGCTGCGATATCGTCGATTGGCGGCTCATTGATTCCTGAAATGGAGCGCAAGGGATATCCTCGTGATTTCAGTGTGGCACTGACGGCGACGGCGGCGACGACGGGATTGTTGATTCCGCCAAGCAATGTGATGATTGTGTATGCTCTGGTGGCTTCAAATGTTTCGGTGGGAGCATTGTTCCTGGCGGGCATCTTCCCAGGGGTGGTGTCGGGACTGGCATTGATGATCGTGGCCCTGATGGTGAGCCGTGGTTTCCGACGGGAGACACCGGCGGGAGCTGCTGTTGTGGAGGAGGTGCCGCCGTTTCTCCGTTCGTTCCTGCGGGCGTTTCCGAGCTTGTTGATGCTGGTTTTGGTGTTGGGCGTGATTCTCGGGGGAATCATGACGCCCACCGAGTCTTCGGCCTTGGCGGTGCTGTGGGCATTGTTGTTGGTGGCGGTGATTTACCGGGAAATCCGGTGGTCGCAACTGCCACAGATTCTGATTCAATCCGCGCGTACGACGGGAATCGTACTTCTGCTGGTAGGTACGAGTGCGGCGATGAGCCGGTTGTTGACGATCGAACAAGTTCCTCAGGTGGCGGCGAATGCGCTGCTGGGGGTTTCGGAGAATCCCTTGGTGATCCTTCTGCTGATCAATTTGGCGCTGTTGCTGGTGGGGGTGTTCATGGACATGACCCCTGCTATTCTTGTATTCACACCGATCTTTCTGCCTGTGGCGGTGGCGATCGATCTGCACCCGGTGCATTTCGGGATCATCATGGTGGCGAATTTGTGCATCGGTCTATGCACACCACCGGTGGGAACTTGCCTTTTCCTAGGCTGCGGCGTGGGAAAAGCGAAGATTGCGGGGGTCTCGAAGGCGATGGTCCCGTTCTACATTGCGATGTTTGCAGCCTTGTTGGTGATCACCTACTGGGAGGACCTATCGTTGTGGCTGCCGAGGGCGCTAGGAGAGCTGGAGTGAGCTTTTGTCAGGAAGGGGTGGAGTGCTTGCGATCGGCATTCCATTCCCATGCGGGGTGCCGCACGTAGGCGAGGGCTTCTTTGACGGTGAGCCCCTGGCGGGCTTGAGAGATGTGGGCGGCCCGATGCTGTTGCCAGGTGGTCCATTCCTGCGAGGTGGGTTGGTGGCGGTTTTGGTAGGCCACTTGCATGCCGACGAGCATGACCAAGTAGCCCTCGATGCCGAAATCGTTCTGGGTGTGGCTGGCAGGAAGTCGGTAGCGAGACAATCCGGTCGGGCCATTTTCGGCGTAGAAATCAAGCAGCTCGTGGATATTCGATAGGTCGGTCTCCTCGCGGCAGCGACGCCAGAAGGGCGTGTCGAGCGCGGTGTTCGGTTGGTAGTGGAGGCCGAGGAAGTCGCGAATGCCCAACCAGGTGGGGTGGGTGAGCTCGTTGTAAATCTCGCGGACCGAAGGGGTCGGGTTTTGGCCGCAAGCATGGAGCACATCGACAAGGGACTGAATGTGGAGGGAGATGACCATCAGGGCCGTGGCTTCAAGAGGTTCGACGAAGCCGGCAGCATTGCCGAAGGCGACCACATTGCCGACCCAGGTTTTGCGATAGCAGCCACTGCGAAAGCGGACGATGCGAGTGGGTCCGACTTTCGGGTTGGAGCGGCGGAACTCGGACTCGGCCGCCTCGTCGGAGATCATGTCGGAGCAGTAGACGTATCCGCGATGGATGCGATGTTCGTGCTCAATGCGCCAACACCAACCGGTGCTCATTTGCTCCGCCGTGGTGTAAGGGAGGATGGGTTCACTTTCGCGGTCCCACCCTCCGACGACCGCCCGGTCACAGAACAGGGTGCGATCGAAGGAGAGAAAGGGCGTTTCCAAGGCCTTGCCCAGCAGTTCACTCCGGAAGCCGCTGCAATCGATGAAGAGGTCCGCTTCCAAACGTTGACCATCGCTTAGAAGAATCGAGCGGATGCCATCGTCGGAGCGTTCGGCGTCGACCATGTTACCGTCGAGGATGGCGATGCCGGCATCTCGGGCGAGGGATTCGAGCATGGAAACGAAGTGCTCGTTTTCGATGTGAAAGGAGTGCCAGGCCTGGACTTCAGGGCAGCCATTCGGTTGGCGCGGGAAGACGTGGCCTTGTTCCATCAGCGCCGAGGGAAGGTCGGTCGAGCGAAACTCGTCGGTGCAGTAGTATCCATTGGGCCGTGGCAGATCACCCCACCAGGAATCGAGTTGGGGGGCGAAAGTGTAGTCGAAGCGCCCGCGCGGTCCCCAGAGAAAGCGGATACCGAGCTTCCAGGTGGGTCGGGCGAGCTGATAGAAAGTCTTTCGCGGGATTCCGAGCGTCTCGAAGAGCAGGGATGAAAGATTGGGGGTGGTGCCTTCACCGACACCGATGGTGCCGAGTTTGGGATCGCGAAGGATACGCACAGTGAGGCTGGGGATCCGCTTTTTCAGGGTGAGTGCAGCGAGAAGCCCGGCGCTTCCTGCGCCGACGATGAGGACGTTTTGAATCATGGCCGGGGAGCGAATGGGAATGAATAACCTAGGGGAGCCGATGGGACTTTGCCAATGGCAGAGAGTGGCAGAATCTGCGGAAATCGTGGCAGTCGCCACGGGGACAAGAGCGCTGGGAAGTGCCAGGGTGGGGGGCATGGAAGCGAACTGGTTGCATCCCCGCCAAGAGTTGGTTCAAACGATGAGCCGGATCTATCGCTACCGGATGACGACGACCTCGGGAGGCAATCTCTCGATTCTCGATCCCGATGGCAGCATTTGGATCACCCCATCGCGCCTCGATAAAGCGAAGCTGCGACCTGCGGATGTGGTGCAGGTGATGCCGGATGGACGGCGCAGCGGTCCGGTGCCTCCGTCTTCAGAGTTTCCCTTTCACCAGGCGATCTACCGTCGCCGTCCAGACATCAAAGCGATCGTCCACGCCCACCCGGGTGCGCTGGTGGCCTATAGCATCTGTCGTGAATTGCCGGATTTACGGGTTCAGAGTCATGCCTTTGAGGTGTGTCACAAAATTGCCTACGCGGACTATGCCTGTCCCGGCAGTTCGGAGTTGGCGGGCAATATTGCCGATGCCTTTGCGGGTGGGGCCGACTGCGTGATGTTGGAAAACCATGGGGTCGTGGTCGGGGGGAAAGATCTCCAAGATGCGTTCCAGCGTTTCGAGACGCTGGAGTACGTGGCGCGCTCGCTGATCAATGCCCATCGGCTCGGCAAAATCAGCTCGGTGCCGGTGGAGGTTCTTCGCCACCCCCCGCGTCCAGAGTTTGCGCCGCTGCCAAAGTCCAAGGCGTCGAATCGGGAAAAGGAACTGCGGGCGGAACTCTGTGAGTTTCTCCATCGGTCCTACGAGCAGCGATTGTTGATCAGCACCGCGGGAGCCTTTTCGGCCCGCTTGGATGACGATCGATTTGTGGTGACTCCTCATCGTCGGGACCGGCTGGAGATTGAGCCCGACCGGATGGTGAGGATTTCAGGCAATGCCTGTGAGGAAGGCGCGCATCCTTCTCGGGCGGCTCGTCTGCATGCCCGGATCTATGAAAAGCATCCGGACGTAGGTGCGGTGATTTTGGCTCAGCCAGCGGCTGTGAGTGGTTTCTGCATGAGCGATGCGAAACTATCGACTCGAACCATTCCGGAGAGCTATTTGGTTCTTCAAGAATCCCCCAAGGTGCCCTTTCGCTGTATCGTGAACGATGCCGATGAGTTGGCCGAATGGGTGAGTTTGCGGAGATGCCCGGTGTTGCTCATTCAGAACGAAGGGGCGCTGGTGGTCGGCAAGGATCCGCTGGATGCATTCGACCGGCTGGAGGTGCTGGAGGCGACGGCAGAGGCATTGCAGTTGAGCCAAGCGGTGGGTCCCTTGGTGCCGATGCCCGAGGATGCCCTTGATGAGTTGCGAAGAGCGTTTGGAATGGAAGATTGAACGCTCAAAAAAGGGCGGCCCCTCCTGAAAGAGGCCGCCCGGGGGTGCCAATCCTGAGAAGATTTAGCGGCGGCGGCGGGCAAGGCCGAGAAGGCCGAGACCACCCAGAAGGGCGATCGATGGCTCGGGCACAACCGTCAATGAGCCCAAGGTGCCAACGGCACGGACATCGGCATAGATGCCGACGTATTCGCCGTCGTTGGCTGTCGTCGGCGTGCGGGTCACGATCACGGTACGAGTGGCACCATCATAGTAGCCGAGTTCGTAGGTGTTGCTGCCGGTACGGGCGATGAACAGGCTGTCGTAGGTGACGATCCCTGCTGCGGAGAGCCCAAGTTCCCCGGTGCCATCGAAGCCGCGGCTGTAAAGCTCGCCGTTTCCGCGGGCGTAAACTGCCACGTAGTCTTGGCGGACGTTGAAGGTCGGCGCGGTGCCGCCCACGTAGAGGCCAATGTCTTGAGAGGCTCCGGTGTGGGTGAGCGCAAGTTTGACCTCGTCGCCGACGGAAAGCGAGAATCCGTCATAGATCATGGCATACTGTTGGATGCCATCATAGGTGCTCGTGGTAAGCGCGAGGCTGTCGCCTGTGAGGCTCCAGCTGGCGGTGTTTTGGGAACCGCCATTGGCATCGAGAATGACGGTGCTGGTATAGTCGGAGAGATCTCCACTGAGGGTCTCGATGACAGCTCCGGAAGCGGAGAGTGCACCGCAGCTTAGCAGGGCGAGGATGATCGTTTTTTTCATAGGGTTCGGTTGGCATAGGCTCCTCCGAGTATGGGGGAGACCAATTGCCAAATTAGGAATCCAGCCCGTGCGTGAACAGATTCCTCTTCCCCCCATTTCGTGGGAGCTCCCCCAAAAAAGCGGCATCCCCCGGAAATGGGGATGCCGCTGAGAATTGAAAACGGATGGAATCGATGGGGATCTCAGGCGCGGCGACGGCGCAGCATGCCGAAGAGGCCGAGACCGCCGAGCAGGGCGACCGAAGGTTCGGGAACCGCGACGGTGAGAGCACCGGTGGCCTCGTCGAACAGGTAGACGCCGGAGGACCAGGTGTTGTCTCCGTTGTCGATGAAGCCCGCGACGCTGAAGGTCGAACCGTAGGTTTCGGTCAGGCTACTGTTGTTCACCAATTGCCAGGAATCCCCAAGGGTGGTGCTCGCCCCGGTGAGGTTGAGAATGAAATCTCCGTTCAGGGTCATGTTGCCAATTCCCGAAATGGAGTTGTTCACGCCGGCAGCACCGATGGCAAAGTTGAAGACAGCATTGTCGGCCAAGGTGGCGAAGCTCTGCGCGTTGTTGAGGATGAGATTGCCGTTGAAGGTGCTGCTGGTGCTGGTGAAGGTGACCATGCGGCCCGCGGATCCACTGCCGTTGCCCATCACGGTGATGGCGCTGCTACCAGAGATGGCGGAGTTGATGGTGAAGCCGCCTTGTGAGGCGATGCCCATGCCATTGACGCCGACGGTGATGTTGCCAGCGAGGGTCAATGAATCTCCGTCTCCCGATCCGTGACGGAGTTGGCCGCCATTGACGATCAAGTTGCTAATGGTGATCGTTCCAGTGCCCGTGCCTTTCCACATCAAGGCATCGTTGGCAGCGGCTGCGAAGTTTCCGGTGCCGGTGATCGACAGTGAGTCTCCGCCAAAGGCGTAGTTGGAATTTGCCACGGCAGGAGTGCGCAGGAGGAAACCGGCATTGGAGTAATCGTTGCCGGCGCTGGGCGCGGCAGCATTATTCCAAAGTCCGGCAGAGTTGAAGGACGAGCTCCCGAAGCCATCGCTGGCGGTGAGAGTGATCGAAGCTCCAAAGCTCGGAGTCGCAAGCAAGGCGACAAGCATAAGGTTGAGGTTCATTTCTGATGGGTTTTTCTGGGGTTTCAGTGGTGTTGATACCACTTGCTGAAATTCAGAGTGATGGATTCATTCTCCGAACTTAGCTATGCCATCAGATGAGAATCTTTATGACTTTCAATACGATTGCGTGCTCCTACCCGAATAGGGGGGATCCCAGATCGGTGATCTGGGATCCAAGGATGAAGCGACCAAGAGGTAGCTTTTAAGAACGATACCGCCGTAGAAGGCGACGACTCGGATCTCAGGCGCGGCGACGGCGCAGCATGCCGAAGAGGCCGAGACCGCCGAGCAGGGCGATCGAAGGTTCGGGAACCGCGACGGTGAGAGCACCGGTGGCCTCGTCGAACAGGTAGACGCCGGAGGACCAGGTGTTGTCTCCGTTGTCGATGAAGCCCGCGACGCTGAAGGTCGAACCGTAGGTTTCGGTCAGGCTACTGTTGTTCACCAATTGCCAGGAATCCCCAAGGGTGGTGCTCGCCCCGGTGAGGTTGAGAATGAAATCTCCGTTCAGGGTCATGTTACCAATTCCCGAAATGGAGTTGTTCACGCCGGCAGCACCGATGGCAAAGTTGAAGACAGCATTGTCGGCCAAGGTGGCGAAGCTCTGCGCGTTGTTGAGGATGAGATTGCCGTTGAAGGTGCTGCTGGTGCTGGTGAAGGTGACCATGCGGCCCGCGGATCCACTGCCGTTGCCCATCACGGTGATGGCGCTGCTACCAGAGATGGCGGAGTTGATGGTGAAGCCGCCTTGTGAAGCGATGCCCATGCCATTGACGCCGACGGTGATGTTGCCGTTGAGCGCGAAGGAATCGACTTCGCCCGATCCGTGGCGGAGCTGGCCACCGTTGACGATCAGGTTGCTGACGGTGATGACGTTGCCGGTGCCAAGGCCCTTGAACATCAGGGCGTCATTCGCGGCCGCCGCGAAATTGCCGGTGCCGGTGATGGTCAACGAGTCCCCGCCGAAAGTGTAGCTGGCGCTGGTCGTAGCGGGGGTGCGCAGGAGGAAACCGGCATTGGAGTAGTCGTTGCCGGCGCTGGGCGCGGCAGCATTACTCCAGAGACCGGCGGAATTGAAGGATGAGCTCCCGAAGCCATCGCTGGCGGTGAGAGTGACGGACGCTCCGAACGCTGGAGCAGCGAGCAGGGATAGCAGGACAAGTGTACGGTTCATAGCGGGTGGTTTTGGGCGTGGTGCCCAGGTTGGGGTTGGGGCCGATGGACCGAAAAAGGCCGATCGATCGGCACCTTGCTCCGATTTGATCCGTCGCCTGTCGTGGGTCAACGGGATTGCATGGAACCACTCGATTGGAGGGTGCTACTCCTTCAGAAGGATGACGCTGTCCAAAGTATGTCCGGGGATCTTGATCGTATCTCCTGCTTTCGAAGGGCGGGACCATACGGTGGCGTCCGCCAACCAGAGATCGTGACCGCGCCAGCGGGCGGGAGCGGGTGAGCGGGTGAATCCGAGGTGGGATAGTTCCCCTGAAAGGGCGTCCGCTTCGGCAACGGTCGCGGGATCTGGCTGGCGAAGGACCATGGCGGGAAAGGTTCCGGTGGAGTGCATGATCATCACCGTAGCATCCTTTTTCAGGGTGAACGAAAGGTCGGTTTTCATGGTAGGATCGGAGAGCCGTTTGGTGGCGATCCACGAGGCACCTTCGAGGGATGTGGGGAGGTCGTCGAAGGTGTTGTCAGCACTGCCATCCACCATGTAGTAGAATGGAGCCTGTGCGGCGATGGGCCGATCGATGAAGTGCGCTTTGTTGTCGGGGTTGCTACTGCGGAGATCGGAGATCCAGGGGTTTTCCGCTTCGGTAGCGGTCCACTGATACACGACGGTGCGGTCGGTCTCACCTCGGCTGTCGGTGACTTCGAGGATGTTTTTTCCCGGATCGAGAGGAGTATTCCAGAAGAACACGTTGTGGATGGTGGCCGGGTCGCCTTGCCAGTCCTTCGGGTAGACCTCTGCGGGTTGGCGATAGTCACCGTTCTGTTGGCGTCCGGCGAGTTTGCCGTTGATGCGGAGTTCAACCCAGTCGGCGTTGGAGAAAACCTTGGTGCCGTTGTTGGGGGCGAACCAGCGATAGAAGTGGTCTCGGCTGGCGATGTGAAGAATGGGCAAATCCGGGCGGAAGAAGGCCTTGTGGAGGTAGTAGACGTCCTTGGGGGTGCCGGCGAGGGTGATCATTCCCTTGGTGTTGCGGTTGTTTTTGAACTTGCGGTCGTAAAACTCTCGGAAGTTCCACCAGAGGTACATTTTGTGTTCCTCCTTCTGGGAGCGGAACACGGTTTCAAGCCGGTATTCGGTGAACAGGTTGCCATATTCCATGGGCTCGAATTCGTTCACTTTCCAGCGGGCTTCGTTCTGGGGAATGTGTTGGCTCGGCCAGGTGCCTGCGCCGGTCTCCGAGACGTAGCGATTTCGGGGAAGTTCGCGGAAGCCGGTGAAGTGGTCCGAGTACCAACCCTGATAAGTATTTCCAGCGATGAAATCGACGGTGTCGGGTCGATCCGTATGGGCGGAGGCGTATGTGACGAGACGGGAGGTGTCGTTCTCGCGAATGATGTCCGCATAGTGGGCGGCGACCCTTTCGTAGGTCTCATTGCCACTGCTCCAGAAGATGATGGAGGGGTGATTCCAATTCTGGAAAACCATCTCGCGGGTGATGCGGTCTCCGTCTGCGGAGGGTTCCCGCTCGCCACTGTCCCGGGTGACTTCATGTTGCCAAAGTTGTCCGGCGAGACCGTTCTCTGCCCAAATGGCGATGCCGCGACGATCGGCTTCATGGTATTCAAATCGACGGTGGGGGTAGTGGGCGAGGCGGACGGTGTTGACGCCCATGTCCTCAAGAAGATCCCATTCGTGGACGAGCTCCTGTTCGGGGATGGCATTCCATTCGAGTTCGGTTTGTTGGTGCTTGTTGACGCCTCGCACGAGCAACTCTTCGCCATTGATGAGAAAACGTCCGTCGTCGATGGCCACCGTACGGAGCCCAGTGGATTCGGAGACGCGGTCCATTTCCTGACCATCCACGAGCAGGGTGGTGGTCACTTGATAGAGTCTGGGATGTCCGGGAGCCCATCGTTGAGGGTGAGCGATGGCGACTTTCCCGACGAGGGGCTGGGTGGCTCCTGCTGGGAGTGAGCTGGTGACATTGAGTTCAGCCACGAGGTCGCCATCGGGCCCGGTGACGATGCTGCGTGCGAGCAACTCGACGGGATGGTCGAGCGTATTGCGAACGTGGGCTTTGATTTCGAGGTCGGCCGAGTCGGCTTCGATATTTTTCCCGGTCAGGAAGAGGCCACTGGATCCCATAAAAGGCTCGAAGGAGACCGGGCCGGTTTCGATCCACCACACGGGACGAAACAGTCCTCCACTGGTAACGAAGAGTGTGGAATGGGAGAGGCAGTTGTTGGCTTCGGCGTCGCCGTTGCTCACTCGAATGGCAACGTGGTTGGTGCCTGGTTTCAAGCTCGGGGAAAGGTCGTAGACGGCAGCAGTGAAGGCACCACGATGGCGACCCACCCGCTGGCCGTTCACATAAATGTCGCTGACCGATCCTGCGCCTTCCACGTGCAGCAAATGACGGCGATGGAGATCGTCGACCTCGATCGAGCGCCGGTACCATGCGGCCTGATCGTCGGCGAGGGCCTGTTGGCGGAAAGCATGGGGAAGTTTGACTTCCTGCCAGGCAGCCTCGTCGCTGAGGTGTTCAGCGGCATCCTCGGTAGGAAGTTGGTCGGCGGCGGGGAGGGGGGCAGCGGGGAGAAACTCCCAGGTGTCGAGGCGGAGGACCTCGCGTGGTTCGGCGGCCATCAAAGGAGTGACCAGTGAGAGGCGCAGCAGGAAGGCTGCGATGGCACGAAGCTTCATGAGTCAAATGGGTTTGAGGGAAAAGCGGCTCCCTCTGGGGAGACCTTTCTGACCAATGCTAGTGTCGAGGCATGGCAAGTCACCCCCCCTTTCGGGTGGCAACGAAAGCGGAAGACACAAAAAAGGCCGACGGCCGCACGAAGCGGCTGCCAGCCGGTGGGGGGATGGGGAAGGAGTCTTTAGTAGCCGCGCTTGTCCTTCTCGTTGCCAACGGCGTAGCCCGTGCCACCGCCGACCGCAGCACCGATGGCAGCGCCTTCCGCTGTGCGGCCGGATTGGTTGCCGATGATGCCGCCGGCGACCGCGCCAATGGCGGCACCGGTAGCGGCATCGCGTTGGGCGTTCGAGTAGCCAGGTCCGCAAGAACTCAAGCTCAAGCCGGTGAGGGGGAGAGCGCATGCAGCCAGAAGACGAAGGGATGGGGTGTGTTTCTTCATAACGCGCTGTCTTTCGCGGGTGACGTGCCAGCGCGGGCCGGAGCTCGGGAATTCCTCGTAGTTCAGGAACTTTCGGAGATTGGTGGGCTGGCGGTTACGGGAGAAAGGGCGGTCTGGGCATTGCAAATCCCGGAGGGCATCATGCAACAAGCACGATGATTCTCGTGGGAAACCCCACTTTGGGTCGCAACCCCTTGGAAATCGATAGGAACGCGGAATGCGAGGGAGGAGAAGCCACATCAAACCCATCAAGAATCATGAAAACTTCCACGACACGAAACTCACTGATGACGACGGTTGCGCTGCTTGGAATGGCGGTGTTTCCCCTTTCCGGTGCCCAAGAGCAGGTCAAAGCAACGTCCTCGACCGCAGCCGCCAATCCCGATGGCTCAGCCCCAACGGCGATGCAGGAAAAGGCCATGGCTGATAACCATCAAGATGCTGAGATGGCGAAGGATGCCAAGGAGATGCCTCGTTTCGAGGATGCCAAGGAGTTGATCGCCGCGATTCAGCCTGCCAGCGGAAGCAACGTCAAAGGGTCCGTTCTCTTCAAGAAAGTATCGGGCGGGGTGGAGATCACCGCACGGATTGGCGGACTGGAGCCGAATTCGAAACACGGGATCCATATCCATGAATTCGGGGACATCACGGCCACCGATGCGACCAGTGCTGGGGGGCATTTCAATCCTGAGCACCATGATCATGCCCTGCCCGAAACCGCCGAGCGGCACGCCGGCGATCTCGGAAACCTGGTCGCAGACGAAGATGGCAATGCCACCTTGAGTCTCACCGTCGAAAATCTTTCCCTGACGCGTGGCGATCATCCGATCGTGGGGCGTGCGGTGATCATCCACGAGAAAGTGGACGACGGAGGTCAGCCGACCGGGAATGCCGGCGCTCGAATTGGCGCAGGCGTGATTGGAGTGAGTGCTCCCGCTGAGGACTCTGATACCGCGATGAGCCGATAAGGACGTCGGATGAATTTGCCGTGATAGGGCGGACTTTCCTGAGTGGGGAGTCCGCTCTTTTTGTGTCATCAGAGAAATCTCCGAAACCCCTGACCGGTTGAAATGTTCTTCTCTCCAACGAATTGCCTGTTAGTCAATGGATGCGATGGATCCCTCCCTGCACGAACTCCTCCAAGTCTCCTTCAATGGGGGTGCCAGTGATGTCTTTCTTCTTGAAGGAGAATGTCCACGAGTGCGGCAGGATGGGGAGGTCATCAAGGCTCATGGGGAGCCTTTGGAGAAAGAGACGATCGCTGCGATTTGGCGGGAATGTGGGGTTGATCCGCAGACGGGCGAGGATGCGGATGCGAGCTTCGTCGTTGAGGGCGTTGGGCGCCTCCGGGTGAACGCCTACCGCTCATTGGGGCGGATCGGGGTGGTGATGCGACCGATCAAAAGCCAGATTCCAGGGTTTGGGGATCTCGGATTGCCGGGATATCTTCTGCAGCAATGGCTGGTGCGTCGTTCCGGACTGATTTTGATTTGCGGGCCGACAGGGGCTGGCAAATCGACCACCGTGGCGGCCTGCCTGGAATGGATCAATCAGCACCGAGCTTGCCACATCGTGACCTTGGAAGATCCGATTGAGTATCTCTTCGTCAATCAAAGGTCCTACTTTTCCCAGCGGGAGATGGGGCGAGATACCTCGGAGTTCAGTCATGCCTTACGCCAAGCTTTGCGCCAGAATCCCGATGTCATTTTCTTTGGCGAGATTCGCGATTCGGAGTCCGCACTGGCAGCGCTGCGAGCTGCGGAAACGGGGCACCTTGTGATCTCCACTTTGCACGCGGCTGGTGTTTCGGGAGTGCCGGTGGCCATCGAGAGGCTGACGCGGATGCTGGGTAGTGCGATGGCGGGAACTTCTTATTTGTTGTCGACCCAGCTGATTGGCGTGATGGCACAGCAGCTCTTGCCGCGGATCGATGGCGGCGTGGTCGCGATGTTGGAGTATTTCGAGAATTCGGGGATCACGCGAAAGCTGATTGGGGATCAATCGGCTTCCGAGCTGCGGGATCATCTGGACCGGAGCGAATCGGATGCCGCCTGCCCCTTCCTGCGTTACTTGGTGGCCGCCACGCGACAGAATATCATTTCCGTCGATATCGCGCGCGCCGCCTGTGATCGCCCGCAGGATTTTGATCGCGCCATGCGCGGCATCACCTCCTGATCTTATCCTCCCATGAGCGAATCCAAGGAAATCACCGACTACCTCCGCCAGACCGTCGAGCTGGGGGGATCTGACCTGCATCTCTCCGCCTGGGCTCCCCCCGCGGCTCGGGTTTCGGGAAACATGGTCCCGCTCGAGGACTTTTTGTTAACTCCAGAATCCGTGGAATCCCTGATCGACCAGAGCTTGAGCGAGAAGCAAAGGGCCGATCTCGATGCCAATCTGGAACTCGACTATGCGCTGCATCTGGAGAATGTGGGTCGCTTTCGTGGCAACATCCACGTTGTCCGCGGCACTCACGAGGCCGCGTTCCGTTTCATTCCTGAGGAAATTCCTGAACTGGATCACCTCGGACACCATTCAACAGTGGCGGATCTTTGCCAACTACGGCGGGGGCTGGTGTTGGTGACGGGGGTGACGGGATCCGGGAAGACGACGACCTTGGCGGCGATGATCAAACGGATTGCGGAGACCCGCTCTGGCGTCATCATCACCATTGAAGATCCGATCGAGTATCAGTTTTCGCACCTATCCTGCCTCATCAAGCAACGTGAGATCGGTCGCGATACCAAGGGGTTCTCCATCGCCCTGCGCCAGGCGTTGCGCCAGGACCCTGATGTGATTGTGGTTTCTGAACTGCGCGATCTGGAGACGATTCGCATCGCTCTGACAGCGGCGGAAACGGGGCACTTGGTCTTGGCGACCTTGCACACGATCGATGCTCCTCAGACGATCGATCGTTTGGTTGATGTGTTTCCGCCGGAGCAGCAGCAACAGATCGTGACGCAACTCGCCGGGGTGCTGGAAGGGATCGTCTCGCAACGATTGATGCCGCGGTCCGATGGACAGGGCCGGGTGCTGGCTTCCGAAGTCCTGCGCTCCACCCACGGCATCCGTGCGTGCATCCGTGAACGCAAGATCGAGCAACTCGTCGGCTTGATGGAAATTTCTTCCCGCGAGGGCAATCGGACCATCGATCAGTCGATCAAAGTTCGCCTTCAACAGGGATACATTTCTCTTGAGGAGGCGATTCATCATGCCCGCGAGCCGCGGAATTTCATGGGATGAGCGCTCTTACAGGCGGGGCAGCGTGAGTCCGCCATCGATGTGGATTGTCTGCCCGGTGGAATAGGGAAAGTCGAAGCGAGCCAGAGAAGCGACGGCTTTTCCGACATCGTCGGGAAGCCCCCAGCGTGGGGTGACGCAGAGGCCGTCTTCAAGGAGTCGGTCATATTTTTCAGTCACGCCGGCAGTCATGTCGGTCCGAATGATTCCAGGCCGGACTTCGAAGACGGGCAAATCGTATTCGCCGAGACGGGCGGCGAAAAGTTGGGTGACCATGGCCAAACCAGCCTTGCTGACGCAATATTCACCGCGATTGGTGGAAGCTACGGTGGCGCTGATGGAGTTGACGTTGATGATTCCCCCTTGGAACGACGAGTCGGCTTGCTTTTGTTCGATCAACCATTGGGCCACCGCTTGGGTCAGGAAATAGGGCCCTTCAAGGTTGATGGCGATGAGACGTTGGAAGCTTTCCCGGGAGGTCTCAAGAACGTCGCGGCGTTCGGCGGGTGCTACCCCGGCGTTGTTGACGAGGAAATGCAGAGCGCCAAAGTGAGAACGAAGGTGTTCGAGCATCCGCTGGCGATCCTCGGGACAGCCGACATTGCCTTGGCAGTAAATGGCTTCGGGGGCGCCCGCTTCGCGGATCTGTTCGAGGACGGGACCGATTTCGGACTCCGCACGCACGCCGTTGATGGCGATGCGGTGCCCTTCCTTGGCGAGGGCGAGGGCGATTCCAAGGCCAATGCCCCGGCTGCCACCCGTGATGAAGGTGATCATGAACGTGGGTGGAGCTGGATTCAGGGTTTCAGTTCGGGGATGTCGAGCCAACGACGTTCCGCGCTCGATTGAAGCCCGAGTTCGGCGAGTTGCACCCCTTTGGCTCCCTCCAATAGGTCAAATTTCCACGGCTCATCGAAGGCCACGTGGCGCAAGAACATCTCCCACTGGACTTTGAAGGCGTTGTCGTAAGTCTCTTGGTCGGGGACTTTGCTCCAGCCTTCGAAGAAATCGATAGGCTGCGGGATATCGGGGTTCCACACCGGACGGGGGGTGTTCCCATAGTGCTGGATCCAGCAATCGCGTAGCCCGATCACCGCCGATCCCCGGGTTCCGTCCACCTGCATGGTGAGGAGGTCATCGCGGCGGACTCGAACATTCCAAGAGGAGTTGAAATGGCAGATGATGCCGTTCTCCAACTCGAAAGTACTATAGGCACTGTCGTCGGCAGTGCAGGGGTAGGGGTGGCCCGATTCATCGATGCGTTCGGGGATGTGCGTGGCGGCAAGGGTGGAGACGCGCTTCACGGGGCCAAAGAGGTGATCGATCACATAGCGCCAGTGGCAAAGCATGTCGACGACCATGCCGCCACCGTCTTCCTTGCGATAGTTCCAGGATGGGCGCTGAGGTGGGACCGTGTGTCCCTCGAAGACCCAGTAGCCGAATTCTCCACGGACTGAGAGGATGTCGCCGAAGAAGCCATTCTCCTTGAGGCGCATGAATTTCACCAGCCCAGGAAGCCAGAGTTTGTCCTGCACGACACCGTGCTTCACCCCGGCGTCTCGGCAGATCTGATAAAGCGCATAGGCATCTTCGGTGCGAATCGCGGTGGGCTTTTCGCAATAGACATGTTTGCCTGCGGCCGCGGCCTGCTTGACGGCTTCGAAGCGTCGCAGGGTGGTCTGGGCGTCGAAGTAGACTTCGTAGCTTGGGTCGTTCATCACCGAGTCGAGATCGGTGGTGTATTTTTCGACGGAGGTTCGAGCGATCAGTGATTGGAGTTTGGATTCGTTGCGGCCGACGAGGATGGGATCGGGGAGGAGTGTTTCCTCTGGGCCGATGCGGATGCCCCCTTGCTTGAGGATGGCGTCGATCGATCGCAGCAAGTGCTGATGGGTGCCCATGCGTCCGGTGACGCCGTTGAGGATGATGCCGATGCGATGCGTTTTCATGGGAAATGGAGTGAGGTGTCCGGATGCAGAGGGTCTCAGACGTGCTTTTGGTAGGCGTTGAGGATTTGTTGGAGGTAGTCGTCTGGATCATGTGACCACCATCGATCAGAGAAAATCTCGACCTCGATCCACCCCTCGAAGCCGGTGGCTTCGACCTGGCGGCGGATTCCTTGGATGTCGATGCAGCCTTCACCCATCAATCCGCGGTCATTGAGAAAGTCGCGGGTCGGTGTGAGCCAGTCGCAAACATGGAAGCCACAGATGCGATCGCCGGCGCGAAGAATTTCCTGCTCAAGGGCGGGATCCCACCACAGATGATAGACGTCGGCTGCCAAGCCCATTTCAGGAGGTGAGCCAAGGCGGTCGAGGAGGTCATTGGCCTGGCCCAAGGTGTTCACGGCGCTCCGGCAATCGGCGTACATGGGATGGAGCGGTTCGAGCGCGAGTTTCACGCCGGTTATGCGGGCGTGATCGAGGCAGGCGGCGAGGCCTTCTTCGATGTGCCGACGGGACTCAGAAAGAGGCAGCTCAGGCATGGCCCCAGCAACGAGAACGAGTTGAGGTGCACCGATGGCGGCCGCCTCATCAAGGGCGCGTCGGTTGTCATCGAGTGCCGACTGTTTCTCGGTTGATGTTAGGTAGGGAAAGAATCCGCCGCGGACGAGGGAGACCGCTTGAATGCCGTGGTCGTCAAGGATGCGGCGCGATTCGGTGAGCGGGCGTCCTTCGAGCCAAGGTCTCCAGATGCCTGCGCCACCGACCCCAGCCGCTTGGTATTTGGCAGCGGCGGTTGGCAGATCCCAGGATTTGGTGGTGATCGTGTGAATGGCGAGGCGTTGCATGGCGAGCCGAAGGGTCAATGAAAGAAGGTGAGGTAGGGGCCGCCTTGGATGAGGCGCTGGAGGTAGACTGCCAGTTCCATGGCGTGGTAGTCTCCCCACATACTTGACTCTCCGTAGGGGGCCTTGGAGGGATCGGGTCGGTGGTCCCAGCCATTGGGATGGTGGTAGATGCTGTGGAGGAGCAGGCCTTGGTGTTCAGGATCGATCGAGAGGTAGGGCTCGCTGAACAAGCTGGCAGCGGTGACGCGGGCGGCGGCATGGTAGCGGTCGGCTCGTTCGGTGTCTCCCTGCGCATGCATGAGGCGGGCGAGGCGGAAGAGGCCTTGGGCGGTGATGGCACTGGCCGTGGAATCGACTGGCTCCCACGGATTGTAGGGATCGGCGGGGACCGAGAGATCGATGCGGTGGGAATTCGGGCCGGCCTGATCCCAGTAAGAAATGCCGTCGGCGGCGGTGTTCTCGATAAAATTGTCGGCGATGGCGGTGGCTGCTCGAAGCATGAGTGTTTGCCATTTTTCGCGACCTCCGAAGGGTTCAAGGTCGGCGTCAGGGAGTGAGGCCAGGCATTCAAGTTCCTCGGCGAATCCGAGGCAGGCCCATGCTTGTCCACGGGTCCAGGTGGAGAATCCGGTATAGCCTTGTTGGGAGTTGGGGCAGCGGTAAGCTCCGTCTTTGGTGTTGAAGATGGCTTCGTGGGTGGTGCGACCAGGGACGTCCCAAATGTCGCGACCTTCTCCGTAGAAAACGGAGAAGAGGGCGGTGGATTCGATATGTTGGAGGGCACGATCGAGCAGCGAAATCGGTCGGTCGCCCTCGCCCATGAGGACATGGCCGAGACGGTGGGCCTGCATGAGAATCCGGCACGAGCGGATGGTGTCGACGAACAGGGAATGAGGACCGTTGAAGGAATGGATGAACCCCCCTCCTTGACGTTCGGTCCAGCGAGCCGCCTGCACGGCACCGCTGACTTTGATGGCAAGTTCGTAGAAGTTTTGCTCCCAGGGATCTTCCGGTAGGCGACCTTCGAGCATCAAGCGACGGAGGTTGCCGTAGGTGGAGAGGTTGTTGAATCCGTGATCGTGAACGCCCATGTGACTGACATGGCTGGCCATTTTTGTGACCGTGTGTTCGCGGCCCGATTGAAGGGAGACAGGGTCGCCAGTGGCGTCGAAATGGAGGATGGCGATGCCATATCGAAATCCTTCGGTCCACTCAGTCCACCCGCGAGTGGTGTATTTTCCGCCGACAGTGAAGACAGGAGAGCCTTTGCTGTCGTCGTAAGTTCCATCGAGCGAGGCGATCTTGGAGGGAGCGAGGGAGAAAAAGCGGTCGAGCTGGGGGGCGAGGCTTTCCAGCGAGGGAGCGGAGGAGAAATCGATCATGGTGGTGGAGTGGAGGTCGAGCCGTTGTGCCGTGGGTCAGAAGCGGTGGGTTTTGGTAAGGTGGGCGATGATCAGCTCGGCATCGGCCTGAATTTCGTAGGTGTGAGGGAGGACGGCGTCGAATTTGAGAGCGTCTCCGGCCGCAAGGGTGTGCTGCTCGTGGCTAAAGGCGATGTGCACGCGTCCTTTGCGAACCCAACAGATTTCGTGTTCGTCGCCGTGGGCTTCGGGATGTTGGAGCGAGTCGCCAGCTCGGGCGGTGGCGTGGAAAAGTTCGACGCCCTGAAAGGCGAGTTTCTCGAAGTTGAAGGGCCCGGATTGGTAGCGGGTGACTTTTTTTCGGTGGGCCGTGGCGGACTCGGCGAGGGAGAGGAGATCGGATGCTGAAAGCCCGAAGACGCGGGCCAGACGATGGAGAGTCGGGAGTTCGATGAGGTTCTGATTCCGCTCGAGTTTGGAAAGGCTGGCGACGGAGAGGCCGGATTGATCAGAAACCTGCTGCAGGGTCAGCCCTGCCTGCTTGCGCAGGTTACGGATGACGGCGAAGTCGAGAGAGAGATTCTCTGAATCCAAATCAGGCATGGAAGAATAAAAAGCATGCCTAAATTTACTCTGGAAGAAAAAAGTGGAAATCGAAAGGGGGCATGGAGCATCGCGTCCATTATCGGGATTCGTGCTATTCGAGAACGAGGGTGAGGCTGCCGTGATCGGGATGGGTGACTAAGATGGCGATGCGGCCGGAAGGGATGGGAGCGTCGTCGGTGAGGGTGCGGTAGTCGAACATCCCACGGAGGTCGGTGTAGCCGTCTTTGAGAAACGCCGGTTGGCCGTCGCGTTCGGTGTACACCTTCACATACGCGGCGGATATCGGTGAGCCGGTTTCGGCCTGGCGAACCTGCAGGATCGGATGGTTGCGTGTGCAGGTGACTTGGAGGGCATGACTATTGAGGACACGGAGGGTTTTGATGGCACCCGCATCGGCGACCACGAGGACGTTGCCCTGTTGGTAAGGTGCCGGCAGGTCGACGAGAGTCTGTTCCTCTGCGAGCGGGACGTTTTCGACGAGGTTGGGCTGAGTGCCGGGGAGTTTCCCAGAGTCTTGGAGGAAGGGATTTCGCGAGAAGAGCATCTCAAGATCGACCTGATAGAGCGAGAGGTCGACCTGTTTGAGGCCTCTCTGGGTGATTTGGAGCTGCCCATGTTTGGCGAGGGCAAGGTCGAGATGGGTGGCAGGAACTTGGGATGGGTCGGGCCCGGAAGTCAGGGGTGCACGGGTGAGTTCCGCGATTTCTTCCGCTTGGGAGATGACGGATTGAAAGCGATCCGACCATGGGCCCGGCGGTGCGTCGGCATGCGACCGCGCGAGGGTTGCTGCATCTTCGGGTTTGCCCTGATGGAAGAGCGCAAGGGATTTTAGATAGTCATATGCGATTGTGGAGGAAACCTGGTCGCGATCGACCTTTTCGAGCCGTTCAAGTGCGTCGGTCACGCGGTCTTGGAGGAACAGGAAGCCGGTTAAGTGGAGCTGGTCATCGGCCGAGAGGATCGGTTTCCACGCGAGCTGCCGGAGGAAGTCCTGATAGTGCTTCTGGAGGGCTTCCTGCGAGAACCATGGACGGTTTGAGAGGCGGTGGCTGCGTGAATGGATGAGGGGATCGAATTCGAGATTGGCCCAATCGCCGTGGATGAAGGGTTCGATGCGGAGGAGGGGGGAATCGAGGAATTCACCGAGCTGGTGGAGTTCGGGGGACGTTTCCAACCAGTCGTGGAGGGTCTCGCGGTCTTGGTGAAGGAAGGCATAGCGAGCAAGGGAGGAAGGCAGGACGAGGCGTTCGCGGAGGATGGAAAGGGCGGGCTCGTAGAAGTCGCGGTCTCGACAGCGCCAGGCGAGCAAGTCGAGATTGACTTTCTGAAGGTTGACTGTGCGTAGGCGCTCGAGGACCTGGGCAGAACTGCCATCGCGGGCCAGCACTGGCCATGAGTCCCCATTTTCTGTGGGAAGTGTATCGACGACTTGGAAAGTTTTCGTCGCAGCGCTGGCGAGGATGGTTTCTCCAGAAGAGATGTGGAGGGGGTACGCGGTGAACTCGCCAGGTGAGGGGAAGTAAAAGGCAAGGTCGAACTTCAGCACTTCGTAGGGCTTCAGTTTGTGGACGGTGGAGAGGGTGGCATCCTTGCCGCGGAGGGCGATCGATCCTGCAGGGATTTGGGCGAGGACTTCGATGCGGCGGGCGTCTCCCGTTGGGTTGGTGACGACGAGTGAAGCTCCGTAGGGGACGCCGGTAAGGAAGGGGCCTTTGACCGATTTTTCGACTTCGCTGCTATCCTCATTTACGAAGTGCTCGTTGAGCCGGTGAAACGTCTCACGAACCAATACGGGGGAGTCATCGGCGAACTGGTCGGTCTCCCGGGTGTCCTTGAAAAAAAGCAGCATGGAGGTGACCGCTGCGACGTGAAGGGTGGTGTCATCGCGAATGATTTCGGGTGCTTGCGCTTTGAAAGGGAGGTCGAGTACCGCCAAGGCCATGAGTGCCGCATTGGGGGAAGCGGTGCAGGCATGAAAGTGTGGGGAGAGGAATGGGCCGCTGCCGTCCCAGCGCGCAAAGTCGAGCCAGAAGGCATTGAGTGGGATCATCGTTTCGCTGGTGTCCTTGCTCGGATGATGGTCGTAGTTCGATTCCATCCAGATGCGGGTGAGAGGGCGGGCAGCGGACCCGCGACGGAGGGGTGGGCGGAGGGCGACTTCTGGTGTGAGCCCGAGATCGCCGACATTGTGCTGAAAATCGTCTCCCTCATCTGACAGGGATCGGATCAATGAATCCATGAACTCAAGATTGGTTGGGGTGTTGCGAATGAGGAGGGTCCCGGCTTCGGCGAAGAACTGGGCCGACGCACCTGCCCTAAATTTGATTCCTTGGGATTTCAGGAGTTCGACCAAGGATTGGCGACGGGGGGCCGGGAGCATTTCGTTGGAAGCGAATGGATCCGAATCTCCGTCAGCAGCGAAGCGATCGTTCGCAGCGTTCAAAACGGAGATGAAATTGGGCGGGACTTTGTAGGAGCGGGTGAAGAGGTCCTCGCCGACTTCGGTCGCCGGCTTGATCGTCACCGCGAAGTCATCGATGGACCAGCGAAGGCGGGTCGCCTCGCAGATGTAGTTGAGGGCCTCGGCAAGCGGAACGTTGCGCAAACGAAGTTCTTGGATTCGTTGAGATTGAAAGGGGCCGCGGACCACGATTTTGATGCCCTTTTTTTGGGGGTCCAATTCGACGGTATCGAACTCGATCGAACGCATGCGCAGGAATTCAATGGCATCGGACACCGAGATATCTTCAAAATCGATGGTCGGGATGATGATCTTGCGCATCTTCATTTGGATGAAGCTGGCTCCTGACGATTTCACCGTGAAGGCGCTTTTGGCCTCCTCGGCCTCGTTGCGGGCGATTCCGAGCGAATCGATGGAGGCGAGGTCGGTGCCGCGGAGGATTTGGGCAAATCGTTGGTTTTCCTGTTCAGGGTTGGGTGCTTCCAGTTCCCAGCAGTCTTCGAGTTGATCGAGGATGCGATCACGAGCTGCGGGCAGCGCGTGGACAAGGAGTGCCTTTTCGGCCGCGTTGAGGCGTCTCCAGGCAAAAGGCCTGAGATACGCGGTGAGGTCGCGACCGAGCAGGTAGTCATCGATGAAGGTTGGCTCAAGTTTCTGGGCGAGGGTTGGCTTGATGTACTTTTCGAAGAATTCGGGATCCCGTCGTGAGAGAAAGAGGTGGAGTTCGTGGCAGGCGTGATGGGCCCAAAAGTTGAGCTTGGCGGGCTCATCGAAGGATGGCCAATCGAGCATGCCGGCGAGTTCGCGGAGGGAGTCGCTGTAGGTGGCGCCGTAGAGATAATTGTGGGCATCGGCGAGAGTATTGAAGGACCGCCAGTCGGCATCGATGGTGGTGTCGATGGTGGCCTCGGCACCGGGAGAAAGGGCGACGGCACGGCGAATGGTGACGTGGTGACGCGTGGCATCGAGCGGTTGAGACAGACGGCGATCGCGAAGTTCGGCAGGAGTCTCGGTGAGAGGCAGGATGCGGCGTTCGAGGACGCCTGGGGAACTCACGACGACGCGTATCGACTGGCTGTTGCCCAGTGCGGAGAGCGGAACGGAAAGGAGTCCGTTTTCATCCGGGGTGAGGTCATAGAGTAAGATAGAGGAGTGGGCCAGGTAGTCGACGGCATCGGGCGTGGCGTCGTGTCCGCCTTTTCGTGAGTGATCAGAAAAGGGATGGGAGGTTTCGGGGGATGATGAGCGGGGCGAGCTGGGTTGTTCCAGAGAGCCTTCGGTTTCAGGGAGCGGAGGGAGGATGGCCCCAGAGCTATCCTCTTCCCCCCAGCGATGGGCCAGCCAACCGGGCCGGGGTAGCAGGGTGCCGGGGAGGGCGGGCGAACTCCGGCGATCGAGAATATAGCGAGTTTCCTCATCGAGAGTTCTGTTGGTCAGATAGCCGCAACCCGTGAAGGAGGGAGTCACGGTGGGTCCAGGGGGAGAGGCGAAGGGCGAGAGGGCATGGTCATCTCCCAAGGTGTCGATGAAGCGGGTGCCAATGAGGTGGACCAGGGTGTCTGGGTGGGGCGACCGAAACTGAAGCTTCAAGGTGTCGTTCTCGATCGTGTGGGCCACCCATGCGGTGGCCTCGGCGGGGAGGTGAGAGGCGATACGGTTGGGTGCGACAAAGCGACCTTCAGTGAGAGGTGCGTCGATGATTTCAATCTCGACAGTGGCGTGAGGGGTGGTGAGGCGGTAGTTGCCGACAGGGAGTCCGGTGAGGGTGAGTTGGTGATCGTTTTCCTGAAGTTGCTCGAAGTGATCATGGACGGGATCGCCGAAAAGGTTGCTGCGGGTGAGGCCGTAGTGGAGACGGTCGAGAGGGCCGGTGAGGGGTAAGCGCAGAGTTTCGGCTGGGGTGATGCGTACCATCGCTGGAAGGTTGGCCCGGGGGTGGATATCCTTCGCCTCCATCGAAGTGAGTGAGGGGATGCCGAAGAAGGCGTTGAGGTCGCGGATTGAATCGAGCTCACCGAGAAGGATTTTGCCTTGGGCATCGGTTCTCAGGCGGACAGTGAGGCTGTTTTCGAAGCCTTCGTGGAAGAGGTGAAATTGAACCGAGCGGCCCGCGAGGGGTTCGCCATTGCGGCCGAGGAGTTCGAAAATGGTTCCTCTCGAAGTGAGGGAGAAGTGGGCGTGAGCGAAGTCACCGGAGAGCAGCGAGTTGAAGGAAATGGTCTCCGAGCAGGAAACAGGAACGGGGTCGCTGGTTGCGCGAGGGGAGACGGTGGCATCCAAACGGAGAGTGAGGCGGACAGCGTCGGCGGGAACTTGGAAGGGCACCATCATGACCGGAGCGACGTGGAGGTCATCGGCGATGACATGCTCGGTGGTCATTCCTGACACCAACTCGGCACTGAGGGTCAGGCGAGGGTTTTGCAGGGATTCGAGCGGGAGGCTCTGGTCGAGATGGGTGAGAGTGAGTTCGATGCGAGCGGTGGCGAGGGCATCGGCGCGGAGCTGCTCACGATCGAGGTGGACTCGGGCCCGCAGATCGAAGTCGTCGGTGAAGTCCTCGAGGGTGACCCAAGTGGCAAGGGGGCCGTGGACGAGGAGGGCCCGGCCACCCGTGGTGGTGGCGTGACCAGGAATTTCGATCTTCCCTCCTTCATCGGAAGTGAAGGTGGAGGCTTGAAAGTTGAGGGTGAGGTTCTTGAGGGGGGAGCCGTTTTCGTCGAATGCCCGGAGTTGCTGTCCCAGGGCAGAGCGGGTGAGGTCGGGGATGAGCTGGCCCTTGCGAACCAAGATGCGGGAGGCTTGGCCTTGAGAGACGAGTTCGACGATCCAAGCCCCGGGTCCGGTGAGTTCGGGCAAGTCGAGGGTTTCGCGGTGAAGGACGAGAGGCGGCTGGGAGAAGCGAAGGGTGCGGGTGTGATGGGGGACGAGGCCGGCAAGGTCGAGATCGGCTTCCGGTTCGTGACCCTCGCGGCGCAGAAGGGAGGGGAGGTCAAGGTCGTGGATATGCACCGTCAGTTCGGGCGTATTTTTGAGGTCGAGGGCAATGGCCACGGGTGCGTCCGCCGCAAGGAGAAGGGGGCGCTTGGGTCCGAACTGAATGCGGGTTTCACTGCGCAGTTGCGCAAATCGTGAAGCGGAGAGTTGGGGGCCCCAAAGGGAGGGGTCAGCTCCTGCGAGAAGTTGTGCTTCCGCGCGAATTTCTAGAAGGGGCCCGCGTTCGATGAGAGGGGCGAAGCGGTCCAACAATGCGGGGTCTTTCAGGAAATCGATGAGCAGTTGGCGGACGAATTTGGAGTCGTTCTGGATGGGCGGGCATCCGGAGATTTCGCGGAAATCGGAATCGAGAGGGAGATTCGGGACGATCGCCTGGGTACTGCGCAGAATGAGTTCGTGGGACCGGCGAGGAAACGCCAGGTAGGCGAGGAATTCGTCGAGCGAAGGCTCACCGTGAGCGAACTCAAGCTGAAGGAGGTGGAACAGGATGTGGGCTTTGAGAGGGGCGAAGGCGGACGGGAGTTCGGCCGTGGCCTGGCGCAGCTTGCGCAGGTGAGCGAGGTGGAGTTGTGGCGAGCGCGCGAAAGTCTCGTCAGGATCGGAACGGAGTTTTTTCAGGCTTAGGGAGACGACCTCTGGATCGATGCGAAGAGAAGGCATCCGGTGGGTGAGCTCTTTGATTTGCTCGAGGGTGAGCTGGCGATGGAGGGGGACGGAGTTGAAAGGAACCGGTGGATCCTGTTGGAGCCCGCGTAGGACGAGTTCGACGACGCCGGGGAGGTCGGCGCGGGTGAGGGTTTCCAAAGTGAATCGCACTTGCGCAGCGGAAAGCTTGGTGACGTCGTCCAAGGAAGCGGCAAGGCGCTCTTGGCGATAGGCTCGCCAAGGTTCGTCGGGCTTGCTCTGGTGGGCGGCTTGTTCGAAAGCCTCCTCGGAGATGAGTGTGGGATCGAGGGTGGTGGGCAGCTTTTCAAGTTCGCTGGCGTCGGGCTTTTCATCGTCAAAGTGCAGGTCCCACTTTTCCATGAGGCCGGCGAGGGAGGCTTCGGGATCGTCTTCGAAGCTCAGGAGGTGCTGTCGGGTTTCCAGCGAGCGGAGACCTTCTTCCGAGATGGGGTCTTTGGAGCGAGTTGCGGCTTCGCGCCAGGCCGTGAGAGTCTTCTGAAAAGCCTGGAGGTCGCCCGTCAATTGCTGGTGAAGAGCATGATAGAAATAGTCATTCCGAGTTCCCGGCACCAATCGTTCCAGTGCCGATTCCCGCGTTGCTGGATCGGCGAATTCTTCGTCGAAATCGAAGTCCGAGGCCATCGCTAATCCACCCGCCATGATCCCAATCCCCAACCATTCCCATTTCATAGTATGGTTGGTAGATAAGGTGTGAAGATAGGGAAAGGAGAATTGAAGACTGTAAAAAGGAAGGCAGAAGCGTTTTCTTGGATCTGTTTCCGGGAGCGATGCTGAGCTGGGTGGGGCGACGGCGGCGAATCGGTATTGGCATGACGGAACGGAGTGCGGAAAAAAGGGGCTCGGGGATGGGATTTTGGTGTTTCGTGCTGCCGGAGGCGTTTCAGCGAACTACATCCATGCCCATGACGAATGGGGTGGAGATCACGGGGATGGGCCTGGCCGGTTGCTGCTTGGCCTGGCAGATGAGGGCGCGGGGTGTCGCTGTCCGATGGACGGACGATCATCGATCAGGCGCGGCATCAAGGGTCGCGGCGGGACTGGTGAATCCGGTGACGGGCAAAAACTATGAGCCGAGCTGGCGGATTGCTGAGTTTTTGCCGGAGGCGGTGGCATTCTTTGAAAAGATCGGGGAGGAAACCGGAGAGAGGTATTGGTTCCCGCAGCCGGTGGTTCGATGGGTGTCCGAAAAGGAATGGCCGAAAGCGGCCGCCAAGCTTGAGCTCCCTGAAGTGGCGAGGTGGGTGGAGACGGTCGAAGAGCATGTGGAGGGATGGAGGGCTCGGGTGACCCTCAAGGGTGGGGGAAGAGTCGATACCCGCGCATTTTGTGAGGCCACGGAACGGGTCTTTGCAGAGGGGGCCGATGCCGGGCCTGCGTCATGGCAGGTGCATTGTGGTGGGGCCTTTGATTTGCTGCAGGGTCGATTCGGGGAACATCGCTGCGCGAAGGGCGAAATCCTGACCGTAAGGATTCCGGATCGGCAGGAAAAAGGCATTCGGATCGGCGGAGGCGGGTGGCTGGTGCCTCTCGGTGACGATTTCTTCAAGGCGGGCGCCACCTACGAATGGGATCAGCTCGATGGTCGACCGACCGCAGCGGGTCGTGCGCGTGTGGAGGAAATCTTGCGGCATTTGGGAGTGAGAGATTTTGAGGTGGTCGCCCACGAAGCGGGGATCCGTCCGATTGTGCGTCGCAGCATGCCGTTGATTGGTCGGATGGGGGATGTCTGGGTGTTCAATGGGCTTGGCTCGAAGGGTTCTCTGTATGCTCCTGGGGTGGCGAGGCGGTTGGTCGAAGCCCTCGTGGATGGCACTGAGTTGGACGCGGAGTTGGATGTGGGGAAGTGGCTGGAGCGGGCAGGATAAGGAGGGAGGGTTGGGGCTGTGAAACACCCCGGCGCGCCTCCGGGCTTGCCATGGCCGGAGATTCCGTCCATAGGGCCGCCGCAATTGCGCCGCCGCCATGTCTTTGAAGATCCGAAATCTCGCCATTATCGCCCACGTTGACCACGGGAAGACCACCCTGGTCGACCAACTCTTGCAGGCCGGCGGCACCTACCGCGAAAACCAGGAGAAGCAAGAACGGGCGATGGACTCGATGGACCTTGAGCGGGAAAAAGGCATCACCATCAAGGCCAAGAACACGGCCATTCACTGGGAAGGTTACACGATCAACATCGTCGATACTCCTGGCCACGCCGACTTCGGCGCCGAAGTGGAACGGGTGATGAAGATGGTGGATGGTGTGCTGTTGGTGGTCGATGCCACGGGTGGTCCCCAAGCCCAAACTCGCTTTGTGCTGCGCAAAGCCCTCCAGCAGGGACTGAAGCCGATCGTGGTGGTCAACAAGATCGACCGCCCTCTTTCCACTCCTGAGAAGGTTCACGACTTGGTGCTGGAGCTGTTCCTGGATCTCGACGCCACCGAAGACCAATTCGAAGCTCCGTTCCTCTACGGCTCGGCTCGTGATGGTTACTTCATGGATTCGCCGGAAGGCGACCGCGTCGACTGCACCCCTCTCCTCAAGAAAATCGTCGAGTATATCCCCGAGCCGGATGCGGATCCCGAAGCCCCGTTCTCGATGCTCGTTTCGAACATCGACTGGGATGACTACGTGGGTCGTGTGGCCATCGGCAAAGTGCTCGGCGGCTCGGTCAAGAAGGGCGACAACGTCTGGCTGGTGCGCAAGGACGGCACCAAAAAGCAGTCGAAGGTGATGAAGACCTTTTCCTACTCGGGTCTGGCGACTCACGACTCCGAAGGGGGCACCGCTGGCACCATCGTCGGCATCGCCGCGGGCATTGAGGACATCGACATTGGCGACACCCTCGGAGGTTACGCGGAGATTGAGGCGCTGCCGTTCGTGGCGATCGATCCGCCGACCGTGCAAATGCAGTTTTCGATCAACGATGGCCCGCTCGCTGGCAAAGATGGCAAACACGTGACTTCGCGTGCCATTCGCGACCGCTTGATGCGTGAGTTGAAGACCAACATCTCGATTGCCGTGGAAGACACGGATCTTTCGGGCGTGTTCAATGTTTCCGCCCGGGGCGCGATGCAGATCGCGGTGTTGGTGGAAACCATGCGTCGCGAGGGATACGAGCTGCTGGTTTCACGCCCTACGGTGATCATGCGCCGCGATGAAGGCGGACAACTTCAGGAGCCGTTCGAAACGCTCTACGTTGAAGCCCCGGATGAATACACTCAGGGCATTCTCAAGGGTCTGGCAAACCGCAAGGGATTGCTGGAGCACATGGAAACGGAAGCCAGTGGCCGGACCCTGATTCAGGCCAACATCCCGACTCGGGGATTGATTGGTTTCGAAACCGAGTTGGTGAACCTGACCTCGGGTCACGGCATCATGAGCCACCTTTTCAAGGAATACGGACCGCATGCTGGCGACATCGTCACCCGCATCACCGGCACCTTGGTTTCGATGGAAAAGGGCCTGACGACGACCTACTCGCTGCAAGCATTGGAAGATCGTGGTGTGCTCTTTGTCGGTCCCGGCGAGGAAGTTTACACGGGCATGCTGGTGGGCGAAAACCCCCGGGCCGAGGATCTCATCGTCAATCCGGTGAAGGAAAAGCACCTCGATAACATGCGTTCCTCCGGCAAGGACAAGAGTGGCAAGTTGAGCCCACCGAAGGACTTCTCTCTCGAGCGAGCCATCGAATACATCGAGCAGGACGAACTGGTGGAAGCGACTCCGAATCACCTGCGCCTGCGCAAGCGGATCCTCGATCCCAACGAGCGCAAGCGGATGGCCAAAGCGGCGAAGGCTTAAGGTTTTTTCAAAGGGCGGCTCTCGTGAGCCGCCCTTTTTTGTGGGGTAAGCGGAACCTTAGGTCAGCCAGCGCCACGGCTCGGCCTGCCAATGGTAGCCGGGTTTCTCCTGAACGATGTGGCCCAGGCCGGGCCAAGGCAGGTGAAAGCCGTAGCAACGGGTGCGGTTTTTGGCGGCTTCCGCCCAGAAGCGTTTGCGAGTGACGACAGCCGTCTGGGGATCGTGATCGAACGCGATCGTCCATTCCGGATCGGCAAACATCAGCAAGTGATGATGGGCGAGGTCCATGAGGTGGAGAAGCTCGTCGTTTCCGGATCGGATGCGATAGCAAGCGTGGCCGTCGGTATGCCCGGGCGCGGCGTGAACGGTCACCAAGCCATCGAGGAGGGTTTCTCCATCCTTCACGGTCCGGGTGTGAGGCGCCAGGATGGCGAAGTTGCGGCGGACTTCTTCCACCATTCCTGGGAGGGGGCGGGGATCGCGCTTCGACTTGGAAAAGTCCGGGTGCTCCCCCTGCCAAAAGGCCAATTCTTCGGGTAGAAGGTGAAAGGTTGCACGGGGGAAAGCCGGCTTGCCGTCGGCAACGAAACCATTGAGGTGATCGGCATGGGCGTGGCTCAAGAATCCGGCGGTGATGTCCTCGGGAGCCACGCCGATTTCCTGGAGACCCGCCATCAGCCAGCCGAGCTGAGGATTGCCGCCCGCGCCGAATCCGGCGTCGAAGAGGATGGTTTCCTTCCCGTGGCGAACGACCAGCACATTGACGTAGAGTGGCAAGGGGCCGGCAGGTTCGCCGTAGGTGGCCAAAAGCTCTCGCATGCGATCGTGGTCTTCCTGCGGCCACATCAAGTCGAGACCTTCACCCAGCATCAAGTTGGCATCGGATATCGACCAAGCTTGGGCGTCTCCGATGCGGAAGGGGTAGACGAAAGGACGAACCCCGGAGCCCGGGACCTCGGCTGCCACCGCGCGAGCGGAGCTTCCGAAGCCCGCGGCGACTGCGGCCAGCGAGCTGCCGAGAAAAGTGCGGCGGTCCAGAGCAGGCATGATTATTGGGCGATGTAGTCGAACACAAAGACGTCGTCGATGATCCCATCGAGTTTGGTGACGAAGGCCTTGTGAGCGGGATGGGGGAGGTAGGCATCGAGGCCTGCTTGATCCTTGAAGCTGAGCTGAAAGGCGTGGGTGAAGCCCTTGTCCTTTTGTTCCTGGCTGACATTGGTGCCCCACTCGAAACCGGTCACGGTATCAATTTTGGAGGGGAGTTCGGCAAAGGCCTTCTCGACGATCGCAATTTTCTCAGGGGTAGCGGCGTCGTTGAACTTGAAGAAGACGAGATGGCGAAGCTCGCCATTGGCGAAGGAGCTGAGGGTGGTCATGAGTAGTGCGAGGATGATGGTTTTCATGGATTTGCCCACTACGGAGCGGAGGGCGGGGTCATTTCAGGTTCCAAACGTCACCCGGAATTCCCATGGCGAAATTCTGGAATCCGGAGAGCATGGCGTCATGCAAAAGACGCACAGTAAGACCATCGGTTACCTCTTGTGGATCTTCGGGTTCATAGGTGCCCATCGATTCTACTATGGGCGTAAGATCACAGGCACGATCTGGTTGTTTACCGGTGGGCTGTTCCTGATCGGATGGATCGTCGACCTGTTCCTGATCCCATCGATGGATCGGCAAGCGGCGGTCAAATACCAGGCAGGTCACATCGACTACTCGCTCGCCTGGATTCTTCAGACCTTCCTCGGGCCCTTTGGGATCCATCGCTTCTACATGGGCAAGATTGGGACCGGATTGCTCTGGTTGTTGACGGCCGGACTTTGTGGGGTGGGATACGTTTATGACTATCTGACTCTGAACGAACAGGTCGACGAGGTGAACCGTCGACGGTAACCGAACTTCAGAACGCAAAAAAGGCGGGCTCCCTGAGGGGGCCCGCCTTTTTGAAATGGGGATCTGGTTCAGCTGATGAGCTCCGGCCAGTCTTCCGTGTGGAAGAACTCACCTTCCGGCTTGTCGAGGCGCTCGTAGGTGTGAGCACCAAAGAAGTCGCGCTGGGCTTGCAGCAGGTTTGCTGGCAGGCGCTCGGCACGGTAGCTGTCGTAGTAGGCCAGGGAGCCGGCGAACGACGGCACCGGAATGCCATTGAGGCAGGCCAGAGCGACGACTTTGCGCCAGTTCTGTTGGGCGTCGGTGAGGACTTGGGTGAAGAACGGTGCCAACATCAGGTTGGTGGGCTTCTCGTCGCCTTCGTAGGCTTCGGTGATGCGGTTGAGGAACTTTGCACGGATGATGCAGCCGCCGCGCCAGATGCGGGCGATCGCACCGAGGTCCAGATCCCAGCCTTTGTCTTTGCCAACCGCAGTGATGAGGTCGAGGCCCTGGGCATAGGACACGATCTTCGAAGCGTAGAGTGCGTCCCGCACCATGCCAACGAGCTCTTCCTTGGTCAAATCGCCGAGCGAGAACTCGGTGTTGGAGGGGCCGCTGAGGATCTGGGAAGCGGCGAGGCGTTGGTCGCGCATCGAGGAAAGAATGCGGGCTTCCACCGAGGAGGCGATGGTCGAAAGCGGAACGGATTGTTCGACGGCACCCATCACGGTCCAGCGGCCAGTGCCTTTTTGGCCGGCCTTGTCGACGATCAGGTCGACGATGGCTTTTCCGGTTTCGGGATCCTTCTGCTTGAAGATGTTCGCCGTGATTTCGATCAGGAAGGACTCCAAATCGCCGGCATTCCAGTCGGCGAAGATGTCGGCGAGCTCTTCATTGGAGAAGCCAGCCGCTTTGAAAATGTTGTAGGCTTCGCAGATCAGCTGCATGTCGCCGTACTCGATGCCGTTGTGGACCATCTTGACGAAGTGGCCTGCGCCACCGGGGCCGATGTGGGTCACGCAAGGCACGCCGTCGACTTTAGCGGCGATGCTTTCGAAGATGGGCTTCATCACTTCCCAGGTGCTGGCAGGTCCGCCGGGCATGATGGATGGGCCCTTGCGAGCGCCTTCTTCGCCACCAGAAACGCCGGCGCCGATGAAACGAAGGCCTTCCTTGGTGCACCATTCGTCGCGGCGCTCGGTATCGGTGTAGAGAGAATTGCCGCCGTCGATGATGATGTCGTCCTTGTCGAGAAGTGGGATCAGGGACTCGATCACCGCGTCCACAGGGCCACCCGCCTTGACCATGATCATGATCTTGCGGGGTGTTGCCAGGGATTGTACGAACTCCTCAAGGGTCTGCGTCCCAACGATTTTCTTGTCGGGATGCTCGGCGACGAATGCGTCGGTGACGGAGGTCGTGCGGTTGTAAACGGAGACCTGGAATCCACGGGATTCCACGTTCAGGACGAGGTTCTGGCCCATGACGGCCAGGCCGATGAGGCCGAAGTCACTGTTGCTCATGTTGGTGGAGGCTCAGGTGAGGAGCAGGGACCCTGTAAGGAAGGCGAAAGGTTCACGCAACCCCTAGTTGCCATACAGGTATGCATTCCCCACAGTCGGGCTGTGAATCTCCCTAATGCGATCACCTCTTCACGCTTGGTCCTGACCGCGGTTTTTGTTGCCGCGATGAGCTTTCCGGGCTTTCCGGGGTATTTGACGGCACTGATCGCATTTTCGGTGGCCGCGGCGACGGATTGGCTGGATGGCTATTTGGCGCGGAAGCTGAATTTGGTCACTCCGCTCGGGAAGTTGCTGGATCCGCTGGCGGACAAGATTCTGGTGTGTTCGGCATTTGTGTTCATGTCGAAGCTCGGCCACGCACCCGTATGGGTGACGGCGGTGATCATCGGCCGGGAGTTTCTGGTGACGGGGCTCCGGCAAATCGCGGTGGAAGCCGGGCAGGTGCTGGCGGCGGACCGATTGGGGAAATGGAAGACGACTTTCCAACTGACTTTTGTGATCACGGCATTGGTGTGGGAGTCGTTTTCGCAGATGGAAGTTCGCGGCATGGTGGCGGAGGGCCTTTGGAAGTTGGCCGATCCTCGGGGATGGCTGATGCCCGTAGCGCTGTGGATTTCTTTGGCGCTGACGGTCATTTCCGGCGCGAACTACGTTTGGAATGCGCGAGGTTTGTTGAAAGGCAAAGCCTGAAGGGGAGGGGGTTACGGGCTGGTGGCCGGCATGGCGGGAGCGGGATCCATGCGATTGCGGAGGGATGCTGGGAGTTCGGTGAGTTCTTGGGTTTCGCGGAAAAGGGTCACTCCCTTGGACTCCCGCAGCGTGTCTTCCTTGAGGATGCCACAGCCCGGTGCGAACCAATAGGTGCGCTGTAGGGAGATCTCTTGATCCTGCCCCAGCATTTGGAGGCGCACGGCCTGGGTGAAGGTCCCGGCGGGCACCGTCAGCGTTTCGCGGCCAATGGCGCGAGTGGAGCGCCACAGGCTCTCGTCGTCGGCGAAGACCGTGACGGGGCTGCCTTCCCCGCCATGGAGTCCGGCGTTGAAGAAAGGAACGGGCTTTTCCAGTAGCACGGGCTGAAGGGTTTCCCCGTTCGGGCCGCGACGGCCCTGCCCGGCAATGAGGATTCGGTCGTCGGTGATGTGGACCAGTTCTCGGACGATGGGAGAGGTGCCCGATTGAACTTCGAAAGCCTGGAAGGAATCATCTCCAACACTGATTTCGCCGATATAGGTGCGGGTGCGCTCGAATTCGGCTCGCACGGGTTGGCCTGTGCGAGCGTCCTTGGGGTTGAGAACCGTGACGTGGTATTTCCAAACATCGCCGATTTGAGGTGCCAGTAACGGCAGGTCGGCTTGGTAGAGCGGATCCTGACGAAGGTCCGCGGTATCGGATGGGGGCGAATCCGCGGCGATTTCGGTCGCCTTTTTGCATTGGCAAAGACTGATCGAAAAGGCGGCGGCAACGGGAATGAGGATGGCGTTTTTCATGGGGGAGAGGTTCGAGAGGCTTTGGGCTTGGCGGAGAAAGCTGAAGCGCCGTGGGGTGCGCCGAGGCGGGATTCGCAGATGAGCCCCGGAAAGCGCAGCGGGCCGCTGAGTTTGAGCCATCGGATCGCTCGCCAGAGGGCCGCGCAGATCGCCGCCAGTAAGGCGATCAGAGCCAGGGCAAAGGCGGCGAATAGAGGAAGTTTCTTAGCGAGGAATAAGAGGTTTTCCTTGGCCGAAAAAGGGACGCGCTTCTCGACTTCGACAATCTTTCCTCCGCGCGACTGCCCCTGGAGGAGGCGGATTTCATTGGCCAGGGTATCGACGGCGTCGACCACGGCCATTTCCGGATCGATGGCGCGGCTGCCCTGTTGGCGTGCTTTGAGGGCGATGGCGTCGAGGAAGTCCGAAGGGATGGTGTTGCGGATTCTTCCAGTGATCGCGATCCATGGAGATTGTGGCTGCCCATGGAGGTAGAGAATCACGGCACGGCCATCGGAATCTCCCCAGCGATTGGCGAGTTCAGTGGCGACCTCCACCGGATCGTTTTGCAAGCTGGCAGGGAGGAGAACGACCACCATATCGAGCACGCCGGTATCGCGGAGTTTGCGGAGGTTTTCCGCGAGCCGGGTCCGAGCTGGTGCCCCTAGCAGCCCCGCGGGATCATAGATGCTTTCAGCGGGGCGTTGGTCAGGGAAATTCGGTGGGGACGCGTCGGCTGCCTCCCCTGCTGTCACCATTCCGATGAAGAGGGCTAGGCTGAGGGCGCAGAACCGGAGGGCAATCGATGAAACCAAAGGGGGGAGCACTTGTTGGAGATTTCGAGCTGCGAGGAGGGAGCGGTGGATGGATTCAGATGGGCGGTGAAGGTGCCCACTCAAGGGGGAGGGCCGGCGGTGTTTTTTGAGCGGCGTGCCGATCTGGAACTCAGGCGTTTTTGCGTTTTGAGCCAGGCTTCCTGAAGGCACGTTCGGCAGTCGCGAGTGAAGCCGACGACGGCGTGGGCCAGCGATTTTTGATTCGAAAGGTTCTCGACGCGAGTGAGGAGGGTCTGCCAATCGCGGGCATCCAGCCAAGCCTCAGCAGAGTAGCCGGGAGCCAGCGCCCATTCACCAGAAGTGGAGGCGACCAGAAGGATCGTCCAAGAACGCCTCGCCTCGGCGTGGGAGTCGGCGCAGGGTGATGCGTTGAGCAGCCAGAACGCAAATACCCGCAGGGAGGTGTTTGGAGGAAGATCAACTGAGACGAATGCGAGGGCGAATTGCGGGAATTTGCGCTCGAAGGCGGTGATGGCGGAATCGATTTTTTGATACTCGGAACGCGTCAGGCGATGCGTGTGGTCAGAAATCCTCTCCAATGCGGGCGCTTGAAAGGGGAACCAACGAAGGGAGTCCGAACCTGTGAACTGGCAGGAGGGGCACTGGAAGTCTTCAAAACCATCGAGGCGGTGGCCACAGGCGGGGCAGAAGCAGGCTGACACGCGAATCCGTCGTGCTTTGAAGAAACGCTCTCTTTCGGGATGGGGGTGTCGGAGGGCCACGGCTAAGGAAGGATCGTTCGGAAGACCCCTCCTCCATAGCATTTCGTGGGGGGAAATAGCCACCACCGACCTCCTGGGGTGGGTGCCTTCATGGAGGCGATCGGGGAGAAAAAGGGGGGAGTGGGAAAAGACTTCTATCAAATGCTACCGAATAGCAAGCGTTTCAGTTCTCTAAAGAATTTTCATTGACCGTTGAGAGTCAGGGGATTCATATGGCGTCCGTCTGTTTGGTGAGGTCTTCGCGAGCACTTGGGATTCGCGGGATCGATTCCACCAAGCATTCTCCCCCACCCCCATGAAAACGAAAGCAGCCCTCTTGGGCCTAGTTGGTGCGCTGGTGCTTCCTGCCGGCGCGTTCTCGCTGGATTTCGCCAGCAACGTTGGAGATACCCTCCCGCCGGACCTCACCGTCTCGGTTCCGGGTTATGGCGATGTTCAGTTCGTTGCCGGTTATGGCACCGTCCTGGAGGTTGGCACGACCTTGGGTACTTCCGCGCTGCAGCTGGACGCCGGCGAATTTGTCACGGTGAGCTTTCTTGGCTCCACCGCGACCGATGTCTCGTTCAATCTCGCGGGTTTGAGCCCAGGTGAGGCCTACCCGACCATTCTGCAAACCGGAGCGAACACCTATCTCGTGAGTTCTCAGACGGGAACAAACGGTGCGGGAATCGCTTCCATGACTTTCAACGCCACCGTTCCCGAGCCGAGTTCCGCTTTGCTTGGGATGCTGGGTGGATTGGGTCTCTTGGTCCGTCGTCGACGTTAATCCACGTCGCATCATTGGTTGAACGCGTCCTCACCCGGAGCTTTGGAGTTATCGCCGAAGCTTCGGGTGTTTTTTTGAGAAGGGGCGCCGTTTGAAGGTTCTCGGAAATCGAGATCGGGCCGGGGTTGCGAAGGGGATGTTCACAGGCTTAGCGTCCGGCATCGAACTTTGGATCCACAATGCCCGATTGGTTTCGCCGGGATTCGAATGCGAAGCGGGGGGCCTCCTGATCAAGGACGGGCGGATCGTCGCGTGCGGAGAAAATCGACCCACGGGCTTTTCCGGCCGTGAGTGGGACCTTGATGGGAGAACCGTGGTGCCGGGGTTCATCGACCTTCATGCCCACGGTGCTGATGGATCGGATGTGGCCGATGCGGACGTCGAGGCGATTCGCCACATCGCCCGCCGCAAGCTGGAGGAGGGCGTGACCACTTGGTTGCCCACCACTCTGACGCTGCCACGGGAGCAACTGTGTCGTATCGCTGCGGCCGTGGCGGCCTACCGCGATCAACCCGATTTCACTCGCTGTCCGGGTCTTCACGTCGAAGGACCCTTTCTATCACGGGAGAAAGTGGGGGCTCAGAATCCCCAATGGGTTCGGGACCCCGACCGGGACGAGTTGGAAGCTCTGCGGAAAATTTGCCCAGTGAGCATCCTTTCCCTCGCTCCGGAACTGCCGGGTGCTTTGGAATTGATTCGTTGGGCGTCTGCTCAGGGGATCGTTTGCTCCGCAGCGCATACGGCAGCGAGTTTTGCGGAAACGACAGCGGCTCGAGAGGTGGGTCTTCGGCATCTCACCCATTTTGGCAATGCCATGACGCCTCTTCATCATCGAGAGATTGGAGTCGTGGGGGCGGGACTGATGGATGATCAGTTGAACCTCGAATTGATTGCTGACGGCATCCACTTGAGTCCGGAGATGCTCAAGTTGGTGATCCATTTGGTGGGAGTGGAGCGGTTGATGTTGGTGACCGATTCGATGGCGGGATCGTGGTTGGATCGGGGGGAGGCGATGCTCGGCGGGCTTGAGGTCGTGCTGGACGGGCGTGTCGCGAGGTTGAAAGAAAATGGCGCCTTGGCGGGCTCGATCTTGAAATACCACGAAGGTGTTCGGTTCCTTCATGCTTTGCTGCAGAAGCCATGGCACACATGGGTGGCGATGACGTCATGGAACCAAGCCCGTTCGCTGGGTTGGGAGGGCTTGGGGAAGCTGGAGCCGGGATTCCATGCGGATTTGGCGATTCTCAACGACGATTTTTCTGTCTGGAAGTCGCTGGTGGGCGGCGAAGTGAGGTGAAGTTCTTTATCGTCGGAGGCTTGCACCCGGCCGCTTCCCGGCCACACTCCGCCGCGAAGTGAATCGTATTCCGATCGAGCCGTCGTTCGAGGAATTCGCCCAACTGGCCGGCCGGGGCAATGTTGTCCCCGTTTTTACCCAGTTGGCTGCGGATTTCGAAACGCCGCTGTCCGCGTATCTCAAGGTGCGCGATGGACGGCATTCGTTCCTTTTGGAAAGTGCTGAAAGCACGGATAAAAGTGGGCGATGGTCGATCTTGGGCAGCGGCCCCCGTCGGGTCATTGAGGCGCGGGGCAAGGAGATCACGATTCGAGAAGGGGATCGGCAATCCACGGAAACTGTGGAGGACGATGTTCTGGCCGCTTTGCAGCGGCATATGGAACCCTATCGCCCCGTTCTGCATGGAAGCCTGCCCCCGTTCTGCGGAGGGTTGGTCGGGTATCTCGCCTACGATGCGGTGCGCCAGTTTGAGCCGACGGTGTGCCACACGCCTCCTGATGCTCTCGGGATTCCCGATGCCGTGTTTGTGCTCGCGGACACGTTGATTGTTTTTGACCAAAAGCTGCATCGCATCTTGGTGATCGCGAATGCCCTTTTGGATGAGCACGAAGACCCCGAAGCCGCCTATGTGGCAGCACGGGAGAAGATTGCTGCGATGGTCGAGATGCTCGCCCGGCCGCTTCATGTCCCCGCTTTGAATGGCCTCGCTCAAGTGGCACCGGTCGATGCCGAAAGCAACACGACCCAAGCGGAATATGAAGACATGGTGCGGCGTGGGAAGGAGTATGTCGCGGCAGGCGATGTGTTCCAATTCGTCCCCAGTCAGCGATTCAAGACGCCTTTCGGGCGCTCGCCGGTCGATCTCTACCGAGCCCTGCGGCATGTGAACCCATCTCCTTACATGTTCGTACTGGAGTTGGACGATTTCGCCTTGGTCGGCAGCTCGCCTGAAGTCCATGTTCGGTCGGTGGCCGGTAGAATCGATATCCGACCGATCGCCGGGACGCGATGGAGAGGCAAGACGGTGCAAGAAGACGACGCATTGGCCGCGGACTTGTTGGCGGATCCCAAGGAGCGGGCGGAGCACCTGATGTTGGTCGACTTGGCCCGCAACGATGTCGGCCGGATCGCGCGACATGGTAGTGTCAAAGTCGACGATTTCATGATCATCGAGCGCTACAGCCACGTGATGCACATCGTCTCGAACGTGACGGGGGCCTTGTCTCCTGAGCACAGTGCCTACGATGTGTTGCGTGCGACTTTTCCAGCGGGAACCGTGTCGGGGGCACCGAAGATTCGGGCGATGCAGATCCTCGATGAACTCGAGAAGAACAAGCGTTGTGCCTATGCGGGTGCTGTCGGTTGGTTCGGCTTTGATGGCTCCCTTGATTCCTGCATCACGCTGCGGACTTGCCTGCTCAAAGACGGACAGGCCTATGTCCAGGCAGGGGCAGGGGTGGTGGCCGACTCGGATCCGACGTACGAATACAACGAAACCGTGAACAAGGCGAAGGGGACGCTACGGGCCATTGCCCTGGCTCAGACCCTGGAGTGAACCTCGAACCGTGAACGACGATGCTATTGGTCATCGATAACTACGATTCCTTCACCTACAACCTCGTCCAGTATTTCGGCGAACTCGGGGTGGAGATGAAAATTATCCGCAACGACGACGCCTCCGTGGACGAGATCCGTGAGATGAAGCCTACCCGGATTTGCATTTCTCCCGGACCTTGCACTCCGAATGAAGCCGGGGTCTCGCTCGACGTGATTCGCGAGTTCGGCCAAGAGCTGCCGATCCTTGGAGTGTGTCTGGGTCACCAGTCGATCGGTCAGGTCTACGGCGGCGATGTGATTCGGGCCGAACGCTTGATGCATGGAAAGACTTCGCCGATCCTCCACGAGGGCAAAAGTGTCTTTGCGGGGCTTCCGAGTCCATTCGAAGCGACTCGATACCACTCTCTCATCGTGAAGAGGGAGACGCTGCCGGACTGTTTGGAAATCACCGCCTGGACAGCAGAGGGTGAAATCATGGGGCTACGGCACAAACAGTTGCCCGTCCATGGAGTGCAATTTCATCCGGAATCGATTCTGACTGAGCATGGCAAAACCATGCTTCAGAACTTCCTCGAGTTCTCCTGAGTGGGGACGCTTTCTCTGGCCTACTCTTTGGGGAGCTCCCCAAGGGTGGCCAGGTCTTCGTCTTTCTCTGCCAACTGGCGGAGCTGACTGTTCATCTGGAAAGCCCGTTGCAGGTGCGAGCGCGCCGGACCTTTTTCGCCGAGCACGGCGTGGTAGCAGGCGATGTTGTAGTGAAAAAGTGGATCCTTGATGAGGGAGGTGGGACCGGTCATGAGCCAATTGCGAGCGGCGGCGGTGTCGCCCGTTTCATGGAGGCAGTAGGCTGCGTGGATGAAAAATCGAGGCTCTCCAGGTTCGCGGAGACACAGCAGGCGACCCGTGTCGGCCCCGGCGTTCCAATGGCCGGCTTTCATCTCGGCCACGAGCTTCAATTCGAGGGCTTGGCGCCGCATTCGTTGTCGCGCGTCGAGCAGGGACAGTTCCCGGAGTGCCTCCTCGGGAGACCCGAGTTCCAGCCATCCGAGGGCGGAGGTCAGGGTGCTGACGAAGTCCATCCCTACCAGTTTAAGAGAAGTCGCAAGCGGGAGCAAACCCTCGTTTGGGGTCCGCGATCGATGCCATTCATGCAACGGCCCCGATGGGGAAAGGGTAATTCACCTCAAGCAGGGCAAGACCGTGAGCAGGCGCAATCACCCCTGATCGCTGGTCTGGGGAGGGTCGAGCCCCCTCAAAGAGCAAAGGAATTTCTTCAGGAAGTCGTTTTCCCTGACCGACTTGAACCAGGAGTCCTGCCAGAGCTCGTCCCATTTTGTAGAGAAACGAGGAGCCCTCAATGAGGATCTGAAGCTCGGGAGTGGCATCCAGAATTTCACAACGATGCAAGGTGCGAACGGAATCTTTGAGCTCACCGGGACAGGTCACGGTGAAGGCGAAAAAATCGTGAGTTCCCACCAAAAGTTTCGCGGCCTTCCGCATGGCCGAGACATTGAGGGGAGTCGGAATATGCCACGCGTAGTGCCGATGGAGCGGGTGCATCGCTGGGTGATTCCAGATCCGGTAGGCATAGGTTTTTCCTACGGCATCAAATCGGGCGTGAAACGTGGAGGGGATTGCTTGGGCAGAAACCACGCGCACATCCTCAGGAAGAAAGCGATTCAGGGCGAGCGGGAGTTGCCGGAGGGGGGGCATTCGCGCTCCCTCGCCGATCTCGAAGTGCGCGGGCATGGCGTGGGCATGCACCCCTGCGTCCGTTCGGCTCGCTCCTTCAAGGCGGAGCTTTTGTTGGAAGATCTGCGTGAGGGCGTTCTCGACTTGATCTTGCACTCCACGGCCGCTGGGTTGCGACTGCCATCCGTCGTAGGCAGCACCGTCATAGGCGAGGTGAAGGAGGACTTTGCTCAAGCTCACGGCGATTTTTCAAAGCACGGATGGGATCGAGGAAAAACTCGAAAGGTGGCGTCGGGGAGAAATTTTTCTGCTAGAGGATGTCCGTGAAGCTCAGGATCAAAGCGACTCCCCATGCGCGGAAAAGCGAGATCGTGGGTTGGGAAGAGGATGCTCTGGGAGGTCGAGTGCTTCGGGTGCGGATCGCGGCACCACCTGTCGAAGGGAAGGCCAATGATGCGTTGGAGAAGTTTCTGGCGTCGTGGCTTGGTGTGTCGCGCTCCAAGGTGCGATTGGAGAAGGGCGGGACGAGTCGAATCAAAACCTTCGAGATTCCAGATGGAGTCTTAGAGGAGAGCTGAAGTGGCGGGGCGATTCTCGGAAGGGCGCGCGAAAACCCTCGCTTTCATCGCACGGCGGACGGGAGGCCACGCGCCCACCCTCGAGCCTGCCAGTGAGCTTGGGGGGAGGAGCGCTTTCTCTCACGGGCTACCGTGGTGAGAGTCAGTGAGTTTTCACCAGAGTCATCACACATTCCAAGTGCCGCGTGTGTGGGAAAAGGTCGAAGGGCTGGACCTTTTCGAGACCATAGCCTCCTTCTTGGAGGCGGCCAAGATCCCGCACTTGCGTTGCGGGATTGCACGAGACGTAGACCACTCGTTCCGGACCAAATGCGATCAGTTGGGCAAGAAACTCTTCCGAGCACCCTTTGCGAGGGGGGTCGATCAGCACCGCCGTTTTCTCGGCAGGGAATGCGATCCCTTCAAAGATAGCTTCGGCAGAAGCGGTCAAGAAGGTCGCATTGGAAATGCCATTCTGTAGCGCATTGCGGCGGGCCCAGTCCGCGGAGGTCTCGCTCACTTCCACGCCCGCCACCTGCTCGAAATGGGGAGCGAGGGTCAGTGCGAAAAGTCCGGAGCCGCAATAAGCGTCGACCAAAAATCGCATCTCTCCCTTGCGAGCCTCTGCTGCAGCGTAGCCCGTGAAGTCCGGGAGAATGAAAGGGTTGTTCTGGAAAAAATCGCCAGCGAGGAAATCGAAGGAGAGCTCACCGACTCGTTCGGTGGCGATCGCATTGGGATTCGTTTCCACTCGTCCTTCGACCGCGCGAAGCAGGAGCGTGGCGCCTCGCTTGTAGGTTTTTGCCCTGCGCCGGACATCTTCCCGGACGGAGGGAAGGGCGGCATTGATCTCAGCCATCGCAATGGGGCAATGGGGCACATCCATTTGCCCTGAACGGCGGGCATTGGGCAGGAAGCCAATGGCATCGATCACCCCTTGGCGAGGTTTGGCGAAATGCGGTGTGATCTTGGATCGGTAGCCCCAAATTTGGGGCGAAGGGTGGCAGGGTTCCACCGAATGATGGATGCCTGCCATGTGCTCAAGGAGCTCACCCACTTGGCGAGTTTTCCACGCAAGTTGGGCCGGGTAGGCAAGGTGCTGGTACTGGCAACCGCCACATGCTCCGAATAGCGGACAGCCAGGAGTGGCCCGATCCTCGGATGGCTCGATCACTTTGATCAGGTCGGCACGGGAGTGGTTCTTATCGTTTCGGAAAATCCGCGCCCGGACCTTTTCCCCGGGCAAGGTGAAGGGAACGAAAACCACCCATCCTTCGCCTTCCTGATCGGGGAGATCGACTCGAGCGATTCCATCTCCGAGATTGGTCAGGGACTCGATGGTGAGCACCAATTCCTCGTGATACTCAAAAGGATGGGCATGAAATTTCTTGGGTGGGCGCGGCATCTTCGAAATCGGCGTGGAAACGAGTGGAGATCCGTCGTTCCAATCTCCCATTTACGGAAGCTTGAAATTCGGGCATTGCTCGAGGAATCGCCGGGGATTCTCAAAGAGCACCCGGTCGACTGCCGCGGCATCGTGCCCGCGGCGTTTCATGGCAAGCCCGCATTTTGCGACGGCCAAAGGGTCGGATACTCCCCAGTCGCACGCGGAATTCAACCACAGCCGCTCACTTTCTGCGGTTTCCAAAATATCGATCGCCCGATCGGGAGTGCATTTGCTCTCCGGGTAGAGCGTCATCCCTGCCCAGTACCCGGCATCAAGCACGAGGCCCACCGTATGCTCTTCAACATGATCGACGATGACCTTCTGACGGTCGAGTGAAGGGAAATCGGCGAGGGCATCCAGAATCAAACGAGTGCCCTTCAGCTTGTCCTCCAAGTGGGGAGTGTGAATCAGGATCGGCAAATTCCGATCCGCCGCGAGTTGGACGTGTTCACAAAAGATCGCCAGCTCGTTTCGGGTGTTCTTGTTGAGACCGATCTCTCCGATTCCCAAGACGGTGGGTTTTTCCAAGAACTCCGGCAACAAGGACATCACCTCGCGGGCGAAACCTGCGTCTTCTGCCTCCTTCGGATTGATGCATAGCCAGCAGAAATGAGGGATTCCGAACTTTGCGGCACGCTTCGGCTCGTAATCCGTGAGCTGGCGGTAGTAGTCGAAGAATCCTTGAGGAGAGGAACGGTCAAATCCGGCCCAAAAGGCTGGCTCGCAGATCGCTTCGCATCCTGCCAGGGCAAGTTTTTGGTAGTCATCCGTTGTGCGGCTGACCATGTGGGCGTGGGGCTCGATGTATCGCATCGGAAAGATGGGTCAGGGGTAGAGGATCAGGACCGAGGTGCCCCAAAGGCTCCCTGGAGGGTGGCGGCTTCCATCGGTTCCGAACTGGTGTCGGAGAGGGCTTCGAGGACCGCCTTCGCCCTCCCAGGTTCGGGCGAGAGAATCAGTGGCAGAGCCTTTTTGAGGGCCTCTAAGCGAAAATCCGTCTCGCCGTCGTGCCTTTCGATCCGGTCGAGGAAGGCCGCAAGATCAATCAACTTGCAGCGGGCGTCCATGAAATGGAGGTCGAGGATCTCGCGCTTCGTAAGCATGAGAAAACTCTGAACCGGAGAGCACCCGATGCCCAATGCGAAATCCACCCCCACTCGTTCGTGTTTTCAGGCAGATTCGCAAAATCAGACGAGACTCTCCGTCGCCTCAGAAAGACCTCTCACGCATTCCTCCCACAGGCCTTGCCAATGGCATCGGCCCGAAATCCGCAATAATTCGAGATTCAGTCTCAATAACCTGCGTGCTCTCCCGTAATTTGCCGTTTCTGCATAAAAATGGGATTGCCTTTGCGTAAGAGCTGCTGCGTTTTACGAGGCCACAGGGATCGAAAAAAGCCACGGAACTTGGATTCCGTGGCGAGAAACTGGCCAAAGCTGGTCAAGAGTAAGATCTTTCGTCAAGGTGAAAATTTTGCGTTCACGTGACGAATGCCTGCAAATCCTTGGGGTTGAGCGAAAAGTTCAAAAAGTTCGCATCGGATTTGAAAGTCGCGAATGGGCCTACGAAGTCGTTTTGACTTCGTGGGACGTCACCAGGAGGCGCCATGGCTGATAGGGGCCGCCGCCTTCACCTCGGCGGACCCGAAGAATACGGTCCAGACAGGGTCGATGGGCGGTACCCCGCTCTCATTTCGGGCACCGGAGAGAACTCAGCCGTTCTCGATCCGGGAGGGATCTGGCAAGCTCCGCTGGGGAAGCGATCGCGATCGATCGTCTCCCATCGAGGAGAAGTCGAGGCGCGCGGCGGGTAGCCGTGGGGAACTTTTGGGGAGAAGGCCAGGCGGTCAGTGCCGCCCGGCCTGGAAATTGAAAACTCGGTCGAGTTCTCTCAAAGGGAGTCAAAAGGGCTCTTTACCGAGAGCAAATGGGTCGGCGAAACGTGGGTGTAGACCATGGTGGTGGCGATGCTTCGATGCCCGAGGAGTTCTTGAATAGTGCGAACATCGGTGCCCGCCTCGAGATGGTGGGTGGCGAAGGAATGTCGCAAGCTATGGCTGGCCACTCCACTGGCGAGACCTAGGTCACGAATGACTTCCCCAATCGCATGCTGAAAAGTGGCCTTGTGCCGATGGGGATGGAGTTCGTTTTTCCGGCGACGCCCCGGGAAAAGCCAAAAATCGGACATCCGCTTGGAGCCATCGGCGCGCACGCCCACCCAATCGTCCTGATGGACGAGGTCGCTCCATTCCGCTTGGGCACGGGCGGCCGTCGCGCGCAGATCTTTGAGGATCCGGTGAGCCAAGGGGAGATTGCGGCTTCTACGTCCCTTGGCCTTGCGAACGTAAAGAATGCCCTTTTCCAAATCAAAGTCCTCAAGACGCAAGGACACGGCCTCGCTGATCCGGAGCCCGCAGCCGTAAAGCAGCCCCGCAATCAACCGGTACTCGCAGTCAAGGGAATCGAGGATGCGACTGATTTCGTTCTGACTGCAGATCCGCGGAAGGCGCATTGGCTGACGCCGAAGGTTGACTCCCCAATCGGGTTTGGGGCGATCGAGGAAGCGGCACAGCAATTCGAGCGCGGCTCGCCCTTGGATCTGACTGGAGGGTGAGAGCTTCCGAGTCAGGGCGTAATCTTGAAGGAAATCCTTCTCGCCCCCCTGCTTTCCGGAGTGGCCGGAGGCACGAAAGCGGTCGATCCAGAGGAAGTAGGTTCGAATGGTCTCATCACCGTATCCTGCGGCTCGGGCATAGGAGCGGAAGGCCTTAGTGAATCGATCGGAGTGAAGGGACGGCGCATGTGTTTCATCGGTTAGACAGGATCCATGATACATCTTTTTTGGGACGGTTGGAGTTCGGGTGCATGGGTGAGTGGGGGGCGGGTTGGAGATAGATCAAACCACGGAATCCAAGTTCCGTGGTCAAAAAGAAGACGTTGCGATCACTCATGTCGTTGAAAATCCAAGCCAAGATCGAATTCTGCCTAACGAGAGGTGGCGATGTCCACTCTCCGTTTGGGCGATTCTGTCAGTATGGCGATCGGATGCCGATAAAGGTGACGAAATATGCAAAAACGGAAAGTTTAGGGTACCGCAAATCGGCATATCCAGCATCCGAGTATGCAGATATGGCAAGTTTTGCTGCAGATGACTTCTCTGCGCGATGGGTCGACGCCGACGCCTTCCCTCCGCATGGGCACCGCTCCCATGGCAGCTGCGACGCATTTTCATTGGTGAACGGGAAGCACCGACATTTTCCCTGCGCCGGGACAGCGCAGGGAAGGGTGATCGGCTGGCAGGCGCACTTCTGCACTCTGGGTAGGGGTACCCGGAGGATTGGGGCGTGCTCACCTGCCAGCCGAGTTTTCTCCCGCGTTCCTCGGACGATTCACTGCCACCTTTCCTCCCTCCTTCGCGTCCGGGCCGCCGCGGTGCCTTCGGAGTGTCATGGTCTTGATCCTTTGGATGTCCGGGTGGTCCGGTCGCTCCCCCCCGGTGGGTTTCCCGGGCATCCCTCCTTCTCTTCTTCGCCTCATCCCCCGAGGCGATTTCCCCTTTCGCTTCCCCAGTCTCCCCCGGGGAAGCGAAACCCGCCTGTCGGTGATAACAACAGGCTTCCCCCAAACCAAACACCAACGAATACATGAAAACACGCAGCATCAAGCTGAGTTTGCTCGCGATCACCGCCCTCACCGGCGGGGCTCTCGGGCAAACAACCACCTGGTTCTACGGATCCGGGAACAACTCCGCAAACTACTCGGTGACCGCGGACAACTACTCCAGTCTCGGCAGTGGCTGGCAGGATGGGTGGGCTTCCCAGCTCACGGGTACGACCGGCTACGATACCGTGTCGATTCAGACCAATGCTCCCCAAATGTTCGGCACTCAACAGGCTGGAATCCTGTATGGTTTCGATGGAACCGGTCTGAACTCAGCGCAGGTCTCCACCGCGATGCTCTATCTTCGCCAGGACTACTCGTCGACGAGTCAAACGTGGACCATCTATGGTTTGGCCACAGGGAATACGGGTTGGGATAGCTCGAACATGACCTGGGCCGATCTGGATACATCTTCCGCGACCGATTGGACAGGGGATACCCTGGTGGGCTCTTTGGGGAGCACCTACGGGACCTTTAGCACGACGGGATTGGATGTGGATACGAATATCAGTGTGGATATCACGGATGCGTTCAAGGCCTACCTCGATGGCTCCATTTCAGGCATCGCCTTCATGCAGAATGCGAATGGCACGACCCTGAATGGTGGAGATCGACGGCTCATCGTTTTCAGTGATGAAAACCTCACGTCCTCCAATCTCCCCGGCCTCCTCGTGACCCAAGTTCCCGAGCCCTCAACGGCGATTCTTGGCCTCCTGGGATCCCTCGCCCTGCTGCGCCGCCGTCGTTGATGATTTCCCCCTAACATCGAAAACTGAATAGCAAAAAACAAGCCTCCATTTATGAACTCAAAGTCCAACCTCATGGGTACCGCCTTCCGATCGGCGGTCCTGATGTCCGCTCTTACCGGGATTTCCCACGCTCAAGCCGTCGCTGGCAGTGCTGGAGTCGATATGGGAGATACGGGCAATATCTACAATGCGCCCTACATCAACTACCCGTCACTCTATCCAGGTAGCCTCGACTGGTCTTCGCCAAGTCTGCAGGGATTTATCGTTCCTGCCGCCCAATTGACGGGGATTGACACCTCGGGGAATGATATCAGCTACCTCGATCTCCTGCCGCTGCAATCGCAGTCCATGACGGTTGTGGACTCGACAGGTCCTGTGATCGCGATGACTGCAGGTGCCAGCGCCGGAGACCCCGGTGTCATTCAGATTTACGATCCGGTGAGTGACTCGATGATTTCGGTGCTCTCCGTGGACAGTTCGGGCAATCCGACGGTGGGTGGTTCTCCAGTGGTGACCAGCGCGAATGCGAGCACCTTGGGGGTTTCTCAATGGACGGATGCAGGAACTTACATCCACCCCAAAGACAATGACGCCACCACGGGTTTTGCTGTCGATAAAACTTCAGGATTCGCCAGAATCGGAAGTGGGGGTAGCATTACGGATCATGCTCTGTCGGTAGCGAGAAGTAGCGACGATCAGAATGCAAAATATGCGATTTATGCAGCAAATATATCTTCTGCTTCTTCCAATCAAAATACGACGAATGTCGGCGTTTATGCACGCCAACGTGTGAGTATTGCGAGTGGAACTTCGAACTCCGGTTCTGGTATTTCGGTATTGGGTCTTGCCGAGATGGGTGGTGCTGGTACGATGAATGTTCTCAACGCCATCTATGGCGGAGTGGGAGCGCGATCTGCTGCGGAAACTGGGACGGTAAGTCTGGTTCGAGGTGTCTACGCAAATCCTGGGGTCGCAACGGGGCATAATGTGAAGTTCAGCTCAATCATTGGCGTTCAATCCACTCCAAGCAACTATGGTAGTCAAACGACCAGTACGATGTATGGGGGTTCGTTTGCTGTGCAGAGTTCTGGAACTCTATCCGGGGCAGTGACGACCGCGACAGGTTTGACAGTGTCAGTCGGTAATTCAAATTTCCCGAATCAAATCTCCACGGGCTACGCGATCAATGTTGGTCCGGTAGTTGCACAGGACTCATACGGTATCTATCAGACCTCGTACAATAATCAGAACTACTTGAATAGCCGCGTTGGAATAGGGGGGGTGGCTCCAGCTATTTCTCAAGCCTATGTCTATAATTCTGGTTCGGAGTCATCGGTGGGTGTCGCAAGCGGTTCTTCAGCGCAGTGGGGTGTATACACCTTGGTGAATCCGAACGTGAGTTTGTTGGCTGCGGCTTCCGCAGGCGCTAGAAATACCGGTGGTGCGTTCACTGCTAACTATCTGAATGAGACGGGAAGTCTCTCGACGCAAGTCGGCTCGGCCTCCTATGCAGGTACGCTATATACGGCGAATGCAGCAACGGTGAATGAAGTTACGGCTCTTTCCGGGATTGTTTACTCTCAGCAAGGGACCATTGGGACGGCATATGGCTTGTATTTGGGTGCAAGTAGTGCGGTAACCGTTGGTGGAGTGACTTACTCTGGAACGATCACCAATAATTTTGGTGTATATCAAAGCGTTTCCGCACAGACCAACTACCTCGCGGGGAATATTGGTCTTGGGGTGATCGCTCCGACCACCCGTCTTGATCTTAATGGTCGAATGACCATTCGCCAGAGTTCTGCACCCACTGCAAATCCTCCGACTGGCTGGACGATGTGGGTCGATAGCTCAGGGGTGCTGAAGGCGACCTCTGCCAATGGAACGGTTGCGACGTTGGCCACTCCCAATCCGTAGTCGATGATGGGAATGGGGGAGAGTTGCTCCCCTGTTCACATGAGGCCCCTTCTCTTTCGTAGAGCAAGGGAGGGGGCCTCTTCGGTGGCTCGGCTGCCGATTTTTACCAACATTTGCGTTTATAATTTGCAGTTTCGTTCCATGTTATGAAGAGGTCACCTTTAATCTATTTTTCTGTGGCGTTGATCATTTTGGGAGGGGTCATCGCCGGTCGGTTGCACCGGGCAAACGCTGGGTCGAATGCTTCGAACGTCAGTGAGGGCTCTACAACCGAAACCCCAGCTTCTAGGCAGCGCCCATTAGGGATACCAGAGCTGACTCCTCCCCGTGCAGGGGAACGTCCTTTGGCAGCTGTTCGGCCGTCCCCATCCCAAGGGTCTTCCGCCGAGATTGCCGAGGTCGTTCTTCCTCCTGCTCCGGAATCGGTCGATGATTCAAGCTCTGTCCGAGAGCTAACAGCTTTTCGGCTAAAAGAGCGACGTGATCACGGCGAACCTGTGACGAGGGAGATGGCGATGCACATTCCCAATGAAAGTGAGAACAATCGAGTGGCGCTATTGAATCGTGCTGCCGACCCGTGGGATCTTCCGGATGAAGAGGGTCTCACTCCTTCTCCTCCGCCGAGTCGTATGGATGTGTCGATACTCAATCCTCCTCGTCATGAGCAGGTAGAGGAACCTGCGGAGCCGACAGAAATGACCCCCGAGATGCCACCTGCAGATGATGATTCGCAAGGGAATTCATTCTGAATCCATTTGAAAGCCGATCAAGATATATTGGATTGGGTATTATGGCGGGATCGGATCTAAGGCATATTGGGTTCGGTGATGGATGTGGTCAGTCAAATGGAAGTTTTGTTATGTTTAAGGTGTCGCTCAAATCTCTTCTCCTTCCCACGATCGCCTTCATGGTGTTCAACCCCAAACTGGTCGTGGGAGGGGAACCCCAGCAAGGGCAGGGGGGCTCTTCCGAATCGTCGGTGGCCCGTGTTGTGCCTTTACCCCCTGCCCTTGCGCCTTCCTCTCTTCCCGCTGCCCCCGGGCTGTCGGCTTTAGGCACGGAGAACCTGCTGGTTCAGGAAGTCTCTCCATTGCTGGCTGAGGGCAAGATGGGAGAAGCGGCGGAAAAGGTGGCCCAGGCTGTCGAGAAGGGCAGTGCAGATGGACGATTCCTGGCGGGCTGGCTGGCCTCAACCGGAAAAGGAACATCAGATGGGAAGCCGGATTTTGTTCTGGCGGAGAAAGACTATCGAGCGGGGAAAGAGATGGGACATGAGGCATGTTCGCTGAATCTTGCGATACTCCTCTTCGAGAGTCGGGATCCAGCGAAGATGAAGGAAGCCGCCGAGATCTTAAGGAAGCTCGTCGAGACGGATCCCAAGGAGGCTGGCTTTTGGTTGGGGCAAGCGTGGATGGCAGGAGTCGATTCCGAACCGGATTTTTCCAGTGCGATGGAACTTTGGTCGCATGCCGCTGAAGCGGGGAATGGGGATGCCTATCTCCATGAGGGTTTGGCATGGGCAGGACAATATGGGTTTCCGGCGCGAACGGATCTCCATAAGGCTGCGGCGGTCTGGAAAGCAGGAGCCGAGGCCGGGAATGCCGCCTGCGCCCTGCGACTTGGCCATCTGCTCTTGATCGATGCCCACGCTGCAGGGATGTCGGAGAATGATGCGGCGCGATGGATTCAGCAAGCGAGTGCCGGGTTGGAGGTGGAGGGGACTTATCTTTTGGCGGAACTCAAGCGCACTGGAGGAGGTGGTATCGAGGCGCGAGATCAGGAGGCTGCTGCGGGACTTTATCAATTGGCTGCCGAGGCGGGTTACGTTCCTGCCATGCTTCGACTGGCTCAAATGCTGGAGGAGGGGGATGGGGTGCCCAAAGATGAGGCAGGCGCGGTCTCCGCTCTCCAGGCCGCGGCCAGCCGGCGAAATCCAGAAGCCTACCGGAAGCTCGGCGTGATTCACCGAGATGGGAGCCATGGTCAGAAGGTGGATGAAGCATTGGCAGGGAAGGCTTTCCTCACGGGGGCGATTCTAGGAGATGCGATGTGTGGCCGCGAGCTTGGCAAGGCCTATCGAAAAGGTCAGCTCGGGTTTCTCCCGGACCCGGCGGCGGCGCGTGTGTGGCTTGAGCAATCGACACGAGCGGGGGATGCCCAGGCGGCCACCGAGTGGGCGGAGATGATGATGTATGGGGAGGTGCCAGGAGCTCAAATCGAGGCGATTCGTTCTCTTCTGGTGCAGGGCACTCAAGGGAAGGTGGCACGAGCGGGCCTCTTGTTTGGGATGCTGCTCGAAGATGGACGGATGTTGCAGCGGAACCCCGTGACCGCCTTGGCGTGGTATCGATGGGCGGAAGCTGCGGGCGACCCCGATGCCCATGCCAGGGCCGAGAAGCTTCAGAGTTCGATGAACAAAGACGACGTGGAGGCCGCCGTGAAACTCTCAGCAGAGCTGAAGGAGCCGTCGAGCGGTTGATGCCTTTCCCGAAGTCCCACCCCCCCCTTTGATTGATTTTACCCTTACACCACAAAAATGAATGCATCGATTTCCCCTGGATCGGTTCGAGATCGCGTTTCGGCGCGAAGGTTGAATGAAATGGTTCGGAGAAACCCCCGGTTCGGATCGTGGGTCATCAACGGATCGCCAGCGATCTCGGACGCGAATCCCACGATGGCCCTGGAGTTGGTCCTTAGAGGGGACGAACCTGTTGGCTTCTCGGGTCGACGCGTTCTTGGGGTCATGGGTGGATTTTGGGAGGTGACCTGGCGCCTTGGCGTTCGGTCGCCTGACCGGTGGATATCATGGCATCGGAGACTTCGACGCCGAGATCGACGAGAGGAGAAGGAGGGCCGCGGAGAGGTTTGAATTCCACCGATCTCCTGTGATGAAGGCCCTATTGGCACTTCTCGTCGGTTGTGGGGGGTGGGTCGAAGCGCAATGCGTTCCCAGGCAGGTCATGATGGGTTGTGATGTCAATATGAGAGAGCTTGGAGTGGCCGCCGAAACGGCAAGGCCACCGAAGAGGTGGGTGACATCGGGGCACCGGAACGGACGTCTCATGGAGGAACGGACGATTTCGGGTGGGTCTTTTGAGGATGGGACGTCGAAGTCCTGGGGTTGGCCGAAGCTCAGGAGCGCTTGGCTCCCGTTCATGGATGAAGTCGTCGAAGGGGATCGCGAACGATTCGTTGTTTCTGCGCTCCCGGAAGTGGTGGGTTACTGGGTCATTGGGAGCTCACTCGGAGATTCGGTTGGGGATTCGGAAGGACGGTGGATGGAGTCTGTGAGTTATTTTGCGATGAGTCGCGCCGCATGGCGGGGACAACCGCCGATGGGATCGGATCTGCAGCGTGGTTCACTCTTGGGATCTCAATGGGATGAAACCTCCGATGGGGTGATTTGTGTCCCGGTGGTGGATCGGAGTCTCTTCCGGGATTTTTGGGGGACGATAGAGCCTGCCATTTTCAGCTTCATGACCTCAGGAGATCTTCCCTCCATCTCCTCGATGGAGCCGACCGAAGATGCCTTGAGCGGCCACCGTCTCGGTGAGATCCCGGTGGATGGCGAGCCGCCATGGATCGTCGAGGAGGATGCGGGTTTTGAGTTGGGTTCTCTATCCGCCCGGGGGAGGAGCGGTGAGGATGGCGAAGAAGAGGTCACTCAACGGAACCGTGAAACGTGGTCCTTCGAGATTCCTGAGGATTTGGCGTTGGATCGCCTCATGGATTTTCCGTTCGGATTTCGTCCTCCGGTGGAGAACCATGGGATGACTTTTGAGGAGAAGCCGGAGCGACATTTTGCCCTCCCCCAAGAGCAACCCAGCGGGGTGGTTTCGTTGGCCGACTTGTGGGAAGTGGAAGAGAGTTCGAGATCACTTCTTGAGGATGAGTCCAGCTCGGCGGAGAAGTGGAAGCAGCGGTCGGTGGTGGTGTGGGAAGGCGCGAATTCTCGACGGGTGTTATTGAGCAACGGTGATGTGGGGGTTTCCACGGTTCCGGAGCCTCGGGTCGTGGTGATGGTGGGGGTGGCCGCCGTCTGGGGAGCGGGGAGACGGCGAAGGGCATCCAACTTGAAAGGAAGATGAACACGGAAGATTTGATCCATTTTCAATGTCCGGCATGTGGTCATGCTCTGACCTCTCCGCATTATGGAGAAGAAGGGCCTTGCCCGATTTGTGGAGGCCGAGTGGTGGCTCCAAGTGAGCCGGTGCCGGGAAGGAGTTCGATGGATGGGTTTACTTTTCTGTCGGGGAGGGCCGGCCGTCTTGAAGCGCGACCTGATCGATCGCGAGTCACCTTGGAGCATCGAAATTCACCCGTGCCTCCATCGCCCATGGCGGAGGAAGAGCTGGCAGGGAATGAAGAAGTCCACGAGATGGGAAAGTGGAGTCGCACGGGGATTCAAAACTTCATCCCTCTCGGCGCGGTCTCTCGGAAAGAGGAGGCCTCCGAGCGCAATCGGAAGAGAGACCCGGAGGGAGGGCTATCGAAATGGGTTTGGTTGGGAGGAGGGCTGGGTGTGTTGGCAGTGGCCGCGTTGTTTCTGGGATCCCTGGGTTGGCGGCAATCTCGGGTGATTGCGGAGGAGACGGAGATCACTCCGAACCTGTCGTTTGATGATTTTGTCGTTGCTCATGAGTCGTTGAAAAGGGAGGCCGCGGAAAGCTTCGCGAGATTCTTGGCAGAGGAAGACGCCTTGGGAAAATGTCGGTGGCTCTTGGGCGAGACTCGGCGTTTGCAGGAGTTGGAGGACTATTTGGAGAGTGGTGGTCGTTTTCCTGTGGTGACGGAGGGGGACCAGTTTCATTTGTCGCCGATGGTATTGCCGGACCTGAAGAAGGGGTATCTGGCGATTCAGTATGTCCCGGTGGAACTTGTCGAATTGAGTTTGGAGAAGCCGATTCTTCCCTCGGAGGTGTCTTCGGGTGCAGAGGCTCCAGGGTTTTTGGAGGAGGCGACAATGGCTTCGGTGACGGTGCAACAAGGACGACCGAATCGCGCCGCATTGCTGGTCTATCAGCGGAGAGGTGAGAGACTGCTCCTCGATTGGGAGATCTTCTTTCAGACATGGAATCGCCGATTGGCGGCGTTTCGTGATGGGGATCTGGGGGACGGGCCGATGCGTTTTTGTGTCTTGGTTTCGGAAGATGTGGCGGTGAGTGCGAATGGCGAGACGCGGGCCAATTCCATCTTCCGCATTGAGGACCCCGTCCACGAAGCGGACCATGTGCGGGTCGAGATGATGTCATTCGACCCCTCTTTGGGGCCGATGCGGCCGGTCACGACGGGCCAGAATGTCACGGACCCTTTGGAGATGGCAAAGCCACGTGCCGCTACGCTCGATTTGAAGAGGGATCCCAAGTCCGGAAAAGTCGTGATTGCTCGATTCGTGGGATGGGGAATTTCCGGGTTTGGAGATGGCGTGGATCAGTATGCGGAGGGAGGAGTTCGCGAGGACGGATGAAGCAACGGAGAAAAGGGGTTCGCTTGGCTGCCGCTCGCAGGGATCGCCAGGCAAACCAGAAGAGCGCGATGCGCTTGGCCGTGGTGGTGAGCGATGCGCATCTGGGGAGTCGAAGAGAATTCTGCGATGCCGTCCGCGATGCGGCGTCGGGTGAGCCGGGTGTTCGGGTCTATGAGCTGACCCCGAAGTCATGGAGACATCTCAGAGGAGGCGGCCTTGAGCCACTCGATGGAATCATTGCCTGGGTGGGCAGCAATGATGAGGAGATGGTGGACGTATGGCGCTCGGGGATCCCGGTGGTTCATTGTGGACGGGGCTTCGAGGGGCGAGTGCCGACGATTCGTGCCGATGGAGGAGACGAATTGTTGGGCAGGTTTTTAGAGGAGTTTGGAGCGGAGGCGGTAGCGATCGTCACGAGTCGAGAGGCGGATGCGAGCCACCTTCGGGGTCCGCATTTTGAGAAGTTCTCGGCGGTCTTTTCGGGCGTTAGAATCGATCCAAGTCTTGAGAAGGAGGCATTGTGGAGCTTGGCGGAGGAGCCGGAGTTGGATGCATTTTTGAGGTCATTGCCCAAGCCCTGCCTGATTCAAGGTGTGCATGATGAAATGGCCGTCATGATCTGGAAGCGGTCCGTGATGCTGGGATTTCAGGTGCCAGCGGAGGTGGCGGTGTGTGGATGGGGCGACCATGCTGTGGGCCAGGCGGCGGCGGCGGGGTTGTCCACGGTTCGGATGGATGTGCGACGGCTGGGCGATGAAGCGGTCCAGTACCTGATGGCCCATTTGAGGGGGAGGCGGCTTTTGGATGAGGCGATGGAAGTTCGGATTCCCGGGTTGGTTTCGGTGATCGAACGTCGATCCACGGGGGGGAGGATGACGCCCCTTCGGGAGTTCGCCGAGATCCGGAGATGGCTGAAGGCTTACCCAGATGGGGGGGTGACGGTGGAGGCGATGATCGCGAGTAGTTCGATTCCACGGGTGCGCTTTTACCAGGCATTCATGGCGACCTTTGGGACTTCACCGGGGAAGGCGATTCGTCATTCAAAGCTCGCGAAAGCCAAGCGGCTCCTTCAATCTCATGAACTCTCGATGGCGGAAATTTCCAATCGATGTGGATTCTCCGCTGAAGGAGATTTCGCGAAGTTCTTCAAACGCGAAGTGGGTTGGGGGCCGGCGGAGTGGAGAAGAGAGAATTCGGAGATTTGCTAGAACGCCGGCACGAAAAGGGCCCGTTGGGGAAGCTTGAAGGGGGGCGGAATTCCCCCCTTTTCAGAAATACGAATGCCCTGAAAAAAATACGCAATACGTCTAGGGATTCATTTCATTAGGTGATAATGATATTTCACTGATCCTAAGTAATGGGATCTCTCTCCTCCCCCTCCCCCCATTTGATCGTTGCTGAGCTCGAGTTATCGATGGCGTGCATCAAGTGAGGTCCCCCTGGGTGTGGATTTTCCCCATGGACTGGATCGTGTTTCAGATAACGGATGTGGCCCGGATTCTCGATGCCAACGAGAGGAGTCCGTGGGGATGGCGGGTGGATTGGAGGAGGAAGCTACGGGGTGGGGAGGCGAAGGGAAGGGCACCTCGACGAGAAGGATTGGATTTCAGTTTAACTTTTAATTCTAGAAACGATGAAGCGGAAGCGGAATAGCAAGGTGAAGGGTGTTCGATTGGGATCTCAGGTGATTCCATCGTTGGTGGTGGCGTTGGGTGCGGATGCGGCATGGGCCGCGGCCGGGGGGATGGGAGGGACAGGTGCCGCAGTGACGGAAGGGGCGTCGGTGATCCATTCGGGTGCCGTGGCCGGAGGAGTGGGGGGGGCGGGAGGTTCGGGAAGCTTGGGTGAATCGGGCGCGTCAGGATTGGCGGGTGCGGCTGGGTCGAGTGGGGCGTCAGGGAATGCCGGGGCGAATGGGACTTCTGGAAATGCAGGGGTGGCGGGTGCTGGTGGTGTTTCTGGTGCCGCTGGTACGAGAGGTTCCGTGGGTGTGAATGGGATCGATGGAAGTACGGGATCTGCAGGAAGTGTTGGGCAGCAGGGGGGAGACGGTGCTGAGGGTGCTGAAGGGATCGCGGGCGCGGATGGGGTTTCCCTCGGCGAGTTGAGTCGAGGGGCGGACGGAGCGGATGGATTGGCCGGAGCGGACGGAGCGGATGGGTTTGGGGCTTCCGGAGCTCGTGGTGGGGATGGTGCGAATGGGGGCAACGGGACCCAGGGAGGTGTTGGAGGTCCGGGGGGTGCGGGAGGTGACGGTGCGGAGGGAGCCGCCGGAGGCGATGGCTTGGTGGGAGCGGCGGGATCGACGGGGTTTCAAGGAGGAGCGGGTGGAAATGGGGGCACCGGAGGGATGGGAACGAGCGGAATTGCGGGCGGAAATGGAGTGGCGGGAACTGCCGGAGGGGATGGGATTCAGGGCGGAGCTGGAGGCTCTGGTGATGATGGGACGGCGGGCTCAGCGGGCTCAGCAGGGGTTCGTGGAGGCGATGGAGTGGCGGGTGGTGATGGAATTCGCGGGACGGATGGGGCTGATGGAACGGATGGAGGTGACGGTGAAGATGGGGGCGACGGTGGAACCGGTTATGCGGTGGGGATGCATGCGATTTTGGTAAATCGTGGAGAGATTTATGGAGGAGATGGTTCTGTGGGTGGCGACGGAGGAGATGGGGGTGATGGAGGGAAAGGCGGCGATGGGGGAACTGGTGGTGATGGTGGGGATGGCGGTACCGGTGGTGCTGGTGGGACGGGCGGCGACGGCGGTTCCGGGGGAGTTGGCGGCGACGGCGGTGTGGGAGGTGATGGAGGAGTGGGTGGCGACGGTGGTTCCGGGGGAAGCGGCGGGGTAGGTGGGCAAGGGGGCATCGGTGGCGACGGTGGCCTGGGTGGCGAAGGAGGTACGGGGGGCACTGGAAGTGCCGGAGGCGATGGAGGAGATGGCGGTAGCGGTGGACAGGGAGGTAGCGGAGGAGATAGCACCGGTGGTACCGGAGGTGACGGCGGCAATGGTGCTGCGGGGGTGCAAGGGGGCGACGCGGCTCTTGGAAGTGAACTGGATGGTGGCGACGGAGGTGATGGGGGTGACGGCGGCGACGGAGGTGACGGCGGCAATGGAGGCATCGCAGGCAACGGTGGTGCTGGTGGGCAAGGTGGAGCTGCGGGTGATGGCGGCGGGGGAGGGGTCGGAGGAGATGGAGGGATCGGAGGAGCGGGCGGAAATGGGGGAGCAGGAGGGATTGGGGGCGCCGGTGGCCGAGGGGGAAATGGCGCTGCTGGAGGACTCGGCGGAAATGGTGCGTCGGGTGGGGATGGTGGAAGCGGTGGATCGGGTGGGGATGGAGGAAATGGGGGTGCTGGCGCGGCGGGTGGAAGTGGAGCGATGGCAGGGAATGGTGGCGACGGCGGGACCGGCGGTGCGGGTGGCGTTGGCGGTCGTGGTGGCCGAGGTGGGCAGGGGGGCGTGGCAGTGCAGTTGGCTCAGGGAGCCACTTTACGGAATGAAGGAACCATCGCTGGAGGTCATGGAGCTCAGGGGGGTGGTGGTGGGGCCGGAGGTCTCGGTGGAGCCGGAGGTCTCGGCGGAGCCGGTGGAGTTGGTGGTGAAGGAGGGCTTGGCGGAGAGGGTGGTCTCGGTGGCGAGGGCGCTCTTGGTGGAGAAGGGGGGAACGGTGGTGCCGGAGGATTGGCTGGTGATGGAGGTGCCGGTGGAACTGCGGGAGCAGGTGGCCTCGGTGGTGCCGGTGGAGTCGGCGGTGCTGCGGGCCTCGGTGGTGCCGGGGGCATGGGTGGGACCGGAGGCGCTGGTGGTCTTGCGGGATTGGCCGGAACGGGAGGAGCGGGCGGACTGGGTGGTTCCAGTGTGGGTGGTGCCGGTGGGATAGGGGGGCTTGCTGGCCTCGGTGGTGAAGGTGGTGCCGGGGATGGAGCGGGTTCTGCCGGGCAACGTGGAGAGGATGGAGTCGCGGGAATGAACGGCGATGCGGGCCTGGCTGGAACGAGCGGCCTGGCAGGTATCGCGGGAGAGGCAGGTGCTGAGGGTTCTGCTGGGGCTTCGGGCATCGGCGGTGTCGATGGTGAGGCTGGTGCCAGTGGCATTGCGGGCTCGACCGGAATGGACGGCGTCCAGGGGATCGACGGGCTCCCGGGTGCGGAAGGATTGGCAGGAACGGCTGGTTCTACTGGAGCGGTAGGACTTTCAGGAGAAAGTGGCTCGGCAGGCACTGCCGGGGCTGACGGTGGAGCTGGTGCATCAGGGGCGGCCGGTGCGGTTGGTGCCGATGGCTTGGCGGGGGTCAGCGGTGCCACCGGTTCGGCGGGTACCGACGGATTGGGTGGGGTCGCGATTCAGGGGGAGGGTCAAACGACGGTGATCAATGCGGGGACCTTGTCGGGCGGTTTGGCCTATGATGGGGTGACTCGCGCCCGGGCAGTGGAGTTCACGGGAGGAGGAAACCGCCTGGAGCTTGAGGCAGGGTCGGTCATTGAAGGCGATGCGGTGGCCATCCATGACGATGGCGAAATCGATACTCTGGCCCTAGGCGGTATCGAAGATGGGAGCTTCGATGTGTCCGCGATCGGGGTGCAGTACCAAGGGTTCAATGCCTTTGATAAATCAGGGAGCAGCGTTTGGACCTTGGAGGGAGAAACCTCGGAAGTCACTCCCTGGAGTCTGAGTGAGGGGGTGTTGGCGGTTTCTCGCGAGGAAAGCCTGGGCGCGGAGAGTGGTTCGCTCACTTTTGATGGAGGAACCTTGCGAGTGGTGGGAACGGAATATGGCGGTACGAGCCGGGAGGTGACGCTGCTTGATGGAGGAGGATCGTTTGAAATCGAGGAGGGCGCGGCAGTGTTCACGGTGGAATCTGCCATCACGGGTTCGGGAGATTTGGCGAAGCTCGGGGAGGGAACCTTGGTTCTGAATGCGTGCAATCCGATCACGGGGACGACCTTTGTGGATGAGGGGACTTTAGTGATCGGATCGACTGAAGAAGACTCAGGTGCATGTGTGGATGGAGATGCGGTCGTGGCTCGCCAAGGGACTCTGGCTGGCTTTGGGACGGTTGGTGGTCAGCTGTCCAATGAGGGGACGGTTTCTCCGGGATACGGAGACGGTGAGGTGGGGACCTTTAGCGTGGGAGGAGATTTCACTCAGGGCTCAGGAGGCACCTTTTTGGTGGATGTGGCAGGGGATTCGAATACTGCCGATCGATTGGACGTGGAAGGAAGCGCGACGCTTGATGGGGCGTTGGAAGTGCGAGTCGGTGGTGAGCCGGATTGGTACCACCAGCACACGGTGGTCGATGCCGAAGGTGGGGTGAACGGAGAGTTCGCGACGGTGGCGACGGATCGGGAAAACGTCGATGGAATCGTTCAGTATGTGCCGGGTGAGGTGCAATTGGAGCTGTTCCGAAATGATGTGGTGTTCACGCGAGAGGTCCCGAATTTGACTCCGAACCAATTCAACACGGCGGGTGGGCTGCAGGGGGTGGATCCAGAGGGTGAGGTTTACCGAAACGTTCTGATTGCGGGGAAAGCGCAGGCTCCGCGGACGTTGGATCAGCTTTCAGGGGAGGGGCATGCCGGGCTTGCCTCCGCGATGGTGGCGTCGGAACGAATCACGCGAGGGATCATGGTGGATCGGATGCGACAGGGGGTGGCTTCTCACGCGGAGAAGGGGACTTCGGGGCCGAGTGCGCCATCGTATGGTGATAGCAAATCCGGGGATGTGGTGAGTCCGGTCGAGGATCCCAGGGCTCGGGGATGGGAGCTGTGGGCGGAGGGGGTGAGTGATGAGCTGGACTTGGATGGGGATTCGAACGCGGCTTCGGTGAGCCAATCGCTAGCGGGGATCTACGTGGGAGGGAACCTGATGCTCGGAGGCGGTTGGGTGGTCGGCGCAACTTATGGTCATACGGCAGGCGACGTGACGGTTTCGGATCGCCGGTTCGGCGCGGACGTCGAGAACAACGTGTTTGGTCTTTCCGCAGGCAAGCAATGGGAAGTCTCGGACGATGGGTTGGTGCGCTGGGTGTTGGGTGGTTCCTACACCATGAGTTCGATCGAGGCGGAACGAAGCGTGGCCTTTGGTCGGCTCAACGAGCGATTAAGTTCGGAGTATGATAGTACTGCGACGCAGTGGTTCACGGAGATCGGCTATGAAAAGCGGGTGGCGAGTCGCACCTTCTTGGAGCCCTATTGGAATCTCGCATGGACCTCGTATTCATCCGATGGATACCAAGAGCGAGGTGGGGCGTCCGCGTTGCGGGGGCAGGGCTCGGATCTGGACCAGGTGACCTCGGTGGTCGGGGTGCGGGTGAGGCGGGAGTTCGATCTCGGAGCATTGCCGGCCTGGCTTCAGGCAGGATTGGGATGGCAGCATGTGTCGGGAGATCTGGCGGGAGTATCCAGTCATGCATTTGCTGGGGGGCCCCAGTTTCAAGTGACGGGTGCAGCGATCGATCGCGAATCACTGATGCTGAATCTTGGTGCCGGATTGCGGATTACGGATTCACTGACGGTGGGTGCCTCATACACGGGGACCTTTTCGGAGCAGAATACGGAGAATACCTCGCGTCTGCATGTGGAGTGGGGATTTTGAGGAAGACGGCAACGATGGATGGTATGATGAAGCGTAGAAATGACAGGCCGTTTTGGAGGGTCGGACTCACCATGGCGCTGGTGGGGGGACTGGTTTCTTGTCGGCGGGCTGGGTCCGACGAGGCTGGAGATCGGATTTCAGGGATTTCAGTTCCACAGGAGGGATTCTCTTTCTCGAGTCGGGAGTATCGGGAGAGCGATTTCACCGCGTGGATGAGCAAAGCAGAGCTGCAGGTGACTCAGGACCGGCTGCCGCAAGACATGTATTTGGCGAGGGTTGAGGGTCGGCTGGATCGAGGTCGGACGGAGTATCGAGGCGTGATGGCCGTTTTTCCTCGCGATCGATTCGACCAATGGGCCGTGATGTGGGGGCTGGATGAGGACGAGTTGTTCGAGTGGGAGGTGTCGTTGTTGCGGGCGGGCTTCCAGAGGCAGGAAATGCAGGTGTTTGCGGATTCGATGGGGAGGAGCCTTCATCAGATGGTGTGGCTGCAACCGCGTGGTGTGGCAGAGGACGGGGAGGCGTCGGTGACGGCGGTCGCCGCCGAACCGGGGGAGTTGGCGGATGAGATTCGTGCGGGAGTTCCAGAATCTGCGGAGGCCCCGGGCGAGTTGAGCGAGGCCGCTGCGAGGGCCGAGCAGAATGACGAAGTTTCGAGGCCGGCTGAGTCCAGCTCGGCGGATTCGCGTGAGGAGCGAAGGGAGGAGCCTTCCGGGAGGGCGCGAGAATATGTGGTTCGGCCGGGGGATACCCTCAGCGGAATTGCGAAGCGCTATGGGGTCTCGGTGGCACAAATCAAGCGCGACAATGGGTTGCGTTCGGACATGTTGCGAATTGGCCAGAAGTTGTCGATCAAGGGAGGATCCGGTGCCAAAAGGTGAGTGGAAGGACGGGTCTGGGAGAATTCGGGCCGGGCTGAAGTGGGGGCGAGGCATCCCCCTTGAATGGGGAATTGCCGGATAGCCAATGACAAAGGTGGGGGTGCTGCAGGGGGGGTGGTGAAAGGGTGGTGCTCAGGGCTTTGGTAGTGAAGAGATTCGGCTTGCATGCAAGGGGTTTCCAGATTACCCCCACGGCGATCAGTCATCCGGCGCACGAACGGAGTGGGTGGAATACCCACTCTTTTGCGTCTCTAGACTTCCGCTTTCCGCCGCCTCAGCAGCCATGACCAACGACATCGTCGCTCTCATCGACTACTACGAGAAGGAAAAGGGCATCGACCGTGATAAGGTGGTTGCCGCCCTCGAGTACGCCTTCATTTCCGCGTACCGGAAGATGGTACCTGGTGCAGATGCCATCGAAACCCTGCGTGCGGATGTGAATCCCAAGAAGGGAGAAACCAAGATCCATGCCACCCTTCGGGTTGTCGAAGACGAGGAATACTCGGACAAATTCAACGAGGTTCCTCTGAAATTGGCGTTGCAGCGCAATCCCTCAGCCCAGCCGGGTGATGAGATGGAGTTCAATGTGACGCCCAAGGATTTCGGTCGGATCGCGGTGCAGACGGCGAAGCAGACGATGATGCAGCGTTTGCGCCAGGCCGAGAAGGAGATGATCTACGAGGAGTTCAAGGATCGTGCAGGAGATATTGTTTCAGGCACGGTGCGGCGCTTCGATCGCAATGACGTTCTGATCGACCTCGGCAAGTTCGAGGGCGTGATGCCTTCTCGCGAGCGCGTGCAAACGGAGGAGTACAACATCGGCGACCGCATCCGGCTGTATGTGGTGGCCGTGGAGAACGAAGGCCGTGGACCGGAGATCGTGCTTTCGCGGAGCCATCCGAATTTTGTCCGCCGGTTGTTTGAGGCGGAGGTGAACGAGATTTCCGACCGCACGGTAGAGATCCGAGGGATCGCCCGTGAGGCAGGCTACCGTACCAAGGTGGCGGTTTGGAGCAATGATCCCAAGGTGGACCCGGTGGGCGCCTGTGTGGGCATGAAAGGAGCGCGCGTGAAGAACATCGTCCGCGAGCTCAACAATGAGAAGGTCGACATCATTCGTTGGAGTGAAGACCCTGAAGAATTTGTCCGCGAAGCGCTGAAGCCAGCCCAATTGCGGACCATCAAAATCGACGCCGATGCCAAGGTGGTTCTCGTCACGGTTGACGAAGAGGACCTGAGCAAGGCGATCGGGCGGCGGGGGCAAAACGCCCGCCTTTCCTCACGTCTCATGAATTGGGATGTGCAAGTCCGCAAGGACGAGAGCAAGAAGGAAGAGTTTGAAGCGAAGGTGGCTGGTGCCGCCCACTCGGTTGCCGAGCAACTGGGGATCGACGACGATCTCGCTGACAAACTTTTCCGAGCTGGGGGCACCAGTGTGGAGATGGTGGTCGACATGCCTGTCGAATACATCGTCCCGATGCTTGAGGTGACTCCTGAGCGTGCCCGGGAGATCCTGGTGCGCGCGCACGAAGCCGCGGGTCGACCGCTGCCGCCTGAGCTTTCCGAAGCTTGATCGGTTCCGGCCCTTATCCCACTGCCCCTATTTTTCTGATACCACGAACGACCGAAAGCCACCGAATGCCTGACGACAGCGAAAGCAATAAACCGAAGCGCAAAGTTCTCGATCTGATCGACGAGAAGAAGTCCCCGTCGCGCCGTGAACGGCAGCGTGCGGAGGCCGCGCAGCGGAAAACCGTCGAGGATGCAAAAAAGGAGGCGTATGATCCTTTCGCCGAGGAGAAGAAGCCGAAGGTGCGCAAGACTCAGCAGTCCGGGAAGCCGGTGCTGCCGACCATTTCCAAGCTGTTGGAGGAGGAAGATCCTTCGATGGTGAAGATGCCTGCGGTTGCCGCCCCGGTTCCGGTTGCATCGGATGAAGCTCCTGCACCCGAAGTGGTGGAGGAGTCGAAGCCGAAAGTCAGCGACGACAAGGTGATCAGCGTGAAGCCACCGATCGTGGTGAGCGAGTTGGCGACGATGATGGGCTTGAAGCCCTTCCAGCTGTTGGCCGACTTGATCAAGCTTCAGGTGTTCGTGGCGCCTCATCAGGCGATTGAGCCCGACATTGCCGCTCTGGTTTGTGAGCAGCACGGATATGTCTTCGAGCGGGAGAAACGCGAGAAGGGCGGCGGTGTTCACAAGGTCGAGGAGGTCATCGTCGAGCCGGAGGCTCCTGCCGATGAGCCGGAGGAAGCGCTGAAGTTGCGTCCGCCGATCATCACGATCATGGGGCACGTCGACCACGGGAAGACCACTCTCCTCGATCGAATTCGGAAGTCTCGGATCACGGCCAGCGAAGCGGGCGGGATCACGCAGCACATCGGTGCTTACAAGATCGAGCACGATGGCAAGCCGGTGACCTTCATCGATACGCCGGGCCACGCGATTTTCTCCTCCATGCGGGCACGGGGTGCTGATATCACGGACATCGTGGTGTTGGTGGTGGCTGCCAATGATGGTTTGATGCCTCAGACGCTGGAGGCGATTGCCCATGCGAAGAAGGCTCAGAAGACGATCATCGTGGCGATCAACAAGTGCGACTTGGAATCTGCCAATCCGATGCATGTGAAGTCCCAGCTTGCTGAGCGTGGGTTGCAGACTACGGACTTTGGTGGAGACACAGAGTGCGTGGAGATTTCCGCCCTGAATGGAAAGGGTGTGGATGAATTGCTCGATTTGCTGGCACTCCAGGCAGAAGTTTTGGAGCTGAAGGCAAATCCGAAAGGTCACGCCCGTGCATCGATCATCGAGGCAAAGTATCAGCAAGGCCGTGGTGCGGTGGCTTCGGTCATCGTCGAATCGGGCACCTTGCGGACTGGCAAGCCATTCATCTGCGGGCCATTTGCTGGAAAAGTGAAGGCGTTGATCAACGATCGTGGAGAAGCCATCAAGGAAGCCACTCCGGGGACCCCGGTGGAGGTGATCGGCTTTGAAGAGCTCCCCCGAGTGGGCGACTCGCTGGTCGAGATGGAAAACGATCGTACTTCCAAGAAGCTCGCGGGTGAGCGTCAGGAAGAATTGCGTGCGGAGCGTTTGAAGGTTCCCCAGAAGAGCCGGATGGAAGATCTTCTGGCTCACGCCCACGATGGCGGGGCGAAGGCGATTCTGCGCTTGATCCTGAAGACCGACGTGCAGGGCTCGGTGGAAGCGATCCGCAATGCTGTGCTCGATATTGAGTCGGACAAGGTGGACGTCAATTTCCTGTCAGCTGCTGCTGGCCCGATTACGGAAGGTGACGTGCAGTTGGCCAGTTCGTCGGATGCGGTGGTGATTGGTTTCAACATCAAGGTGGAAGCCAAGGCTGCCCGTCTGGCCAAGGCGGAGGGAGTTCAAATCAAGCTCTACTCGGTCGTTTACGAACTTATCGATCAGGTCCGCGAAGCAATGCTGGGCCTGCTGGAGCCGGAAACCCGCGAAAAGATCATCGGCCACGCCGAGGTGAAGCAGGTGTTCAAGGTTCTGAGGGGTCGTGCGGCAGGGTGCTACGTGAAGGATGGCAAGGTGCACCGGAAGGCGCACGCCCGTGTCATTCGCGACGGAGTGCCGGTTTTCGACGGCAAGATGTCGACGCTGCGTCGATTCCAGGACGAGGTCCAGGAGGTCAAGAATGGCATCGAGTGCGGGATTCGCTTGGGAGACTTCAACGAGTATCTGGAAGGCGATATCATCGAGTGCTACGAGCTCGAAAAGATTCCTCAAACGCTGTAAGTTCCCTAGGGGACGCGGGCAACTGAGGTTCGGTTTTCCTGAGAGGACCGAACCGTTGCGGGCGTCCCTGCTACCCCGAAACTCCGATGTCTCTTCGTTTAACCCGAGTCAACGAGCTGCTGAAGCGCGAGATTGGAACGGTGATCCAGCGTGACTACGAGTGGCACGGCGCCCTGGTGACGGTGAGCGCCGTGGAAGTGACTCAAGACCTGAAGGAGGCGAAAGTCTGGATCAGTGTGTTGGGAGGCAATTTTACCAAGGTGATGGAGAAGCTCTCGCACGAACGAGGGGCGATCCAGAACAAGGTGATGAAGCGGGTGGTGTTGAAGTCGACCCCGGTGCTTGCTTTCCGCCACGATGGTTCTGCGGAGCGGGGTGTGGAGATGGTGAATCTCCTCGAAGAAGTCGACAAGTTGCCCAAGGCACCGAGCGACGAGGAGGAGACGCCTTGAACGGACCTTGGGGGTTCGCGGGCTGAGGTTAGCGACGCTGATTTTTCGGGGTGGAGAGGTAAGTCTTCACCTCTTCGAGAGTCCGGGTGTTGAGGACATCGTCTTTTCGCAGCCAGCCTTTGCGGGCGATGCCGATGCCGAAGCGGAGGAACTGGAAGTGGTCAGGATGATGGGCATCGGGATTGATGGAAGTGAGCACGCCGAGGTCGCGAGCCTTCTTCCACCAGCGCCAGTCCATATCGAGGCGTTTGGGAGCGCAATTGAGCTCGATGATGGTTCGGGTGGCCGCGGCGCAGTCGAGGATCTTGTCGATCTGGACAGCGTAGGCATCACGTCGGAGGAGGAGCCGTCCCGTGAGGTGTCCGAGCATGGTGACATGGGGGTTTTCCATGGCTCGGATAAGGCGTCGAGTCATGGTTTCTTCATCCAGGGTGAAGGAGGCGTGGACGGAGGCGACGGAGTAGTCGAGTTGGGAAAGGATCGAGTCGTCGAAGTCGAGGGAGCCATCCTTGAGAATATCGACTTCCGAACCGGCGAAGATCCAAAGTTCATCGCCTCGGGTCTGATTCCAGTGGCGGATGGTTTGGATTTGCTCGGCGAGTCGATCTTCATTGAGCCCGTTGGCCTGGAAGGAGGCTTTGGAGTGGTCGGCGATGCCGAGGTAGCGGAGTCCGAGGTCGAGAGCGGCTTCGGCCATTTCTTCGAGGGAAGCGCGGCCGTCGGATGCGGTGGTGTGGTTATGGAAGGTGCCTCTGAGGTTCTCGAGTTCGATCAAACGAGGGAGTTGACCTTGAGAGGCGGCTTCGATCTCGCCGCGGTTCTCGCGCAATTCGGGCGGAATGCATTCGAGGCCGAGGGTTTTGTAGATTCCGGCTTCGTCGTGGATCTCAGGGATCTCCCCATCGCCGGTGAATCCGTATTCGTTGAGGGAAAGCCCCTGTTTGAGTGAGAGGGATCGCAGGGCGACGTTGTGTTCCTTTGAGCCGGTGAAGTACTGGAGAGCGAAAGGGTATTGGGAATTGGAAACGGCGCGGAGGTCGCATTGGAGGCCATTCTCAAGACGAATGGAGCATTTGGTGTCTCCCTGAACGATGACGCTCTCGGCGATGTCCAGTTGAGCGAACCAGGCGGTGAGCTCGGCGGGTCGGGAGGTGGCTGCGATGAAGTCGAGGTCGCCGATGGTTTCCTTGGAGCGACGGAGGGAGCCGGCGTGCTGGGCGCGAAGGACCTTCGGGTGCTCGCGGAGGCGAGTGAGAATCATCTCGGCGGCGTGCTGGGCGATGTCGATACGGAAGCGATCGGCGAAGGCGTCTCTGCGGGCGAGTGCCTCGAGAATCTTGGCCTCCGTTTTGGCTCCAAAGCCGCTGAGGGTAGCGACTTTTCCAGTTTCGCAGGCGGCTTTGAGGTCGGCGATGGAGCCGATGCTGAGTGCCTGATGAAGGGCGCGGATTTTTTTGGGTCCAAGGCCTTCGACTTCGAAGAGTTCGAAGAAGGAGTCGGGGTACTGGCTGCGCAGTTTCTGGTGAAAGTCGAGTTGGCCGGTGGTGGCGAGTTCGTGGAGTTTGTCCTGAAGGGCGTCCCCAATTCCTTTGATTCCCTTGAGGTCGTTGTCTTTGGCGCGTTGCACGATATCGTCATCGAAGTCGCGGACGATGTCGGCGCCTTGACGGTAGGCGCGGGTTTTGAAGGGATTCTCCCCTTGGATTTCGAGGAGCAGGGCGATTTCCTCCAGAACCTGGGCAAGGGACTCGCGGGTGACGTCGGGCATGCCCGCATTCCATCTGACGGGTGGATTCGGGAAAAGGCTTTTGGTGGGCTCGCGGAGCCAGGGGGATTTACGACTCGAGGAGAAGATCGGCGACGACGAAGCGGTGGTCGGAGTGGCGGGTGGTCACTGCACGGCAGCCGAGGGGTTTGAAGTGGCGAGTGGCGTGGATTTGATCGATGCGCAGGATGGGGATGCGGCGTTGGAAAGTATTGCCCCACCCGGTGCCGGCTTCGTCGAAGGCATCGAGAAAATCCTGGGAGAGAAGGCGATGGATGGGATCGGTCGGTGGCGCATTGAAGTCGCCAGCGAGGATCACCGGTTGGGCGCCGGGGAAGCCGCAGGTTTCTTCGAGGATGCGGAGGGCGACGGAGATTTCGAAATGGCGGGCGCGGCGATTTTCGCGGTGATTTTTCCAGCAGGTGGGGCGCCACAAGCTGAGGTCGGTGGCGGCCGAAGTGAGGTGCAGGTTGCTGACTTCGACGGTCCGACCATTGGGGAGCCGGATGGTGACGTTGTGGTTGAAGAACCGGAAGCGGATGTTGGGGTTGCGTACTTCGCGAACGATGGGCCATCGGCTGGCCACGGCGTTTCTGGAGTAAGCGCGGAAGTGAGCCTCCTTGCCGAAGAGGGCATCGGCGATTTTCTGCGCATGGGCGGGACTGATTTCCTGGAGGAGGACGATGTCGGGCTGCCAACCGCGGAGGTCGGCGGTGGGGTCTCCATAGAGAAAATGGGCCGCATTCAGGGTGATGACCCGAATCGGCTGGGTGCCGTGGTAGGCGAGGGGGGGGCCGGGCTGGGGCGGCCGCGCATGGAAATGGCCGATCACCCGGGCTTCGTCGGCACCGAGGAGAAGGGTGAATGCCCAGACGGTGGTGACGACGAGGGAAAGCGGGGCTCGAAGGGCGAGGAAAGCGAGGCAGGAGGCGAAAAGCCCGAGCCCTCCCCATACCCATATGGGCATGACGGTAAAGGCGGCCAGCAGGGATGGCTGGCGGTAGTAGGCGAAGACGGTGACGAAGTGGAGCGCCAACGAGCCGCCGATCAAGAGCCACCCGAGGCGGCGTGTGAAGCGGGTCGATGGGCGCATGGATCCGAGGGGGGTAAGGATCGACAGAAGGGGGATCTGGAGCCCCCCAGTTTTTGGGGATCAGAGCCCCGGAATTCCGAGGCCGCCAGTCAGCTTCTTCATTTCGGCCGCAGAGGCTTCTTTGCCTTGGGCAACGGCTTCCTGAACCCCCTTGAGCACGAGGTCCTGAAGGAATTCGACGTCGGAGGGGTCGACGATGGACGGGTCGATGACGATGGATTTGACGTCGCCAGCGCCCGTGGCCACGACGGTGACTTTGCCGCCCCCGACTGAGGCGGTGAAATCGGTGGAAGCGAGTTGTTCCTGCTTGGCGAGCATGCCGGCCTGCATGGCTTGGGCTTGCTTCATCATTTTGGCGATGTTCATGGCGGGATAGTGACGTCTAGATCGTGGGGAGAGGAAAGCGCCAATTTTGCGGGAGGCGAGGGAGCGGGATCAACGGAGCTTGGCTTCGAAGATTTCGAGCGCCTTGAGAATCAGTGGATCTTTGTAGAACTCGTCTTCTTGAGGTTCTGGCGGAGGCTCGGGAGTCACCGGCCCAGCGGCCGACGGGGGTGTCGGATCGAATGGAGGCGGCGACTCAGGTTCGGGTTCCGGAGGGGCTTCGGGAGCGTCTGCCTCCAAGGCATCGAAGGAGGCATCAAGGTCATCAAAGCTTTTGATCGCGATCGGTGCCGTTTTTTTTTCCGCGGGAGTCTCGGGGGGGCTTTCGTTCTGGGCTTCAGGATCAGGCTGAGTTGGAGGCTCAGGTCCTGGCTCGGCGGCCGGGGCCGAGGGTTCGACCGCAGCGGCGGGTGCTTGCGGGACTGGGCTCGAGGGCACCGAGATGGCGGGGGCCTCGGGCATTTGATCGGCGACTCCGGCGAGGACCTTGATGAGGTCGTTGATGCGGACTTCGCCAAGGATCTGAACGGCTTTGATAAGGCCGAGTTCGAAGTGCATGCGTTTGTTGGTGGCCCAGCGCATGCGGCCTTCGGTTTCGGCAAATCCGTCAATGACGGCGAGCAGGCGGTCCGGCGGGTGGGCTGACGCGGTTTGGACCAAGGCTTTCCACAACTCTTCAGGAATGCCGTCGCCGCCGGATGTTGGATCGATTCGGGCGACTAGCAGAGCGCGAAGGCAGCCGATGAGTTCGCCGAGGAGTTGGGAGAGCTCGCGGCCGGCGTCGGCCTCCCGCTGAACGATTCCGAGGGCTTGAGCGCTTTCTCGCTCAAGCAGGGAGGTCGCCAAGGCCGCGACGGTTTCGCGAGAGGTGAAGCCGAAGACGTCGAGAACGTTGGCTTCGGTGATGGAGTCGCCGCAGAAGGCCACCAACTGGTCGAGCATGGACTGGGCGTCACGCATGCCGCCATCGGCCCCTTTGGCGATGGCCCAAGCGGCGGCTTCGTCGAGGCCAACGCCCTCTTGAGAGGCGATGTAGAGAAGATGCCGGGAGATGATTTCGGCGGGAATCGGGCGGAGATCAAAGCGTTGGCAGCGCGAGAGAATGGTGGGAAGAATTTTGTGCGGCTCGGTGGTCGCGAAGATGAATTTGACGTGTTCGGGGGGTTCTTCGAGGGTTTTCAACAGCGCATTGAATGCGGAGTTGGAGAGCATGTGGACCTCATCGATGTAGTAGATTTTGAATTGCCCTGAGGAAGGGGCGTAGCGGACGGTTTCGCGCAGTTGGCGAACTTCTTCGACGCCATTGTTGGAGGCGCCGTCGATTTCGAGTACATCGAGGGAGCGGCCTTCGGCGATTTCCTGGCAGATGGTATCGTCGGGATTGAAGTCGGCCTTGGGTCCACCGGGGCAATTGAGGGCCTTGGCGAGGATGCGTGCGGTGGTGGTTTTGCCGGTGCCGCGAGGGCCGACAAATAGGTAGGCGTGGGCCAGGCGATTTTGGGCGATGGCGTTTTTCAATGTCCGCACGACATGGTCCTGGCCGAGGACGTCGTCGAAGGTGCGGGGCCGGTATTTCCGGGCGAAGACCTGGTAGCTCACGCGGCGAAGTCTAGGGGGGGATTCCGGAGAAGGGGAACTGGATAATTGGGAAGCTTTGGGAAGGGGCGGAGGAGGGAGACGAACGTGGATCGGACTAGCCGGAAGGAAAGCTCGTGGTAGGGTGGCGGTGCATGACGGAAAAGGACCCGAACACGATCGAAGGGGTGGGAAAGCGCCGCCCTCAGGAAGCTCCGAGGAAGGGTTTCCCATGGATTCGGGCATCGATTTTTGTGCTGGCCGTCGGAGCCGCAGGGGTTCCTTTCACGGAGCAGGGGAAGGATTTGATGCGGGCTGCGCTGGCTCAATGGAGAGGGACTATTGAGTCGAAGGATGTGGAGGATGCGGATCTTTTTCGACAATCTGAAGCTCGGTTGCGCGAGCAGTTTGAGGCGGACCTTGCGCAATTGCGGGAGCAGGCTCGGGCCGCGGAAGAAGCAGCTCGGAAAGCTCAATCCGCAAAGGATGAGACTTTGCCGCCGATCAATGAGCACACGGCTCAGAGTGGAGGAGATGTCAGAAAACTGCGTTCGGAAATCACCCTGAAAACCGAAGTGGAGATCGCACCTGGCACGCTGGCTTCGATCGAGCGCAAGGACGACGACGCGTATTCCGCGACCTACAAGTTGAGTGTGCGGGTGCCCGCGCCGGCGAAGACATTGGCAGAGCTGGAGCGGGTGAGTCCTGGGCTCGGCAAGATGCTTCCGGGGATGGCGCCGATGTTGGAAAAGGCAGAGGTTTCGCGCTGGTTCTATCAGCTGTATGAAAACAAGACTACGCGAGTCCGGCGGGATGCAACGCAGCTCAACGAGTTGCTGACGCGGCACAATTTTTACGACTGCGAAACGATGCTGAACCTGCGTCATCCTGAGTCGGGACGACGGGTGTTTTTGATGCAGGCGGAGATGGACGTGGTGTCCGACGGCTCGGATGGTGATCGTTTGGCGACGATGCCGGATGAGATTGTTAATTCTACTTACTATCAGCCTTTTACGAGCTACGGGTGGAAAAAGCAGACCCAGAAGCCCAACCCGATGGTGGCGGGTTGGGAGCGCCGAATTGGAAATGCGGACCGGGAATTGGCGGATCCGAAAACGACTGCGGCACGCAAGGCGTGGCTCCGGGATCGCAAGGACTATTTGAGACGCGGGATTGAGGACATGAAGTATCGGAGTTTCCTGATTGCAGAGTACGACCCGTTCATCGTGATTCCTGTCAATTTGCTGAGCTCCAGCGGCGATGGGTTTACTCCCCGAGTTGGGGACTATGCGGTGGTGGTGCACGAGGGGGTCTTGTACCCTGCCATCGTGGGCGATGGAGGTCCGACCTTCAAAGTGGGTGAGGCTTCCTTGCGAATGGCGAAACAGATCAATCCACGATCTTCACCGTATTCCCGCCCCGTTTCCGATTTGACGGTGACTTACTTGGTTTTTCCGGGGAGTCGGGAGAAGGAGCGAACTCCACCGGACTATCAGAAGTGGCGAACTCGCTGTGGGGAGTTGGTGGCGGAGATGGGCGGATTGGGAGCAGGAACGCAGCTCTTTGAATGGGAAGACACTTTGCCGAAAAAGGTCGAGCCGGAACGCGAACCTGCAGCCCTGAGCGAGCCGGCGGCCGTTGACGTGCCGACGAGCCCGGAGGGTGAGTGATCAGTCGGAGAGCCGTTCTCCAAGGCGATCGAGCAAGGCTCGTAGCGGAGCGGGCTCGGCAATTTTTTCGGGGGTGTCGAATCCGAGCCAGATGGCGGTCGATCCGCCAGGGCCAATCCGAAACAGCCAAGCATCCCGTTCGGAACCGGTGTGACCCTCGAAGCATCGGCTGACGCCGACGGATTCGAAGAGAGAAGTTGCCTCCTGAGCGGCGGCGGGGGTGATCGCCTGGGAGAGGTCGGCTTCTCGGGTATAGAGGACCTCACCGCTGGGGTTGGAGATGCGGGAAACGAGGAAGGGCGAAGGTCGCTTGCCTCGATTGGCGAGGGTGGTGAGGGCCACGGCGGCCTCCATGGGGGTGCTGGCGACGCTGCCGCGAAAGAGGTCCTCGGTCTTCTGAAACGGACCGCCGATGCCGCAGCGCTGGGCAATGCGTGCGGTTTCAATGGGCCCGATCTGGCGCCCGGTGAGCATGACGTTGTTGGGGAGGACGCGCTTTCCGCGTTCCGCCGCGGCCGCTGCGACCCAAGGGGTGAACGCGGTGCCGAGGTCGCGGCGGGCTCCGGTGCTGCGATCGTAGCGGGAGTCGAGGAAATCTCTGCCGCCGACGAGTGCGAGGACCGCGCCTGTGCGGCTTTCCAGAGTCACGGCAGCACATTGGAGGTAGGCGGGAGAGCTGCCGGCAGTGTGTTGCTGATGGGTGGGGTGATCCCATTTCCCTCCTCGCTCGGCTTCAAGCAGGCAGTTGGAGATGTCGGTTTCCAGGGTCAACTGCCAGCCGGGAGAGAGGGTGGTGTGGACGACCAATCCGTCGAGGCGGATATCAAGGGCGTCGAGGATATCATCGAGTTCCTTGCGTACGGCCTGTACGGCGTAGGAGCGTTCGGCACTGCGTTGTTCTTCGGGAATGATTTCGATCGGTTGGGCCTGGATGCGGGTTTTATCTGCCGCGGTGATCCGGCCCATGGCGATCAGGCGGTCGAGAACTTCGCTTTGTTGCGCCCGGGCTCCGTCGAGATTGCGGGCGGGGGAGAAAAGGTGGGGCCCGCGGATGATGCCGACGATCATGGCAGATTCTCCCTCACTCAGTTGGGAGACGGGTTTGCCAAAGTAGGTGCGTGCCGCTTCGTCCACGCCATGACAACCGGCGCCGAAATAGATGCGGTTGAGGTAGTGGGTCAGGATCTCGTCTTTCGAGTAGCGTTGCTCGATGCGCAGCGTGAGGGCGATTTCGAGGAGTTTCCGTTGGATGGATTTTTCGCGGATTTCGAAGGTATTCCGCGCCAGTTGCATGGTGAGGGTGGAAGCCCCTTGGGTGAAATCGCCGTCCTTGAGATTGCGCACGGTGGCGCGGGCGAGGCCGCGAAAATCGACGCCGCAGTGGTGGAAAAAGCGAGCATCTTCCCGGGCCTCCAGGCATTGGACGAGGAAGGCGGGGAGGTCTTGTCGATTGGCCAGATGTCGGGATGAACCCCAGCTGACTTCGATCGGGTTGTCATCCCGATCCAAAATGGTAGTCCGCGCGGGCATGGCTTCGACTTCATCGAGGTCGAAACGGGCCGCCCGAGCGAAGAAGAACAGGGCAAGACAGAATCCGATGAGGGCTCCTCCGAGCGTGCCCCATAGGAGAAATTTGAGCAGCGTCAAAACCCACCCGGGCAGCCAGGCAAGCCAGCGGGGAGGGCGGGAAACAGGACGCCAGGTGGACATGTTCGAGAAGGCAGGTCGGAGGAAGACTCAGGGAAGCTGTGGGGCTCAGTCAACCGGGATGGCACGAGGCACCGGTTCTTCTTCCACGGGGATCGCACGGGGCACGGCATCCGTATCGGGATCGGCCACCGGGCGGGCTTTGGGAGCCTTTTCCGAGGAGTCCGAGTTGGCGGGGACTTCTGTGTTCGGGTCAACGATTTGGGCCTTCGGGGCATCTTCGACGACTTGAGAAAGCAGGTCGTTGTGTTCGGTGCAGAGGTCATCCTCTGGAGGGAGGTGGTCACTTGGAAGGCTTTCCGTGTAAGCGGTGCCGGCGATTTCGCATCCTTGGGTGGCGCGTTTTCCGGAAGTGCGGCAGATTCGGGCTTCGGCGAAAGGTTCGGTGGAGACGAGACCTTCGGCTTTGTAGCCGAGCCGTTCGGCGGTTTTCATGACTTCGACCCAGACGGGCAAGGCCATGGTGGAGCCATAGGCGCGGTCGAAGATGGTTTTCGGTTGATCGAGGCCCACCCACACGGCGCAAGTGAGGCTGGAAGTGAACCCGGCGAACCAGGCGTCTTTGTAATCGTCGGTGGTGCCGGTTTTACCGCCGCAGGGGTGATTGAAACCGAGTCGCTTGGCCGCGGCTCCGGTGCCCCGGGTCATGACTTCGCCGAGGATGCGGGCGGTGTTGCGGGCGGCGTCGCTTTTGATGGATTGGTAGTGGACTTGATCTTTCGTGTATTCGATTTCGCCCTTTCGATTGCGGATTTCGGTGATGATGCGGGTGGGGTACCGCACGCCGCCATTGGGGAAGACGGTGTAGGCGGAAGCGACTTCTTCGGGCGAGGCCTGGAGGGTGCCGAGGTAGGAGACGGCCGTCATTTCCATCGGGCTGGTGAAGCCGACTTGGCGAACGACGTCGGCGACATGCTCAAGCCCGGCATAGTTGCCCACGCGTACGGACATGGTGTTCCGGGACCGGATGAGGCCGATGTCGACCGGCTGGTAGCCGAGGAAAGTGCCATCGGAATTGCGTGGAGACCAGGTGCCCGCTTTGCGGATTTCACCCCGGGCCAGGGGGTCGTCGGAAATCATGGCATCGGTGCGCATGCCCGACTCGAATGCGGCGGCGTAGACGAAGGGTTTGAAGGTCGAGCCTACCTGACGGCTGGCCTGAATGGCGCGGTTGTATTTCGACTCGTCGGCATCGCGGCCACCGACGGTGGCGATGATGGCTCCGGTGAGGTTTTCGATCACCACCACACTGCCTTGGAGGTAGGCGGGGTTGGGGCGAGGTTCTGGCAGCTCCTGCCAGGTGGCGCGAGTTTGGTGGCGGTAGCCGGAGCGCCGTTCGAAGGTGCGGAGATGGCGATTGAGCGCTTCTTCGGCTTTGTTTTGGACGGCGAGATCGATGGTGGTGGTGATTTGCAGGCCGCCAAATCCGATTTTTTCCTTCTCGAGGATGCGTTCAAGTTCGGGGCGGATGGCGTTGAGTGCCCATGAATCGTGGAAGACGCGGCGCCATTCGGGGCGGACTTTCACTTCTTCGGCCTTGGCCTTTTCTGCCTGCTCGGGGGTGATGAATTGGGCGACCACCATGCGATCGAGAGTGGTGTCCCGCTCATGAACCGCATCGGAGAGATCGCGAAATGGGGAGAAGGCATTGGGGCCGCGAACAATGCCGGCGAGAAGTGCCGACTCGGAGAGGGTCAGATCGCTGGCGGGCTTTTCAAAGTAAGTGCGGGAGGCTTCTTCGATGCCGCGGATGGTGTGACCCCAGAAAATGCGGTTGATGTAGTGCTCAAGGATCTCCTCTTTCGAGAAGTTGGCCTCAATCCGGTAGGTGACGGCCATTTCGAGGAATTTCCGATCGAGGTCTTGGAGGTTCGGCGAGAATTCGAGCCAGCTCGCGTAGAGGGGAAATGAATTCCGGGCGAGCTGCATGGTCAGGGTGGAGGCACCCTGGGTCATCGAGCGATCCTTGACGTTGCGCAGAGTTGCCCGTCCAAAACCTATCCAGTCGACTCCGTGGTGGGCAAAGAAGCGTTCGTCTTCTCGGGCGAGGATGGCGTAGATGAAGTCCTGTGAGACTTTTGATAGGGGGATGATGTCGCGTTTTTCTCCGCCAATGCGGCCGATTTCCTCGCCGTGGCGATCGAGCACGACGCTGCGTTCGGGCATTTCCTCGACCTTGGCCATGTCGTAGGACCGAGCTCGGGCGTAGTAGAAGAGGGCCATGGGAATGGCCACGATGGCGCCGAGCAGGGCCGGGTGGGCGATGAGGCGAAGCGCCCAACGGACCGGCAGGGGGAAAGGTGCGGTGAGTTTTTGGATGAGGAAAAACGGCCACAGAAGGACCAGCGTGCCGAGTCCACGGCGTTTCGGCTGGGGCTTGCGTCGGCGGTTGCTGCTCTCCGCCAATTCTTCGTTCGGTTTGCGTTTGGCCATGAGATAAGGGAGGCTGGGGTCATCGGCGGCGAATGTCGTTCCGCGCAGACGAAGCACGGAAATTGCGTCGCTATGACGGTTGAGAAAGCGATGAAGAAATCACGAATTTTGTATGCCGGGTGGATTTCGCTGATTCTGGCGAATTCGCTGTGGGCTGCGGAGCCCATTCATTCGCTGCAGGATGTTCGGTCTTTGGAGCAGAAAACCGTGACCTTGTCGCAGAAAGTCATGCCTGCGGTCGTGGCTTTGATTTCGACGAACACCGGGGCATCGGGCTCGGGGACGATCGTCAATGCCCAGGGGTTGATTTTGACTGCCGCGCACGTGACGCAAGGGGCGGATGTGGTTCAAGTCGTCTTTGCCAATGGTCGGCAAACATCGGCGAAGGTGCTGGGCTCGAATTTTTCTAAGGATGTCGGCATGGCCCAGATCACGGAAGAGGGCGAGTGGCCATTTGTGGAGTTGGGGGAATCGAAGCCGCTGCAGGCGGGCGACTGGGTGGTGGCGATGGGTCACAGCGAAGGATACGATCCGAACCGAACGCCTCCGGTGCGCTTTGGGCGGGTGGTGTCGGATGGCCCGGGGACGTTTTTGACGACGGACTGCACGTTGATTGGCGGTGATTCCGGGGGGCCTTTGTTTGATTTGGAGGGGAAGCTGGTGGCGGTGAATTCGTCGATCGGTGAGTCCTGGTCGAATAACAATCATGCGGGGATTGATGGTTTCCGGGAGGATTGGGATCGATTGCTGACCGGCGAGGCTTGGGGGGAATTGGAGTTGAATCCGCTGTTGAATGAGGAGCGTCCGGTGCTGGGCATCGATATCGCCGGCGAGCGGAGAGATGGGGCCGTGGTGGTGGACGACGTGACCCCCGGAGGTCCCGCACAGCGAGCTGGATTGCGCGCTGGCGATGAGATCGTGACCTTCGACGGTCAGCGGGTGCAGGGCGGTCGGGGATTGATCAATCTGGTGATGAAGAAAGAAGACGGCGATCACGTCCAGGTGGGAGTCCGTCGCGGGCGTGAGACCTTTGAGGTGGAAGTCGTTCTTTCCCGCCTGGATAAATTGGAAGTACCTCGTCGATGAACATGAGAACTTGGAAGCTTTTGTTGGGTGTGTGGGCTGCAGTGGCACCTCTCTCCGCGCAGGTGGAGCCTGAGGTGCCGCTTCAGCGGCCCGAAGAGGAAGCGGTGACAAACCGCCAATCGGACATGCTTTTTGATGCTTTGCTCCCTGTGAGTCAGACTGCTGCCGGATCGAGTGTGTGGATTTGGTCGGGCGGGCGCCAGGTGGCGATGGGCACGGTGGTGGGCGATGGCCGACGGGTGCTGACGAAGTGGAGTGAAGTGGCATTCTCCCGTGGGCCCTTGTCAGTGGTGGGAAAAGACCGCCAAGAAGCAACGGCGCAGGTGGTCGGCGTCTATGAAGATGACGACTTGGCGTTGTTGGAGATCGTCGAGGAGGACGTTTCCTGGCTGCCGGCGGAGTGGTCGGATGGTCCGTCTCCTGAGTTGGGGCGGTTTCTGGTTGCGGCGACTCCGGAAGGAATGCCCTTGCGATCAGGTGTGGTTTCGGTGGCAGAACGGGCGGAGCGAGCGTCCGACCAGGTGCTCTTCGGGGTCTATCTTGAGAAGTCCGATGACGGAAAGGCGGTGGTGATCGGGAAGATCGAAGAAGATGGTGGGGCTGAGCACGCCGGATTGAAGATCGGAGATCAGTTGTTGACGGTCGATGGGGCGGAGCTCCACGAGCCTTATGATCTCAAGGAGATGTTGGCAGGTCACTCTCCGGGGGATTCCGTGGAAGTGGAGTATTTGCGCGGAACTCAGAAAGCCAAGGCGGAGGTGATCCTCGGAGATCGGACCCGTTTCGAAGAGGGGATCCCGCAAGGTCGACTGAGAGTGATGCGGGCGATGGGCGGGCAGATCAGTGTGCGCGGCGAGAACTTTCCGGTGGTGATTCAGTCGGACATGCAGCTGAAACGGGAGCAGTGCGGGGGGCCGATTGTGGACCTCAATGGCAAGGTGGTGGGGATTTCTATCTCCCGCACTGACCGGACGCGGACCTATTTGATTCCGGCGTCACGGGTGAAAGAGCTCTTGGAGACGGAGCCGGCGAGTCCGGAATTGGTGACGCCGCTGGCCCAGGAGGGTGGCGGCGAGGAGGGAAGACCACGAGTGGAAGTGGTTCCTGTCCCCCAGGGCGCGGCGAATTCCCTGCGTTCTCATCTCGAGGAGATGAGCGAATTCATCCGCCGCCTGGAGGAGGAGATGGAGCCGTTCCGGCGTTGATCAGGATGAGGCAGGGGGGAGGGCGCCGCTCGGAGCTCTCTCCCGGTCACCGGGCAGAATCAAAGGCAGAGACGGCGAAACAGCTCGGAGAGAGGAAGCTGCATGCCGATGTAAAAGTCGCCAAACTCGCCATAGCGGGCAGAAACTTCGTCAAAGCGCATTTCATAGACGATCGATTTGATATCGATGGTGTCTTTGGCGAGGAGGGTCACCCCCCATTCATGTTCATCGAGGCCGGTGGATCCGGTGATGAGCTGGAGAATCCGGCCGGAATAGGCGCGTCCGGTGCGGGCGTGGCCGCCCATCAGTTCTTTCCGTTCTTCGAAGGGAAGGGAATACCAGTTGTCTGCACCACTGCGGCGTTTCGACATCGGGTAGAAGCAAATGGCCGGCCAGTCGGGGAGAACCGGATAGAGTCGATGCTTGAGGTAGTGGGCCATCCGCTCTTCGAATTCCTTCATCGCGGCGGCGTATTCCGGAGATTCCGGATCGAGGCCCTTTTCGCCGATGAGGGTTTCCTCGGAGTACTGGGCCGAGGTGGTGGTGTATTCGGAGCTCTCGGTTTGGGAGAGGTAGGAATAGGCGGGCGTGAGAATGTCCGGGCCCAGGGAAAGCGTCAGCCGTTTTTCAAAGGCGTTGGCGACCTGAAGGTCGGGAGTGAGCAGCATGAAGCCGAGGTCGGCCTTGGGGGTGGCGATGGAGAAAACCAACAAGTGAGTGTCGTCGGTGCTGCGGATTTCCTGCACCAATTCAGTCAAGCGGGTCTTGGCTTGGCGGCGATCCTCATCGTCGAGCATGGCCCATTGGGCGTGGTCGACGTGGTAAAAGAGGTGCATGACATGCCAGCCTTCGCGAGGGACCAGCGGGGTGACGGCAGAGTCGGAGTCGTTCATGAAAAAGGAGATCCTGGCCGGAGTGGGGGCTCAGTCGTGTTTGGGAAACAGAGGGGTCACCAGTAGCTTTTTGAAATCACTGCCGGAGGCATTCAACGAAGAGGCTTCGTAGACTTCAGCGGTCCACCGGTCGTCGTCGACGCGGTAGCCATTGAAGGCGGCGATTTGATGGAAACCATCGGTGGCAGCAAATTCGGCGGTTTCCGATCCTGATCCGGTGAATTTTCCTGCGGAGATGCTGTGGGAAATGGGATCGCCGACGAAATTTCCATCGGCGTCTTTGAACAGCACACGGAGGGCTCCGGAGCGATCGTCATCGAGAGTCACGGAGAGCACCGGGATGTAAAGGGCGGACGAAGTGGCGCGGTCGGCATGATCCCCTTCACGAATGGGCTTTCGCCAGTAGGTGTCGATTTTCTCGATGCGCACGAATTCTCCTTTGGCAGGGAGGTCTGGGAGATCGCCCCCCAGTCCTGTGGTGCGAACACTGGAAAACAGACCGGAGAGCCACCAGATCCCGAGACCGAGGAGAATGGCAGCCAAGGCACCCAAGCCGAGCATCTCGATTTTTGCCGATTGGGAGCGCGAGGCGGGAGTTCTTTGGGCCTCGGGTTCCTTGGGTGGTGTTTCGAGGGAAGGAGCCGGAGCAGGGGCAGAAAGGGTGGCGGGTGGTTCGGACGAAACTTCCTCGACGGCATCTACGGGAGGGGCCGCATCATCGGGGTCTTCGTCATCAAGGGCCAGTTCGTCTTGGTGGGGGCGAAGCGCGGTGGCTTTGCGTTCGATTTTCGGCCGCGGCGCAGCGGCTTCGGGAGCCTTCGGTTTGGGCTTGGAGGGCTTCGGGTCGGTGCTCGAAGCCGGGGGCGCGGCCGGAGAAAACTTCTCGCCGGTGGGAGCTCTGCGAGGTTCGACTTCGACGGCGGAAGGTGCATCGTCACGCTCCTCGTCGTCCAAATTCCAGAGGTCATCCTCCAGCGTTTCCTTGGAAAGATCGGAGAGGATCGGCCGGTGGCGGCGGGGCGTGGCGGCGTTGTCGGGCTCTTCGGGCATCGGTCAGGCCCCGTGATAGGAATCGGGAGATGACTTGGCCAGAGCAAACCCCGGGCGGTGATGCCACGGCCGACAAGGAAAAGGATTGCACGGCGTGCGTCGTGGCGCGATGCAAAGGCCGAGAAACTCGACTCCATTTCCCATGGCTGACCGCGAAGACAAGAATGAGGAAAACGTCGCCGGTAAGTTCTACGTCGATTCCCAGTGCATCGACTGCGACCTTTGCCGCGAGACCGCGCCAAACAATTTCACCCGCTCCGACGACGAGGGCTACTCCTACGTGTACAAGCAGCCGGAGAATGACGACGAGGTGGCCCAGTGCCGCGAAGCGATGGAAGGCTGCCCCGTCGAGGCGATCGGCGAAGACGGCGACGAATGATATGGCCCGTGGCGACCGGTTGGCTCGGATCCGTCGCGCCATCCTCGCAGAATGGCGGGGAGGCGAGGAACCGAAACACCCGGACGTCGGACTTCATCGGCCCCAGGAATACCTTGGGGCCATTCTCCAGTCGGTCGGGGCCCAGGAGGGCATCGATGAAGAGCAACTGAGGGAGCTGTGGCGTGAGATCGCCGGTGACTTGGTGGCTCGGCACGCCGCTCCGGAATCGCTGAAGAACGGCTGTCTCACCCTCAAGGTGCTGCAGCCGGCAATGCGTTTTCAGCTGGAACAGATGAAAGGACGGCTGCTCGCCAACCTCCGTGCCTCGCTTGGCGAGGGGAAAGTGAAATCCATCCGATTCTCGCTCGGCTGAGCGGTCCTGATGTTCCGCAATTTGATTTTCGACTGGTCGGGCACCTTGGTGGACGATCTTCCTCCGGTGCTGGATGCCACCAATCAGGTGCTCGGCGTGTATGGGGTGCCACCGATGGACCGGGAGACCTTCCGGCTCCGCTTCCGGTTACCCTATCGCGAGTTTTACGAGGAGATGCTGCCGGGGGTTCCGCTCGAGGAGCTTGAGGTTCATTTCCGCAAAGCATTTTCTGGGTCTTCGGAACCGGTCACGGTTCTGCCCCATGCCCGGGAGAAACTGGCCTGGTGCCAAGCGCAAGGGATTCGATGTTTCGTGCTCACGAGCATGGATTCGGATGCCTTCCGCGGGCAGCTTGAAGATTTTGGCTTAGCTGGGTATTTTGAGGCGACTTACTCCGGTGTGCTGGACAAGCGGGAGGTGATTCTTGAGATCCTTGATCGGCATCGACTGGCTCCGGGGGAAACGGCGTTTGTCGGGGACATGACTCATGATGTGGAGACGGCTCACCATGCCCAGCTCACCTCCGTGGCGGTGCTTACCGGATACACCCACGCTGGAGCCCTGGCATTGGCGCGGCCGCATCTCACGGTGCAGGATCTCGATGGGCTTCGCCGATTGATGGAGCGCCCCACCGGCAAGGCTCGCCCGGTCGCCACCGTGGGAGCCCTGATTGAGAATGATGAAGGTCAGGTGCTGATGGTGCGGACTCACAAGTGGGGACATCGCTGGGGCATTCCCGGTGGCAAGATCGAGCGGGGGGAAAATGCGGCTGCCGCCTTGGTGCGCGAGGTTCGGGAGGAAACCGGATTGGAAATTGCCGAGCCGGTTTTTGTGATGGTGCAGGACTGCATCGATTCGGATGAATTCGAGCGCCGCGAGCATTTTCTGCTGCTCAACTACCTGGCGCGGAAGACGTCTGGTGAGGTGTGCCTCAATGACGAAGCTCAGGAATTCCGGTGGTTGACCCCGGAGGAGGCTCTGAAGTTGGACCTCAATCAACCGACTCGTCTCCTGATCGAGGAGGTCTTGGAAGGAGGCACGCCATGAGCAACGGCTGGATTCACGTTCGCGGGCTTGAGGTCACGACGCGGATTGGCGTCCCGGATGAAGAGCGGGCAACGCCGCAGTTGCTGAAGGTCGATCTTTCGATGAAACCGGCCTGCGGTTTTGACGAGATGGCCGATGAGGTGGCGGCCACTCTGGATTATCACGCCATTTCGCTGGCAGTGGCGGATCTGGCAGGGCGCGGGGAACGGCGATTGGTGGAAACTCTCGCTGATGACATCGCAGAGTTGGTTCTCGGTTCCTTCGGCGCGACGACGGTGAAGGTAGAGATCCGAAAATTCATTTTGCCACAGACCGAGTGGGTCGGAGTGTCTCTTGAGAAAAATCGGCGATGAAAGTGTATGTTTACCGCGGCTGCGACACGTGTCGGAAAGCTTTGAAATGGCTCGCAGCTCAGGGGGTTGCCTTTGAGGAAATCGCGATTCGTGAGCAGCCACCCTCGGTGGACGAATTGCGGCAGGTGCGGGATGCGTTGGGCGATCTCAAGCGGCTCTTCAACACCGCAGGAGGAGACTATCGTGCGCTTGGACTCAAGGATCGGCTTCCCGGCATGAGCGAGGACGAGGCCTTCGAATTGCTCGCTGAGAATGGGAACTTGGTGAAGCGACCGTTTGTGGTAGGTGAGGGATTTGGATGGACTGGCTTCAAGGAAGAGGAGTGGAAGCAGGCCTTGGGTTTGGGCGAAGAAAGTTGAAGTCGAGAGCGGTTTCGTCGCGCGTCACATTGAGGCTTTCGACCAGATCGATCCCTCGCGTTTGAAGGCGTGGGTGGAGTCGATTTCGTATTGGGTGTCCCGGAAGCAATGGCGGGTGATTTCGACCGATTGGTCGCCCGTCGCCAGCGTATGGAAGCCCATGGGTTCTCCCTTGGTGCGATGGGAGAACACCGTGGAGACATGAGAGAGGACCACGTTGCCCTCGCCCATTGGAAGAGGCATGAGGTCGATGAAGGAGCGGTGAAAATGCCCGGCCAGCAGCAAATCGACCTTCGCTGTGGCGAGGGATGCGAGCAGCAAGCCATTGCGGCGTAGAAGTTTGCGGGTTTGCTCGGCTTCTGCCTTGAGGGGGTGATGGATCATCACGGCGCGGAGCCCGGAATCCGAGCTGAAGCGGAATGGCAGCGTCGCGCATTGTTTCACACTGACGGCTCCATGGGACCAATCGAAGGTCGGGGGAACGCCCCATGCCCGAGCTGTGTTGAGGCCGACGACTTCGAGATCAGCGAATTGCGCGTGTGGTTCCGGGTCGCTGGAAATGCTTTTCCGATAACGGCGGAATGGATGGAAGATCCGATCGAAGGGTTGATTGGCTGCCGGAATGTCGTGGTTTCCTGGGATGGAAATGACGGGAACCGAAATTTTCTCCAGAAAGGCTCGCGAAGCCTGCCACTCGTGTCGCCGGGCGCGCATCGTGTAGTCGCCACAGCAGAGCACGGCGGCGGGGCGGGTTGCGGCAATATGGGTGAGGAGGGCCTCTACGGCCTGGGGAACTTCCGCGCCGAAGTGGAGGTCGGAGATCTGGATGAAGGTGGCCAAGGCGAGTCAGTCGGGGTGATCGCCAGGGCGCAGCACGTGGAGCGCCCCGGGCCGGAGATCGAGCCGCAGCGGCAGCTCAATGTCGAGAATTTCACCATCCAGAGAAGCCGGCAGGGTTCGACGTCGGCCGGAAGTGAGGGTGAGTCCGCGGCTCCGCAGAAGCTCCAGTTCGGGTTCCTTTTCCATGAGGCCGAAAAGGTAGGCAAACATGCCGCGGACGAGAGATGGGAGGGTGCGATGATGCGAAAGGTAGATTCCGAGCGTGCCACCATCCATGATCTGTCGCCGCGGAATCAACGAAAGGATGTCCTCGTATTCGCCGGGAACCAGAGCGGCAAAGCGGGTGGTGCGGGTGATTCTCCCTCGTTCATCGGTATCCAAGTCGAGCCGCAGGGGAGGGCAGTCGTGAAAAGCTTTGCGAAGATCGACCAGGATGCGGGTGGTCTTTCTCCACCAAGCTCGGCCATGAAATTCCTCCTGTTGGCGCGCCATGGCGGGATAGAATCCTAACATCAAGTTGCACAGGCTGATGCGGCCACCAGCGTCGAGAACATCAATGGCGGTGCTGGGAGCCGTACCGAGAGCCCGAGCGGCCTCCAAGACGTCGAGGGGAATGCCCAGGTCACGCGCTGCGAGATTGAAGGTGCCACAGGGGAGAATCCCCATGGGCATCTCGGTGCCGACCAGTTGCGCGGCGGCGTGGGAGACGGTGCCATCGCCGCCGCCGACGATCACGGCATCGGGGCTGGCCTGACGCGCTGCCCGTAGGGCGGAATCGAGTTGCTTTGCGGTTCCGGCATGGAGCTGGACGTCGGCGCCTCCTTCGCGAAAGGCTGCGGCCAATTCATCCGGAAAGCCCTCATGCCAGAGATCGCGTAGGGTTCCGGATTCTCGGTTCAAGACGACTTCGAAATGGCGGCGTGTGGGTGGCATGCGATGGAGCAGCATCGATCGCCTCTCGAGGATCGCAACCGGAGCTTGATCGACTTGATCCGCAAGACCTCGGAGGCGAGGGTAGGGAAGTGGAGCGCGAAATTGATGCATTCATTCGCTATCTGGCGACCGAGCGGGGGTTGTCGGACGCCTATCAGTTGTCGGTCCGTCAAACCTTGGAGGAACTGGAGCGATGGATGGCAAAGTCGGCCTTGCCGCTGGAAGATATAGGGACTGAAGAGCTTTCGAAATTTCTCGGCCAACGGAAAAACGAGGGACTTCAAGTTTCCTCGCTGCGCATTGGGAGCGTGCATCTGAAAGTCTTTTTCCGGTGGCTTGCTGGCACGGGGCGCTTGTTGATGGATCCGGCTGAACCTTTGATCTCGCCGCGGCCCGAGAAGTATTTGCCGGAGACGATGAACCGGCAGGTGGTGGAGCGTTTGCTGGAATCGATCGAGCCGATCGATGCCTTGAGTCGACGGGATCGCGCCATCCTCGAATTGTTTTATGCATCGGGCCTTCGGCTCTCCGAGCTGTGCCAGCTACGGATGGAGAAATATGATGAGGAGGAATCGTTTCTGCGTGTGACTGGGAAAGGTGACAAAACTCGTATGGTGCCGGTGGGGGGCAAGGCACGGGAGGCTATCCGGGATTATCTGGCCCACGCGCGACCGGAGTTGGTGAAGTCCCGCACCGGTTCCCATCTGTTTCTCAGCGTTCGCGGCGGGGCCTTGTCGCCCGACCGGGTCCGCCAGATTGTCAAAGAACGGGCAGCGGCGGCAGGCATGGATTTGAAGGTGTATCCTCACCTGCTTCGGCATTCCTTTGCCACCCACCTTTTGGAGGGCGGAGCAGATTTGCGGGTGATTCAGGAACTGCTCGGACATGCCGACATTTCGACCACCCAGGTGTATACCCATATCGATGGATCTCGCCTGAAATCGATCCATCGACGCTTCCACCCGCGCGGTTGAAGGTTTTTTGGAAAAGGTTCTGAGGGGCGGTTTTTTCTTAAAGAAACTTAAATTCAGCAGGTTGAAACTGCGTTGAACCACGCATAAGTGAAAGGTTTTCCAGGAATCTTGTTTGAAAACGGAGCTTGGGTGAATCTTGCAACTGTTCGGATTCGCTGACTTCCCGATAAGTCGAAGATCCCGGACTTCACCCCCTGTCACGAGGAGTTGGGATTCCCCAAGATTCGCCCGCTCCTGGTGACGGTGCCCCGCCTCCTGGCACTCCGGTGTCCGGGAGCACCCTTGCCTTCAAACCTGCCATGAAATCTCCCGTTCGCTGGATCGGGAAGGTCTTTTCCGGGATCTTCCTCGTCCTTTCCATCCCCAGTCCCGCCCAGGTCGAATGTTGGGCCCCCGGCATGGACACCTCCACGGTGCTTCAGGAATCGACCCGCTATCGTCAGGTATCGCTGGGACGTCCTTACCGCTACGATGTGTTTGGAGTGGCAGGTCGACTGACTCTGGGTGGCCGCGCGTTGAATGCCGCGGTGATGGGTGGAAAGTTCCATCCCAAGGTTCTCGGACTTGTGAACCCCTATCAGGTGGTCAATTCGGACATGGATGTGATCCTGCAAACCGGACTTCTGAAGTACTACCCGGAACGTCTCCATGTCTCGGGCAACTCTCCTGGAACGACGGTCGGACCTGTGCAAATCTACGGGGAGCGTTGGACCTTGTGCGATCCCCGTCATCCGGCAGATGTGAACCTGGCTTTTCATCTCACAGGTTCTTCATTGCTGGGGAGTGTCCTCGATTCGCTGCTGAGCTCGGCCAATTACAACCTGAATCCGGAAGGATATTTCTATGTGCTGGGGGAATGCCATCTTGCTCCGCCGAAGATGGAAGGGCGCCTTGCGGTTGCCGCGGACACCGCCCTCTATGGTTCAGGCGTGGAGGTGGTCTTCGAGATCGATCGCGAGTATGCGCCGGTGTATCGGCCTCCCTTTCTTGGGCTCGACCTGGGGGATGTGAATTTGACGGTTCTCGGGACGCCGCCATCGGATTCGGGGAGCGACACCGGAATGATTTCGCTGCCAGAGGTGGAGGTGCCCGATCTTGTCCAAGTCACGATCGACCTGAGCGGCCTGGGAGGCGCGGGTTGGAGCCGGAGGACCGCGCAGCCATGAAAGTTTTCATCATTGTCCTGGGGGGAATCTCGATGGTTCCACTGGCGACTGCCCAAACAGGGTCCTGGGGGGGACCGGGAACAGTTTCGCCGGAATATGGGACTGCCGGACGGGAATTGCCGAGTGATGCGGATATCCGCGCACTCCGGTCCGCCGGTGGAATCATCGAACCCCGCCCGGTGCCGCGACGGCGCGATGGCTTCGGTCTCGAAGCGCTCTCGGAATACCTGATCGGATTTGGCACCCATGCCATGCTGCCGAAGGGATCGATTCTTTTTTGTCCCGATGCGCGTGCGTCCCAGCGGGCTGGCCAAGCAAAAGGGAGACCCACTCCCTGGCCGGATTTTCTGGCAGGCAATCGCGGATGGGTGACCACTTTTGAAGTCAGCCTCGCACAAATTCGCGGCGAGGAACCCGTGCCTGCCGAAAAATGGGAGTCTTTCTCTGCTGATGGCAAGGTGGTGGTAGCGACCCATCGAGGTCTGCCTGTCACCGTTCTTGCTCCACCCCCTACCGTTCCCTCGCCATGAAAATGTTCGTTTGGTTCCTGCTGGGCTGCGTTCCCTCCGTGAGAGCCGTGGATTTCATTCGCCAAATTCAGCTCATCGACGGGCGTACGGTGGTGTATGACATTCCGGTTTCAGGAACGACTGGAAGCATTCTATCGAAACCGTTGGAAGGAGATGGGGCCTTGTTTCAGCTCTATGCCTATCAGGATGAGTCGTACGATCCCTTTAGTTTGCTTGATGCGAACGTGGGCACGATCGCGAATGTGAATGTGTCTCTGGATTCTCATCTGGTGGACGTCGATTTGTTGGGCATCCACTTGGATGTGCTGTTGGGAGGCTCGGGAGACGAAACCGAAACTCCCGAGCGGCTTGATGAAGTGGTGGTGGGGACTTATTTGCCATCGGCGACGGTGGTTCTTCACTCACGGGACCCGTATCCGGTGCCGCGCACCCGAGCGGACCAACCCTTTGGGATGACTTTGCAGCTGCGTCATCTCGCTTTGCCAGACGATCCCAAGGGAGGGATTCATCAGGCGGAATTGGTGCGTGATTTTCGACTCTATCACCCCGAGTTGCACGCTCCCTACCCGGATGGTTCGGGCCAAGGGAGCTATGCCGATGTTTTCGATTTTACCGCCAACGGTGATTTCTCCGATAGTAGCATCTATCAGGCTTTGCCCGTGGCCCGCCCGAGTAAGGCGTCCGGAGAAGAAACTTTTGCCGCGCGGGTCGCCCTCGGAAGCGAAGGGGAGATGGCCGTGATTGGATCTGCCACCATGCAAGTTTGGCCGGTCTGCGAAGGTCGCATCGAAGGCGTGGAAGAAGGCGTGGTCTATAAGACGCTGCCTAGTGAGGTTCGGTATGTGTGCGATGACCTCTATCCGGACAGTGTGACTTACGCCCAAATTTACGCGGGTTCCGCCGCGTTGGGTGCCTCAGGGAAAGTGGTGGCTTCCTCGGTAGTCACGTTCAATACGAGCTCGCCTCAAGATGCGGTGATGCCGATCGAACTGGAAGACCTGGAAGCGGATGTTCTCGAGCAAGATGGTGTTTACACCATCGAGCTGCTGACGGTGACGCCCTTCTTTGATCGGGAGCCGGAACGTGTGGCGGCGGTGAGTTTCGAACTCGACCGAACGGTCGAAGTGCGGGCGACTTTGGCGACGACGAGCCACTGATGATCTCAGTCCCGTAGCAAATAGTCCAAGACCTTGCCGAGATGGAGCTGTTGGTAGTCCTCCGGGCGATCCGCAAGTAGCTGAGATTTCGTTTGAACAAAGGGCCCGGGAACGAGATCGCTTTCGCCGTGCTCGACAAGTTGGGCACAGGAGGAGGGTGTCGTTTCGAGATGAAACTGGAGGCCAATGGCTTTTGGACCCCATTGAAATCCTTGCTGGGGGCAAGCCACGCTGCGGGCCAGTGGAAGAGCATCGGGTGGGAGGTCGAAGGTCTCGCCGTGCCAGTGAAACGCCATGAATGAGGAGTCGAAAGAGAAGCCCTCCAGTTGGGGAATGCTCTCGACAGGGAACCACCCAATCTCTCGATCCTCTTGGCGACGCACGGTCGCGCCCAAGGAACTTGCCATGAGTTGTGCACCCAGGCAGATGCCAAGTGTCGGACGGCCGGATTTCAACCACTGTCCGAGATATTCCTTCTCTCGGACGAGCCAGGGATGGGATTTCTCGTCGTGGACGCTCATGGGGCCGCCCATGAGGATGAGGAAATCGATTGTTTCGGGATCCGGCAGGTTATCGGCTCGGTCCATGAGACTACGAGTCACGTGGTGGCCACGTTGGGTGAGCCAGGGATCGATCGCGGCAGGACCTTCAAAGGGGACGTGCTGGATGACGTGGACGTGCATGACGAGAGCGATTCTCAATCCAAATCCGGAGCCAGGCGAAGCCTGAAAAATCGCCGAGGAGACGGCGCATTCATCGCGGGGAGGGAGATGGTGGTGGTGTTTCCTTCGCTCTCAAGATTGGAGTCTACCGCCACCCAGCCCGATGCGCTGAGGGTGGTGGATGTTTCCAAAATGGCTCCCGGCGGTAGGGCGGGGCTGACGGTCCACTGCTGATTGCCGGGTTCTAGGGAATGGGTGGTAAGGTGGTCACGAGGGTCTCGCGGGTTGGTGCCAAGGAGGAACTCGGCGCGATTGCTGAGGCCATCCCCGTCGGTGTCTTCACTCCCGTCTGGGGTGTCCGGGTCGAAACCGAATTGGCTTTCAAACGTGTCTGGGAGTCCATCGCCATCTTCATCCGCCTGGGTGGGCCCGGAGGCAGTGATGATGAGAGACGGGGGCTGCCCCGAAGTGCTCAGGTCGATGCCCTCGGGTTCTTCCGCGAGAGCGAACTGGACGTTGGCCGGGGCAGGAAGCAATGGACCCCATTTGATTTTTCCACGGGACTCATCGTAGGAGCCTCCATGGCTGATGTGAGTAACTCGAGAGCCCGCAGGCACTTCCAGTTCAAGGAAGACGTGCGAGGAGTTCGGAGAGAGTTGCAGGGAGTATTGGCCGGCAAGGAGTGGGAGGGGCAGTAGGCAAAGGAAGGCAGGGATCTTCATTGGTGGGAGGGCGGAGTTCATTCGCGGCTCGATTGAGGAAGCTTCGAGAGGGTGAATGTGGTGGCGAAGTCGGGCAGGGAATAGGTGATGCTCCCGGTCGTGGTGGCACCGGCCGCGGAGTAGCGGACGATGAAATCGGAGAAGGATGCCATGTGGAAAACCAAGTCGGGCCAGCCGTCGTCATTGAAATCGGCGAGGGACATGACCTCACGGAAATCAGGGCGTTCCATGGTGAGGTCCGTGAGAATGTTGCCTGCGGAGCTGAGAATTTGATGACGATAGGTGGTGGTATTTGGAGATTCGCAAAGGACGACGGTGGTGCCATCGGGATTGAGGGCGGCGGCGCGCGGAATCCAGTCGGCCTGGGCGCTCAACAGGGTGATTGGCGAGTTGGAGACTCCGTTGACCGTGCCGCGACGTACCCAAAGGTCCGCTTGGGCGTTGCGCCCTGCGAAGTCGAGTTGGCCGTCTTGATCGAAGTCTCCCATGCCGATGACATGTTCTCCGGCATTGAGAGAAAACAGGGTGCGACCGATGAGTTTCCCGGTGACGGAGTCCTGCTGCCAGAAGTCGAAGTGGAGGTGCCCATCGAATTCCCGTTCGACGAAGAGCCCGTGCTGACCGGTGTCCCCCAGACGCCCATACAGGACGACGGTGAGACTGTCGGCGATGGCATCGCGAGTTTCCTGATTCAAAAGTACGGTGCTGCCGAGAAGCGCTCCTCCTTGGGAGAAGGTTCCTAGGCGAATGCCGGAGGCGGTGGTGTTGAAGAAGTCGGTCGCGTCATAGGGATAAAGCCGGTTGTTGGAGTCCACGATGGCGCCGCTGATGGAGGTCGACGGCAGGGGTGTCGATGGTGCGGGGAAGCTTGCATCGCCATCCAAGTCGGCTGGGGAGTCCGTGAAGGAGTCCGCGAGTTCGTCCGGAGTGTCTTGCGGATCCGGGTCGGGATCGGGATCAGGATCCGGGTCGGGAAAATCTTCAGGAGGATTCGGATGGTCTTCACGGCGTTTTCGGATTTCGCCACAGTAGAGGAGATCGGGATCGCTGTTGTAGGTGTCGGTGACGATCAGCGATCGACCAAGATCGGGGTCGTCCGGGGAGTAGAAGGAGAGAAGGGCGAAACGTCGGGCGGCGCCGCGCACAGGTTCGTAGTCGTCGAGTTCAATCCCGCCGCAACAGCTATGGTAGATCGCGAAGGGGGCCGAGCGGGGTGCGGTGCCGGGATCGGCTGGGCCGCAGAACACCAAGCGATCCTCGGTGATGGGGAAGCGCAGGGTGCCCTCGGTGTTGACGGCGATTTTTCGGTAAACGAAGGTGGCAGAGGAGTAGAGGGAATCGGAGTCTCCGTTTGTCGAATCAGGATAGGAGATGGTTCCGGAGAAGGTCAGGTTGACGTCGGGGAGGGTGACTTCATCGAGGTATTCGATGGTGGCCGAGACGAGATAGTTTTCTGGGTCTCCCGGATCCACGGTGGGTCCAGTCGTCGAGATCACGGTTCCGCGGTTGCTGAGCCAGGTGACGGCGAGTCCGGTTTCGTCGACCGAATCGGAGTGAGTCAGGCCGTATTCAAAGTGAATCTGGTAGGCGCCGTTGGTGGTGGTGACGGCAGTGGGGGGCGAGGTTCCATCCCCTTTGCCGAAACTGGGAGCCCAGACACTTTCACGTGGATCGGCGGCGAGGTCATCTTCGCTGAAGTAGCTGCCTCCAAGGGTGGCGTCGGGGATGTTGATTAAGGCGGTTGGTTCCAAGAAGTCGACGAGGCCAATGACGGTGCCGAAGCTCTCCACTTCGAAGAGTCGGGTATCGGCTGAACCGGAGTCGAGCTCCTGGGTGAAGTGGGTGACCAGTTGTCCGATTCCTTCGATCATTTCGACGCCCTGGTAGCCGGTGGGTGTGACCCATGGTTGGCCGAGGTCCTCGGGGATGAAGTCGCCATATCCGACGAGCAGGCTGAAGGTTTTGGTGGGGTGCACGGCACCCTCAACGAGGGCTGCCGGGTCGAGGTCGTAGTGTTGGGTGGTCTGAACGTAGTTCAGGCAGGGCCCCGTGGAGTAGTAGCCTTGGGCGATGAAGTCATCGGCCCCGGTGGCGCGAAGGGTGATTTCGGCTTGGGGCTCGGGTGGAAAGGTGAAGCTGGCGGTGGTGTCGTCGATCGGAGTCAGAGTGCCTCCCCCGTGGGCGATCTCCCATTGCACGACCTTGAAGTTGGGATCGGGTTGGGCGGGGATGGCCGTGACGGTGATCGTTTCGCCTGGCTCCCTGCAAATGCGGCTGGGGGAGAGGTCGAAGACTTTGGCAAGGTAGTAGATGGTGGCCGATGCCTGAACCCGCTGGTTGAGGGTGCCTTCGATGCAGCCCATGGCTTGGGACTCAGCGATGCAGAGTAGGGGGTATTTCTGAGCATCGGTCGGCACCGGATAGTTCTCCAGAGTGTGCGTCGAGGTGGTCGAAAAGTCCGGAGTGGAAACTTCGGTGAGGGTATCGTGAACCAATTTCCCGGTGACGTCGTAGATCTTCCAGCGGAGCTTCTCGTTTTCGTAGGACGAGGAAATGTCGACGGTGAGACGGGGAGGGTTCTGGACGTCGTCGACGGAAACCGCGGGCGGACGGAAGTCAAGATGAGGGGGCTGAAGTGTGAGCTTCTCGGTTTGTTTGTAGGGGGGAGTGTTCGGAAGGTTATTGGTACCTCCTTCGGTGGCGTCCGTGGTTTTGATGGCGATTTCGATGAGATCGGGTCCCGGGGACTTGGGGATCACTCCGTTGGCGGAGAAGGCGTCGACTTCAAAGCGACCGGAGAGGCTCTTGAAGGTGAGTTTGGGGTCGGCGCGGGTTTGTGGGATGGAGATGTCGGACCAGACGCAGGGGGTGGGTTTGTAGTCGAAGTCCTGGATCGGGTCGTAGAGTTGGTCGATGACCTTTTTTCGAGCTTGGCCGAGCTGAGAGGAATAGTAGTCGGTGACGCCGCTGGCGAGTTGGCCCGCAGGGCCTTTGACCCATTCGGCAAGGTCCTCGGGATTGGGCAATTTTTCTTCGAGGAGATACTTACCGAGCGAGAAGCCTTCGGAGGTGATGGTGGCCTTGAGTTCCTGGAAATAGATGTGGATGCATTCTCCGTCGTAGGGGCTGTCGGTAGGAAGCGTGGGGGTGAGGGGGACGGCATTGCCATCCCGCAGTTCATAGGAGATGTGGGTGAAGGTTTTTGGCAGGGTCTTCATGTCCCACTCGTTGAGTAGGGAGTAGAGTTCCAGGGGGATGGAGAAGGCGAGACCTACTCGTTTGGAGAGGGTCTTGGAGTCCGAGACGAGCTTTTTGCCGAGCTTGGTGGCTTGTTCGGTGAGGGCATCCAGCGCCTTTCCAGTGAGTTGTTTGGTGAGGGATTTGTCGTCGGCTTTTGCTTCCAGCTTTGCCCGATATTGGGTGAGCAGGATGAGCTCGTTCCACTGGTCGATCTGGGTGCAATGAGAGGAAGACGTTGCCCGGGCGCGCGTGGCTGCGGCGGGGAGAAGGACGGCAGAGTCTTGGAGGGCTTCGAAGGTGCCATTTCGGGTGGCGGAAAGGGCCAGCAGTTCGCGGGCGATGAAGGTTTCGATTTCGGAATCGGGGCCGGCAGGATGGTTTTCGAGCAGGCGCATCGACTCGGCGGTGTGCCGGAGGTAGGCGTAGGTGTAGCCCATGAGCCGTTGGAAATCGGTCACGGTCTGGTCGGCGGCGATGGCCTGGACGGTGGCGTCGGGATTCCAATCGCCCCGTGCCGCCAGGGCGTCGGCGGTTTCGTCGAGGAAGCCGGGAATGGAGATGCCTGCGGTGTCGATGGGAAGGAGTCGGAAGATGCCGGCGCGGTAGGTTTGGCCATCGGCATCGACTTCGATTTCTAGGTCGCGAGTGGGCAGCCAGGGAGACGGGACGTAGGGGGCGGCGAAACTGAGGTGGGAGCCGCTGGCATCGACTTCGAAGTTCAACCACTCGCCGGTTTCGACGGGTCGGTAGCGACCTGCGAGGGTGCTGGGTTGGCCCGGCAGGCCGTGGATTTCCACGGTGGTGAGGGGGAGTCCGATGCGGGAGGAGAGGGAAATGTAGGGAGCCCCCGATGATGGGTTGGGGAGCCAGCGATGGGGTTCGGAGAGGGACGGGTCGTCCTGATAGTTTTCGCCCTCGCGCCAGAGAAACCACGCTTGGGCGAAATCGGGGTCAGCCATGGCCTCGTCACTGGAGGCAAATCCCCCCAAGGTTGCGGGATAGGCGGCGATCTCGGCGAGGTCGATGCGCTGGTCGGAATTGGTGTCTGCCGGGTGAGTTGCGGCGAAGAGGGTGGAGGACAGAAGGAGAACAATGGACGGCAAAAACCTCATGGGATGGGGCTCAGGGTGAATGGGTGGCGGCACGCTAGCGGAAAATTACGCAGGGAAGAGCCTGAAATGGCATTTTTTCACATCCCATGGGAGTTCGAAGGGAGGGGCTGCCATGGGTTTTCTCCTTGGCCGCGGGGCGACTGATCCGTTTTGCTCGGGCATGCGGTTCGCGGTGCTGGGGAGTGGGAGTGGTGGCAATGCCACGGTGATCGATGCCGGGGGCGTGCGCGTTTTGGTGGATGCGGGGCTTTCTGCGAAGCAGATCACGCTGCGGCTGGCCGCGATGGGCATTCCTCCTGAGTCATTGGATGCGGTGCTGTTGACCCACGAGCATGGCGACCACATTCGCGGGTTGCGGGTGCTGATGAAGTCTTTGAAACGGCCGATCTACGCGACGCCGGCGACTTCTCATGTGGTGCGGGAGGGGTTGGGTCCCGTGAGCTGGAAGGTTTTTGAGAGTGGGGGGCGGTTTGAGATCGGAGCGCTGGAAATCGAAAGTTTTGCGGTGCCGCACGATGCCGTCGAACCGGTGGGGTTTTTGTTCCGGGCGGCGGGCCGATCGTTTGGATTGGTGAGTGATTCCGGGCATGTTACGCCGCTCATGCGAGAGCGTCTGCGGGGGGTGGAGGCCTTGTTCATTGAGGCCAACTACGATGACGAGTTGTTGGAGGCCGACCTCAAGCGTCCATGGAGCACGAAGCAGCGGATTTCCTCGCGTCATGGGCACTTGTCGAATCGGCAGACCGCCGAGTTGGTGCGTGAGCTGGCAGCGGAAGGATTGCAGCGTGCGGTGTTGGGTCATTTGAGCCGCGATTGCAATGCTCCGGCGCGGGCGTTGGAGATGGTAGGAGCGTGTGGAATCTCGGTGTGTTGTGCCGGTCAGGACGAGCCGAGTGGCTGGCACGAGGAGAAGCCACCTTGCTCGATTGATTTCGCGGCCGATGAATTGTTCGGGAGCTCGGTCCAGGGTTGAGGCGGTTGATGGGGACGCAAGGAGAGGGTGGGGGCGAGAAGCGCACCGAGACTTGCCAGCGGAGCGAGGTTGGCGAGATTGGGGCTGTGGCGGATGCACCCGAGGAACGATGGACGCTGGCGGAGTTGATTGACTTCGAGGCGGCCTTGTCGTCGTGGGATGGTTCGCGACCCGAGCGGGTGGCGGGAATGTCTCGAATGGCGGCGATGAAAGCGTGGCTTGAGGCGGAGGAGCGGGGAGGGATCGGTCGCCGCTGGTTGGCGGCTTTGGGGGGCATTGGGTTTCTTTTGATGGTCGTGATGGCGTGCTCCGGGGTGGGTGCCGTGTGGGGAGTGTTGGATCTGGAAACCAAGGGCATGAATGTGGTGTGGATGCTGGGGGTGGTATGGGTGATGCCGTGGGGACTGATGCTGTTGGCGGTGTTGCTATGGTGGATGCGGGGGAGGATTCCCGGAGGCGGAATGGTGGCATGGGTTGCGGAGCGGGTTTCGTTGCGGTTTTTGGGTGAGGAAACGAGAGAGGCGATCGAGCGGGTCCGCCGAAGTGGGGAGTTGGCACGGGTGATCGGGTGGCGCATGGCAGCGCTCACCCAGATGGTGGCGGCCTCGTTTCATGCGGGAGCCTTGGTGGGATTGGCGACGATGGTGTTGGTGAAGCGGGTCGGATTTTTCTGGGAGTCCACGACTCAAGGAGCGATGCGGCATTTCTTGGAAGAGGCGGTGCGGGTGTTGGCGTTGCCATGGTCCTGGGCGTTACCGCGGATGGTTCCGGATGTGGCAGCCTCGGAAGTCACTCGGAATTGGATGGCGAATGGTGTCGGCTGGTGGCCGTTTTCGTTGATGGTGCTTTTGGTGTGGGGGGTGGCCCCGCGATGGTTGCTTTCGACCTGGGCGCGGGTGAACGAAACCCGGGCTTTGAGAAATCTGACCTTTCAGGCGCCGGCGCATCGCAAGTTGTGGCGGGCAATGACGGAGGTGAAGCGAGGCGAAGAGCCGAAGGGACCTGTCGACGGAGCGTTGGTGATTTCATTGGGAGCTGAGGCCCATCCGGAAGCCTTGCGGCCGTTTCTCCTTCAGAGATTGCGCCTGAATCCAACTGCTTGGGAGACGATGGGGGTGATGGATACAGGGCGGGAGGAGGCGGCGCGCACGGCCTTGGCGAAAGCGCCCGCGGGGGTGGTTCTGGTCGGAGAAGGATGGTCGTTGGCGCCGCGCCAAGTGGAGCGCGCGTTGGCGGAGATTCTGAAGGTTTCCGAGGGGAGGAGAGTGGCGGTGGTGGTGGGAAATCCAAGCTCGAGCGGGATGAGCAGCCCCACCGAGGAGGAACGTCGGGAGTGGGAGCGTTTCATGGATCGACGGGAGGAGAGTGGCAGCACGGAACTTTGGTTTTTTGAGTCGGCATGAGTGAGGATTGGTGGCAGCCAGAAATCCCGTCGTTCGTGGTGGTGGGCCGCGTGAATGCAGGGAAGACTTCGACTTTGGCGACGTTGCTGGAGGTGGATGACGATGCGGTGTTGCGCATTTCCGCGACGCCTGGGGAGACGACGGGAGTGCTGCCATTGCCGGTGAGGTACGACGGCGAAGAATGGATCCGCTTCCTGGATACTCCGGGTTTTCAGCAACCCGTGGAAGCGATGCGGGTGATCCAAGGATTCGCGGGTGAGCGGGTTCCTGGCCCGGATGAGCTGCGACAATTCGTGGAGACCTGTGGAGACCGGTTTCCAGACGAGGTGCGCTTGTTAGAACCGATCATCCGGGGAGCTGGCATTCTGTATGTGGTGGATCCTAGCAAACCTCTGCGGGATTCGTTTCTGGCAGAGATCGAGATTTTGCGGTGGAGTGGTCGCCCCCGGTTGGCGCTGTTGAATCCGCAGGGAGAGGAGACGGGCTATGAAACGGAATGGCGCGAACGGTTGGGGACTGCCTTCAATTTGACGCGGACATTTGACGCCCATGCGGCCCGGTTCGATGAGCGAAGGAAGTTGATGCTCGCCCTGCTGCAGATTGAAGAGCGGCATGCGGAGAGAATCGAGCGGGTGCTGGAGGCGATGGATGCCGAATGGGACCAGCGGCGCGAGGATGCGGCGGAGGCCTTGGTGGACTTGATGGAGAAGGCGCTGACGCTACGGGCGCGAGATGGGCTCGATGAGCGGGATCTCGGCGTGCCGGCGCGGCGTGAGCGGAAGCTGGCGGCGTTGGTCGAAGACTATTTTGCCAGGTTGGCGAAATTGGAGGCGGAGTGCCTGGAAGCTTGGCTGAGGACGTATCGGCACCATTTGTTGCAAGCCGAGGGTGATCCTCGCCATCACCGGGGGTTGGATTTGGAGCAGGAGGAAACGTGGCGGAAGTTTGGTCTAAATCGTTGGCAGCTGGCTGCGGCGGGTGCGGGACTTGGGGCTGCGGCGGGTGCTGCGTTTGACTTGGGAGTGGGAGTTCACAGTCTTGGGGCAGGGACGGTGATTGGAGCTTTGGGTGGAGGGGCGGCTGCGTTCTTGAAAGGAGGGGCGCTGCCGGAGCTGAAAGTCAGCGGTTTGGGGCGGATCGGCTTAAAGTCCGGGGAAGGGAGGACCTTGGTGGTTGGGCCGCCGAGCAGCCCGAACTTTCCTTGGGTCCTTTTGGATTCGATGCTGGTACGGTATGCCGGGATTCTGCAGCGGGCGCACGGGCGGCGGGATCGGACGACCTTAGAGGACGCGGAGGGTGAGGGCCGGGTGCGCGAGTTTCCGCGAGAGCGTCGGGCGGTGCTGCAGAAATGGTTCACCAGCTGCCTCAAGGGCCGACCGGACCGTGGGGCAGAGCCTGAGGTTTTCGCGGCGATGGTGGCCTCGCTCGAAGAGCTGAGTTGAGGCTCAATGGGTGACGACTGGCTGAACTTTCTCAGCGGTAAATCGGATGGCGGTCTGGTAAGCATCGCCTTCCCGGCTGGTTCCAAGAAGGGCACTGCCGCCATGGGGAAGATGCCAGAGGTGAGAGCCGAGGAAGCCCCCGTCGGGCAAAGCCTCTTTTTTCGGGTAGGAGGCGTTCTGGACAGGTTTTCCGTGGAGTTCCGTGAGGAGTCCGATGAGTCCTTCCCACGTGGCGCGGAGGGAACTGTCATAGGTGCTTGCGGGGCCGCCGTCGGTGCGGAGGAGGATCTCGGAGAGGGTATCCTGGTTCCAGGTGAAGAAGAGCAGGCACGGTTGGCCTCCGATTTTCTGACGGGTGCGGAAGCTGCCATTGAGGCCCATGCGGCCGAGAAATTTGGGATCGACGATGGGTTCGACCACTTTGCTTTTCAGCAGCTTGGCTTCGACGTCGGCTCGGGTGTCACCGAAGCAAAGGGTATCGAAGACCGCCTCTTCAGGTGGGGCGTCTTTTTGCGCCAACCAGGTGAGATCGTCGGTGTGCAATTTGGACTTACTGAGCTCGAATTCTTTGCCGTCGGACCGCCGGATGGTGACGGTGGCCGCGGTTTCTGCCACCCACTCCCCTTCGAAGGACGACGAGGCGTCAGTATTTTTCCAGATCCGGGGTTCCGCCTTCAGCACCGGGACGAGGACGGAAAGGAGGAGCAAGGAGCGCAGGGTGGTCATGAATGCGTGAAAATACGTTGATGCAGGAAAGAACGCCACGGAAATTCCGATTTGCCTGTTTTGGGGCAAAAAAAATCCCGGCAGTGCAACACTGCCGGGATCGAAAAGTTCAGCCAATCGGTACTTTAGAAGCGCTGGGTGCGGCTGTGGCTGTAGTAGACTTCAAAGCCAAGGTCCGGCGGGAACTCGGAGAGACCGTCATGGACGTTCATCTCGATGCGGTTGTCGGTGCCGCACTTTTCGTACGGGGGCTTGAAGGTGCCACGGTAGGTGGGGCAGGTGAAGGTGAAGAGTTCGTAGAAGCCATAGCCCAGGCGACGAAGGGCACGATGGCCGCCATCGACGGCTCCGTAGGACCAGCCTGCCTTGCGGCCGTAGGTATCGGTCTTGCGAACGATCTGCTCAGGAATCTCGACGAAGCCGTAGAGGATGTTGCTCACGGCACGACCCAGCTTGCGGGTAGCGGTGTACTGCGATCCAGGAGGCGCTTGGATGTCGGCGGAGGCCATGCCGGTGAAGGCAAGGGCAGCGGTGGCAAGGACAAGGAGTTTTTTCATCTGCTGAGGGAAGTTTGAAATAGCGGATCGTGGGTTGGCAACGGGAAAGTTCGCTATTGAGCCCCGGATTTCGGGGGGGTGGAGAGGATTTTTCTGAGCACCGCGGCGACTTCTCCCGCGGATTGATGGCGGAGGAACTCTTCGTGGCGTCCGGAAACCTGATGAATTTCAAGGGGCATGGTGGCGGTCCAGCCCAGTTGGGGGTCGCGGGGGAGCCACCCTTCGTCGAGAGCACGGATGAGCACCAGGCGTCCGTGCGAGGGGAGGCGATGAGGGTGACGATGGAGCGCTTCCCAATGGCGGAGGGCTCGTTGGCGGGAGGGCTCGTCGAGGAGATCGAGGTCGAGGACGCCTCGTAGGTCGGGGATGTCTTGAGTCCGATGGACGAGGCTATCGACCTTTGAGGAAGCGGCGCGCTGTTTCATTTTTATGCGGCGACCGACGGTATCGAGGTCCCGCTGGGCGAGACTCCACAAGCGACGGGGGAAGCGTTGGAGAAGCCGGGTCCAGTGAGTGGGATTTCGCCACCAATCGCGGTGCCATGAGCTTTGAGGTGGGCTGGCTTCAAGGAGCAGGAGGAGTTCGATGGATTCGCCTTGATCCTCAAGTTGGCAGGCGATTTCTGCTGCGAGGTTGCCGCCAAAACAAAACCCGGCGAGGCGGTAGGGGCCCTTGGGTTGAAGGGAGCGGAGGCTTTCCACGTGGGCCGCGGCGAGATCGCGTAGCGAGGAGAAAGAGGCGGAGCCTTCGGCCATGCCATAGGAATCGGTGAGGTCGGCCAGTTGCAGGGCGGCCTCGCGGTAGGGGAGGAGGCCCATGCCCCCATCGACCAGAGTATGAATCCAGAAGAGAGGGGGTCCTCCGCGTCCGCGGGCGAGGGGGATGGGTCGCGGGCGCTCCAGGTCAGGGGCGGAATGGCTGCGCCATCGGGCCGCCATGCCGGCGGGGGTGGGCTGGTCGAAAAGCCAATCGAGCGGGACGGAGAGTCCGGTGCGTTCGGCGGTGACGGTGGCGAGACGGGCAGCGAGGAGAGAGTGTCCGCCGAGCGCGAAGAAGTCATCGTCAGGGCCGACCTCTGGGACGCCGAGTGTCTCGGCCCAAAGGCGGGTGAGTTCCTGGAGGAGGGGATCGGCAGTCCCTCGCCGGTCGGGGGCGGCGTCGGCAGCTGGAATGGGAAGGGTGGCGAGCCGGTTTCGGTCGATTTTGCCACTGGGAGTGAGAGGGAAGTTCTCCAGAGGAAGAAGCCGGGAAGGCACCATGTAGTCGGGAAGGCGCCGGCGGAGGTGATCGTGAAGGTCGGCAATGGGGGAGGAAGACCGAAACCAAGCGATCAGGCGGTCGTCGGTCCAGACGGTTGCGGCTTCTTGGACATTGGGATGATCGAGAAGGGCGGCATCGATTTCCCCCAGCTCCACGCGGAAGCCACGGATTTTGATTTGGGCATCGGTGCGGCCGAGGCATTCGAGGCTGCCGTTGTGAGTCCATCGGGCAAGGTCGCCGGTGCGGTAAAAACGCTGGTGGTCCAGGGTGATGAATCGTTCGGCCGTGAGTTCCGGGCGCTGCCAATAGCCGATGGCCAGTCCGGCGCCGCCGATGAGCAACTCGCCAGGAACTCCGGGGGGGCAAACTTGGTGGTCGGTGGAAACGATCCGTAGGGTGGTATTGGCGATGGGGGTGCCGATGCGAATCGGTGCCGGATGGGAGATGGGGGGCACCGCCCAGAGGGTCGACCAGATGGTGGTTTCGGTCGGGCCGTAGAGATTCCACATTGCTGCGACTCGCGGGCGTAGGCGGTCGGCAAGGGGGCGGTCCAGGGCCTCTCCTCCGCAGAGCAGACGAAGTTTCGGGGATCCGGACCAGCCGTCATCGAGGAGCATTCGCCAAGTGGCAGGCGTGGCCTGCATGAGATCGGGATCGGCGGCTTGGAAACGCTGGCGCAGGGCGCTGGGGTTGCGGGCTGTGGTGCTGTCGACGAGGTCGATGGTGCCCCCGGCGACGAGGGGCAGAAAAAGTTCGAGGCCGGAGATATCGAAGGAGACGGTGGTGACGGCGAGGAGCGTTTCCCCAGAGGTCATGCCAGGAGTTTCCGCCATGGAGAGGAGGAAGTTGGCGAGAGCACGATGAGGGATGACGACGCCTTTGGGCCGGCCGGTGGATCCGGAGGTGTAGAGGAGATAGGCGGGATCTTCAGGGGAAAGCTTTGGGAAAGACTCGGCAGGGTCTGGAGGAGTTTCGAAGTGGGCTGGAAGCAGAGGGAAAGCTTGGGTGCCTAGGGGAAGATAGGATTCAAGCCCGGGGGAGACGAGGGTGAGAAGGGGGGCCTGATCTTCGAGGATGAGGCGGAGTCGTTCTGGCGGATTGGAGGGATCGAGGGGGACGTAGGCGGCTCCGCACTTCCATACTGCAAGGAGCACGCAGGGGAGGTCCGAAGTGCGTTCTATCAGGAGGGCGACGCGGTCTCCTGCCTGCACGCCATGCCGGTGCAGGTGGGTCGCAAGGGAAGCTGAGCGGGCTCCGATTTGACGGTAGAGTCGATGTGCCCCCGGCGTGGTGATGGCAATGGCATCAGGCTGCCGAGCGATCGTGGCACCGATGAGTTCCAGCGCGTGAGTGTGGGTGAAATGCGGACGTTGGGGCCCATGGGAGAGGATTTCGAGTTGCTGGCGATCGGCGGAGGTGAGCGCTGCGAATGGCTGGGCCGGAGCGTTGGGAGATTCGCATGCGGCTTCGAGTAACACGAGATAGCGATCCAACAGGGCCTGCGCGGTTTGGCGGCGGAAGAGATCTTGTCGAAACTCAAGAAACAGCTGGGTGCAGTCGGGCCACTGCAGGCTCACCATGGCGAGGTCGAACTGGACGGCACCGCGGTGGAGAGGGCGGGGGCTGGCTGTGAGTTCGGGAGTCCAGGAAAGCGGGAGTGGATATTCCTGATGGTCGAAAAGAATCTGTGCGATCGGAGCGCGGTCCCGACTGCGTTCGGGCTGGACCGCTTCGATGATCTTTTCGAAAGGGGCCTCCTGATGGGCCTGCATGGCGAAGGTGGCTTCCCGGACCCGAAGCAGCAGGTCGCAGAAGCGATCGTTGTCGGCCAAGGTGATGCGCAGCGGCAGGGTGTTGACGAGGGTGCCGATGAGTTCTCCCGCCACGGCGTGGTGGCGATTGGCGACGGGCACGGCCGTCACCAGATCGTTGCCGGCTCCATGGGCGCGCAGGGTGAGCATCCATGCCGCGAGCCGGACCATGAAGGGAGTCGCACCGTGGGCGCGGGCCACGGCAGCGACGGCGGATTCGAGGGTTGCAGGAAGGGGGGCGGAAACGACATCGCCCTGCCAAGATGGCTTGGTTGGGCGGGGGAAGTCGGTGGCAAGTTCGAGCTTCCCGGAATGACCGGATAGGGAGCGTTTCCAATAGTCAATCTGGTGGTCGATGGTGCCGCTATCGAGGCGTTGGCGTTGCCAAGCCGCGTAGTCGATGAAGTCGGGCCCAAGGGGTTTGGCAGGAGGATCGATCCCCCTACGGTAGGCTTCGTAGAAGTGGGCGAGTTGCTGGGCGATCACGCGCATCGACCAGCCATCGACCACGATGTGATGGCCGCAAAAGGCGAGGACATGGTGGTCGTGCCGGCAAGCAATGATGCCGGCGCGTGCAGGAGGTTCGCGGTCCAAGTGGAAGGGTTGGCGGGCCCAGCTGGGTAGGAGCACGTCAGGGTCTCCGTCGAGGATTTCCAACGGAGAGGGAGGACCGAGATGCATGCCCGAGTCCGTGTGCCGGGTTCGAAGAATGGGGTGATCGGAGAGCAGCCGTTGCCAAGATTTCTCCATCGCTTCCAGGTCGATGGGCCCATGGAGGTCGATGGCCCCAAAAACGTGGTAGGCAGGGCTTTCTGGCTCCAGCCGATGGAGGAAGGCCATGCGCTCTTGGGAGTGGCTGATGTTTCCGCTGGCGAGTCCTGAACCGATCTCGATGGGGAGCTCCGTGAGGTGGGGATGAAGGGGGAGTTGTTCGGCGAGGGCGATGAGACTTGGGGCTCGGAATAGGGCGGCGAGATCGAACGAGACTCCGGTTTGCCGATGGAGTAGGGCGGCGAATCGCGTTGCTTCGATGGAGCTGACCGCCAGGCTCGAGAGGTCGTCGTGGGGTCGGGCATCGTCTCGATGGGTGGCCTGCCGGAGGGCCTGCAGCACTTGTTCAAGCCGGTCTCGCTGATCGTCAGGAATGGTAGGGAGTGGATCGGTGGCACTGTCATGCAGCAGTGGCAGGGACCCTTCGAGAAAGGCATCGCGGGTCGCTTGGCGTCGGATTTTTCCACTGGTGGTGCGGGGGAGAAGTCCTGGGCGGACGATGAGCACGCGATCGATGGAGACCCCGGTGTGATGGGTGACTTGTCCGGCGAGGGCATGGGGGTCAAGTTCACGACCTTCGACGGCAAGGATGACCCTTTCGCCCTCACCGGAATCCTGCCCGAAAGCGGCGGCAGCGGTGATGCGTGGATTGAGGGTGGCCGCAGCGTCTTCAAGGTCCTCCGGGGCAATGTTGCGGCCTTCCCGGATGATGAGATCCTTGAGGCGGCCGACGACGAAAAGCTCGCCCTCTTCGAGGAACCCGAGGTCGCCGGTGCGCAGCCATCCGTCGACCCAGGTGTGTGAGGTCAGTTCGGGCTGCTGCCAGTAGCCGCCCGCCAGCGAGGGGGAAGAGACTTCGATTTCTCCGGTGGTTCCTTCGTTCAATGGGAGGTGGGTCGTGGGGTCGACAACCCGGACCTGGGTCCCGGGAAGGGGCGCCCCACAGGAGATCTGTTGCGGATCACGGCTGGAACATTTCCACGAGCCGGGCGACACGACTGGTCGGGAAGTGACGACCAGGGTGGCCTCGGCCAGCCCGTAGCCCGGGCAGAAGGCTCGGGAATCGAAGCCGCAGGGTTCGAATCGTCGGGCAAAGCGTTGGAGGGTTTCGCGGCGGATGCGTTCGGCGCCTGTGGGCGCAAATTTCCAGGAGGAAAGATCGAGTTGAGCGAGTTCGTCATCGGTGACCGCTCGCACGCACCAATCGAAGGCAAAATTGGGCCCTCCGCTCATTTCAGCCCGGTATCGGTGGATGGCTCGAAGCCAGCGAGCGGGACGCTGGACAAAGGCGTCCGGCGAAAAGGTGATCAATGGGATGCCGGCGTGGAGGGCATAGAGCAATTTGAGCACGAGGCCCATGTCGTGGTAGGGCGGAAGCCAGCTGAGGACCGAGCGAAAGCGAACGTCCCCGGCGTGGCGGTGAAAGGCGGCAAGCTGTTCCTGAAGGGCCTCAGCGGTGAGGATTACTCCCTTGGGTGCGGAGGTGGAGCCGGAGGTGTATTGCAGCAAGCAGGGGCCAGTGGAAGAGACCGGGTCGAAGTGAGAATCGACGACTGAGGAGGGGGAAAGGAATTCGAGTCCGTCGACCGTGCGGAGGGGGATCTCGCCGAGGGCGAGGGTGGCTTGGCAATCGTGCCGGACGGCCTCCAATCGTGCCCGGTGGCGGCTGCCTTGAGGTGGATAGGCGGGGACGGCAATGGCACCGGCCATCCAACTGCCCAGCAATGAGCTGAGGAAATCGGGTCCAGGAGGGGCGGTGATGAGGACCGGCTGACCGGAGAGGCGTCGTTCGGTGAGTGCCGCTGCCATGCTCATGGCACGGCGCGCGAGGTCCTTCCAGGAGACGAGAGATTCTGCACTTTCGCCATCGGTCAAATGGCAGGTAGCGGGGACGTCCGGAACGGTTGCGGCGCGCCGGATCAGGAGTCGCGACCAGGTTTCTCCGCAGGTTGCGGGAGGGACATCAGGGAGGGTGGAAGGGTCAAACATTGAAGCACTTTCGTCCTGGGTGAAGACGACGTCGGGCATGCTGGAGGACCGCCACGCGGTGTGGCAATCTCCCAGTCGAGAAGCGGAGGGGAATCTAGGCCTGAGAGTCGGGACGTGGCTTGCGTGGGTGCAAATCCTCCGAGGAACTTCCTGAATGCAAAAATGCCGCCGCCTCTCGAAGGAAGCGGCGGCGGCGAAGATCGCAAGATCCCGTGTGAGGAATCGTGGAGGAGAATTTAGAGCGAAACTCCGGTCGCCAAGGTCACGCCGGGGATGGCGCGAATGGCGGACATGAGGTCGCCATCGGCCGGAGCATCCAGTTCGATGACCGAGAGGGCGTTGCCGCCGGACTTGTCGCGTCCGAGGGACAGGTTTGCGATGTTTTGTCCGTGCTGGCCGAGCAAGGTGCCGACGGCACCCACGATGCCGGGGCGGTCGTCGTTGCGCACGATGAGCAGATGGCCGGTGATGGGGACGTCGACGAACAGGCGGTCGATTTCGACGATGCGCGGGCTGCGGCCGATGATCGTACCGGCAATCCGGAATTTCTGATCGCCCTTGCGAAGTTCGACGACCAGCAAGTCGTTGAATTCGGTCTGGGCGTTGATGGTCGACTCGACGAGATCGAGGCCCATGGCCTTGGCGACGGCGGGGGCGTTGACCAGATTGACTTGGCCGTCCTGGCGTGACTGCTCCAGGAGTCGGTAGAGGGCGGTGCGGGAAACCAAGCCGGTGTCCTTGCCGGCGAGGTCCCCGTGGTAGGAGACCCGCAGGGAGTCGGCATTGTCCGGACCGAGCTTCGCGAGAAGGGCCCCGAGGGCTGCGGCCAGATCGAGGTAGGGTCCCAGCTCGCGCAAGGCTGTCGCATCGAGCGAGGGCATGTTGATCGCATTGCGAATCTCGCCAGTGGCGAGGAAGTCGCGAATTTGAATGGCCACTTCGATGCCTACGTTCTCTTGGGCCTCGTTGGTGGAGGCACCGAGGTGGGGCGTGAAGGTGACGTGTTTGCCGAGAGAAAACAGCGGGTGATCCGCAGGCGGGGGCTCGACTTCGAACACGTCGAGCGCGCAGCCGGCGATGTGGCCAGAGTCGATGGCGGCCTTAAGGGCGGCTTCATCGATGAGTCCGCCGCGGGCGCAGTTCACGACGATGGCTCCTGGATTCATTAGGGCGAGGCGTTGCTCGTTGAGGAGATGCTGGGTGGACTCGGTCAAGGGCACGTGGAGGGTGACCACGTCGGCGCCGTTGAGAGCGGCGTCAGGGGATTCGGCAAGGGTGACCTTCAACTCCCGGGCGCGGCTTTCTGTGAGGAATGGGTCGTAGGCGACGACTTCCATGTTGAAGGCTTGAGCGCGCTTGGCGAATTCGGAACCGATGCGACCCATGCCGATCACGGCGAGGCGTTTGCCGTTGAGTTCGATGCCCTGGAAGGCCTTGCGGGCGGCCTTGAAGTCCCCGGCAAGCACGCCGGCGTGAGCCGGGCCAATGTTGCGGGCGCAGGAAAGCATCAGAGTGAAGGCGTGTTCTGCGGTGGAGATCGTGTTCCCCGTGGGGGTGTTCATCACGATCACTCCGTGGTCGGTGGCGGCCTGACGGTCGATGTTGTCGACGCCGACGCCGGCGCGGCCGACAGCCTTCAGTTTCGTCGCCGCGGCCAAGACCTCGGCGGTGACTTTGGTTTGGGAGCGGACCACGAGGGCGTCGTAGTCGCCGATGATTTTGAGGAACTCCTCGGGAGGGAGACCGGTATGGACGTCGACCTCGATGCCGGGAGCGGCGGCAAGGGCTTCAACCCCCTTGTCCGAGATCGGATCTGAAACGAGCACGCGAAAGTTAGCCATGGCGAGCCGCTCATAAGGGTCTGCTCGCCAGTACGCAAGCGTCCCGCCGAGGATTTCTGCCGCGGCGGGACGGGAATCAAGCAACCGAATTCCGGAGACCGGGCCATCGCCCGGCTCTTCCTCACCGCCCTGATCCTGGGTTTGCATGGGAGTCCCCGATGAGGGGGAAGTTTCCCTTGGCGGTATGGAACGAGCCGGCGCGATGACGGTTCCATGCAATTAACGCGGTAAATACATTGCGTATTCTCAGTGTATGCGCAAGGTAAATTCTTTTTCAGGTCGCATCGGGCTTAGGGATTTCACGCAAGATGGTTTTGGAATCGACGAATTCGAGGATTCCGGCGCGGCCCAACTCGCGTCCCCAGCCGCTTTCGCGGGTCCCTCCAAAGGGAAGGCGGGGATCGGAAACCACTTGGGCGTTGATGCCGACGGTGCCGGCCTTGAGTTGGCGGGCGACGCGATGGGCGAGGTCGAGATCCTCGGTGAAAACCGCAGCGCCGAGACCGAAGTGGGTGGCGTTGGCGAGTTCGATACCGTCGGACGCCCCATGAACGCGGGAAATGGCTGCCACCGGCCCGAAAGTTTCCTCGTCGAAGAGCGGCGTGCCGCGGCGAACTCCTGCGACCAAGGTGGCGGGATACCAGGGCCCGGGCTGCTGAGGGATTTTCCCGCCGAGAATGAGGCGGGCGGAGGTGGCGAGTCCGCGCTGGACCTGATCGTGAAGGGTATCCCGCAAGTCGGTGCGAGCGAGCGGTCCGAGTCGGGTGTTGGGATCGAGAGGGTCCGCCATTTCGTATTGCGAGAGTTCATGGCGGAGGAGTTCCACAAATGCGTCGTGGACGGGTGCGGCGACGATGAGGCGTTTGGCGGCGATGCAGCTTTGCCCGTTGTTGATCATGCGGGCCTTGGCGCAGGTGGCCGCGGCGTGGGCGATATCGGCGTCTTCGAGAATGAGGTAGGGATCGCTGCCACCAAGTTCGAGAACGCACTTTTTCAGGTGCTGGCCGCAAGCTGCTGCGAGCTGGCGACCGGCCTGGGTGCTACCGGTGAAGGTGACTGCTGCCGTGCGGGGGTCGGCAATGAGCTCGGCGACCTCCTTGCCGGGAAGGGTGACGTGGACCAGCAAATCATCTCGGCCCGTGGCCTGGGTGATGATTCGCTCGATGGCGGCGGCACAGCCGGGCACATTTGAGGCGTGTTTGAGGAGGATGCGGTTGCCGGCAGCGAGGGCGGGAGCGGCAAAGCGAAAGACCTGCCAGAAGGGGAAATTCCATGGCATCACCGCGAGAACGATGCCCATGGGGGCATGGGTGACAAAGGACTCGGCGCGGCCGGTTTCTAGAGTTTCATCGGCCAGAAATGCTTCGGCATGGTCGGCATAGTAGCGACAGACCCAGGCGCATTTTTCGGCTTCCGAACGTCCTTGGGAAACGGGCTTGCCCATTTCCTGAGCCATCAGTTGAGCGAGAGAATCGGCCTCGGCCACCAATTGGTCGGCGATGGCCCGGAGCGCGGCCGTGCGATCCTGGAGGCCCGTCAGGCAGGAATCGGGGAGGGGCGTGGCGAGGCGATCAATAGCGTGTTCGAGCGAGGGTTTCATGGGGTAGTTTCACCCGGATTGCGGGGAAATTCCATCGGGGATCCTGTCTTCTTCCTGGGCTCGGTCCCGGGCCTCGATTTCCATGGGGGCCGTCGCATAGCCGTGGTGGATGCATTCGCGAAGATAGCGCCGCATGAATGGTAGGTGGCCACCGAGTCGTTGGTATTGAAGGGTGTGAACCAGTTCGTGACGAAGCAGACGCGAATCCGGTGACACCGCGCAGATGCCTCTCCCCAAGCTCATTCCGGCGGCGCTCAGGATCGGAAATCCTAGCCTGCTGAAGGCATGGGCCATCGCAGAGGGAAGGGGAAGGGGCACTTCGTGGACGAATTGGACCCTCAAGTTTTCGGGAGCGTGGATGCCAAGCTGGCGAGCAAACGTTAGGGCCTCAGGAGGTAAGGGAGACCCGACTTTCAGCAATTGATGTTCCCTGAAGCGTGACCAGCAGGCGGCCAGGGGAGCCATCAGCACGGCGGCAAGGGAGGCCAGAAGCATGAGCGCAATCTGCGCTGGAAAACAGGAAAGTGCGAATCCGGGTGAAGGATGACGACAAAAAAACCGGCCCACTCAAGAGAGAAGGCCGGTCGGAGGATCGGAGGTGTTCCGAGATTATTCGGTCACAGAGATCTGATAGAGGGTGGTCGTCCCGCTGACCTCATTGGCAACGATCAAGAGAGGCTGCCCCGTCGGGCTGTCCTTTGCGGAAACGAAGTCGAGTCCTTCCGGACCGAGGTCTCCAGCGGCGCCGAAGTTTTCGAGGTGGTCCTCATCGAAGCTCACGGAGAAATCCCGGTTGAGGCCGAAGCCGGACATGGTGACGGAGTGCGGATTTGTGATGTCGAAGACGGCGATGCCGCTGAAGCGCTCAAGGGCGATAAAGGCGTAGGTGTGGCCATCGATTTCTCCGAGGGTCACCGTTTCGGGCTCAGGGCCTTTGGCATCGGAGCGGCTATCGAAGCTGTCGCTTTCGTCATGGGCGCCGTTGAAGTCCTCTGGGTAGTGAGTGGCGATGTAAGTTTCCAGGAGGTCTCCGCTGTCGAACACCAGGGTGCCGTTCTCATCAAAAATCGAGAAGGAGCGGGTGCCAAAGCTGTAGAGTTCATCGTAATCCCCATCGCCATCAATGTCGCCTTCGGTGGTGATGGCGGCGAGGCGACCGAGGTGGGCATCGAGCTGGAGGGTTTCCGCCAAGGGGAAAGCGCTGGGGTCGAGGTTGAGGCTCTTGATGCGGGCTTCGTCGGTGTAGTCGCCCCATTCCCGGGCATCTCCCTCATTGGCAGTGACGAAGTAGGTTTGGGTGCGGCGGCCGTCGCGTGCCCGGTAGGCGGCGATGCCATCGGGCATGAACAAACCTTGAATGGGCCAGTTGGCGATGCGGATCGCATCGTCTTTGTCGGAGACATCGAGAGCATGTCCGAGTTTTGAGTGATCGATGGTGCCGAGTGGCAGCACCGCGGCGATGCGCCGCTCGGTCAGGTTGATCTTGATGACCGCATTGTTTTCCTGGCAGGTGACGAAGGCGTGTTGGCCGGAGATGGCGACGTATTCAGGTTCGAGATCTTGGGCAATGGTCGTGCCTTCGGGTCCACTGATGCGCACCCCTTCGACATCGTCGGCCGTGAGACCTCCAAAGGTGATTTCGCGATGATGATAGCGGTTTCCGCGAATGCGGATGATCGAGATGGAGCCTTCGGGGTCGACGGCGTAGTCATCGGTGGGTTCACCCTCATTGGCGACCACGACCATGGTGCCGTTTTCGTTGAAGGTGAGCATGTCGGGGAGATATCCGACTTCGACGGTGTCGAGGAGGTCTCCCTCTCCATTGAGAAACACGACGTGGCCGCGATCGGCTTTGGAGGGAGCTCCGACAGCCACTGCGACCCGTGTGCGGTGCCCGCGAGAGAAGACGTCGACGCTGTTAGGGTTGCCGAGTTCGGAAAGATCGACGGAGCGAACCAAGCTCGGAGCGGTGGGGGTGGAGACGTCGAAGATATCGAGGGCGTCTGCGCTGCCGTTGACGACATACATTTGGTTGGTGGCGGAATCGAATTTCACAATTTCCGCAGCAGAAGCATCGAACAGGCTGGCAGGATCGCCATTGCGAGCGGTGCCGAGGGGCTCCAGCGATAGTTCGGCGTAAGCACCCGCAACGAGAGAAGGAAGGATCAGAGGAAGGATCAGTCGGTTCATGTGACGCCCGCTCGATCAGCGTAATCCCCTCTTGAAGAGAGCATTGAATGGTTTCGGATTTGTCACCTGTCGGGCTCCGACGAGTGGGCGGGAGGCGGGGAGGTCGTGGGCTGGACTGAGGGGGTGGGGCAAATCCCGATGGGGATGGAGTGGGAAGGTTGATTCCGAAGGGGGAAGGAGGCCGTGGGCGGATCGGAACTTTTTGCAGACAAACCGACCCTTCATCGGCATTTTCACCGTGAATGAGGAAGCGCCGCGCCAAGGAGTGGAAACTGTGGATGGCCGAGAACGGTCATCGGCTGTTGGCCTTCGCTCGCACATGGGCGCCTTGTCAGGCGGATGCCGAGGATTTGGTCCAAGAAGCGGTGATGCGGCTGTGGACGGTTCAGGAGGAGAAAGGCGGGCATCCACCGGATCTTCCGTTGGCTTTTTCGACAATTCGTTTTGCGGGCTTGAATCGGCACCGTTCGGAGACCCGGCGCAAAAAGCGGGAAGAATCGGTCCTGTATTTGAATGATTTTGACGATGTCTGGCTCGATCCGACGATGGAGGACGACGAGGACGCGCGGCAGTTGCGCGAGGAGGTGGCGCAACTGAGTGAGAAACTGCGGGAAGTGGTGACGATGAAGATTTGGGGTGGCTTGACCTTTGCGGAGATCTCAGAGGCGCTCGCGATTTCGCCGAATACGGCAGCTTCCCGGTATCGATATGCGCTGGAGCAATTGGCGCAAAAATTGAACCGGACGAAGGAGGTGGATCATGGATGATCTCGACCATATCGAACGTCGCTTGCGGGAATCTTTGGTTCCGCGCGGTTTCACGGACCGAGGAGTTCAGGAGCTGAATGCGCTGATTGACGGCTTGGCTGGCGAAGAAGAGAGCACCTCTTCACGACGGTGGATCTGGGTCACTGGCATGGCGGCCGCGGTGGTCGGTGCTGCCGGTCTGGCCTGGAATGCGATGCCGGCACGTCCGGTGCCGTTGGTGGTTCGCACGGCTCCTCAGCCTGGAATCCAGTTGGTTTCGACCAGCGAAGGGGTTGTTTCCGCCGAGCGTGCAGGCGATTGGTTGGCGGAGGAGGATGGTTCATTGTTGGAGGGGTGGCACGTCCGGGTGGTCAACGAGGAGAGATTCCACGACGAGGCGACCGGCCAAACCGTGCGGGTTCTCCACCCCCGGGACGAATGGGTGATGATGCCGGTGAGCACATTTTGAGGCGCGGGAATTCCATGAAACTTTTGACCTCCATCTTTCTTCTGGCCCTGGCCGTCGTGCTGCCGGCGCAGGAGGTGTCGGAGCCGACGCCACAGGGTGTCGAAATGCCAACGCGGCCCGTTTGGGTGGGCTTCTCGGTGCGGGCCTTGGCACCGGAGATGCGTGCACACGCCCCGGGTGTTCCTGAGGGAATCGGGTTCTTGGTGGAGAAGGTGTATGATGATGGCCCTGCCCGGCTGGCGGGAGTGCATCCGTACGACATCGTTTGGAAGTTGGGGGATCAACTTCTGGTCAATGAGGCTCAGTTGGCCACTTTGTTGAGGCTTCATCAGCCCGGCGAAGCGGTGCAAATCTCCGTCGTGCGGTCCGGGCAACATGAGGTGCTCGATCTGACATTGGCGGCGATGCCTGAAGTGGGGTTGGAGCGGCCGATTTCACCGATGGAAGTGACTTTGGCGCCCCCTGGGGTTCGGGGCATGCCGAAGACCGTGGTTTATCCTCAATCCAGCATGGCGGAAGTTTCCCGGGAAGATGGCAGTACGGCCCGACTCTCGAAAGAGGAAGATGGCTATCATGTCGTCATTCGCGATGCCCGCCAATCGGTGATTTATGAAGGTCCTGTGGCTGGAGAAGGTGCCTCGGTTCCGGAAGAATGGACCCGCTCGGTGGAAGCTTTGATCCGCGGCCTTCAGCGTTCGGAGGATCGGGATTGGAGCCGCCGTCGGCCCCGGCCACGGGTGGTCCCCTCGCTGAATGAGGACCGGAACTGACACGACCGCACCTGTTTGCAAGGGATGGGCCTTGCATATTCCGAGCGGGCTTCTCAGTTTCTCCCGCGATGCATCCCGATCTGGAAAAACTCGTCGACGCCGGAAGACTCCAACCTGCCATCGCCGAGCGACTTGATCAGGTAGCGCCCGGGAAGTTCCTGCTCCACAATGCTTGGGGAGCTGGCAAGGTGATTGCTTGGGACCTACCTGCCAAGAAACTGACAATTGATTTTGAACACCAGCGCGGACAGCAGATGGATCTGCAGTTCGCCATTCAGAAGACTCTGCCCTTGGCCGATGATGACTTTCGCTCAAAGAAAGTTGAAAACATCGAGCATCTCCGGGAACTCGCTCAAAACGACCCGGTGGCGCTCGTTGTTTTCCTGCTGGAAAGTCATGAGGGCTCCATGACGGTGGACGCGATGGAGAAGGAGCTGTCTGGCTCTGTGGTGGAAGAAGCCGCTTTCAAGAAGTGGTGGGACGCGACCAAGCGGGCACTCCGCGACAGCAAGCGGGTGATTGTGCCCGCCCGCCGTACCGAGCAATTGAACTTGCGCAATGCTGACCTGACTCCCGCCAAGGCGCTGATTGGGGATTTCGAAGAATCCCGCGATCTGAAGTCGATGTCGAAGGCCCTTGAGGCCATCGTCGCCGACCTTTCGCTGTTCAAGGCAGAAGTCGACTCGCTCCGCCCAGTGCTCACGGTCGTTGATGACGCCGCGAAAAAGGGCACCCGCATGCAGCTGGGACTGACGCTTGAGCTGCTTTCTCTGCGCGATGAACTGATCGGAAGCATGGATGCGCTGGTCATGGGTGACGATTCGCTCCGCCTCGCCAACCTGCTTTTGGCAGAAGAAGCTCGTCTGGGCGAAGAGCTTGGTAGTCTTTCGACCGCTCGTCAGCGCGCCATTTATGAGGTCTTCCCTGAAGCGTTCGGCGAACGCTGGGTTGATGCTCTCCTCAACATCTTCGATTCCGTGGGCACGCGTGGGGTGGCGGAAATTGCCCGCATCATTGATGATAAGGGCAAGTCCAAGGAGCTTTCCGAACACCTCCGCGGCTCCTTGGCTCGCCGGTCACTGGGTCCGGACCCCTTGATTTGGATCGTGCGCGAACGCCGAGGCGTCGCCAGCGATGTCTTCAGCCCGGAAATCGGGGCGGCCATTCTCAACCTGCTTGAGACCGACCACCTTTCCGATGGCCCGCGGAAAACCACCCGCCTGCAGAGCTTGCTCAGCGATGACAAGGGCCTCCTCGCCGATATCGTGGCGGAAATGGGCGTCACCGAGGCACGTAACTTCGCGCGTCGATTGCTCGAATGCCCGGTGTTTGCCGACCTCGACCGGAAGTCGCTGATGGCGCGGATCATCAAGGCCAAACCGGAAACCGGAGAACTAGTCAGTGGAGATCGCAACCGTCGCGAAGAACCGCTGGTGGTTTCCTGGGCGAGCTTGGAGCGCAAGCAGGCTGAAATGGATGACCTGCTCCGCAACCGCATTCCGCAAAACACCAAGGACATCGCCATCGCTCGCTCTTACGGGGACCTTCGCGAGAACTTCGAATACAAATCGGCCAAGGACATGCAGAAAGTCCTCATGCGCCGGAAAACCGAGCTTCAACGCGAACTCGACCGGGCTCGTGGCACCGACTTCAAGGGCGCGGATCCTAGCGCCGTGAACATTGGCACCATCGTCACCCTCAAGAGCGAGGAAGGAGAAGACGCCCAGTTTACCGTGCTTGGTGCGTGGGATTCCGATCCAGAAAAGCATATCGTTTCCTATCTTTCCGAAGCGGGTGCCGCCCTTTTCCACAAGAAGGTTGGCGACCGCGTCGAAATCCGCGATCACGAGACCGACCTGATGAAGGCTTGGAATATCGCCTCGATCGCTCCCTACGTGTCCTGAAACCGCATCCCAATCATGTTTGACACCACCATCGTAGAAGTCCGCGCCCGCCAGATCATCGATTCGCGGGGCAATCCGACCGTTGAAGTCGATGTCCACCTGGAAGGTGGCGCGATCGGCCGCGCCGCTGTGCCGAGCGGTGCCTCCACCGGTGCCCACGAAGCCCACGAGCTGCGTGATGGCGACAAGTCGAAATACCTCGGCAAGGGCGTCCTTAAGGCCGTCGACAACGTCAATGGTAAGTTGGCTCCGGCGCTTTGCGGCATGTATGCCACCGATCAAGCGTCGATCGACGCGGCGATGATCGCCATCGACGGCACCAAGACCAAAGGTGAAATCGGAGCCAACGCCATCCTTGGCGTGTCGATGGCGGTTGCGAAAGCCGCTGCGATCCAGCTCGGTCTTCCGCTCTACAAGTATCTCGGCGGCCCGAATGCCAAGGTTCTGCCTGTTCCGATGATGAACATCATCAATGGCGGATCCCACTCCGACGCCCCGATTGCCTTCCAGGAATTCATGATTCGTCCGGTGGGCGCTCCGACCTTCTCCGAAGGTCTGCGCATGGGCGCTGAAGTCTTCCACAGCCTCAAGAAGGTGCTCCACGATCGTGGCCTCAGCACCGCAGTGGGTGACGAAGGGGGCTTCGCTCCGACCTTCAAGGGAACGGAAGACGCTCTCGATACCATCTCTTTGGCCGTTGAGAAGGCGGGCTACAAGGTGGGTGATGACATCAAGTTCGCCCTCGACTGTGCTTCTTCAGAGTTTTTTGCCGATGGCATCTACAACTACGCCAAGTTCGAAGGAGACCAAGGCGCCAAGCGCAATTCCGACGAGCAAGCGGCTTACCTCGCCGAGCTGTGCGCGAAGTATCCGATCGACTCGATCGAAGACGGCTGCGCGGAAGATGACTGGGATGGCTGGAAAGCTCTCACGGACAAGATCGGCGACAAGGTTCAACTCGTCGGTGACGACCTTTTCGTGACCAATGTCGAGTTCCTCCAGAAGGGCATCGACCTCGGTGTGGCCAATGCCATCTTGGTCAAAGTCAACCAAATCGGTTCGTTGACCGAAACCTTCGATGCGGTTGAGCTGGCCAAGGAGAACAGCTACACGGCCGTCATGAGCCACCGCTCGGGCGAAACGGAAGACGCTACCATCGCTGACCTTGCCGTGGCCACCAACTGCGGCCAAATCAAGACCGGCTCGATGAGCCGCTCGGACCGGATCGCAAAGTACAACCAGCTTCTTCGCATCGAGGAGGAACTGGGTGACGACGCGATTTACGGCACCTGCAAGTTCAAGGCTGGCAAGTAATCGGGAGATCGGACTCAAGTCCGATCATTCTGAAACACTTTTTCAAAGGCGGGGCCTCGGCCCCGCCTTTTTCATGCCCGCGGGTCGTGTTTGAGGGCCATCCACTCAGGGCGGTGGATCTGTCGGAGAGCGTCGTCGGGTGGATCAGAACGATGGCTTCTCGAAGCGGCTTTCTCCATGGGAGTGGGACTCAGCCGCATCGAGCTCGGTGGCATTTTCTGCCTCGCGAAGCTTCTCCAAGCGATCTCCCTTCGTAGGAAGCTCCTGGCTGCTGGCAGTGATCTGGACTTTGGCACCGTTGTCCACGAAGCGGATGCTTAGGGTTTGATCATCGCGATCCCAGAACCAGCCCTGGGTCTTTTGATGGAGTTCAGCCAGGCTCCGGGCTTCCTGGAGGGGTGAACCGGAAATCAGAACCTTCTCGGGGTGGAGGGTCCAGTGGTGCGCGTGGAGGATTGTGTCGCGGGGAAAATTCGGCGAATAGAGTGCGGGATTTCCAAGTTGCGTGGCGTGCTTGGTGAATTGCAGCGCCGTGTCTCCGGCCCACGACGCGCTGAAATGGGTTCGACTATCGGCGCCGTGGATGAGGTGGTTTCGAGTGATTCCGTCATCCTCGTAGAGACAAAAGTGGCTTGGCGAGGAGCCGGGAAAGAGCTCAAGCGTGAGTGGGTTCAGAGGCTTCTCGTCGGCGTAAGCGATGTCGGGACCTGTTGGAATGATGGCGCCTTCCTTCACGAGCACGGGAATCTCATCGAGCGTCGCATGCATGGACAAGGTTTTCCCTCCCTCGTAGCGGATTGAGGGGTTGAAGAAGTCGTACCATTGGCCCTCCGGAAGCCATATCGAAACCTGAGTGTCGTGAGTGGACAGAGCAGGAGCTACCAGAAGCCAGTCACCGAAGTAGTATTGGGTTTCCTTGGACCACGATTCCGGGTCCTGAGGGTGCTCAAGAGCCATGGCGCGCATCATGGGGATGCCTTCCGAGGCCCCTTGCCACGCGGTGGAGTAGATATAGGGGAAGAGTCGGTAGCGGATTTTGAGGTAACGACGGAGGTTCTCCTGAGCCCGTTGGCCATAGAGCCAGGGTTCGCGGCCGTCGTGACCGTGGGCGCGCATGATCGGACTGAAGGCTCCGAGCTGGGCCACCCAGCGGATGTAGAGTTCGTCGGAAGGTTGGGTGAAAAACCCGCCAAGGTCGTGGGAGCACCATGGATAGCCTGACATCCCGAGGGCGAGGCTCCCGGTGATTTGTTCGCTCATCTCGGCGATGGTATTGGCGATGTCACCGGACCAAGTGGCGGCAAAATGTTGGTTGGCGAATCCACCGCGAGTCATGAACATCGGGCGTTGTTCAGTCGTTTCCTGAAGCCATCGTTCATGAACGATCTTCGCGGAGAGGTTGGCCATCAGGTTGTCTCCAGAGACGTCGAACTCATCGGGCCAGAACCAATCGCCATAGCCGGGTTGGATGACGTTCGTCCAGTGCGCCTGCCACCAGGCTTCTGCCACTTTGGGATCGGAGAAATTTCCATCACCGGCTTCTGGGGTGCCTTGGTTGTTGTGGAGGCCGACGTGAAAACCGAGCTTCCTTGCTTTGGAAAACATGGAGGGCAGGTCTGGGAAGCGGTCCGCATCCCACCGGTGCGAACTGAACTTTCCGCCACGCCAACCAAAGTCAAAGACGTAGGCATCGGTCGGATAGTCCTCCTTTCGGAGTCTCTGAATCCATTCGAGAAACTCGGACTGCGTCGCGTGGTCGTTCCCATATTTGGAAAGCATGAATCCGAATGCCCACTTGGGAAATAGATCCATGTGCCCAGTGAGTTCACTGTAGAGACCAAGCACTCTTTTCATGTCCCCAGCCATGTACCAGTAGTCGAGGTGCCCCTGTGTCTGAAAGCCGCCCGCTCCATCGAACGAAGTGACGGGATCAATCGTATTCAGAAAGATCCCGTAGCCGGCTGTGCTCATGAAAAAGGGCACGCAGGTACGGCCGTGGGTGACGGTGAATTCATCGTAACCAGCGCTTTTGTTGAGAGGGCGCGAGTGCCCATGGTCTCCCGAACCAAAGCCGAATCGCGCATGATGGCCTTCCCGTTCCATGCGGTGGACGCCACGAAGATTTCGCTCGGAGTACATGCCCTCTGCATCGGCATCTTTGACGATCAGAGTCCGGTTCGAGGCATCGAACATTTGCAGCCGAAAGGGGCTTTTTTGCGCCCGGATGGTCATTGCAGGGGTGTGAATGCCCCAATACGCGCCATGATCGATGATCTGGTGATCCACCGTCGGCCAGTCATGCTTTTGCACCATGAAGTGATCGGGCTCATCGTCGGGGCGGAAATCCCCATTCGGTGCATACTGGACACGAACCATGGAATCCGTGTTGAGGGTGAGCCGGAGTTGGGCGCGATGCTCGAGTTCGAAGTCGATGACGTTTCCCCTCACAGAGTGGGATCGGTAATCCGGCACTCCTGATCGATCTCGGAGCTGAGCCTTCAGAGGAATCTCCAGCTCTGGTTCGTTCTCGGCATCGCTCACGATCACCAGGTTTCCGAGATAATCGAGGCGTGCGGGCGATCCATGGATGCCAATTCGCAGGTGAAGCTCGTCTTTCCGAGCTCGCGAGAGCTGGATGGGATAGCTCGCTGGGTCCGCGAGATCAAGAGCGACTCCGTTGAAGCTCGCATCCAGGGTAAAGGGTGCGAGATGGGCAAGGCGGACGGACTGAATGGTAAGGTCACTCTCGTCCGCCCCAACATGAGTCAAAATGACTTCGCGAAACTGTGGTTCGCCTCGAGCAACAGAACCGAAATCGACCTCGCGATCTGAGATGGCGATTCCTGAACGTCCGGTGATCCACTTCTGCTGAAGGTAGTTTTCCGTGCTCTGTTGCGATGCCTCAGCAAGGTCCGTTTCGTAGACAAGGAGCTCTGCGATCTGCCCTTGGAAAGGATCTGTCGTTCCCTTTTCACGTCCGTTGTTGGCAAGATCGAATCGGTTGAAGGCGGGCAGTGGCACTGCCTCGGTCGAACTTGCCTGCAGCTCTCCGTCGACAAACAACTCGGCGAGTGTGGGGCTGATGAAACGGGCGCAGACCACGTGGAAAGTGTTGTCATGAAAGCTCGCTTTCGAAGCCGTTTCGACCCATGTCGGATTCCTTCGGAAAAGACTGATTCGCCCTGGTCCTCCCTTGCCTTCGGCCACGAAGCGGATGCCCGCCATCTTGTCGCGGCTTTGCGCATTCACCCATGAGAAGATCACCGCATTGTGGGTGGTGTCGGAGCGAACCACAGCGAAAAGCGTGAAAGGATAATGAGCGATCGACTTGGAACTGAGGGCGAGGTGGTCGGCCCCATTGAAGTCGGAAGGTTCGAAGTCGACGACGGGAAGCCCGCCGAAGCCTGGACCTGGCTGAATATAGGTGGGAGCCCCTGCACTCACCTCGAGGTGCTGCGCTCGCCCTGATAGGTCGTGCCATCTCTTGACGGTCTGGCCGTCGAGCAGGCTGCGATTGCCCGAGGCGTCGATGTTCGATGCATCGAAGTGAAGGGCAATGCCCTCGCGGATAGGAGGCGAAGCCTGCAGGCAGTGAAAAGCTCCGAAAAAGGCGAAAAGAGCGACGATGCGTTTCACAAAGGAGGAGAGGAAACCGGAAGGTTGGAGCGAATCCACGGAGGATCCACGGAGGTCCGAGCTGGGGTGGAGAGAGGAAAGAAATGCCCCGCCGGTCGATCCGGCGGGGCCCTGTGGAATTATTCGCTTTCGATCCGGAAGAATCCTTCCGACGCGGATGCCTCCAGCAGGGGCACCAGCGCGGTGCCGTATCCTTGGGCATCCGTGGTGATGGAGAGCGCCGGGTCAAGGGGCTCAAAGGCCTCCAGAGTGGGTGAGTGGGTGACTTGGTAAGTCGTGGCGGGGGCTCCTTTGAACTCGATCACAAATTCACCCTGTTCGTTGAAGTTCGATGAGAGGACCTCGAGCGTGGTGATCACGATCGGAGGAGTTCCCGCCGTTTCCTCGTCTTCATTGGAGATGTTGTCACCATCGGGATCTCCATCCCCATCCTGCGCCGCGATGCTGCCAAAGTAGGTGATCTCCCACTGGTCATCGAGACGGTCATGATCCTCGTCCGCAGAGATCCCTGGCGTGGCGTGAAGCGAGGCGATCCTCTCTTCCGATAGAGCTTCATTGTAGATTTGAATGTCATCCATCAAGCCGGCGAAGGCGTCTGTCGGGACCGCCCGACCTAGTCTTCCGACTTCAAAGCTGTTGAACATCGGGAGAATCGTGGCGGCGATTGCCTGATTCTCCGCAACAGGTGAGCCATCGACAAACAGGCGCTGCGTGGTGGTCGCGAGGTCGATCGTCAGCGCGACGTGGTGCCATGCGTCGTCATTGACGAGAACTGGGTCGGTCGATGAAGTACTGAATAACTCGGAATTGTTGATGTTGCCGTTAGGACGAAGTCGGCCATTGAGGCTTCCGAAATTCACGCCTTCACCGACGATGCTCATGTCCACGTAGCTGTTGGCCAGTGCGGAATTCGAGGCGGAGATGGCGACATTTCTGCCGCTTGAGGTGTCGCTGGATTTGATCCAGGCGGTGATGGTGAGTGCCTGGGAAGCAGTGAGATCGGTTAGGAAAGTGGCGTTCCCCATGTCGACGATGCCGGTAGAACTCGCATCGTTGTTGAACTGGTAGGCATTTCCGGCCACGCCTTGCATTCCGGTCACCACGTTGGAGCCGACCCGGCCATGACTGTCGCCGAGTTCATTCATTGCCGTTTGGTCACCCACGCCTTCATCAAACTTGAAGTGAGCGATGAGTCCCCGAGCGACCACGGGAAATGAGCTTGGATCTGTGGGATCGGATCCGAACCTGAACTCGGAGAAATCACCAAAGCCATCGGAGTCGCTGTCGGCGAGGTTGGGGTCGGTGCCGGGAGTCTCATTAGGGGAGTAGTTGAGGTCCGGGTTCTCGTCGCCATCGAGGATACCATCTCCGTCCGAGTCTGGATTGTTGGGCTGAGTTCCGGTGAATTCCACTCCGCCCCAGGTTCCAATGCGGTCCTCCTGAGCGTCCGTGTATCCGTCATCATCGGAGTCCGGATCATGAGGATCGGTGCTGTCATTCCCATCGTTGTATTCTTCCCAATTGAGAAGCTCGTCATCGTCGGGATCTCCAAAGCCCCCGTCGTCCCCGATGTCGCTGATGGGATTCAGGCTGTTTTGGATTTCCCACAGATCCGGCAACATGTCTGAATCGCTATCGGCTTCATTCGGATTGGTTCCATAGGATTGAACCTCATCGCCGTCGCTCAGTCCGTCGTCGTCGGAGTCGGGATCGAGAGGATTTGTCAGAGGGGCGAGGTTAAGTTCCTCGCCATCGGTTCTGCCGTCGTTGTCAGTATCGGCGAGGACGGGATGGGTTCCGGCCGCTTGCTCCTGGAGGTTGGTCGCACCATCTGCATCCGGGCCAATGTCATTGCCGGAGTAGGCGTTGATATCTCCGAAGTAGAGGATCTCCCATGCGTCGGAGAGGCCATCTCCATCCGTGTCGTCAGCAGAAAAGCTCGAACCAGGGTGGGCAAAGAGAAAGGCTATTTGCTCTGCGGACAGGGCATTGTCGTACACCTGCACATCGTCCACGAGGCCCTCATAGCCATCGACGGGGGAAGACCGTCCGAGGCGGCCAATTTCAAAACGGTTGAGGATGGGGAAATCTCCCGACGAGCCGGGGACGAGAGTGCCGGTGGCTCGTTCGATGCCATCGACGTAGAGGGTGAGCGTCTGGGTGCTCGCGTTTGCCGTCATCGCGATATGGTGCCATGTGCCGTCCACCACGACGCCCTCAGCACCGCCCAGATAGCTGGTGGCACCGGCGGTGTTGGTATCGACGCGGTGCCGCATGTAGGCCTGGCCGGGTGGAGTCGTCGCGTCGATGGCGGTCCCGAGATCGATGTAGCTATTGCTATCCGTGCTGTCTCCAGCAAACACGACCACGTTGCGTCCGCCTGCGACTTCATTGCTGTTGACCCAAACGGATAGGGTGTATTGGCCGCTGGTGGTGATGGCCGGAAGGAAGCTGGCATCGTCCATGTCCACGATGTCTGCCTGCGTGACCGCCCCGGTGAACTGATAGGCGTTTCCTGAGATGCCGGGGACTCCGGTGGTCACGTTGGTCCCGATCAGGCCATCGGTATTTCCGGCTACCGCATTCACGGCGGTGGTGGCCCCGGAATCCTCATCGAATTGATAATGGGCGATCAGGGAGGCGTGGCATTCGAGTGCCGTGCAGAGAGCGGCGGTGATCCAAAAAAAATGGGTTGAGTTCATGGAATGGGTTTCAAAGTAAAATGAGGCCCTCGAGACCCCGCGCCTGCACCCACGCTCGGAGCAAAGGGCTACGAGGTAGGTCGATGGATGCGCGGGACTCCAGTGGGATCGATCAGGCACGCTGGCGGCGAATCAGCCCGAAGGCTCCAAGTCCAATGAGGGCCAGGGCACTTGGCTCGGGAACGGCTTGGCCCGGATTCGCGAATAGAAAGGCAATGTCACCCGCTGAAAGGGCTTCGTCATAGATTTGGACATCGTCCACGAGTCCCTCGTATCCGTCTGTCGGAGAGGAACGTCCGAGGCGTCCGATCTCAAAGTTGTTGAGGACCGGAAAATCGCCGGAAGAACCCGGAACGATCGGACCGCTAGCTCGGAAGATTCCGTCGACGTAGAGGCTGATCGTCAGCGTCGTGGTATCTGCGGTCATCGCAAGGTGATGCCAACTTCCATCGACGACCACCCCGTCGGAGCCTCCGAAGAAGCTATTGGCTCCGGTTCCATTGGTGTCCACGCGGTGGCGCATGTAAGCTTGTCCGGGTGGAGTAAGCCCATCGATGGCAGTTCCTAAGTCGATGTAACTGTTGCTGTCGGTGTTGTCGCCGATGAAGACCACAACGTTTCTCCCTCCTGCGGCTTCGGAGGAGTTGATCCAGGTGGAGAGAGTGTATTGTCCACTTGTGGTGATGGCGGGAAGGAATGAGGCGCTCCCCATATCAACAATGTTGTCCTGCGCCGTTCCTCCGGTGAATCGGTAGGCATTCCCTGAGATCCCGGCCTCTCCGGTGGTCACCAAGGTTCCCACGGATCCAGCGGTGGAGCCGTCCACTTCGTTGGTTGCCGTGGTGGCCCCTGCACTTTCGTCAAAGGTATAGTGGGCGATCAGGGCCGCGTGGCCCGACAGGGAGAAGGCGAGGAGACTGGATGCGGCGAGAGTTCTCAAGTTCATGGGTTGGGGTCTTTTCTGGTTTGAGCGGGACGTCCATCCGCCCGCAAAGGGGAAGACGGATTCCTTCACCAGACCCCGACGTACTTTTTTGAGTTCTTCGGATTTCCGCGGGAAATCCCTCAGCTTCCTGAGTTTGCGGATAGCCGCTCAGCCTCCTCCAAGAGGATCAATACCGCATGTTGATTGTACCACAGGGTGCCGTCAGAATTCAGCAATTGAAAGGGCTGTCCTATCCAGCCATCCACTTCGTGGCGAAGCTCCGCGAGAGGTTCGACAATCTCTCTTTGAGCGCCAGATCGGAGCCCGGCCATGGCGATGAGGAGTTGATTGGAAACTTTGCGGGGGTCGCTATTGGAGGCCAGCTCAAGACTGATTTTTGCGCGTTCTGCTGTGGACTCGTATCGTCCCATCCGGTAGTCGAACAAGGCGAGGGAGAATTGCTGCCACGCCCTGAGATGGGCGCTTTTCTCCTCACGTGCCAGGGAGTCTCGAATGACTTCGGAAAGAGGGGCCAAGCGCTCAAGAGTCGGGAGATCGGCAGGTCGAAGGAGCGTTGCTTTGAGAATGTGTTCGGCAACAACGGGATTGGCAGAGTCGGCGAAGCGGTCGATGGCTTGGCGTCGGAGCTCATCGTATTTTCCGGTTTCACCCCATTCGCAAACAGCTGTGGCGACGGACAGGAAGTCGAAGGAGATGGCTTGGGAGTCTGACTTGTCGACGTTGGTCAGGACTTTCCCCAGCGCCTGAAAGCGCTCGGCGGCGGGCTGCCAATTTCCCTCTGTGAGATTCCAGTTGGCCACCGTCATGAAGGTGTGAGCGGCCTCCAGCGAATGGGGGATTCGCTCGGTCGGCAGGTCATCAAGTAAGCGATCCGCCTCTCCCTTTTCCCCGTAGCGGAGGAGCACGGCTGCCTGCCGGACCAGGTCAGCCACCCGGGCGTCCTCGCGAAGTCGGATTTCGTTGGCCGTGGCTTTCTCGGCCATGACTCGCAATCGGGCCTGCTCGTGTCGGGCATTCCGTTCCCGGATCAGCATCCACGTCGACGTTCCGAAACCGCCTACGAGTGCAAAAAGGGAGATGCCAGCTGCGATGAAGCCCCCGCGATTCCTGCGGATCATCTTGTTCCACAAATACCAGCGACTGGGTGGCCGGGCGATCACCGGTTGGCCGTGCAAGTATCGTTCGACATCCAGTGCCAGACCATGGGCGGTGCCGTATCTTCGCTGGCGGTCCTTTTCGAGGGCCCTCATCACAATCCAGTCAAGATCCCGGGCGAGGAGCGAGGGAAGTCTTTGTGGATCTGCCGAACGCCTTGAGGCAATGCACGAGAGGTCGCTTCCCGGTACCGCTTTCAATCGTGTCGAAGGAGGTTCGATTTGTCCCGTCGCGAGCATCTCGCGGATCTTCAAATCGCCGAGTTCATCGCTTGAGTCGATCCGCAGGGGAGGGCTGCCGGTGAGCAGTTCGTAGAGGAGAATGCCAAGGCTGTAGATGTCGCTCCGTGTATCGATATCCGGACTGCCTTCGGCCTGCTCGGGGCTCATGTAGGCGGGTGTTCCCACGATTCGACCGGACAGGGTCGCGGTGCCGTCGTGGGCGCGGCGACCTTCACCCACTTTGGCGATACCGAAGTCGATGACCTTGGGAACCGAGCGACCCTCGTGTTCTCGCACCAAGATGTTCGAAGGTTTGATGTCGCGGTGGATGACCCCTTTTTGGTGGGCGTGCTGAATCGCTTCGCAGACTAGAATGAAAAGAGAAAGGCGCTGATCGAGGTCGAGTTTCCGGCGGTCACAGTAGTCCGTGATTTTCTCGCCGTCTGCGAGTTCCATCACGAAGTAAGGGCGGCCGCTCGCTGTGGCTCCTGCGTCGAAAACGCGGGCGATGTTCGGGTGGTCCATCAGCGCAAGCGTCTGTCTCTCGATCTCGAAGCGTGCAATCACGCTCTCAGTATCCATTCCGAGACGGATGATTTTGAGGGCCACTTGGCGGCACACCGGCTCGCGTTGTTCGGCAAGGTACACGACACCGCAACCGCCTTCCCCGATGCGCTCGATGAGGCGATAGCGACCGATGTCGGTGCCGAGTCTTTCTTCCTCTCGACTTGAGGGTGGGCGGGGGTTTAGGGAAGCCTCGGGGCGTTGGAAAAATGACTCGGCTTCGTCCCTTACCTCCAACATTTCTTCCAGCAATCGGCGCAATGCGGGGTCGTCCTTGCAGGCGTGATCGAGGAAGGCGCGCCTTTCGTCTTCGTCTTCGAGGCCGCAGGCGGCGGCGAAAAGAAGTCTCTCAATGGAAGGGCTCACACCGATTTCATTTCCTCACGGATGAGTCGGAAAAGACGGGCTTTCGCAAACGCCCACTGCCTTTCGATCGTTCGTTCGGTGACGCCGTCCATCGATGCGAGCTCGTGATTCGTCAGACCTCCAAAAAACTTCAGGGTGATCACGCGTGCGCTCTCAGGATCTTCGACTTCCAACCGATGGAGGAGTTCGTCGACCATCAATACCCGCTCGTCCGGGGAGGCTTCTGCGATTTCGAAATCGTGAGTATCGAGAGAGATTCGCTCAAGATCGGAGCCGCGTTTGGTGGCCATTTTGGCGCGAGCCCTATCGACCAAAATGTGGCGCATTGCCTTGGCCGCAGTGCAGAAGAACTGAGAGCGATCGCACCAGATGCGTTCGTTTCCGGTGCTGAGTTTGATCCAAGCTTCGTGGACCAGAGCGGTTGCCTGGAGCGTCCCCTGCAGCGCTCGCTTCGACATGATTTTTCGGGCGAAGTTCCGTAGCTCATCGTAGACCAGAGGAAGCAACTCCTCTGGGGGAATGCTTCCGCTGCCGCTAGAGGTCCTCAAGATGCGTTCCAGTTGGTCCAAAGGACGGATGGGTTTGGGGTTTTGGGTTGGGGTGAAGGGGCTGGAACCGCCATTTTCGACGATTCGGGTTGGGGGTTTATCAACTGCTTGATGTCCCGTGAAGTGGATAGTTTTCGCTTGTTTTTGATCCGCGCTGCAGAAATCTCTGCTGCCGCTCAAGACTCCGTGGCGGAAGGGGCGGGGCGAGGAAATCGGAGAGAACGGCCGATAAGGTTTTGCCGGGAGGGGCCCCAGACCGGGAAGGTTCACGGGCGCCCACCTACGGCCTCGCTTCGACTCCGAGTTGCAGGAGATCCTGATACCGACGAAGGGCATCTTGATAGACAGGAGCGAGGGCGGGGTCGGGCTGAAGTTGGGAGCCTGTGGCCGGTTGACAGAAAGTGGCGGTGAGTTCCGCGAGATCTTCTCCACAGGCCGAGGCCGCTCGGAGGGCGGCTCCCAACGCGGCTCCGTTGGCGACGGCAAAGCGTTCGACCGGTGCCTGAAAGATGTTGGCAATGAGCTGGGCGATCCCGTCATTCTGGGATGCTCCTCCAGTCAATCGAATGAGAGAGGGTGATTCGCCGAGCCATTGGGAGTGGAGGCGCATGTTCAGGAATTGCCCTTCGAGGAGGGCGCGGACCTGCACCGGGGCAGGGGCGTCGGCAGAGAAATTCCGAACGGGTCCCTCGAAATCCCGTCGGGGTGTGATTTCCGGACCAAAGAATGGGAGGAGAACCTGGCCGTGATTGCCGGCAGGAGTTTGGGCGAGGCCCGCGGAATCGAAATCGGCCCAATCGAGGCCCAGTTGGTCGCGTAAGGCCTCCCGTGCAAGGGAGCCATTTCGGAAACAGATCAGGGACATGAATCCACCGGCTGGATTGCCGAAAACATGGCCGAAGCCTTGGGGATCTGTGACGGGCTCTGCCATGGCAGCGAAAAAGGTATCACTGGTGCCCAAGGAGATCACAAAAGTGCCGGGCTGAGTCGCGCCCATGCCGACGAGGGATGACGGATTGTCTCCCGTCGAGAGCACGATCTCACAAAACTCAGGGAAACCGAATTTAGCGGCAAAATAGGGACTGATGGGGCCGGCAAGAGTTGCCGATGCTGCGGGAAGTGGCAATTTCGACCGCAGGCCCGGGGCGGTGGCTTCGAGGAGATCGTCGTCCCAGTCCAAGCGATGGAGGTTGAGAAGGTTCATCCCGGCCCCGTCGCCATGGTCAATGGGGATATCCTTGCCTGCGAGGAGGGAGCCGATGAATGACGACACGAGGTGGATGATGGCCGTGCGGTCGTAGGCAGCTGGGTCGTTTTGATAAAATCGGCGGATTTGAGGTCCGGTGAAACGCTCGATGGCGACGGAGCCGGAACGGCGGCAAACCTCGTCGTTCCCACCGAGGGCGAGGGCGATTTGCTGACATTGGGCGGAAGTGGATGTGTCCATCCAAATCGGCGAGGTGGCGCGCGTGAGCGCTGGAGCGATTTGCTCAGGAAGCGACCGGGCGGGGTCGAGCTGAGCGAGGCGTTCGTAGAACGTTTCGTCGAGATAGACGGAGCCATGTTGCTGCCCGGACGAAGCGATGGCCGAGACTTGAGAGAGGTCAAAGGTTTCGGCGACGCGGGAAAGAAGGAGATCAAGGGCTTCCATCCACATGCGGGGATCGGCATGAACTTCGCCATTTTTCCCCCCGGGCAAGAATCCGCTGGGACTTTGGTAGGAGGGGAGGTCCTTGCCGAAATTGACCGACTGCTCGTGAACGATGGTCCCTAAGGTTGGGTCAATGATGAGGGCAGAGAGGGATTGGGTGGAAGAATCGAGCCCGAGAAACATGGAACGGAACTAAGCAGAGCGGATGGGTAGGGAGCCAGCGGGAAAAAGCCAGAAGTCCTTGAAGAAAAAAAGACCGCCGGGCTCAGGGTGGGGGACCCATGAGACCGGCGGCCATGCCATGTTTGGGGGGGCTTCGGGAAATCAGGGAGAGAAGACGAGGCGCAAGAAGCGGGAGGTCTCTCCGCTCGTGAGAGTCGCGGTTCTCTGGCCGCTCTCGTCCGGGTCGGAAAGAGTGACGTCATCTGCGGTCCAGCTTTGGAGGTCGGCACTCGATTGAGCCGAGTAAGTCACGCCCTCCCGGTTGCCAGTGAAGGTCAAACTGAGCCCATTTTCCGTCCAAACAGGCTGTGGCATGCTGGCAGCAAGATCGAGCGATGGGTCCAGACCAAGGGCATAGGCAGTCAGCAACGAGATGCCATCGCCATTTTCGTCTCCTTCTGGATCGGCCCCGGGAGAATACCCTTGCTCGACGAGCCAGTGAGCGAGTGCAGTGGCAATCTCCAGGGACTGCGCAGGATAGCCGAGCCAAGTGGGAGTGGTGAAGCCCGTTGCGTTTGCCGGGAAGAAGACGGTGAACCCACTGGCGGTATCGTCGAAGACCGTCTCGCCCATTTCCTCAGGAGCGTCGCCCTCAAAGAATGCCCATGCGAGCGAGCGGGCAAAGTGGAAGGCATCATCGCCTATGGTGTTCACCGCGCTTGGCAAGGTGATGCCAGTGAGGCCAGTGCCGGCAAGGCACCAGGAGCCCAAGATGCTCACTGTGGACGGGATTTCCAGCTGGGATAGAGCCGACGCATAGTAGAAGGCGTCTTCGGGGAGTTCGACGAGCGACTCCGGAAGTTCGATTTCTTCAAGCTGCGAGCAGTGAGCAAAGGCGCCTGGAGACAATTGAGCGACGGTCGAGGGGATGGAAAAGCGACCGGAGATGCCTGGAGGGGCAAGCCGGAGGAGGGACCCCGATGCATTGAAGAGCACCCCGCCTTGGCTGGAAAACTCCGTATTGGAGGCATCCACCTCCAACGCCGTCAGAGCATGGCAGCCAAGAAAAACCTGATCACCGAGGTGGTTCAGAGAGGCATTGAGCTGGACGGACTCAAGGGCCGAACAGTCACCCAACGCCCCGTTTGAGATGCTGGTGACGTTTTCTGGAACGATGAAGGTGATGAGAGAGTCGTTGTCATGAAAAGCGCGTTCGCCGATGGTCTCGAGCTGGGCGGGAAGGGAGAGGGATGCCAACGATCGACAGCCATCGAATACCTGGTCCGGCAATGAAGTGACACCGGAGGGAACCGTGAGAGAGGTGAGAGCGGAACAGTCGAGAAATGCTGATTCCCCGAGAGAGGCAAGCGATGAAGGAAGTTCGAGGGTTGCCAAGCTGCTGCAATGGGCAAAGGCCGCCGCTCCGATCGTGACGGTCGTGCTGGGCAAGCTGACGCTTGCGAGGGCGGTGCAGCCTTCGCAGACGCCCATGGGAAGATCAGTGACCCCCGCAGGAAGAGTGAGCGCGGTGAGTCCAGTGCAACCGGCGAACGCAGAGGGCCCAAGGGAGGTCACACTGCTGCCGCTGGCGAAGGTGATGCTCGTGATCTCATCGCGGTCGCGAAAGGCACCGCGGTCCACGGCGACGACGGTGTAGCCGTCAACGGTGGCAGGAATGGTGAGGGCTCCAGAAGGCTCGGCCGATTCCGTGAAGCCTGTCAGTGTGGCTTCGCTGTCATCAAGGAGGTAGGTGTAGGTGGTATCCGCTGCCGAGGGCAAAATAAGTCCGAGGGAGAGGGCGAGGATCGATTTCGCGGGGTTCATTGGACCGTGGTGACCATGCTGGTCGGATTGAAGGTTTTGAGTGTCGTGCCACCGCTGACCGTGGCGTCGGTGTAAAGTCCATGAAACTCGGTGCCGCCGGAAACGGTGGCTCCGGAGATGATTGAGTAGGTGGTGCCTGACGCCAAATCGGGATTGCTGAAAAGTAGAGTCATGGCCGTGCTGGAGCTACCGCCCCCTCCAGGGAAGCCACCTCCGCCGCCGCCTCCTCCGGAGTAAGTACGGGGAATCTTGTAGACCAGATGGTCGCCGCTCGATGAAGTGACTCGAAGGATCACGTCGGCGGTTCCCGATCCTTTGTAGATGACAGATCGCTGGGTGCTGGTCGAGCTGGTGGGCGTGCTGGTGGCTCCTCCTGATCCCACGAGGATGCCCCCGGTGATGGTGAAGTTATTCTGGTCGCAGTCGAAGCCTTCTTCTGGGGAGTTGGCGCCTGAGGAGACGATCAATCCTCCGGTGATGCGCAGGGTGCCGTTGGAATCGATGCCATCGTTGTTGGATGCGTAGCTGTAGATGGCTCCCCCATTGATGGTGATGTTGGTGGTGGCGTTGATGCCATCATCGTAGGCTTGGATGGCGATCGTTCCTCCGTTGATGGTGAGCGTGGCCTTGCTTTCGAGTCCCTCGGCACCATTGGAGGTGGTGGATCCGGTGTAAGTTCCCCCATTCATGGTGAAGTTCCCTGCGGCTTTGAAGGCCTTGGTGTTCATGTAGTCGGATCCCGAGACGGTCACTCGTGAGCCAGTGGTGGAGGCGGTGATGACCGGGGTGTCGTCGATACCGAGAATCCCAATCAGGGCATCACCATCGCAGGAGATGGCGTCGCCACCGGAGCCACTGGCGAGGGTGTTGAGTGTGCCTCCGGTGACAGTAAGGGTGCCGTCCGCTTTGAAGGCATCTGCGCCTGCCCAGTCAGTGACCCCGGAGGCATTGGTGAAGGTGGCGGAGGCGTCGCCCGTGGTGGTGATGTCGAAAGTGCCGCCGCTCATGACGATGTTGCCATCAATGGAGACCCCCTTGCCGGCGACACCTTGATGGAGGATGCTGACCGTGCCCCCTTCCACAGTGAGATCACCGCTGCTTTTGATCGCGGTGCAATAGGAAGGATCGTAGCGGCCGGTGGCCACCGATTCGAGCGCGACATCTCCGGAGAGGTTGAAGTCGAACACTCCTCCCGCGAGGTCGATGGCGGTCTTGGATTTGAGGCCTTTGGACTGATCACCTCGCGATCGGATGTCAAAGGTCCCTCCCTCAATGGTGAGTGCGAGATCGGCCGAAATGGCGTCGGCTCCTGAACCATCTGCACGGAGGGCAAAGATGCCTCCAGTGATGGTGATGGCGCCATCGGCCTTGATGCCATCCGGTGAAGCGGTGTCCGTTTCGCCTTCGCTATTGGTGTAGCGACTGGAACTTCCTGACAAGGTAGCGAGATCGAGGGTGCCTGCCGAAATGGAGACATCACCATCGACCGATATCGCCTTACCGGCCAGACCACGGTGGGTGATGGAGAGGTTGCCTCCCTGCATCACAAAGTTCGAATCGGATTTGATTCCGGTGCAATAGGCGGGGTCGACATAGGAGAGGGTCTCCTCCTCGACCGTTTCCAGAACGACATCGCCTGAAAGGTCGAGGAGGATGGTGCCACCCAGAAAAGTGATATCGGCGTCGGCGGCGATGGCCTTGGACTGGTCGCCCGAGAAATCGATGCTGACGAGTCCGCCGGTGATTTCCAGCGTGTCGCCGCTGGCAAGTCCCTTGGTGTCATCAGAGGTGCCGCTCACATCCAGGCGTCCGCCAGCGATCGTGATGCCCTTGTCGGCATCGATGCCGTCACCAGTGGCAGCGAGGGAAACATGGCCACCATCCATATCGAATCTCGACTTGGGATGAATGGCATCTTTGGCGGCGCTGGGGACGAGAAGATCTCCACGAAGGACACGAACCGACTTGGTGGCGTAGATCGCGTGAGCGACTTGGCTCTCCACCTCAAGTTGGCCCTCGCCGGAGAAAATCATGCTACCGCCGGAAAAGAGCGTTCCAGAGCCGGATCGGGTGTACTCGGCGGTATCGGAGAGGTGGTTGGTGGTGCCGGTGACGGCGTCGATGAAGGTTCGTTTTTCGGTGAAAACCGAGAGCGCAGGCCCGTCGCTGCTGGTAAGATCAAGACCGTCGAGAGTCACCATCACCCGATAGGGGCTGGTGATTTCGACAAAGCCGTTTTCCGAGTTTCCTCTGAGAATGAAGCGGACTCCCTCGACCTCGGAAGTGATGGAGAGTTCGCTGGCAGTGGCCCCTTCATCGATGGTAATTCCGACCGGATCTTCGATGGTGGCAGAGGTGCCATCGAGAGTGATGGTAACCGTGCGAGGAAAATCGGAGATTTCCGGAAAGTCGCGGTCGGCAGCTTGAATCACGGTCGTCGTGAGCAAGCAGAGAAGGGGCGGCAGCGGGGTTTTCATGGGAAGGCGGGGAGGGAGCTTAAGGGAAAAGGGCATCCCAAGGTCCCCGCAAAGCTAGCGGACCGATGATGAAGATTCGGTTAATCGACTCTCGATTTGGCAAATCGCGGATTTCCCTAGGCGTGAGCTTGGCTTAATGGCTGGGGCGGGCGAATCCGCCCTAGCAAGATGAAGATATTGGTCGTCGAGGATGAACCGCGCCTGCTTTACAACCTTTCGCGGGCTCTGAGGGAGGAGGGGTATGTTGTGGAGGGTGTTCCGAGAGGGGACGAAGGTCTGCACCAGGCCATGGAGCAGGATTTTGATGCCATCGTTCTCGACGTGATGCTCCCGGGCTTGGATGGCTGGGAGGTGTTGGAAAGGTTGCGCCGGAAGAAGGAAACTCCGGTGCTGATGCTGACAGCGCGGGATGCGCTTCCGGATCGGGTGCGTGGATTGGATGCCGGAGCCGATGATTATTTGGTGAAGCCGTTTGATTTGCCGGAGCTCTTGGCTCGGTTACGGGCCGTCATTCGGCGTCATGCGGGGAAGGGATCGTCGGTGATCGAGCTGGGGGATACGGTGGTTGATTTGAAGCGTCGGCAGGTCCTGCGTGATGGGGAAGGCGTTTCGTTGACGGCACGGGAGTATGCGATTGTCGAGTTTCTCGCGATGCATCGCGGTCGATTGGTGACCCGGACGGAGTTGTATGAGCGGGTGTTTGATGAAAATGCCGACACGCTTTCCAATGTGATCGATGTGCATGTGTTTGCGATTCGGAAGAAGCTGCGCCCTGATTTGATCGTGACGCGGCGAGGCCAAGGTTACTGCATCGAATGAAGTGGACGGATTCCATACGCGGCCGCCTGTTGTTGTGGCTGGGACTGTTGTTGGCAGCGGTGCTGAGTGGGTTCGGCATGGCGGCCTATCAGTTGCAGCGGACCCAGCTTTTTGCGGGGATGGATGAGGAATTGGCGGAATTGGTTTCCCAATTGAGCCAGGAAGCACGTGGAACCCCTCCGAGTGGCGGGCGGGAAGGTCGCGAGCCTGGATTTGGGGGTGGGGGGCCCGGGGAGCGAATGCCTCGGGATCGAGAGGGGCCGGATCGGGATGGATTTGGAGGTTTTGACGAGCCATTCGGACCGCCGGGTCCGCCACCGGATTTTGAGGATCGGTCACCGGATGATCGAGAATTGAAGATTTCGAGCGAGTTGATGAAACGACTCGGCGATGGCCAGGAAGCGGGGTTCGCCGTGTGGCGCCGAGGGGGAACATTGAGGGGAAGCAATTTGATTCCGGTGCCGAACTACCCATCCCGCGCTGGCCACGATACCTTGGTGCGGTTTCGTCACCGCGGACATTGGCGTGAGGCCTATCATTTTACCGAGATTGGCGAGTGCGTGCTGGTGGGGCGGGATGGATCTGAGGAGATTGCAGAGCTTCATCGAGCTGGGATTCGACTGGGTCTTGCCGGGGTGGGTGTCTTGGCGATCGGTCTCGGAGGAGGATGGTGGTTGGCGACGCGATCGCTGCAGCCGATCGATGAAATGAGCAGGACAGCACGCAGGATTTCCGAGGGGCGGCTCTCGGAGCGGGTGCCTGTGGGATCCCCGGACAGCGAGTTGGGGCGTCTCGCCACGGTCATGAACACGACGTTTGACCGTTTGGAGTCGGCGTTTGACCGGCAACGCCAATTCACGGCAGATGCTTCCCATGAGTTGCGCACGCCATTGACCTTGATGATCTCCGAGGCGCAAACGGTGCTTTCCCGAGACCGCGCTGCAGCGGACTACCGAGAAGCGGTGGAGCAATGTCTGGAGGCGGCAGTGCGGATGCGTGACCTCACGGCGTCCTTACTCCAGCTCGCACGGATTGAAGGAGAATTAGGAGAGGCATCGACCTTTGAGTTGAGGGCCTGTGTGCGCACAGAAATCGAAGCTCTCGGGCCACGCATTGAGAGTTCAGGGGTGCGTGTGGACACTGATTTGCTCGAGGTCGTGTGCCTTGGAGACGCGATCCGTGCCGGTCGAGTGGTGGCGAACTTGCTAGGCAATGCCGTGCATCACACCCCTCCCGGTGGGCGTGTTGTGCTCTCGATGGAGCGCGACGATGTCTTTGTGGTGTTGGTGGTGGAAGATACTGGATCAGGGATTGCCGCCGAGGATCTCCCACATATTTTTGAACGCTTCTACCGAGCCGATAAGGTTCGCTCGCGAAGTGAAGGCCGCTTCGGGCTTGGCCTGGCGATCTGCAAAGCCGCCATGGAGGCTGACGGGGGCTCGATCATGGTATCGAGCAAACCGGGATCGGGCACCCGCTTCGAAGTGCGATGGAAAGTCGACGAAGCGGAATGCTGAATGACTGGAAATAAGGGAAGCGGGCCCCAATGGAGGCCCGCCTGATCTTAGAGCCCGAGTTCGTCGCGGAACTCATCGAAAAGGAGATCCGGGGGTGGCTCGATTTCGATAGGGGGATCGGCCCGGATGAGTTGGGCCAGAGTTTCCGCAACGAACCGGGAGAGTGAGATCTTCCTGCGAGCCGCCAGAGAGGCGGCTTGGAGGAGCAAAGGCCGGGGAAGGTCGAGTTGAGTTTTCATGAACGCTCTTCTGAAGGGGTTTCCGGCGGGAGCTTGAGATCGAAGGTCTCGGACCAATGCTGAAGGAAGAATTTCTTTTCCGGGGTGATGAAGCGGTCCGAGGTGCCGAGAATGGGCCGCAGTGAGGTGGTCAATTGCAGGGTGACGAGAAGGAAGATGATCGACCAGATGGCCATGGGGCCTTTCTGGCTGGCACCGTGGGCATGCAATGCCTGGTCAAGAAAGCGGCCGGCGAAAATGAAGCCGATCAGCCACGAGCCCACGGCCAAACAGCCCATGAAGCCGAAAGAACGTGTGCCCTGAGTGAAGATCCAAACGGCGGGTGCAAATCCGAGAAGAAGCAGGCCCGAAAGTCCAAGCACTCCACCGAGGATGCCAGCGAGCCGCCCTGCCGAGGCTGAGGACCCCGCGAGGCAGGAGAAGATATAGAGGCTTGGATAGCAGATGATGGCGGCAAAAAGCATGCCTCCTCCGAGTTTGAGGGGCGCGGCCCAGATTTGCTGGTGCCAGGCAAATGTGCCGAGCACGAAACCGAAGATGAGGAGTGCCACGAGGGCGAGCAGGAAGAGACGCAGAAGTGTGGCGGGTCGATCGATCATCGGGTCTTGAGCCAATTCGCGTGGACGCCGTAGCAGGGCTTCAAAGAGGTCGCGGAAGGAGTTTCCGATGGGCGGTGATTCCGGTTCAGTGGGTGGAGGTGGGGTGGGTGTCATGGTGGTTGCAGATTTGGAGTTCGGAAGAGCTTTCGGATGCCGACGAAGAGGCCAGCCAAGAGGAGGAGAAACAGGGCCGAAGGAAGCACCGCGTAGGCATCGAAAGTCGCAAGAATGCGGCCGCTCGAGCGCCACACCGATTCGTAGAAGCTACCGTGCATCGGGTCGGGTCGAAGGAAGGCGACCTTAAGGTCGGGGGAGCCGAAGAACGGACGAAAGATCCATGAGAATTGCGCTCCGAGAAATGCATTGCCGGCGATCCATGCTCCGAGGGTGGCACGGGCAGCAGCTCGGGAGGGGCTGAATGTTTCCAGGAGTTTGCCGAGACGGGTCACTCCAATGAGGCCAGCCAAGGCGATCATGATGGTGTGAAAAAGCAGGTATCCCGCATGGGCGGAAAGGGCCACGGCGGAGTCAGGCGGGGGAGCATTGAGCGCCAGGAAGAAGGTGATGGGAGCGATCGACCCGAGAATGAGGGCAGAGATGGCGAAGGCACTGAGCAAGGCGTGGAGGGACTGGCGAAAGTTCAGTTGGCTGCCAAGCAAGCTGCCAAGGAGTCCATTGAGCAGGCCGTTGCAGCCGAGGGTGCAGGCGATGAGCAGGGGCATTTTGATCGCCACATAGGCGCCCATCATCGGAGATCGCCAGAAGCCGACGGAATATCCATAGAGGGCAAATCCTCCGACCGTGACCTGAATGCTGCGGGCGAGGTCGCTCGTCGACGCCCGGGTCAGGGTGGTGGTGGGAGGATTCAGCAGCGCACGCATCGGATGCGTGCAGGAAAGGGAAGGACGGTGAGAGTCAGATGAAGCGGGGAGGAACTCCGTTAGAAAGTCTGATGAAGATGGGAGTCGAAAGCCTCGGCGAGCGTTTTCGGGGCGTCAGGCAGGGAGCATCAACACAGCACGGGTGCCGTGAGGAGTAGCAGGAGAGAGGGTGATGCTGCCACCGTGAAGTTCGGCGGCTTCTTTGACCAGAGTGAGACCGAGGCCGGTGCCCTTGCGCGCGTGATTGAGCTGTCGAAGCGAAAAGAAACGTTCGAAGATACGCTCGCGGGCATAATCAGGGATACCTGGGCCGCGGTCTTCAATGATGAGGGTTAGGGCCTCGGCTCGCTCAAGACGAACGCGAACGGTTTCGCCCTCAGGAGAGAAGTCGATCGCGTTTTCCAGGAGATTGGTAATCGCAGAGCGCAGGATGAAGGCATCTCCTCGCAGGGGGACGGGGATTTTGGGCAGTTGGAGGTCGAGTTCCACTCCTGCCAGCTCGGCGATAGGGCGAGCATGATCGATGGCCCGGAGGGTGATTTCTCGAAGATCCACTTCGGTGCTGGCGTCGAGTCCGCTTCTCCCCTCCAAAGCGGAGAGTTCAAGGAGGCGGTTCAGGAGTCGGTCGGCGCGCAGAGCTTCAGCGCGGATGTTCCCCAGAAAGCGTTCCCGATCGACGGCGGGCATGTCTTCGTCGAGGAGCTCGGCGGCACCACGGATCGCCGCCAGCGGGCTCTTCATCTCGTGGGTGAGGGTCTGGACGTATCGTTCGGCATATTGGCGACCTTCAAGGGCTTCGCGCATCGATTCGAGTGCGCGGGCGAGGGTGTTCACTTCTCGGCCCGCGCCGAGTTGAGGAAGGGCAGGACGCTTCCCTTCTTCGATGGCCCGAGCGTAGTCGGTGAGCAGCCCGACCGGCCGGTACTGCCAAACAAAGACGGCGGTGACGAAGCAGAGAATGCCAATGCCAATGAGTCCCGTCCCCCAGAAAATCTCGATGCGGCGACGGTTGACGATAGGAAGAACGTCGGCCTGAGGTTTGCTGAGGCTGAGAACGCCACTGGGATGGAGAGGATCTCCAATGGGGGCTGCGACAAAGAGCACGGAGGAACTGGAATCTTCTTCGTCGATGCGGCTACTGCGTGCCCCGTATTCGCCTTTGAGGGTGCGAGCGACATCGTTGAAGGTGGAGTAATCTTTGCCAACATCACGGCCGTCGTGGGAGTCGAAGACGACGATGCCTTCGGCATCGGTGATGAGGCATCCAAGGCCGACTTCGGTCTTGAGATGTTCGTAGATCTTAGCCCGGAATTGCCGTTGGTGGGCGGCGTCGAAGGCGTCAGGGAGCGGGCCGGGGTCGAGATCCTGGCCAATCATCGCGGCAAGGATCTGAGCGGTGTCGATCATGCTCTCCTCCGTGGCCTGAAAGGTGCGGGGTGCGACTTCGTCGAGTTGAGTTCGCAGGAGAAAATGGAACCCGGAAATGATGACCAGAATGATGGCGACAAGAATGAGGCGGGTCAGGCGCATCGGAGGTTGGGAGAGGAATTCAAGGCACCCGAGTCAGGGCTGGTAGGCATAGCCGAGACCGCGGCGGGTCTCGATGAGAGATTCGGCTCCGGGGGACGCATCGCGGAGCTTCGCCCGGATGGTTTTGATATGGGCATCGATGGTCCGATCGGTGACGGCTCCCGGATCATCCCAGGCCAGATCAAGAAGCTGATCGCGGGTAAAGACGCGATGAGGGCGTTTCAGAAACACGAGCAGTAACTTGTATTCGTGGGCCGTGAGGTCGAGGGCATCACCATGAAGGAGGACTCGCATGGTCGCTTCATCGTGAGCCAGTGGTGTGGTCGGAGAATGGAGTGGCTCAAGTTTGAGCGCAGTGGGTCGCTCCTCGCGGCCATGGCTTTCAGTACGGCGGAGGATGGCGCGGACCCTTGCGACGACTTCCCGCGGCGAAAAGGGTTTGGTGACGTAGTCATCGCCACCGAGTTCAAGGCCGAGGATGCGGTCAATTTCGCCATCGCGGGCAGTAAGGAAGAGGATCGGCACTGAGGAGTCCTCGCGGAGCTTCTTGCACACTTCGAGGCCGGTCATGTCGGGGAGGCCAATATCGAGGATGATGAAGTCGAATGGCTTTTCCGCGTGAAGGTCGAGAGCTCCTTTCCCCGTGAGGGAATGGGCAACTTCGAGACATTCGGTTCGCAAGGCATAGACAAGGGTGTCGGCGATGGAGGGTTCGTCTTCAACAAGGAGGATTCGGGGCATGGCGGCAGGGAGTGAATCGACAAAAGCAGGCCGGAGGTGGGTGAAGGAATGATGAACGCCCCGGGAATTCGGCGAGAGCATGACGGGTGGGATTCGACCCGCCAAGCCGCCGTTGCGCGAGGGTGGAGGTCTCGCGTAGGGTTGGGCATGATTGAGACGGTGCTGGCTGACGGAGAAGCGGTAGTGGTCCGCCCGCTGGGTTTGGCGGACCGTGGCGCCTTGGCAGAGGGATATCGAAGGCTTTCGCCCGAGTCTCGATATCAGCGGTTTTGGGTGCGGACCGGGGAAATCATTGGCGATCGAATGTTGAATCGCCTATTGATGCAAGATCCTGGAAATCATGCGTTGTGGGCGGTGATGGATGGGGCGAGGGAATATCCGGGGGTCGGCGCTGCGAGCTTTTGGAGATCGTCCGAAGATCCCGAAGAGGCCGAGTTTTCCTGTACGGTGCTCGATGCTGATCAGCGGCGGGGTGTCGGCACCTTGCTTCTGGCGGTCCTTTGGCTGGAGGCGAGAAAGGTAGGCATTCGCCGGTTCATTGGCTATACGATGCCTGAGAATGTGTCGGCCATCCGTTGGATGAGGGATACGGGGGCTGAAGCTGAGTGGGATGGCTACAAGGTGATCTTCCGGTGGTATCTGGAGTCGCTGGATGCGATTCCGCCGACGGATGCGGGAATTGCTCTTGCCGAACGCCTTGCGGAGTTTAGCGAAGCCTTGTGGCAGGGGGCGTGACTCAGGATCGAGACCGGTGATGGGAAATGCGCAGCATCGGGCAAGTCCGGTGAAGCAAATCGGATTGAGGAGGACTCCGAAGGTTTTAGTGTGGGAACGCCATGCAAGGGAGCGTCGTTTTCAACAATACCGTCCTGCGTGACGGTCACCAAAGTCTCGCGGCTACGCGGATGCGGACGGAGCAAATGCTGCCTGCCCTGGACGACCTCGATGCGGTCGGATTCGGGGCCCTCGAAACGTGGGGAGGTGCTACGATTGATGCCGGATTGCGTTTTCTCGACGAGTTCCCCTTTGACCGTCTGGACCGGCTCAAGGAGGGAACGCCCAAGACGCCCCACATGATGTTGCTGCGGGGGCAGAACATCGTTCAGTATGCCCATTTTCCGGATGATGTGGTCGAAGCCTTTGTGGCGCGTTCCGCAGCCCATGGCATGGATGTGTTTCGAATCTTCGATGCTTTGAACGATGTCCGAAATCTGCGAGCAGCGGTCAGGGCCGTCAAAAAGGTCGGGAAGCACGCCCAGGGGACCATTTGTTACACGACCAGCCCGGTTCACACGGTTGAGAACTTTGTGAAGTTGGGCGAAGAATTGGAGCGCATAGGATGCGACTCAATTTGTGTGAAGGATATGGCAGGATTGATTCCGCCTCATCGGGTGCGGCAGATCGTGGAGGGTCTCAAACAGAAGGTGAAGCTTCCGATCTGGCTGCATACCCACGAGACGGCGGGACTTGGTGCGGCAGCCTACTTCGCAGGGATCGAAGCTGGGGCGGATGCCGTGGACTGCTCGATTGTTCCTTTTGCCAATGGAACCTCCCAGCCGGACACCGTGCGAATGCTCAGTGTTCTGGACAGTCATCCGAGGAAGCCGGATTACGATCTCGAGCGCCTCGTTCGATTGCGCGGCCACTTCGAAAAGATTTACGCGGAACTGGGCGAGTACACGCAACACCGCAACGAGGTGGTGGATAGCGATGCATTGACCTTCCAGGTGCCAGGTGGGATGCTTTCAAACTTCCGGAATCAGCTTCGGGAGCAAAAAATGGAGGATCGATTCGAGGAGGTTTTCGCAGAGATTCCCGTGGTGAGGGAAGCCCTTGGATGGATTCCTTTGGTCACGCCAACGTCTCAGATCGTCGGTGTGCAGGCGATGCTTAATGTGAAGTTTGGGCGTTGGAAAAACTTCACACCACAGGCCATGGATATTGCCCTGGGCTATTATGGAACCCCTCCCGCAGAAGTGGATCCAGAGGTTCAAAAGCTGGCTGCGGAAAAATCAGGAAAAGACCCGATCGATGTGCGCCCTGCAGACCTTCAGGAACCGCGCATGGAACGTCTCCGGGAAGAACTCAAGGCAGCCGGTCTTCCTGATGACGATGAGCATTGCGTGATTCACGCCATGTTTCCGCAGGAGTTGAAAAAGTACTACCAACGCAAGAATGCGCCGGCGGCGTCCGCACCGGTGCGCGCACCGCGTCCCGTCCCGTCCCCAGTGGCGACGATTCCGGTGGCGGCCTCCGGATCGAGAAAAGCCATGCGGATGGTCATCGATGGAAAGCCCGTGGAAGCTGTGGTGGAGGAGTTGGCGTGATCCGGATGGCTTTCAGCATTATTCGAATCGCCAGGTGATGCCGGCATGGAGGCTGCCGCCCTCGCCGGCCGATCCTAGGCCATGGCCATATCCAAGGCGCAAGCCAAGATCGTGGCGGGGCATATAGATCCAACTGGCAACGACCTGGTGATCTCCATGAACATTGAAGTCGCCCATGCATTCGAGGCCGACGCCCCAATGATGATGAAATTCGTGGCGAAGTCCCACGGCATATCCCAAGCCCATTTCACTCGATGAAGTGCCGGCTACCACAAAGTTGGCGACCGCTCGGGTGGATTCCGAGACGGACCATTCCAAGATGATGCGCGATTGGAAATAGTCCTCGTCATGAAGGTGGATGGTCGATGAGGAGGCGGAGGGCCACGAGATTTGCGTGGGGGTGACGACGGGATCGGGTGGGGCGTCAGGATTGAAAGTTTTCATTGAGCGGTGGGAGTGGTGGTGGCCCCCATGCTGAGAGTTGCTCGTGAAAGACGATGAAGGTTGGCGCGAGCCATCATCGAAGTGGTAGGAGACCGATGCTCCCAGCCGCCAGGAGCGGTGAGCCAACGGAGCCGACCATTGAAGCATTGGGGTGAGTCCCTGGGTGTGAAAAGAACCCTGATCCGTCCAATCGATGCCGCATCCAGCGGCGAAGCCACTTCCTAATCCTGCAAGGAATCCTGATTCGAGGGAGAAGTCCTGCTCGGCGATCGAACTGGTCGCGTAGACGGTAGCTCCTCCAGAGCTGGGGACGCGGGCATCCAGATTCAGAAAGAAATCCTGCCCGTGGTGGGCAAGCGCGACGGCAGGGAGGGATAGAAATAGAGGAATGAATTTCATGGCGTCTTACCAAGTACGACGGAGGCGGTAGAAATGCCGTCGGCTTCCGGTTCGATCAATGGGAAGGATGGACTCTAAGTTTTGCTGAGTGGCTTCTCCGGGAGCCGGCAACCACGGCCCGTCGAGGGATCCCGAACTCTCCGGAAACCAATCGATTCCGGTCCATTTCAGAGACAGATTTCCCGCATCGCGGAGGAGGAAGGGTACGGGTGCTTTTTCGTCGGAATCGACCACGCCATTTCCGTTGCGGTCGTCGCTGCGGCGATGGAGTTCTTCGAGGGGAATCCCTGAAAATGTGAGGGCATCTCCAGGTTGAAGAAGATCAAGGAGAGCCGCGCGGTCGAGGGGATGGCCCGGACTGACGTAAGTGGAGCTGTCTGGATCCCAGCGGAAGCTCTGTTTGATTCCGCCGACGCGGCCCCAGGCGACGAGTCCATTCCATTCGTAGCCTGCTTGCGTTTCAAGAAGGGCGAGCTGGGTCAAAAGATCCGCACTGCTTCTTCGCTGGGAGTTAAGGGTAAGGTCGTATCCAACGACGGGAGCCGTACCTGTATCGTAGGACAAAATAAAAGCCTTGAGGTTGGCAAGGTTGGCGCGCTTGGCAGCCGTCATCGGGGGCTTGTCGAGTTGATCAAGTGAGTAGGGGTGCACAATAGGGAGGACCGATCCCGAGCCGTCGGGACCTAGGCCAAATCCGGCAAGGGATTGGGCTCCCGCTGTGGGATCGAATTGGCCCGCTCGCTGGTGAACCAAGCGCAGAGGAGGATTCTTGATCGGCTGCAGGCGCCCGACGCTGGGTGCAAAATCGAGATTCTGATCGGTGCCAGCGTTGTAGTCGTGGCAGACAATGCAGTGGCTGAGCAGATGGTCATTGAAGACCGTGAGGCCTTTGGTGGCGTCCCCTGCGGGGAGATCGCTGCGCAGGCTCCTATCCAGATTGCGATGAGGATTAGGATGGAGGAGAATTGACATCAGGTAGGAGGCCAGATCGTCCATCGTTTCGTCCGACTGGAGCACTCCTCCCATGAGATGAGGAAACGTGGGATTGAAGGATTGGATGGAGGGCTTGTCTCCACGCCAATGGAATTTGGTGGTGATCGCTGCTGCAGGCCGGGTGGAGCCATCGGTAGGATCCGTAGATTTGGCGTCATTGAGGGAAAGGCCGCGAAGGGTTTGAGTGAGGAGGGGGCCTTTCATGGGATGGAGTTGACGATTCACGAGGGTGAAATCGTGGGCAGAGAGGTCGCCTCCGATCACTTCAACCATGCTGCCTCCGGGGTCTCCAAGGTCCCAAGCGAGGCCATCGCGGTCCGCATCGAGATGGCAGGTGGCGCAGGAAATGGTGCCATTGCCGGAAAGGCGGGCATCGTAGAGAACTCCTCGGCCTCTCCGCAGGTCTGGGGGCATCGGGTCGTAGGTGCCGATCCCGGTTTCCGATAGGAGATCCCCGCTGAGGGTATCGACGGTGACGAGAGTGTCGGAGATTTTGTTCAGCACGTACAGGCGTCCTTCTCCGAGGGCGAGGCCTCGCGGCCCTCGCATCCCTTCCGCGCCGAGGCCGGCTGGGCGCACATCGATGCGTCGAAGGATGCTGCCGGTTGCGGTTTCGAACTCCGCAACCCGGTCAGAGTTGAAGGCGGCGAGCCAACAACGAGACCCATCGGAATTGAAGACGAGATCGGTCGGTTGGGCGAGGGCTAGGGCAATGCTGGTGGGATCCGGGGAGGTGCGCCGGACGAGACCGGGGTTGAGATCGTAGGAAGTGACGATGTCGTTCGTGAGGTCGATTCGACTGAGCCGGTGTCGGGCAAACTCTCCATTCAGCTCGGGTTCAAAGCGGGTCAGGTTGAGGGCTTCGGTGTTGGCGCACCACAGGGATCCATCGGGATGAACTGCAAGACTGAACAGGTGGGTGCCCACTCCAGAGATCCAGCGTTGGAGAGTCAGAGTGCTGGTGTCGACGACGGCGATGTCGTGATCGAGCACGGTCCACGAGACGCGCGAGTCGTCAGCGGAAACAATCAAGCCGGTCTGAGGTGCGGCTGGAAGTTCGGGATCGGTCGGCGCGGGTGGCGCAGGCGCAAGCGATGGGGCAAGGATGGTGGTGCGGTTTCCTGAAAGCAGAGACGCGACGTAGAGCTGGCTGCCATCAGCGCTCACGGCGAGGGCTCGGGGAAGCAATCCATCCACGGGCAACTCACCGATGGGGACCCGTGTGGTGGCGTCGAAAGCCACCACACGGGCGTTGCGAGAGCAGGAGACGAAAGCTTTCCCCCCGGCGAAGACGAGGTCTGCGGGTTCGTCCGGCACGCGCAAGGTGTCGATGATGATGCCTTGGCTTAGAGAGATGACGGAAATCGAGTCGGAGAGTTCATGGATCACCCATGCTTCATCATCGGTGCGGGCGCGGACGGTGACTGGCGCGGTCGAGACCGGAATTTCCGCGATCAAAAGGGGGGTCGCGCGAGGAGGAGACCCGACGTCGAAGACGGAGAGAGTGTGAGTGGTGGAGTTCAAGGCGAGCAGTCGCCGACCATTAGGAGTGAGTTCGACGGGGTGCTGTTGCCGGGCTTCAAACTGGGTGAACCCCCGTGCGGCAAGGGAGAGGACGAGGCAAAAGAGAATCTGACGGAGGAGCATGGCCTTGGAGGGCGAGGCCCCACGGAAGCGGATTGCTTCCATGGGGCGCTGAACCAGGGGTGTTGGGGATTCAGCGTTGGCGACGCAGCAGCGCCAAGCCGGTCAATGCGCCTAGGAGCAAGGCCGATGGCTCGGGAACGGTGGCGAATGCGATCTGGTACACCTTGTCGGAGGGTGCCAAGTTGGCATCAGCACCGTTGCCGACGGCGATGGTGTAACGACCGGGTTCGAGATCGACCCAGCCCGTGACGGTGTTGTCTTCTGCCGAGAAGGCGTGGAATACATAGATCAAGCCGGGGCTACCATCCGTGCCATTGTTGTCCCAGGCGTCATTGAGGGCGATCAAGTTGCCCCCGTCATTCGAATAGGAGTGGAGGGAACTCGGGGCGTCCTCGACCGACTCTCCTGCATAAATGACGAATCCGGGATGGGCAGAAGACAGGGCCGTGGTCTCGTCAAATCCAGTGCTGGTCATGGTTTGTACCACGTCCAGGGAGATGGTGACCTCCAGTCGTGTGGCCTCGGTGATTTCGATGAGATACCAGGTCGAAGCGTGGCCCCAGCCCCGGCTGGGATCCTTGGAGGGGTCGAGATTGACATAGCTCCATCCTCCCACGCTGGTCACGCTGGACCAGGAGTCATTGACGTCGAGAGTGACGAGAAGTTCGTAGGGAAAGGCGGTGCCATCGGTACCAGGATTGACGTAACTGGTGTCGATGGTGGCTGCGGAGCTCAGGGACAGGGTCGAGAGAAGTATGGGAAAGAAAGTTTTCATCCAATTTTGATCAAAGTACAGGTTAGGGTGGCGCGGCGGTCCGCCGCAGCCATGCAGGGTGGTAGGTGTCCTCATGGCGGCGCACCCGCGAAGCGCGGACGTGCATGGGGATTCACCCGGTGCCGGGCTCTCAAAGGAGGCATCGGCGTGGCGTCTTTGATTTCCCGAAACCTTCGGCTGTAGAAGCCGAGGATGAGAGTGCCAGGGTTGGATCCGGGCACATCAGTGCACCGGTGGTGGGCGGTCAGGAAATCAAGACCAGCCGAGAAGCCGTGGAGGAGGCGAGGGGGGCGAGGCTGACCAAAGGTCGCCTGCGAGCGAAGGGACGGTGAACTCTCGTGTTTCAGGAGTTCTTACCATCGGGCGGTGGAGAAGGATGCGCTGGGGGAGTGTTACCTCCTTCAGGGCGAGATCGCGCTTGGCACTGGAGGGGAGCTCGGTTCCTTGCTCCGATTGGCGGCCCTTGGCGATGGATTGGCACATGGCGCAGGGGTGGGCTCCGTCGAAAGTTTTCCGAGCACCTTCAAAGAAGCCATCCTGGGCAGAGTAGTCGACGAGCATCTTCGACCACGCCACGCATTGCAGCACTCCCCAGTGGCCGCCACACAGGTGCAGGCAGCCGAGGAGGGCAATGAGGAGCTGGCCGAGGCGCTTCACGTCGCGCCTGTGGTCGGCCAGGGGGAGTCGTCCGTCAATTCGAATTGGCGAAAAGGGGATGCACTCCCCCATCGGAAGCCGAGGAAGCAAGCTTCAGGAGGCCGCGCTTTTGGGTACCCCTTTTTCGCCGAGAATGGGCTTGGGTTTCGGCAGTTTGTCCTGGCGCAAGCCAAACTGACGAACGGCATGGCGATGAATGTGGGCGATGGCCTCTTCGGGGTCGTCGGTGAAGAAGATCAACTCCGGGTCGTCCGGGCTGATCGTGCCCGCTTCGGCCATGCGGTAGACGAAATCCATGAGCGGCTGCCAGTAATCTTTTCCCATGAGAACAATCGGAAAATTCCGGATCTTCTTGGTTTGGATGAGAGTCATGGTTTCGAACATCTCGTCCATGGTTCCAGCACCACCCGGAAGGACGATGAAGGCATAGGAGTATTTCACCAAGATGGTCTTCCGGGTGAAGAAATAGTGCATGTCCACCGAGCGCGTGACGTAGGGGTTCCCCGCTTGTTCGAAGGGGAGTTCGATATTGACGCCGATGGAGCGGCCTCCGGCTTCAAATGCCCCTCGGTTGCCCGCTTCCATGATGCCTGGACCGCCTCCTGTCAGCACTGTAAATCCAAGTTCGGCGCACTTGGCGCCCATGGTACGGGCCATTTCGTAATAGGCGGTGCCGGGACGCGTCCGGGCAGATCCAAAGATCGTCACACAGGGGCCAGCGAAGTGGAGCGTGCGGAAAGCCTTGATGAAGTCCCAGGAAACGCGGGCGAGAGTTCTGAGCTCACGCCACCGAGACTGAGGTCCTCCGAGCAAGGTGCGGTCGGGATGTTCCAGCTGGAAACGCTGCTCCTTTTTGATGTCGTCAGGAGCGATCGAGTGTTCGGCTTGAGGCTGGGGGCAATCAGGGCAATCGGGAGGAGTCATGGGCGAGGATTCGATAGCATGGGGAAGGGGAGGCGTCACAGAAGAAGTCGGTCAGTTTGAGTTTCCTTCCGATGAGCGTGGAAACGCCAGGAGAGTTCCCAATCGTCGGCGACCGCCGAGGCCCTATGCTGTGGCGATGATTCTTCCGTTGTTGTGGACCTTGGTGAGCTTCGGGCTGCTCTTTTTAGGGGCGGATTGGTTGGTCAAAGGAGGAGTCGGATTGGCGACGCGATGGGGAGTGACGGCACTGGTGGTGGGCCTCACCGTGGTTGCCTACGGCACGTCCTCTCCGGAGCTATGGGTTTCGCTCAAAGCGGCGTTGCAAGGGCAGTCGGGGATCGCGGTGGGAAATGTCGTGGGCTCCAATATTTTCAACATCGCGGTGATTCTCGGAGTCGCGGCGATGATTCGGCCCGTGGGGGTGGAATCGAATATCCTGCGGCGGGATGCCCCGGTGATGATGGGGGTGACCTTGGCCGCCGTGGCCGTGCTATGGGACGGCGCGGTGACTCGGATGGAGGGGGGGAATGTTGGTGACGGCCAGCTTGCTCTACACCGTGTGGATCGTCCGGGCCGCACGGCGTGCCGGGGACTCAGGCGGTGAGGCGCTGCAATCCCTTCCCGTGCCCAAGGCTTTGGGATGGATCGTTTTGGGGCTGATCGTGTTGGCGCTGGGTTCCCGGGTGCTGGTCGAGAATGCGGTCGTGGTGGCCCGGGGACTTGGGGTTTCAGAGGCGATCATCGGTCTTACGATCATTGCCGCCGGGACTTCGATGCCGGAGTTGGCCACTTCGGCGGTGGGGGCCTGGCGGGGGCAATCGGACATCGCGATGGGAAATGTGATCGGTTCCAACATCTTCAACCTCCTTTTCGTGATGGGCCTTGCTGCCTGCATTCACCCCATCACAGGGGTTGCCGTAAGGGGAGTGGACAGCGTTTTCTTTGTGCTCACGGCGGCTTGGTTGTGGTGGGCTGCCTGGACTGGGCGAACGGTAGGTCGCGGGGAAGGCGCAGGATGTCTGGTCATTTACGCGGCCTACCTGCTCCTTATGTGGCCGCGGAGTTGACCGGATTTGGGCGATGAAACTCTCTGAGCTTCCGTCATGACGGGATCCCTGAAGGCGTAGTGGTCGGAGGCAGAATTCCTGTGAGGATGCTGGGGCTGTCGGCCTTGAGCCGAAGATCCAGAAATTCCCCCGTTTCGGATCGACTCGATTCGCGTTGACCCCCCGTGCGTCGGATCGGGACCCGGTCCCCGGTCATTCGCCGTGTGTGTCGATGACCGGGGGCGGGGAATCTGAAAGTTCAAATGCCGGGAGGAGAACCGCCAAGGGCGAGCTTTTCTCGGTGCCTCATCGAAACCACCTGATTGATCTCGTCCAGAGCCCGGGTGGCCTGGGTCATCTCGTCGAGAAGGACTTGGAGACCCTGCCCCAACTCGGCAGTCCATGGCTGGTCGCCGTGGCGCGAGCGGAATTGCTGAAGCGCAAGACCGGCCTCGACGGTGCGGTCGAGGGCCATCTGCTGATCCGAAAAAGCGTCTTCAAAGTTTTTCACAGCGGAAACGAGAACGTCTCATCGTCCTCGCTGAGGGTTAAATGCGAGGAACTCCGTCCCGGCAACGGAATTTGCGGTTCCGCTCGATGAAAACTCGGAGCTACCGAAATAACACGAAGAGGAGAAGGGTGCAGGGCGTCGGCCATGAACCCACCCACGGGTGTTTGCTCTGTGGCCCTCTCACGATCGGCGGACGGCTCGCATGGAGCAGAAGAGATCTCGGTGATCGCCGCCCATGCGCTTCCTTGAGGGAGGGAATCGATCGATTGGAGACGGGATGAGGAGAGTGCATGCTAGCGACGCTTTTGGCGTTGCATGCGCTCATATTGTCGCCGCCATCGCGGCTTGAAGAGGGAACGGAAAGAACGAAGGAGGCCTTCCAATAACGAATAGCGGGACATATGGGGGAATCAATGAGTTATGATTGAGAGGATGACTCAATGAACCGGGGGAGGACGGCAGAATCCTATCCTGTTAGATCCTGCGGACAAGGAGGCTTTGCCAAGCTTCGTAACCTCCCTAGGAAACTTAGGAAGATCCCCTCGCGGGTGGAGGGACGCGGCGGTTCCCCCTGGATCACACCGCGCCCCTCGACACACCAGTCGACTTGCTGGGACCGCACTCCCCCAAGTGCATGGTGATCCCAGAGACCCTGGCGGCCTCCTCTCATGCCGTTGCCGGCCTGATGAGAAGTCGTCACTCTAACAGCTTTCGTGGATGGGAACCCTACGCGATGGCGTAATGCCCGGTCTGAGAAGGGAACAGCGAGCTGCAGGGGAGAGGGGGGCTTCGCCCTGGGATCGTCGACCTTTGGTTTTCGATTTGGAACACCTGGCTGATGGGCCGATGGAGAGCGTCTCCCCCAAAGGTCGATACGGGGATCAGGCGACCAACGAGCGACCATCGTGAAAGGCGAGATCGATCCATCCCGCGAGTTATTATCCGGGAGGGGAGTTGACGATTTGTCATCTTGAATCGGTGCCCTTCAAACGATTGAAATCCGATATGAATTTCTCGGTAATCGTGGCAGCTTTACTTTTGACGAGTCGATCGCTGGATGCAGCCATCACTATCCTGGTGGAACCGGATGGGGCTGGTTCTCGATTCACAGTCACGCAGGATTCGGAGAATCCCTCGATCTCTCTTGATCAAGTCACGGGAGGATTTGTGACCGGGCTTCGGCTCTCGCCACTGGCTCTTTACCAGACACCAGCCGCAGCGGATCTAGCCGGAACCTTTGCTGTGTCTGCAGGCTCAGTTTCCGAGAGTGGCGGCGGACCCATCATCCCCATCACGGGCTTGGTGGTCGATCATGATCCCCTGGAGAACCAATTCGTTGCTCGACTGACCTTGGAGACGTTTTTTTTCGCTGAGTCCAGGGGGGACCTATCAATTCGAGCTTATTGAGGGTTCGGGTGTGTTGGAGACTCTTGGATTCGAGAGCTTCCAACCAGGAAGCTATGTTGAAACGGATCCCGTTTTTGGATCTGTCATCACCAGGGTCGTTCCTGAGCCAAGTATTTCCCTGCTTCCGATGACGGGCTTGGTTCTCCTGGCGAGCAGGCGTCGAAGCCTCACTTTGTGAAATCTCTGATCGTTGTGCCAAAGAAATGAGCGGCGAATCTAAACCGGAACGAACCAAGAATCGTCTCATTGCCGGGATCGGCATGATCGTCGGCCTTGTTGCATTGGCTGCAGCATTCTTGTCGCCCCAGATCGCTGAGGCAATCGATCCACCGAAACCGCCTGTCGAGGAGGTAGCGGTCGATCTTGCCTCACGGATTATCGATGCGGCGAAGGCGAAAGCTAAGGGAGAGGAATATCAGCCAGCAGCCGCACCGCGCCAGTTACCCTCGCGATTCATCTATCCCGCCGTGGTTGGTTTCGGCATGATTGCTGCGGCACTAGTGCATCGTCCGAAAAGTAGCAGGCATATCAGGTGATGCCAGCGTCTTGGGCGAGCTTGGTTAGTTGGATGATCCGGCTGAGCTTCTTCGGGCCTTTGGTCCAGGTGAACGGACCGCAGTTCTCGTTGTAGGCGCGGACGAAGTCTTTCAGGAATCGCTCAAGCGCCTTGCC